>JAKVCC010000018.1 GCA_022448265.1 Pirellulales bacterium
TGGCCCGCAGGGCTATTGCGCATGGGATTGATGTGTTCGATGTGTTGCAAGCCGCCTGCCTGAATCCGATTGACCACTACGGTTTGGAGGTAGGCCAACTTCGCGTGGGTGACCCGGCTGATTTTATTGAGACCAGTTCGATTACCCAGTTTGATGTTCTACGGACCTGGATCGACGGCCAGATCGTGGCGGAGAATGGGGCGTCGACCCTCCCGCGACATGTCCCGGAAGTTGTCAATCAGTTTGAGGCAACCTACGTGGATCCCGAGCAGCTCGTTGTCGAAAACAGTGCGGACCGGTTGCAGGTGATCGAAGCGGTGGATGGTCAATTGATTACCAGCAGCCTTCTTTTGGAGCCCGCAGTGGTCGCTGGGCGGGTGGTAAGCGACGTGCAGCGCGACATCCTTAAACTGGTGGTGGTCAATCGTTATCAGGCGGCGCCGCCTGCCGTCGCATTCATTAAAAATTTTGGCCTCCGCCAGGGGGCCATGGCTTCGAGTGTGGCTCACGATTCCCATAACGTCATTGCTGTGGGCGTCAACGATAGTGACCTGGCAGAGGCGATCAATGCGATTATGAGCGCCGGTGGAGGTCTGAGTGCTTGCTGCCAAGCCGACCGTATCGCCCAACTCTTGCCCTTGCCGATTGCCGGTCTGATGGCAACCGGCACGTGTGCCGAGGTCGGCGCGGCGTACCAGCAGTTGGACGGGATCGTCAAGCGTTGGGGGTCGCCGCTGCGGGCCCCTTATATGACGTTGTCTTTTATGGCGCTGCTGGTGATTCCCAACCTCAAACTGAGTGACCGTGGCTTGTTTGACAGCGCGAAATTCGAATTCACACCTTTATTTTCCGGGAGTGCAAGTGGATAGGCAGGCCTTGAGGCCGCCCTCGACGAGGCGCGCCTGGGCCTGGCCGAGGGAGGTATCCCCATTGGATTAGTCCTGGTGATGGATGACCAGATTTTAGGACGCGGTCACAATCGGCGCGTGCAGCGGCACCGCCTTGTTGTTCGGCATCCCCACAATCATTGTTGGCGAAAACCGTACCTTCCAGGGGCCAGAGGCCTATCTCCGTAGCCGCCGTGTGCGACTGGAGGTTCTCGACAGTCCGGAGTGTATTCGTCTGATGCAGCAGTTCATCGCCGAGCACCCCGACCTTTGGAATGAGGACATTGGAGAGGTAGAATGAGGCGCCCAGCAGTACGAGCGCCAAGGCCACTTTGCCCCAGGCGTCGCGCCGACTCTTAGCTTCCTGGCTATCTTCTGGACCTCCTGATAGGCTAATTCACGTTGGATACGCCCCTTTTTGAGGGGGCCGATTCTTGGAGTCTAGCTCGAAACACGAAACACAGAACTTGAGATCCGCCCATGTTCTTCGCCCCGCGCATACGTCTCAAGCCGCTCGCACAATTGTGCCATCGCCTATCAGTTGCGACCGGTGCCGGGCTTAAGGACCTGAAAATCTGGAAGGGCGAGTCCCAGCGAGGCTCGTGGGGGCAGCGACGCCAGATCGAGGGAGTGGCCAGCTCGTTGGCTGGCGGCAGTACGCTGGCCCAAGCTCTGCAGGGCACCGGCAATTATTTCCCCCCCCTGTTTCATCAAATGGTCGGTGTGGGAGAAGTGAGTGGGCAGCTCGATCGAACCTACGGGCGTCTGGCCGAGTACTACGACGATACATTGAAAGCGAAAAAAGCTTTTCTCGGTAAACTTGCCTGGCCGGCACTTCAGTTGGCGATGGCCGTGCTGGTGGTGGGCTTATTGATATTTGTAATGGGAATGTTGCCGGGTTTCCAACAGCCGGGAGGCGAAGGGGAGATGGCTGGCTTCGATATGCTTGGCCTGGGTTGGATTGGCACTGCGGGGCTTATCAAGTACGTCAATCTGTTGGTGTTTGTCGCAATCGTCGGGCTCTTGTTGGTGGAGGCGATTCGCTGCGGAGTGGGATGGACGCGTGCGTTGCAACGATTCGTGCTGACGCTTCCGGTTGTAGGACCAGCTTTTCGAACGCTCGCCCTGTCGCGATTTGCCTGGGCATTCCAATTGGTGTTGGGCACGTCAATGGATTTGCGTCAGGCCTTGCCCCTAGTGCTCGATGCCACGGGGAACGACTACTTCGCTGGGTGGGGGCCCGAAGTGGCGCTACGCATCGAACAAGGCCAGGATATTCACACAGCCCTCTCAGCGACGGGTGTGTTTCCTACGGAAATGCTCGATAACATTGCCGTTGGTGAGCAGAGTGGCCGGCTAGCCGAGACGATGGAGCGTATGGCACGGGAGTATCAGCAGCGTGCGGCCACGGCAATTTCGGTCCTCGCACAGATCGCCGGCTATGCGGTTTGGATCTTGGTATCGGCCCTGATCATCGCGCTGATTTTCCGCTTGTTTTCAGCCTACGTTGGCGTGCTAAACGAGGCGTGGAAGCCGATTTAGACGCGTCACAGATTTACTGGGCGAAACGCGAACGAGGTGCGTCTTGGACCTCTGGGTAACGTGGGGCTATCGTGGGTTAGCCCCTCGGTCCTAGAGATAGGTTTTTTGCCAGCGCGGGCCGTCTTTTCGCTAACGCACCGTTTGCAGATATTCCGCCAGTGTAAGCTCAGGGGTAGCCAAGCGTTTATGGAGTCGCTTGCTCAGTGTGGGCCCGCTGTTACCTTGGCTTAAATCGGCTAGGTAATCGGTAAGGAGCGATTGCCGATCATCGGCCGACTCCAAGAGGAAATAAACCCAAGCCCAGGATTCGGCGTAGTCCTCTTGGGTCATGTCTTCGGCAGAGGTGAGCTTTTCCAATCGAGCCAGATCGAACGACTCACCCCTCCTGTCGCGGAGAAACTCAACGTGCGATTCATTGAGTCCATGCCGGCTGCGGGCGACCTCAAAGTATTCGGCTAATCCTTCATCGAGCCAAAGTGGCAGGTTGGGCACTGCCGCGTGAAGGTATCCATGGACGACTTCATGCCTTAGGTCTTCCGCGACGTGGTCGCCCCAATGCGCGTAGACCGACAGGGCAATATTGGTTTCTACAAAAAGGGCCCGTCTGTTCATAAAACCGGGGAAATGAATTTGTAGGTAGTCGTAATACGCTGCTTTCTCCGCAAAGAGATAGATATGAACCGGTTCCTCATTGGGCGTGAGGCCCAGCTTGAATTGCACCTGGTGGCGGGCAGCGACCAGGTCGTTGATGAGGCGGTGCTCCTGCGGCAGGGGGAAATCGCTGTGCAGCACCAACTGTCCGCGCACGATTTCGTGTTGGAAGGGGAGCGACTTGGTTTGGGTCAAGAGGGTTTGGCAGCCACACAAGGCGATGCTGACCAGCCAAGAGCCAGCCACCCAGGTGGGCGATCGCCAAGGGCAAGTCGGCGCTCGGCCGATTGACGGAAAAATCGCCAGGGGTACTTGCCGTGGCATCGGCTTGGGATTGACTGAATAGGGTTGGTGGTGACAAAAGGCGGACCCCCCACCCTTGCCGAAGCGCGGCATTGTAGCGATGGGCGTGGCATAGCCGAAGGTCAGTTTTTAGCGCACACGTGCAACGGGGCGCTGCGCATGTTAGGATGGGCACCTGTCCGCATGGGGTGCCTGCCATCGCGCGTTGGTTTGACTGGTCGCGACAGTGGGCCGCTGAAAGGAGCTACAAATGAAGATTTCGATCGAATATTGCGTGCAGTGAAACTATTCTTCACAAGCCGTCAGTTTGGCGGATGCAATTGAAGGCGAGACGGGGGCGGAAGTCGCGTTGATCCGAGGTGGGGGTGGCATCTTCGACGTCAAAGTCGATGGCAAGCTCATTTATAGCAAACACGACACGGGCCATTTTCCCACCGATGCCGAGATCCTCGCTGCGCTCGGCTGACCGGCGTCGGTGGATTCGGTTTGGGAGCCATTAAATCATATTGCCATGTTCCCGCGAACAAGAACTGCTTCAGGTTCGGGATATCGCCTGTTGTAACAGCTGCCCTCAAATTAGCCGACGGTGCTAGAAGCGGGTAAATAATCAGAACGGATCACGGCTCCTGGAGTGGCGAGAAACGAATGCGTGATCAGTGTTTTTCAATCTCGGTCCCGATGTTCCCTAATTAACGCATCCAGTTCGCTCTTGAGACGCGATAGGATTTCATCATACGGATATTGGCCCATCGCTTCGCTGCCCCGTTTGAGATTGACGTATTGCGGTCCGCACCAGAGGCCCAGGTCGGCGTCGTCCGTTTCGCCGGGGCCGTTGACGCGGCAGCCCATCACCGCGATGGTGATCGCATGCTCGGCCGCATAGCGGGTCATCTCTTTTACCTGCTCGGCCAGTTCGATAAACGCTTCATTTTCCACGCGTGAGCAACTGGGGCAGCTGATGATATTTAGCGTGTCGAGTCCGTAGTCGACAACCGAACGGACTCGTCCCATTGCGATATCCGCGAGGATTTTTCGGCCGGCAACAATCTCTTCAGGCTTTCGGGGGTTCGACACGGTCAACGACACCCGAATCGTGTCGCCAATGCCGCGACTGATGAGCTGCTCGAAGGCTATGCGGGTCTTGATGACGCCATCGGGCGGCATGCCGGCTTCGGTCACACCCAGGTGGAGTGGTACTTCCGGTCGCTGTGCCGAAAAGCGTCGATTAACATCGATTACTTTTTGGGGATTGGAGTCCTTGAGCGACACGCAATAGCGCGTAAAACCTAGCTCGTCGAGGGCGGCACAATGTTCCCAAGCACTGTCGAGCATGGGACGGATCGTATCGTCCCCAGCATATTTTGTTTTTTTATCGGGATCAACGCTGCCACAATTGACGCCCACGCGCATCGCGCAGTCGTGGTCGGCAGCGACCTGTGCCAAATAGGCAACTTTTTCTTGCCAAGATTTTTGCCGTTCGTGGTGATAGAGGTGGCCGGGGTTGTAGCGAATTTTGTCTACATGCGGGGCTACCGCTTCGGCCAAACGGTAGTTTTCTTGCAAATCAATTGCAAGGTTGGCCTTGGTCTGCCGGCGAATCTCGGGCAGCGCGGCAGCGTCTTGATTGCTATCGACGGCGACCCGCACGACATCCGCGCCAGCGTCGGCGAGGTCGTTGATCTGTCCGACTGTAGCGTCAATATTCTTTGTCTGCGTAGCGGTCATGCTTTGCAGCGCAATCGGGTGGCCGGCGCCAATCTTAGCAGTGCCGATACGGACTTCACGGGTCGGATTGCGGTCGATATTCACAGCGGCGAAGCCTCCGAGAGTAGGCGGTTCGTTTCACAATTGTAGTTTGACATTGCTTTACATGGCTGAAACGACATCCCTCCTCCGTTCTCTCTGCTGGCGCCCGTTCAAGCAACCCCCGGGCCGGCCCGATTCTTGGGCACCGGCCTCAAGAGGCTGGGGAGCCCTGCAATTGCAGTCCAAGCAGGAGCATGGAACTGGCATTGAAGACCATATGGGCGACGATACAAGGGAGTAGGCGGTGCGTGCGTTGGTAGACGTAGCCCAGGACGATCCCAAAGAGGGTCAGCGCCACCGGAGCCACGCCTTGGCCCGCATGTGCCAGACCAAACAGAAGGCCGTTGGCCAGCACAGGCGTCCAGCCATGGGGCAATTCAGCAATCATGCCGCCTGCGGGCCGCGACGATTCGGCAGGGATCGCTGCCGGCGATACTTCTAATTCGTCTTCAGCGGCCAGTGTTTGCCGGCAGGTGGGGTGATAGCCTACGAGTTTGTCTTCCCATTTCTCTAGCCAACCTTGAAACAGCAGGCGAAAAGCGAACTCTTCATACACAGGGGCAACGACCACCGTGAGGACAATTGCCATGACCACCAACTGGGGGCTAAAGGAATCGTGCAACTGCTCAATCAAGGGATGGCCTTGCGTCGAATCAAGGGCATTGGTCAGGACCCCTTGAACCACATAGATGGGTAGCAGTGAAGCCAGGCAGGCGAGCAGACCGAGCCAGCAGTCCTTGGCTGCTTGCCGCAACCCTAGCGGTAAGCCCAGATCCCTGCGGTCGGCGCCAAAAAAAGTTGCCAATGAGGCCGCGCCTAGTACCACAGCACTCAGGTTGACAATTGACTGTAGCCAACCTGCATAAATAAAGTCAGCCGGTTCCAACTCTTCAATCGAGGTATCGTGGGAGTTGATCAACGTCAACGACAGTGTCACCAAAAGCAAGGGAACCGTTAAAACCAACAGGCCGGCCATGGGACCCCAGGGAACTCGTTTACGTGGCTCGTACGCTAACAGGGGCCGACCGGACGCATGTTTTTGCCACAAGCCGTAGAGAACCATAAGGCTTAGGAACATGGTCGCGGCCATGGCTACGTAGACAGCACTCGTCGGCTCGTGCGGCATCAATTTTTATCCGCCGCTATTTGGCTGAACGGAATGCAGTGATCGCAGTACGCACATAAATCCACCCTGAATAAAGTGTCAGCAAGACAGCTCCCCAGGCGACTACCGTCAGGCCGTGCGTCATCCACTCTGGGGGAGCGGCGGAGCGCCAGGCCAGATGCGACCCATCCACGTAGGACAGGTGAACAATGCTCCAGCCGGCGGCTAGGCACTGCAGCGCCATTTTCCACTTGCCCGTCCAGTTTGCTGAGAAATCGCCCCCCCGCTGTTCGACGAATGTGCGAAGCGCGGTGACCAGAAGTTCTCGGCCTAGGATGACCACAGCCATCCCAGCGGTAATTCCCGCAGGAGCAGACCCGTCCGCCAGACGAGGCGCCGCTGCCAGAAAAACAAAGGTGCCGCAAATGAATAATTTGTCAGCGAAGGGATCCAGCACCCGCCCCAACTGGGTGATTTGCCCGTACTTGCGGGCCCAGTAGCCGTCGATCCAATCGGTCAAGGCAGTCAGCACGAACAGCACGAGGCTGATCTTGTACCAACCGAGGGCCAGGAAAAAAAATAGCACCACCGACATCATGATTCGTGAGATGGTGACCTGATTCGGGATGTTCATGGCAGCCCTGCTCCGCATCGAAGCGGTTGAGTCCAGGTGGGCCGGAACGAGCGAATCGCTGTTCGGCAGGGCCACGGTCTTGCGGTGCTAATGCCGCAATGGCGCGTGGCTTGCCCTAGCCTGGGTTATCCTGTTGTTTGCATGGAATTCCAATGAGATCATAGTCTCGGCGAGCGACGATTTCACAGCGCTCGATCGCGCCGGTCGAAAGTCCCTGGCCGGTTACATAAACTAGACCATCTACATCCGGGGCGTCCGCATACGATCGACCGATCCAGGCAGCTGTTTCGCCCGGCACTTGCGAGTCGATAATCACGTCAAGCTTCCGCCCAATCTGGGCATCGTTCCAGGCAAAGGCGAGTGCCTGCTGCTCGGCCATGAGTCGTTGGCGCCGCGACTCCTTTACGTCTTCCGCTATCTGATCGGGCAGTCTGGCCGCGGGTGTGTCGGGTTCGTAGGAATACGTAAAGACACCTAGCCGCTCGAACTTTTGATCGCGGACAAACTCGACTAGTTCTTCGAACTGCGCTTCAGTTTCACCCGGAAAACCCGTAATGAAAGTCGTGCGCATTACCAGGCCGGGAATCCGCGCACGTAATGTGTCCAGCAGGCTTTCGGTATCGGCCCGATTGACACGACGCTGCATTCGTCGCAGCATTTGATCGTTGGCATGCTGCAGTGGCATGTCAAGATACGGCAAAATCCGCTTGCTCGAGCCAAGGACTTCGATCAGGTCATCGGTGACGTGCATGGGATAGAAATACATCAGCCGGATCCAGTCGATGCCTGCGACTTTTTCGAGCTCGACCAGCAGCTCGGCCAGCCGGGGCCTCCCATACAAATCCATACCATAATACGTGGTGTCTTGGGCGACGATGACCAATTCACGCACGCCATCGGCAGCCAGTTCTTGCGCTTCGGCGACTACTTTTTCGATGGGCTTGGTCGCATGGCGGCCCCGCATCATGGGAATCGCACAAAATGTGCAGAGCCGGTCGCATCCTTCCGAGATTTTCAGAAATGCAAAATGTTGCGGCGTGATACGAAGCCGCGAAGTATCGGGCAACGGATGGGTGGGTGCGGGTTGGAATAAGGTCCGTTGTTCGTCTAAGCCGCCGATCAGGCGATCGGCAACTTTGGTGACTTCCTCCCGGGCAAAGACGCCTACCAAATGGTCGATTTCCGGCCGCTCCTCCAAGAGAGATTCCTGCTGGCGCTCGGCAAGACACCCCGACACGATTACGCCGCGCAACTCACCCCGGCTCTTGAGCGCGAGCATCTCGTCGATCACGCCAAATGATTCTTGCCGGGCCTCTTCGATGAAGCCACAAGTATTAACGATCGCAAAGTCGGCGCCTCGCGGGTCGTCCACCAACTCATATCCGTCCAGCTGCAACATGCCGAGCATGCGCTCGCTATCCACGAGATTTTTGGGACAGCCCAAACTGACGAAGGCATACTTGCCTTTGACGTTGGCCCGCCCGGGCGTTGTCGCGTAGGAGTCCCCAGAAGACGGTGTCGAAGAGACGGTGGTGGAAAAAGTTGGCACAGGCACGTCGCAAGGCTTGGTAAATAGTGGGGCAAGGCAGCCGAACGATCGGAGGATTGCCCCTCAAGGTCAGCCCCCCATTCTAGCCCATTGCCGGCAGCGTGACGACCTGGGCAAAGACGCGTAGTGGGCCCCGTTTGGTGATTACCACCGTCTAGCCAAAGGCATCGGCGATTTCACTGACTATGTAGGGTTTTCCATAAATTGCCTGTGCGCCCGCTTGACGCGCCTGTTTGCCGTGCTCGACTCGTGGGAAGTCCAGTAGGGCGACGACTGGGCTGCCATGGCGTTCCATCTCTTGACAAAAAGCCCTTAGCTGCCGGTACTGCCTGTCGTCGAGCTGCCCTCCATCCCAAATTCCACCGCGGAAATTGCCCGCCAGCTCTCGATCGTCCCAGTCGCGGGCCCACACAGCAGTCAACCCGTAGGACGGCAGTGCAGCGGCAAAAGTGGCATAGACCGAATAGTCGAGTGCTGAAATAGCAATCGCACCGCGGAGGGCGACCTGGTGGCTTGCCGGTTCCGTAACGAAACGGCCCGCCTGCGCAGAATCCAGCGGGATGGACCAGTGCGGGTACAATCCGGCCGAAATCCGGCTCAGGGCCGCCGCCCACCAGGGGGCGAACTGATACCAGTACAAACGCAGCACGCCCGAGAGAGGCTGGCCGGTGCGCATTTCACCTTCGCACCAGCTACCTGCCACGATCACAATCCGCGTGAGCGGCGCCAGTCGCTGAATTTTATCGATTGCTTCCTGCAGAATTTGGCCTGGCAAGGGCTGTGCCACCAAGATGAGATCCGGGGCAGTCTGATCGGTGTCGAGGGTCTCGATCACTTCTTGGACATCGTCGAGATGGCACCACGATTCCGACTCGGCCACCGCCATGCGCAGTTCGCTAAATTCTGGCGCGTGCCAAGGGCCGGCTGCCAGGACGTGCACTTGGCTCCCGACGGAGTCGACCGGTGTGGAGGCAAGCCGAGGAAATGTGCTTTTCATACTCCACCAAAGATGGGCGACTTCGCAACGTGCCGATATCGGCAATCCGCTCTCTGAATGCCAGCCTCAAGTGTCTGCGCTAGCGCTGCCAATGGCACGGCATTGTTGACGCTAGAGCGCAACCATGTCCAGGCCGAATGATCTTATGGGCGTGCTAGCAGTCGGGTGCGGCAGCCGGCGCAATGAAAAGCCAAGCAAGCGCGCTCATCGTTCAACTTCCCGAACCTCTCTTCATTTCTACTCGTCATTTATGGAACTGCCATGATGTATGTCAAATCCCGCCTTGACACGTTTTTTTATATCGACACAATTTGCCTTGCCTTGCTTCGGAATTTTCCATGCCGAATTGCAGTGGCAAGCCGTGAGAAAACGGAATTTCACTCGGCGAAGAGCATCCTAAACGGCGTCGCAGCGTTCCCGCTTGTAGTGTTGCGAGCGCCCACCCCTGGGCAAGGAGGCCTAGCATGTTGGACGCGTTCCGCTCCGGCGAAGCGAGTGCTGTTACGCTCGGTGAACTTTTTCCGACCGCGACGCGCACCGGCGCCGGTGAGGTAAGGGCCACTTCTTGCTGCAGCGATTGGCGGCAAGTCGAACCAGGTGATGTGTACGTCGCTCTGCCTGACATGGCACAGGCAGGCCTTTCGCAGGATGGACACATTCACGCTGCTCGAGCAGTCTCCCATGGTGCGATAGCCGTCGTGTGCGAACAGCCGGTACCCGTATTCGACGTGCCAACGTATCTGGTTTCCGACAGCCGGGTCGCTTTGGGCCAACTGAGTCAGGCCCTGGTGGGCATGCCCACTCATGATATGCCGGTAATTGGAATTGGAGGGACACACGGAAAATCGACCACTCTGGCCCTCATAGATTCCATCTTTAACCAGGCCGGAAAAAGATGTGGCAAACTGAGCACCCTTGGCTGCTACGACGGCATCTCGTATAGCGGAGGACTAAGCGCGGCTCCCAGTGCGCCCTCGCTCGCTGCCCGCATGGCGAACATGGTGGCAAGCGGGTGTACGCATGCCCTGTTAGAGGTTTCGTGCAAGTCACTAAGTCAGAACTGCTTCGCCGGTATGCGGCTCGACGCGATCTGTGTAACGCATGTCACTGGCGGGGACTTTGCCTGGTGTAACTCGGTGCAAAGTTATCGTGATGTCCAGCAGCGAATTTTTGACCATCTTGCACCGGAAGGCGTGGCAATTCTCAATGCCGACGACCCCGTCAGCATGCAATGGCTTGACCACGTGAAGGGCCCCCTGCTGACCTTCGGCATGGGAACCCAGGCTGAAATATCGGCTCGAATTATCGAGCAACACGCCAATGAGCAGCTACTGCTGCTAACCGCTGGCAGCGAATCTGCCATGGTGCGCACCGCTATCATTGGCGAGCACCACATTTCCAATAGTTTGGCCGCTGCAGCGCTCAGCCTGTCTTATGGGATTGACTTGCAGTCGATTGCTGCGGGAATCGAATCGCTGGAAAGGCTTCCGGGTCGGATGGAACGCATCGACTGTGGGCAAGGATTTCCCGTTTTTGTCGATGCCGCCAGCACGCCCGACGCCTTGTGCGCAATATTGCGGACTGCCCGGCGACTGTCTGCGGGGCGGGTGATCTGTGTGTTGGGGGATCAGGCCGCCAGTACGACGGCCGCTCAGGAATATGCCGTATCCCAGGTTGTGCAGCGGATGGCGGATCTGGCCATCGTTGCCGCGGCAGTGGCGCCCTTAGAGACCGGGTCTGCAGGTAAGCAAGCAGCACACGTGGAAATCGTTGCCAGTCGTGCAGAAGCTATTGCATGCGCGGTGGGTATCGCGGTGCCGGGCGATGTTGTTGTCATTGCCGGTAGCCAAATGCGGCCACAGCTAGCTTTTGGAGATGGCGATGGCGACGCTGAAATAACACGGCAGTTACTTTCTGTCCGCAATGAACTAATTCCCCTGGCGGCCTGACGCCAAATCAGCTAATAGCATGGCTCTCAAATAACCGCCAAATAGAAATTATGGACTGGGCAGGTACGCAGATGCTGGAATCAACTCGCCGTTTTTCGGTCTCCGACACGCAAGAATTAGTTTCTTGCGCGCGACTGATGACTACACAGGGTGTAACGCTGCTGCAAGTGGAGGCGAAATCCGGTTGTGAGATCGAGTCGGCGCTGGCCGTGCTTCGCCGATTTCGCGCCATCGGTCGACGTGTTGTCCTTTGCGATACGTCGAATTTGGTGGTCGGAAGGCAGTTCGGCTCCAGCGTTGTTACGTTGGGGTGCGCTGAGCTATTGATAAGTTGCGGGCTGAGTGGTCGTGAAATTGCCATTGGTGCGCGGGATGCCGGATTGTCACTGGCCAATGTTATGGTTTGCGGCCAGGCCGCTGCTGCTGGCGACGTGCTGGCAAGCCACCTGGTAGCAGGCGACACGGCGCTATTGTTGGGGATAGAAGACAAGGTGTGTAATAGTTTGGTCGCTGCGCTGGACCGACGCTTATCCGCCAAGTTGGCGGCTGCTTAGGGGTGAATGGGCACCCTAGTGTGTGTCAGCGGCAAGGCAAGGCCGGTTACCAAACAAGAGCCAAACTAGAAGAAACCATTTGAAGCTTCATCGTTGGTTTGTTGGATTGCGGGATCTGACAGGTCGCCCTCCCTGGGGTCGGAGCACAATTACTCGCCTGCGAGCAACTTCTGGGTCAGTTGCTCCATTGTGAGCGCTTCACGATGAAGCTTATGTCTGAGCACTGGGACGACGCTTGTCGTCGTCCCAGTGACTCAGCGGAACCTACCAACTCCTACGGAGTTCCCGCCATGTCTGCTTCTGCTCCGCCTCATGTAATGTTTGCCGGTGGAGGTCCAGCAGGGCACCTCTATTCTGGATTGGCGGTTGCGGCACATCTTGCCGAGGCGCATCCCCAGCTACAGATTAGTTTCGCTGGTCCGGGCAAACCTCGCGAAAAGCACGCGGTACGTAGGGCCGGTTTCAATTATACGATGATTCCCTCGCATCCCGTGCCGCAGAACCCACTGCAGGCGTTGCGATTCGTGACGGACAACCTCGCCGGCTATTGCGCCGCCCGCTGGATGCTTGGTGAACAACGAGTTTCGCTTGTCGTCGGATTGGGTGGCTATACCAGCACCGCCGTGGTGCGGGCAGCCCAATCACGGAGAGTTCCCTTCATGCTGTTGGAGCAGAACTCGCGGCCAAGTCGTACGACGAGATGGTTTGCCAAAGAATCAGCACTGGTTTGTGCGGCGTTTGAAGAACTTCGCCCCCATCTTCACGTGCAGGCACTGGTGACCGTAACGGGGAGTCCGGCGCAACCCGCATTTGAGCGGTTTTACAGGCGGAGGGCTGCTCGAGTTGCATCCGTCAAGGCCACCGGTAGTTGCGTCGCGCCTCGTGTACCTGCTTCCCAACCACCGAGACGGCTCATCGTGCTCGAGGATGGGGGGAGGGCCTGTTCGCTCAACCAGTCAATGCCTCGCGCGCTGAGACTTTTAGGCGGTGCTATTCAAGATTGGCAGATTATCCACCAGACGGGGGAAGGGCAACTCCAGGAAACTGAATCCCGTTATCACAAGTCGGGCGTGGCCGCTTTGGCAGTGAGCTTCATCGATGAGATCGCGTCGGTGCTGTTTGCTGGCGACCTAGTGGTATGCCGTTCGGGAGGCACCTGTTTGGCTGAATTGGCACTGGCCGGCGTACCAGCCGTACTCGTTCCAGATCCCCATGCCAGTGACGACCACCACCTTGCCAACGCCAAAGTCATTGCCTCGGCGGGTGCTTGTCGCTTAGTGGACGAAAGGTCCCAAACCGGCGCGCTGGACACGGCCCTAGCCAAGGAATTGCTGCCCTTGGTCACCGAAGCGGAGACCCGGCAAGAAATGGGCCGCAGGATGCACAGTCTGGCACGTCCGCAGGCCTCGGCAGAAATTGCGGCGGCCATTGAAAATACCCTCTTTGGCGACCGTCGCAGATTGTTGGCAGCGTAGGACCTATTTGCGTCAGCAACGGTCGCTCCGGGCGCGACAGAAATTTTTCCTGTCCGTCGGCCGATGCCGTGGAAGCGCAGCTCCGCACTGCGCTGAGCATGGCCGGAAATTGGACTTTCACACCGTCCTAAGACGCCTGGCAAGTGTCTTGCAATGTCCTGGCAAAACGTTACGGTGGACGGTAGCTATGGGTCTTGGATGGGCCTAGGGGCGGAGCCCTCTTCTTTTTATTGAGAGCCAATTATACTATGGCAAAAACTTCGGAAAAAAGCAGCAAACGTATTCTGCTTGTCGATGACGATGCTGAAATTATTGAATCTCTTCGCCTGGCATTGGAGGCTCATGGCTACGAAGTACTGATCGCCCGCGACGGCAATCAGGGTTTGGCACTGATCGAGCGGGAGGCACCCGACCTGATCATTCTGGACATGATGATGCCTAAGCGAAGCGGCTTTTTGGTCTTGGAACGCTTGAAACGCATGGGCGAAAAGAGGCAGCGCATCATCATGATCACTGCTAACGAAGGCGCTCGCCACAAGGCCTACGCTGAGATGCTTGGTGTAGACGACTATGTGACCAAGCCATTTCCGATGGACCGGTTAATCCAAAGCGTGCAGAGACTGGTGGATTAGAAAAAGCTGCAGGCGGCTGTGGGAATTGGGGGCGGTTTGGTGGTGCTTTTTTCTGCAACGTCCTGGTGTAACGTAGCAGACTGATTTCTTCTTCCAACACCCAGTCGGCCGTGCCCTGGACCGATGCAGCTTTCATGATGGCCTGGATTTTCGTGTTGACGAAACGTTTCTTGATTTCCACAAGATGGTTGATGTTCTTCTCGGTCACAGATTCCCTTTTGCCGCCTTGCGCGCACATCGATTGGTTGAATTACGTCGAGGCAATCTAGAATATACGTCTGCGACGTTGCATGCCGCGCGCCACTCGATCAGAAGATTCACTGTCATCCGCTACCTTGCTAAGCGAATCACTCAACTTTAATTCATAACCGGAGGGCTCAGCTCCTACCGTGTTCATGGGCGGCCAAAGATTAGCTCGCACTAAAAAATGCCGCGGAATTAACACGTGAGGCGATACGGTGCGCGCTTAAGGGTGATTGAAGCTGCCGCTGAAGGCCTACTCCATCGCGATCGTACGGGCCAAGGGTTGCAGCACGGCGTCGGCTACGTAGCTGTCGATCATCTCCAGGCATACTTTGTGAAGCCTGTCGAGGGTGTCGACGTAGGTTTGGTCGGCTGCCAGGCTGCCGTATTGTCGCGCGGTGACGTAAACGCTGATTTGCTCTTCTTGGTATTCACCCGTCCGAACTTGAAATGCGTTGGTGCGTGGCTCAATGCTCAGCCGGCACTGCAAGCGGCACTCTTCGTCCAGTGCCAAGGTAATGTTGGGTTCATTGTTGAGGATTGTTGACCCCGGTATGCCGCTGAGACCCTCCATAGCTGGAGAAACTCCCAGCGCTTCGGCAACCAATTGGTTTTGGTTGCCACGGTAATTAAAGTCAAAACCAATCAATAGATCGAGAGCCTCGCAATCAAGGGGGCTGATCGACAGGGCATAAGGCGCAATTTCCAAGGCGTGGCGATGTAAATCGAGTGCGTCGGATACTTGGCTGGGATTGACTTGCCCCGAGCAAAACCGCCGTGGCTCCACCGAGCACCAACTATAGCTACCGCTGTCTTTGTCTTCTTCCAGGACAAAATTGCGTTTTTCACGGGCGTAGAAATTTCGCAGTTCGGGATACTTCTTTTGCATCTGCTCGAAGAAGTGTAGGACAGTTTCCCGGTTGCCTGGTAGCTCCATCTCAGTGCTGAGATTCATGTTGACGTAGTAGTCGTCCGAAAGAGAGCTGTAGCGGTGCATGGAAAAAACAGGTGCTGAGCGATAGGTGGATAGACGGTCCATGAGCGCGGGCCCATTTTTCGGGCGGTGCGCGATCATGATTAAAAGTATAAAGTGTTGGTGTAAGAGTTCAAAGACCTTGTCGAATTTGTAGGCGAGATTAGACTGGCAGACTACAACTAAATAGCTCTCGATGAAGAGACTAAAGAACGAGACTGGAGGACTGGCGTAGATGGACCGAGGCGTGCGGCGCCGCAGATTAAGTATCGGAGGCGTAATGATCGAACGCATCGTTTTTGAGACGGCACTGGGACACGTGGCGCTGGCCCGCAGGGGTGGGGTGCTCGTCGCTCTTTCGTTCGGGTACCCATGCCAGCAGGCTGCCGGGATAGCCCTTCTTGCTTGCGCTAGGCTCGGCGGTGTTGATAGTTGCGGCGTAGGGTTTTGCTGCGTAGAGCCTGGGGAGGACCGCCTGGCCGATCGAATTGGTGCCTATGCCCGGGGTGAACCAGGTATGCTGGACGACGTGATCATTGACATGCGGGTAATGACACGTTTTCAGCGACGGGTTGTGGTAGCCTGCCGCGCAATTCCGCACGGAAAAACTTGCACCTACGGGGAATTGGCCGAGGCCGCCGGGCGGCCTGCAGCGACGCGTGCTGTGGGTACGGTCATGGCTCGCAATCGTTTTCCGCTTGTCGTTCCCTGCCACCGGGTCGTGCCAGCGGCGGGTGGCCTTGGCCGTTATTCGGCTTTCCAGGGCGTGGCGATGAAGGGCCGCTTATTGGAATTGGAGCAGCGCGCTTAGCGCGACCGGAAGCCTATTCGCCCCGGGCTGGCCAGTCGCCTTAGGCAGGCTGGTTGCTTCGAGGAGCTAATATCTTCCGCCGCGGCTCAAATTCCGCGGGACCTCTGTGAGCTCTAGCACTGCCGTGTCAGCTAGCCATTCTGGGGCTTCTGCCTCATTATTAGGCGTTTTGGGGCCATCAGGATCACTTTTTTATGCCGTTTTAGCGGATTTGTGCCAGCGGATCCGCCCGCCCCAATTGTGGAAACTGTGGGACTTTGACGATTCTGGTAAGATTTCCGGTTACAGTCCGACGATGGATTGTTCCAGAGACTACCGGTTCGTGCTGGGGGCGGTATGGACGTCCCCCCCAGGACTGGATTGCTAGCACGCAGCTTTTCTCCGTGACCTGATCTATCGCCAAGAGATTCATGACTCACGTCGTTCTCAAAAATCCGTACCTGGTCGGTGTGTTGGCGGCGGCCATTTTGGTGCTGGGGATCTTTACCTATCCGAAGATCCCCAAGGATTTGCTGCCCATTTTCGAGACATCGGCGGTGCAGATAGTCACGTTCTATCCTGGCATGCCGCCGGAGATTATGGAAAAGGACATCATGAGCCGCATGCAGCGATGGACCGGTCAATCGGTTGGCATCGAGCATCAAGAAGCCAAGGCAATGACTGGCGTCTGTATCGTGAAGGATTTTTTCCGAGAGGGGATTTCGCTCGACACGGCCATGGCCCAGACCACTAGCTACGCCATGAGCGACATGTTTTACCTGCCGCCGGGTACGATCCCTCCGATGTTGATGCCCATCGATCCAACCGCGTCCTTGCCCCTTTGTTTGGTGGTGGTAGATAGCCCGGGCATGAATGAGCAGCAGCTTTACGACATTGCCTATTACGAGCTCCGGAACAAGCTGCAGTCGATTCAGGGCGTTATTTCTCCGGCAGTATTCGGCGGCAAGCTCCGGCGCATTTACGCTTATATGGATCCGCACAGGCTGGAAGCCTATGGCCTTACCTTGATGGACGTCCAAAACCAGTTGGCCAAATACAATGTGCTTATCCCAGCCGGCAACATGAAGGTTGGCGAACAGGATTTTCAGCTCTTTACCAATGCTGTTCCGGAAACGATCGACGATCTCAACGACTCGGTGATCAAAACTGTCAACGGCATCCCGGTACGAATCAGCGATATTGGCCGAGTGGAGAATAGTTCGCAGATCCAGTCAAACATTGTACGCATTAATGGTGGCCGAAAGGCGTATATCCCCATTTACCGCCAACCGGGCGAAAACTCGATTAGGATCGTGCAGACCATCCGCAAAAATTTGAAAAACATTCTGGACCGCCTGAAAAATGAGCGGGCGGGCGATGTTGGCATGGATGAACTGGTGCTGTCGGTGGCGATGGACCAGTCTGGGCCGGTGCAGCAGAGCATCAAGGGCCTGCAATTTGCCGCCGGGTTGGGCGGTCTGTTGGCGGGCGCAGTGGTGCTGGTGTTCCTGCGCAACCTAGCCTCGACATTTGTCGTGGTACTGGTGATTCCTCTAGCCGTGTTGGCGGCGGTGGTGGGAATGTACTTCACCGGAAATACAGTTAATTCGATGACGCTTGGCGGATTGGCTTTGGCGATCGGTATTTTGGTTGATCAGTCTATCGTCGTGCTGGAAAATATTGTCCGTCATGTCAAGATGGGCAAAGCCCCCATGCAGGCGGCGCTCGAGGGAACCCGCGAAGTTACAGTGCCGATTTTCATCTCCACGGTAACCTTTGCGGTCGTTTTTTTTCCTACGGTATTTTTGAGTGGTCTGGCATCGTACCTGTTCACGCCACTTGCGCTGGCCACGATCATGGCGATCGTCGTATCGTTCATTTTGTCGATTACCCTGGTTCCTGTTTACTGCGCTCTATTTTTGAAGCCGGAAAATCAGGCATCTGTTGCTGAATCGTCGACAGCACTTACTCGGGCAGTCGGAAGCATTGTCGCAGGCTGCCTGAAAATACGCTGGCTGTTTGCGCTGAGCGCGGCCGCAATCTTTGCGGTGGCCGCTTATGTTGCTACGCATATGGGCCAAGAACTTATTCCTCCAATCGATGCGGGGCAGTTTACGGTCTACGTACGCATGCCCTCTGGCGCAAATATTGACATGACCGATCGCCGCATCCAGGAAATAGAGAATGCGATTATCGAGGAGACCGGCGAGGCGGACCCCAGCTTTGCTCTGGGTATAGAAAAAATTGCCGAGTCCGACCTGCAGATTCTTATCTCCAATATCGGCGTGCTAAACGATTGGCCCGCCGCCTACACGCCGAACATAGGCCCAGGCGATGCATTTATGTTGGTTCAGCTCAAGGGAAAGTCGGGTCAGCGCGGAGCGTTCGACTACGTGGAGTTGCTCCGCAAGAAACTGAATGCGCAGTTTCCTGATATCGAATTTGCTTTTGACACGGGGGGCATGCTTACCAGTGCACTCAACATGGGAGAGCCTTCGCCGCTTCATTTTCAAGTGAGTGGCGCCAAGCTGGAAGAAATGCGCGAGATTGCTGAGCATGTGGAAGACGCCGTCCGCTCAGTGCCGGGTACGGTGGACGTGCGAATTGCGCAGCGACTCGACTATCCTACGCTGACGATCACCATGAACCGCGACAAAGCTGCCCGCATGGGGCTGACCCCGGAAAAGGTGATGCAGAATCTTGTTTCGGCTACCAATAGCTCGGTGGGCTTCGATCCGGCCTTTTGGGTCGACAAATCCAAGGGCAATCATTATTTCATTGGAGTTCAATACCCCGAGGAACTGCTGACCAACCTGGAGACGATCCGCAACATTCCCATTGGTGTAGTGGATGGTGTGTCGATTCGTCTCCGCAATGTGGCGGAAATTGAAAAGGGCCAGGGCCCGGGCGTTGTGAATCATCGTAATATTGGCCGCGTGATGGATGTCTATGCGAATGTCCAGCGCGACCACGATGCGGGGACCATCATGAGCGGTATCGAAGCGAAGTTGCTCGCGGAGGCAAATCCGCTGGGCGCACGGCGCGAAATCGACGATCGGGGCGAGGTCTATCGGCTGGACGCATACCCGGGTACGGCACTCCGCTCACAGGGTGAGGTGAAAGAGATGCGCAATTCCTTCCGTCAGTTTGCGGCTGGTTTTGCGATCGCGGCCGTACTCGTCTATCTCGTGATGGTCGCCCAATTTCGTAGCTTGCTTGATCCTCTGATTATCTTGCTTACCGTGCCCCTTGGGTTTGTGGGTGTGGTGGTAATGTTATTAGCTACGAATACAAATCTTTCGATCATGTCATTTATGGGTATCATCATGATGGTTGGTATCGTCGTTGAGTACTCGATTGTGCTCGTCGATTTTGCGAATCATCGTCTGGAAGAGGGTTTGGGCGTGCAGGAGGCGATCATTGATGCGGCAAAGGTTCGAGCCAGGCCGATTCTAATGACTTCGCTCACGACTTGGCTCGCGCTGTTGCCGATGGCTATTGGCCGTTTTGGTGGTGACGCCAACGCGCCGCTGGCCCGCGCGATTATCGGCGGTGTGATCGCGGCCACCTTCCTGTCGCTATTTGTGGTGCCCTGCTTGTATGCGATCCTCAAACGACCGACATCCTCTTCTTCTTCAGGCAAAGCTCAGTGGGCGGTAATATGATAAACGCTCTGAAGAAAAAAACGCTTTGCTTGGTTGCCATGCTCCTGGTCTTTGTAGCACTATTGGTTTCCGTGGGTTGTCAGCGGAGGGCGGCTGTTCCTGGCGGGACGCTGGCTCAACCCGTCCTGCCGGCCAAAGTTGTGGTGGGCATGGTCCGGACACAAAAGATTGAAAAGAAAGAGAGCTTGCCGGCGACGATCGAAAGCGACGAGACAGCCATGCTAATGCCGCGCATCGAAGCCTATGTGGAGAGTGTCCTGGTCGACATTGGTGATGAAGTGGTGGCCGGTCAGGTGCTTGTGCGGCTGAGTGCCCCCGAGGTTGAGCAAGAGGTTGTGGAGCAGGAGGCCATGATCGGGGAGTTACTGGCCAACGGGCAAGTAATGCGGGCTGAGATGGCGTCGGCCAACACGCAACTCGAGGTGGGGCGAGCGCAGCTTGATTTAAAAGACTCAGAGCGCAAGCGGCTGGCAAAATTGGTAAGCCAAGGTGCGATTGCGCGGCAGCGATTGAAGGAAGCCAACTCAGCAGCCCAGTCCACCCGCGCGATGCTCGAACAATATCGTCAGGATGTCGAGGTGATCCAGGCCAGGATTCGCAAGGGACAGGCGGAGGTGGTGGTCGGCCGGGCCAAGCTGGCGCGCGCCCAAACGCTGGCCAGCTACTTGGAAATTAGAGCCCCGTTCGCGGGCGCCGTCGCCGAGCGGAATGTCGACCCGGGCAACCTGGTTCGCCCGAGCAATCAGGGGAAAGACGTGTGCCCGCTTATTACGTTGGCAAAGATCGACAAGTTGCGTGCGGTATTCTATGCAACTGTGGACGTTGCGGGGCAGTTGGCAGTTGGCAGCACCGTAGTTTTTGTTGCCGACGACATGCCAAGTGGGCCGCTCGAAGGGGAGCTCTCGCGTTTGGCGGGCACCTATAACGAGCAGACACGGATGATGCGTGCGGAAATGGATATCGAAAACGCAAAGGATCCAATTAGCGGTAGTCGCCCGCTGCGGCCAGGCAGTTACGGTTCGGCGTCGATTACTTTGCAATCGGCGACGTTGCCTGTGATACCCGCCAGCGCTTTGGTAGGCAAAGGTGACCGGCCGTCAGTGATGGTGGTGCGCGACGGTGTTTGCCAACTCAGGTCCGTTGAAATTGCCTTAGAAGTCGACGGAGTGCTTGGTGTCGCGGAGGGCCTTAAGTCGGGCGACCACTTTGTGATGAAGGATGCGGAGAGAATTAATGACGGAGATACGCTTGAGGCGTCGGAACAACAAATCGAACCATGGTAAGAGATTGCGCAACACTCGGACGGAGCGCGCGAAGCGGCTACAGTCAAGGAAGGTCCAATGGAAAAGTACCGATTAAACTCTGGTAAGCGGGTGGTGGGTTTACTGCCACTGGTCCTCGTGGCAGGCTGTCTCTCGGGCGGCGGCAAGGTGGCCGAGCTCCAAGACCCTTTCTTGGAGGTGGCGAAACAACACCACGTGATCCAGACCTCGTTTGAGCTGGCCGAAGGCGATGCTGAGGTCTTGCGCGATCCGTCAGCGGCGCCGCTGGAGCGAGTGGCGGCAGCTGAAGAAGTTGCTCCGCTGCTGGCGGACACGACGATCGACAGTGGCACTTATCCGATTGATTTGGCCAACGCGCTGGAATTGGGCGGTGCCGACAACGTGCAAGTTCGACTTGCGCGCACTCGACTCTTTCAAGCCCAGGCGCGGCACTTGGACGCCAAGACGCTGTGGCTGCCCTCGCTTCGCCTAGGGATGAACTACAACAAGCACGACGGCCGGCTGCAGGAAACCTCGGGTAATGTGGTCGAGGTGGAGCGAAATAGTTTTTTTTATGGGGGTGGGCTCGGCTTGGGTGGAGCGCCTTTGGCTGGTGGTGCGGGTGGCCCGTTTCGCCTGATGGTCAATCTGTCGCTCGCCGACGCATGGTTTACGCCACTTGCCGCCTGCCAGGAAGTGGCCGCCTACAGTGCTGCGGAACGGGCGGCGACGAACGACTCGCTGGCCGACATCGCCATGGGATACCACAGCCTGGTAGAAGCCCATGGCATGCTGGCCAATGCCATGGCAGCACGTGATCTGGCAGAAAACATGGTGGATACGGTCGAAAAGTTTGAGCGAGAGGGTTTCAGCTCACAGGCCGAAGTCAACCGAGCCGGTATGCAACTATCAAAATGGCAACGCGATGTTGTAGAGGCCGAGCGCCTAACGGTCGTGCAAAGCGCTAAGCTGGCCCGCCTGTTGCGACTTCCAGCCCAAGTGCAATTGGTGCCGGTCGAGGAATTTGTGATTCCCATCGACTTCGTGGATGCGTCGCTGGACACGGATGCACAGGTCGCATTGGCCTGGCAGAGCCGGCCAGAGATTGCGCACCTCGTGGCTCGACGGGAGGCGGCATGTTTTCGTGTTCAGCAAGAAAAGTATCGACCTTGGATTCCCAATGTCCAGGCTGGAGCGAGTGGCGGTGGTTTTGGAGGTGGGGTTTCCAATCAGTTTCCTTCGGCGGCGTCGCGGAGCGACGTTGATTTACTTGCAGTTTGGGAATGGCGGAATCTTGGCTTAGGCAATGTCGCGTTGCAGCGCCAGCGCCGCGGCGAGTTGCACGAGCGGGTCCTCGAACTGGAGGCCCTGCGCGAGCAGATCGCGGCGGAGGTCGTTGCCGCCGCAGCCGACGTGCGCAGCTATCGCCAGCAGATGGAACTTGCCCAGCAATCCATATCCACTGCGCAGCAGAGCTATCAGCTCAACGATCAGCGGATTCGCGCCGACGAAGGGCTACCGATTGAATTGCTGCAGTCGATCTCTGCTTTGGCCGAAGCGCGAACTGCCTATACGGCGGCCGTGGCCAACTACAATCGGGCCCAATACGGCTTGCTACGCGCCATGGGCAATCTGGCAGGGGTGGCGGCGGGACGTTCGTCTGATGCTGCATTTCTGGATAGCCAAGCGGCGAGTCAGGACGACTCAGATAAAAGGCCATTGCCGCCGCTGCGGGTGGTGATGGCGGGAGGTTAATCGCTGAAGACCAAAAACCGATGACGAGCCATCGATGGCCTGGTTCCCAATTCTCGTTCCTAATCCGAAATCCCGAATCTGACCTCCTTTGCAGGCGGTTTTGCAAAAACCTTTGGGAGAACTCAGCACGGTTCGTTAGACTTGTAGACTGTAGGGTTTCCCCGGCCCGCGCTGCGGGGGAAGTGGGCCGCGGCCTGCGACGGGATTTGTCGAGTCAAGCGAAGAGGTTGGATTCATGGGTTGCTTACGACTCGCGCGAGTCTGCTGTTGGGTGGCGACCCATCTTTTCTTGATCGGGTCTGCAGCTGCAATTAACCTCACACTGGACTACACTTACGACACGAGCAATTTTTTTGGTGTGGGCAATCCCAGTGGGGCGACGGCCGGCGCGCAGGCCAAGGCCTCGCTCGAATCGGCGGCCGATTTTTATTCGGACATTCTCTCCGACTCGTTTTCCGCAATTCAAACTCCGGCTCCGTTTTATAGCGACGTTTCTACTGGCTTGGTCACATGGAGTTGGTCGATGAGTTTCAACCATCCGTCGACCGGGGCCAACTTTTCGCTCGTCGATCCAACGATTGCAACCGACGAGTGTCGGGTTTTCGTCGGCTCCAGAAATCTCTCGGGGTCCACCTTGGGAGTGGGTGGTCCGGGAGGATTTAGCTGGAGTAGCACTCCGACGGGCCAATTCTCTCAGGAGGAAGTAGATCAAATCGAGCAAATCACGGACGACTTTTCCGCGGCCGTCGAAGACCGCATGGAGACAAGCGGCTTTGCCCCGTGGGGCGGTGTCCTCTCATTTGACAACCTTGGCACGAATTGGCACTACGATCATACAACGTTGCCGTCGGCTGGTGAAATTGATTTGTTATCGGTGGCAATTCACGAATTGGGCCATGTGGTTGGCCTCGGCACTGCCGATGAGTGGTCTAATTTGGTGCAGGGCCAGCTGTTTACAGGTTCTGCAGCGACGCTTGAGTATGGCGATTCGGTACCCCTCGATTGCGATGGTAGCTGCGGGCATTGGGACACGAACACCCAAAGCGTCATTCTCGGCACCTCCACACCTCAAGATGTGTTGCTCGATCCCGCCATCGGCTTGGCTGAACGCAAACGGCTCACGGCCCTCGATGCAGCTGGGCTGACCGACATTGGTTGGAGTGTGATTACGCCGACATTGTCGCCGGCCGATTTTGACGGCGACCAAGATGTGGATGGAATGGACCTAGCCTTGTTGGAAGACGCCTTTGGCTTGAGCGGCAATGTGGACGCGGATGGCGACGCCGACGCCGATGGGGCTGATTTTTTTGTCTGGCAGAGTGAGTATGCCCCCGCGATCCACTTGGCGGCGACTGCGGTGGTACCAGAGCCCAGTAGCGCGACGGTGATTTTGATTGTGCTGATGGGTTTGCCAGCCATTTATCACCGTTACATCTGCTTAAGGGGGCGAGTCGGGGAGTGATGCCTGAAAAGCCTATATGCGGTGTGCAACCAACACAGTCAACTATGATGACCAACTGGCATTGGCTTGAGGCATAAGATTTGGCGATTAACGGTTTAGGCCGGCCAGTTTAGCCGTCTCCGGGTAGCCGCGCACTGCAGTCGAAGCGCCGATCCCGGTGATGCAATTGGCGGCGGTGGCCGCTGCCAGCTTGCCCGCGTCGGCTACCCGCAGGCCACGTAAGACACCTGCCAACAAGCCGCCGAGAAAACAATCGCCGGCGCCCGTGGTATCGACTATTTCACGAGGCGGCGGGACGATGGAAATGTCCAGGAACTCCCCCGTACGCGGACTGATGAGCGCGCCATCGCTGCCCAGTTTTAGACCTACCAGTCCGGTGGCTCCCGCCTGACGGTAGACGTCGAGGATTCTACGCGGATCTTGTTCTCCCGTTTGATGAACGGCTTCGGCCAAACTGGGTACGTAATAATCCAAGTGGGGCAAACATGCCTCCAGCGGTTGCATTGTGCCTCCGTCTCCGGCGGCGTCGAGCGCAGTTTGGCACCCGGTCTTGCGAATGGCAGCCAGCACCTCGGGCAGGTCCCGCTGCAGGTTAGGCAGCAAAGGGTAGTAGCCCAAAAGCATGACCCGGCTGCGGGCAAAGAGGTCGAGATTGTCGAAAAAATCTCGTTTGTTGAGTTGCTTGGGAGCGCCAACTGCGTGCAAAAAACTCCGTTCCCCTGTCGCATCAATGAGCACGGCGGTGGTGCTGGTAGGCTCACTGGGATGCGTGCGCAATTGCGACACGTCAATGCCCTCTGCCTCGTAGCGACTGCGAATCACATCCGCCCATGGGTCGGCGCCTACGAAAGTGAAGGCCGCAACCTGCATGCCCAGGCGAGCCATGGCGATACCGGTATTGGAAACAATTCCCCCGGTGGTGAGTTCGAGTGGCTCGGTCCGAATCAAAACCCCCGGTCTAATTGGCTGCAGGAGCTCAACGGGCCGGACCAACACATCCACCACGCAGGAACCGCAAACAACCGCATCCAAATTTTCGTTTCCGCTTGTCACGACCAGTCGAGTCCTTCGTGGAGTTGATTGAGATTTGTGGCAACCGTTTCAGTGACCACCAGCATGTCTTCCACACGCACACCGCCGTCGCGGCGACCGTACAGTCCCGGTTCCACGGTGAAAACTTCGCCAGCCAGAATTGCTTCGCCGCCTTCGTCCAGCAGAATCGGCTCATGCAGTTCCAGGCCCACGCCGTGTCCCGTGCCGTGCTGAATCGTCGGGTCGTCGGACACGGTGCCGCGTGACGGTCGGAACTGATGCTCCAGTAGAACATCAATCGCCTCTTGATGCACGGCCGAGGCCAGGCGGCCTGCCCTCAGGCAGGCGATCGAGGCGGCTTTTGCCTCCAAGACGGCCCGGTGCATTGCCACTACTGCGGCACTTGGCTTGCCGTGGACCACGGTTCGAGTGCAGTCGCCCCAATAGCGCGACGCCTCGTCGCGCGGGAAAATATCAATGATTACCGGCTGGCCGGTGTGGAGTGGGCCTACCCCGCCATGGTGGCAGTCGGCCGAGTCCGGCGTGGTGGCGACGATTGCCCCATGTCCCATCGAGAATCCTTGGTCCAGCAGATTTCGCGCTATTTCGGATTTTACGCGTTCGCTCGTTAGGGGCGCACCGTCATGGCGGAGCGTGCCATCGGATTGTGCTTGGCTTCGGGCAATCAGAGAACAAGCCATTTGCATGGCCTGTTCGGTTACCTGTTGTGCCCGTGCGAGCGCTGCCTGTTGCTGTACGTTCTTGACCCGCCGCTCGAGGACTCCCAACTCAGAGTCGTAGTCCAGTGCGATTCCCAGTTGCATAACATGCCAGGCAAAAACGAAGGGCAGCGAACGGTCGGTCCGTACCCGCTCGACGCCCAGACTTCGCAAACACTGGGCCACAGCCTGCGCGGTGGCGGTTGTCCGATCAGGATCCAAACCTCCCGGCGGTTTAAAGTCGGCGGGGCACGCATAGCGATCGGCATCGCCCAGAACGCGCGCTCGATCAATTTCCACGTCGCGGAGAATTACGGTTGACTTTTCTGCAACCGAGATCCAAGCGGCAGGATCCCCAACGGCCAGTCCAACTCGCAAAAACAAGGTTGGATTTTCAGCCGGAACGCCAGCGATCAAGACGGCCATTGCGCCACGATTTGCCATAGACACAAGCCCCCTATTTCAACACCAACAATCGGCAGCAAGATCCCGGAGAACTGCGGCCCCAAACCATGTTTTGAAAATGGTTCTATTGTATGTGGACAGTAGTTCGACGATTTTGTCTGGCGACGTCGCAGCCCGGACACATCATCAATTTCGTCACGAGAGGCCAAAAAGTCCAGTGTCTGCAAGGCAAACGGCCTTTTTAGGTGCGCGGAGTGTACCGGTTAAATTGCTACCTAACTCGGCAGACGCGGTACCTCGGACTCGTAGCAGAGGGGGAAGAAATACTCGGTCTAGGGCTCGGATCGAACCTCGCTCCAGCCTTCGGCGTCAATTTCAGCCTGGCTGCGATTTTCGCTGACCAGCTTGGTGGCCCCCTGCGAGGAATCCGTAACCGGCTTGCGGTAGACCGCGCTCCAGACATGGACGGTGGGCCCGTGCGCATCGCTTGGCTGGGCAGCCGTTTGGTCGGATGGGTCGAACAGATTGGGAGCTTTTAAATCGAAAAAAGTACTCGAATCCGAATCGTCCACAGAGCCTGGATGGTCCGACTTGCTGCCAGCGCTGCCAGTTCCATCCCCGTGGTTGCCGTTGATTGTTGTCGGACGGTTGGTGCGGAAGGTTTCGTTTTCCAGCAATGAGTGTTGGTCATTCAGCTCAGGTTGCCCTGTGGGTGGGCCTGTACTCGGCAAGCTTGGTGTGTTTGGAATTGAGCTTGGTGTGCTTGGACTCGAGTAAGTGGTCGCGCCGGCGGCGCAACTCGTACAGGGCGGAGCGCCGTAGACTGCTTGGCTCACACCGGCACAGGAGCTTGCGCAGCCGCAGGGATCACAACTGCAGGTCAAGCAGTTACCAACAATAACCGGGCTGAGTACCACGGGCCGGGTAACGGTTTGCGCACAGGTGTTGCCGGGTGATGTCAGCGGCGCGTAGGACGTTAGGTAAGGGGCATAGGCGGGAAGTCGGCGAGCGTAACCCACCGAGTAGGACGCGCACCCAGCGGTGTAAGGCGCATAGGCGGTCGTGTAGGGCGGATACGAAGCCGCATAGGTGGTAGGGCTCACTGCTCTGTCGATACGACGGGTAAGACCGCGCGCCCGCCAGTGGTCGAGAAGTTTTCCCAGATACCATCCCGTGTAGGGCCGATAGGCCACGACCGGTTGGGCAGGCTGATAAGCCACCGTGTGGTAGCCAACCGCAGGCGCGGGGCAGGTCGCACACTCAGCTGTTGCCCGTTCAGCAAAGAGGGCCGTCGTCGTACTTGCAACGAGGGCTACCAACATTAGTCGTATCAAACGGCGTTTCATAATATCGTCCTGCAAAACACAGAAAAGGAACAAGGAAGCGCGCAGCCTCTCTACTCTGGTTTAATCTGCCGACACCACTGTTGGCAATGATTTTCTAGTCAAAAACAAAATTTGGTTATGTTTTCAATTTGGGAAGACTTTATGACCTGGGGAAATGGCCGGAGGAGTAGGGCATTTTACAGCAGCTTGCTAGCCCCCAAGTTCGCCATTGCTGCCGCACGACCAAAGTCGATTGATCAACTCTACCTCACAGTTTGGCGCAGGGGATCTGGGCAAGGTGCCATGATGCGAAAAAACATCATGCGGTCCGCGGAGACCGGTCTGCTCTTAACTACGTACGCAGCTTCACCAATGGTTCGCCAAAGAATTTGGCCCCGTCGCTGTCGGAGCTAGCGTTTTGGGCCGCTAACGCGGCGCGGTTGGACGGCTGAAGCCAACCTTTTCCAGGGCCATGAAAACCTCATCCAGGGTTTTCTCGCCAAAGTTGGATATACTCAAGAGGTCTTCCCGGGTGCAATGCAACAAGTCGTTGACCGTAAAGATGCCTTTTTCTTCTAGGCAATTGGTCGTACGCACGGCGAGGCCGATTTCGGCCGTGCTCATTTCAAGGCGATCTTGAAGACCTTGGTTGGTAAGTTCTGCCTGGTTGAGCGGAATGCGCGTCATGGCGGGCTCCTTCCCTAGGGTGATTGGCGAGTGGTTCAGATGGGCCGAAGTATACCTAATCAGGCCCCGTGAAGGCAATAATTACCCCAGACTCGCCGAATTTCCAGGGTTTCAAGGGTGGGGCGCTATCATTGGCGCGTGGAGAGCCTGGGGCGTAGGATGGACAGCAAAAGCATCTCGTCGGAAAACTGGTCGCATGGATCCCCTGCTTACATCCCTCAACCGAGCACAGTGCGCTGCCGTTCAGCATACGACAGGCCCCATGCTCGTATTGGCGGGTCCTGGCAGTGGCAAGACGCGGGTGGTGACGCATCGCATCGCCCATCTGCTGCGCACAGGAGTTCCGGCAGCGCAGCTCTTAGCACTAACGTTTACTAACAAGGCTGCCAGCGAAATGCGCAGTCGCGTCGGGCAGCTTGCTCCCGGTGAGCCGGTTTGGTTGAGCACGTTTCACCGGTTTGGAGCGAAGTTGTTGCGGCACTATGCCGACCACGTGGGGCTATCGCCCAACTACACAATTTACGACACGGTCGACGCCAAGCAGGCACTTACCCGCGTGATCGAAGCGGGCAATTTCCAAACGATGCACTACACTCCCGGGCGCATCGGTCAGGCCATCAGCCGAGCAAAAAACAAGCTGATCGCTCCCGATCGTTACCAGCCGCGACCCGGGAGTCCGCTCAGTCACATTGTGGCGGAAGTGTATCCCGCCTACCAGCGGCGCCTGTTGGCCTCCTCGGCAGTTGATTTCGACGACTTACTCATGCATGTTGCCCAGTTGTTGTATGCCAATCCTGACGTTCGAGCCACGTTGGATGAGCGTTTTCGCTATATTCTTGTCGACGAGTACCAGGACACCAACCACGCCCAGTATGTTATTTTGCGAGCCCTTTCGGCCGACCATCGCAATTTGGCCGTGACTGGCGATCCGGATCAATCAATTTACGGATGGCGCGGTGCCGATCTCAACAATATTTTGCAGTTTGAAACAGATTACCCCGACGCCCATGTCGTGCGCCTGGAACGTAACTATCGGAGCACCAAGCGTATTCTGCGTGTTGCCGACCAATTGATTGGCAATAATTTGCGCCGCAAACGGAAATCGCTGTTTACTGATAACGAGGAAGGTGGCGCGGTCCGATTGGTTGAGTACGTGACGCAGGACGACGAGGCGTCGAGCATTGCCACCCAGATTTCCGCGGCCATCAGCAGCGGTCAGCGCAGGGCGAGCGACTTTGCCATCTTTTACCGGGTCAACGCGCTTTCCCGGGGGCTGGAGAGGGCTTTTCGGCAGGTGGGGCTGCCGTATCAGATAATCCGAGGGCTAGAATTCTATCAGCGGAAAGAAATCAAAGACGTTTTGGGTTATTGCCAATTGATCAATAACCCGCGCGATGACCAAGCGGTGCTCCGCACTATCAACACGCCCGCTCGCGGCATCGGCGCGAAAACAGTCAACCGGCTGGTGCAGCACGCCTATGCCGAGCGGATTCCGCTCCTGGACGCCGCTCGCCAAGTGGGCACGATCCAGACAACCTGGGCGTCGCGTTGCGCCAAGAAGGTTAGCGCCTATGTGAGTTTGGTGGATCGGCTGAGCACTTTGGCCGATGCGGACATGGAGGAGATACTGGGGAAGATTTTGAGTGAAACGGGCTACCATGATCAGCTTCGGGATGGGGAGACCGAGGAGGACTTGAGTCGCCTGGCCAATATTGAGGAGCTGCTGACGGATGCCCGGCAGTTTGACGAAGAGTATCCAGGCGGGGGCTATCTGGAGTCGTACCTGGAAAACGCCTGGTTGGTGAATGAAACGGACGGCTGGGAGGCAGATACTGACAAAGTAACTTTGATGACCTTGCACGCTGCGAAGGGGCTCGAGTTTCCGGTTGTCTACATTGTGGCCCTGGAACATGGCGTATTACCGCACGAGCGAAGTACAAGCGACCCATCGCAACTAGAAGAAGAACGGCGTGTTGCGTTTGTGGGCATCACACGCGCCGAACAAGAATTGCAGATGAGCTACGCGGTCGAGCGCGATTTCCGCGGCCAACGGCGCCGCACCGTGCCCAGCTCTTTTTTGCTGGAAATGCCTCGGGAAGAAATGCAAGTTACGTTCCTGGAGGCCGTGGGGCCTGCGGTAACTTGCGTGGATGAATTTCGAGAGGATTTTATCGCGGACGACATCCCGAGTATCGACTTGGATTCGGGCTTGCCGGAAGCCAGTATTTCTGGCGAATCTAATTCTCCTTTGTCGCAGGGCGTTACGGCCTCAATCACCACAGCCGCTCAGATGGCAGGCGATGGAATTGACCGATTGGGCCATGTATCGCCCGATGCGTTTGCGCAGGGGATGGCCGTGGTGCATCCGGAGCATGGTCTGGGGAAGATTGTTGCTTTGTCCGGCTCGGGCAAGAATCGGCGCGCGACGGTGGGATTTGCGACTGCTGGTGAAAAGCGTTTTGTGTTGGTGCACAGCCCCTTGCGCCCGGCGGGACAATGAGCACAAAAGGAGATACAAAGGTGGCAGGCGGGTGGCCCTCTGAATTTTTGTTTGCCAGTTGTCAATGTGGGGCCGAGGCTACCCTTAAGCAGGAGCTTGCGCGCGGATCGCTCAAATTACGGCTGGCCTTTTCACGTCCTGGCTTCGTTACCTTTAAGCTAGCCGGTTCTTCGGTGCCGCCGGAACAATTGCAGTTGGTGTCGACATTTGCGCGCAGCTGGGGTTTTTGTCTTGGTCGAGTCCAAGGCACGCTTCTGGATGGATTGGCCGAGCAGGTTTGGAGTTGGCCGGCGGTTGATGCGTTTTTGAAGTCGGAGCAAATTGCCGACTTGCACGTCTGGCAAAGAGATAGCCGTGTTCAGGACGAAAAGGCCTTAGGCCCCGGCCTCACTTGTTTGGCGCTGGAAGCCGAACAGGCGCTCCGCCGCGCCGCCCCAAGTTCCCTCCTGCGCAATATGCCCTGTGGTCCCCGGCAGCCAAGTCGGCGGAATCGTTGGGTGTTGGACGTGGTGCTGGTCGAGCGCGGGGAGTGGTGGCTCGGATGCCACCAGACTCGTCGCCGGCACGACTGCTGGCCTGGCGGGGTCGTGCCGCTGGAATTGCCGACCCATGCCGTCAGCCGCGCCTATTTGAAGATGCAGGAAGCCCTGCAATGGTCGGCGCTGCCGCTGGCGCGCGGTGATCTATGCGCCGATTTTGGCTGCGCGCCGGGTGGTACGGCGCAAGTGCTGCTGGAAGCGGGCCTCCGCGTGATTGGGGTGGATCCGGCAGAAGTCGATTCGCGGGTAGCTCGGCATCCCAACTTTCAGCATGTTCGGCGCCGAACGCGAGACCTACCGTCCAAACGACTTCGTGGCGTGCGTTGGCTCGCGGCCGACATGAATGTAACGCCCAGTTACACGCTGGACGCCGTGGAGGAAGTAGTCTCCCGACAAACTAGCTCGCTAAGAGGCTTAATTCTGACTTTGAAGTTTACCGATTGGAAGCTGGCAGAGAGTCTGCCCGAGTATGTCGACCGGGTGCGGGGCTGGGGTTTTCGAGACGTGCGTACCCGTCAATTAGCGTCGCATCGCCAGGAGATCTGTTTGGTAGCCTTGCGGAGCAGAACCCAGCGAAGGGTAGTACGCCGCGGCCGCCGACATCGGCGTGATGGACCNCATTCTACACCCACATCACCGAAAAAAAACGTCTCCTAAAAAACGGCTTTTTTGCACCCTGTTCTTGCCAATTGGCGTCGTATCGCCAGGAGATCTGTCTGGTAGCTTTGCGGAGCAGAACCCACCGAAGGGTGGTGCGCCCTGCAGGCAAACAGCGCCATCGCGGGCTCGACCGCTAGTTGTAAGTTTCCCTCTATCTGGGTGCCGGCATCCTGATTTGCCACTACTGGTTGTAGCTTTGGCCTTGCTGGCGTCTTAAGCGAACTTGACGCGAATCGCCATCGGTAGTATTTACGGGCTCCGCATTTTTGGATAGGGCCGGTTTTACTCCATGATTTGAGGCGGAGCGTGTTTCACAGATTTCTATTGGCTGTGCTGATGCTGCCTGCCTGGGTTGGAAACACTGAGGCGCTGGCGCAGCGGGTTCAATTTCCTTCTGCTGCGCCAACCTATGCCGCTCCTGCGCCAACCTATGTCGCTCCTGCGCCCAACTATGCCCCCACGCCTCAGCCCGTTCTGCCCGGGCTCGGCGCCTCGAGTTTCGATCCCTATGGAAACCCGCTGCTCGGCACGCCGCCGGCGGATGTGCCGTACAATGTTTCGCCCCAACTGGGCCAGCCGATTTTGCCTCAAGCCAATTCATTGGCAGCGCCTGCAACGCCCCAACAAGGCACATCTCTATTCCCTGGTGGACTACCATTTCAATACGAGTCGGGGGCCTATCAACACCAGAATACAGATGGCAACTTCGCTCGGATGCAAAGGCTGTTGCAGCAGATCAGCTTTGAACACACTTGGCTTTATGGCGGTACCGGTATCGATAAATTGGAAATCAATCGTACGGAGTTTTCGGCTACTTTCGGTATCCCGATATTTTACAATCCAGACACGCCCTTACTGCTCACGCCGGGGTTCGCTTTCAACTGGTTGACTGGTCCAAGGAATGGGGGAGCCGGCTTGCCCCCGCGCGTGTACGATGCTTACCTCGACTCCGCGTGGCACCCCCGTTTGACGGATTGGTTGCGTGCCGACCTGGGATTGCGTACAGGCGTGTGGACCGATTTTGATGTAGTGAATAGTGACTCACTGCGAATATTGGGGCGAGGTTTGGGCGTGCTTGCTTTTACTCCGCAACTAGATTTTCTCGTTGGCGCCTGGTATCTGGACCGCAATCGAGTCAAGCTGCTGCCTGCCGGCGGTATGCACTGGCGACCGAGTGCCACCTGGGACCTATATCTGGTGTTTCCGAATCCGAAAATCCGCAAGCGATCAGTCAACATAGGCTCTAGCCAATGGTGGATCTACTTTGCGGGCGAATATGGTGGTGGTCGTTGGACCGTCGCTCGGCCGATGGGAGCTAGTGATGATATCGACTACAACGACATTCGCGTGGTTTACGGTATCGAATGGGAAACGCAAACGCAGGCCCGCGGCCATATCGAAGTCGGATATGTCTTTGACCGTGAAATACTCTATGACTTAAGCAGCGCACCTTCCAAGTTGAACCTCAACGATACGGTCATGGTGCGCGCTGGAGTTGATTTTTAGTTCTTGGTGCACACCACGGTCTTGCCTTGCACCGCTTCGTGGTCGCGCTCAGTGCGGCTTTCGTGCGCGGGCAAGACGCATAGCCTCTTCGGCCGCCAGCTCCAATTTTCCAGCGCGACGGTTCTGGTTGCACTGGACGACACGCTTTCGTCCGCGCCGGCCTGACGTATTAGCCTTGATGTCGTACCACGAGCAGTGAAGCCCGAACAAAGGGCTTGGGGGGCCGCGATCACAGCGATGGGAACCGAAAAATAGCGGCCGTGGCGGAATAAGAGAATAAAATCGTCGCATGCTAGACAGGGAGGTGTGTGCGAGGGGGGGGGGATTGGTATAACAAACATGTCGAGCTGGGATCGGCTCCAGGCTTAACCCAGAATCGGAAATGTCAGTTTCAAAGGCCAGCGGATGAACCCTAAGTCGCGCGTTCGAAGAACGTACTGCCCCTGGCGCCGCTCGATGTTTGCGCCGAACGTCATCTTGCATCGCGTTGGCGGTTTTACATTAGTCGAATTGCTGGTAGTGATCGCGATCATCGGCGTTTTGGTGTCGCTGCTGTTGCCGGCGGTACAGGCTGCCCGCGAAGCGGCGCGGCGGATGAGCTGTAGTAACAGCCTGAAGAACATGGTCCTGGCATGTCACAATTACCACGATGCGTCGAGAGTTTGGCCGACCGCGGCGCACACCGTGCTTCCAGGGGAGGCGAGTGGAGGTCTACACATGGACCTACTGGCCTATATTGAGCAATCGAACTTAAGCAACAACGTCAAAGCTATGTTGCGCGAGGCGAATACGGACAGCATCGGGGCAGCTGAATTTTTGCCAGCAGTATTTATGGCCCTGTACCGGTGCCCCAGCTCTGAAATGGGCCCTGGAGATTGGCTTTCCAGCGGGACTGCTGCGACGACCTATTACGGCGTAATGGGCGCGGCGCGCAACGGGGACTGCTGGAATGGGAAGGCTCATGGCGGAACAGGCAGTCTGGAACTCAGTCACTGCGGCGCCGTTGCCTTGGACGGAGTGATACTCCCCTTTGATAAGAACGTGCGGATGGGCGATATTACCGATGGCACGAGCCAAACGCTCGCCATTGGCGAGCGAATTGTTCAGTTGCGACAGTTCTTCAATGGCGCCTGGATTGGTGGCCGTTTGCCGGATCGATTGACCAAGGCCTGCATCTACTCGGCCAAGAACATGCGGTGGGGCATTACGACCCCGGAGGAGACCGGCTGGTATGTTGCGGGAAGCGCGCCGCCCGGCGCCAAGAAAGATATCCTCTTTAACGACCTTTTCTGGGGTTCCGATCACCCGTCGGTCGCACTGTTTGCCTTCGCCGACGGCAGCGTGCACACCCTCGCCGACGACACCGACCTAGAAGTACTCAGGAGTATGGCCACGCGAAACGGTCAAGAAGTTGAGGGCCAGTTCGTATTCGACAACGCCAGCTGTTTCGGCGCGCCTCCTCCTCAGCGTTAACTGCAAAGGCCTCCATCTAGGATGCGAACAGGGGCATGGGATTTTCTATAATGCGGTTGAAAGTGTACGCAGTCTTGGTAGTTGCTCTGCTAAGCACGGCACTGGTCGGCTGCTCCGACGGTGGGCCGGAGCGATTCCCGGTCAAGGGAATCGTCTCTTTCAATGAGGAGCCGGTGCCGCGAGGCTGGGTAGTCTTCCTCGCTGAGAACGATGAAAAAGAGACCGCAGTCATCGGCAGCGACGGCATGTACGAAGTGTCTCTGCCCGCGGGTCAGTACCGCGTTGGCGTCTCGGCGCCACGAGAAATGGAAGAGACGGGCCTGGACGCCTTCATGGCGGAAGCGCCGCCCCCTTACGTACCGGTGAGATTCTCGATGCCTGAGAATTCGGGCGTCGTCGCCACGGTCGAGGCGGCTGACGAAAACAAGATCGACTTTCCCCTGGTCCTCAAACGTTCTAGTCGGCGACGGTAAAATTACACGACTGCTGTTCAGCGTCCCTGGATCTTTGCCCGAATTCGCCCACAGCATCGGCGCATCCGCGCCCAGCGCGAGCGGGTCAACGGTCTTGCCATCGAAGCGTTGAGTGGTGCGCGCATTTGGCCGGCAGCGAAGCGAAACGGGTCGCATTATGCGTGGCAGCCATTTAACAGGCCGACAGGAATTGTTTGAGACGTGGGCTTTTATTTGGCCCTGGCCAGCGCCCGCTGGATCGCGGTGCCCATGTCGGCGGGACTCGCGGCAACTTCGATTCCGGCGTCTTCGAGCGCAGCAATTTTCTCGGCGGCAGTGCCTTTGCCTCCCGAGATGATTGCCCCTGCGTGTCCCATTCGTTTTCCAGGCGGGGCAGTGCGACCTGCGATAAACGCGGCAACCGGCTTAGTGACGTGATCCTTGACAAAGGCAGCAGCCTCTTCTTCGGCGGATCCGCCAATTTCACCGATCATCATGATCGCTTCGGTTTGGTCGTCTACCTGATACATCTCCAGCAGATCGACAGGCGTTGTGCCCACGATTGGGTCACCACCTAAGCCAACGCAGGTGGATTGGCCGAGACCCAGTTCCGAAAGCTGCCAAACAGCCTCATATGTGAGGGTGCCGCTTCGGCTCATGACGCCGACCGACCCCTTCTTGTGAATATAGCCGGGCATGATGCCGATTTTGCATTCGTCTGCCGTAATCACGCCAGGGCAATTCGGGCCGATCAGGCGGATCGCAGCTGCAGAATCTCTGATGCCGGCATTGATGTCTTGCAATCGTTTGCGCACCCGCACCATGTCAAGTACAGGGACGCCTTCGGTGATCGCGACGATCGTTTTGATGCCGGCATCAATGGCCTCCAAGATTGCGTCTGCTGTGAAGGCCGGGGGCACGAAAATCATGCTGGCGTCGGCCCCTTGTTTTTCCACGGCTTCGACGACGGTGTCGTAGACTGCCACGCCAAGCACTTCCTGGCCACCTTTGCCAGGGGTTACGCCAGCGACCAATTTTGTACCGTAGTCGAGGCAGTTCTTACTATGGAACTCACCCGCCCGGCCGGTGATGCCCTGACAAACGAGGCGTGTGGTTTTATCGATCAAAATGCTCATTTATTCAATTCTTTTTCGCATCCCAAAAGACAGGCCGAGCATACCGAGCAATAGGCGTGCTCGCCATTTCTTTCTGCCTTCTGTTAGTCATTTATGGTTGATCCAAGTGCTTCTAGATCACGGCAGCCAACACCTTATTAGCGGCATCCGTTAGATTTTCCGCTGCTACGATGTCCACATCGCTTTCCGCTAGGATCTTGCGGCCTTCTTCGACTTCGGTGCCTTCCAGCCGTACGACCAAGGGCACATTGAAGCCCACTTGTTTGTAGGCTCCGACAATCGCATTGGCGATGGTCGTGCACTGCATGATGCCGCCAAAGATGTTAACCAGCACTGCCTTAACGTTTTTATCGGCGAGCAGAATACGGAATGCCTCGGTGACCTGCTCTACATTGGCGCTGCCGCCTACGTCGAGGAAATTGGCTGGCTCGCCGCCGTGCATCTTGATTAGATCCATCGTGCTCATAGCCAGCCCCGCGCCGTTTACCAGACAGCCAATGCTGCCTTCGAGCTGCACGTAGCTTAATCCGGCCTCACCTGCGCGGACTTCGGCCGGATCCTCTTCGCCTACATCGCGGAACTTTTGAATTTCTGGATGCCGGAACAGGCTATTGTCGTCGAAGTTCATTTTTGCATCGAGCGCAACAAGTTCGCCGTCTCCTGTAACGACGAGAGGGTTGATCTCGGCGAGGCTGCAATCAAGGTCTACAAACAATTTGCACATCGACCGCATGAACCGGTCGGCCGATCGGGTGGTTTTTCCGCTAATGCCGAGTCGATGGCACAGCTTACGCACTTGATAGGCCTGGAGGCCCGCATTGGGATCGAAGGCTTCTTTGTAGATCAGTTCCGGGGAATTGGCTGCAACTTCTTCAATGTCCATTCCGCCTTCACTCGAAACCATTAATACGGGTAGCCCGCGCGCTCGGTCGACGACCAGTCCGAGGTACAATTCACGGGCGATGTCGCAACCAGCCTCTACCAGAACTTGACGAACTAATTGTCCTTCTGGGACGGTTTGAATTGTCACAAGCTGGTGGCCTAGCAGGTTCGTTGCCACTGTGTTTGCTTCAGCGGCCGACTTTACGAGCTGGACTCCGCGCTGCTGGGGATTCGTCGCGACGGTGCCCTTACCACGACCGCCCGCGTGGATTTGCGCTTTGATGACGGCGACCGATCCGGCAAGTTGGGCGAATGCGGCAGCCGCTTCGTCGCCCGAGCGAGCAACGATACTCTCAGGCACGGCGATGCGAGCATCGCGGAGGAGTTGTTTGGCTTGGAACTCGTGGATTTTCATCCGTTATTTCATCCGAATTTTCAGCGGGATTTTGTCCGGAGTTGATTTGTAGCAGCCGCCTGAGCGATTCGTGTTTGCAGCGGCGCCGGGTCGGTTGCATTGGTAACCCCTTGGACCGGGAATGGGGCGAGTATAGGGCTCTGTGTAGAAGCGGGTCAACCGGCATAACACCTGTATTGATAGGCTGTTATTGACTTGAGTTGCCATTTGTGAAAAAATTCACAAACTGCCGCTTGGCGGGCGTTGATGGGTGGCGTGTGGTTGCGCTGATCTCTTTCCATCGACACTTAATCATCTGTTTAATCATCTGTTTTGGCACTATGGCCAGCGTGACTCGAATCAACAAGGGACTGGATTTGCCCATTCAGGGTGGGCCTGCGCAGACGATTTCGGCGGGTCCGGCCCTGCGGCAGGTTGCTCTGGTGGGCGACGATTATATTGGCATGAAGCCGACGATGCTGGTCGGCGAAGGCGATCGGGTCCGCTTGGGTCAGGCCGTCTTCACCGACAAGAAAACGCCTGGTGTTCAGTATACCGCTCCCGCCACCGGTACGGTCGCTCGCATCAACCGAGGATCCAAGCGAAAATTCGAGTCGCTGGTGATCGAGTTGGCGGATGGCGTTTCGCAGGAGGGCTTGGCGGAAGTCGGCGAGCAAGAAACGTTCGACAGTTTTCCGGGTGTGAATCTTGCCAAGCTTGACCGGCGCCAAGTGTGCGCTCAACTCGTGGCATCCGGCTTGTGGACCGCGCTGCGGACGCGACCCTATAGTCGAGTACCGCCGCTTGAGGCGGTTCCCAAGGCCCTCTTTGTCACCGCCATTGATACCAATCCGCTGGCAGCTGATCCGGCCGTAGTTTTGGCGCGGTCGCCCGCCGAATTCATTGCCGGTCTCGAGGTGCTTAGTACGCTTACGGAGGGATACGTACATGTGTGCCGCAGGGCGGGCTCGGACATTCCGGGCGACGGCAAAACGCCCACCCAATTCCACGCCTTCGATGGCCCACACCCGGCGGGCTTGGTGGGTACGCATGTTCATCTTTTGGAGCCGGTTTGCCACGACAAAAGCGTGTGGCATATTGGCTATCAAGATGTCGTGGCGGTCGGACATTTGTTTCTTACCGGCAGGATTGCGACCGCCCGGGTCGTCTCGCTGGCAGGCCCCATCGTTAACAAACCACGGCTCGTGTGGACGCGACTCGGCGCATCACTCACCGAGCTTACCGCGGATGAGTTTAGCGTGGCCGAGGGCCAAACTGCCCGGGTGATCTCCGGTTCGGTGCTGTCTGGGCGGGCGAGTCTTCCGCCGGCCGACTTCCTGGGCCGCTATCACTCACAAGTTTCCATCCTGGCCGAAGGCGGGCGGCGAGAACTTTTGGGTTGGCTCAAGCCGGGAACGGACAAGTTTTCGATTCGCCGCATATTTGCTTCTGGTTGGAATAAGGGCACCGACGTTCGTCAAGTATTTCCCATGACCACCAGTATCGAGGGGAGTCCTCGCGCAATTATCCCTATTGGCATGTACGAAGATGTATTGCCCCTGGATATTGTAGCCACACCCCTCTTGAAGTCGCTGCTCACCCACGATACCGAATTCGCCCAGCAACTCGGCGTGCTCGAACTGGACGAAGAAGACTTGGCCCTGTGTACATTCGTATGTCCGGGCAAGGTTGAGTATGGGCCATTGTTGCGGGAGAGCTTGACAACCATTGAACGGGAGGGTTGAGGCGTGCCAAGCAACGGATTAGGAGCAAGGAATTCGGGGTAAGGGTTGGCCGCTAATTGGGAAGGGGTTTTTCGTGTTGCGGAAATTTTTGGATCGGTTGCATCCGGCTTTTGACAAGGGTGGGCGCTTGGAGCGTTTCTACCCCTTGTACGAGGCGCTGGACACGTTTCTGTACACGCCCTCCGAAGTGAGTGCCGGTGCCGCGCATGTGCGGGACGGGATGAACCTCAAGCGTATGATGTCGCTGGTGGTCGTGGCACTGGCCCCATGTTTTTTTATGGCCATGCACAACACGGGTTATCAGGCGAACTACGCGGTCGCCCAAGGCCTGGGCGAGCAAATGGACACTTGGCGCGAGCCTGTTTTGGCTGCACTCAGCTTGGGGCACGACCCTGATAGCTTCCTCGACAACTTCGTGCTGGGAGCATTATTTTTCTTGCCTGTCTACATTGTTACGATGACTGCCGGTGGGCTATGGGAAGTGCTGTTTGCGACGGTGCGCGGTCACGAAATCAACGAAGGTTTCCTGGTGACAGGTGCGTTGTTTCCGCTGACGCTGCCGCCGACAATTCCGCTCTGGCAGGTGGCAATTGGCATATCTTTTGGCGTTGTGGTTGGCAAAGAGATCTTTGGTGGGACGGGCAAGAACTTTTTAAACCCCGCCCTGACCGGCCGGGCGTTTTTGTATTTTGCGTATGCCTCGGAAATCACGAGCGAAACCAACCAGTGGGGAGAGGGCGTTTGGGCGGCGGCTGATGGGATCACTGGAGCAACGCCGCTGGGGGCCTTGGCGGCGGCAAAGTTTGAGTCGGTCGCGCCGACCGTCACGGCACTTACCGACCTTAGCTGGTGGGACTGTTTTTTTGGCTACACGCAGGGTTCCATGGGTGAAACATCGACCCTTGCCTGCTTGCTTGGCGCTGTGATCTTGATCGGCGTGGGTGTGGGCTCTTGGCGAATCATGGTGGGTTGTGTTCTGGGTGCGTTGGGTATGGGAAGCTTGCTGTGGATGAGCAGCACGGGCAGCGACAATGGATTGGTGCACCTTTATCCGCACTGGCACGTGGTGATTGGTGGCTTTGCGTTTGGCGCGGTATTTATGGCGACCGATCCTGTCTCGGCGGCCATGACTGATACCGGTCGTTGGATCTACGGAGTATTGATTGGGGTCATGACGGTGCTGGTCCGCGTGATCAACCCTGCTTATCCAGAGGGGATCATGCTGGCGATTTTGTTCGGCAATGTGATGGCGCCGCTCATCGACTATTACGTGATCCAAGCCAATATTAAGCGGAGGACAGCCCGTTATGAAGCGTGACTCTATTTTAGGCACGATGACCGTGGCGTTGGTGCTATGCGTCGTCTGTTCGGTCATCGTTTCGAGCGCTGCAGTGCTGTTGCGTCCTAGGCAGGAAGCCAATAAAAAACTCGACCAGCAGCGAAACGTCCTGGCCGCGACCGGTATGGACATCGAATCTATGACTGCCCAGGAGATCAAATCGTTTTTTTCAGATGCAACCCGCGTGCGGCCGGTGTTGGTTGATCTTAGTACCGGCGAGACGGTCGAGGGAGAGACAGTGGGCATCGATCTGGCTGTCTACGAACCAAAAAAAGCGGCCAAGTCTTCCGAGTTGAGTCAGTTTGTGATGACCGACGGGCCCACTCCGGGTGTTTCGCGCCGCGAAAAATACTGCGTCGTTTACGAATTCTTGAAAGACGACCAAATCGACCTCTACGTGCTGCCCATTTACGGCAAGGGGCTGTGGTCGACACTGTACGGTTTTTTGGCCCTCGAGAGCGACACACGTACGGTTCGCGGAATCACGTTTTACGAACATAAAGAAACGCCGGGCCTTGGCGGAGAAGTCGACAATCCAAACTGGAAACGCTTGTGGCCCGGCAAGCGAGTCTTTGACGATGAGGGTAACGTGGATTTTCGCATCATCAAGGGGCGAGTGGCCGCCGATGCTGCTGACGCTTCGCACCTAGTCGATGGACTATCCGGTGCGACCATAACCTCTCGCGGGGTTTCCGACAGTGTGCAGTATTGGGTCGGCGACGACGGTTTTGGCAAATACTTGAAGCGGCAACGATCGCAGTGAAGGAGCCGATTGTGGCAGAATTGAAACCCAAAGAAGTATTGCTCAATCCGTTGTTGAACAATAACCCCATCGCCTTGCAAGTGCTGGGAATTTGTTCTGCGCTGGCGGTGACCACACAGCTCAAGACTTCTGTCATCATGGCCCTTTCGGTGATTTGCGTGCTTGGGCTATCCAATGCGGCGGTCAGTTTCATCCGTGAGTACATTCCCAGTAGCATCCGAATCATCGTACAGATGACAATCATCTCTTCTCTGGTAATTGTCGTCGACCAATTTTTGCAAGCCTTTGCTCCAGGGGCGAGCAAGACCATGAGCGTGTTTGTCGGATTGATAATCACCAATTGTATTGTGATGGGCCGGGCGGAGGCGTTTGCTATGAAGCATCCTCCGCTGGTCAGTGCACTGGATGGAATTGGCAATGCACTGGGGTATAGCCTGATCTTGATTGCCGTCGGTTTCTTTCGCGAACTGTTTGGCTCTGGCAGACTGTTTGGCTACCCGATATTGTCGCTGCGGAGCGAAGAAGGATGGTACGTGCCCAATGGATTGATGCTTTTGCCACCGAGTGCATTCTTTTTAATTGGTTTCTTTATTTGGGCACTACGCACCTTGAAGCCAGAGCAAGTGGAGGCCGAAGGGTAGTCCGATGAGTCACTATCTCAATATCTTTTTGAATGCCGTGTTCATCGAGAATCTGGCGTTGGCATTTTTCCTTGGGATGTGCACATTTTTGGCCGTCTCGAAGAACGTGAAAACGGCCGTGGGTCTTGGTTTGGCGGTGATTCTTATCATGGGAGTGACGATACCGGCAAATAATTTGCTACTCCAACATCTTCTCAAAGAAGGGGCGCTGGCAACCTGGTTGGGTGGAGATCTCGCGACAGTGAATCTGGAGTTTCTGTCCCTGATCACGTTCATTGGTACGATTGCCGCGATGGTCCAGATCTTGGAAATGGCCCTGGACCGGTTTTTCCCGCGTCTCTACAACGCGCTGGGAGTCTTTTTGCCATTGATTACCGTCAATTGCGCCATCCTGGGCGGCTCGCTATTCATGCAGGAGCGCGACTATGGTTTTTATGAAAGTGTCGTCTATGGGTTAGGATCTGGGTTCGGCTGGGCGTTGGCGATCGCCTGTCTTGCGGGAATTCGAGAAAAGTTGAAATACAGTGACGTGCCCGATGGCCTCAAGGGTCTGGGAATTACGTTTATGACTGTGGGCCTGATGGCCATGGCCTTTATGTGTTTTGGGGGAATTGATCTTTCAGAAAACCGAGTCGAGTCGGGCGCAGTCGCCGAAGCCGGCCCACTGGCATCAGCGACTATGGGCTCGTCGGAGGAATCTGGGACTTCAAGAAATGCGGTGTCTCCTGGAGACGGGCAGCCACTTGCCAATCGGACGTCCCCCATGCTGCCCTCGAAGGGCGGGGCAGAAACTCTAGCCAAACCAGGTAAAAAGTAGCCATGGAAGCTCTTACAATATTCTTCGGCGTTTCCATGTTTACGGCAGTCGTCTTGGCGATGGTTGTCATTATTTTGTTTGCCAAGTCACAGTTGGTGGCGAGCGGTAAAATAAAAATTGAAATCAACGAACAAAAAACGATTACTGTTCCGGCTGGAGGCAAACTGCTGGGGGCTCTGGCAGATGCTGGGGTTTTTGTGTCCTCTGCGTGCGGAGGAGGTGGGACGTGCGCGCAGTGTGAGGTGAAGGTCCTTGCGGGTGGTGGGGATATTCTTCCTACCGAGAAATCGCATATCAACAATAAAGAAGCTCGCGAAGGCTGTCGGCTCTCCTGCCAAGTGGCGGTGAAGCAAGACATGCGCATTGAAGTGCCTCCCGAAGCCTTTGAGACCAAACAGTGGCAATGCAAGGTCCGTTCGAACAGAAATGTCGCAACATTTATCAAAGAACTTGTCCTCGAACTTCCTGCAGGCGAGGAAGTGGGATTCAAATCCGGCGGCTACATTCAGATTGAGTGCCCCCCGCACCAGATCGCCTACAAAGATTTCGACATTGACCCGGAGTATCACGGCGACTGGGATAAGTTTGATGTGTGGCGCTATGTCTCCATAGTCGATGAACCGGTTATCCGCGCATACTCGATGGCGAATTTTCCGGGTGAGAAGGGTGTTATTATGCTCAATGTGCGCGTGGCTAGCCCTCCCCCGCGGCTGCCCGATGTGCCGCCAGGTAAAATGTCGTCGTACATGTTTAGCCTCAAGCCTGGGGACGATGCCACCATTTCCGGCCCCTACGGTGATTTTTTCATCAAGGACACGGACGCGGAAATGGTTTACATCGGCGGCGGGGCCGGTATGGCCCCGCTACGCAGCCACATTTACGAATTATTTAAGAACCTTCAGACCGACCGGAAGGTTACCTATTGGTACGGCGGTCGTAGCTTGCGCGAACTGTTTTACATTGAAGAATTCCGAGAAATCGAAAAAGAGTTTCCTAATTTCAAGTTCAACATTGCTCTTTCCGATCCGCAGCCCGAAGACAATTGGGACGGCTATACCGGATTTATTCATCAGGTTCTGCACGATAATTACCTCCGGGATCATCCAGCGCCGGAAGATGTCGAGTACTACATTTGTGGCCCGCCAATGATGAATGCTGCCGTTTTCAAAATGCTCGACGATCTAGGCGTCGAAAAGGAAAACATCGCGTATGACGACTTCGGCGGCTAAGCCGGCAGGCGGGTTCGTCTGGATCGGGCTCGCATTTTCAATTGGGGTCGCCACGTCGGGGCTGTCGGTTGCCTGCGGGATGGAGGCGGGGATTGTCTCCTTTTTCGGGCCTACGATGGGCACGCGCTATCGGGTGAGTTTGGCCGTGCAAGCCGCGAATTTGGACATGCCCGAATCCACCGGCCCACTTCAAAAAATGGGCCAGCCATCGATCCAATCACGTGTCCAACCATTGGTGGAGGGGCTACTTGCCGAAATCGAAGGCCAAATGTCGACATACGATCCCGAGTCGGAACTGTCGCAATTCAATCGATCCGAGTCGACCGAATGGTTCACGGTTTCGGCGGGCACGGCCCATTGTGTGGCCTACGCGCTGGAGATTGCGGAAAAAACGGCTGGCGCATTCGATCCCACGGTGGGCCCGATCGTGAATCTTTGGGGATTTGGACCGCATACACGTCCGAGGGAGCCGCCCGCCGATGAGACGATTGTACAGGCGCTGGATCGGATTGGTCATCAATACGTCGCCGTCCGCGCCCATCCACCTGCGCTCCGGAAAATGCGGCCGACAGTGAATCTTGATCTTTCGGCAATCGCGAAGGGCTTTGCAGTTGACCAGGTGTCGACGCTGCTCAAGGCGCAGGGATTCCGAGCGGCAATGGTTGAAATTGGCGGCGAGGTAAGAACTTCGGGAACCAAGCAGGGTAGCGCGCCCTGGCGAATCGCTATCCAAAAACCGGCGACTGGGGCTGGGGAGTTTCAAGAGATTCTCGACCTTACTAGTGCCGCAATAGCAACCTCAGGCGATTATCAAAATTATTATGAGTACGATGGGGTGCGCTATTCACACACGATTGATCCGCAGACTGGCCGACCTGTCCAGCACCAGTTGGCCGTTGTTTCGGTGCAGGCCGACACCTGCATGGAATCCGATGCCCTGGCGACAGCCCTGTTGGTGATGGGTGAGCAGCGCGGTTATGATTGGTGCGTTCGACAGGACGTAGCTGCACTATTTCAAACCCGCCAAGAGGACAAAATTGTTTCGGTGGCGACACCTCGTTTCGAGCAACTGCACCGCGCCCCACTGCGAGAACCAAGAAAGCAAGAATCCATGATTTGGCAGACCTTTCTCCTAGCCGGCGCCGTATTTCTTGTGGCCATACTGGGGATGGCGGTCGGCGTTATCGTGAGTCATCGCCGGCTCAAGGGGACCTGTGGCGGCCTAGCAAATCTGCGCGACAAACAAGGCAATCCTGTGTGTGACGCATGCACTGACCCTGCGCCCGATTGTGATGGGGTTGGTTCGAAAGCCTCAGCCAATTTCTCATCGCAGGACGGTCCCTATTGAAGAACGATTGGCGCCCAATTAAGCTGGTTTGATGGGTTGGCTAATCGTTTACAGCTGCGTAAGTGAGGTTTCTGCTTCCGAGTTTTTTGCAGCTGGTGAAGTTGGTGCTGCTCGCGCTTATGCGAGCATGGCATTGTTTTTTAATGATCTGCAGATTAGGTGTCCGTTCGTTTTCTAGTGAGGGTGGGTGCGGGCTGCGGCAGACGAAGCTCTGACACTTTAGTACTGATTTGCGTTTTTTATATTTTCTCTGACTCATGCCTTCTGTTTCTGACCTACTGAAACTGCAGCAGCGAGTTGCCGCAGAAGTTGGCGTTTCCGTTGCCGAGCGACATATTTTTTTGTGCTGTGACCAGACGAAGCCGAAGTGTTGCGAACGCGAGCGATCCCTGGTGGCTTGGGATTATCTCAAGCGGCGGCTGAAAGAACTGGGGCTGAGTGAGCAAGGCGGCATCTTGCGGAGCAAAGCCAATTGTTTGCGGGTGTGTCAGGGCGGCCCCATCGCGGTTGTCTATCCGGAGGGGGCCTGGTACGGCGGGTGTGATCCCGAGGTGCTCGAACAGATTATCCAGGAACATTTGTTGTTGGGGCAGCCGGTTGAGCGGTATTTAATTTCGCAGCGGCAACTGGCAGGCTCCACCAGCGCAGACAAAAACAGTGGTGGGAAACCTCTCTGAAATAGCAGGTCTACCGTTTTTCTCTAGTTTTTGCTTGACAGAATCGAAGCACTTCTTAAACTGGGGCGATTGGGTCGCCATTTTTGGCGGGTTGGTTGTTACGGTTGCGGCCCGATCGGCGGCGATCACGCCGTGAGAGTCGTCCCGTAATGGTGTATTTCCAGCTGGCGACTGATATTTCGGATTAAGTTTAGAATTCTAGGTAGTGCTAATAGAAGCGACTTTCAAAATCTTTCCCCCGGGGTGACCAAGTTGGGTTGCCGTTTGGAGAAGGTTTTGGAGGTCGCTTTTTTTCGTTTTTGTACTTGTTTTCTGCAGTTATTGATCCACGAGTGGGCTGTGCAACGTTTGTTACGGCCAACTCGCCTAATTTCACCAGGTCAAGATCTAAACAGATAAATCCCGCTCGAATTTTTACGGTAACGCCAATAAAAGCGACGTCCAAAATCATCATCTAGTGTCGGCTCCACTCGGGGCTGCTGCCTAGACGGATTTTGGAGGTCGTTTTTTTATTTTCTGTCTGCTGAAAAAAGAGCGATTCCTTTTAGGCAACGCTAATTCACTAGTCCGCTAGACGGCGCTTTCAATCTTTCTGCTTTGGCACCCTTTGAGGTGCTGGGGGCCGAGGATTTCTGAGCGTCGTTTTTTTTGTGGGCATACATGTTTTTTGAGATTGGGTTTTGTGCAATTAGCGGCAAGGAGGCCGGTAGAGATCGTGTGAGGAAGGGTCGTTGTCAAGCACCTAGGTGCTTGTTTTGTTAGTCAAGGGGCGGAGCAGATTGGTTTCTTTCTTTGGTGCTACTGACGATGGCGTTGGAGAAGAACCAATGATTAGAAAAGAGGGCAGATTGGTCGTTTTTAGTAGTTGCCGGGCTGGAGTAGTTGCTGTCAACGATACCTCGTCTTTCGCTGTCTGCTCACGCGATGTTGGCTCTCCGGTAATTTCTTCGTTGGATCAGGATTTTGCTCAGCGGGGCGCGGCCTCCCATGCGATGACGACCTTTGGAGTTGTGCTGAGTTTCTCAATCCCAAGCTTGGTTTTTTCTTCCGCAGAGCGTGGCTTATCTGCTCTGAAACGCGAAAGCAGGGCATGGGGATACGCAAATCAGGGGCATCGGGATTGGGAAGGCATCGCACATGCGTTGTGGGTCGAGGTGGGTGATCAGCCCTGGTCTGGCAGCAAATCGCTTCCAGGCAGAGAACCCCAATGGCGTGAACGTACTGGGAATGGTGGCCTTCGCGTGGAGCTGTTGGGCCGTGCCGAAGCCTGGAATCTTGAGGACAGGCTGCGCAAGAATCCGGGCTGATGCCCTATTGGAGGCGGTACAGGGACACAGGAGTTTTTGAATGGTTTCTTGCTAAGTAAAACGTTGCCAAATGAGTGGAGGCAACACAAACGGATGTCGAGACTGGGGTGCTGAAGAGCAGCCCCCGATTTGCCAGCTCTGTGCTGTGGTTATACGCATGAGTTTAACACTATTTGTGGGCTACTAGAGAATTTTGGAGAGGAACTAATGATGCGGCTATCAAATAGACGGCGTCCAAATGGATTAGCCGTGGCCCTGGCAATCGCCACGATCTGGCTATGGCAGAGTTGGGCCATTTTTCCAGCCCAGGCGGGGTTCGTCAGCTTTAACGGCATGACGCAGTCCGGCCAGGGGCCGAGTGATCCGCCCACTCCTTTTGGGGCGCCTACCATTGCAGGTAATTCATTGATCTTCGTGGGTCCGAGTGCTTTTGCTGCTACGTCAGCCAATGGTGATTTTGACATCATGGATAGTTTCACGGATGGCCGCATTTCGTTTTCTGTCGAGGCAGATGACGACACTTGGATTACCGGGATGCGGTTCAAAGATGTTGGATTGCGCAACCTGCTGGAAATACTTCCTGGCTCGGGAACGGCAGCTACGAGGGTGCGCGTGATAGCGTTGGGAAGTATTTCTGTGACAGAACTGGACCATGGTAACACCCCGCTGACTGCAGCCGCAGCTCAACCCATGGATATTGGTTTTGATCTTAGCTGGAATTTCGACACGAATCCTGAAGTTGCTCTTTGGACTGGCATGGACGAGCGCGATATCGAAGATGAGCTGAATGCCCGTGGCGTTGCATTTGATAACGGTGCTACTGCGTTCGACTTCTTTATGAACAACCAATTGCTTGCTATTAGCGAGCAGGACACGTTTGCCTTCATAGACAAAAAGCGTGTTGATTTTGAGGTCTATACGGATATGATTGTGCCCGAGCCAGGCACACTCCTGTTCGGTTGGATGGCAGCATTTGCCGTAGCGACCGGACGATTTCGGGTTCAAGTTGGCGAACCAAGAAAGATACAAGACCCGGCGGTCCGGGCTTGAGCGAGGAAGTGTGTGGTGGTGGCCCAGAGGCCGTAACTCCTTTGTGAGCTGTAGTTTGTGGGCAGAATGTGGCGCGGGGGTGTAATCTAGCAGGGTCGCCCTCCGGAAATTAGATCAGTGTTCAGCCGGCCTTCCTCTTGCGATTTGCTTCGCAGGGAACTGCCAACAGGAAAGCGGGCTGGCTCTCCCTCCGAAACTAGTCGCATGACCAACCAAGAGATTTCCGCAGTGTTTGGGCGGATTGCCGATATGTTGGAGTTTCAAGGGGCAAATCCATTTCGAATTCGCGCGTATCGCAATGGCGCTCGCAGAATTGCCGATCTGCGCGAGTCGCTCGCAACGATTGTCTCCGAGCCGTCACGGAGTCTTACGGATATCGAGGGGATCGGTAAGGATCTTGCCTCGAAGATTGTTATGCTCCTGGAGAGCGGCAGTTTTCCGATGCTTGATGAGCTATTGGCCGAAATCCGGCCGACGACTCTGGCACTTCTTCGCGTGCCCGGTTTGGGGCCCAAGAAGGCGGCCTTGTTACATCGCGAATTGGGTGTTGCTTCGCTCGACGATCTCCGCCGGGCCTGCGAATCCCAGCGCGTCCGAGTGCTGAAAGGTTTTGGCCCGAAGACTGAAGAGTCCATTATGCAAGGGCTGGACATTGCGGCGGCAGCCGAGCGCCGCACCCGTTGGGCCGATGCCGACCTGGTCGTAGCAGAACTACTTGCACATATGCGTGCGGTGGACGGTATCCGTCAGATGGAGATAGCGGGTAGTTACCGGCGCGGCTGCGAAACGGTTGGCGATCTCGACTTGTTGGTGGATGGGAGCGATTCGGCCAGCGTGATGGATCGCCTCGGCAGCATGCCTCAAGTTGCCCTAGTCATCGCCCGTGGCGATACAAAAATGTCGGTGCGTCTTAATAGCGGAATGCAAATCGACCTGCGCGTGGTGCCTACCGAGTCGTTTGGAGCCGCCTTGCAGTATTTTACCGGTTCAAAAGATCACAATGTCCTTGTGCGACGTCGGGCAAAGCAGCAGGGATTGAAAGTCAATGAATGGGGTGTTTTTCGCATTGAGCCAGACGGCAAAGAATCCTATCTGGCCGGTCGTAACGAGGAAGAAGTGTACGCCGCAGTGGGCCTGCCTTGTTTTGCCCCGCCGCTGCGCGAAGCGCGTCAAGAATTCGAGTGGGCTAAAACAGATGCAATTCCCGAGTTGGTGCAACTGGCAGACATTCGCGGCGACTTGCACATGCACACAACGGCTACTGACGGAAAGTCCTCGCTGCGAGAGATGGTTGACGCTGCCCGCGCGCGCGGTCTGGAATATATCGCGATTACCGATCATTCACAGCGTGTGTCTATGGCGCGCGGTCTAAATCCAACGCGACTGCGCGCGCAGTGGGTGGAAATTGAACGCATGCGCAAAGAGGTAGAAGATATTGCGATACTTAAAGGAATCGAGTGCGATATTTTGGAAAAGGGTGGTATGGATCTGCCCGACGATGTACTTGCCGAGGCAGACTGGGTGGTGGCGAGCATTCACTACGGTCAGAAACAATCGGCAGAACAGATCACGGATCGGATTATGGGCGCTTTGGAGAATCCGCATGTGCACATCATCGCACATCCCACGGGGCGACTTATCAATCGCCGCAATCCTTATGCTGTCGATATGAATCAGGTATTTCTTGCTGCGGCAAAGCATGGCAAGTTTCTTGAACTCAATGCCAATCCGGCGCGGCTTGATTTACACGAGATTCATTGCGCGACCGCCCAGCAGCACGGCATCCCCATCGTTATTAGCACCGATGCACACAGCAGCGAGGGCCTGGATGTGATGCGCTACGGGATTCTCCAAGCCCAACGCGGCGGTTTAACACCTGCGGATGTTGCCAATACGATGCCTTGGCAGGAATTTTCCAAACGGCTTAGGTAGCGCGGCCGGCTGGGGAAGCGGAGTGAGCAGGGGCAGTTCCGGATGCCAGTGTGTGTTGTCCTACCAGGATTGAACGGCGTTCCGGACAGCTCCGGGCAGGCTGTATGCTACGCTATAGGCGACGGGAATCACGAGCAGCGTGAGCGCTGAGGCAAAGGCCAGGCCGAATACGACGGCCGCAGTTAGCGGTTGCCAGAATTCGGCGCCTCCAGAAATATTCAGCAGCAGCGGCAGGAGGCCGCCTATCGTGGTTACGGTGGTCAGTATGACCGGGCGCAGCCGGTTGACACCTGCTTCCAAGATGGCTTCGCGCAGCGCGTGTCCGCGTTTCCGAGCCCGATTCATAAAGTCAACCATCACAATTGCGTCGTTCACAACGATTCCCGTAAGACTCACCAGCCCGATGAACGAGGCCAGGCTGAAGGGGAAGGAGCAGGCCCACATGCCAAGAACCACACCAATAAAACTAAGGGGCACGGTGAACATCACGATGAAGCTTTGTCGAAAACTGTTGAACTGCATGACGAGTATCCCAAAAATCAGTATGACACCCAGGGTCATGCTATAGAGCAGGTGCTGAAAGTTTTTGTCGCGTTCCTCGTTTTCACCTGTAAACTGAGCCTTTATGCCTTCCGACGGCGTGGTTGGCGTGCCGAGAAACACCATGGATTCACCTTGGGCCGGGCGAAAGCCGAACTCCGGGAGTACTTCATTTTCCAACACCTGGAACACCTCATCCGGCAAAGTTGATTTTACAACGTCGCATTTGGCAACGACGGCTCGGTCGCGCTCGTGCCGATTAATGCTGTACAAGTTCAAGCCTTTGCGCAGATCAGCCAATTGAGAGATGGGCGCGCGGCGCCCGTCGGGAGCTGCGATCATCAACCGTTCTAGACTCCGGTGCGAACGTTGATGCTCGGGCGCCAGTTGCAGTCGAAGGGTGATCTCTTCGTCCTCCATCGTGAGGCGAATCTGCGAGTCTCCGGCAATTGCCAGATGCACTGATTGGGCGATCTGCGCTTCGGTCAAACCATACATACCGACCACATCGGGCTTGGGTTCAATCACCAGTTCAGGATTGTCTGGGCGATAATCCGTGCTGGCATCCACCGTGCCGCGAATGTTCTTCAGCCGTTCCGCGATGGTGAGTCCCAGATGACCTAACCGGTCGAGATTATCTCCGGTCAGTCGAACTGCTACATCTGAACCGCCGGGGGGGCCGTCTTCAACTTCCTTGATAGAGTACTTCATGCCCGGTAGCGGTACGATCTCGCGCCGCAACGAGCTGATGACCTCCTCCTCGTGGATCTGACGATCGAGGGGCGACAGTAACTCGACCATTATTTCGCAGAACTCAGGCCCATTGGCGGGGTCGTTTTCAAGACGCGACGCCAGGCCCCCCGCTGAACCCACGGCAGTTACGTAGTGCTTGAGAATTCCTCGGTCTTTCCACTTTTGTAGGGGGCCGGTGAAGACCCGTGAGGCGGCTAGTGTTTCCTCAATACTGTAACCCAGCGGCAATTCATATTTGATGGTGAATTGACCCCGGTCGCTGGGAGGAAAGAACTCAAAACCTAGCTTTAGAAATAGGGTATTCGTTGCGACCAGTGCTGTGGCGCAAATGAGGAGTACGTAGTAGCGGTTGCCGAGAGCCAGACGTAATACACTTGCATAAAGCCGCGTCCCAACTCCCAGATTTGGCCGCACTTGGCCAAGAAGCGACGGATCTTTTTCGGTGACCTGAGAAACCGCCGCAAAAACCGCCGACGCATCTTGGGCCGGTTGACGTTTGCGGTACCAGCGCGCGGCCACGGCTGGAATCACAAAGTGGTCCACCAATACCGAGCCCAAAAGGGCCACGCTTACCACACGTGGCATGACACCCATGAAGTCTCCCATAATCCCGGGAACAAGCACCATGGGTAAAAAGGCTGCAATGGTTGTCAAGTCAGCCGAGATTACCGGCAGGCCGACCTCGTCAATGCCCGTTTTTGCCGCGGTGACTGGATCTTCGCCGCGCTCGATATGACGGTGAATATTTTCTGCGACGATAATGGCGCCATCTACGACCATACCAAGCACCAGGATGAAGCTGAACACAACCATGTTCGAAATTGGTATTTCTGCGAAGTATAAAAACGTCAGGCCAACCGCTGAGCTAAATGGTATGGCGATCAAGACCAAGATCGAAATCCGCAGCCCCATTGTCCAGGCAAGAATCACAAGCACCAGCATTGCGCCGAACAGGGCGCTCGATCCGAGCACGCGAAACATAACCCATATTTCTTGCGACGTGTCGCGGCTGGTGGTAAACGTTATGTCGGGATACTGCTGACGTATGTCAATCATCAATCGGTTTACAGAACGCGCGGCACCTAGCGTATTGATATCGGCTTCCTTGTTGACAAGAATCGTCGCACAGTCGCGCCCATCAAACTGGGCGATATTGAGGGGGCGGCGATTCAAGTCCAGGACTTCGGCAATGTCGCGAAGGTAGATAACCCGTCCCTCGACGCTGCTTACGACGGCTTCGCGGATGTCGTCTAAATCCCGAAACTTTGATTCGTTGCGCGCTGTCCGGTCGATCATCGACGTATCGAAGGCGCCCGCTGGCACTTTGGCGTTGAAATCGACGAGCGATTGCCGGAGTTGCCTAAACGTGATGCCGTACTCGGTCATCAAGTCCGGGTTAACGTTTACGTGAATCTCGCGCTCCTTGCCGCCAAAAAGCTGCGTATTGGCCACACCATCCACTTCAGCAATAGTTTCTTCCACTTCTTCAGCGATTTTCTTGAGCGCCCTTTCGTCGAATCCGGGTGGGCCGGCGAGAGTGACGAGCATCAGCGGAGCGCTATCAAAATCGATGTCTGTTACGCTCGGTTGCACTTCGCGGCCTAGAGGCAACTCATTGCGGATGCGATCGATCAGGTCTTTGACCTCGCGCCGGGCTTCATCTGGGTCGACGCCGTCAAGAAAGATGACCTGGGTGATGGAGGCCCCTCGCAAGCTTGTGGACGCGATAAAATCAACGCTCTGTAGTTCGGTGAGTGTTTCTTCTACCTTGCGCGTAATCTCGTTTTCCGCTTCGCTCGGCAGCGCGTCGGGGTAGGGAATGGCGACCAGAACCACCGCCTTGGTAATCGCCGGAGTGCGCTGCACAGGCGTAAACGTTGCCGCATAGAGGGCCATGAATAGCACCAGGATGACGCCAATCAATACGAATCGCGGATGATCGACGGCCTTGGAGCTAAGCGACATGGGGAAGCCAAATGTGAATGGTAAAAGCGAAACGAACGAGTTGGGCCCAAGTTTTAGGGCGTAAAAAATGGGACATTCTACTTTTTTCTGCAGGTCCTATTAAAGTAGAATTGCGATTTCTCTGCTCTCATAGGTCGCTCTTGCCGGGCGCGATCTTGGCTTGCGGAGAGGGCATGCTGAAATGCAGGTCACCGGCAGGAATAGTGCCAAGGTTGACGACGCGGAGAAGCTGCCTGTCGGCAAGTCGAAAATGGCCTCTGACGACAACCGAGCTGAGCGACACCTCTTCGGCTGGTACGAAAACAGTCTCGCCCTGATCAATCCAACGCTTCAAGGGGACTCGCTGGGCCCTATAAATGTAGCTCTCGCCGAGCGTCCAGTACAGCATCTCCATACTGGCAGGCTCTCTAGTTACACTAAACAGGTGAGCGCCGTCCTGCCGAAATAAAACGGCCGATTCGGGAACCCGGTAGCCTGACAGGCTGGCGGTAACCACATCAGCCGTCGCAACCATGCCTGGCCGCAGCAGCCTCTCCTGGTTAGACAGACGAATTTCTAAGGGAAATAGCCCCGTTCGAGCATCGGAAACCTGGGGTATGCGGAAGACTTCTCCTTCTAAGGTTGGCCAAGGGGCGCCAAAGCGGTCGCGTCCTTCTAGGTGGACGTGCGCGCGAAAAACGGACTCTTCTACGACATGGTCTGGGGGTGGTGCAAAAGCGGCAGATTGACTGGAGAGAGTTTTTCGGAAAGGATGCTGCTCAACCTCCCGCATCCGCTCCTCCAGCTCTCGAATATGCGTTTCCGGTACATTGAGGACCAACAAGACATCCTCATTTTCGACCAACTCAAAAACAGTATTGTTGGGACTTACCGATTCGCCCGATTTGATCAGGCGTTTGGATATTGTCGCTGCGATGGGAGATTTCAGGGTGGCGTCGTCCAGATTCTTGAGCGAGATATCGTATTGGGCTTTCGCTAAGGCGAGGTTGGTAACGAGCCCTTCGAGTTCAGATTCTGTAACAGCTGAGGGGCTATTGCGTCGAACCCGCTCAGCTCGCTGTAGCTCAGAAGTAGCCCGTTCAATCTGTGCGGACGCTTCGCTTTTTTGCGCACGAAAAACTCGGTCGTCAAGCGTTGCCAATACCTGGCCAGCCCGGACACGATGGCCTTCATCTAGGGGAACGCCCGCTTCGTTGGTGCCCAGCGCGATCACCCGTCCGCCGACTGAAAATCCGACCTGATACTTTTCCCAAGGTTGAATTTTGCCCGCATACGTGTTGGTGATTTCACAGATTTGCACATGGAGCGGGCTGATTTTGACGGGAGCCTTAGGCGCTGCCACCACGGCCAACGGACGGACGTCGCCTCCATCCCGCTTTGCGCTAGCTTGGTCTTTCGCACTAATTTTCCACATCACACCCATGCAGAAAAATGTGATGACAATCAGCAGCAGGTAGTGGAGGAGTTTTTCGGTCAGGGGCTTCATCTCGTGTCTTCGCCTACTGGGTTATTAGGCAGTGCCTGTGGGGTTCCTAGATATCCATGATAGATGCCACAGTTGGCATCGGCAATGTTGGCGCTTCGGGCGGCCAGACAACAAAGAGTACAGGCCCGCGAGGGCTGGTCCAATTTCCGATCAAACCGGTTGTTTGGTGTCTAGGCGTACAAGCAGAAAACTTGGACCTGATCCCCTTAGTCCCGCAATTGGTGCGGTCAGACAACTCCTTCGACTAACAATGAGCCAATGCGCACAATCGTTGCCCCTTCGTGGATGGCGACCTCGAAGTCGTGGCTCATGCCCATGGATAGCTCGGTTAGCTTCACTTCGGGCGGGCACTCTGCTGCAACGTCGTCGCGTAGAGTGCGTAGGGTGGCGAAATTCCGCGTGGCAACCTGCTCGCTACCGCCGCGCGCTGCCATGGTCATCAGTCCGCATACTTCTGTTGCCTTGTATTCGGGCAGTTGCGGTAGGAGAGCTTTGAGCGAATTCTCAGTCATGCCATGCTTTTCGATGTCGCCCGAGCAGTTGACTTCCAGCAACACGCGTGCTTGCTTGCCCTGCTGCTGGGCGCTCGTATCGATCGCTTTGAGCAATCGCAAACTGTCGACGCTGTGAATCAAATCGACATGCGGCAATGTTGCTGCGACCTTGTTGCGCTGCAAATGCCCGATCAGATGCCAATGCGCTCCGGCAAGTTTGGGGGCAGCGGCCTTGGCCCATAATTGCTGGGGCCTGCTTTCACCGACCTCTCGACAACCGGCGGTGAGTAGGGCGCTGGTCACGGTGGTGTCGACGTACTTGGTTACTCCTACAAGCTGCACCGAGCCCATCTCGCGGCCTGCGTTCTCGGTGGCTCGGGCGATCCGCTCCCGCACGCGGTTCAGGTTGTCGGCAAGAATGCTTTGAATATCTACCATTGCCAGGGTGTTTCAGGAAGGGATCTGTAGTGGAAGGCCGCCGGGTCGTTGGCGCCCTTTGCCTTCACGCGATAGGATAACTGATCCAATGACAAAAATCGCCAACGATCTTGATCTCAATTGTTTCCTTCGTCGTACCATAGGGAAATATAAACCACGACCTGCGTCCGTTGGATAACGGACCGATTAACGGGACGAGTCGGCTATTGTTTCGACTTGCGCGCCGCAATTGTCGGGAGCTGTGAGTAGGATTTTTGCTTGGGAAAACTCTTTTAGTCCAGCCAGTCGGCCGGCCAGTTCTGCAGCCTCACGCTCCGCCTGGCAAAACGCAAATAGGGTGGGACCCCAGGAGGACTGGCCAACGCCCGCGACGCCCAAGCGGCGCAGCCGATCAATGCAGCGGGCGATTGCGGGCGAGGCATAGGGCCCTCCCTGAATTTGGCGGAAGCAATTGCCAGCCAGGTGGCCATATTGAAATATCGAACGGGCGAACGCGTCGAAATCAGCCCGTTCGGCGGCGGGTAATATTTGCGTTTCCGCGATCTGCTGGAGCTCGGCACTCACCTCAGCCGGAACGGGTGTGAGTTGGTCGAAGGTCTCCGCCTCGCTATCGCCATGCAAGCCAGGTGGGCTATGCGGTAAAATCAGCACCAGACGCCAGGAGTCAGGTACCGCCAGCCGTCGGGACAGGTGCCCCAGTGGCTCGCCTGCGCGGTAGCCCGTTTCCCAGATCAGTCCGCCGCGCTCAAATCCGTAGCTGCCTACGGCACTGCGCTTCCCGCGGTTAGTAGCGGAGACAATCGCCTCGAGACTCACCGGGCCGCTTCCGCTGAGGGTATGCATACCGAGGGCCAACGCCAACGCAAGCTGTGTGCCGCTTCCAAAGCCAGAGTGGGGTAAGGGCGATTCACAAATCTGAATGCGCAATCCGTTGCCTTGGGGTCTGCGCCATTGTTCTTGTATTTTCCGGGCGGTCGCCAGAGCCTGATCGGCCATGGGGCCCGCGGCCTGCCATTGGTCGCTCTCTTGGATTTCGACGACCAGCCGTGGCTCCTTAATCATCATTCCCAAACCGCCAAAACTGCGGCCTTGTGCTTGTGCAAAACGCAACAGCCCAAAATGGAGCCGACTGGGAGTCGTGATTCGCAGTACCTCGTGCATGGTTAGCGGGGCCCCTGGCCAGACAATAAACGTTTGTGAAATTTATGTCTTGTCCGTGGCAATCTGGGATCGGATGTGTTCGCACAAAAAATCAAATGTTTCACGCTCGACGTGGCTGGCTGTTTTTTTTACGGGGGATTCTAAGCGGTTGAGTTCGGCCAGAATATCCTCGGCTTGCAGCAATTGGATGCGGGTTGCCAGAATAGCCGCTTCCAGCACCGCATGTTGGGCTCGATTGTAGCCCAAGAAATCGCGCAGCCGGCCTTGGTCCACACATTTTGCCCGAATGTGGGTCCGCTCCGAGTCATCGTCGAGCGCCGTGACCTGCAGCGCATACCAGCGGCATGCCGCAGTGAGTATTTGCCCTTCGATCCGGCCGGCGGATCGCATGCTGGGTAATGGGCTGGGTGTTCCTAGGGCCGCCTGGGCAAACAGGCGGACATCGTCGGTAATGTGGAACACTGCCTGGCCGGTCCGTTTTAAGTTTTGATAGGTTGTGGATGTGCGAAAAGGTCGCAGTACGAAATAGCTAAACTGTGGATCAATAATCGGTCCCATGGGCGAAATATTTGTGGAGCGATCCCTGTTGATCGTGGTGATAATTCCTTCCACGATGCGGCCATTGGTTCCAAGTTGTGGTAGGTCGGGGTCGGGCATAGTCTTGTTTGCCGGAGGCTTCTAATGCGAAAAACGCGATGCGAGCAAGCGTTGCCCCTCGTTAAAATGTGACCGGACGCTGGAGTGCTGGCGGCTCGATCTTGGGCGCCGTCCGGTATTCGTCCGCCATAAGCGGGTCAACGGCTTGGGTACAATCGCATCCCGCCAACGTCAGAAAATTTCGGAGCAGCGGATAGCCATATTCGGTCAGTACGGCTTCGGGATGAAACTGGAGGCCATAAACGGGCAGGGTTGCATGTTCCAGCGCCATCACAGTACCATCCGCGCTTTTCGCCGTCACAGTGAGCGACGTGGGAACCGAAGGGGGCTCGACCACCAGCGAGTGATACCGGCACACCTGTAATGGATTGGGGACTCCTTGGAATAGCCTCGTTTCCTGGTGTGTAATCATGGAGGTCCGGCCGTGCATTGGCGCCGCTGCGCGGCCAATTTTAGCTCCGAGAGCGGCGGCGATCGCTTGATGTCCCAGGCAGACCCCCAGCATGGGCAGCTCAGTGTGTAACTCCCGCGCCACTTCGAGCGAGCAGCCGGCGGCCTCCGGCCTGCAGGGCCCTGGCGAAAGGACAATTGCGTCCGCGCCCGTGCGCCGAATGGTGGCCACATCGATTGCATCATTCCGTACCACTTCAGTCTCCTGCCCCAACCGCTGGAAGTAGCGGGCCAGATTGTGAACGAAGCTGTCGTAGTTATCGATCAGTAAAATCATAAAGCATCCAATATGCCCCGCGCCTTGTGCCAAGTCTCGCGGTACTCATCGCCCACTTGCGACTGGGCGACGATTCCGCCGCCAACGGGCAACTGCCACCAGCCCCTGCCGGCGGTGACCGTTCTTATCAGAATACTACTATCCATATGCCCGTCAAAGCCTATGTAGGCGAGCGAGCCGCAATAGGCACCGCGAGTGGTGGGTTCGAGTTCGGCGATAATCTCCATTGCTCGGATCTTGGGTGCCCCGGTGATCGAACCGCCTGGAAAGCACGCCCGTAGCAAATCAAAGACATTGAATTGCGGGCGTAGCCGGCCGCGGACGGTCGAAACGAGATGCTTAACAAATGCGTAATCTTCCAGCTGGAAAAGCTGCTCGACGCAAACGCTCTCAGCCGTACACACGCGCGAAAGATCGTTGCGCAACAGGTCGACAATCATAACGTTTTCGGCACGGTCTTTTTCGCTAAGCTGCAGTTCATCTCCCGCAAAAAGGTCTGCTTCGGCTGAGTCGAGACGCCCACGCGTACCCTTGATCGGCCGGGTCTCGACCTGACCATCACGCAAAGTAAGAAAACACTCGGGCGAAGTGCTGCAGATCTGCCAGTCGCCCAGGTTGAAATAGCCTGCGTAAGGTGCTGGATTGTTCGTTCGCAGTTTGAGATACAGCTCAGCGGATGGGGAGCGGGCAGGGCAGAGCAGTCGTTGGGCCAGATTGACCTGGAAAATGTCGCCAGCGTGAATGTATTCCACGGCCCGTTCGATCATCTCTCGATAGGAGGCGGCTGGAAAGTTACTGGTGACTCCCTCCAGGCCGACATCAAATTGCGGTGCCAGTTCGGTCACTGGTACGTGCTGGTGGCTGTCCAGACGCGGTCGATTGAGGGGGCCCTGTAGCCAGTCACGCATTTGCGCCAGCCTCGCCCGCGCCCGTTTTCGTCGCGCGCGCGCCGCCATTTCCGGAAAACCTTGAGACAGAATCCAGGACCGCTTCTGGTAGTGGTCGAAGGCGACGACCACATCGTACAACCCGGCCGCGAGTGTGGGCATCGCCAGATCGTTGATGCGAGCGGATGGAATATTTTCCAGGCCGCGCGCAAGCTCGTAGCCGAACAGTCCTGCGGCACCTCCTTGGAAAGGCGGCAGACCTTGGCGCGACTCTGCCGCAAAGAGACGGTGGGCGGCCTCCAAGTCTGCTAGCGCGTCCTGGTCGGGTGTGCTGCACTGGATCCATTGGAATGGATCGGCGGCAATAAACGAATAGCGTCCAAGCAATCCGGCGCGACTGGCGCTATCAAAAAACACGACATGTGGTAAATGTGCCAGGCGGCCAAAGACGTCAGTGGCCGAGAGGTCTGCCGGAAGAGCTTCGATCAACGGCCACTCAGCCGGCTGGATATGGTCTTCATTCATCGGGGGCGGTGCCCCTGCGCTGGGATATAAGGCGATGTCGCGATTCCGGCCGCGTGGCCAATCCCCAGTCGAGCGATTCGTCCTGCTGGTAGGTCTTGCCAAGCGTCAACGCGGTTCGCGCCTTGCACATTTCATAGCCCAGGTAAAATGCGTGGCCCTCATCAAGATTGTCTGGCAGGCCGCCGTCGGGACCACTGCTCTGGAGCTTGTCCATAACGACGAACGGATCAGCGTGGTGTAGATGCAGTTGGCGACTCACGAGGTGCACTTCGCCATCTGCTGCAAAGATCCTGTAGTTGTGGTCGCGGATTTCTGCTGCCAAGCGCGCGAGCTGTTTCTGGTCGGGTGCCACCAGATCCTCATCACGCAGCATGAGTAGCCGAGGCTCCAGGTGTTTGGGCAATACACGGTTGTGGACCGCGTGATACATAAGCCTCCGCGCCAGGTCGCACTCGCGAACGCTGCTGCGGGTCCAGTTGATGACTTGCGTTGTCAATATGCTGTGGATGCGAAGCTCCTGACAAAACCCCAACAGCATTGCGTTGGTGCCTGCGGAGTCGACGTCGGTCAGTTCGGTCAGATTACCGATACCCATCATTAGTTCTGCGTCGGGATAGCGGTGCCGCACGTCGAGGTACCGGGCCAAACTGGCAGCAAAGCCAAAGGCAATTGGTTCCAGGACGGGATCGATTCGCATCGGGACATTGGCTTGGGCTAGTCGTTCGATCGTGGTGTCTAGTTCGGCCAGAGACACTGGGTCGTCAGGAATCGCCACCACCTCAACACCCCAGTCGACGGCCGCCTCGCGATTCGAGCTATTGACGCTGAGTACCAATTCCGCGCCCGCCCGGATTGCTGGCTCGATTTCACGCGGATTCAAGCTGTCGATTGACACGCGATGCCCGTCGTCGCGCAAAGCACGGACCACGCTTTCCACACCCGTCCAGGCTGGGCCCGGCTCGCAGCCCACATCAATCCAATCCGCTCCGCTGGAGGCGAGTGCCTGGGCGGTTGCTAGTATTTCGGTCAGGGAAAGGCGAGGGCAGTGGTTGATTTCGGCAATGATCTCAACATCGTAGTCCCCGTAGTCGTCGGGGATTGGCTCGCGGGAGAAGAATCCTGCCAGTTGCCGCAGATCGCGAGGCCCCACCTCCACCGGTGCGCAGACCACGGCCGACAGGGGTGCCAGATCACCATCACAGTAGCCCGGTATAATCACGCGCGATGTGTTTTCCGGCGCGCGAATGTGTTTGGCAATCCAGGCCGGGCTCATCAATGCCGCTACCGTAATCGGAAGAACATCGATCGAATATTGAAATCCTACGTCCGCCGCCAGGGAGGGTAATGCCTGTTGCAGGGCAGGGGCCGCTAGCCGGCCGGTCACAAAATGGAGATGTTCCGCAGGCACGGGATGGGTCACCTTGACGAGCCGCCGTTGACGCAAAAAATTTGGCCCGTGATAAATGATGCCCGTGGTGAGGCTAGATAACAGGCCGCCTGGGCCACATCTTCCGGTGTTCCCCAGCGCGCGACAAGCGACTCTTGGACAGCTCGCCCTTGCCATTCGGCCGAAGCCGTTTCTCCCCAGGCAGTCTTGATCCAGCCGGGCGCGAGGCAATTAACCCGCACCTCTGGCGCTAAAGATTTTGCTAGGCTACTAGAAAACGCCATGATGGCCCCTTTTATGGCGGCAAACATCTGGCCACTATCACCGGCCATACCCGTGGTCGCTTGATCCCAACCCATGTTGAGGAGGACTCCCTGGCCTCGCTGCTTCATCTGCGCTCCGACCGCTCGCGACAGATGCAGCGTTGCCGCCACGTCCACTTCCCAAAGACGCTTTAGCTTCTCTGCAAATGATCCCTGCGACGCAGCGCCGGTCAGTACGTCTGCGCCAGCATTGTTGATCCAAATGTCGATGGGTGCGATCTGCCAGGCCTGCTCAACCAATCGGGTACGTTCCTCCGCCAGGGAGAGATCAGCGAGGAGCATTCGTGCTTCGCAGGCATTCTGGGAAAGTGTTTCAGTTAGCCGAGCGGCGGCTGCGCGTTTTTGGAAACCGTGTACGATTAAATTGGCACCCGCCAATGCCAGCTCTTTGGCAATTGCCTCTCCAATGCCGCTGGTGCTACCGGTTACCAGTGCCCACCGACCGTCAAGTTCAAGTGTACGGTTTGCCATGTAATAATCTTCACAACAAGAAAGAGTGGTTATGATTGCCTTTGTAGACCGCCTTCCGCCCCGCCGCAAGTTGTCTGTACCAAGTGTCCGAGGTGGTGTCGAATAAGTCCAGCTTGCCATAAAATGAGCCGCAATCTAGGATTAGCGGCCTTAGATCGATGTCAGGTGTTGGCAAGCAGGTGTCCTTCCATGTCCGAATCCTCGTCCGAGACCTCTTCGCCACGGGGAGCTGCCACGCACAACTCGGCACCCAAGCACGTGGGTTGGCTGGTGGGATGGATTGCCGCCTTGGCAGCGATGGCGATTTTGCTTGCCCGAGGCAATTTGGATCCTGGCATTGGCACCATCGCATTCAACGCAGCGCTCATCTTGAGTGTCATCAGTTTTGCTGTTTGGGCGGCCCTGTGGAGCGGCCGGATCGTGCGGACTAGGTGTCTGATCTCGGCGGCATCGCTTGTTTTGCTGGCCGCCTTTTATGCTCAGCTAATGCCATTTCAACTGATTAATGATGGAGATGCGGGCATTGTTGGTGTGAGATGGCGCTGGAATCAGCCCGACAAACTTCTGGCAATGCAAAAAAGCGAAACTGATTTACAACTCGATTGGCGCGAGAAGGTACACGACTACCCGCGTTTTCTGGGTAGCGGCTATTGGGCCGAAGTGCCTGGCGTGGCACTGGAGGTCGACTGGAAGACGAGCCCACCACGGGAGGTGTGGCGGACGAAGATCGGCGCCGGCTGGTCTGCCTTTTCAATTGTCGGCAGCTATGCGGTCACTCAGGAGCAGCGGGACGAACAAGAGCTGGTGACATGTTACGAACTGTCCACCGGCAAGATCGTCTGGACGCATGCTGATCCGGTTCGTTGGGACCCAAGGGGTGGCGGGAGCTTGGGTTATGTCGGACCTCGGGCCACGCCGACCATTCACCAGCGCCGCGTATATGCACTGGGAGCTACGGGAATACTGAATTGCATCGACGGTCCGAGTGGAAAACTCCGCTGGTCGCACGACACACTCCGTAAGCACTCTGCCGATAACGTTGTATGGGGGAAAGCTTGTTCGCCGCTCATTGTTGACGATTTGGTTGTCGTTAGTGTTGGCGGTCGCAATAACCAGTCGCTAGTGGCTTACGACATGGACTCGGGCGACGTGGTGTGGGCGGCGGGAAGCTACCCGTCATCGTATGCCTCTCCCGTGTTGGCAGAGTTTGCCGGCCAGGCACAGGTGATTTCGGTGAACGCTGGCTTTGTCACCGCCCACAAAGTCGAGGATGGCGAGCTGCTCTGGGAATACGAGTGGCCTAGCGATAGTGGTTCAGACGCGGCTACGTCACAGCCGGTCCCTCTGGAGGGAGACCGGCTGTTTCTGTCTAAGGGTTATGGTCTCGGTTCGGCCTTGGTGCAGGTGACGTGCAGCGAGACGGGTGTCTGGGAAACCACCCCCCTTTGGAAAGGACGCCAGTATGGTCAACTTCCCGTCATGAAAACAAAAATGGGGAACGTCGTCATTCGCGATGGATATGTTTTTGGCCTGGATAATGTCAGTCTGCAGTGCATTGAGTTGGAGTCGGGCAAGCGGCTCTGGAAGAAACGGCGCAATCCAACGTTTGGGCATGGACAGATTATGTTGATTGGCGACGTCATTCTAGCGTTAACAGAATTTGGCGAAGTTGTGCTTGTGGAGGCGTCGCCCGACAAATACCGCGAGTTGGCCAGCATACGCGTCTTTTCGGACGACCAGGTTACCTGGAACAATCCGGCATTTGCGCCCCCGTATCTACTGGTGCGAAATGCTGAGGACGCAGCCTGCTATGAGCTGCCGCTCAAAGAGCCCATAGCGGGGTCCGTCGATTGATCTTTGTACGGCTCATAAGCTACCGTCGCAATTGGTTCTCAGTGACTAAGTAGTCCAATTGCCACGGTCACACCGGTCGATTTGTCGCGCCATGATCAAGACGTAGCCACTTGAAACAGAGAAACTTAGACGGCCCGGACCCTATGGTTTTGTGTTTTGCGTCTTTTCCTTTTTCAACTTGGGCTTCAGCACCAGCCGGACTGGCGTGCCTAGCGGAGGAATCTTGGCGGTGTTGGCCTCAAACATGAGCCCCTCATTGACCTGGCTGCTCTCGGTGGGGATGTCGAGGGTGGCGGTCGAAAAGTTTGAAACGCAAATGAAGTCGCCCGATTCAGCCATGTAGTGCTTTGCGCCTGTTTCTTCATCCTCCCAAAAAAAGCTGCCGGCAAAGACCCACTCGTGTGTCATTGGTTTCCCGGTTGTCAGATCCCGCACCCACTGTTGGGCTGCTAATTTTTGCCACTTACCGGCATCATCTTGCCAGTGTGCTTCGATGGCAATCTCAGTGCCGGTGGGGGGGGCGAATACAGGATCCCACTTCACTGGATGTCCAGTCTCGGCGCCGAGCACTAGCAGCGCTGCGTGGACAACCTGCGCCCGGCTGTATACCGCGACGACCGATTCGTGTTGTTTGGTTCTATTCGGGCAGGCAAGCATCTCGAGCATCCCCTCGCGGAGCGAAATGTAGCCGTCCACTATCACAATGCCTTTTTTTTTGTCGACCCAAACTCGATGAGGTTTGGGCATCGCCACGGCCTCGGAGGGGGGCGGCAAGCGGGGCGGATCCTGAAGGGTGACGGTTGGTGGGGAGGCGACGTTTTGTGTTGTCGCGGCAGCAGTTTGCCCTGCGCCCTCTTGATTGATTCTATCATCCGCTGAGATCGCCGTGCAGTGGCAAGCCACCATCCAGGCTCCCATCCATAACCATGTTACTCGTATCATGAAGGCTTGGGGCAACATGCTTCTCTTTCCTGATCCGGACTAGTACTGATCAGTCGTCATAACTTCCCCATCGGCGCGGTCACCCAGATTTCGGTGTACTTCCGGATCCACCGAAAAGCTGATCCGCTGCACCGACCCGTCACAGAAGGCCATATGGAAAGCGTCGGAGTGCGGGCCACCAAAGGACAGGTACGAAGAAAATCCCGCCCTGTCACGGTAAGGCTCGACCCCTGTCCATCGATGGTTATCCATGTCGTAGCCGATCAGAATTGGCTGCGCATCGTCTGGACCGACTGGCTCGATATAAAAGTCCGTGTTTAGGAACTTTTCGCCGTACAAGTAGGTATGCGTAGAACCATCCAGCAACTGCCGCATACCAACTGTGCTGCGCGAATAGGTGACCCCGTTGAGCAAGCTCAGGTCTAGCCACGGGTAGTCCGGTTCCTCACTGAGGGTTTCTGGTCCAGGCTGGATCCCATAATTACCCCCTCCAGCGCCAATGGTGGCCGAGCCTGCGTTTGCGGCGTAGTCACCCATGGCAACCTTTCCCATCGTGTCGGTGCGGACGCCATCAAAACCTGGATTGTAGGGGCGATTGCTGACAGCGCTGGCGGGCAGGTGATCATAAAGTTGCACCGGTCGCTTGCTAGGACAGTGGATGAATGGCAGCGGGGTTGCGACTAAAGTGTGTGCGGCAGCTTTCTTCGCCTCAGCCGACGTCCCGGCGCCCAGTGAATGGAGGGGCTGCATTTCAATATACGGCAGTAGACTGTAGATCCATCCGCCAGGTTGTGATTCTCCGAAGCCAAGATCTGGGTCACCGACCCATCGAAAACCCCACCCGCCGGAGGGCAGCGACCCGTGCGCTGAATCATGACTCAGCGCCGCAAGACCCATCTGTTTCAAGTTGTTAAAACATTGCGTCCGCCGTGCAGCCTCACGCGCCGCCTGGACTGCTGGAAGAAGAAGGGCTACAAGAACGCCAATGATGGCGATTACGACTAATAGTTCAACTAGGGTGAACGCGGTCCTGGCGCAGCAACCGTTTATTCTAGGCGTACAGTATCGATTGCAAGTCATCGAAGCCTTGGTGTGCAAGAAATGGCTTTAAAAAACATGTGGACACCGCTTAGCATACAGCAATGGCATTGTGAAACAAGGTAAGTCGGTGGTGGATTAGGGGCTTAGACTGCTAAGATGCAGAGTGGAGTGATCGTTGTTGCATAACAGCTGCGGATTCTTGGTTTGCGATATGACCAAACTGGGTTGGATCGCGGATTTGCAACTACAAGATTGTGCAGAAAGGAGTTGGGGAGTGAAAGCGTTTTTTGCACGTACACGCAGACGTGTTGCTGCCGTCGCGGTCGCGTATCTTTTTGTGTTGGGCGCGTCCGACAGCGCATCAGCGCAAGAGCACAATTGGTTTTCCTTGTGGGACGCAGGGGGCTCGGATCGCCTTTGGAGTACGGCGGAAAACTGGGAGGACGACCAGATTCCTCCCAGCGGCAATCGGGGAGTCGAAATCATGGCTCCCGCCGCCGGGGCGCCAAATGGCCCGATCATCAATTCAGATGTCGGGTCGATCCAAGCATTTTATTTAGGTCGCATGGCTCACCGGCACACTCCAACCTGCACGATGACCGATGGCAGTCTCACTGTAACAGGCACCCCGTTATTGGGTCACCAGGAGGGCGCAAGTGCCATCCTGATTATCCGCGGCGGCGTGATGACCTTTGAAAAAAAAATTAACAACACCTTTGGCGCCACCACCATCAAAATATCGGGTAGCGGTAAGCTCAACTGTTTGAGCGGGATCTCGCTTGGCACAAATGGGCGGGGCGCGTCGAGGATCCAGATGACAGGCGGTTTCCTCAACACGGCGTCTCTTGTTCTTCCGGTGGGGCCTGGGACGCGTAAGGCGTTTGTCGATCTGCACGGTGGGACAATTTATGTGAGTTCGGCACTAAAAATGGGGCCTGACAGCCACATAGATATTAGGAATGACGGTGCGCTGAAACTTACTGGCGACGCCCGCAATACCATCCGCCCATATGTCACCGCAGGCTGGATCACGGGTTACGACAGTTCAAGCCAGGTACGTATGGTCTTTGACGGGACGCATACCATGGTTTCCGCTACGAAACCGCTATTGGCTTACAATGGGCTGCCCGAGTATGGAGCCACGGGTGTCGACCCCGACGTGAGTCTGAGCTGGACCCCCGGTTCGGAAGCTGCCTCGCACGACGTGTATTTCGGAACAATAGCATCGCCTGGGGCAGCCGAGTTTCGGGGCAACCAGTTGGAGACGCGCTACGATCCGATGGCGGGGCCGCTGTCGCATGCAACCACTTACTATTGGCGGATTGACCAGCGCAATAGTGCCGGCCAGTTAGAGTGGGGTCCGGGTCGGGTACGCATGTTTACTACACGATCCCCTCGGCCTTCGATCATCGTGACGGAGGATGAATTCGATGGGCTTCGCTCTCGGGCATCCCGGTCGCCCTGGCGTGAAATGAAAACCGCCGCCATCAGCGACGCAGAAACCCTAGCGTATTCGGCGAGTCTGACGCCCTATGGGAAGGGCAAGTGCATGCGGCTCCGCGATATTGTGAGTTCTAATGCGCTGGCCTACATTCTGGACCCCGCCAACAGAACCACGTACAAGAATAAGATCCGCGATCAGTTGAACATTGGGCTGGATGATCTAATGGCGACCTTCCCCGGTTCCTGGGACAGTGTGCCTTTGGGTTGCCTGCTGTTTAACGCTACGCTCGCACTCGACATTGTTTTTGACGACCTAACACCAGATGAGCGAAGGACCCTAGAAAAGAAGATTGAGTCTCTCGTCCGTATGATCAAGGAGTGGTGGTTTCCGGCGCCCCAGGCCGTTCGAGGAATTTGGGCTCTTTACCAGGGGGATACAGTCGCTTTTGAGTCAAACCGTACGAGGTACACCAGCCAGATCGACGCGTTTTTTACTGACGACGGGGTGTTTACCAGTGGCAATGGCTACGCTGCCGCCCGGCTGGGGTTTCACGAACGCCAGCAGAAAAGCCTTTTCCTCGACGTCCTTGAATATCACGGATACCACGACTTCTACTCCAATGACAAGATTCGCAAAGGACATGAATATTTGTACGGCTACTCGGTCACGCCGTTTGGCAGGTGTGTTCCCTTCGGCGATACATCGCCTAACGACAGGCTCTGGCACTACACGACCTCGCACTACCCGGACAACGCCAGTACACAAATATATCGTGCGGGTCGATTTGGAAAAAAGGCGGGCCGGTACGCAGCCTGGCAGTTGAAAAACAACGTCCCCTGGGGCCGATTGCTCGCCTACATTCTGACCGAGCAAGAGCCTTCTTCCACTCCGGAACTGGCACCTAGCCGAATCTTTTCCGATGGGGGCGCGTTTTTTGTAGAACGGGCGCAGTCGACGCGCGCTCTGTTTTGTGGCCTATGGAATCCGACCTTTCATGACGACAACCATGCGCACAAAGAAGTCAACGCCATCGCCATGGCTGCTTACGGCGAGCACGTGCTGCGCAATGCCGGCTATCAGGGTTGGCGCAGCGCTTCGCATGGTTTTTCGTGGGACTACATCAACCAGTCAGCTCATTCTGGTAATACTGTTACGATTCAGGGCGAGGACCATGTGTCGAAAGACGGGGCTGGCATTGCCGAGGGATTTACGGGATTGGGCGTCGACTATGCCAGTGGCGACTCCGGTAGTGCTCTGCCCAACGGCTGCCACCAGCGCAATCTCGTCTTTGTCCAGCCGCAGGACGGTGCTCATGGGTACTGGATACTTTTTGACGAAGTGCGTGCCCATGATTCCGGTCAGCATGTCCGCCTGAACTTGCATCCCAACTCAGATGTCATGTACGAATCGTCGGCCGAACAAGAATATCGTTCGTTGATTGGGCCGCATACATACAGCGGGCATGAAGTACTGTTGACTATCTTCCTGGGCACCAAGCCGATTCGTATTCAGCAGCAAGACGGACTCTTGGCGAGTTGGAACGGCGAGAGTTTCTTGGGCAAGGTTCTGATTCCTGTCTACCAAACAGGGGCACAAGGCCGTTGCGCAGTCGTCACAATCTTGTTTCCGCACGATGCGGCACATGCCAAGGCCGGCTTTGAGCGGTTATTCCCAGAGAACGCCACCGGAGCAAGCATTACTCAAGGATCGGTTGTGGATGTTGCGCTGGAGTCTTCCGGCGCCGGGGTGGCGACCCACGGGAACGTTGCCTTCCAAGGGCTTGCCTGCTGGTATCGAGCGAATCTCGGCAGCAGCGATGCCTACTTTGTCAGGAAAGGCACAAGTTTTGACAACGGCTCTGGAGATCGGATCGGTTTCGAGTCGAGCCGCGCGGTGAGTATTTATTTTGAAGGCCCCAGAGCCAGGATAATCTCGCCAGGTACCGAAATAACTTTGTACTGCCCGTCGATTATCGGAGTGAAACGCAAGCAGGTAGGTGAAGACAGCCCCGCTCAGGATATGCCGATTGTCGCTGCGGCGGCAGGCTGGGTGCGGGTCATGGTGCCAGTAGGCGTGCACGAAATTGAAGCGATCCTAGATGAACTGCACTGACAGCATATGGCGGAACTGCCACGCACGCTGCAGAAAATATAGGGTTCTCGTCGCTTCTAGCTCTTCTGTTTTGGCTTTCCTTTTGAGGTTTTGATTTTCTCGGGTGCAGGCGTGTGTTGTGCCGTTTTGCGCTGCCTTCGCGAAGTGTTCATAATGTTTTCAGGCGATTGCCTCTGGGGTGCCGAGCCGCGCACCGCCAATTGGGGAGGGGTAGATTAGTCTGGCGCATGACGGGCCGTTGTCGTCGCCATGCCGGCGCTGCAGATCCACAGGAGTCACTTCTTCAGGTTCAGAATATGGCCGGTCTCTACGGTGGCTGAATCAAGCGAGACTTCTGCGCCAAGTATTGTTTTGTTGTTGTATTTTTCAGGAATCTCAGCGTTGGTGCTGGAGATCTTGACACGGTATAAGCCCGGCGCGCAACCTGGGAGGTTATCGATCGAGCCAGGGATCTTGAGGCGCACATTGCCCTCAGCATTGGTCTTGCCAACGCAGGCCTGGATGGAGTCACCCAGGAATTCTTCCGGCTCAAACGTTACCGTCGCGCCCGCCAATGGTCTACCATTGAAAGTGATCGCGCACGGCGTCGTGGTCAAACCTACCTTGGACTTCTGCCACGCTTCGATTCTGGCTATGACCTCCTCGGCCGAGACGGCACCGTCGCCGCTGGTGTCGAGGTTCCCAAGGGCCACCCGCAATGCTGGAGCGGATTTCAACTCTTCGGGCCCAATCGTACCGTCTCCATCGGTGTCGTACTGCGTAACAGCAGCAAGTGCGGCCGCGCCGGCGTCGATGGAGGGAGGATTCACACGATCGGGTGTTTTTGAGCAGCCACTGAGTGTTACCCCGACCAGCATCAAGGCCGCCGCGACCCAGCCTGTGACAAGGCTGAAGATGTCGAATCTGCATCGGAATGTGTGGCGCCTTTGGAGCGGACTGGTTTGTAAACAGGGGAGGTCAACAGAGGGCATAAACATGTGTGGAATTCCTATGGACTGTCGGAGTTTTGAGCAACAGCAACTCGTCGTGTTAACGCATTTTCCAGATGGAAAAAATCTTAGTAGTAAGGAAAGTAACACGTTGGGGGCCGGCATGGCAAGCCGCTGGGCGGATTGGTTCATCACGCAGAATGGGTAATCACTCTTTTAAGCCGTGATGATTGTCCTGCGGAACGCATCGCAGCAGACATTACTGCGGCGATGACAAACATAGCTCCAATCGTGGGTGGTGCGGTTGTCCTTCTTATAGATTATTGCAGGTGTTTTTGTTGGGCGTTGACGACCACGGGGCGTTTTGTTTTGCCGTTAATACTTTTAATCCTCTGGAAATTTGCGCTGTTGCGATTTTACTTGCTCAGGGCTGGCGAGGTACAGGAGCAGGTCACGCACCTCCGGGTCGGTCAACGTCTGGAGCATGCCTTCAGGCATCATTGACTTGGTTGATGTCATGACCTGCTCCACGTTTTGCATTTTCAGACGAATGTCGGCATCTGGCGTACGCAGAACGATCGAATTGTCGTCTTGCTGCACAATCACCCCTGAAAATAGTCGACCCGTGTTGGTCATGACCCTCGTTAGGCGGTAGGCAGGGTCCACTGCGGCATTGGGGTCAACCAGGTTGGTCACAATGTAGTTGGTTTTCGCCCGCCCAGATCCGGTCAAATCAGGGCCAATGATGCCGCCTTCGCCGAATAGACGATGGCACCTAGCGCACGTCTTATGGAAGAGGGCTCGGCCGGCAAGAGCACTACCGTTTGCAAGGTATTCCGCATCCATTTTTTTCAAGTACCGTGCGATTTGATCCGATTTTTTGGGCGTGTGGTAATCCGTGGACCAAAGTTTGTGGACCTGGTCCTTTAGCTTGCGGCCAGGGAACGACCGTAGTTGCTCAAGGCAAAACAGCGACACATCCTCCTGTGCCACAACGCCTCTGGCAATAGCTATGACAAGCTGCTCAGCGAAATCCTGGCGACTTGTCAGCACGCTCATGGCTGCCTGCTTGCACGAGTCGTCGAGTTCGCGGTAGTGGTTCAGAAGAAAAGCAGAGGTCGAATCATCATTGTTGAGTGCCAATGCGCGAATCGCGTCGAGGCGCAACTCTGAATCTTGACGGGACAACACATGAAGTGATTCTACAGAAATGCCATCCTTAAGCTGCAGTAGGGCTTGCAACGAGGCGCGGCGTTGAGCCGAGGGCAGATCGTTTCGCATGACCGACTTCATCAGTTGTGCCCTAGCAGTCTGGTCGCCAAATAGGGTGGCGAGTCGAATGGCGATGGATCGGTATTCGCTGTTTTCTACAGTAGCGACTTGGTCATACAGTTTTTTCCACTGGGCGGGGGCCGTAGAAATATCCTTGTCTGCGAGAGCCTGGAGCATGCCTCGCAATATGTCAAAACGTGCGTCAATCTTGTCGAGTTCTAATGCGGCCGCAACTATTGCGTCTAGGTCGGGCGATACAACGTCTACGGCACGCCTGGCGATAAATTGCCGGATTAAGGGGATCTGTGATTGGGCCGCGAGTTGCAGCGAGCGCTCCCGGTTGTAGTGCACCAAGGGTTCCACGCCATACCAAGTGATCAGCGGGATCAATGGTTCGTCGGTATCCTCAGCATGGGTGACGAGTGCCTCGGCAAGACCCCATCGTTCATCGAGTCCAACTCGACCCAAGGCAACGGCCAGCGCGAGGCGTGCCTTGGGCGATGTCTCGACCCGTGCGCGCCGCTCCATTGCCGACATGGCCGCACTTCCGGGCACTTGTTGATCGACAAGCATGCGCACCGCCCAGCGGCGAACGTGCTCGTTGTCGTGTTTCAGGAGGCCTATCCTTCGGGAGTCGTCCAGGTTTCCCATCAGGTGCAGTGTCCACAGCGCCTGGAGCTGAAGAATCGCGTCGCCGGTAGCTCGAAACTGGCGACTCAGGATTTCTGTAGCGGTCTGCAGGTCCTCGCCTGCCACGGCACGTTCATGCAGGATTCTCCGGGCATGCCGTACGAACCACTCATTCTTCTGCTGATGCCGCGCGGCAAGCTCGGCGGATGTCTCAGCTCTTAGATCGACGTCGCAGCCGGCTGGACTTCCGTAGGTGATTTTGTACATTCGGCCCGAAGTGCGGTGGCTGCCGTCGATATCGTGGCATTCGCCAATTTCATGCCAGTCGGAAACGAACACGCCCCCGTCTGGTCCATACTTGATCGACAAACCGCGGAACCACGGGTCGTGGGCCCATAAAAAGTCTTCAGAGTGGTTGGCAACATAACTGGACTTTTTAGCTACAAGCACATCGTTATTGATTCGATTTCCGTGCAAGTTATAAGTGAACAGCGTACCACGATATTTCTCGGGCCAGTTGTCCCCATAATAGATCATCGCTCCGCAGTGGGCATGTCCGCCACCGGCGACCGAATGACTCTCGGTTGTTTGTCGCGAACTATGCCATGGACCGCCACCCCAGTGCAGATGGTCGTTGATTCCCTGGATCCTCGCATAGGCAAACCGGTTGTCAGCTTCGCCCGCCCGGCGCTGGCAGTAGGCACCAGGAACAATATGCCACAGATGGGCTGTGGTAGTGTTCACAGTAAAGTGGTCGCCCACCTCGCTAAAATCAGCCCCCCAAGGATTGACCATTCCGTTTGCCACGACCTCAAATGCATGGGTCACCGGATGAACTCTCCACAGGCCACGAGTAATTACCGTTCTCTGTGGTTGTGGGGTTGCTGGTTTACCGACGAACGACTTGGCAGCGATACCAATGGCGCCGTAGAGCCATCCGTCGGGACCCCAATGGAAATTATTTAGATTGTTATTATTGCCATCGTGATCTCGAAACCCATCCAGTACCGCTATCGCGTCGCCGTCGGGTGTGCCATCCTGATCCGCATCGGGAATAAACGTAAGGTCCGGAGTGTTGCCAAGCCAAACGCCGCCATGGCCTACCGCAATGGCTGTCAAGAAACGTCCCTGATCCCAGAACACCTTACGCCGGTCGAATTGGCCGTCATGGTCTGTGTCTTCGAGAATAACGACTCGATCGCGCGTGCTCTTTGGATCCAGCACCGGGTGCGAATAGTTTTCGACCACCCAGAGCCGTCCCCGATCGTCGAAATCAAACGCGATAGGTCTCCGCAAGTCGGGCTCACCAGCGAAGAGCGTGACCTGGAATCCTTGCGGAGTCCGAATGCGGTTGAGCGATTGCTGCGGCGTAAGCGAAATATCCTGAGGATTTTGCGTGTTGACGACACCCTCGGGGAGGTCATCGGTGGGCCTTGTGTGGTCGGCCGCGAAGCCAACCAGCGGAATCCACGTTGCAAAGAACGCCCCTCTTGCAACCCACCACGTTGCAATCCAGCAGGCAGAGTAGATTTGAATCGTCCTGCTAGATGGACCAACCATCGCGGCACTCACGATCCACAAATGCATTGACTTGCGGCACGTTGGTACTCTTCAGGTTCTTGGCATCCCACTCGATGCGCTGACCTTCCGAGCTGCGCATGGCCAGATTGCCGACCAGTATGGTCTCCGTCAAGCGACCTGCGTAGCTGAAGTTTGCCATCGGGCCAGGCTCGTACTCACCTTTGATTGAGCTGACGAATTCCCACTTCTGCCGCTGGTCGCCACCAGCCTTGAACGGGATGCGCGGCAGCGACTGCGCGGGTTTGACATAGTCTTTGTAGTCGTCTTCGGGCAGCAGAACGTATTGAGAGCCGTAATCATTGGGTGAAAACAGCATGCCCTTGCTGCCGATCAGCAGCGCGCCACTCGATTTGCCCGCTTTCGGATCTTTCTTCTGTGTCTCAAGCCGCTTACGGAAGCGGTCGGGAAGCTGGCTGATCAATTCGTCGCCGGGCAAATTACCCCCATCGTACCAGTAAAAGTCGCACGCCGGCAGATTGGCCCGGCTGGGGAATTCAAACTTGATCGACGAGCTGCCGGGATAAGTTTCGCCCTCAAAAATACCAGGATTCTTGATCGCGGTCACGGCGATCGGATCCCACAGGTTGAGCGCCATGACAGGCATGTTGGTCGTGTGACAAGCCATGTCGCCAAGGGCTCCCGTGCCAAAATCGACCCATCCGCGCCAATTGAATCCGTGGTAAACGCCCCTTTTAAAGGGCCGCATGGGTGCCGGTCCGATCCACGCATCCCAGTTCAGTCCTTCCGGAATTGGGTCTTCGCCCGTAGGGCGACCAACGCCCTGCGGCCAGACCGGACGATTCGACCAGATATGCACTTCGGAAACATCGCCAATTGCACCCGCTTGAATCACTTCGACGGCTTCACGAAGACCGTTTTCTGAAGTGCCTTGGTTGCCCATTTGTGTGACGACGCCCATTTGTTCGGAGACCTCACGCATTGTGCGGGCTTCGCGAATCGACCAGGTCAATGGTTTCTGACAGTAAATATGCTTTTTCATCCGCATTGCCTTGACGGCAGCAGGGGCGTGATTGTGATCGGGTGTGCTAACGGTGACAATATCGACCTTGTCACCCAATTGGTCGAGCATTTCGCGATAGTCTGTGAATTGCTTTGCGTCAGGAAACTCCCGCCCTTTTTGCGTCAAATATCCTGGCTCTACATCGCATAGGCCCACAATCTTGACGCCTTGCTCCGCGATATGGCTGCAGTCGCTGCTGCCTTTGCCGCCAACACCCACGCAGGCAGCGGTCAACGACTGGGCCGGCGTATCGATGGCTCGCGAAATCCCCGGACTTCCGATCCAGACGCCGGCACCTAGTGCGGCAGACTGACCAATGAAATTGCGACGGGTTGTCCTGTTAGCCATGAAAGGTACCTCAGGAGGATGAATTGGTTTTTGGGGGAAGCAAAGATAGGACGGGATAGGTATGAATCGTCGAAGTTCCAGCACCATGGGCGCGATGACAAGGACCGGCCGGTTGCACACGGCATCAGAAATCCCTAGAAACGATAGGGCAGCAGCATAACACGCACGTTTTTTGTAGGCAATCGAGGATTGCCTTTGGCGGGGTCCAGATTTTGTGCCCTGGCAGCGGGATGCTGGGTGCATGGCTTTTTTTGGAGTGCTCCTGGCATGATGAATCTGCAGAAATCACTATCCTTGTCGCTGGCCTGTTTGTTGGGGCTGGCTGCAAGCGGATGTCGTCGTGACGCTGGTTTGTTGCCAGTAGACCAACCCGCGGCTGCCCTTCCTGCTGGCAATCCGGTTGCACCGGCTGCTGCGGCCGGGAAAGCGGTAGCTTCGACCGTGATCGAAGCCGCCCAGCCCAAGGGCGAACCTGCCCAGCCCAGTGGCGATGATCCGGCAGCGGTGGCGGCTTTGTCTGCAGCGGGCTTCCTGCTTGTCCGGGACGCCCATGGGACGGTGACTGAGGTTTCCGCTACGAGCGAAGACGATATCTCGGCGGCCCTATCACATCTCGCCGGAGTACCGAGAGTGCGCGTTGTCCGCTTTTCGGGGCCCGGCGTGACTGACAAAGGAATGGGAGTGCTCGCCCATCTGGCGCAGCTAAGGCGAATCAATTTCACCGATAGTGCGATCGGTGATGCGACGTTGCAGGTGATTGCTAAGCTGAAGAATCTCGATGTCCTGATTTTGCGCCGCACGGGGGTTACCAATGCAGGCTTGGCATCTCTGGTGGGACTGTCGAAACTTCGTGCTATTGATTTGCGAAACAGCAGTATTTCCGACGAGGGGCTCGACCATCTCGTCGGCTTAGGATCACTGGTAGACGTTCAACTTGAAAAGTCAAACGTGACCGACGCCGGCGTGGCAAAATTGGCGGGCCTGAAAAAACTTAAGTCGATTAACCTCAATTACTGTACTTCGGTGAGCGATGCTTCGTTGGAAGTACTCGGCCGTTTGCCATCGCTCGAATCAGTTCAGCTCGATGCCTCGAGAATTACCGACGCGGGTATGCCGGCCATTGCTCAACTCACAAGGCTTAAACGGCTTCGCATTCGTGGCACTGACGTGACGGGCAAAGGGTTTGCACATATCGCCAAGCTGTCCAAATTGTCGCGACTTGAATTGCGGGGGACGTCGCTAGACGACACGGGGCTGGCAGTGATTGCCGGTCTTTCAGGGGTGACCTACCTCGATATTAGCGAATGCCGTTTGGCGAGTTCCGAGGGAATCAAACAAATAGGCCAGTTGACGGGCCTTACCTATCTGGGGCTTTGGGAAACGAAACTCAATGACGATGCCTTAGCTGCGTTTTCGGAGCTTACCAATCTGGAAGAACTGAACCTCAAATCCGCGCGCGTCGGCGACGCATCTGTCCCCACACTGTTGAAGTTTCAAAAGTTGCAGAAGCTGAATATTGCGGGTACTCAATTCAGCGACGAAGGATTCCGACAACTCGGCACGCTTCCCAATCTCAAATGGCTGGGCGTCGCCAACACAAACATCGGCTATGATCTTATTGACGAGCTGAGCGAGTCCCGCGATGGGCTCGAAATTGTGGACTACGGGAACTAGACACGTCGGCGAGGCGAAGTGCGTGGGCACGCCGCCCCCCTCCAGATTGCAAGGTGCGGGCTCGAAGCAGAATCGTGGTGAAAAATGCGGGCTCGCGACCAGGCAGAATTTAGATCAGTTGCGTCTTTCCTGGGACGGCATGTCCGGGCTCGGGCAGGCTGCTGTCCGCTCGCAGATCCTTCGGGAATAGATCGAGCTTCGACTCTTGGGTGACAAAATCCCATGTCACTTTTTGGCCCGTGTAACAGGCCATGCGGCCCATTACGGCCGTTAATGAACTGTTGGCCGTGTCCAGTAATTCCACAATAGGCTTTGCATCGCGAATTGAGTCGACAAGGTCTTTGTGTTCCTGCTTGTAGGCGTCTGCGATATTCCCCTCTTGCGCCCAAACTTGATTGCCATTGCGATCAACGATTCGCGATCCACCATTCATCGCTTCAATGGTGCAAGTTCCCTTGGTGCCGTAGATGACGTTGCCGTTGTCGCTCTTGGTGCGAGGAATCTGGCGGCACATGAACGAGACAACCCGGTCGCCAGGGTAAACATAGTCGACCGCCATGTTGTCCCACATTTGGCTGTCTTGCTGTCGTGTAAACCGACCGCCGGAACCATAGGCGGATTCCGGTGGCGAGCCCATGACCCAGTTCATCGCATCGATATTGTGCACGGCCTGCTCGACGATCTGATCGCCGGAAAGCCAAATGAAATGCATCCAGTTCAGTAGCTGGTATTCAACAGTGGTCATGTTTTCGAGTCGCGGCCGGTACCAGACACCACCCGCACAATAGCGGGTCGTTGCACTGACAATATTGCCAATGGCACCGTCACGGATTTTGTTAACAGCACCAATGTAATTTGCCTGCCGTCGGTACTGTGTTCCCGTCACAATGGCCGTGCCATTGGCTCGCGCCTTTTCGTGGGCGGCGACACACACGTGGTAGCCGGCGGGGTCGACGCAAGTTGGTTTTTCGGCGAACACGTGTTTTCCCGCGTCGACAGCCTCGTCAATATGATAGGGCCTAAAACCGGGTGAGGTTGCAAATATAACCAAATCGACATCCTTATTGCCAAGTATCGCCTTGTAAGCGTCTAGTCCTTCGTGCATGTCGGAGTCTTTGATTGCCGCCGCCTCAGGGAACTCTGTCTCGACAAGTTTCTTTGCCGATTCGCATTTGCCCAACTGCAGGTCGGCCAACGCGATCACGCGCATGTTTGCGTTGACCGTCAGGTTGTCTTTCAACGCGCCCTTGCCACGGCCGCCGCAGCCTACCAAGCCAATATTAATCGAATCATGGGACCTGCCGCTTTTTCCGGAACGAAGTGCGCCTGGATCCGCAGTGGCAGGTTTTCCGACACCTGTCACGGCTACTGCAGCTGCAGCGGCTCCTACTTGAAGAAAGCCACGTCGGTTTCGGTTGTCGGATCCTACGGATTTCAAAGCAACCTCCTCTTTCAGATGACGACGTGTCATAGCATGGTCCTCAGGTTAAATGTTTCGAATTAGATTGGCCCGGTAGGGCCGCAGTAATGTAAGTGGTGTAGGTGCTGCCAACCAGCGCGTCTTCGCCTACCTCCGAGGGCCATCGACCGTCACGATGTTGGCCACTAAGAATCTCTACAGACATGTTCCTTGTAGAACCTTTGCCTGTCAGATCGCTGCAGCCAATATGTCGTGTTCTACTCAAGGTGGGGTTGGGACTCGCGTCTAGCTCGCGCTGGGCCTAATGGGAAAATATGTTTTTGCATGGCCGGCTGCAAGCCCCACCTCTGTTACGAGCTAGCCCGCCTTTATCGCTGGAGAAGAGCTACCCACGACGGGCTGGTGCGACCGATGCCGTAGTTTGGTAGAATTTCCAGCTCGATCGGTTCCGCGGACTCGCACTGGTTGAGATGGAACGAAACGCGTACTGTGAAAGGGAGAGGGTATGAGAACGAGGTTTATTGCAGCGCTGGCCTGGATCGGCCTGGTTTTTCTGGGGAGCCCATTCCACGGGACGGCAGCAACGTCGAGTTACAATATTCTGATGATCGCCGTCGATGATCTGCGACCGGCACTCCGTTGTTACGACGACCCAATTGCCCAGACGCCCCACATGGACCAACTGGCGCTGCGCTCGCTGGTTTTTGACCGTGCCTATTGTCAGATGCCGATATGTATGCCTTCGCGAGCGAGTTTGCTGAGCGGCTTGCACGCCCAGCGAGGTCACCAAAAACTTCGCGCGCTCGCACGGCCTGGCGAACACTCTTTGCCTGGATGGCTCAAAAAGAATGGCTACGAAACGGTGTCGATCGGCAAGATCTACCACTTTCCTGACGATGACAGGCCCTCGTGGAGCAAGCTCTATGGGGGATCTGTCGAGCGGCGGCATGCAAATGGGGAGCTGTTCGACGAAGTTGTTTCCGGCTACAAGAGCGGCTACCAACTTTCGCAGAACGTCGGGCTGTTTACTGGGGATCAAACGTGGCCTGCCTCACCCTCATTCGAGGTCGCTGCTGCTGACGATGTGTCGTATCCCGATCATCTGATTGCCCGCTCGGCCGTCGCAGAGTTGCAGCGCTGCGCCAAGCTGGATCGCCCCTTCTTCTTGGCTGTTGGATTCTATCGCCCTCACTTGCCGTGGACGGCGCCGCAGCAGGACTGGGATCTGTACGATCCGCGCCATATCGGTCTTCCTGAGATTCGCACCTTGCCGCCGGGCAGTCGCGAAGGGCGAGGGCCGCACCGATTTGGCGACTTGAGGTCCTATGGCGATATTAAGTCCGCCGGACAGGTAATTGATGATGCGATGACCATTGATCGGAGGCGCGCCTACTACGCGACCGTCACTTTTGTCGATCGGCAGATCGGCTTGGTGCTTGACGCGCTGAAAAAGCAGGGCCTGTCCGATAACACAATCGTTTGCCTTTGGTCCGACCACGGGTACCATCTTGGCGAGCAGGGTTGCTGGAGCAAATGTAAGTCCTTGGAATTGAGTTTGCGGGTGCCGCTGATGATCGCCCACCCGCAGATGAGCGGTGCGGGGCAACGGACGGCGTCGTTGGCTGGACTTATTGACCTGTACCCGACCATGTGTGATCTGGCGGACCTTGATAAGCCCGATCATCTGCAGGGCGTCAGCCTAGCTCCCTTGCTCGAGACGACCGACACCGCGGTTCGCGATGCCGTGTTTCACAGTTGGATTGACGTGCACAGCATTCGTACCGACCGCAACCGCTTGAACTACTACCCGGCTGACAACCATGTGGAACTGTACGAGTATTCTGATTCTCTGATAGAGGTGGACGACATCGCTGGTCGTTCGGACCAGCGAGAGGTGGTCGAAGAATTGAAAGCCCGACTGCAGCAGGAGATGAAGACCTGGAGGAAGTGATGCGGATTCAGGCTGACCTTGCGCCGGTTGTCGTGGGGAATCCGACAGGCCCAGGTGTTCGTTTTTTTGGTCAACTGTCGTATCAATGCGGCAGGTTGAACTCGGCATTCAAAAATTGCCGCGGCAGTGTAGCACGGTAAGGGTGTGATAATTATGTCCGAAATTCGCGTCAATCGTGTCCTGGAGGTCAGGGCCAATCTGGGCGAGGGCCCCATTTGGGACGCCGATGCCAAGGTGCTCTGGTGGTTGGATATCCTGGGAAAAAAGCTGCACCAATTTCATCCGGATTCCGGACGCGACGAGACTTGGGATTTGGGCCAAATGCCGGGTACGGTCGTCTGCCGTCAAAAAGGGGGAGTGGTGCTGGCCGTGGAAGACGGTTTTGCCGAATTTGATTTCAAGGCTGAAAAGCTCATTGCCCTCGCAAATCCGGAGCACGACAAACCGGAAAACAGATTCAACGATGGCAAGTGCGATCCCTCAGGCCGGTTTTGGGCTGGCACCATGCACAAGGTCGATGCCCTCACAAAGTCGAGCGGAGCCCTTTACAGCCTCGATGCAGATCACCGCGTTGCGAAGCACGTCGATTCGGTTGGCGTCTCCAACGGCATCGTTTGGACGCAGGATGCCAAGACCATGTACTATATCGATACCGTGTCGGCGGCGGTCGATGCTTTCGATTTTGACAATGGTGCGGGAAAGGTGTCGAGGCGCCGCACGGTTTTCCAAGTTCCCCAAGGAATGGGGCTTCCCGATGGAATGGCCATCGATGATTCAGGGAAGCTATGGGTTAGTTTTTGGGACGGGTGGCAGGTAGCCCGCATTTGTCCGATCGAAGGCAAAGTTATCGGAAAGATCGAATTGCCGGTGGCCAACGTTACGGCTTGCGCTTTTGGCGGAGCTGCGCTGGATCAGTTGTTCATCACCACTGCCCGCGCTGGAGTGAGTGACGAGGATCTTGAGAAACAGCCGCTTGCCGGCGACCTGTTTATGGCGCAGCCCGGCGTCCATGGAGTGGTTTCGGCAAAGTTTGCCGGGTGAGGCTTGGCATTGGCGGGCGAGCGACCTTGAAAAATTGTCAGAGGAGCTGTCAATGCGTGTTCTTGTGATATGGCTGGTCGGGACGATGATCGTTAGTGCGCCGGCGCCCCTCAAATCGGTTGCGCGGGACACGGGCCTGCAGGAGGCGACCCGACAAGATACCACGCAGCGCGAAGCGGTCGACTGGGAGCCTGCCAAAGATCAACTCATGACGCGCTGGGCGAAGGAGGTAAGCCCTGACAACGCGCTTCCCGAGTACCCGCGCCCGATCATGGTGAGGCCCCAGTGGATGAGCCTCAACGGGCTTTGGGAATTTGCGGTAACATCAAAAGTAGTTTCCACCTCATTGCCAACCTCTGAAAAACACCGCAGGGCCTGGCGATACACGACGGACAAACCGCCCCCAGGTTGGCAAGACCCTGCTTTCGATGACAGCCAATGGAAAACGGGCAAGGGCGCTTTCGGCACAACAATGACTCCCAACGTTCGCATCGGAACGGTGTGGGACCAGCCCGATATATATGTTCGCAGCAGTTTTGCCTTGGAAACAATTCCCGCGGCAGCGGGCCTCCGTATTTATCACGATGAAGACGCTGAGGTTTATGTCAACGGGCGCCTGGTGCAGCAATTTAAGGGCTTCACCACCTACTACACGGATGTATTGAACGACAAGGTAGCTGGTCTGCTCAAAAAGGGCGAAAACACGATTGCTGTCCACTGTCACCAGACGGGCGGTGGGCAGGCGATCGATGTCGGCATCATCGAAATGCACAGCGAGACGCACTGGGAGTTGAAGCCCGACAAGTACGACGGGCATATCCTGGTCCCGTATTGCATTGAGTCGCCTTTGTCCGGCGTTCACCAGCGTTTCAATGGAGATAAGGCCCTTTGGTACCGGCGTTCGTTGACAGTGCCCAAGCAATGGCAAGGACAGCGCATTTTGCTTCATTTTGGCGCCGTTGACTGGCATTGTCGCGTGCTGCTGAACGGCAAGGAGGTTGGGTCACACCAAGGCGGATACGATCCATTCCATTTTGACATCACCGACTTTTTGACGGACGGGGCTAATGAACTGGTTGTCATGGTCAAGGATCCTACAAGTTCTGGAAATCAGGCGCGTGGAAAACAGATGGATGCCGAGGGTGGGATATTCTACACCTCCACCAGCGGTATCTGGCAGACCGTCTGGCTCGAGCCGGTGCCTTCGGACTCGATTGAGGAACTGATTATTGTTCCCGACATCGACAACGCGACCCTTCGGGTCACTGTCAACATACGGGGAACCGGCGGCACCGACGAGGTGCGGATCGCCGCGAAAACAGGTGAGACAAAGATTGCGTCGGCAATGGGAACTGTGGGTGACTCCATCGAACTGAAGATAAGCAGTCCCAAGTTGTGGTCGCCTGACAATCCTTTTCTTTATGACCTGACGGTCGAACTTCTGAAAGATCGAGAGGTGGTGGATAGCGTCAAAAGTTACTTCGCCATGCGCAAGATATCGATTGGCAAAGACGCGCGTCGGATTCCTCGCATCATGCTTAACAACAAGGCGATTTTTCAATATGGTCTGCTCGACCAAGGTTACTGGCCCGACGGCATTTACACCGCCCCAACCGACGAGGCGCTGCGCTACGACATTGAAGTAACCAAATCACTCGGCATGAATATGATCCGCAAGCATGTCAAGATCGAGCCAGCCCGCTGGTACTATCACTGCGACAGACTGGGGATCTTGGTGTGGCAGGACATGCCCAACGGTCCTACGGCGGCGAGCGAAGCATCAAAACGGCAGTTTCGCGCAGAGCTTAAGGCCATGGTCGACTTTCTGCGAAACTATCCCTCGGTCGTTGTATGGATACCGTTTAACGAGGCGTGGGGACAGCATGATTCTGTGGAAATCGCCAATTGGATCAAGAAGTACGACACCTCGCGGCTCGTTACCGAGGCGAGCGGTTGGAGCGATCATGGCGCGGGCGACATCAAGGATGTTCACAGTTATCCGGGCCCCAACTTTAGCGAGATACCCCATAGCCGGCTTATGCCTGAAGCGGAGTCCGAGCGCGCGATTGTTATCGGTGAATCCGGAGGGATGGGAATCAATATTCCGGGCCACCTGTGGAAAAACGGTGTTGGCTGGGGCTGGCTCAATTTGAAAGACTCAGCAGCGCTGACCGATTTTTATCTGGTCTTGTTGGAGCGTCTGGAGCAGCTCATTCCCAAAGGTCTGTGCGCCGCCGTTTATACGCAGACAAGCGACATTGAAACCGAGTGCAACGGCCTGATGACGTATGATCGGGAAGTGATCAAGCTTGAAATGGAAAGGGCCGTTGCAGCGACCCACAAATTGTACAACCATTCCGGGACAACGTTTCAGGTATTGGTCGCAACGTCCCTCGAGCAGCCCCAGGAGTGGCAGTACACCACGGCGACACCGGCCGCAGGTTGGCAGGGCGGTGGATTTGACGACCAGGACTGGCAAACGGGGAAGGGGGTATTTGGATCGGAAAGAATGTATAAAAACATCTCAATCGGCACGGCATGGACGGAAAAGCAAATCTATCTGCGCCGGACGTTTGTGCTACGGCGCGTTCCGGAAGAATTTGGCCTTCGCATTTATCACGACGAGGAGGCGGATATCTATATCAATGGTCGCCTTGTCAAGAAAATCGAGGGCTGGGTCGAACGGGACGGGTACCTCACCGCATTGAAAGATGTTTTCGTTGGCAAGGCCAACGGAGTGCTTCGCGAGGGAGAAAATACCATGGCCGTTTACTGCCGCCAGACAACCGGCAGTCAGGCCATTGACGTCGGGGTGCTGGAAGTGCTGAGGTCGAGGTAGGGCTATTGAGCGGGGACCTTTAGGTCAAAGGCACCCGATTGTTTGGGCAAATCGACTTTGAGTTTTGCGTCGGCCACGAGCGCACCGCCGGCTGGGTTGAACTCCGGACCGCTGCCAGCCGCTTTGCCGTCGAAGCCGGTGACGCTGACCACGTGTGGGCCGCCGACCGTGCCGCGACCCTCCCTCGTCCGGTACTGGCCGTTTTCGATGTTGGCGTGCGCGCCCGGGCCACTGTTGCCCTTGCTCTTGTCGGGCGCGAAGGTTACGAAGCCGTTCGGGATCGGCCTGTCTTGATAGGTGATCGTGCCCCACAGGTCGTAGCGCTCGGGCCCAGACTTTTCATTGCATCCGGCGCACATCAGCAATCCCAGCAGGGCCACGGCGGAGAGAGTCCTTCCATTAACCGGAAGAGGGGGGACGATGAAAGAAAGGAAGGGAGACATGGCAGGCTCCTACGTTGTCTGGTGATCAGTTATAATTCATCCAGGTGGAGCACCTCGCCGTCGTCGCGGGAGGAGAATCGCTTGAAGGCATCCAGATCGACATCAAAGGAAACGGGCCGGACCGATCCGTCGCAAATCGCCGCCATGAAGACGCCGGGGTGCGACGAGCCGAACGCGGCGTGCATGCTGACAAAGCCGCTGTGGGCTACGTCAGGGTCGTCGTTGAACCAGTCGGGCTCCGGCTGGAAGTAACCCCAGCGTATGCTGTCCCAGTCGAAGCCGTCGACAAAGCCGGTGTCGTCGTCGGTCTGGCTTATCCCCAGTAGTGCTACATTGACGCACTTTTCGCCCAAGAGCATCGTGTTGGAGGTGCCGTCGGTGATCAATGCCGTGGTGACGGAATTGCTCCGCACCTCGTTAGTCTGTCCGTAAGTGGAGTATGGTGGGCGATTTGGCCGTCGGGCCACGGGGCCGTCTAGACCGTGGCCCAAGTCGCAGCCCCAGCCAGTGAATCCAGTTCTGTCTGTGCCCGCGTTGCCTGCGTAGTCGATCATGGCGCGGGGTCCGTCGCCGCCCGGCTTGAGGAGGAATCTCTGGGGTACGAGCATCGGGCCACGTCGCGAGGGGCAGAAGAAGGTGGGGATCAGGCTGCCGAAGACGTCCCCCATCACCGGGAGCTCCCATACGGCTTGTTGCTCTATGTAGGGCAGGATCTGATAGCCCCAACCCCAGTGTTGATGGGGCGCAGTCGCCGGCCTACCACCCGACATGGTCCGAGCTAACCAGCACCGCTCGCCCCCGTCGGGAAAGATCCGCTGGGCGCTGGCATGTAATTGAAATCCCAGGCCAAGTTGCTTCAGATTGTTTCCACACTGGGATCGCCGGGCCGCTTCGCGCGCTGCCTGGACGGCCGGCAGCAGCAGCGCGACCAAGACGCCGATGATCGCGATGACGACCAGCAGCTCGACCAATGTAAAAGCGAGTCTTCGATTTCTTGCAACCGGATTCAGAAATGCAATCGCCACTGCTTTAGTCTGCCTCTCTTATTATAGAATTCCAGCCAGTTGTATCATGCTATCTAATAACCTACCGATACTAAATCCTGCCCCGCGGGGACGCAAGCCCTGAGAGGCCTTGAAAGCCTATGGGCGCGGAGGCGAATGCTATAGTAGCTATGGCGTTGTTTTTTTGTTACAATTGGCTTCGTCAGGTGATGATTACCAATGATGATTACCAATGATGATTACCAATGATGATTACCAAGGCTGCATGGCGTCGCTCCCCAACTTCCGCTTTCCGCGGTCCGCTTCCCGCGTTTACATTGGTCGAGTTGCTGGTCGTCATCGCGATCATCGGCGTCTTGGTCGCGCTGCTGCTGCCGGCCGTCCAGGCAGCGCGCGAAGCTGCTCGGCGCGCGCACTGTCAGAATAATTTCAAGCAGCTCGGCCTCGCCCTGCAGAACTACGTGTCGGCCCACGGCAGCTTGCCGCCGGGCAACCTCGGTTCGGGCGATGGAAAGCCGCGTACTCCGCTGTTGGTCTTTATTCTGCCACATATCGAAGAGGGGACACGGTTCGCCCTTTACGATTTTGAGTTGCCTTGGTACCAACAACCGCAACACGTGATCGACCAAATTAATGCTCCCATTTCCACTTATCAATGTCCGAGTGACGGGTCCTTCCGAATGTGGAATGCGTCCGGAGATATATTCCACGATCCGAAAGGGAATTACGGAGTGAACTGGGGTTCAGATGCTTTCTTGGATCAGGAAGATGAGCGGGCATTGGGCGAGGTAGCGCGAATCTACCAACCCATCGAAGACGGAAAAAAGGCACCCTTTTGGTTGAGTTACGGGGCCAGGCTGGCGGAGATCGTCGATGGCACTTCCCATACGCTTGCAATGATGGAATTAATCCAATCTCGTTCGAATCAGGGAGACCCCATCGATCGGCGGGGCCGCATTTGGAATGACGGCTCGGCCTGCTACCAGGTGATGACCGCGCAGACACCCAACAGCGCTCAAAAGGACGTAGGCCGCTGCGTCGATCAGTCCGAGTTGCAGCTACCCTGCCGCAACTCTGGCTACGTGAACCAGCACTCGCTTACCTCGCGTAGCCGTCATGCGGGCGGCGTCAACAGTTCGTTTTGCGACGGCTCCGTACGATTTGTCTCAAACGACGTCGATTTGGTCACGTGGCAACTGTTGAGTATGCAAGCGGATAACATGCCGGTTTCACTCGATTGATCGGCCCCTTTGTGCCAACATAGTTGAGACAAGGAGAATCCATCTGGTGAAAGATGCAAAACAAGTGCTTGTTGTATTGCTTCTATTGTTTTCTGTAATCAGCTTGGGGTGCCGCAATAATCCCGCCGGACGACAACCGGTGGAAGGTCGTGTCACTTTGGACGGTACTCCCTTGCAAGACGGGGACCTCGCACTGCGCCCTGTCGGCAAAGGGCCCTCGGTGGGAGGGCGAATCGCCAACGGACGCTTCAGGATTGCCCGAAAATACGGTCCGTTGCCGGGTTCGTACCACGTACTGATCACCTCGCATCAGGAAACAGGTCGTGAAATGGATTTGTCCGACTACTCAAACGAAAAAGTGAAAGTCGCGGAAACCCGACAGATTGTTCCTGCGCAATATAATGAATTGACTGAACTCAAGATGGAGGTAACTAGCGGTGGCGAGAATAAATTTGATTACAGCTTAGACAGCAAGTAGGTTTATTCTTTGTGTCGCCATCGATCCAGGCATGTGTTGTCTCGATCTCGTGCGGGCGTAAGTTGGCACGTTCTCGTGCTGCTGGCTCGTGAGGCTGGGGCGCGAATTTCGGGTGAAACTAGGGGCCGAGCAGCTTGCCGTGCTGGTGGTGCTTCCGGACACCGAGTCTGTCGATGGGCAACTCCTTGTGGATGGCATTGTGGTGGACTACCACGCAATAATCACTCCCAGTACCGCTTGGTACTATTTTATGAGCCATCTGTGCCGCCACTTGTGTATGGCCTTTGCTATACGTAGTCGGGCCGCAAGTTGCCACTTGGTATTTTGTGTGTGTGCTTGATAGAATTTCAGTACGCTCGACCTAGACTCGAACGGTTCCTCTGTCAATTGTCGTCTCCAATGATTTGCAACGGGGATTTCAGATCCGCAGGCGTTTGCCCCTCTCAGACAATCATGCTCACAATCGTTCAAGCTGCAGTACGCGTTGTTCGAGATACGCTGGCAGTTGCATTTTCCGCCCCTCGCAGCGTCGACCGGTACGATCATCGGACCTACTATTCGATGCTCATGGCGAGTTTGATGGCGCTGATACTGCACTTGTCGTGGATTTTCATCTTCTATGGTCTTCAGTGCACACCGCTTAGTCTCATCAATGTGGCCAGCGTGCTAATCTGGAGTCTCAATATTGTCATTTTGTGCAGATGGGGTGCCGTGCTCACCGCTGTTGTGATCGGATCGACCGAGGTTGTCGGGCACCAGTTTTTGGCAATTTATTACCTGGGATGGGAGTACGGATTTCAATACTTCCTGCTGGTGATTGTCGCCTTTGCATTCATGATGAATTTCAAGTCTATGTTGGTGCCGATAGCGATGTTTTTCGTGTGCCTTCTGTCTTTTTTGGGGTTTTATTATGGAGCTCAGTATTGGCTTGAACCTCATGTCACGTTTGGGAATTCTGGCAACGTGAAAGAAGTATTCCTCATTGCCAATGTGACCAGCGTCTTTACGATTCTCGCGATCATGTCGTATGTCTATAGCGAGGCAGCGCGCACAGCGGAAGCAAAACTGGATTTGGAGAGGCAAAACTCCGAAAAATTGCTTCTGAACATTCTGCCAGTTTCGATCGCCCAACGGCTCAAGGAAGAATACACGATTATCGCCGATCACTTTGAGTCGGCTACGGTGTTGTTTTCGGACATTGTTGGCTTCACGGCCCTGTCCGAAAAAGTGACGCCTACGGAATTGGTGGGACGCCTAAATCGCATATTTTCGTCGTTTGATGATTTGGTGGAACGGCATGGACTGGAAAAGATCAAGACCATTGGTGATGCCTACATGGTTGCGGGTGGATTTCCGGAGCTGAAAGACGGCCATGCCCAGGATGTTTCGAAGATGGCCCTCGACATGCTGGATGTGATTTCCTCGTGCAACCGTGAAACAGACGATCCGGTTAGCATTCGGATCGGAATCCATACCGGGCCCGCGGTGGCGGGTGTCATTGGCTTCAAGAAGTTTGCTTACGATGTATGGGGCGATACAGTCAACACCGCCAGCCGCATGGAATCGAGCGGCCTGCCGGGCCGCATTCAGATCTCTGAGCAGGTCGCCAAGCTCCTCGGCGACGACTTTGTGATCGAGGAGCGTGGGACCATTGATGTTAAAGGGAAGGGCCGTATGAAGACTTATTGGCTGGTCGGGCATGGCCCGACTCCCCATGAGTTGCCGCCAGGGATAAACGCCAACGGTTATCAGCAGTGAGTAGAAAAATTGCGGAGGCAATTGTGCTACAGCGTCCCCAGGTTTAGTCCTTTTTGTAGCGGATTGCGCGATCGACGACCGTGGGGTCTGGCGCTGGTACAAGGAACAGGCAGCGATCAGTATGGGCTTGCGGGCTCCGAGGTATTTTGATGTTGTTGCGGCAGCGCGAAGGTCGCGACTTTTTGCGTCGGGACTGCAAAATATACCTCGCAGCGCCGTTTCCACTTGGATGAATCACGCCGCTATGGTGCTATTTTAAATTTAAAGGACTCGATGACCAATATGCCGATTACGGCAAGGTACGGATTGTACTATCCTATCAGCAATGCATTGGCGATACAGTAATACAAGATAATCAAGTAACACACGAGAGCTCATTTCGGGCCATTTGCCGGGGGCAGTTGTGACCCCAGGGGGACAAGGTCATAAAACAATACAGTTGTCTGGTTGTCTTGGTGGTCGGTCTGGGCGCGGGTGCGACATGCGCGGACGAGCCCCGAGCGCTTCCCAACGTCATCGTGTTTCTTTCGGATGACCAGGGATGGGGGGATTTTAGTTTCGTTGGAAATCCCAATCTATCCACGCCAAACATAGATTCCTTGGCCGCTGGTGGCGTGCTTTTCGAGAACTTCTTTGTCTGTCCGGTATGCTCGCCCACGCGGGCTGAGTTTTTGACGGGACGATACTACGCTCGATGCGGCATCCAGGGGACCGGGGGCGCTGGAAAGGAGCGTCTCGATCTGGATGAGCGGACGGTCGCCGAGGCATTTCAGGCCGCGGGCTACAAGACGGCCGCATTCGGAAAATGGCACAATGGGACGCAGGCGCCCTACCATCCCATCTCGCGAGGTTTCGATTATTTTTACGGGTTTTGTTCAGGCCATTGGGGAAACTACTACAGTCCTATGCTGGAAGAGAACGGCGAAATCGTTCGTGGGCAGGGATTTGTTACCGATGACTTCACGCGTCGCGCGATCGAGTTCATCGGGGCCAATCGGGAAAATCCGTTTTTCATTTATCTGCCTTATAATACCCCCCACTCGCCCATGCAGGTGCCCGATGAGTTTTGGAAACGGTTTCAAAACAAGTCCCTTGCGCAGGCGGATCGCGGTGCCGACCGGGAGCAACTGGACCATACGCGAGCCGCGCTCGCGATGTGCGAGAATATCGACTGGAATGTGGGGCGCGTACTCCGCACGCTGGACGAGCTCGAGCTGGCGGACAATACGATCGTTGTCTATTTTTGTGACAATGGCCCCAACGGTCCGAGATGGAACGATGGACTCAAAGGAACCAAGGGTTCGACCGATGAAGGTGGTATTCGTTCGCCCCTATTGATGCGCTACCCAAGACGTTTGGTTGCGGGGAAACGCGTCAAGGGCTTGGCCAGCGTCCTCGACTTGCATCCGACGCTGTTGGAACTTACCGGTGTGGGTCATGATCGGCACGGTTCGTTCGATGGGTTGAGCTTGATGGGGCTCCTCGCCGAGGCAGACCTGGAGGCTGGCGACTCGGCGGAGACCGGTCCCGGCCCCCGGCGGCAGCTCTTCTCGCATTGGGGCGGCCGTACTAGCGTGCGTACGGAGCGATTTCGGTTAGACCATCAGGGTCGGTTGTTCGATCTAGTGGTGGACCCGGGCCAGCGAACGCCGGTTGAGGATTCGCACCCGCGGGTGGCTGTCGAGCTCCGAGAGGCCGTCGGCAGGTGGCGGAGCGAGGTGTTGTCAGAATTGGATGGCAGAACGAAGAGCCCGTTCACCATCGGTCACAGGAGTCTGGCTGTAACGCAGCTTCCCGCGCGCGACGCCACGACGACCGGTGGCATAAAGCGTTCCGCTGGCTACCCAAACTGCTCTTACTATACTGGCTGGACAAACACGGCTGATACGATCGGCTGGCCGGTTAACGTGCTGGTAGATGCGGATTACGAAGTCGAAATCTATTACACCTGTGCCTCCAGTGATGTAGGCGCCCTCATAGAATTGTCCGGTTCCGGAGGAAGTATTGCCAAGCGAATTGATGAGGCGCACGATCCGCCGGCCACCGGTGCTGAGTACGACCGATTCTTGCGGAGAGAATCTTATGTCAAAGATTTCAAGTCGACGAAGATGGGAAACTTGCGATTGCACCAGGGAGAAGACCAATTGGTGCTGAAAAGTGTCGAAATACCTGGCGACGCGTCGATCGAATTCCGGCTGTTGACATTGCGGAGAATCGAGCCGTAGCCACCTGCATCGCTACCCGGCTAGGCGTTGTGAGGCCGGTGGTACGGGTGTGAAGCTGCTCTGCCAGGTTAAGGGGCGTCTTTGGAGTTGGTCGCCAAGTATTCTATCAGGTCTCGCAGCTCGCTATCGCTGAGCGATTTGACAAGATGTTCTGGCATGCCCGAGATGCCCTTTCGACGTGTCTCGATGTCTGCCTTGCGCACGGTTATCCGATTGGCCTGGCCAGGCTCAGTGGAACTGGTGGAAAGATCCAGCGGTAATTCAAGGATGACGCTTTCTTCCGTCTCGCTACGCAGGATGCCTTGCTGGGTTGTACCGTCGGACAGCTGAAGGACCGTTGTCTCAAAGCCTTCAGCAATCTTGGCATTTGGATCCAAGAGCGCTTCCAGCAGATAGGTCCGGTCCCGCTTTGCGCCGATTCCGGTCAAATTAGGTCCCACTTCGCTGCCGGCTTTGGCTCCGGCCCGATGGCAGCGGGAACACTGCGTGGCGGAGTTGTTGAAAAACACCTGGCGACCACGATCCCGGTCGCCCCCGGCCAGCGCGATCGAGCGCGGGCCAAACTTGCGCTGCTGCAGCGCCGTTTGGAAAGCCTGCAGGCTGTCGCGAACTTTTGCATCATCCGGCTGGCTCCCCTGCGCCGCTAGGAGAATATCCAGCTCCAGCTCTGGTGGCGCCGTGCCAAGTGCCAGCTTTTTTGCCCACTTGCGCGTCAGCCCGGCCGCAATTTCGCGGTCCAGGCCCCCGAGCGTCTCCAGCGCCGTCCGCTTATCGCGCAGGTCGCCGCTGCGCAGCGTCGTCTCAAGTCTTGGAACGGCCGCTGCCGGGTCGAGGATGGCGAGCTGCCGCAGGCCGGCGCGGCGGAGCGTTCCGTCCGGCGACGCCCATGCCGAGTCGACGGCCGTCCGGGCATGCTGCGAACCGCTCTGAACCACGTACCGCAAGGCTTCGGTGCGCGTGGCCGTGTCCGCATCTTCGTTGGCAAGTAGATCCAGAAATACTTCCGGCTCGAGTGTCAAACCGTAGTCGGACGCGAGCTTTGCCGCCCTGGACTGGATCGACCCGGACGGATCTTGGAGCAGTCGGCGGACCACGGCCTCGACGGCAGTCGCCCCGATGGTTGGGTCTCGTTTGGATCGCTGCCGGTAATAGCCCACCACTTCGTCCAGCGGGTGGGGCTCCGTCCACTGTCCAAGTGCGTCCAGGGCAAACTGCCGAGAGTCGAGGTCGACAAGCGGGCTGGCGGCAAAGCGTGCGACCCGCGCGGCGGCATCGGCGTTGCCGAGACGTAGGTTGGCATTGACGAGACGTCTCAGGTGCCAATTGGCGCCATCTTCGCTGAGGCCTGCAGGATTCCCTGGCGCCGAGATCGTGCGGTCGTCGCTGGCGATGCTGGCTGCAGCCAGCGTTTGGGCCAGCGCGGGCAGTGCCCCGTCGATTTCAGTATCGTGAATTGCGCGTGCACATTCTTTGACGATGGCCTGGTCGGGATCGTTCAAAAACGAGGCGATGCGCGCGTCGCCATGCCGCCGTAGGGCGAGCAGCACGCCGAGCCGGACATGGGGCGAGCGGTCGCTGGCGTGGACGGCCAGAGCATCGCCCGGCATGCCCGACAGGCCAGACACACATGCACTGCGGAGCCATGGATCGTTTCCGGCGGATTTGTCCAAGGCGCTTAGTAGGGCAGGGATCGCCTCCGCTCGCGCGAGCTTGCCAAGTGCGATCGCCGCTTGTGCCTGCACGCCCGGCGCCGAATCCGCGAGCAGATCGACCAGCGCGTCGGCGCCAAGCTGCCAGCGCGCGTCGCCGACAACTTTTGCCAATTGGGCCCGCACCTCCGCGTCGGGATCTTTCGCTAGCGGCAGCACGCGTCCTAGCACGTCCGGGTGATCCATCGCAAGCTGACCCAGCGCCCAGATCGCGTGCAGGCGCGCCAGGCGGGTTGCCGATTTCGCTGCCACATCCGCCAGTGCGGGTCCGTGAATCGGGCCCCGCTCGGCCAGTACGAACTGGGCTCGCAAACGGACGCGCCGATCGGCGTGAGCGAGCAGTTCCAGGCAACGGCTGGCATCGAGCTTTTCGATGCCTTGAGCGAAAAGGGCCTGCATCTCTTTGACGGCGGGCGCATCGACTGCTGCGGGCGAAAAGGCTGTGTACACGCGCCCCTTCTGCGAGTTTTCGCCTCCCAGGTAGTCGGCAACATACATCCGGCCGTCGTAGCCAAATGCCATGTCGGTGGCCACGATATTCCAAAAGAAGCGGTGTTCGTCGATCATCTCGAAGCCCGCGCCCCGCGACTTGGTTGCAAAAGCAATCAGGCCTGAGTTGGCCGGATTGTAGCGATAGTCGCACAGGAAGAAATAGCCTTTATATTTTTCGGGCAGGCCCAGCCCCGGATAGTTCGAGAATCCGCAGGGACCGTGCGCGACGTTGGCGACCGGTGGTACCATGAAGTGGGGCTGCGCGGCATTCTGCGGTTCGCTCATCCGCTCGCCGATCCACGGGCCCCGGCCGTTCCTGTACTGGTAGCCCTGGTTCCAGCCGCTATCGGCATCTTCCATGCAGTACACCAGACGGGCCCGATCGCCCCCGTCGGCATTGTTGTCACCTGCAAAAAGATTTCCAAAATCGTCGAACGCAAGTTCCTGGGGATTGCGCAGTCCATGATGGTAGACTTCGAGCTGGCGGCCGTCTGGGTAGCAGCGAAAGACGGCGCCGCGGCCGGGGGCAAGCAGCCGCTTGCCTTCCTTTGTGACGACATTATAGCCACGGTCGCCAATCGAAAAGTAGAGCTTTCCGTCAGGGCCCCAAACGAGCCCGTGCAGGTCGTGCCCGACATAACCTACTCGGATTCCAAACCCGTAAGCGAGCGATTCTCGCGTGTCCGCGACATCGTCGCCATCGTTGTCGCGCAGCTGCCACAGATGCGGAATGTTTGTGTACCAGACGGTGCCATCGCGGACGATGACCCCTGCGCCCAGACCATCTAAGGGCTCATCGAATCGATCAGCGAAAACAACAGATCGATCGGCGCGCCCATCGCCGCTGGTATCTTCCAGAATCCGGATCCTGTCGGCGCCGCTGCGGTACCATCCCAGGTCGCCCTGGGGCCGGCCATGCGGGTGACGCCCGTACATGGCCAATCGATCCTCGACAGTGGTCGAAGCCATGTCTTCGTGCAGGTCGGGTGTGCCATCGACGCCCGCGCGCAGGCGGCCGACTTCTGCTGCGTAGAGACGGCCCCGCTCATCCATGTCGATGGCGATTGGATTCGAGAGCATATCCTGCGTCGACCAGAGCTCAACCCGGACGTCTGCGGGCACGGCAAATGTGGCCAGCGCACTCAGATCAACCTCCGGAGGAGTTGACGCGGTGGCTTCGAATCCCTGAGTCGGATTGCCCTGGTCATCCAGCTTGCCCGCGGCCCACAGAATGCCCCGCGTGACCATGCCGAGCCATTCGGGTGTTTTCATCGTCAAGTTGTGATGACCGAGGGTCGTGCCAAATACGCGTGTCTTTTTTTTGCCGTACAGGTTGGTCCAAGCGACCGGATGATCTTTTTGTGTGTCTTCGCCCCAAGCCTTGGCGAGCGGCTTGGCGGTGGGGTAGACGCGGTCGATAATGTAGAGTTCGCCATTAGGCGTTTTCCACGAAGGGGGAAAGTCCTTCATGATAGGGTGTCGCGCGTCCAGTAGTTTGACGGTTACCGGTCGATGTCCTTCGTGACTCCATGAACTTACGCCCAGAAATTCGTGCCAGGCGGCGGCCTTATCCTCTGGGGTTCGGTAGCAGTGCATGCTGCAGTGAATGGCAACTGCCGGTATGCCTCGTTTGTGTTCGGCCAGGATTTTTTGCACAAAATCCCGGTCCTTCATTTCGGCGAAGCACTCGTTGTGGACGACAACATCGTAGGGTTCGGCCCAGCGTGGATGGTCGTAGATCGAGACCTTATGATCAAGGCTGCTGCCTCCTTCGTGGACCACTGTCCAGTCAATGGCCGCGCGGCGCGACGTACCCGCTGAGATAATATGCTTTTGATTCCCGTAATCGTGGCAGCAGCCGCCAGTGATCAGAAGTGCGCGGATTTTCTCAGCCGCGAAAGTCGCTGGCGCGGCGACCTGAAAACAGGCCACTGAGAGTATCCATGCGATGCAAATGAATTGCGGCCGGACTTGGAGGATTGGACTCATGAGATTTTCAACCAGAGGATGGCAACGAGGGAAACTGCACCGGTGTGTCGTCACAACAGAATTGGTTGTAGATGGGACATCGCGACTCGACAAGACACCGTGCTGGGCCAGATGGAATGGGACGTCAAATTGCAAGAGTTTTGGCACCGTGAGCGCGTTCAAAACCATCGGTCGGTGGCAGGATGCCCAAGAGCGGTGCCACCGAGCCAGGCTCCAGGCACGTCTTGCAAATTCTTGTTAGAATTAAAAGGGGGTGCACCCGGCTCAAACCGAAATATTACAAAAACGAAATGACCTGCCCCAAGATCCCAGGAGGCCACAGGCATCCCTGTGCTTTGCTTCTGCGCAGCACCGCCGGCTGCTGCGGAGGTTAGTTGTTTGTTGGGCGGGAATAGGGCACCGCTTTCAACGGAATGGTCGTGTACTGGTCTTGTCCTTCCACGATCTGAATCGTCTGATTCACCCCTACGTCTGTAAATGATTGTGTCTGCCCCGTGGTGGGCCAGTAGACTTCGAGCTGTTCTATGCGCTCGGCGGCTGCGACTCCGATGGCCTGTTGCAGGGGGTTCGCGCCAAAACTACCGCCACTGTTGACGTGTTTATAAATGGTACGGCGCTCGCCGTCGTCAACCACTTCGAGACGAATCTTGGCGCCTATCGCAGATCGATTCGATGTGACTCCCACCAGCTTGATCGAGATCCAGTGATTGCCAAAACCTGGGTTCTCAAACAGGGCATCGTGGAACCGGTCGCACGGATAGGCGCCTCCTAGTTGCTCAAACACGTCCTGGTCACCGTCGTTGTCCCAATCTGCGAAGACAACCGCGTGCCCTTTTTGTAAGTGGCCAAAACCACCAGACATAGTGATATCTGCAAACCCGCGTCCTTGCTGATTGCGGTACATAATGTTGGGCGCCTGCTCCGAGATGCGAATGTCACCGGTGCCGAGATAAAAGTCCAGAAAGCCGTCATTGTCGAGGTCGCCAAAGTTGGCACCCATGGGAAAAGTTGCTTGCGTTAGCCCGTATTCCGCGGCGACATTATCAAATCCGTTGCCATTGCCTCGATACAAACAAGCCCGCTGGGCGTCGCTGCCAATCCCCAAGTGATGGGCGGCGACGTTGGCGATACTGGCATTGTAGGCGGCGACGTAGATGTCCAGGCGACCATCGTTATCAAAGTCCCAAAACCAAGCCGGAAAGCTAATGGCCGGATCCGTGACGTTCAGCTCCGTGGCAACATCCACAAAGGTTCCGTCGCCCTGATTGCGATAAAGTCGATTCTGTCCGCGAAGGTTCGAAACGTAGAGATCGGGAAAACGGTCTTCATTGTAGTCGCCCCACACCACCCCTTTTGTAAATCGCCCGTTGCTAACCCCAGCCTGGGCAGCGACATCTACAAAGCGCGGATTGGCTGCATTTCCGTCATTGCGAAATAGTTGGCAAGGAGCGTTGATTTCGGTCGTTGTTTCGTTGCCAATGTATAAATCCAGGTCGCCGTCGTTGTCGTAATCTGCCCACCCGGCAGTCTGCGTCGGATAATGCACATCCCCCAAGCCCACGGCAAACGTCACGTCGACAAATGTCCCATCACCGTTGTTCTGCAACAAAGAGTTTGGATGCTGGCCATGTTCAAATAACCATGCTCCCCGCAAGACCAGGATATCGACATCGCCGTCATTGTCGTAGTCGGCCTGCACCAGGTTCAATCCGCCGAACACACCTTCCAGTTGGGACTCGGCAGTTGCGTCGCGGAAAGTGCCATCCTGGTTGTTGCGAAAATGACGAAGTTGGCCTGCCGGGTCGAAGGTGGAAACGGCCAGGTCCAAATAGTTGTCCCCGTTGAAATCGTCTAAAATCGCACCGCCACTCAGACTAAAGGTGCCCAATCCCAATCCCTTGGAGATGTTCGTGAATCTGGGAAATGACTCGTCAGACGTCAGCAGCGATGCTGGAATCACATAGGCCGCAGGTACGTCGTCCGGATATCGACCAATAGTCATGTAGGCAATATTCAACAGCCACCGAGCCTTGAGATGCATTAGCGACAAACGCTCGGTTCGCTGCACGATTTGGGTAAAGCACTTGATTGCGTTCTGTGAACCTTCCTGCTGCGTGTGGATAGCCTCGCCTCGGATTGGCACGATACAACTATCAGGCGTATTGCGCCGGCAACAGTTTTGAGTCTCGCCGTGCCGCAGATAAGCGACTCCGAGTTCGAATAATAATTGCAATTGGGCTTTTTCGGGCACACGTCCTTGCAGACTTGCGGCAATGTTTACGCATTCGGAAAACGCATCGATCGCCGGGCGTTCGTACCCAAGTTTGAGCTCGGCCTTGCCGAGCGCAAAGTGGACCTTCCATCGATCGGCGGCTGGTGCGCTGGCCAAGGTGTTCGCAGCCTGGTCTCTCAGTCTCTTCACGCTGGTGTGACCTACGTAGCGGTTCTCCCCTTGCGATTGGGTACGGATATCTTTGAGTTCTGCGAGCATGCGAAGATGGTGTTTGGGCAACGTACTATTTGCAGCCTGGTGTGGAGACGCCGCCCCGCCTGGAACGACAGGTGGCTCGACGGGGGGTAAGGCGACATCAATATCTTTGGCAGGATCGGCGCCGGTGGACGTGCTGGTGCCAGCGGATGTTCGCTCAGCTTTTTGCGGGCTCGGCGCTGATTCGCGACAGCCGACAAGCACCATAAGGACGACTGCTAGGCGGAAATTGTTTCGCACGACCATTTATTCTAACCGATGCCGATGTTCAATTGGCTTGCTTCTGGCACGACTAATCTCACGTGGATGGGTGCCGGTCCCGGAAGCCGACGCTCGATACGCTATATTGTCTTATGTGCAGCTGCCTTCTGTGCCAGCCACTGAATGCCAGCTCGCCGCATGGGCTGGTGACGGTAGAGATAAAGGACTTCGTCGGCCACGTGACTGGGCACTGTTAGTTCTTGGTGGTCAGATCGATATAGAATCCGTTCGGGGTTTTCCTTATCCAGCAGCAGAAGTCCGTCTGCCGCTGCCGCCTTGGTAGAGGATTTCACCTTGGTTTTCACAACCCAGCCGAGTTGCTGGTCGACCTGCACGGCACCTTCTTCAATCCACATGGCGTAAGCGTCATTGTATCCGGGGCGAAGCTCGATGACCCGCGCCGTTTTTTCGCCAGATCCGGCAAGTTCGCGGACAATCGCAATCTGCCGCGACCTGGGGTGGTTTTGGACAGAGAATTCCCAGCCCTCCACAGGACCTAAAATCTGCTTGTTTTCGTCTGCCGCCAAGGGCGGTCCGTCCAGGTCGACCCGGTCTTCGATATCGGCAATCACTTGTCGCGGCAGCAGCTCACGCAGCGTGAATTCGGCCAGTCCAACGGCCGTATCTCCCGTTCCTACGTAGGCAAACCACTTGTCGTCCAGCCCTGTTTTCTTTGGATCTATCGGAACTTGGCCGCCGACAAACATCACCGAGCGCAGATGGTCGTTTGCGCTGACCCACACCCCGTTACGGCACGAGTCTTGCCATTTTGTGTCCGATTCAAAAATCGGCTGGTCACTATAGTAGAGCTGCGCGCCCGATTCATAGTCGAGAATTCGCAAATAGGTTCGATATTCCAGATCCCAGCCGGCTTCTTCGACGCGGTTGCTCATGCGATAGTTTTCAACCCCGTGAACTAGATCCACAAAGACTTCACGGCTGCCAATCTGTGCCCGTGTGGGCATGCCGTTGTTGCCGATATGCGAATTGTCTAACCGGCCAGGCCGTATTGACTGCTGGACGGTTCCGATTTTTAAAATCCCGTCCTCGGTAGAAGGGCAGAAAGGCTTGTCTTCCGTATCGATCAGATAATTGTCGGGTATCGGCCGATGGATCATCTTCAGCGAGCTGTCCGCTAAACGGATAAACACGATATCGTTCTTGTCAATTTCCGATTCGTATATTCGGTTGGTGCCGCTCGTGCCGCACGGTTGCCAAACTCCTTCAGCCCACCAGAGCGATCGCCACGCATCACGAATTTGCTCAGGTTGCATTTCGGCGAGCGAGCACGATTGCTCGATGCGCAACAGGAAATCGGTGGTGCGCATGCGAACGATGCAGTCGAAGCACTTATCCAATGGTCCTTCGTGGTAAATACAGTAGAGCCATGGGCCGTCTTCCCAAAGGCGAAAATCGTGCAGCACGCTGATCGCAGTCGCATGCGGACCAGCCTGAAACTCCTCATATTGATCGGCCGTTTGGGGCAGGTGGTAGTCGCGCTCAATCATCATCAGCGGCAGCGGCAATCGGCAATCGACGCGCCCACCGTCAGAGGTCAGCACAGCCATGCCCAAATGACTCCCCCATACTTCGGTTTGATCCAACTGAAAGCGGTCGTCCCACCCGCCTGCTCGATATCCCAAAAACACGCGAGAGTCGCTACTTAGTCGAATCGCACATGGATTGGTCGCGTGATGCCCCTCCCAGAACGCGGTCGGCCCTGTGGTCATTGGCTCGATCAAGTATCCGTCCATAGGCCGGGCAAAATTGGTGGGTTCCATAGGTGCGCCTTTCTAAACAAAACTAACGGTGAGCGTTGAGCTTCCAGTGCGCAAACGGCACGTGGGCGGTAGCAAAGTAGCGTTTAGCCCGTGATACGACTTCGGCTTGCGTTGCCGCAATATTGTGCTGTTCGCCCGGATCCTTGGCCAAATTGAAAACTAATAGCGGACCGGGAGTCTTCTTGCGCACGTCGAGTTGAGTTACTTTCCAATCGCCAAAGCGGACCGCGCGTTTGCCACCCTGTTCATAGAACTCCCAATAAAGGAATTCGTGATGCTGTTGGGCATCGGATTCGCCGAGCAGCGTGGGCGCGATCGAGATGCCGTCGATGCCCGGTGGCGCCGCTGCGCCAGCCAGTGCACAGAGAGTTGGCAGCAGGTCCCAGTGCGCACACAGCAAATCGCTTTCTGCGCCTGCTACAACATGGCCGGGCCAGCGCGCCAAGAGGGGCGTACGAATGCCTCCTTCGAACAGATCTCGCTTCAACCCGCGGAGGCTCCCACTGCTGTTGAAGAAACTCGGAACATGGCCGCCTTCGCGGTGAGGACCGTTGTCGGAGGTGAATAGTACAATCGTATTGTCGGCCAAACGGAGTTCCTCAAGCAATGCAAGCACCTCGCCTATCCCGTCGTCCATCTTTGTCATCATCCCGGCGAAGGCAGCCGCGGGGTTTTTTGCGGCCGTGCCAGCGTACTGGCCAGTCTCGCGTTCAAATTGCGGAAAAATCTTTCGAAAGGGTGCCGCGTATGCCTCCGGTACCTGCATTGCCGCGTGCGGAATGGTGATGGGCAGAAAGCAAAAGAATGGATCGCCCGAATGCGTGCGAATAAACTCGAGCGAGGCAGCCATAATAAGGTCGTGCGAGTAGGTCTTGCCATCCAGTGGGATCTGAGTCGTGTTATGCCAAAGGTGGGTAGGGTAATACGAGTGGGCCTGTCGTTGGCAATTGTAGCCGTAGAATTCGTCGAAGCCCTGTTGGGTGGGAACTCCCTCAGAGCCGGGCGCTCCCAATCCCCATTTGCCAAAGCAGCCTGTCGCGTAACCCGCCTGTTTCAGTAGTCGGGCCATGGTAGGTGTGTCGGCCAGAAGGGGAGCTTGACCCTCTGGGCTGACTTCCCGGTTGCCCCGGATCTGGCAATGTCCCGTGTGCATGCCGGTCATCAGCACGCAGCGAGTCGGGGCACACACGGTGCTGCCGGAATAATGATGGGTAAACCGCATACCTTCGGTGGCTAGGCGATCTACGTTGGGTGTCGAAAACTTCTGCTGTCCATAGCAACTTAGATCGCCGTAGCCGGCATCGTCGAGCATGATCAAGACGATGTTGGGCCGATCTGCAGCGCGCCCCTGGGCGGCGAGGAGCAGTCCATTCGCCACCGTGTTGATGCACAAGGCAGATATTCCCAGGAAGGTCAGCTCGCGCAGGTATCCGCTAAACTGGGTGTGCCGTAGCTGGGCACGAAGATTGCGGAGCGTGGTCCCAGCAAAGTAGCGAGGATCGGCAAGAGAATCAAAAATGCCGCGCAAAACCCGTGAAGCACGCGCCCCGAACGCACGGAATTGACGTGTAAAGCTCAGTTGGTACACTGTCTCACGCTCCTTTTTTTAGAGGTCCTGTGGCACTAGCTGCATGTTTTTCTGGGCAGATAGGTTTGCTGAAATGGCTGGCTGGTCAGATGGATTGGCTGGTCGTGCGGGTGGGGGCTAGCTGGGCCAGGATAAAATACTCATAGGCCAAGACCGACTCGTCAACAAGGAAAGTAATGGCTTCGACGATCAACGCCTCCGCTACTTCAGATATCCTAAAGCAAGAGAGCGCAGACTCAAACAGGGTGGGCCGCAAGAAGCGAGCCAAGGTTGCTCGACTATCAGAAATGGTGTCGGAGTCTCGGTTTTGGCGGGGGCCAACTCCTCCGGATGTGTCCGCAGAGGATGTTAAGGCGGAGGATTCCTGGAAGGCGTGGTCGCGCCATTTGCGCCGTCGCAGCGCCCCGCCGACGCTCCTGGACCTTTGCGATACAACTTCCTCGCCGCTCTACTGGGGTCTGTCGGCGTCAAGGATACCACGTGCCGCCCAACAGATTGTGCAGTTGGAGGGTCTTGGCAGGCGGCAACCGGGAAAAAAACGTCCCAGGGTGGAGGATGTGGAGCGAAGTGTGGCCGGATGGCTTGAACTGAGCCCTCGCCTTCCGCAGACGCTGGATTTTGCCTTGGAGACCCTGGCTGTCGCCCATGGGCTGCCTTTGCTGGCCGAACTGGTGGGCCGCGAGTTTTGGTGGCAGCTCATCGACGCACTTTGGCACGTTGCGCAGGCCGCTGCCGATTGGCGGAGCGATGCCGAGTTGCCTCCCGAGCAGGGGGTTTCGCAACAACTACTGGCCGGAGAGCTGCCACTGACGCTGGCATATCTATTTCCGGAAATGCGCCCCGTCTACAAATTGCAGGCCGCCGCGCATGAAGGCCTTTCCGAAGGGTTCGTCGAGCTTCTCAATGGCCGTGGGCTCGTACACGGTCAGTATTTGGCCTATTTGCGACCGCTACTGGCAACATGGACTCGTTGTCGGGTACTCGGCAATAAGTTCAAAAAAGGGACCTGGAACCGCAGCGCCGAAGAGCAATTTTCTGAGCTGACAACCCATGCGCTCGCGCTTTCGTCGCCCCAGGGCACGCCGCTGCTGGGGTGGCCCGAAGCTGCTCCTTGGACGGCCGACTTCTTGCGCGCGGCGCTTCACATTGCAAACGACACGGCCGACATCTCCGCAGCCCGCGCTCTATTAAAGAAAAAGATCACCACCGAGCTTAAAGGTAAGCAAGTCCATGTGGTGCCCGAAACTTCGGAAAACTGTGAATGGGCAGGTGTGGCTTACATGCGCACAGAGTGGCACCGCCGCGCGCCGTCGGTTGCGATTGACTATAGTACTCCTGACTTGGGTTTGGAAGTTTGGGGCGAATCGCGCCGACTGATCGCTGGCACCTGGAGTTGGGAAACGACGCTCGGTGGTAAACGACTCGAGCCGGCCGGCTCTTGGGACGAGGTGTGTTGGTTCAGTGACGACGATGTCGACTATTTGGAGCTGTCCATTGACTTGGCCGATGGTGCGCGGCTGGAACGGCAGATTCTTCTGGCGCGCGAAGAGATGTTCTTGCTGCTCGCAGATAATGTGATCGGTGTTTCGAGCGGTAAGATGTGCCATCGGTATCGGCTGCCGCTGGATGGCAACATTGCCTTTCAAGGCGAGCCAGAAACTCGCGAAGGTCTGCTGCACGCTGCCCGGCCCGTGGCCCGAGTGTTGCCATTGGCACTGCCCGAGTGGCGCAGCGACCCACGAGTAGGCCAGCTTATCGCTTCGGATGGGGACCTACAGCTGGAGCAAGAGTGGGATGGCACCAATATGGCGTGCCCGCTATTAATCGACCTGAAAAACTCGAGAATTAAGAAGCCCTGTACCTGGAGGCAGCTTACCGTTGCCGAAGCCTTGGAGATCCAGTCGTCTGACGTTGCGGTAGGTTATCGGGCGCAGTGCGGCCGCCAGCAGTGGTTATTTTACCGTTCGCTGGCCAAGGCAGCGAATCGCACGGTGTTGGGACAAAATTTTTCCATCGAGTGCGTAGTTGCAAGATTTTTGGCGCCGGCGGGCGATATCGATGA
>JAKVCC010000019.1:0-12562 GCA_022448265.1 Pirellulales bacterium
GTTTTCCCGTCACAAAGTCCATTAGTCCGTCGCCATTCATGTCGGCCAAACAGACTCCATGTGTTTGCGAAAAACTCACATCGATTTCCTGTTTCCGCCACTGGCCGGGAGCCTGCTGTTCATGCCACCAAATGCCAAACGCATGCGGACTGCTCGTAAGGACATCTTGATCGCCATCGCCGTCGAAATCATAAACAAATATTTGAGCTCCCAAACCAAACGGAACCTCGTGAAAGCTCCACGCCCCCGAGGATTCCTCTGGGCCTTCCCACCAACCGGCTTCACAAACGATATCCTGCCGGCCATCCAGATTGACATCTCCGATCCCTAAACCGTGTGAATAGCGGTTACACCCCGGCGCACCTGCAGCGGACACCGCATGAATGTCCCAGGGATCGGTCGGGTTTGCCCCGCGAGTGAAATAACCCATTCTCTTTTGCGGACCATCAATATCAACAGCGTCGGGGTTAAATGCGGCCACAAATTCACGTGTACCATCCCGATCCAGATCGACCATTTGGGGACTCTCGTTATTCGTCACTGGGGTCAGGACGTGCCGCGTCCATTCCTTTCCATTCTCCCGCGGGTTCTCGAACCACCAGGTTGGCGTCCCCGGGAAATCGCAAATGATAATATCGGTCCAGCTATCACCATTCAGGTCTTCTGCAAAAGCACAAAAGCAGTTGGAATAACCCTTCGGTTCAAAATGCGCCGGGGTCTCAATCAGCGCGCCATTCTTCCAAGGGTGTTTCGTTGTGACGACCTGCAATTCCCAGTCGGGAGCTGCATACCAGACAAAGCCGGCCGCAATATCATTCAGGCCATCGTGGTTGAAATCGCCCACTGCAACCCCTTCGCTGCGGAAGCGATGGTCTAGCTGCACCTTCCTAAAACGCACCTCTGGCGGTTCCGCCATGCAAAGTGGGGCGAAAAGGGAAAGACCCATTAAGGATAGCACGAGTCGCATGGGTGGAAACCTTTCTTGTCACATAAGTGAGTGAGTATGCCGATTGGCCCCCCGCTGGGATCTTGCAATGTTTTAACGAATTTGTCGCGAGGATTCACGGGGGCGCAGCACTTCACAACCGCAACAGCTTTGGGCCCAAGAATACCCTCGAGGTCCAACTTTTTCCGTAATACTAGGAATGCGCCTGACAAGATCGCCTTCACCACCCGTCCGGCGCTCATCGGAGTTACTGCAGTTGGTCGAGTACTCCGTGTCAAAGTCGCACAAAGGGTCAACGAGGTTTTGGTGACAGCCGAATAGAAGACTGTCCGGGTAGCCTCAGCATCGTAGTAAATATTAAATTCTGATGCGGACAAGCAGGATACTGATGTTATGATCACTGACATCCGGTTCTTCAGGCGGAGAGCCTGATGATGGGTGACCGGTTTTCTGGAAATCACGCCCAAGGTGAGGGCTTACCCCCAGAGGCTCGTGGAACGGACCTGAAACCCATGCGACGAGTCATTATGCACCAGTCTTGACTACAGTTCTGCGACGGTTCGCGGTAGAATCCCCATACCGCACCTCCCCCTTCAGGAATACCGAGACCATGAGTGATACGTTCAATAGTCTGCTCGGGCGTGTATCGGCCGGCGAGGATTTGTCGCGTGAAGAAATGACATTGGCCATCGGCCATGTGATGTCGGGGATGGCCAGCGCAGAACAAATCGGGTTGCTCCTGTCTGCGTTGGCAGCCAAGGGTGAAACGGCCGAAGAGGTAGCCGGGGCGGCCGCGGCAATGCGTGACAGCATGACGCCGATTCGTAGCCGGCACGAAAAGTTGCTCGACACATGTGGCACCGGCGGCGGTGGCAGTACCACGTTCAACATCAGCACCTCTGCAGCATTGGTAATCGCCGCCGCCGGAGTACCACTTGCCAAACATGGAAACCGCAGCGTCACCAGCAAAAGCGGCTCCGCCGATGTGCTGGCAGCGCTGGGCGTGAATATTGGGGCCAGCGTCGCGCAAGTGGAAAACTGCCTGGACCGCTTGGGAATCTGTTTTTGCTTTGCGCCGCTGATGCACCCGGCAATGAAACACGTAGCTGAGGTGCGAAAACAACTGGGTATTCGCACGATCTTCAATCTCCTGGGTCCACTGGCCAATCCAGCCGGAGCCACCCACCAATTGCTGGGCGTCGGTCGACCCGAACTTCGTCCGCTCGTCGCATCAGCGCTCCACGAGTTGGGCACCAAGCGAGCGCTGGTGGTGAGCGGCGAAGACGGACTGGGCGAAGTAACCCTTGCCGGTACGACACGGGTTACACAGATTGAAAATGATGTCCAACAGCACTTCGATTGGCAACCGCAAGACTTCGGCCTGGAATCAGCTCCGCTCGATTCGATTCAAATCAGCACGCCCGAACAAAGCGCAGAGCTTATCCGCCAGGTGCTCGCAGGTGAGCCGGGGCCCGCCCGCGATATCGTGGTACTCAATGCCGGGGCCGGTCTGATCGCCGCCGCGCATTGCAAGTCGCCCACCGAGGCCGCGCAACTAGCCGCGACAGCGCTCGACAATGGAGCCGCCGCATCGCTTCTTCAAAATCTGACCGAGGTATCCCACCAAGGGTGCTAGTTAAAAGCTTCTTGCCAATTATTCGATCTAACCGAAAGGTCCAACTTGTCACGCCAAGCGGCCAGTCGCCCCATCCAAGGCCAGATGATTTTCCTGGGCACCGGCACCTCCGTCGGCGTACCGGCGATCGGTTGCGACTGCGATGTTTGCACTAGTGACAACCCTCGCAATCGTCGCACCCGTTGTGGGCTGGCAATTGGACTTCCCCAGGGCAATCTCCTCATCGACACGCCGCCTGACTTGCGCGAACAATTGCTGCGCGAAAAACTGGGTATGGTCCATGCCGTTCTTTACACACACGAGCATGCCGACCACATTTTCGGACTCGACGACTTGCGGTTGATGCAGTTCTACCTCGGCGGACCCGTTCCCTTGTACTGTGAACCTCCAGTCGAATTGCGCATTCGCAAATCCTTCGATTACGCCTTTGAGCCGGCCCACGGGCTTCACGCGGGAGCCGTGCCCCAATTGCAAATGCATACGATCGGACTCGAACCGTTTGAGATCTTAGGGACGCCGGTGATACCTGTACGGCTCAAACATGGCCCCCGCTTTCAGGTGCTAGGATTTCGCTTTGGAAACGTAGCCTACTGCACGGACACCAACGGGATTCCTCCCGCGAGCATGGAAAAACTCCGCGGGCTCGACGTATTGGTCCTCGACTGCCTCCGCCGCGAACCGCACGCAACCCATTTTGGCTTAGAAGAGTCGCTGGCTGTCGCCGCAGAACTCGCGCCGCGGCGGACGCTGCTAACCCATATCTCGCATGACTTTGAGCATGAGGTCACCTGCGCAGAGCTGCCATCCGGTGTGGAGTTGGCCTACGACGGACTCACAGTTCCACTTACTTGATGAGGCCGTCGGCCGAAAAAGGTCGCCGCAAGGACGTCTACTTAGGTTACTCCTGCCCCACTGCGCAGAACCCGAGCATCAACCACCGACACACCGCAAGGCCACCAAAGCTGCCGCCGCGCCGAACTCAGCGTGTCACCGCCACTTGGTTTCCAGCCAACAACTCCAGATAGTCGAGGGCAATGGCCATCACCTCTTCGTTGTAGGGCGCCAGAGGATGGCCAGACTCCAGAGGAAAAACAGGGTGGTCGTCACCCTGCATTTTTTCAAAGATTTCTTCCTGGTCTTTCTCGGCATTTACCTCTTCTCGTTCAGCAAGAAACTTTTCTCTATTGAGCGTCACGGTCGCCTCCTCAAGACTACTCAAATAGCGCTTTATTTTGCGACGCTCCTTGGTGAAAAACTCCGCCGTCTCACAACGCTGCGCTGAACGCTCCTTCAGTCCTTCAACCATCTGCCTGCTGGCAGCTCGATAGCGCTCATGGGGCAGCGGATCCACGCGATCGAACTCCATCGCATAGTCGAGATCGGCTTCGCCAATCCCTTCCCAGTAGGTGGTCCGGTAGGGCAGTTCGATATCCGACACTACGCCTCGACTCTGGGTACTGTCGCCACCGGGAAGATAAAACTGCTGAATAGTCATTTTCAGAGCGCCATAATTGGGCGGATTAAAGTTTGAGATCCGTTGGCCCAGGTTCTTTAGCTCTTGAACGGTGCCTTTCCCATGCGTGGAGTGATCCCCCACGATGATGCCCCGATCATAATCTTGGATGGCTCCCGCAAAAATCTCACTCGCGCTCGCACTAAACTTGTTGATCAACACGATCAATGGTCCCGACCAGACTTGACCTGGCTCAGAATCCTCATACGGCCGCACCCGCCCGTCCGTTCCCTTGACCTGGACGACCGGCCCCTGATCAATAAACAAACCCGTTGTGGCAACCGATTCGGGTAAGGAGCCACCTCCATTAAAGCGGAGATCCATTACCACCAAATCAACGCCTTGCTGGTTGAAGTCCTCCAACAGGCGCCGCACATCGCGAGAGGTACTCTTGAAATTGGGATTGCCCGATCTGCGGCCATCCATATCCATATAAAAACTGGGCAGGCTCACGACACCAATCTTAAATGCTGTGTCGCCCGCACCCACGGCTTGCTCGCCGCTGGACCCGGTCGCCTGATTGTCAGCGGCACTTGGCTGAGGTTCAGCTGCCGCAACCCCAGTTCGCGGCGCACGTTCTACAATGGCACTCCGCGCTTCGCTGTCTTTCAGTTCTATCCGGGCGCGCGTAATATCGAGAATTTTGGTGCCCGTCTTATCGGCCGGATCGACCTCCAACCGGACAATTGTTCCCGGCTCGCCACGGATCAATTGTACGACATCATTGATTTTCATCTCTACAATATCGGTAAACTCCCCGTCATTTCCCTGGGCCACGCCCGTGATAATATCGTCGATCTTGAGTCGCCCATCCTTGTCGGCAGCACCGCCGATAATGATGCGCTTGACAATCGTCTCGCCATTTTTCGACTGCAGCGAGGCTCCAATGCCGTCTAACTCAAGCCCCATTTGGATCATGAAGTTTTCCAGCGAGCTGGGAGACATGTAGCTACTGTGGGGGTCGAAACTCGTCGTCAGCGCCGAAAGAAATAATTCGAGGAGTTCGTCGTTGTTAGTTTGCTCCCAATTGCGTCGAATACTGCGGTATCGCTTCCGTAGCCGCTCCACTGCTTCGCCGTGGGCAACGTCATCAGCTGTAAGCCTCAGCAAGTCATATTTAACCCGTTTTCGCCATCGCTCGTCGGCCTCGGCCTCCGTGGTGGCATAGGTCATTTTCTCCGGATCACGAATCATCTCTTCATCAAGTAAAAAGTCGTGCTCCGCATCAACCAGATTCTGCGCAACGGCAATACGTTCCTGCACGCGTTGCAGAAACCGGTCAAACATGCGCTTGGCAAGAGTCACATCCCCGTTCAATACGTAGTCGTCGATTTGGGATTTTTCGTGTGCGAAATCCTCGATGTCGCTTTGAAAAAAGAATAGCTTAACGGGATCGAGCGTCTCGGTAAATTTAGTCAGGGTGCGCCGCGACACTTCATCGTCAACATGCATCTCGGAGAGATGATGCCGATCCATCCAGGCCGATACCATGATGGCGATCCTACGATCGTCGCGATCCGGATCGGTCGGCCGCGCGTGCGCCCACTGGGCGACGACTCCTACGCCTAGACTCGCCAGCGACAGCCCCACCAAGATGAGGAGGGCCAGACGTCGTGCCGGACGACGCAAACATGAACCCGAATGGGCATAATTCATAACATTCCCTCTCTCAGTTTTCCGGAGGCGCGACCACACAGGCAAGAAAGAAAAACGACCCTTAACATACAGGTCGTGCAGAACGCCACAGGATCGCGAAGTCGTGTCATAGTAACGCCAGCGACCAAACTGGGCAAGATCGACGCGGCCGGGAAGAAACCATAAACTTCTGCCGCCAAACTACTTACTCCACCTAGAATTGCCGCGAATGCTGACGGGCTGCCAAGGCGACTTTTTCGCTCTCACCCAAGGCGACTATTCTTCTCGGCTAGACTAGTCTTGCGGCGAGCTAGTTCTGTGGTCAGACATTTCGAAAGACCTCGACGAGTTGCTGGTCCCATCTGGGAAAAACTGACCTCATATCAAACCACACCGCATCCGGAAGCACGCGAGAGGCCACCATCGGCGACGCCTCCGCAAGCTGGAGAGCAATCGGCTCAGTTGTTTCTTCCGTGGGGCGTAATTGTATCGCCCAAGTCGGTCCGGCCAGTTGTATCTGCTCACCAACATACCACAATGATTCGCACTGGGTGGGCACGGCCGCGTCAACCGCCTGGCATTCGGCAATCAAAGGAGCCAATCGTTCACAGCGCTGCCTCAGATTTTCCAATGGCGTAGATAACAATTGCCAAATGGGAATCTGATGGATCACCCACTCGGTCGTCCGATAGGCCAGCAGCGTTGCAATGAGAGCAACCAACTGCATGTTTCCGGCAGCCAACATGTCGGCCCAAACGTGGCGTTGCAGTCTTTCGATCGCATCGCGCCGACCCACGACAATTCCGCAACTCGGGCCCCCCAACAATCCGGCCCCGTCACAGACCACCAATTCGGCGCCCGATTCGATGCGGGCGGAAATCGTCCTCACCGACGGCATTGCCGCCGGCGCATAGCCTGACTCAGACGGATCAACGAGGCCCGCAATGTTCGCCAAATCGGCACAGAAGTCTTCGCATCCGCTGGCCAATTCGCTGGCAACACGATAACTGCTCAGCACCCAAGCTGCCTCGGCACCGGTTAGCTCGCAAAGCAGCGCGCAGACCTGCTGTTGTTGGGCCGGCGTCGACTCATGAAATTCACCCGCCACACGAAGCATTTCTTGCTGCGCCGCGTCGGACAGAGGTGTTTGCCAGCGGGAAGAAAATATCTGCCCGGTGGCATTGATGGCCGGAGCTGCGTGGACAGGCTGGCCCATCAGCCGCTGGGCCAGCCGCTCAGCCAATTGGCTTAAAGAAGGTACGCCCTGTTCAGCCTTATCGCGCCAGCTAGAGTGCAACTCAGCTAAAAAACCCGTTGCGCGCTGGGCGACGGTCGATTGATTCACTCTCTGGAGAACTTTCTCTACCGAGGGGTGCTGGAGCAACTCCGTCATCGAAGGGAGTTTGGGTAGACGGGATTCCGATTTCATGGGAGGTCCAGCAAGTCATTTTGTCTGCGGTATCCGAACGCCTGATACGCCCAGAAGCGTCGAGCCGGGGCCAGGGCTAATACCGATTATGGACATCCACATGACAAAGCGTCTAGAACCCGGTCCCCGAGAAATGCGGGGAAAGTGTGCCAACTGCCTGGAACACACTGGGACCGATCGATCCGTATGCGAAAAATGGCCCCCGAACACCGCGCGCCATAGGCAGATTATGAATCAATCGTTCGGTTCGTGCATCCCTACGTCGCCCGGCGAGGGAAAAGGGTCCTGCTCAACTTTTTGCAAGATCTTCTGCTGGGCACGCGTTGTCGTCAGCCCGGGAAAACCTGTAGAGCCTTTCCCAGCTTGGCAGCCCACGCCCGCACCCACCAAGAGCACAATCGTAAGGCCGCCAATGCGACGCACTGGCAAGTTCAACGAGATTTTCTTCCCCATGGGATTTTCTACGGTGAGTCGCGAAAAATAGTTTTCGGCAAAAAAATCAACTCTTGCCCGCCCGCCAGCCGATGCTTCGCGACTGGGTGCCAAGAACCAATTCGTTTAACAGGTATGATGGCACCATGCTGCGAGCAATCGTTGCATTTCCAAGACACTTGGATAGGCCCTTAGTAATCGACCCGGGATTGCGACATCCACTCGCCCACCGTCTGGGGCGCGGCCGGCTCGGCACTCCAGTTCAACAAACGGCCCCAGAAGGAAGACTTGGGCTCTGCCTGTTCTCGTGGCGTACTAGCCCCGTTTGCCCCACCGCCCCTAAAAGCGAACATTTGCTTGGTGCCTTCCCATACTTTCTTCGAACCGGTAACCACCTCGTGGAAACCGGACGTGACGGGCCTGAATATCTTCGACATGTCGGGCATGGCTATTTTTGGCATCGTCATAGTTGGCATCGTCATAGTTGGCATGGTGATTTTTGGCAGTGTGACCTTCCACCAACTTGCCTGCCATGTGCTACCTGCAGCGTCGCCGGCAGGAATGCTGCCCCCCGCCTGCTCCACGTTTCCGACTGGCGAAACTGCCGGCAAAGGAAGAAGTTGTGCCTGAGTTTGCGTGGCGCACACCCAAAGCATACTAATCATCAGGACATGACTGAGAGAAACGGGCAAGCTCCTCATCATATTTCCTCCCATCCTTTGGGAACCTAAGTAAGAGCATTAGTGCTGTAACGACAATTTCGACATAAGTAGCTAACAAAACACGCGATCGCGCCGCGAAGTGTTCCAAATCCTCTGCGAAGCGTCCAGCCCGGATTTTCGGTCGCCCCAGCGCGGTTGGGGTAGGTGAAGCAAGTCCCCACATTGCAAGCACGCCCCTTTTTGTGGAAGATTGTTCCCGGTAAAGGTATGGCATAGGATAATTTCTTGAGACCGAGAGTGCTTGCTGGAAACAAGTGCTAACTGGATACTGATAGTACACGTCGCGCAGCGCCCGGTGCTGGGCGGCTGGTGCACGGGGATTGGCACTGGGCACACATGACAAAAATGATCGGATTTATTGGTGCAGGCAGGATGGCGACCGCCCTAGCGCGCGGGTGCGCGCAGGCGGGGCTGCTCGTTGGCACCGACATGCTAGCAGCGGATCCCCACGAGGGTCCGCGGCGGACCTTCGCCGAACAAGTCCCCGGCGTGCGCGTCGTCGATGACAACCGACAAGTACTCGCCGCTGCGGATTTGGTAATCTTGGCCGTCAAGCCTCAGGTAATGTCCGCCGTGCTGGGCGAGATAGCAGACAAGGTCGATGGCCACCATCTACTGGTGTCGATCGCGGCCGGAGTGACACTGAAAAAACTTGCGCATGACCTGCCGCCGCAGACGCGCTTGATACGCGTCATGCCGAACACACCGTGCTTGGTTGGCATGGGCGCAAGTTGCTACAGCCTCGGCCCCCACGCCATGGCCGAGGATGCCCGCCGGGTCCATCAGATGTTGCTGAGCGTTGGCCAAGCATTCGAGGTCAAAGAGGAATCGCTCGATGCGGTAACCGGTCTTTCTGGCTCAGGGCCAGCATTTGTCTATAGTATGATTGAAGCGCTGGCCGCTGAAGGAACTGCCCAAGGCTTGCCCCCCGAGTTAGCCGACAAGCTAGCCGTGCAGACGATGCGCGGCGCGGCCGAAATGGTACTCACTACGGGAACCCCGCCGGCAGAGCTGCGAGGTCAGGTCACCAGCCCTGGCGGCACGACCCTGGCTGGACTCGAAGCATGGAAAAAGCAGCAAGGGGCTGCCGCCTTGCGAGCCGCAGTGGCAGCAGCGACGAAGCGATCCGTGGAATTAGGTCAATCCTGAGGAGGTATTTAGTGTCGATTCTCTGCCGCGTCGATGACAAGCTTGTGCCCCTGTATCGAGTGATCTGGATTTCCGCCACCCCGCATTTTTGCGGTGAGGATGATTGTCAGCGGGAGGGTTGCTACGAGATACGTCTCGAACAGGGGGAATCCGTTTGGGCAAATGACGGTGATCGCGATAAGATGCAGGAACAACTAGAATTGTGGCAGGGCGGCTTGGGCCCCATCGAAGGCGAAGGCGGGGAGGAAAGCAAATGGTAAGTAAAACTTCTATTCACCGCATCCGTAATTCGCAGAGGTAAGATGGCCGGAAATTCTGACGAGCTGCATTGGCGGGAAACTTATTTTATCCTTTTTCCGCACGACCGCCGGCCCACGCTCGCGCAGGTGGCTGGCGCGATCACCGAAGCCAATGGTCGATACCGCATTGAAAATCGTTCAGCTGACGACGGAGGCATGCTCGAGTCGCTACTGGTCGAGTCTATGGAAGACCATGCGGCCGTCGAAATCAGCTATGAGGTCGGCGATGCGGTGATCGAACAGAATCTTGCCTGGGCAAAAGAGTTCGAGTCACAACTGTCAGCGGAGAAACTACAATCGATCATACTGTCCGATGCTCGCCTCGACTTGGCCCATTACGAACGGCTCCCGGCCAGCAGTGCGGACACGCCGATGGACTTAGGCGCCTTCGGCGACGACTTTGCAGGCCCCTGCAACGAAGACGAGGATGCGTTCAACATGCTCGACCCCACTTGTATCCTGACGGTGGTCGATGCGCTGGAAGGACTCACCGGTGGCCTAACGTTTGACCCTGCGGCGGGCGAAATAATTACCTAAGGTGCGGCGATGCGCGGTAGATCCTGCTGGGCGAACCCTATTGGACAACTCGCCCAGATGACTGCCATGCGTGCGCTGCGTCGTTCGAATGGTTTTGTTCGCTAACCCGGGCGTGCAGCGCGTAGCTGCTGGGCCCGGCGTGGATCGCCTATCGAGTAACCAGACCCTCCAGATGTCGCCTCCTTTCACCACGAATCGCGCCTGTCACGACGGATCACTCCCGTCTCCTTTGCTCCCTCCTCATATCCCCTTCATGACTCAATGCTAGCCAAAGAACTCAAACCGGGGGGCATCGTTTTGCACAACGACGCCCCACATATCGTCGAAGGCGTTCGGGTCCAATCCCCTTCGGCCCGCGGCGGAGCGACGCTGTATAAGTTTCGGGCCCGCAATCTGGTCAGCAAGCAGAAGGCCGACTTTACGTGCAAGGGGTCAGACAACATGGACGAAGCCGACTTCCAGCGCCGCCCGGTTTCGCTCATGTACTGCGACGTTGACCAGGTCCATTTCCTCGATGCCGAGGACTACAACCAGTACTCGATTCCCGCAGACGACATTGCCGATGAAATGCAGTACGTCACAGCCGACTTACAAGGCATGTTGGCGCTGGTCTACGACGACCAGTGCGTTGGCCTGCAACTCCCCGTCACGGTTGAACTGAAGATCGTCGAGTGCGACCCAGGCATCAAAGGCAATTCTGCTACGTCCCGCAACAAACCTGCCCAACTTGAAACCGGGCTCACGATTCAAGTGCCCGAGTATCTCAAACAAGACGAGTCTGTCAAAGTCGATACCCGAACAGGCGAATTTCTTGGCCGAGCGTAGTGGCTCCACAGTTGCAAGTGTGCTGGCAACCTGTCCGCACAATGGGCGGGGGATGCTCAGTTTTACAAGCTCGTCCGCTTGTGTCGCCAATTGCAGTCCGCCCGGCCGCGCAGGGCCCTGCACAGGCTGGTACATGGCCATGCACTCACTCGATGGGTTGTCGCGCCCGCCCTTCTATAGCATCCACCGCAGAGAGGTCTGGTACTGCAGCCCGGCGATTGGGTTCACGGTACTAGCGGGATTTCGCCCATTGGCATCACAAGACAAACATCAAAACAATTGCCTTTGACGCGACTTAGATTTCGCCTTGGCCGGATTTCTTGCCGACTTCTTCAGTTTTTTTTTCTTAGGCGACCTCTTGGCGGCGGCCCTTCTGGATGTGCTGGCTTTCTTCTTTGCTTTCTTCTTTGCTTTCTTTGCGGCAGCTTTTTTCTTCGTACCAGCGCGCTTATTAGCAATCTTCGTCTTCTTTGCAGCCTTCTTCTTTGCTTTCTTTGCCGCAGGTTTTTTCTTCGTGCCGGCACGCTTATTAGCAACCTTTGTCTTCTTTGCAGACTTCTTCTTTGATTTCTTTGCGGCCTTCTTGGAGCCTTTCTTCGAATTAGATTTTAGAGATGACTTTTTCTTGGCCACTGCCTTGTTTCGGCCACCGCTAAAAACGGCACCCCAATTATTTGAAAACTTCTGCGTCGAACCTAGACGAATAACACTCATTTTTTGGGTACCCCGTCAGTAAACACTGCGATTACCAGTAAACCTGCCTGTACCAATAAACTCCTCGCCGCATCACCAGCTGCCAGCGATGCGCCTAGGTCTGCTGCAACCTCTTATACCGAAAACGATACGGCTGGTCAGCATCTTCGCCCAGGCGTTCACGACGTTCGCGCTCGTAGGCCTCAAAATTTCCGTCACACCAATGGACATGGCCGTCACCCTCAAAAGCCAGGATATGCGTTGCCAGGCGGTCTAGGAACCACCGGTCGTGGCTGACCACCACCGCACAACCGGCAAAATTGGCGACTGCTTCTTCCAGCGCGCGAAGTGTATCGACATCAATATCGTTGGTTGGTTCGTCGAGCAGGAGTACGTTCGACCCGCGGCGGAGCAATTTCGCCAAATGCACTCGATTGCGCTCGCCACCGGAAAGGATGCCGACTTTTTTCTGCTGATCGGTCCCGACGAAATTGAACCGGGCAACATAAGCACGCGAGTTCATCGTGCGGTTCCCCATCCCCAGCATGTCGAGACCGCCGGAAATTTCATCGTAGACAGTGTTTTCCGCCACCAGATCATCGCGCGATTGATCCACGTATCCAAGCTCCACTGTCTCGCCGATGTTCAAGGCACCCTGATCGGGCGTTTCCAGCCCCATCAGCATTCGAAGCAACGTCGTTTTGCCCGATCCATTGGGGCCAACGATCCCAACGATTCCTCCAGGT
>JAKVCC010000019.1:12572-70275 GCA_022448265.1 Pirellulales bacterium
ACGCGGTCACCATAGGATTTCGCCAGATCCTCCGCTTCGATCACCATGTCTCCCAATCGAGGCCCCGGCGGGATTTGGATTTCTAGCTCGTCGGGCCGATCCTCAAACTGCTCGGCCGCCATTTTTTCATAAGCTTGTACCCGCGCTTTGTTTTTTGCTTGCCGCGCCTTGGGTGCCATCCGCACCCATTCGAGCTCTCGCTTCAGCGAGCGCTGGCGCGCACTGGCTTTCTTTTCCTCTTGTTCCAGACGTTTTCCTTTTTGCTCCAGCCACGAAGTGTAATTCCCCTCCCAAGGAATTCCTTGTCCGCGATCGAGTTCCAAGATCCAACCCGCGACGTTGTCGAGAAAATAGCGATCGTGGGTCACTGCGACAATCGTGCCGGAATACTCGGCCAAATGGCGTTCCAACCAGGCAACACTCTCGGCGTCGAGATGATTGGTCGGCTCATCCAGGAGCAACAGATCGGGCTTTTCCAAGAGAATCTTACAGAGCGCGACGCGACGCTTCTCCCCACCTGACAAATGCGCCACCGGCGAATCACCTGGGGGCAAATTCATCGCATCCATCGCAATCTCGACCTGCCGATTGATCTCCCACGCATCTGCCGCGTCAATCTTGTCCTGCAGAGCGGCCTGCTGGTTCATAAGCTTTTCCATCGCCTCGGGGTCATCGGCGACTTCGGCATACTTCTCGCCGATCGCTGTAAACTCCTCAAGCATCGCACGCATGGCCGACACCCCATCCTCGACATTGGACTGCACGTCCTTGTCAGGATCGAGATGCGGCTCTTGCTCCAACAACCCAACCGTGAACCCATCTGTTAAACGGACATCCCCTTCAAAATCAGTGTCCTTGCCGGCCATTATCCGCAGCAGCGTACTCTTTCCAGACCCATTACGACCGAGCACGCCAATCTTTGCGCCGGGGTAGAAAGCCAAAGAAATGTTTTTCAGCACCTCGCGCTGGCCAATTTTTTTGGTCAGGTCGGTGATTTGGTAAATGTATTTTTGTGACATCCCTATTCCCACTCAATCGTAGCCGGCGGCTTAGAACTGATATCGTAAACGACCCTATTCACGCCTTTCACTTCGTTAATGATGCGCGTCGAGATCTGCGCCAGGAGCTCGTAAGGCAAATGACTCCAGTCGGCGGTCATAAAATCGTCGGTATTCACACAGCGCACCGCCAGTGCATCGTCGTAGGTGCGGCTATCGCCCATGACACCTACGCTTTGGACAGGCAGCAAGACCGCAAATGCCTGGGACGTTTCGCGATAGAGGCCGGCAGCTTGAATCTCACTAACAACTATCGCGTCGGCGCTGCGCAGCGTTTCCAGACGCGACCTGGTCACTTCGCCCAAACACCGCACCGCCAAACCAGGCCCCGGGAAGGGATGCCGCCAAACAATTTCCGGCGGCAGACCGAGCTGCAATCCAAGCCTGCGGACTTCGTCTTTGAATAAATCGCGGAGCGGTTCAATCAACTCGAAACCCAGTTCCTCCGGAAGACCGCCAACGTTGTGATGCAACTTAATCGTGTCTGCCGGGCCGTCAATCGCCGCACCGCTTTCGATCACGTCCGGATAGAGCGTCCCCTGCGCAAGATATTTCGCCCCGTCGACTATGGCAGCTTCGGCCGCAAAACACTCGATAAACGTGTGCCCGATGCGGCGCCGCTTTTCCTCAGGGTTGGTAATGCCCGCCAGCGCCTGCAGAAAACGGTCCTCTGCTTTGACGACGTGCAGGTCTGTTTGGAAGTGGTTGCTGAACTCTTGGATGACGGACTTTTCTTCATCCTGACGCAGCAGTCCGTTATCGATCAAAATGCAAGAAAGCTGGGGACCAATCGCCTCTGCCAACAGGGCTGCAACAACCGAAGAGTCGACGCCGCCCGACAAACCACAAATGACCCGCTTCTCACCTACTTGCGCGCGGATTCGGGCAATGGACTCAGCCGCAAAGTCGCCCAGCTTCCAGGTCCCAGTAGTGCCACAAATCTGATGCAGGAAGTTGGCCAGCACCTTGCCCCCTTCGGGCGTGTGGGTTACCTCGGGATGAAACTGGAGGCCGTAAATGGGGAGCTGCTTGTGCTTAACGGCCGCATAAGGACAAGTTCCCGTGCTTGCCAGTGGCAAAAAATTATCGGAGATGTTGGCCACTTGATCGCCATGACTCATCCATACTTCGGTTTGGGGGCTGACACCAGCAAATAGTCGATCCTTGTGGTTGATTCGGCACCCCGCGCGTCCGTACTCGCGGGAAGGTGCGTTGTCGACTTGGCCGCCCAGCGCCTGGCAGGCCAACTGCATGCCGTAACAGATGCCCAAAATGGGCAATCCAAGATCAAACAACCCCGCGTCGCATTGCGGCGCACCGACTTCGTACACGCTCGCCGGGCCACCGGAAAGAATCAGACCCAAGGGCGCGAGTTCCCGCACCCGATCGGCCGAGATATCGTGGCGGACGATTTCGCAGTAAACGTTTTGCTCGCGTACCCGACGGGCAATCAATTGGGCGTATTGCGAACCGAAATCGAGTACCAGTACGCGCTGCGCGGCTACGGAACTCGGAATATCGGTAGGCGACGAAGCCGTCGCTGTCATCGCAGTCTCCTGGCGGGGAAACCCAGCATTATAAGAGGGGCTGGGGGTGAGGGGCTAGGGGCGCGAGTGGTCAGACCTGGTGATCTCGCACCGCGCACCTCGCACAGGCGGTTCTAACGACATTTGCCTCGATCATCGGTCACTGGGCCTTGGTGGTAGGTCATTCCATATACCTGGGCCCCTTACAGCTCTCTCCTAGGCCCCGCTCGTTGCCGCAAAGGCAACAGCACGTTGCCGTTTCGCCACGGTACGGATTATGATGGTCACCAAGCCCGATCGACGAAACCTTCTGGTACAAGGACATTTACGACGTGCAAATCTTGCTCACCAACGACGACGGCATCTATGCCCCCGGTTTGGCAGCCTTGGAGCGCCAGTTGCGAAAGATAGGGGACGTGACCGTGGCCGCACCTCTCACCGAGCAAAGCGGCGTTGGCCACTCGATCACCTACCTGACGCCGCTGATGGCCCGCAAGGTGTTTGACGACGCGGGGCAACGGCGCGGCTGGGCCGTCGAAGGCAGCCCCGCCGATTGTGTAAAATTGGCCGTCAGCGAGCTTTGCCAGGCACGGCCTGAGCTGGTAGTCAGTGGAATCAATAGCGGACTGAACGCCGGAATCAACGTGCTCTACTCAGGCACGGTGGCCGCGGCAATCGAGGGAGCATTTTACGGGATCACGAGTGTGGCCGTGTCGCTTGAATACGACGAAGCGGCCCGGTACGATGCGGCGGCCCGAATCACCGCTGGCATTATCCAACAGATACTTGCTCAGCCTAACTCCGAGCAACAACTTTATAACATGAACATCCCCAGCAGCGCGCTGGCCACCGAGGCAGACGTCCATGTGGTACCTGTGGCGACCGCTCCCTGGGGAGAGGATTTTGAGCGCCGCTGCGATCCCCGCGGCCGGAACTATTACTGGGCAACCGGCATGGCCCCCGACCCACCCAGCGACACCGAAACCGACCTCTCCGCTTTGCGAGCAGGACACATCACACTGACTCCGTTGCAATTCGATATGTCCCATCGTGACCAGATAGAACAAATGCAAACATGGAAGATCGGACCGACGGCTGCACAGACATGAAAACCAAAGCTCGAGCACGCTTCCCAATCCACCCCCCACTCCGGTGAAAGCCAATTATGAAAAATCCCACGCTACTCGCGGCCATCAGTTTGCTGACACTCTCGGCAGGTTGTGAAGTCCCGGAGCTGGACGTGCCAGAGAGCGCAGCCCCCATAGCGGAACCGTCGCAGAAAAGCACCCCTGAACAAGCGGCTGCCGTCTCGCCGGACGCCACCTCATCTGAGCCGCGCGAAGTGACCGGGCGTGACCCCAAGAAGGGCAAACTTTCACGCGAAGAAGGCGGTTATTTGGGATCCGTACTGGGAGCCGGCATGTACGCCAAGCATCAAATTATATTTGACCAAGTCAAGCACGCGATCAATATCGACTACGGGCTCAACGAAGACTTTCCTAAATCGCACGAAGAGTTTATGGAACGGGTGATCAAGTTCAACAAGATTCAATTGCCCGAATTGGATGAAGGCGACGAGTACCTGTACGACCCTGCAGACCACACGCTCAAGATTTATCGACCCGCGGCAGCCGACAGTCCCGACCAGCAAGACGCAAAATAGACACCAACGTATAAAACACTATCCGGCATCCGCACCCCACCATCGGCCCCAACCATGCACTAATCCCTCTTCATCGCGCATTGCACGCTGCTCCTCCTGCATCCCTCATCTCTCAACCCTCTAGCCCCTCACGAATCCCCTCCTCTGACATCCGGATCTTTCTTGGCATCTCCTAGCGAGATGATCGCTGCCGCACACCGGATCGGGCATTTTTCAACCACGGCTTGCCGTCGGTTGCAACTCCTTAATAGGGCCCGATTACGACGTTAGCGCGATACCGGTCGGTTTCCTCGCACGCTTTCGACCACACTGATAGGGCGCCCCCGATGCATGGGCATATAATCGGTAAGCAGCCACCGGCCATCCTTGTTCGCCCACGTCACGGCGATCTGATCGAAATAAAAAATCCGCTCGCCGCTCGAGATACGAATGCCATCGACCTTGCCGCGAAAACTGCTCACTGCCACCGGCGGCACGACCGACGCATCCACTTGTACTTGAATCGATCCCGCGCCTGTGCCGCTAACGCGGACCAAGGGCATCAGCGATTCTACATCGGAGCGTACCTGGGACGCCGTCGGATTGATCGATGCGAGTACACCCGACATGTCGTTCCTTCCAATGGCCGCCATCAAAGCGGTGGTCGCGGCTTGAACCTCTTCCGAGTCAGTGACGACCACCCGTTCTACAACGATCATCACCAACACTAAGACCACCACTCCCACCAGCACCAGCAGAGACCGCGCCGTGCGGCGTGCGAAAACCACAAACCCACAAAGGGTCGCAAGCGCTGCGCCGGACACATAGATCGGCCAGGGGTTTTCAAGCAGTGTGTTCACGGTATTCCGGATTGTTCGCGAACAAACATCGCGAGACAAACGACGAACATCAGTCCCAACGTGACGACTAGCGGGGCAAGTGGGATTTTCGGCTGACCCAATTTTGAATATTCGGGTGCGCCCTGGGCGGTTTTGCGACCGGATGGGTCTTCCAAAATCTCCATTCCCTCCGCAAGGGCAATTTGGGCCTGTGCCTTTTGCTCCAAGCGGGACTGCCGGCTACCATACTTGCCCCCGGTAAGAAAAAGCAAAAGGACTCCGAACCCGGAGAACAGCGCAAACCATAGCCAGGGCGAGTCGGTAATGGGGGGTTGTCTGCTCACCGCTTTGAAAACAGCGGCCCGCCATACTGAGCCGCACTCCCCAACTGCTCTTCAATTCGCAAAAGCTGGTTATATTTCGCCATCCGATCGGAGCGAGACGCGCTGCCAGTCTTGATTTGCCCGGTCGACAAGGCGACCGCCAAGTCAGCAATCGTCGCGTCCTCAGTCTCCCCACTACGGTGACTGGCCACGCTGCTGTAGTTGTGGCGATGGGCCAGGGTAACCGAGTCAATTGTTTCGGTAAGCGTACCGATCTGGTTAACCTTAATGAGAATGCTATTGGCGATCCCCTCGTCGATGCCCCGCTGCAAACGCTCGACGTTGGTCACAAACAAGTCGTCGCCAACCAGTTGGCACTTGTCGCCAATCCTTTGAGTCAGTTGCTTCCATCCCTCCCAATCGTCTTCATCACAACCGTCTTCGATCGAGCATATCGGGTACTTCTCCACCCAACCGGCAAGCAATTCGACCATGCCGCTCGAATCAATCTCTTTGCCGTCAATTTTGTAAACCTTCTTCTCGCGATCGTAAAACTCGGTTGCGGCACAATCCATCGCAAACCAAACTTGTTCCCCCGGCCGGTAGCCGGCCCTTTCGATAGCAGTCAAAATAATGTCGAAGGCCTCGGCATTGGCACCCAAGTCAGGAGCAAATCCACCTTCGTCGCCAACCGCGGTGTTGAGGTTCTTTTCGTTGAGTACTTTTTTCAGACTGTGAAACACTTCGCAGCCACAGCGCAGTGCGTCGCTAAAGGTGTCAAACCCCAAGGGCATCACCATAAACTCTTGAATATCGACCGAGTTGTCTGCGTGCTCTCCCCCATTGAGGATGTTCATCATAGGGGCCGGCAGCAATCGGGCATTGGAACCGCCCAGGTACCGGTACAGGGGCATTTCACAAAAGCGCGCGGCGGCCTGTGCAGTTGCCAGCGAAACTCCAAGAATCGCGTTGGCGCCCAAACTCTTTTTATTTTCCGTCCCATCAAGATCGAGCATTCGCTGATCCACTGAGATTTGATCGAGCGCGTCCATGCCGATCAGATCGTCGGCAATTTTTTCATTGATATTGGCCACTGCCTGCATCACGCCCTTGCCCATGTAGGCGTCGCCGCCATCTCGCAATTCCCAGGCTTCGTGCGCGCCGGTACTAGCTCCGCTGGGCACGGCGGCCGTGCCTGTCGTGCCGTCGGCCAAAGAAACATCGACCTCGACCGTAGGGTTGCCACGACTATCTAGTATTTGTCGGCCCTGTATATCAACAATTGTGCTCATTGCGGTAGGGATCCTTGGGCTACATGGATGAATGAGGGAATGAATAACGGGGTCGTACGGCGACGCCCTGCGGAAGCCCCTCATTTTAGTTCACCATGGCTGGCTGTCGACCCATGCCAACGGGCGATCGAAGGATCCAGGCCCTTCGGTTTCAGCACACCCGGCTTCAGCCGATACTATTTGCCTTATCCTCCGCGCTGCTCAGGGGCAGTGCGGAGGATCGATAACGAAAAAAAACCTACAGACACCGCCGCCGGCCTGGGTGTACGATGAGGGACCATGTCCTTTGCTGCCACATCGGCAGCTCCGGGTTCGAATTATGCGAGTAAGGAGCAATGGCGTGCTGGAGCAAGACGGTGAGCTAGTGGATTTGAACCGGCATCTGCTTGACGTAGAACGGGCGGTGCGTGAGCGATACGGCTCGGCCGCTCTGGAAGCGGAGCCAGCCCTTTGCTGCCCTGTGGACTACGATGCTCAGTATCTGGACGCGATCCCCGCGGAGATCATTGAGCGTGACTACGGCTGCGGAGATCCCTCTAAGCATGTCGCCCAGGGCGAAACCGTACTCGACTTGGGGAGCGGTGGAGGCAAGATCTGTTATATCGCAGCCCAAGTGGTAGGTGCGGCGGGAAAGGTCATTGGCGTTGATCGCAACGACCAAATGCTTGAACTGGCCCGCAAATACCAAACCCCGATCGGGGAAAAACTTGGCTACGCAAATGTTGAGTTTCGCAAGGGAAGCATTCAAGACCTGGCTCTCAATCTGGAAACGTTTGAGGCCTATCTGTCCGAGAACCCCATCACCTCGACCGATGACTGGTTGCGCGCCGAGGCCTATGCCGACTCATTGCGTTCCAAGGAGCCCCTAGTGGCCAGCGACTCGGTCGATGTAGTCGTGTCGAACTGTGTGCTCAATCTGGTCAGCAAAGCTGATCGAAGCCATCTTTTTTCCGAAATATTCCGCGTTCTCAAGCGGGGTGGCCGTGCCGTGATCAGCGATATTGTGTGTGACGAGCCGGTCCCTGCGCACTTGCAAAACGATGCCCGGCTGTGGAGCGGCTGCATGAGTGGGGCCTTCATCGAACACGAACTTCTTCAGGCCTTTGCGCTGGCGCAGTTTTACGGGATCGAAATTCTCTCGCGACAGAAAGAAGCTTGGGCTACCGTCGAGGGAATCGAATTCCGTAGCGTGACGATTTGCGCATACAAGGGAAAAGAGGGCCCCTGCCTCGATCAAAAGCAGGCGGTTATCTACAACGGCCCGTGGGCCCAGGTTATGGACGACGATGGCCAGACCCTCTACCGGGGTCAGCGAATGGCCGTCTGCGGCAAGACCTATGAAATCTATAATCGTGAGCCGTACGCTCAGCAGATTACGCCGGTTCCGGCGGCCGAGTCGGTGCCGCTGTCCGAAGCCAAGGAGTTCGACTGCCGCCAGAACGCCGTTCGCCCTCCGAGTACCACCAAAGGGAGGGACTACCTAGTCACACAGCTCCCTGGTGACAGCTGCTGCGGTGACGTTGACTGCTGCTAAAGGCGTGTCGCAAAAAAAACAGCGGGCTGCGTATGTAGCCCGATACGGTATTCCCCGGACAATTCTGAGGCAGGCGCCGAGGAAGTGCACTGGCGGCGACTTCCCCGTCGACATGGCATAGGATAGCGTGGGGTTAGGCTCAAAGGCCCTTTTGAACATCAGGGCGACATGCGGAAATTTTGCCCGTACTTGCAAGACTACCTCCCCCAGAACTTAGCTATGTCGCTGCCCGTGATTTCCAGATCGTCTGCTGACCTAGTGTGCCGTAGGCTCCAGCGCGCTTTCATTGCGTACTGCTGCCTTACATTTTGGGGAGCGCTGCCACCCGGAAGTATGGCCGCGGGCGAAGCAGAATCAATAGCTCTGTTTAACGGCCGGAATTTGGAGGGTTGGGTCCAGCGGGGCGGCAAGGCCCAATACAGTGTGGAAGGTGACACCATCGTGGGGACTTCGGTTCTTGATACACCCAACAGTTTCTTATGCACCGATCGCGAGTACGCCGACTTCATCCTGGAACTTGAGCTCAAGGTGGATGAGGGCCTCAACTCCGGCATCCAAATCCGTAGCCACTGCTTCGACCAACAGGTAACCGCCGCCTTTCAGGACGGTCAGGGAAAAGGGGTAACCAAGCAGATTCCTGCCGGCTGCGTCCATGGCTACCAAGTTGAAATCGACCCTACGGATCGCGCCTATTCCGGCGGCATCTACGACGAAGGCCGGCGCGGATGGCTCAACGACTTGAAGGGCGAGGAAAACCGGGCCGCACGCGAGGCCTTTCAGAGGGCCGGGTGGAACAAGTATCGAATCGAGGCGATCGGCAACTCGATTAAGACTTGGGTTAATGGCGTGCCGGCGGCGAATCTGACCGACGACATGGATGCCGCCGGATTCATCGGGCTCCAAGTACACGGCGTCGGCAATGCACAGGAAATGGTGGGCAAGCAGGTGCGGTGGCGCAAAATCCTTATCCGAGACTTGGCCTGCGCTGAGTGATTTCCGGTCACGCCCGGGGGAGGCGGCAGAGCACCGACAACAACTGGCCACATGATGGACACTGCGTCCCGTAGCGGAACAGCCACATCGCCACACAGAGCCCTAACGCGATAGCCCGAAAACTTCATCCCCCTCTGCTGCGTTAAGCGGTAATTCTGGGTTACTCACCTATCATCACCCGAAAACTGCTCAATTGGGGAGTATGCCACAAGCCAGGACGTCCTGACTACATCTCACTGTTTGGACGTTGGCCTCACTCTGGGTGTGCGGCCTATTTCACCTTCGAGCTTGAAGTCATACTCTCCTGGGGGAGCATTTTCCCGCGCTTCCACCGTCAGGCCTGAGCTGGCCGGGTTCTGGTACTTGAGCGGGATGAGCGGGATGTTTGGAGGCGGGAAGCCCCTGTAGTTCGGGTCAGTAACCCCGGGCGGGCGTTTCGACGAAACCACACCGACCATGTAGTGGCCGGGTGGCGCACCCTCCTTGTCCAGGGTTTTGAGCGAATAGTGCCCCGAAGCGTCGATCGCCCCGCGGCTATCGTACTCCGCCGCATTTCCCTTACTGGCGTCAGGGAGGAAAATGACGGTGCCCGTGGTAACCTCGTTGCCTTTCCACGTGATCTGGCCCTCCACCGGCACGGTAGGGCCCACCAGGTCTTCTCCGGCGCAGCCCGAGAGCAGCAGAGCCACTAGCGGCGCGCTGCACGCCGACAACAGCGCCGGCCGGGGGCCTCGCCGTGCAGCCATCATGCCAGGCATGAAATTACTCGCCTGTACTGACTTCCCCACCATTGATGGTTCCCCATGCACGATAAACAACCCGAGAAATTGAGTCCGGGACAAACTCGACGTGGCCGTCGCCAAAAACAAACTGAACTCCGCCGGGGTGGCTACTCCGAGCCCCCGAGGTATTCGCCCAATCGTTGCGATCGTAGTCTGAGCCGTCTGCTTTACGCGCATTAGGAGGAATCGCCATAACGAACATATGGCAGCCATGTGCCCACTGCGACCATTGGCTCATTTCCGGCAGGATTTCACCCATCATCACCGTATTGCTCAGACCGTCCTCGACCTTGGCAAATGTCAGCCGGCGTCTGTGGTCGGAGCGATACATCATCCCCTGGCCGGCGTCGATGCTATCCTGGTTGCCGGTGGGGTCCGTGTAGGGGTAGTCGGTGCTGAATGGCCATCCGCCACTCGGATCGAGCGAGTAGACTATTCCATGCCCCGAGCCGCCAACGCCGACGTAGTTGGTAATCGCCCCTTTGTCGAAGACATCGGGATTGTAGGAGTTTACGTTTTCGTGGGTTCGCGGTGAGCCGTCGGAGGCGCAAAAGAATGCCGGAACTTCCAAACTCGCAAGGAAGTAGTTGGCCTGGCTTTGGGTGCCCGGGTTTTCATTAACTCGGCCGCGCTCGTAGGCGCTTTGCAATTCGAGATACGGCAGGAGGTGGGGCAAGTGGCTGTAACTATGGGCCCACCTCGACTGAGGCAGGAACCCCTGGGTATCGTGGTGCTGATGGCAGGCCAAGCCGATCTGCTTGAGATTGTTGGTGCAACTCGCGCGCCTGGCCGCTTCGCGGGCCGCCTGGACGGCGGGAAGGAGCAGAGCTACGAGCACGCCGATGATGGCGATCACCACCAGCAATTCAACGAGGGTGAACGCGCGGCGTCGGAGGCTGAGTCGCAATTGGGGTCGGCGTCGAACGCTCATTGTCATCACTCCGATATCTACCATTTGTATTGAGCTTGGTCCCAATCCAGCCGCTACGTGTCGCGATTATAACGCGATCCCCCCCCCCCGGCATCACGCGAGGCGATAATTTCGCCTATTCGCGACTGCGCACCCGATTGCCGCGCTTTCCGCAGTAGGAAAGTGCATTTCGCCAGGTTCGGAGGAGCGACATACAGCCGTTTCGAATTCCTGCCAAACTCTGCCTGTACGAATTTGGGCCTACGCTTTTGCGCCGCCTGGGCTGCTCAGCGCAAGAATTGGCATCGTTCGCAATGACGGTTTCGCCACCTTGGTGTCATTGCGCTCTACTTGTTGAGCCGCCTTTGAGGATCGGCGCAGTTCTCTTCGACCAGGCAGCTACTTACCCAGCCCAACCACTGGGCCGTTGGTCGCCCGTAGGGGCGGAACTTAACTTGCGTGCCCAAATCGTCGCGGTAGAGAAGTGCCCGGTGCTCGCCCAGGTGGCCGGCGGCGGGAGAATCGATAAAGCTTGTGGAGTCGCCGGCACTCATTTGCAGTGCCACCCGATAGTCGACCTCGCGCAGGGTGAGCCGATCCAGAAACCGGGTTAGGGTGTTGTAGGAGTCGCACCAAAGAAGCACATGCACGCCTACCGACGGACCCTCTCGCAACAGATTGCGAAACTGCTTAGCGATCGGCACCTGGTGGCCGTTGGTACCGCTGGCGTCAAACGACGAAAAGCTATAGTCGTCCTCCGTCAGGCGCAGCGCGCGGAATTGGGCCAAATCGTGTACGATCAAGAAATAGGGCGGATGCGTGGCGCCGGATGATTCGCTGCGGCGGGTCACCTCTTCGGCAAGGGCCGTAATGGTCGCCTCCGCAGAAGAGGGCTCCACCCGCTTGACCGTCTTCGGCAGCGCCGCGACGATTTTCTCCCAGGCTCCCTGGTCGGCTGACTCGGGTCTTGACCCATCCAGTACCGTGTAGCGGGCCTCGCCGGCGGCGCCCTGCGCGGCCAGCGCAACGAGCGCCGAGGCCAAGATTCCCAGTGCCAGCGGTTCGTCCTGTCCCACCACCAGTAAATGGTTTCCCCCTTGTCGGCGCAATGTCAGCTCCGTGGGCGGTTCGATCCGCACGGCGCTGCCCAGCCAAATGGTTGGCTCCGCCATGTCGTGGTTGCCGAAGCGCTCGACCGTCGAAACCAGCGCCTCGTTGGCGCTTGGGTCCGCCGGTACATTGCCTTCAAACACGATTGCCGGCTCGTGTGAGTCACCGCCGGCCGCATGCCGACTGCGAATCTCGGCCAAATAGTGCTGCCGATCTTGGTTCGGGAGCCAGACAACCTGGAAGGGGCTGTTGCCCTCCAATAACCCATTCTGATCGTTGTAAATCGCCTCCCCGGGCCGGTTCAGCAGACGAGCGGCCGTGTTTTCGTCGCTCAGGATCAGGTGCGCATCGGCTTCGCTACACTCCAGCGCTATCCGCACCGCCATCTGTCCAATGGTGCTGCGTGCGAGCGAGTAAGCCCCAGCGAGCGTTTGTGAGCCCAACAGCACATGAATTCCAAACGCGCGGCCTTGCCGGACAAGACGATCCAGTAGCAGGGCCGCGTCCTGTGCCAACTTGTCGTCGGTCACAAATAACTCTTGAAATTCGTCAACGATCAGCAGCACGCGCGGTAGCCGCTGGTCGCCCGCACTTCTTGCCCCAGCTAGGTCTTGGGCCCCCAGTCGGCGAAACAAGTCGCCCCGCTGGCGCAGTTCCTCGTCCAAACGTTCCAAGACGCTCACGCCAAATTCCCGCTCGCTCTCAATGGCGATCACTCGGGCATGTGGCAATTCGCCCGTCGCGTAGGCTTTGAATTCAACGCCCTTCTTGAAGTCGACCAGATAGAACTCGACTTCGTCAGGACTGTAATGCAAGGCCAGATTGGTGATCAGCGCATGCAACAACGTTGATTTTCCCGAGCCGGTTTTACCGGAAATCAGCGCGTGCTGCGCAGTGCCGCGTCCCAGCCGGAGCGTCTGCAGGTCGTTTGCCCCCGCGCACCCCACCGGTACCACCAATTCGCGGGCAGTGCTGCCGGCCCACATGTTGCCATTTTGCGGGGCCACCACCGAGAATGGCACCTCCACCCGGCTGGCCAAACGCGACTCCTGTCCTGTGGCACGGAGCAATTCTCCCAGTTGCTGGCGGGGTGGCAGGCGGTCCCAATAAAGGGGCAGCTTTTCGTAAAGCGGATAGTTCCAACGCAGTCGATCTTCCACCCACTCCAGATGGACCATGCCACCGAGCAGTTCGTCCAAATCAAGGTCGCTCGGCAGCTTGCGCGATCCGTCAATGCTCAGTAGCGTGTAGACGCCGCAACGTGGCCCCATCTTGGCGATCGTATTCAGCCTGCGCAAGGCAGCGTCGCTGAGTCCGACCGGCGCGTTGGCCACCACCAAAACCTGGTAGGGCTCGGCAACTTCGCCGGCCTGCGCGTTGTAATCATGAATCGACTCGAAGTCGTTGCGCAGATACTTTTGCAGCACCTTTTCCATGTGGTCCGACAGGAGCATCAATCGCTCGTCGATCTTGCGGGAGTCGGTCCAAATTTGTCCGCCAACTAATTGCTCGTCGTAATCGGCCAGTTGCATGAAGGTGGCAAAATTCTCTCCTAGAGCTGACGGGTCGATAATGGTGAACCGCAACTTCCCGGCCGGCATCACTGTGAGAAAACGCACCATCATGGCCCGCAGCAGCTCACACGCCACCGCCTGCCCCCTACCACTGGCGGTGATGGCTAGCCCCGGCAATTCATCCATCGCCATTAGCGCGGGAAGCTGGATTTCAGTTTGGGCGGGCACCAAACGCGAATCGGCCGAAATGCCGTGTTTCACCGCCTGCAGCGGCAATTGGCAATGACCAAACTGGATTGCCGGCGGGGGTTTGGCAGGGCGTTGCCAATCCTCCCAGGAGGTGGTCGACCAGTCGGGAAAATATTGATTGCATGCCGCCTCCATGGCAGCCAGCTCCTTGCTAATCGCTTGAAAACCGTTCTGCCAGGCCGCGGCCAGCGACTGCCAACTAGTTTCGTGTGTCTCTTGGGCAGCGGTCTTTCGTGCTTCGTAGCGCGCCAGATGCTCCTGTTCGGCAAGCTGCCGGTCCTGAGACAACAGATCCAGGAGGGGCGGATAGTGTTTGTCAGCTGCGGCCTGAGCACGCTGGCATTCGTCCGTCGCTTCTTGGAGACCTACATCTCGCTCCGATTCGGCCTGCCTCAACTCGGCTTGCAAGGTGGCATTGTTTTGCTGAACCGCAGCATCACGGGCCCGACCGGCAGTAGCCAATGCGTTGTGCTTCCGAAGGTTAATATCTTCGGCCGCTTTTCGGCTCAACACCTCGGCCTCCGTTTGCGCCTCCTGCTCAAGAGATCGTGACCGCGCGAGTGTCGCAAGAATTTGCGCGTACTGATGAAGCGACTCATTCTGAGCTCTCTTACCGAGAAGCCAGTACGCCACTACCGTCACTAAGGTTCCCACCCCGAATGCTGCCACGAGCCACGCCCCCGGCGACCAACCTGTTGGCAAACCAGTCAATACGGCACTCACCACGCAAGCCAGTAGCCACCAGCCCACGAATCGCAGACCTTCCAACATCAGGCTCGGCAGCCGCTGCGCTTGCAATCGGAGTACCTCTTGATGCAACTGATTGAGACAGATTTGCTGACACTCTTCTGCCGTCGGCTTCACCTCAACCGAATCGTCGGGTGCAGGCCCGGGTACTGCATTCTCGGGTGCTGGATCCACAAGCTCGGCAGCTTGGGCCAAGCGGCGCATGGCCATGAGCGTGCTGGCATCGCGCTGCAGTCCATCAACTTGCAGGCGGCGAGCATGAAAGCGGCGGCCCGCTGCGTCGAGCATTTGCTGCGGACTATCCTTGGCGGCATCGAAGACAGCCAGCGTCTGCCACTCGCTTTCCTTCTTTTTTCGTTCAATCGCCAAAGCGGTTTGCTTGAACGCTAAATCAGCGCGAAGGCACCAGCGGTCATAATCCGCCTGAAGCTGTTTTTTGGCCAGGCGACTCTTCTCCGCGGCAACATTCTTTGCTGCAGCGTACTGATTCTCCAAATCGCGACGGTCATGTGCCATATCCCCCGCCAATCGCTGCAGCGACACCTCCCGGCTATCCTCAGCCCCCTTCAGTTCCGATTGCAAAGTCGCGGCAACGGCTGTCTCCTCTTGCGCGCGCGCGTCGGCCAGCTCCTGCAGTTTCTGCATGAGTTCCAATTGACGACGGGTGGAGAGTCGCACGTCTTGCAAAGGGACCAAGTCACTCCATCAGGGCTGAAAATTCTATAGCCAATCTATTGTTCACAATCTCGCTGCATTTGATTTAACAGTTGCTGCATCCTAGCTACTGCGTCGATCGTCAACTTTATCGCTGGACCAATGGGCTCCAACTCTGATTCACAAAAATTTTGGCTAACGGCATCTTGCCACAACTGCTCTGTTTGTTGCCAGGCAATCTGCAAATCGTCTTTCGCATCACGCAAGTGGGCGGCACTTGTATCTAAATCCCAGCGTCGCACGATGGCATCTCCAAATCAAACATCCTCGGCATGACGATCGCTCCGCTCACGTTTGGCCCCGGGCTCCTCGGGAGCTACCGGCGTTGCCTGCCCCGGAGCTGACGGACCGGATACCACTGGGCGGACACCCGCATCCGTGGGCGGTCGTTCTATCTGATACTCGTCCAGGCGACGCACGATGGATTGCAATTTAGCCCGCGCAGCGGGCAGATCTGCCTCCAATAGCCGCTGCAACTGGCCCAATCGCCCCGAAAACTCGAACTGCTCGTGCTGCATCTGGCGGTTCCATCGCTGAACGCAATGGCTCTGCTCTCGGCAATAATTCAACCGCGTTTGGGCTTTCTTGAGCGCCGCGCGCTGATCGCGACATACCGGGCGTTCATCCGCCACGGGAAAGGCCAGGCAACGTTCTAAATCCAGCTTGGCCTGATGCACGTTATCCTCTGCACGCTTAGTCTGTTTTTTCCAATCCGCCGGACAGTCGTACTCCAGCCAATCCAAGGCGCGGCGCATTTCTGCTGAGAGCGTATCGAGGGCATTCTGAGCGCGCACCTCAAACCGGTAGATTGCTTCACGGAAGTCATCAATCGCGTCAGTTGATCGAATATTGGCTGGACGAGTCATTCTGCGAGACTCAATCGTTATTCGCTGGGAAACAACAGTAAATTTCCGATGACGGTGTCACCTGACAACCAACTACGTGCCGCGCCTATCGCTGCTGCAAATACTCCTCTATCCGTTCTGCCTTGCGAAGCAAAAATGGTATGTATTCGCTCGACGATTCCATGGAACGGGCAATAAGTTTGAGATGCTGCTCAAACTCTTCTGCAAATTTCTTATGCTCTTGATCGCGCCAAGTGTCATTGAGCCCGTGCAACTGGTTGGCCAAAGTTGACAGGCGCCCATCCAGCTCGGTGTTAAAGCTGCTGAGTTGCTGCGCAAATCGCCTAAGCTCAGCCGGATCGACGATGGCTTGAGACATATTCGTTCTTTGACTGGTCGGCCGCTAGCAGCCGCGTCCACACGGCCTGCCGCGATGATGAGTCCAGCACGCTGGAATAGCAGCCGTTCCAAGCTGCGTTAAAGATTTAGCTGAATTGCAGATATCGCTTTAAAGGATCGCTGCAATCAAAACCTAGCTACTTCAAAAAATGCTGCCCGTCTAACGCGATGCTACCACGACGCGAACAGCCTACGGCCGCCTACACTCATTCTAGCCCAGTCAAAACTAATCGCAAAGAAATTTGAAGGGAATGAGAAATGGCTAACTAGACCCCGGACAACCCCGCCGCAGCCTTGGAAGCCGACTCCAACAAGCCCTGCTTTGCCCGCTGGTACGCTGGATCAATGGCGCTCAACTCTTCGGCTACGGCCTCAACCGCGGTGCGGATCTGCTCTTCAGTGTGGCTGCTGGTGATAAAGAATCGTAGCCGGGCCGCGCTTTCCTCTACTGCCGGATAGAGGATTGGCTGAACATTGATGCCCCGTTCAAAAAGTGCATGTGACAGTTGCACTGCGCGCTCTGAATTACCCGTGATGACCGGCACGATGGGCGTACCCCGGCTCAGGCCTGTATTAAGTCCCACATTCTTAGCAAGTCGTAAAAACAGGCGTGCGTTCTCCGAAAGCCTAGCCACGCGATCTGGCTCCTCTTGCAGGAGCACAATGGCAGCTAATGCCGCAGCAGCATTCGACGGACTGAGGCCGACACTGTAGACAAACCCCGGCGCCGTGAACTTTAAGTATTCGACCATCGCGTGCGAACCGGCGATATAGCCGCCACAACTACCAAACGACTTGCTCAGCGTACCCATCCAAAGATCAACATCGCGCGGATTCACATCCAAAAACTCAGACATTCCCCGGCCGTGCAATCCCATCGTGCCAATCGAATGGGCCTCATCTATCATCAAATAAGCTTTATGCCGCTGCTTGATATCAACGTACTTGGGCAGGTCGGCGTGATCCCCATCCATGCTGTAAACGCCTTCAATGACGATCAGCACGCGACGGTATTCGTGCCGCACTTCGCTGAGAATGCGATTGCACTCCTGCCAGTCGTTGTGCGGAAAGGGACGTCGGCGCGCCCCGGACAGCATAGCCCCCTGCAAGATACTGTTGTGACAGAGGCTGTCGTGCAGGATCAAATCTCCCGAGCCAAACAAGTGCCCAATCGTCGTCTCGTTGGTCGAGTGTCCGCCCACAAAAACGATGGCGTCTTCTGTTCCGATAAACTCGGCAATGCTCCGCTCGAGCTGAACGTGAACCGTTTTCTCACCCGAGACCAAACGGCTCGCGGAAACGCTCGTGCCAAATTGACTTACCGCTTCGCGCGCCGCCTCAACGACACTAGGCTCCCCCGACATTCCAAGATAGTTATAGCTGCAAAAATTCACATACTCTCGGCCACCAATAGTAGTCCGATCGCTGGTAATTCCTTCGTGAACCATGAAGAAAGGACTTGTCATACCGTCCTTGCGGGTGACTTCCAGATTCTTCTGGAGTCGCAGGTATTCGGAAGACTTGGTGAAGATAAAGTCCTCCTCAGGCAAAATAAATTCGCTGGGACGGGCCGTTCGTTTTTTGGCCTCGCTGCCCAGATAATTCTCGATCGCCTCGACCACTTCGCCGCAGGTCTCCATCGAAGGCAAGACATGCTCTGGAAAGCGTCCGCCAAAGGTTTCTTCGAGCGCAGCAATAATCTCGATGCGCTCGAGCGAATCAAGTCCTAACTCAACAATATTCGTGTTCCAATCGAGCTGCCCCACGCGCTCGCGACCAATCTCGCGGACCTGCTCGTAAACGATTTCGGCAATTTCAGCAGCGCGGCCCGACAGCTCGGGCGGACCAGGCTCGGAGGGCGCCACTGCGCCGTTGAACTGGGCCAAAGCTGGCGCACTTTCTCCCGGGATGCCCCCGCCATCCGCCGAAGCCAGCAGATCACCTTCTTCAACCCAAGTTTCCATCTCCGGCTTGTCACGCTTCTTGCGGGCCGACAAGGCGACATCGACCGCACCAGTTTCCGCCGACCAGGAAGCCCGCGTGACCAGCGTGCCTGCCAGATAGCCATCGCGACATGCATGACGCTGGATCTTGCCACTGGATGTCTTGGGGATACTGCGCGGCTTGATGAGCACGATAGCTCCCACTGCCAATTCCAGATCGGCAGCCACCTTTTTTCGGATCGCCTCAATAATCGTCTCGTAATCAAGATCTCGCCGCCGCGAGGTCTCCTGCACGATGACCAATTTCTCGGCGTCTTCGTCCCCGACAATCACCGCGGCGCCCGCGCCGGTTTCCAGATGCTCATGTGCGGACTGTACGGCGTGTTCGATATCTTGCGGATAGTAATTCACGCCGCGCAAGATGATTAAGTCTTTGAGACGGCCGGTAACGAACAATTCGCCCTTGGACAAGAAGCCCAAGTCTCCGGTGCGCAAAAACGGCCCACGGCCATCACTGAGTCGGGCTTGAAAGATTTGCTCGGAAAGCTCTTCGCGCTTCCAATAGCCATTGGCCACGCTCGGGCCCGAGATCCAAATCTCGCCAACGTGATCGTCGTCAAAGGGCTCACACGTCTCCGGGTCGGCAATCACGATTTGCTGATCCAGCAGGTTTCCGCCACTGCCCACGAGTCGGCGGGAGTCCTCTGCCCCCTGCTCCGTTTCCCGCGCCCGGTTTTGTTCGAGCGCAGAAATCTCAAACGAACTGACCTCCGGAGGCGATTGCTTATATCCACCCGTCACGATCAGCGTAGCCTCGGCCAAGCCGTAGCAGGGATAAAACGCATCGCGGCGAAAACCACATTCGGCAAAGGCCTCGCTAAAACGATCCATGGTGTCGGCACGAACCGGCTCGGCGCCGTTAAAGGCCAGTGCCCAGTGACTAAGATCGAGCGTGGTTTTCTGCTCAGGTGTAATCTTTTCTACACACAAATCATAGGCAAAGTTGGGACCGCCTGAAACGGTGGCGCTGCATTTCGTCATCGCCTGCAGCCAGCGCACGGGTTTCTGCAAAAAATGAGTCGGCGAAAAGAGTGTATTGGACTTGCCCATATAGAGCGGTTGCAAAATTCCGCCAATCAGCCCCATGTCATGATAGAGGGGCAACCAAAAACACCCGCTCCCGGATCGCGTGTGCTCAAAGGCATAGGCAATCATCGCTGAGTTGTGCATCAGGTTGGCGTGCGAGAGCATGACCCCTTTGGGGGTGCCGGTCGAGCCGGACGTGTACTGCAAGAAGGCCAAGGTTTCGCCGTGGACCTCGGGACGCCGCCAGCTATCGGCAAGATCGCTGTCCCACTGATCAGTCGACCGCCAACGAATCTGCTGGAGCGACGGCGTATCGCCGATCATCGTCCGCACACGTTCCAGGACGTTCAGTGTGGTGAGCGCGATCTTGGCCTCGGCATCGTTGGCAATCGAATCGATCCGCGCCATGTTGCGGTTCCGCCGTGGCGGGTAAGCCGGCACGGCCGTCACTCCGGCATACAGGCAGCCGAAGAAGGCTGCCACGAACTCCAGGCCTGACGGATACAGCAGCAGTGCCCGCTCGCCTTCAAAGCCCATGGCCTGCAACGACGCAGCAATAGCCCGGGCCTTGCGGTCCAAGTCGGCATAGGTCCATTCGATGGCCTGACTTTCGCCATCGACAAGAAACCGGAATCCGATGTCCTCACCCTGATGCAAAGCCCGATGCTGCAAGAGTTCGATGAGATTCGATGGCCCAAAAAAAGAGCCCGGCAGGTGGTCTAGGTGCACTATGAGAAAAACCCTTGGGGCAAATAACGGATCATGAAGACATGCCTATTGTAATTGTAAATCGCGGCCGCTGCCCAGGCACCCCCTGTGGGAGGGTTTTTTGGGGATGCAGAAGCCCTTCCGCGTCCCTCATCAAGAAGCTCCGATGTGGGCCAACCCTGCAAAATACCACCAGATTGGCCTTATTTCAAATCAATACCGGGCTCATTAGCGTGAAAAACGCATGACACACGATTGTCACGCCTAAACGTTCGGCACAAGCAATAAGGCTTCGCCGGCCACACCGGTCGCCCCTTTCCTGCCAGGCACTACACACCTTACACATTCGCAAAGTCGCGGGGGGAAATACGAGGGTCCGGCCATAGACGGCCGGTCCGACCCATTGGCCATGGATACGGCAATTAGGCCTGTCGGGCAGCGAAGAACAGCATTTGATAGCAACAACAAATTGCGCGGTGAACGTCTTTCGCCTCGGTATCGAAAACCGAAGCACGGGACGCCGACCATTTTGATCGACTGTGAAACGCGTGACAATTCCACCACATTCACCTGCAATGTACTTGCCGTACGCTCGCAGAGCAGGAATAATGGAGCCGGTGGAGTGCTACTATTCAATCAGCGCTTTTCCTCCCAAGTAACCGTTTTTCCCCTCGAGAAACAAAGGAGCAACCTCTTGCTGACCGAAAGCGAAGTTTCGCGAAGTTGGGCCCGGCTATTCACCGGTGGAGATCATACAGAGGAGGCCTTTGAGAGCGCGGAAAACTTACTCGACGCATTGCGACCCGAAAGCCCGCTGCGGCTGCGTCTCTCCCAAGAATTGGAAGAACTTAAAGAAATCTATGACGCGCGCGTGGAAGCCTAAGTCGCCTCATCCGCTGAAGACTTAGAAGCCTCGCTGCAAAAACCGCATAGGGAAAACAAGTTTCCCGGGCGGTTTTTTGTCTGCTGCCGGAACTGCGCAAGCTTGCAGTCCGGGACTGCGCCAACTTGTTCCGCCCTTCGTGTTTAGTAAATCACGTCGAAGCCAAAGTTTGCGCCATTGATGAAAATATCTTGGTTGCCATGGCCCGGCAGCAGGCCCATGTCGGGCAGTGTCCAATTGACCATTTGCGAGGCGCGGGTGATGTTGTCAACAAAGGTCGCCGTGTATCCCAAGCGAGCGGCGATCGAACCGGTCACCTGGTAACTCAAGTCTGCCCGCAATTCTGCCACCGGTGAGAAATCATTCTCCTGGCGGCCGGTGGCAAAATAGGTCCGTTGCATGATGAGTGATGAATTCAAACCACCCGGGACTAACTGCTCGCCGATTCCGCCGACTTGCTCCAGATCCTGCACGTTATAGCCGAAGAGGAAGCGGCCATCGACACCCAGATTCCACCTGCCGCGTTGGGAACTCCATTTAGCACGAACTTGCGGACCCACGATTTGGTTCTCTGCACTCGTGTCGGCGAATGCATGACCTAGAAAACTGCTGTCCCCCGAGAAGCCAAACGAATCTCGCAAACGGAGGAAACGTACGCCGTAGGCGACATCCAAATTATTTCCCTGACGCTTGGCCATCTTGTGAGTGTTTGTCAGGCGATGCGTTTGCATGATCTCAATACCCTGCGTCTCGCTCACATTGCGGACGGACAATGTATCGAAGCGAATGTTGAAAAAGTACAAGTCGCCAAAATCGACATCGCCAGTAATCGGATTAAAGCCAGCGATCCCATCGCCGTCCACGTCGTCAACGATGCCATCCGCCAATTTAGTTGTCGACGCGGGATCTGCGTTAGGGTTTTCAATAAATTGGGTACTGGGAATTGGAGTAAAGGGGAAATTGGGGTTGGGAAGTAGCACCTCAACCGGAATAAAGGAATCGGCGGGGTTGCTATTTCTCGCTTGAGGCCCACTCGTCACTGTATCTGGAATGGTGGGATTTGCGCCTTGTTCGAAGTAGTAATCCCGCCAGCCCAAAAAAAATCCCGAGCCTGCTGGTACTGCAAAATTCACATGCACACTACCGAAGCCCCCGCCGTAGTTTGTGCCCCCAAGCTCATCGCCACTGACAGGTTGTGTAGCGGTAGCAAAGCCGTAGTTAGCAGTGCTAACCGCTTCCGGACCGTCTAAGATACCAACCGACCAGCCAGTGCTGCCGTTGAAATGGCCCAGTTCATAACGCTCACCCCATGCGAATTTAGCGTTGGGAGGCGCTGACTGCACACCGTTAATAATATCGTACCGAGGGGGGACGCCGCCGGGCGCGGTCACACCTGCCGGACCGCCCGCTTGGTCCGCCTGGTCCCCGGTGCCTCCAATAATCTGTGGTGCAAGCGGGTCGGCTGTCTCGATGGGGGGATTACCACCGGGGTTATACTCCCAAACCTGCTCGGAAGGATAAATCAGGCCACGTTGCCCCAGCGTCACGCGCTCGCCAGTAAATGCCCAGCTCAACTTGTCATAGTGAAAGAAGTATCCACAGTCTTTGCCAATCGGACGATTATCGAAGTCGAAATCGACGGGCGCAAATAACTGGAGATCATGCGCCGGTGAATTGACCCATTCATTGACTTGACCCCGAGCGCCGTTCGGTGTCATCAAAAGCAGTAATCCGGTAGCGAGCCACGTACTTATCTTGTGAACGGTCATAAGCTTTCAACTACCCCTGTCGGCGCGCCCGTTGTCAGGGGGCGCAATGTTGTTGGTCCGTGCCCCCAAAGGGCCCTTTTTCGGACTACCCGTGCCAATAGTATCGGATGCTGCGGTCGAGCGGGTTGAGTAAGATCAGTAAAGTCTGCAGGATTTGCGGCTTGCAGCGACAAAATTCGGCGGGCTGATGCTATCGGCTGAATGCCGCCAACACGCTCTGGTCCAGGGCAATCCGCACCTGGTCCATCGTGTAGCCCCTGGCTATCGACAGTTGGCAGCGGGGGCGCAACAAAAAGGCGCGGTTTTCATGTACAACAAGTACGCAACCAGACCACCCCCTAGATTTATTCCATCCGCACCGGCAGGATATACTTTTGCGGGACACGGCCTGTGTCCCCCGGTTTGCCCCCCCGCCTAGCAGAAAAACGCATGGTTAAAAATCGCTGTACCCCTGTTGGGCTGTCGCCCACACACATCCTGACACTAGCGGTGCTGGCTTGGTCGTTTCTGACGACATCCGCCGTGACGGCTCCGCCCAAGGGTGTCGAAGCCCCGGCCCATGCAGAGCAGGGCAAAGCGGCCCTGGGCGAAGACTGGGTCCGCCTCCGCAAGGGAGATCAAGACAATTCGCTGGCACTCGAAGTGGCAATCGTCCGCTATGTGCCGGCCGAGATTGCCCGGAAAAAAAGTGCCCATGCCAGCTATGCTAGCGCTGAGACGTATGTCGACCTAGTCGGCGCCGTCCACGTAGGTGATCGCGCGTACTATCAAAAGCTCAATAGGCGATTTCGGGCTTACGATGCGCTGCTATACGAGTTGGTTGCACCAGACGGAACCGTTGTCGAGCAGGGCCGGGGCACTTCCAGCGCGCACCCCTTGGGAGCGCTTCAGAATGGCATGAAATCAATGCTGGAGGTCGAACATCAGCTGGAGGTCATCGATTACACGCGTCCCAACTTTGTCCATGCCGACATGTCTCCCGAACAGTTTCGGCAGTCGATGCAAGATCGCGACGAATCCTTCCTCCAAATGTACTTTCGTTTGGCAGGCCAAGCCATTGCCATGCAGAGTCAACAAGCACTGGAAGGGGAGTCGTCAGATCTCGACTTGATGGCGGCCCTTTTCTCCAAGGATCGTCCTCGCAAGCTTAAAATCGTACTTGCCAAACAATTCGAATTGATGGAAGCCATGCTCACGAGTATTTCTGGACCTGATGGATCAACCATCATCACTGAACGCAATAAGCGGGCACTTGAAATACTCCGCGCCCAACAGGCGGCGGGCAAACGTAAAATCGGCATCTTCTACGGGGCCGGCCACCTGGCCGACATGCACGAACGGCTGGTTAAAGACTTTCGACTTGTAGCAGTCGACATCACTTGGTTGGAAGCCTGGGATTTGCGTCCATAAACGGATCTTGGGGGCCGAGTGGCCAGTATAAACTGGAACCTGTTTCAAACCATATCTTTTGGGCAACGCAACGCGATCACTTACGAGCCGGTCACAAGAACTGCCCGTGGGCCCGCTCGTCAATTTGCATCCAAGGTCATGCCGCTACGCGGAGCATGATGGCTACAATGGGCCGCTTGGTGCAATGGGATAACTGCCTGCACGCGTCTGACAGAATTGAAAAAAAGGGGGGGCCGGGATTTTCTCTGGCGACGTCAGGACCTCTGTCAATTGGTTGTTTATCCTGTCGGTAGCTTAAGCTGACCTGCAATGGTCTCCCCCCACCCTTTCCAAGCCTGGGCCCAACTGTTAGCATGAGGAACGCTTTTAGTCCTTTTGTCCCCATCCTCAACCCTTGCGTCCCAATCTTTTTGGGCACATGCTGGAGTCCTGCCATGGCGAAGCCTGGTCGTAAAGTTAAAAAAGCCAATCACGGCAAACGTCCGGCTTGCAGCCGGCCTCGCAAAAACCGCCGACAAAAAGTGAAGACGTAGTTAAAATAAATGGCCTATGGCCTGATACCAAAATGACTCGAGTAGTCGGGTAGTGAGCCATGGGTCTCCCAGGACGCGTCGTGAATGTGGAGGCCCGGTCATGGAGACCGGGCCGTTGGTTATTTTCCTTCTATAGTCCCATCGATGGCTAGGCGCTGAGGAATATCTCCGTGCAAGGCAGGGATTTGATCGTCGATCCGGCGAATATCAACTATTCGCATATCGTCGCTGATGTGGAGGCGATTCGCCGCTGCAATCCTCAGCGTCACGCTATGGAACAGCTCACCGCGATCGTCCATGACGATCCTGAACGTGGAATCTGTGTCGGTTACCGCGATGTGTCGGAGCAGGAGTTTTGGTACTCGGGTCACATGCCGCGCATGCCATTGATGCCGGGTGTTATCATGTGTGAGGCCGCTGCCCAAGTTTGTTCCTATCATTCAGCCAAACATGATCTACTCGGTTGCGAGGTGATGGGTTTTGGCGGTCTGGACAATGTACGTTTCCGCAACGTTGTTGTGCCAGGTGAGCGGCTGGCCATCGCCTGCCAAGTCATCAATGTCCGCCGCGGCCGCATGATGAGTAGCCGATTTCAGGGATTTGTCAAAAACTCTTTGGTCTGCGAAGGAGAAATCCGTGGCGTCCCATTGCCGGTCGATCAGTTGAAACAGGACGCTGCAAACGACTAATCCATAACTCCCTATTCGCAAGCTGCACTTTTCCGCATGGGCCGTCGCGCACTACGCAAAATAGATCCGCTTCTCGACTTGTCAGCCCATCTCCATAAGGCTGACGACCTGCCCTGTCCGTGGGATCCTTCCCAGTTTTTTGTCCAAACGGCTCCACTAGAAGTCGAAGTTGGGAGTGGCAAAGGCCTGTTTTTGCAGCGCGCCGCATCGCAGACTCCTCAGCACAATTTCCTCGGCATCGAGGTTTCGCTGAAATATGCCCGGTTTGCTGCAGCTCGTCTGGCTCAACAGAAGATAACCAACGCGGTTGCCGTTCATGGGGACGCGCTGAGACTGTTTCGCGAGCTGGTGCCCGACGGCACCCTCGCGGCAGTTCACGTTTATTTTCCCGACCCGTGGTGGAAAAAGCGGCATCGGCGACGGCGGGTACTCACGGAGGGATTCTTGTCCGACGTGACCCGCACGCTCCAGCCGCGAGGACAGCTCCATTTTTGGACAGACGTGAAAGAGTATTTTGATGCCACGCTTGCGCTCATTGCGGAGCAAACGCCCCTGTCGGGCCCTCATGCTGTTGCCGAACGTCCGGCCCAGCACGATCTCGACTACCATACGCACTTTGAACGCCGCACGCGATTGAACGACGACTCCGTGTATCGCGCAGAGTTTACGAAGAGTCTGTCTTAGAAATCAATCGCCAAGCGGTCGTTTCTCCGGCGCGCGATCGACTACGACCCGCCGCTTATGGCCTCATACGTCCGCTGCGATCCGTTGTCCCGATTGGACTGAAAATTGTCGAGCGCGACATCGTAGAGTTTTTGACCTGCCGGGGTCGGGTACGTGCCGGTGACACATGCCCGGCAAAGATTTTCCGGTGGTTTTTGCAGCGCCCGAGCGATCGATTCTACTGGCAAATAGCGGAGCGAATCAGCTCCCAACTCGGCGGCCATTGCGGCAAACGCATCGGGCTTGCCCTGAGTTGCAAGGTCAAAATGGGAAGCAAATAACTCACCAATTGTCGACATGTCGATGCCGTAAAAGCAGGGTGCCACAATCGGCGGACAGGCCACACGGACATGAATCTGCTTGGCCCGTCCGACGTCGCGAATTTTGTCAATGAGCACCCGCATTGTTGTGGAACGCACAATCGAATCCTCGACCAACAACACTCGTTTCCCTGCGAGAACTTCCGGAAGCGGCGTATACTTCACGGCGACCTTCGCCTGCCGGTCCGTACCGCCTTCGATAAACGTGCGGCCCAAATAGCGGTTGCGGATAAGCCCTTCCACACACGGCACCCCCAACTGATAGGCCATTGCGTCTGCGGCCGCCTTACTCGTGTCGGGGACCGGTACGACCACGGTGTTCTCGTCCGGCTTCACCTCCTCCAGCCGAGCCAGTTCCTCCCCAAGCGCCTTCCTCGAAAGGTACACGCTCTGCTCATCGAGCGTGCTGGCAACGTTGGCAAAATAAATCCATTCGAAAAAACAATGGGCTCGCCGGGGATTGTCGGCAAACCGCTCAACGCTGATCTTTCCGTCATGAATTGTGATCGCCTCACCCGCCGCAAGCGATCGGACCGACGCAGCTGAGAAACCCAGATTCACCAGCGCCACACTCTCGCTTGCCGCCGCAAAGAGGGGGCCTTCGACGGCGAAACACATGGGCTTGATCCCGAGTGGGTCGCGGGCCACCAGCATGTCGCCCTGGGCATTCAATAGGGCCAGCGTATACGCCCCATCAAACCGCGTTGCCAAATGGCGCATGACATCAATCAGCGGCATGCGGCGATCGCCTGACAGCTCGCGGCTGATCTCGTGCATAATGATTTCTGTATCGTTCGCCCGTGTCAGGTGATGATCGTCCTCGACCAACAGCTTGTCACGCAACTGCGCGTAGTTCGCGAGTTGACCGTTGAACGCGAAGCTGAACCACTTGTGTTTCTGCAAGTGATGCCGTTCAAACGGTTGTGCGTAGCTACAGTCGTCCGCTCCGCACGTGGCGTAGCGGACCTGGCCAATCGCTGCCCGACCGGCATATTTCCGCATGAGACTCTCGGCTTTGCCGCGATGGTTCAGCCGGAAGGCCTGGCTCACCGAGCCCAATTTGCGATGCGTATCGATCAGTTGCTGACGGGCCGGGTTGTAGCTGGTCATCCCCGCAGAAAGCTGTCCGCGGTTCTGAATATCCAAGAGCATCCGCGGCATCAGTCGCGAGATCTCCTCTGGCCCCTGCGTAGGAGCGAGCGGGCTCACAGCGGCGCCCGCCAAATGATAGATGGCAGCAACTCCACACTCGTGATGCAATTCACTCATAGAAAGGCGTTCAGTAAGAAATGGAACGGCGTTCAGTGAAAAAAGATCACTGCAGGGAAATTCGAGCAGGGTTCGCAGGAGCGCTAACACACAATGTAAGCACAAACCGGATTCTACCCCACGACATCCGTTTGCTCAACCAGGCGTGCAACGAACGGTGGTGAGTCCGTTGCCTTCACGGAAAAATTCAAGTGACCCGAGGACTCCGGGCCCCACCCCACCAACGAAAAGTCCCGAAAATTATCCCAGCTGTTTTATGGGTCCTTGGCCATAAATGATTCAGTCGTCGGTCAAGAACAGAAAACGACTCCCAACCACCAATCACCCAACCACCAATCACCCAGTCGCCAATCACACAGCCCCTTACAATACTGCCATCCCATCCGGCATAGCCAGGCGAAGACCATGCCGTTCACCAGCGCACAACGGCATATTAAAAAAGGCGGGACCGACTGACTACCGCCGAATTCACCAATCCTCCTGCCAAAACATGAGTGCCCCGGGCAGCTCATTGGCTGTGTAGGAGTCAACAGCTCCAGCACTCTAGGCTCGGCTTGAGTTTCCAGTTTGTCGTTTTTTGCTTCCGCCTCGCTCCTTCACTGTGTAATTTCCACGGCGTGCGCCTGTAAATCTTCCAGGTCCGAAAACTCCAGCGTCGAGATGTGCGTCGCCTCCAGTACCACGGGTGGGGCCACACCCGCCTTGAGTGCCTGTTGCCAGCGCTGAGCGCACAAACACCACCGCTCCCCAGGCCGCACACCCGGAAAATCGTACATCGGAATCGGTGTACTCAAATCGTTGCCAACCTGCCTGGAAAACTCCAGGAACTCGGCCGTCGCCTGAATACAGACGGTATGAATCCCCATATCGTCGCGACCCGTGCGACAACAGCCGTCGCGGTAAAAACCCGTCATCGGATCCAGAGAACAGGTCTGGAGCTCGGTGCCCAATACATTCTTAGGTGAGGCCATAGCCATAGAACTCGCCGGTGTGCAATGCTACAAATTCGAGAAACCCATGGCGCCATTGTAGCACTCATTTTTTTCCTCGTCACTCATCCGCAGAATATTGGGGGTGTGGAATCGTAGGGAAAAAATGACCGCAGCCAGAAGGTCCCGTGTGATACGATGCTTAAGCACACCAGCAACAAAGAAGGCCCGCACGGCCTCACCCCTTCCAAAGAACAGATCGCCTACAACCATCAACACAACGGCTTTGACCTCGACTTTGACGATTTCATCAATCGCGATTACCAGGAGGAGTCCTACGACGCGATTTTCTCAGTCGGCGATTTGCTCTGAGATTTATTTCCCTGACTCCATGGATTCCTCTTGTCGGACTAAATTGCAAGACGTTCGACGATGCGAAATTTCGCATCATCCATTGCTTCATCAATGGCTATCGACCTACCCTCCGTGACTGGCTTGACGATCTGGTTGCCAGCCAACCAGCGCGCGCTGGAGGTGGTCAATGCAAAAACATACAATCGCTATCTAGCGTTTTTTCCTGCATTTTGGCGCTATTTTAAAGATGTCCTGAGAATGCTCGTGCATTGGACAATGAAGAAGCCCACCTGAGACGGGCAGCTGCCAGGGTATTTACACTTTTTGCAAACCCTCGTCTTTCAGCAATGTCAAATAATATGCTGCAGATATTCCAGATGAACCGTAGAGCATACACATCACCATGATCTGATAGTTGGCCGCCACCAACGGATCGACACCTGACAATATTTGCCCGGTCATCATCCCTGGTAGGGAAACAAGCCCCACTGCAAAAAGCGAATTTGTAATAGGAATGAGTGCCGCCCGTAAGGCGGCGTTCCGCGCCACGGCATAAGTGGCCGTCGGCACCTCCGCATAGAAGCGATCGGCAGCTAGGCTGATTGCCGTCATAGAGTTGGCAAAAATCATACCGGCAAGGGGGATCACTTTGCGAGGGTCGAACCAAGGCTGCAAATCTAGCACTCCCTGCGTCACCAATACCAAAGTCAGCACACCTCCTAAAGCGATCGACCTCAGCGCCTTAAGGTATTGGCTTCCGCTCCGCTCTCGCAGCGGACGCAGAGCGATCCAACTGGCAATGGCAAGCATCACAAAGAGGACTGCCAGCACAACTACGCTGTGACCGGTCCCAAAAATGAAAGCCAGTACATATCCAATCAAGAGCAGTTGAATCAGCATGCGCCCTACGGCATATCCGGCCGTTGGTGCCCCGCACGACCAGCGATAGAGGATCGCCACAACCACCAGCACCGGTAGAAAGGTGAGTGTGAGGCGCTCGAGCGGAATTTCCTGTATGGGATTGCTCATGGTGCGCCTGCTTATTTTCTCGGGTTGCAAAAGGGCCTTTGCCAGACGAATCGTGTGTTCTACTTCTAGTAATCGGAACCGAGCAATAAGTATCCTGCACAGACGCAACGACGCAAAGGGGGTTGTTCCGGCAAAGGCATCTCTGCGTCTGTGCGCACCAGTGTGCGTACTGCGCCGAGTGCCTCGAAGGGGATACGCGAAACTCGCGGGCAACGCAGCCCAGGCAACGCTTCCGAAGCCAAACGAGAACTAGCCACGAACTTGGATGTTCGCGACTGGTCAATTATTGACCATTGCACAGCCAATGAGCCACCACCGCAATTGAGCACCGGCTGGAAAGGAGCGCAGTGGCACAAGGGCATTATAAGCGCAGACGTCAAACCGATCCGGGGAGAGCTTTAGGCGTGGCGTGACGTTGCTTCCTGGAAGCCAAGACAGCTTATCCCAGCCCGGGCCACACAATCGCGCCAGGATCAACCCAGGAGTACAAGATTATTGCGGTGCACTACCTCATCGTAGGGGCAGTGGCCCAAAAGTTCGGCGATCCGCTCGGTTGCCTGTCCGGCGATGGTTTGCAGTTCGGGGGCGGAATAATTGGTCAAACCGCGGGCGAATTCCTGGCCGGCACTGTCCGATAGCGAAACCACATCTCCCTTGGAAAAATCGCCCTCTACATCCACTACGCCGACAGCCAACAAACTTCGGCCACGCTGCCCGATCGCCTGGCAGGCTCCTTCGTCGAGTTTTAACTTCCCAGTCGGCTGAGCGCTCCAGCCAATCCACCGTTTCCGCGAGTCCACGGCCGGACCTTCTGCCACAATGAGAGTCCCCACATCGGCGCCTGACAATATCTCCTCGAGCACATTGGGGCGACGGCCATTGGCAATCACCACGTTTTCTCCGGCCGAGGTTACAATCTGCACGGCCTGCAATTTGCTTGCCATGCCGCCCCGGCTGAGTTCCAGGCCGGATGCCGACGCGTCGTGCACAAGTTGCTCCTGGGCATCGTTGAGATCGGTAACCAGGGAGACGATCTGCGTAGCCGGATCGTTCGGATCTCCGTCATACAGACCGTCAATATCTGAGAGCAACACCAACAGCGGTGCACGCAGCAGATTGGTGACCAGGGCGGCCAGGCGATCGTTGTCTCCAAAGCTAAGCTGTAATTCTTCGACGCTGACCGTATCGTTCTCGTTGATAATCGGGATCGCCCCGCTTTGAAAAAGGGCTGTCAGCGCATTGCGCACGTTCAAATAGCGTTTGCGATCTTGCAAGTCATCGGCCGTGAGCAGTACCTGGGCAGCGTTCAAACCGTGCGGTTCCAAGGCACGATTGTACGACTCGATGAGCAGGCTCTGCCCAATTGCCGCAGCGGCCTGCAACGAAGCGAGATCGGTAGGCCGCTGCGATAATTTCAGCCGGGCCAGTCCCGCGCCGACTGCTCCACTGCTGACCAGCGCAACGCGCCGACCCGCATGCGATATACGGGCCAATTGACCGGCGATATTTGCGACGCGCTGGTCGTCGAGTGTTCCGCCGGCGGTAGCCAGCACGCGGGTACCGACCTTCACAACAACCAACTCGGCGGCGCTAGTAATTTGCTGGCGCAGGGGGTTCGACATGGGTTAAGACTTTCAGCTTCTCGGGGAGTCTACGCGCGGCATTCGGCCAGGGACTGGAAATCAGGCGACTTTAGGACTCGAGGGGCTGGAGAGGGCCGGCCGGCACCTCCTCCACCCACTCCCGAGGGTCAAGCGTAACGAAAATAGGTTACTCACGCCAGAATCAGCGGCCAGGGCGGGGACCTTGCCCGGCTTTCTTTGGAGTCCTCTCAGAGTAGGGTCAGGAGTGGTATTCCATATACTGTACAGACGCTCTTGCTATGTGTACGGACGTATATTATCCTGAGGGCGGCCCCCGCGGATGGGGCGCGCTAATATTTGCACAACTTTCCCAAGGGGGAAGCGATGGGGATCGACCAACTTACGAAGCGCCAGCGAAAAGTTCTCGAATTCATCCGCACCAAGATTACGGGCCGGGGCTACGGGCCTACGGTTCGCGAGATTGGCGAAAATTTCAAAATCAATTCGCCCAATGGCGTCATGTGCCACCTAAAAGCCCTGGAAAAAAAAGGGCTCATTACTCGCGAACCCAATATGTCGCGGGCCATCCAACTTACGAAGGCGGCTCAAGAAGACCGGGGCATGCCCCTGGTTGGTCAAATTTCGGCCGGGAACCTGTCCGAAGCAATTGAACAATCCGAGCGATTCGAATTTACCGATTGGTTTGGACAAAAGAACCTGTTTGCCTTGAAGGTAACCGGGGAGTCGATGATCGAAGCGGCGATCGCCGACGGCGATGTAGTCATCTGCCGCCGTGCCCGCACAGCCGACAAGGGAGATATCGTCGTCGCCCTTACCGACGACGGAGAGGCGACACTCAAGTATTGGCATCCTGAAGCCAACCGCGTGCGCCTACAGCCGGCCAACTCATCCATGAAGCCCATTTATTCCCGTCACGTGAAGGTACTGGGTGTCGTGACGGGCGTTGTCCGCAAAGTAACGTAGACACGCGACCCTTGGCCAATCCTGCTGGCTCACGGTTGATTTAAAAGAGTTCGCGAAGAGTTGCTGACAAACTGTCTTAGGGCCACTGATTCGGTCCAGCGGAGTTCGGCTATTGCCCCTGCGCTTCCAATAGCCCTGTGCCACCGTTACCGAGGTCAACCGGGAGAGTGACGGAAAAAATGGCGAACAATCACCACGCGCTAGCCGGGGAGAGCAGCGAGCCGTCCATGATCTTTATGAGGATATCGAGATCCCCCACACCGCTAGCCCAATTGCCGGCAGCGGCCAACCTCGGCCACTGGAGGACCAATCTCGAGTCGCGTCCCTAAACAAAACAACGTCCGCGTCTGGAGAAACCACTGGCGATAATCAGGCTCGCGAGCAGCACTATCGTTGACGGCTCGGGAACAGCCGAGGCCACCAGCGACGCTTGTCCAAAATTGCCCAGCAAGATGCCGAGATCCAGGCTGTCTACCGGAGGCGTGCCGTTGAGCTCGCCCGTTTCTGACGTCGCAACGCTTCCAAAATTAGCCAACAGAATTCCAAGATCCATACTATCGACGTAGCCGTCCATGTTGAAGTCCGCAGGAAACAAGGGATCCGCCTCAATTCGAAATATCTCGCCCGTGCCCGGGCTAGGATTCCAGCCGTCACCGAAGGAAACAACGTAAAGCTCCCCGACGCCATCCTCACCAAATGTGGAAATCCAGTCGAGTGTGCCGACATTGGCAGGCACCAGCTCAGGCACCCTGTCCGTCACGACGGTGGTCGCCGCGGTGCCACTGTGCTGGAGAGACCAGATGGTTCCGCCACCCGTTCCGCCGCCCACAAAGTCGGCAAAGAAGTACTGGCCTTGCAGCTGCGGGATCGAACCACGATAGGCATAGCCACCGGTAACGGACTGGGGTCCCGACAGGCCAAACGCGTGAATCGGATAGACATTTCCCGGCGGCGGCGGACCGCCGGTTCCCCCAGTGGGCGTCGCACCGAACCCTTCTTGAAGTCGCCAGCCGTAATTCTCTCCACCGGCACTGGAGGCAGGCTGGAAATTTATTTCTTCCCAGGTATCTTGCCCAACATCACCGATGTAAAAATCGCCGTTTTGACGATCGAAGCTGGCGCGCCAGGGACTGCGCAGGCCATTGGCCCATATTTCGTCGAGGCCTGGTGTCACGCCGTAAAACGGATTGCTCGTGGGAATGCTGTAGTTTTTGTTCGGGTCAGACGGAAAATCATCTCCGTTGACGTCGATACGATGGACCTTGCCAAACCAGCTATTTAGATTTTGTGCATCGTTGCCAGGGTCATACCATCCCGACCCATCACCAGTGGTCACGTAAAGGTACTGCGGATCGGTTGGATTGACTTTGGGATTAAACCCGATCCAGCTCCCGGTATGGGACGGCTGGCCGTAGGGGATGCGAAATACTTCCGTGGCAGTCGCGTCGGCTACGTCCGGGTTTCCTGCTGAAACCTGGTACTGCCGGATAACCATGTCAAAATTAGTCTCATTGGAGGCCGTGTAGAACAGACCGTTGGTGGCGTAGTCTGGATGAAACGCCATGCTCAGCAACCCGCTGTCTCCCGGATTGGACGGGATCCCATGAACTGTAAGAAAGGGGGTTGGATTGATAACGCCCGAGTTGAGATCCAGGATCTTGATCTGACCCGTGTGGTGTTCGGTAACAAATAGCCGGTCACCATCGCCGACCGGCGAAGTCGCATAGCTTGGCCTAGAAAACCCTGAACCCACACGAGTCGTATAGATGGCTGCCGAGACTTCCAACTGTGCCGCCAAAAAAGCCATGCCAAGCAGCGATTTACTGAAGGCAAAATATTGCACTGCGATACTCCTTTTTGCATTTTCGGATGCCTGCCTCACCAGAAGATTTCATCATACCTGCATCTATCTACTGAAGCAAATTTAGGCCGTTTCACTGCCACACGTTGCGACCCGCTGTGCGTCGTGCTGGGGTACACGTGTGGCCAAGACGTCGCCTGAAGCGGAGACAACTACAAATCCCGCCAGGGCAGCGGCCCGAGCAAAAAAATGAATGCCCCGATACGAGAAGAAATCAACGCTCGCTGGCAAACACGATTTTCGAGCTGTCTGGTAAAAACCGTGTGCCGCGATTGATGATGCCAATCTTTTCTGGCTCGAGCAGGTCGGGAGCCCCGGGTACGGTTATGTTTAGCGAACAAAGGATTTTGTATCGGCCCAAATCGCGACGCTCTGATCAGCCGACTAGGCACGCCCGCATAGGCAAATCGCAACCATAGCAATGCACACTAACCAATCAACACCTGAGTGTCATCGAACAATTTCGAAGCATCATCATAGGGACGTGCTTATCGGTAGCATAGGCAGCCGTGCCCGGTGTGCCACGCGGGGTTGTTTATTTTCCTTGTTTAATCACCACCCGCGCCTCATCGATCACCTGCTCTAACTCTTGTTTGCTGGGAGTCTTTGAAGGCACTCCGTCTGCGGGGATCTCCAGCTTGGTTACCCAGGCAGCCCCATTGAGCAGCACCGTGCGAAAGCTGTCGTTGCACAGGTTTTCGTGCAAGTGGAGTCCCGTAAATCCGAAGCCACGCCCGGCATCCGGACGCACGTAAGCCCATGCTAAGTGCTGCGGTTTTTTTTCGGCAACAGCCTTATAAACGTCCGGGTTGCCGGCGTGGTGACTCAACTCCTCTTGCACAGTCTCGAGCGGTGGTACAGCGGACAGGATGGGTGTCACACCGACCATTCCAGGGACAAAACGCATGTGGTAATACCACTCGTCGCGGACGCCGAATGGCTTAACGCCGCGCGTCGTCGGGTGCTCCGGAAACGTCTTGAAGTCAGGCGTCCAAAACGGATTGACTGACCAAAACGCCTCAAAGTAGCCGCCCATCCATTGGAGATAGTTGTCACCTTGAATGCCCTTGTTAACTTCGACACCGTAGTGGATTGCCATGAAACCGGCACCTTTGCGGACTGCAGCAAAGAGATTGGGATCTAGTGCCGCCTGTTTGCCATGGTTCAAGGCGACAACAATTGCGTCGGCCCCCGACAAGTCGCTCGGCCAATTCTTCGTTGAATGGACCACGATATCCACATGTGGGTACGTGGCCTTTAGATAGCGCGACAGCAGCAGCGAACCGGCCACAAACTCATGGTTCCCGCGCGGACCATGAGCTGCAGCGTCAGCGATAAACACAATGCGCTTCGCCATTTCCCCATCCGGCACCGGTTGCGCAATGGCTCGGTCTGCGGTCGGAACCGACGCCACAAGCGCCGCCAGCAAGAAAAAACAACGGTACATTATAGGTATTTTCCAAAAATGGCCGCTTACAGGAACGAGCGGTCTGTAGTGCGCAAACATCTTCAATGGCCCCTGACGAGTTGCAGTCAATCTAAATAATCCCAAAGACGAAAGGTAGGCCGACCGTTGGGACCCCCAGGGTGCCGCGCGCCAGCGGCGCCAGGTCAGCTTAGCAATGAGTGGATCACGTTGCCGTGAACATCGGTCAGACGGTAGTCGCGTCCCTGTTGGCGAAAGGTCAGTCGGCGATGGTCCAGCCCGAGACAATGCAGCACGGTTGCGTTCAGGTCGTGGATGTGAACCGGGTCGCGGATGATATTGTAGCCGTAGTCGTCCGTTTCGCCGTGCACATGACCACCGCGGAATCCGCCTCCGGCCAGCCACATGGAAAAGCAACGGCCATGATGATCGCGCCCGTAGTCATCCTGCAATCCTCCCTGTCCGAAAACCGTGCGACCGAATTCGCCACCCCAAATGATGAGCGTATCGTCCAGCATGCCGCGCTGCTTCAAGTCTGTGATTAAGGCAGCCTGCGGCTGGTCGATGTCTCGACATTGTTTCGGTATATTGCTCGCAAGGGCGTTATGCTGGTCCCAACCACGGTGATAAAGTTGTACAAAGCGGACGCCGCGTTCCAGCATACGTCTGGTCAACAGACAGTTGGCGGCGAACGTGCCCGGCTTGCGGGAGTCTTCGCCGTATAGTTCAAACGTGCTGGCAGATTCCGAAGACACATCGGTCAATTCCGGAACCGACTGCTGCATGCGAAACGCCATCTCGTATTGCGCGATCCTCGCGGCAATCTCGGGATTGCCGCTTGATTCCAGTTGCTGCTGATTCAATCGAGCTAGCCCGTCCAGCATTCGGCGGCGAAAGCTGCGGTCGATGCCGGGCGGGTCGCTGAGATACAGTACGGGATCACCGTTGCTGCGAAGCTTAACTCCCTGGTGACTGGACGGAAGGAAGCCGGCTCCCCAAAGTCGTTCCAGCAGTCCCTGATTATTATCGAAGCCGGACCCGTGTGAAATCAGCACTGTGAATACCGGCAAGTCTTCGGCTTCGCTGCCCAATCCGTAACTGACCCACGCCCCCAGCGACGGACGCCCCGGCTGCTGAGAACCGGTTTGGATCAGTGTGATGGCCGGATCGTGATTGATGGCTTCGGTATTCATGGACCGGATCAGGCAAATGTCGTCCGCCACTCGGCCCGTGTGTGGCAGCAGTTCGCTGAGCCATGTCCCCGCCTGACCATATCGCTGGAAGCCATACTTCGAGGCAATGACGGGGAAGCTCTCCTGCCCAGACGTCATGCCGGTCAGTCGCTGACCACGCCGAATCGAGTCCGGAAGCTCGCTGCCATGCAATTCCTTCAGCTTCTGCTTGGGGTCCAGCAATTCAAGGTGCGACGGGCCTCCGGATTGAAACAGATAAACCACTCGCTTTGCACGCGGCGCGAAGTGCGTTGTGCCAATATTCAGGCCCGGTGTTCCGCCGCTCGCATCGCGAGCCAGCAGCGACGACAATGCTGCTATGCCGACACTACAGGCAGACCCCTTAAGCAGAAGTCGACGATTCAGTAGCGCATTGTGTTCAAGAATCGGATTCATGGCTTGGAGATAGATTCGTCCATGTTGAAAAGAATGCTGGCTACCGATGTCCATGCCGCCAATTCGGTCGGTTCGACCTTCACGTCGACGTTTGAACTTCCAACAGACAACAGCTGTTGCGCGGCATCGGGTTCTTCTGAAAAACGCTGGCGGGCGGCAATGAGGAGTTCTGCCGCCGCGTCGCGTTCGCGATCATCCGGAAGCCGGGCTACGCAACTGCGGAAGGCAAACGTCAGACGCCCGTCATCGTCGGGAACATGTTGGATGATTCGCTGGGCGAAGGCTCGCGCAGCTTCCACGTAGGTAGGGTCGTTCAGCAGGACGAGTGCCTGCAGCGGCGTGTTGGTGCGGGCGCGACGGACGGTGCAAGTTTCGCGATCGGGTGCACCAAATGCCGACATGCTAGGCGGTGGGCATGTACGTTTCCAAAACGTGTACATGCTGCGTCGATAGAGGTTTGGTCCGGTGTCGGCAACATACTTGTCGCGACGCGAATCCGAGACATCTTCCCACAATCCGGCGGGTTGATACGGCTTCACGCTTGGCCCGCCAACCTGTCGATACAGCAATCCGCTGATCGCCAGCGCGTTGTCTCGCACCATTTCGGCCGGCAAACGCCACCGTGGGCCGCGTGACAGTAGTCGGTTGTTCGGATCGGCATCCAGCAGTTCGGGCGTCACATCGGACGACTGCCGATACGTAGACGACAACACAATCATTTTCAGGATGACCCGTTGATCCCAATTCTGCCGAATCAACTCGGTGGCCAGCCAGTCAAGAAGTTCCGGATGACTCGGGCGAGCGCCCTGAACTCCAAAATCTTCCGCCGTCTCCACTAGGCCAGTTCCGAACAGCATTTCCCACCACCGATTGACTGCCACACGAGCGGTCAGTGGGTGCGCAGGATCTGTCAACCAGTGAGCCAGGTCCAACCGGGTTTCTTCGGGCATCTCGTCGTCGCCGACAAGAGAATCCGGTAGCCCTGGCATAACCTCCTCGCCGAGCTGATCGTACTGCCCTCGAATCAGAATATTCGTCTTACGCCGATCGGTCATCTCCTGCATGACCATCGTTACAGAAATCACACTGTCGATCACCTCAACCCGTTTGGTAATCGCGCGTAGCTCTTCACCGTGTTCGATCGATTCAGTGTCGATCTGATTCTTATAGAACTGCTTCAATTGTTCCCGTTGCTCGTCACTGCGCTCTTCCGGACGAATGGCGAGGATCGAGGGCAGGCGGTTGAGCTTTCCACCTTGGGCCAGTTGCGCCGCTTCAGCAGCGGAAAGGCAAATCGAGTAGATCTGCACCTCGTCGATCAGCCCATCGAACGGCAAAGACCCATTCCGGCGACCGATACAAAAAGGCTTATCCGTTGTCAAAGGTCCTTCCAGCAGATTGTTCGTGACGATGTCGACTTCCTGAAGCTCACCATCGATAAACAGCTGCAAGCCAGCTGCCTGTCGCGTGCCGTCGTATGCCACAACAATGTGGTGCCATTCATTCGGCGAAATCGGATGTTTGGTGACAACTTTCAGCGCCTTGTCCGGCCAGTGGTGAACCAGATGTGATACGGCGTGGCCATTCATCAGCAACACGTCGTATCCGCGGTACGCATTTCCCTCGTCCATCTTTGACAGGATGGCGCCCGACGAAGCCGAATCGGCTTTGAACCACGCCGCGACCGAAAACGGGTCTTCGCTGTCAAAGCTGCCAACCTGGCCAGCATCAACGTACGTCGCACCATCGCACCCCAGTGCCTGCCCGGACACACCTGCTTTCAGCAATGCTGATCCGTGGATCATCGCACTGTGGCTCAGGTCGACGGAATTCGGCGTCTTATTTCCATCGATTTCGTCGAGACCGAAGTGCGCCATCAGGCCCACCGCGCCCAGGTCCGCGATTTCGTCCGGTGCTAGTTCTACTTCCCACGCAGCCAGGTTTGTGTCGATCCGGGCCGCACAAAGCTCTAATTGGGCCGTCAAGTCTTTCTGCCGGGCCGACAGCGATTCCAGCTCTCTCTGCTGCTCCGGCGATGGTACTTTCAACACGGGATCTGCCATACGGGCCGAACCGTAGGTTGCAAGGCTGTCGCGAATATTGTTGAAGTATGCGGCAAACCGATAGAAGTCACGTTGAGTGATTGGGTCAAACTTGTGGTCATGACAGCGCGCACACTGCATTGAAATTCCCATGAACACGGTTGACGCAGTGTGAACTCGATCGGCAACGTATTCCGCTTGATATTCCTCAGGGATGATACCGCCTTCGGTCGTCAACACATGATTGCGGTTGAAACCGGTTGCGACTCGCTGGCTGATCGTGGGCTCGGGCAGAAGATCGCCAGCCAGTTGCTCAATCAGGAACTGGTCGTAGGGCATCCCGCCGTGAAACGCCTGAATGGCCCAGTCGCGCCACGGCCACATCGTGCGAACTTCATCGTTGTTGTAACCGTTCGTGTCTGCATACCGCGCGGCGTCCAGCCAGTGCATCGCCATTCGCTCGGCATGCGCTTCGGACTTCAACAGTCGATCGACCACGTGGCTTTCCGCATTCGGCGATTGATCGGCCATGTAGTTATCAAGTTCTTCCAGCGTTGGCGGCAATCCGGTCAGATCCAGCGTGACTCGCCGCAGCCAGATCTCCCGCCCGGCTGCCGGCGATGGCTGCAGACCTGCTGTTTCTAGTCGCTTAAGAATGAAGTGGTCGATCGTATCCCGCGCCCAGTCGCTCTGACCAGCGACCGGCGGATCGAGTCGAACGGGCGGAGTGAAGGCCCAATGGCCGGCGTACTGTGCGCCTTCGTCGATCCAACGTTCCAGCATATCCTTCTGGACCGCCGACAGCGGCTTGAGCGCGTCGCGTGGCGGCATAACAATGTCTTCGTCAAATGCCCGAATGCGGCGGACCAATTCACTGCCTTCCGGCTGACCAGGCACAATCGGCGTGACACGGCCAACCGTTCGCAGCGCCTCTTCGCGAACATCGAGCCGCAGGTCCGCCTGTCGACTGGCTTCATCCGGACCATGACAATTGAAACAGTGGTCGGACAGAATCGGCAATACATCGTATGCAAAGCTCAGCGTGGAGCCTTTAACGCTTGCCTCTTCCGCTTTGGCCAGCACGGCGTACGCGAAAGTCGCCAGAAAACAGAGAATGGCGGCTAATATAAGCTTCATGGATCGCACTATATTAATTCCACCTGACAGCTCTTTTAATGCTCGAGTAGTCAATCACTGCGATCGCCAGCCCCGTGGTGAGTGACGACTAGGGCTAATGGCCACCTCTTGGCTAGGGGGGCATTCACAACAGAATTCATTAGTGGGATTTAAAAGTGGACTACCAATCAATTCGAGTCCGAGCGAAGCCTCAACGTGCAGCAATCTAGCATCAAAAATCGCAGGTCGACCTCAAAACCCTTACAATGGATTAAGCAGTTTTATGTCGATATTTCGGAAAAACATTTCGGCAGCTTCGATTTCAAGAAGGATGCGGCCTTGGGTCAATGGGACAAATTCGCCCTTGCTGTCAGGATTGGGTTGGCGTGCCTTTTCCAACTGACACAACAAGTGTCCATTGAGACGATGTTCTGCGCGATCCCCACGAGCAATAACCTCGATGACATTCCAACCCGGCTTTTCGTGTAGTTCACGGCGCGCCAAGTAGCTGATTCCACTCAACCCGTGTGTATGCGGTATTCCGCCATCTGCCGGCAGCATGAATGTCGGCTTATTGTCTTCTTTCGTTTCTGGATCCACAGTGGTGTCATACTGGATGTTCCCCACCGTTACGATGTCACCAACGTTAGTAGCTTCGACTTGAAATTGCAATGCGCGAGGCCAGACCATGTCTTCGCCTACCATGTGATAGTAAATGCCGGCATCTTGCAACAATTTAAATCTCGGTTCGAATTTCTTTTCTCCCCATTTGTACTCAACTCGAAGATGGTAATCCGAGTGTTCAGCAATTGTGCCGATATAACCCATCACGACTTGGTCGCCGTGCTTGGAGTTTTTGTATAGGTGAATGGTGCCATCCTCGATTGTAACAATCCTCTCCGGATCACTATTGCGACCATGTCCTTGCAGATAGGTGTACCAGCCATCGAGATTTTCACCATTGAATATTTTCGTCCAGCCGAAGTCCTCCGCAGTTACCGGACAAGGGATAAGAAAAGTGACAATCACACAAGCAAATGCCAAGCATGACTTGAGACCGCGTTGAAGTAGGCATTCCATTTTTTGTACTCCAATCAAGTTGCGTCACCGACATAAGAAATGTGATTGCCTGGCCCAACTATTCTGTCGATATCACACCTAAAACTCCGACAGGGAATATCGCAGGCATACACACCTTCAGCCGAAAACATGCCGAAATCGCACACACTGGGCTCCCCTAGAAAACAATGTTGCATTGATATCCTCCGGCGCACTAGTTGACGACCAGTTGGGGCCGGCCTGCTGGGCTTCCGCCCGCGTGCGTCGCGCATCAGAAAACAGGGATCTCCCGCTAGGGACTCGCTTGCTCGATCCGCTTGAGAAACTTAAAGATGTCGCTACCGGTGGTCAGGATAAGCATGGTCTCCCGATCAAGCATTTCCTGGTACGTCTCCATCGTCTTGATGAATTCATAAAAAGCCACCGACTGTGCATTCTGGTTGTAAGCTTCCGCGTAGATCTGTGTTGCCTTTGCATCGGCGGCACCGCGAACTTCTTGCACGCGCCTATAGGCCTCCGATTCAATCTTCATTAGATCGCGCTCTTTTTTGCCCAGGATCTTGGCCGCCTCGCCTGCACCCTCAGAACGAAATCGCTCGGCAATCTGTTGGCGTTCACTGATCATGCGTTCGTAAATGCGCTTACGCACACTCTCATTGTAGTTAATCCGCTTAAATCGAATGTCCAATAGTTCGATTCCGAAGTCGGCAAGCTTGGTTGAAGCCTTCTCGAAAATTTCTTGTTCAATCTTGGCCCGCCCCATCACAATCGGATAGAGAATGCCAATATTTCCAGGTGATTCGACCAACGCAGCATCACGATTTGGTTGGCGATCTTTCGTTGTGCGAATAACTTCAATCAACTCATGCTTGGCGATGGCGTTTCGGGTTTCACTACCCAGAATATCGTCCAAGCGTGATTGAGCACTACGTTCGTCTCGCAAACGAAGGAAGTATTGTTTGGCGTCCTTGATCCGCCAACGCCCGAAAGTATCGACGACAATGTACGTCTTATCCTTCGTCGGCATTTCGTTAGGGCGGCCGTCCCATTCCAGGATCCGCTTCTCAATGCCAGTGACCTCCTGGATGAACGGGGTCTTAAAGTGGAGCCCCGCTTCGGTCACTGGATCGCCAATAGGTTTGCCGAATTGCGTAATGATGATTTGTTCGGTTTCGGAAACCGTGTATGCGGCGCTGACAACAAAGAATGCAGCCAAGACACAAATACCGGTTGCAAGGATCTTGAAGAATGGGTTCATCGTCGGCTCCCCTCCGCGTCTGGTGCCAGTTGCAGCAGCGGCAAAATCTGACTAGCCTCGTCATCCATAATGATCTTCTTGCCCAGTTTCGGCAGAATTTCTCTCATTGTCTCGATGTAGATGCGCCGCTTAGTCACTTCAGGCGCTTTAAGGTATTCGGCCAGGACGGCATTGAAACGCGACACGTCACCTTCCGCCTCATTGATGCGCTTCATCCCGTACCCCTCGGCGGCTTGTATCTTCTGCTCCGCTTCACCGCTTGCACGAGGAACGACCTTATTGTACTCGCCGTTAGCCACGTTGATCATTTGCTCTCGTTCTTGCTGCGCCTGGTTTACTTCGTGAAACGACGGCTGAACAGGCAACGGCGGATTGACATTTTTTAGCTGGACCTGATCGATGCTCAAGCCAAGTTCGTACTTATTCACCAGGCCCTGCAATTGGGTCAGGGCTTCGGCCTCGATCTCCTGCCGCCCCACGGTAATCACCTCGTCAACTGTCCGGTCACCAACCACCGTACGCATCACAGATTCCGAAATGTCGCGCAGCGTATCGCCCGGGTCACGCACCTTAAAAAGAAATAACTTTGGTTCGCGAATGCGATACTGGATGATCCACTCCACCGTCGCGGTGTTGAGATCACCTGTCACCATGTTCCGCTCTTGTTCTTGTTGCTGCTTCGACGAAAACTGAATGGGATTCATCGCGCCGGATGTGCCAAAACCAAATTCTTGTTTGAGCTGTCGCTTGACCGGAACGATGAACACCTGGTCGATGCCCAGCGGCCACTTAAAACGCAGGCCTGCGTCAGTAGTCTTGATGTATTTTCCGAACCTGAGCATGACGCCCTGCGACTCGGCTTGCACCGTGTAGACCGAGGTAAACAGCACAGAGATCAGCAACAGGAGAACAATGCCCCACAAAACATAGGAACGGTGCACTCGCACGTCTCGCCAATCATCGATTTCGTAAGCCATGGTCGTGATGGGGTGTAGTGGAGAAAATGGGCGAACAACAGAGTCAGGAGACAATCGACATTGACGCGCGTTGCGAACGCCTTAAGCAGGACTTCCCAATATAGGGGCAAACGCATTTTCATCAACAACCGCTGCATTCTGGTCAGCTACAGTATAGGTCGTTTTTCGTGACAAAACGTCCCTCTCGGAAAAAAGAGTCCGTGCATCCCAAAAATCCTCCCACAGACGGATTTTCTGAAAAAATACGTGGCGTTTCGGCGATTCGGCCCCGCAGGATGGCCACGGATACCAAGGCAAAAAGCTGGGATCGTCTGGAAAAGCCGGAAGCTTGCCGATTCTGGGCGTGATGTATCCCGCCACCTGTCATCCAGATAGCAGCGAGGGCTCTGGGGCTTACCTATACAACAAGAATGTTCTTCGGAAAAATTTCCCGAGTTTACAGTTGCGAGAAAAGACAACTCCGCTAGGCAGACTTTTCCAGATCACTCGCTTGATTCAGCTTGTTGTAAAGTGTCTTCAGGCTGACGCCAAGCTGCTCAGCAGCCTTTGGCTTACTCCCGTCAGTACGATCCAGCGCATCGCGTATGGCTTCCATTTCCATCTCCCGTAAACTCATCGGGCCGCGACGAAAGCGGGCTGCCCCCTGCAGTTGCCGACTGTCAAAATGCTGCGGCAAATGCTCGCGCCGGATCGGGCCCTCATCGCACAGAATTGTCGCATGCTCAATTACGTTGGCCAGTTCTCGAACATTGCCCGGCCAAACGTGCCTGCATAACGCCTCTACGGCATCCTCGGCAAGCTGGGCCTGCCCACCGCGGCAATGGCGTGACAACAGATGCCGGGCCAGATCGGGAACGTCTTCTACCCGCTCGCGCAGAGGTGGCAGGAGGATCTCAAATGTGTTGATGCGGTACATCAAGTCCTCTCGGAACTCTTCCTCGGCCACCATACTTGGCAAATCGCGATGTGTGGCGCAAACAACCCGCACATCGACATGGGTGGATTTGTTCTCGCCAACACGACGAATCTCGCCGCTTTCCAGCACGCGCAGCAGCTTGGCCTGCATCGCTTTGGGTAATTCGCCAATCTCATCAAGAAAAAGCGTGCCGCCGTGAGCCACTTCGAACAGGCCGATACGGTGATCATCGGCGCCAGTAAATGCACCTTTGCGATGCCCAAACAGTTCGCTTTCGATCAGAGTCTCGGGCAGCGCGCCGCAGTTGATCGCGACAAATGGGTTCTCGGTGCGGGCGCTTTGGTCGTGCAGCGCACGAGCAACCAACTCCTTGCCAGTGCCCGTTTCGCCGAGGATGAGCACGGTTGAATTGGTCGGAGCTACTTTTTCAACAAGTAGATTCACTTTCTGCATGCCGGGCGTTTTTCCAACCAGTTTGGGGACTCCCTCCAACCGGTTGACCTGGTGCTTGAGGGCGCGGTACTTCTGCGTAAGTCGCCGTTTGTCGGCGACCCGTTTTAATAGCGATTGCAATTCGATCAGCTTGCAAGGTTTGGTCAAATAGTCAAAGGCCCCGTGGCGGAGCGCGGCAATGGCGGTGTCCATGGATGACTTACCTGTGAGCACTACCGCCTCAGTCTCGGGCGACATCTCCTTGGCATGCGCGATCACTTCGATGCCATCCTTGCCGGGCATGTCGAGATCGACCAGGATGCAGTCGTAGGTATTTTTTTCCAGGGCGGCGACCGCGGTCAGGCCATCTGGGCACACCGTCACGCGGTGGCCAAGCCGTGGCAATTCGAGCTTCATCAGCTCCTGCAACGAGCGCTCGTCGTCGGCAAACAACAGGGTCAATCCATGACCATTAGGCTGCTTCGTAGCGATGATGACTCTCCTTGATCTGGTGCTCTACGGGTATCGAAACGACGAAGCGCGATCCGCAACCGGCTCCGTCGCTTGCGGCTTCAATGCTACCCTGGTGCTCTTCTACGATCCGATAGGTGATCGACAAGCCCAGGCCGGTTCCCTGGCCGCTACGACGACGCGTAAAGAAGGGCTCAAACAAATGTTTACGCACTTCCTCCGTCATCCCGCAGCCATCGTCTTCTACAATGATCTTCGCCGTGGATCCCTGACACACGACCGTAACGCACACCGTCCCACCCGTGTCGACACCTTCCAATCCGTTGGTAACAAGATTGAGCACAACTTGTTTGAATTCTTGTGCGTTGACTTGCACGATGGCGGGATCACCGGCTAAAAGCTTCAAATTTTTGTCCTGGTACTTACCCAGGTGCTGCACCATTTCAATGACACCTGCGGTCAACTCTCGAAGATCCGTACTGTGACGTTGTGAATCCCCCATCCGAGCGAAGTCTAAAAGTTTTTCGGTAATCTGCTTACAGCGAAATGCTTCGCGCTGGATCATCTGCAAATACTCGCGGACAACTTGTATATCTTCGCCGTGTGAGTCGTTCGATCCATCCAGAAGCTCTGCAAGACGACTCTCCAGCGATTCGCTGCACAGAGCAATTGAGGCCAGCGGATTGTTGATTTCATGAGACACACCGGCTGCCAGAAAGCCTACGCTGGCCAGTTGTTCGCTACGCACTACCTGATTAGTCCGTTCCCGAACTTGACGATCAAGGTCGTCGCGGATCTCTCGGAACCGAGCAGTCATTTCGTTCATTGCCTCAGCCAATTCGCCAATCTCGTCTTGCGTATCAAGCTGAATGCGATGTTCGAAATTCCCGCCTGCGACCTCGCGCGACCCCAGCACAAGCGTCTGCAACGGTTTGGCAAACCATTTATAGAACATCCGTATCGAGGTAATAAGCAGAACCAGGGCAGTGATCCCGTTGGTCCAAGCAATCACGATCGCAGTACGGTATTCGGCCCGCACGTCGACCGCCAGGGCTTGAAACTGTTTGTGCAAATGACTAGGCAGTTCTGCAACGAGTTCTCTGAGTTGTTCCACCTCGTCACGCAACGTGCCAATACGCGCGGGATGAAGCAGCCAATCCTCACCCAAACTGGTCGAGAGATTAGCGACACCCATACGTGCTACAACGGCATCGATACGCGCCAACGTTTGACGCTCATGCGAGTCGTCGCCCAGGCGGGGATCACGATCGACATTGTTTTGCTCAAGCTGTTTTCGATAACGGTCGAGTGATCCAACAAACTCTCGCAAGCGAAAACGATATTCTTCCCTCAGCCACTGTGGATCCCACGCATAGCAATCGCCGCTCCGCTGACCATCGTCCGGAATGGATCGTTTCAAGACGGCAAGCTCGAAGCCTTCGCTTGTTTGGCCAAGTATGTCACGCAAATCCACCAGGTTTCGGCTAACCTGACCCGCCAAGGGCAGTTCTGCAGAACGCGCACTCAAACTTTTGACCAATCCCCGGTAGGCATACAGACCGTAGAACGCGCTGCCAGACAACGCCAGCACGGTCACCAGAAGCAACCCCAAGCCAAGCTTTAGTTTCGTACGTAGGGGCCAATGCGAAAGCACCAACGACCTCCATGTCGCAGGGTGATGCTGAGCAATTCAATAGACCGGCTTCCTCCTGAAGCCCGACGGGTAGGGTGGGGAAGTGTACCCGGGAAATAGCAGCCCTGACAAGAACAATTATCCCTGATCGCTGGCAACCACCAACATCAAGGACCACCAGAGTTATATCTCGAGAATCCGCACCGAGCTTTGCCGCGGCGCTAAAACCGAACCACACGGCGGACGAGCCAGGCGCCGATTAGTGCTAGCACGATATTGCCCAGCCATACGACCTGGGGCGGCATCACCCCGTCTTTTGCCAAGTCAAGACTCCTCACCAGCATCGGATAGTAGATAATAAGAATGGGCAAGAAACACACGAAAAAACTGCTCCAAATATCTCCATGACTTAGCCGAACGGCCATCGGCGCTCCGATGAGTACAAAGCAAAGACAACTAAATCCGCTAGCCCAGCGGCGATGTGGCTCCGTATGCAATCGATGCAAGGTTCGCTGGGCGGCTTGCAAATAGCTTCGCTTAGGCTGCCAGACATCTTGCGACAACTCATACATGCGGCCTGTCATCAGGGCATGTGCTGCTTGTGCGCTCATTTCCTGCTTGAGTCGATCGATAACTTCGATTTGCTGCTGTTTTGCAGGCCCAACCTCTCGAAGCGAGTAGTTCGAAGTGCGGCGAGCTTGGGCCCTTATTCCGGTGAATTGCTCAAGAGAGAATGGAAATTCCTCTTCTCCTGGAAACCAACCGGCAAAACGTTCTCCCATGCTGCCATTCGCGTTGAGAAAGGTTATCAAGACCCTATTGTTTTCTAAATCAACGTTAAGTTCGGCCTCATCTGCCGTAATCGTCAAGGGTGGATCGTCGTCCACAGAAAAATAAGTGATGATAGGCTTAACGAGCGTTTTCCCGTGCACGCGTTGAACTGCTACCTTAAGTCGATCGTTGCTATAGGTTCTTGTAGTTCTAAGACGACCATAGATGATTTCTTCCAACGATTCGACGATAATTCTTTGAACCCCACCACGTCCCCAGGAAACGGCCACATCGCTGAGGACAACCGCACTAAGACTCACTAATGTGGCCAAGATGAACGTAGGCCAAAGCATCGTCATGGGTGAGATTCCGAGCGACTTCACGGCGACGATTTCATTGGAAGCGGCAATGCGGCCATAGACTGTGGTTGTCGCCAAAAGCATGGTGCCAGGGACAGCAAACTGCATCGCCTGGGGTAAAATATAAGGCACCATCCGCAAGATGGGTAACAGACCCAAACCGTTTTCCACCGCTTCTTTGCCAATGAGCACGAGAACTACAAACACGGTCATGCTCGTTAATGTGAGCAAGAAAATCGCTAGCAGCTCAAATACAATGTAACGAGTGAGGATGCGCATTCTTGGCCCAAGGGGGCGGCGGGAAGGGGAGGCATCGCAATGCCCGGGCCTACTGTAGCAAGCCGCCCCACGGTCGCAAACGACACTTCCTCCGGTGAAAAGCTATTTGCTAGCAGCAGTGAGAGGGGTGCACGGGTTGGCAGTGGCCACCGCTGTAGACGTTTCGTACTCCCTGTTCGCTCCTGTTAAAAAATGAGCGACCGGCACACTTCCTGCGTAGACCAAGATAATCCTGAGATTTGCGCTGCGCTTTGGCCCCGGATCGGCTTTACGAATCGCCGGAAGTCGAAGGTTCTTTTTCGCGCAAAGCCTGCATTAACTGTCGCACTGCACTACAAAACGCAACAACCGCTTCTTGGTAGGCGCCCCTGGCGATGGCTTGATGAGCTTCCGCGCGATCGGAATGAATTCGCTGCCAATCTATGGTCCAATCTCGCTCGCTTTCCAGCTCTTCTAACTGCCGGACAATGTCATTGAGCGGCTCAAGGTTTTTTGCGATGGGACTGCACTGGTGATGGCGGTAGGGAGCCCTACCTTGCAAACTAATCACCTCCACATCCGGAGCCGAGTCGCAACCATCCTGACGGAATAGCCAGTGCAGGAGCCAAATTCCAAATCCGGAAGTCGCCGAGATTGCAGCGGCAAGCTGTTGGCCAGCAAGGCCCAGGGCGAGAGCCCCCAGCATACCGAACACCAGCAACAGATTTGCCAGTGTTGCCTGCCAGGTCCGTGGCATCGACCGCTGTATACTTCCGGCGGGTACACAGGAGTCGGCAGCGGCACCAAAATCCCCCAGTTGAGTGTCGTCTACCACGTCAGCCACCAGCACAGTGATGTTGTCGGGTCCACCCAGTAAGTTGGCCAGGTCGACGAGCGACTGCGTTGCTTCGTCTGGTGGCAGCGAGGCTACGATCATTCCAATCAATTCCGGTTTGAGCGGCCCGGTCAAACCATCGCTGCAGAGCAAGAACCGATCGCCAGACTGCAAGGCAAACGGGCCTTCCAAATCAACCGAGACGGTCGGATGCGGGCCCAGCGAACGGGTGATGACATTTTTGGGCACAAAGGCAGGAACTTCTTCTTCAGTCGCGTGACCCGCGGCAGCCATTTCCCAGACCAGACTGTGGTCGAATGTCAACTGTTCCAGACGATCGCCTCGCAAGCGATAGACACGGCTATCGCCCACATGGGCCGCCACAGCACCAACAGGCAAAAGCAGTAAACAACTGCACGTCGTACCCATTCCATGAAAGTCGACACTATCCCGGCCCTTGGTGTTGATCACGGTATTCGCTTCGCGAATCGCTTCGACCAGGGACTCGCCGGGATTATCTTCGTGTCGTTTATGATAGCTGTGGGCGATGGTGTCAGTCGCCATCTTGCTGGCCAACTCACCTGCGGCATGCGCACCCATACCGTCGGCCACCACTAGCAAGTGCCCATGGCTCTGCCATCGCAGAGCGTTGTCCGCCAAGGCAATCGCCATAGAATCCTGGTTGCTCGTGCGGCGCATCCCGACATCGCTAACCGCTGCGCAGCGCAGTCCGCCTGCAGTCAGCTCCAGTTTGTTATGCTGGCTAGCCATGGCGAAAAGCGGAAGGTGGGAAACAGAAATCGGTAGGCTAGAGTGCTAAACAGGGGATAGATGGCCAGCCAGCTACACCGGATTAAAGATTTCTTCTTCTCAAAAGGCGGGCCAACAGCATGCTAGCATTGGGACCCCTATCTTATCTCCTCCTGCGAATCGGTGATAGGCTGGGCTCTTCCCGCACTTCCAAAAAAACAGGGTGTAGTCAGCATGGCCACGACCACGAGCCGTTACTATACTTTCGCGACTTTTCCCAGCCGGCACCGGGCGCTGGCATGTCGAGCGTTTCATCTTACGGTGGTGCGATGTTGCATCGAAAAACCGCACAATCAATTCTCCTCGGTTGGGCCCTGGTCTTAATTGTATCGCAACCGGGATGCGTACGTCGCCGGCTGATGGTGCGCAGCAATCCTCCGGGCGCAATGGTGTATGTGGACAATCAGCCCATTGGCACCACCCCATGTGCCACCAACTTTGTCTACTACGGCACCCGAGAAGTCCGGTTGGTGAAGGCGGGCTACGAGACGCTCACGGTGAACCAACCGATTCCCGCCCCCTGGTATCAGATTCCACCGCTAGACTTCATTAGTGAAAACCTAGTGCCTCGCAAGATAAAGGATTATCGCACAATCTCTTTCAACATGCAGCCACAGGTGATCGTGCCCGCCGCGCAATTGCTAGCCCGCGCCGAGCAACTGCGGCAAAGCACCGGCCACGGTGTCGTGTTGCCACAAGCGGCAACCAGTCTTCCAGGAGTGTTGACTCCGGGCCTGCCTGGAGGGAATTCTCCAATCCTCCCGCAACCGCCCCTGGGCTCGCCGACTTTCACACCGCCACAGGGCGTCGTGCCGCATGCCCCCATACCTGGCACACAAAACTTGAGCTCAGGCGCACTTCCTCTGGGCGGACAACCGCTAGGGGCCCTACCGCCGCCGCAACGCTGATCGCTGACTCAAACTCATCGTAAAAGCTTACGCGCCCGGAACAAGCACTGCACAGTTCCAGCAAGACCCGCCGCGCTGTCGTTAGAGGGCTACCCCGCAACGATGCATCGAACCAAGGTGAGCTGGTAAAGCACCACGCAGACTACTTGATCGGAGTTTCGCGGTTGGTCAGTCCGCGGACGACGCGGGCTGGGTCCCGCGCGATCTTGTCGGTAAACACCCACGTGTTGTAGAGCACCTGCTGGATGCGACGGTGAATCATCGGGTCGTTGATCAATGCCTGTACATCGCTCACGGCTGCTGATGCCTGACCAATGGTCCCCGCCAGCCGCCGGTAAAGCTCATCGTCGTTGATAAGTTTGCCGAGGGTACCGTCGCTCTTGTTGATATTTTTGGCCAATAAAGCCCCCTCGCCAAGCAACTCGCTTAAATTGCCGACACCTGATTCCATGGCGTCCACGATCTCAGGTCCCCGCTCGCCGAGCGGTTCAGTAAGACCTTGCAAATTAACCAGATTCTGATCGGCCGACGAGATAGCCCGTTCGAGCGCCTTCATAATCATATTCACCTCTTCAATCACTGCTGGGAGTTGCGCCAGCCCTTTTTTTAATTCGGCCTTGAATTGGTCGTTGCCAAGCACATCATCGACATTAGCCATCACGCTTGCGATGTTGTTCATCGCGTTTTCCGCAGAAAGAAACAACCGATCGATGCGATCGATATCTTGACCGCCCAAAACTTGGTTCAATCGCTCGGCAAGCAAGCCCACCTCTTCACCAGCACGTCCCAGCGATTGGATGGTCTGCTTCAGATCGCCCTGTAAATTGGCGATCAGATCGAGAGGGCTCGGATTATACATACCAGCGAATGGAGGCCCACCTGGCGCAACGACCTGCGCGTTGGGCGATGGCGGGCCCGGCGCAAACTCCACCACCGCGTCACCGATCAGCGAAGTTTGGATACGGACCACCTCATTTGTCTTGATCTGTTTTCCTTGATCGATGTCCACGGTGATTAGTGCCCCATCATCTGTATCAAGCACCTCGGCCACACGGCCGATAAGGATTCCCCGACGCCGGACGGGCGTATCGGGGGCAACGCCCGGCGCCTGATCCACCAGTACCTGAAGTTGGTACTGATCGCGAAAAGGAGACCACGAAAAATCGCTGGTCAAAACCACAAGCAGGCCAGTTGCCAGAATTGTCGCAACTAGGACAACACCCACTTTGAATTGCTTGCTACGATCTTCCATGACTATTGCCTTGATGTTAACGGAGTGGCCACGTTGTTCGTCTCAAAAAATCTCCCGAGAGCCCGTTTCAAAACATAAATATTGGTCACAATATTCGGAGATCTTGATACCAACTAGTAGTCTTATTTAATGGGTTCTACGTGATTCCTTCGCGCATTTCCATGAGACGATCCCCCGCTTCTCCACGGACAAATTGGGAAACACGGCGATCCGATGTCTGGTCGATTTCGGTCGGTTTACCGTCAAATATGATTTGCTGTTCGTCGGGGTCCAGCCGGGACAGGGGATAGAGCATCACAACTCGATCAGCCACTTTGCGAGCCGTCTTCATGTCGTGGGTGATGATAATACTCGTCACGTCGTACGAAGATCGGGTGCGCATCATCAATTCGTTGATGACATCGCTGACAATTGGATCGAGGCCAGTGGTGGGTTCGTCGTAGAGCAAGACCTCGGGCTGCATCACCAATGCCCGAGCCAGACCAACCCTTTTGCGCATGCCGCCTGAAAGTTCAGCCGGACGTTTGCGCAACACACTGGCAGGCAGACCTACCTCAGCTAACCGGGCCAACATTTCATCTTCGTGCGACGTACGCTGATGGCCACGGTGCTGTTGCAAAGGAAACAGAATGTTTTCCGCGACGGTCATGCTGTCAAACAGGGCCGAATTCTGAAAGACAAAACCAAAGCGAGTGCGCTGCTGGGCCAGCTCTCTTTCCGAAAGCTGATCGATTCGCTGATTGTCAAACTCCACAAAGCCGCGATGCGGTCCGACCAACCCGATCATCGTTTTCAGCAGCACCGTCTTGCCACACCCACTTTCGCCAATAATGGCGAGGCACTGACCACGAGGCACTACCAAGGAAAGATCTCGCAGCACATGCTGGCGTCCAAAACGGACATCCAAGCCACTTGTTTCAATAATTGGTTCAGCGATTACCATTAACCTGCAAACAACCCGGGAGTCAGCGGCCAAATTGCCAGGTAAATTTCGTCGAGCAAGATGCTTAGGAAAAGATCCAGCACAATAATGATCACAAAGGATTGCACGAAAGCCGCTGTGGCAGCCTGGCCAACGCCCTCCGCACCAGGCTCGCAATGAAAGCCACGGTAGCAGCTGACCAATCCAATTGTGGCACCAAAAAACACGCTCTTGACCACGCCGTAGAACAAATCCCAATTCTCAACGAACTTTTTGGCATTGGCCGTGTAGTGATACATGTCGATGTCCAAAACAAAAACGCAGTACATCTCGCCACCCACGGCTCCCATAAAAACCGCCATGATCGTGAGCGATGGTATCAACAACAGACAACTGAGAAATCGTGGCACCACTAAATATTGAATGGGATTGGCACCCATGCTGGAGAGGGCGTCGATCTGTTCGGTAACACGCATCGTGCCGAGTTCCGCAGCCATGGCACTACCGACACGGCCGGCGAGCATCGTGGCGGCAAGCACGGGGCCTAGCTCACGAAACATTGATTTATTAATGACCCCGCCCAACTGGGTTTCTAATCCAAAATCGCGAAACTGGGTAAACGATTGCACGGCTAGCACCATGCCAATAAATGTACCAGTTAGCGCAACTACGGGCAGACTGAGCACCCCTATCTGATACATGTTATTGAACAAGGTGGTACGCTGCGGCAAACGAGTCACAAGCCACAAAAAAGTCCGCCAATTGAACAGCGCCATGTCGCCCAGGGTTTCGATGGTGCGCTGCACCAACGCGCCCAAATCGGCAATTGAATCATAGATACTACCGAACAGGCCGCGCCGCCGCGCCGCGCCCAATGGTTCGTGCGTACCTGCCATCAATAAAGCCCCTACCTAGTATAAAAAATTCCACCGCGGAAGACACAACGCAAGACGTACCACACAAAGGGCAGCCCCACCGAATGCCAGCACCAAGCGAGTCGAAAGACACTCCGCGGGAACAACCTCCCGAGCGCAGCGCCTCATGACTCGCAACCGATCGACAAGACCTTGCCCCTAAGTTTTCGACCGACGCAACCCTGACGCTTGAGTAAAGGCTACCACCGCCGCCGATTTGGGCGGCTGGGTAAAATGAAGGGAACATACGCTAGCAGTTCCAGCGAGTCCTTAGTCCGGCCCTATTGAAGGTATCCTGCAGGGACAGCGAGTTGCGGCGGGCTCCAGGGCATGCGGGCAACGCCTACCCTAAAGGCCGCATCCTCGGGCTGACTCACTCCTATTTTGCACCCTGTTATTTTCACTCCATAAACAAAAAACCGCGGCCCATCAGGATAGGCCGCGGCTGGTTTCCACTGAAAATCTCAGGCAGACATTCTAGCTTAGGACTCGTCGTCGCCCGGTTCGCCGTCGCCATCGGCCACAGCACCCACAGGTTCCGGATCAGCCTCCTTGGTAGCGAGCCCCTCAAAGGAAAGCTGCTTTTTGCCGCCGACCTCTTTCATGGACACGCGAATCGCATCTTTGCCGCTGAACTCGCCTCTCAAAAGCTCTTCTGCCAAGGGATCCTCAATAAACGATTCGATGGCGCGGCGAAGCGGCCGGGCACCGTAGTCGGTATTCGAACCTTTCTTGATCAGAAACTCCTTGGCTTCGCTGACCAGGTCGAGTTCTAGCCCTTGCTCACGCAGACGATCGCGGATCTTGGCCAATTCGAGATCGACAACCTCTTTCAAATCGCCAACCGTGAGGTGACGGAAGACGATAATGTCGTTCACGCGATTGATGAACTCGGGCCGGAACACCTTTTCAATCTCCTCAGTCACACGCGCTTTCATGTTATCGTAAGAGGCATCTTCGTCCGGCTTTTGAAAACCAAAAGCCGCTTCATTCTTGATCGCATCAGCGCCGGCATTGGTAGTCATAATGAGAATGACATTACGGAAATCGACGTTGCGACCATAGCTGTCGGTCAGCCGACCCTCTTCCATTAACTGCAAGAGCATGTTGAAGACTTCTGGATGCGCCTTTTCAATCTCGTCCAGCAGCACCACAGCGTACGGGCGGCGGCGAATTTTCTCAGTAAGCTGCCCACCTTCTTCATATCCAACGTATCCGGGTGGCGCGCCAATCAAGCGACTGACATTGTGCTTCTCCATGTATTCGCTCATATCAATCTGAATAAGCGCCTCTTCGTCGCCAAACATAAACTCAGCCAAGGCCTTGGCCAGCAATGTCTTGCCAACACCTGTTGGGCCCGCAAATACGAAGCAACCCGTGGGGCGCTTGGGATCCTGCAAGCCACTGCGACTGCGGCGCACGGCCTTGGAAATCGCGTGAATCGCTTCGTCTTGGCTGATCACGCGGTTGTGCAGCTCTTGTTCCATATTCATCAGGCGTAGCGTGTCCTCCGTACTCATCCGCGTCAGCGGAATGCCGGTCATCTTGGACACGACCTCCGCGATCACGTCTTCGTCAACAACACCACCATTCTCGCGCGATTTTTCGCGCCATTCCTTAGTAATCTGCTGCTTCTTCTTTTTGAGTTTGTCGGCGGAGTCGCGGAGTGCGGCTGCCTTCTCAAAATCTTGATTTGCAACCGCCTCCTCCTTCTCGCGATTCAGTCCTTCGACCTCTTCGTCGATTTCCTTAAGATTGGGTGGCTTGCTCATCGTCTTCAACCGTACACGGGCACCCGACTCATCGATCACGTCAATGGCCTTATCGGGAAGACAGCGCCCTGTGATATAGCGGTCCGACAACTCCACAGCAGCGTTCACTGCGTCGTCAGTAATCTGCACCCGATGGTGTTCTTCGTAACGGTCGCGAAGCCCCTTGAGAATCTCAATCGTGTCGGCGGCATTGGTCGGTTCGACCAGTACTTCCTGAAACCGACGTGCCAGAGCCGAATCTTTTTCGATGTACTTGCGGTACTCGTCCATGGTGGTAGCGCCGATGCATTGGATTTCTCCGCGGGCCAACGCCGGCTTCAACACGTTCGAGGCGTCGATGGCACCCTCGGCACCACCGGCGCCTACCAGCGTATGCAATTCATCGATAAACAGAATGGTATTCTTGGCACGGCGAACTTCATTCATTACCGCCTTGATACGCTCTTCAAATTGGCCACGGTATTTGGTGCCGGCCACCATCATCGCTAGGTCGAGTACGACGATGCGGCGGTCGATCAGTATCTCGGGAACATCGCCCTCGATCACGCGCTGTGCAAACCCTTCGACGATTGCGGTCTTACCTACGCCGGCTTCGCCCAAGAGGACCGGATTATTCTTTGTGCGGCGACAGAGAACCTGGATGGCTCGTTCAATTTCCTTTGCCCGGCCGATGACCGGGTCAAGCTTATCTTGCTTCGCAAGTTCCGTGAGATCTCGCCCAAAGCTATCGAGGGCCGGCGTCTTGCTCTTGCTGCCTTTGCTCCTCTCGCGCTCCTCACCCATTTCCCCACCTCGCCCACCACGGCCTCCCGATTCTTCACCTTCCAGCCCATGCCCTAGCAGGTTGAGGACCTCCTCGCGCACTTCTTCCAACTTCAGGCCCAGATTCATGAGTACTTGGGCTGCGACCCCTTCCTGCTCCCGTAGCAGGCCCAGCAAAATGTGTTCGGTGCCAACATAGTTATGATTTAGTTGGCGAGCTTCTTCCATCGAGTACTCAATGACCTTCTTGGCACGCGGTGTTTGTGGCAACTTGCCCATCGTGACCATGTCGGGGCCGCTCTGAACCAGTTTTTCGACTTCCAGACGAATCTTTCGCAGATCCACGTCCAGATTCTTGAGGACGTTTGCCGCAACTCCACTTCCCTCCTTGATCAGCCCCAGCAAGACGTGCTCGGTACCTATGTACTCGTGATTGAAGCGCTGGGCCTCTTGGTTGGCCAATTGCATCACTTTGCGGGCTCGGTCGGTGAATCGTTCGTACATGGCCATTCTCCGGTGCTTTCTGCTTCGCTAGGCCGCCTGACGGCGGTGGGGCGCTGCGGTAGTTGATTCTTCTTTGTCAGGTTCTAAACAGTTTTCTTCGCTATTGTCCACAGGGGCACTATCGAAAG
>JAKVCC010000002.1 GCA_022448265.1 Pirellulales bacterium
TGGATCGAAATCGCGATAAGCCTTTCTTTCTTTATCTTCCGGTTACGATTCCCCACGCGAACAACGAGGCGGGCGATGCGGGAATGGAGGTTCCCAGCCTGGGAATCTATTCCGATCGCGCCTGGCCCGAACCAGAAAAAGGCCGTGCCGCGATGATTACTTACCTCGATCGAGATATCGGCCGATTGATGAAAAAATTAAAAGATCTGGGGATCGATCGGCGAACGATCGTTTTTTTCAGTAGCGACAACGGCCCACACAACGAGGGCGGATCGGAGTCCGCATTTTTCAATTCATCCGGATCGCTTCGCGGTTCGAAACGATACCTCTACGAAGGTGGCATTCGCGTGCCGCTGATCGTGCGCTGGCCTGGGAAGGTTGCGGAGGGTACCGAGAGCGACCACGTCGGAGCCTTTTGGGACTTTATGCCCACTGCCGCCGCTTTAGCCCACACGAAGGCTCCCCCGGGGATCGACGGTATTTCCTTTGCACCCACCTTGCTCGGGAAAGGAAAACAAAAGGAACACGACTACCTGTATTGGGAGTTCCACGAATATGGCAAAATTCAGGCGCTGCTCATCGAGAACCACAAAGCCTTGCGGGGATTGGGCAAGGAGGTGTTGCTTTACGATTTAGCGGCCGATCCGGCGGAGACCAACGATATCGCCGCAGCACGACCCGATTTGGTGAAGCGCGTCGAGAACATTTTTGATCGTGAACGCACGCCCTCGGAAATCTGGCCACTCCGCTATCAGGATGGGTCTCGTTAAGCTGGGTCGCAGCGGTTCAGCGCGTCATTTCAATCAATAAACGGGCAGCACGAAAGAAACCAAGGAACGCCCGTGTCTTCATCCCGCTCGCTGACCGAAGAAGAGCCCTGCCCCGTCGATGGTACTCTTGGGGCGCCGCAGCCGAACGGGAACAAATACTTCTACGGGTGGTGGATACTTCTGTTGGCCATCGCCGTTATGGTCGCCACCAGTCCGGGCCAGACCTTTGGGATTACATTTTTTAATCCTCGATTCCAGCATGCGTTCGGACTTGGATACGCACAAATTTCGACCAGTTATCTGCTGGCAACCCTTTTGGCGTCCGCCTTCCTGCCGGTGATTGGTCGCCTGTCCGATCGCTGGGGACTACGAAAGTCGATTCTTTGTGCCGTGGTAGTGATGGCAATCACGTGCGCGTGTGCCAGTCTGATTCAAGGTTGGATCGCACTTTTTTTTATCTACCTTGCCCTTCGCGCGGTTGGTCCAGGCACCATGGTCTTGCTGGCCAACAATACATTGGCTGCCTGGTTTAATCGGCGGCTCGGTCTGGCAATCAGCCTGATGCAACTTTCGATGGCAGCAGCCATGGCAATCGTTCCGGGCGTTTTGTTTTTTCTGATCGACAAGATTGGCTGGCGAGAAACGTACCTGCTGTTGGCGGGGATTTTGCTTTGCGGTTTGGCGCCCCTTATTTTTCTTTTTTATCGCGGAGACCCACGGGAGATCAATCAATTTCCCGATGGTGCCCCTCCAGACAAAGAAGAGGATCGAGATGTACTGAACGTCGGGATGACCGTTCGCGAGGCAGCGAGGTTTGTCAGTTATTGGATTCTGCTTGCCGCGGCGGCCGTTTGGGCCATGATTGGAACGGGGCTCGTATTTCACATTACGCCGCTGGCGGCTGAGTGCGGGCTCGATCCCTCGATGGCACGTTCGGCCATGATCGGTATGGCGGTGGGCATGGCCGCAGCGCAACTCCTCGGAGGTTTCATTGCCGACCGGGTCTCTTCGCGGGTCTTGGTGACCGTGGCGATTGGTTTGATTGCGCTGGGGTGCGCGATACTCAGCTTCGGTTGGCACCGCACTTTTATCTGGGGATTTTCGCTTTTCGGACTCGGTCAAGGGTTGATGACCGTTGTTTCGGGAACGGTCTGGCCGCGATATTTTGGCCGTCTGCATCTGGGGGAGATTCGCGGCGTGGCGCTCTGTGCCGCCGTGGCCGGCAGCAGTGTCGGTCCGTTGCTGATTGGACTGAGCATCGACACCTTCGACAGCACGCTCCCGTCGCTCTTGATATACACGGGGATTGCGACCGTGGTCACCCTCGGTTGCTTCTGGGCGACTCCTCCCCGTTTGCCGCAAGTGGCCGCAGAGGAGTGACGGCTCAATCGTTTGCGCTACGGCTAGACGACCGTTGGCACCACAAACGGTCCACGGTAATCACGGGTGAGCATCTGATTGGCCTCGTCATCACCCACGTAGGTTTCCGTCTTCGGGTCGAACGCGAGTTTGCGCCCGAGTCGGTAGGCCGTATTGCCCATATGCGCCAGGGCCGAACTGGTATGCGCCGTTTCTACCGGACCGTGAAGCGAACTGGCGTCGCGGCTCTTGACTGCGTCGAGCCAGTTGGCAAAGTGCAACCCCATTTCTCCACCTTGATGGCGACTCGGCCCCGGTTCGCGTTTGGGGCCCAAAAATGTTTTGTAGCTACTGTAGCCTTCGATCACCATGTAACCGTCTTTGCCGTAGAAAATATTTCCCACACCCGCGCCATCTTCGAGGTTGGTCATCCAGGGACGCACCTCAAACTGGATCATCTTATTTTCTTCCGGGTAGTAAAAGTTGGTACTTAAAACTTCGGGGGTCTCTTTGTCGTCATCCCAGAGAAACTTTCCTCCCATCGCAACGACTTCCGAGGGCAGTCCCACATCCAGACCCCAGAGGCACATATCGGTTTCGTGCACGCCCTGGTTCCCTACGTCGCCGTTTCCGTAATCCCAATGCCAGTGCCA
>JAKVCC010000020.1 GCA_022448265.1 Pirellulales bacterium
AGGAAACTGCCGCGACTGCCATTTTGAGTCTGTAGGATTTCATGTTATTCAGATCCTTTGAATCGTTGGTACGATACGCAGCGCCAGCTATCCGTGCTGGCCCAAATTTGCTGTTCTGCTTCTGGGACTGGCCTTTCTCAGACACACAACAAACAAACCACCCTTCCCCCGATGAGTACATATCCTCCGTGGCCGTAGGTGGTATCGGCACCGTCTCGCCGGATTCTGTAGTTGAAATCCAGAATGAAATGGACGAACAGGGCAGGCCTGGCCATGTCGACCCCAAGTCGATGGGGCGCGTCAAAAACTCAAGCGGGCAACAGGAGGAGCCGCCACTTATCAGGCGCTGCTATCGATGCCAGTTCTTGAAGTGCCGGGCATATTGCATTTGCAAATTCGGCACCGCCTGGACCATCCGCTCCGAGAGCTTCCCGGGCGGATTTCCAGCCTGCACGTCTCGCAGGAAATGCACCAGCACCCGATGAGCTAGCAGTGGCCCATGCAGCATGAAATGAACCCAGGCCCACGCAAAACGGTATTCGGCCGCGCCCATATCTGACAGCGTTTGGCACGATTCGAGAGACTCGACACCACGTACCATACCCAGCCGAAAATTCCAGCGCAATTTGGCCAGATGGGGATGACCGAAGGCACGTCGCGGGGCCGACATCTCAAAGTACTCTGCCAAACCTTCATCGAGCCAGAGCGGCACCATAGGCAAATTCGTGTGCAGCAAGGCATGTGTGCATTCGTGCCTTAAATCGACTGGCAATTCGGCATGCCGATAGGCGTACACGCTCCCATGCCCAGCCCGCTGCACGTACAGTGCACGGCGATACGGAACACGTGGATAGAGGGTCTGCAGCAGTTCACGATGGGACTGCTGATCGTCCAGCAAATATACATCCACCCGCTGCCTGGCTGGCGGTACCGCTAGCGTACGTTGCAACTCGAGTTCCAATGCCGACAATTCCTGAAACAGCGGAGCGAAGTTCGTCAGCGGAAACGTCGCCTGGACCTGGAATGGCCCATGAGTGCGATGATCGACCCATCGTGACGCCGCTTGGCAGGGCAGGGCGGAGGCCGACCAAAGGGGAGCCGTGCCGGTGAGGGCCAGAAACTGTCGCCGTGAAAGACTACTTCGGGACACGAGAATCCTTGTTCGGTATTGGCTACACGCGCGCTAGCACGGGTGTGAAGCTAAGGCAGACTCTAGGCCGCTTTGGATTTGGCAAATAATCGTCGCCAACCGCTCGGATGGGGCCGGCGTAGCCGGCCAGCCGGCACGCTTTCACCGCAAGCCACGCAAGCCGGATGGTGGGCGGTCAGGTCAGCAGCAGTCTGGGAATCAGTCAACTCCGCAACCCGATCGAAGGCCCGTCGCAAGAGCGGTCGCCGGGAACGGGTGCCATGGGCGTCGGTGGCGACGAAATGCACCAGCCCTTCGGCCAGCATCCACTCGGCCAAGCGCTGAGATTGCTTCCCAAAAGTGCCCATCAAACTGCCGGCTGTGATCTGCATCAAACATCCCGCATCCACGAGTCCCGGCAGCAGACCCGAATCATGTAGCAGCCCCTGGTTTCGTTCTGGATGGGACAAAATTCCCGTCATGCCCTCCCGCGCGAGATCGGCCAACAAACCTTCCAATGGAAAGTAAAGTTCGTGCGGCAGCTCCAGCAATACATGCCGCCGCTGGTCAGCCAGCGACATTACCTCGCCGCTGACCAGATGCTCAGCCAAGTGAGCCTCAATCCGCACATCGCCGCCCGCTAGCACCTGGAGAGGGATGTCGTGCTGCGCGAGCACTTGCTGAAGCTCGTGCGTGCGCGTGCGAATATCGTCGCCATGATTGCAGGCAAAATTTCCTAGCTGGTGGGGAGTGACAATGACGGTCTCGATGCCATCGGCAACCGCCATCCGCGCCATGCCAAGCGTAGTTTCCCAGTCGGCCGCCCCGTCGTCGATCCCGGGTAGCAAATGGCAATGGATATCTACAAACGGGGCGTTCATAACAAGGCCCTTCCAGGTCGATCCAAGGGGAGAATCACGGGCAGGAGTCTAGCTGGAGGGGCGATAAGGCGAAAGGGAGAATGGCGAGCGGGAACTCTATCTCACAGCTCTAGCGGATAGTCCGTCAATCGCTCGACACCGCGATCGGTCACGCGGTAGTTTTCCTCCAGGCGAATACCACACCTGAGTTCCTCGTGGTACAGGCCCGGCTCGACTGCAATGTAATCGCCAACTTCAAAATGGTCGTCCCAGCGCGGATTCAGATGCGGCCCTTCGTGCGGTGCCAGCCCCACGCCATGGCCCAGATGGTGATTGAATACCCAGGGACGGTTTTGGTCGAGCAATGCTTGCACCTGCTCAAAAAGGGCTTTGCAACTGGCGCCCGGGCGGACCTCCGATTCGACCAGCGGAAAGACTTCGGCCAGCCGCTGCCAGGCCCGCTGCTGCACTTTGGTGGGCGCACCGCCGACTGCGATCGTGCGGGCATTGTCACTGTAGTAGCCGCGAAAACCAACGCCCAAATCCAGAATAAAAAGCTCGCCCGCTTGCGCTTGCCGATCACGAGGCAAGCCGCCTCGCGCATTGCAGCGAAAATCCTGGCCAAAGTAGGTGAGCGCCTCACCCAACTCACGCACAGCTACCGCATGCAAACTGCTGTAGAGTTCCAGCTCATTGATCCCAGGTTCAATCACCTGGCGAGCATGCTCGTACATGGCGCGATTCGCCTCGTTGGCCCGCTGCATCTTGCGCAGCTCGTCGGGGTCTTTGCGCCGCCTAAGTTCAAAGAGGAGAGGCTCTATGTTTTCGATGATGCTGTTTTCAAAGTCACCATTACCGATGTCACCGCCAAACTGGGCCAGCAGGCGCGGACCAAGGGCAGACCACTCCCCGCCTACCCGCTGTGGCCGCACAGGCAATGCCGCCAGTAAAGATTCGTGGCAGGCGGCCCGCTGCTCGTCAAGGAGTGTCGAATGCCATTTTTCCTCATAAGGTACGACTTCGTCGGCGGCAACGGAAAGCGATAGCTTGCGCGATGGCAAGACCAGCGTGACCTTTCCTTCAACGTCCAAAACGACCGCAGACGCAAACAGTGGCCCCACGCGGGCGCCGGTGAGCCATTGTACTGACTCGTCGCGCAACACCAAAACCAACTCCAGGCCGCGCTGCTCCATCGCGGCTAGAAGCCGCCTTTGGCGCTGCCGACAAGCGGCTTGGTCGACGCCAAAATCATTGTTCTCCATGAGTCTACTTGCTCCTCGAAAAAACCGCGTCCCGTCATCCTAGAGGTCGCTCCATCAGACCGGTAGCTGGCCGGGGCTGAACGAGACGAGCTGTCCGCCCGCCCCCCTGGAGCGTCTCTATATCGGAATACCATCTCATTTCGGGACAAAGAAATCGATAATCGCCGTTTGTCCTACCAGCTGCCGCTCACTGGCAGAGTTTTCACAAGTTGTTTGTTCAGAATAGTTTAAGCGAATGACTTCGGTGCCCAGAGGGTACAAAAATTGTCAATGGCATGCCGATTGCGATTATTTGAAAACGTCACACAACGTGATGGCACTCCCAAAGTCGGAGTCACGCTCACAGCACTGTTTGCAATGTTATGAAGGAGGGAAGTCAGGATGCTCGTATTAAGTCGCAAGGTTGGCGAAAGAATTCACATTGGTAGCGACGTATTTTTCGAAGTCCGCCGTGTGGCGGGAAATCGCGTCACCTTGGCAATTAACGCTCCCAAAAACGTACGCATACTGCGCGGCGAACTGGTGGACGCGTCCCGGGAATTCGATGTGCTCGACGACGCGCCCCATAGCGAAGCCACAAAGGATACGGTCATCATAAAAGATGGCGATCCTTTGTGCGGAGTTCCAACGCAGAAAGTCGTCCCACTGGACGCGACTCCAACTACACCCACAGAATAATTGTTGATTTGGACGTTTGAATTACACCTCACTCCCTGGCCGCCCAGCTGCCTTGGCATGTCATCCCCCTCTGTCAAGGCAGTCCGACCCGTTGCAAGACACTATATAGTCGTTGGACGACACTATTTGTTGGACAACACTAATTCACGGACGAAGTAGTCGAGCACAGCAGTCACCTCATGGGCGGCTTTTTCTTGCGCCAGCAAAACTGGGTGATGGAGCAGAATTGTCGATTGGCTCAATCGGACGCTCGTCGCCAGGGGCAGTGGTTTTTCGCAGCGCCTTCCGCTGCGAGATGCAAAACCACGGAAGCCCGCGCCGAAAGGCGCTGCCGCCGCCTGCAACTCGGCCAGCAACGGTTCGCGCATTTCCGCCTGACTTTCGGCAGGCAAATAGGACCAGGCCAATTTAAAAAAAGCCGGTTCCGCATTCGCGGGACCTAGAGCAGGGCGCAGCCATGGCGACAACTGAGTGGTCTGCGCAAGAATCTGTGCCACCCGCTTCCCTCGGATTCGATTGCGCTCTCGGAGTTTTGACAATTGGGGACGGAGGACCGCCGACTGCAGTTCACTGAGTGGAAAGGCCTGGTTGCCTCTGTCGCAATAGATCTTTACGCGTTGCAAGATCTGTGCATCACTGGTGAGCAGGGCTCCGCCACGCCCCGCGGTAAGCAGCTTGCTGCCGCCGAAGCTGAGCACCCCCACATCTCCCCAACTTCCGATTGCTCGCCCACCGAGTTGGGCCCCCGGTTGCTGACAGGCATCTTCGATCACCGACCAACCCCTCCCGCGGGCCAGGGCCACAACGGCCGGCATATCGACCAACCCACCGTGCAGATGCGAGACGATCACAGCCTTCACCTCTGGCCGAATAATTTCGGCCAACTGCTCGGCATCCAGCGACCAAGTGTCGGAAGACACATCGACCAATACGGGTCGCGCACCAATCGCTTCGACGGCTCGGAAATTGCCTGGAAAATCATACGCTCCGAGCACAACTTCATCACCGGCCGTCACCCCACAGCCTCGGAGGGCCAGTTCCACTCCGATCGTGCCAGACGAGCAGAGCAGTGCATGTTCGCAACCAAAGTATTGGCACAATTCAGCCGCCAATTGCTCGCCCTCCGGACCGTCGTAAATCCCCCAACTGCCATCGCGATAGGATTTGGCCAGCGCTTCGCGCACTTCGTCGTCGGCGATGGGCCAGGCAAATGGGCCACTTGTAATACGCATGGGAATATCGTTCTACTAAAGGCTATGGACAAAACTCGCTTCCTTATGATCGGCGGTTTTCTTGGCGCTGGCAAGACAACAACTATTGCCCGTCTGGCCCGCCACTACTGCGACCAGGGGGAGCGCGTCGGCATCGTCACCAATGATCAAGCCCATGGGCTGGTTGATACCGCATCGCTGCGGGCTCAAGGATTTGACGTCGGCGAAATCGCCGGAGCTTGTTTTTGCTGCAAATTCGATGAACTTATGGCGGCAACCGCGGCCTTGGGCGCCGAGCATCAGCCAAGCGTAATTCTTACCGAACCGGTCGGCAGTTGCACGGATTTAGTGGCTACCGTGCTGCATCCCCTGCAACACCTCTATGGAGACCGATACACACTCGGTCCTTTGGTGGTACTATGCAAACCAGAGCACGGCCGAAAAATCTTGGGCCGTAGCACGGGGCACCAAGGGAAAATGGGCGGTTTTTCGCCGCAAGCGTCCTACATTTTTTCCAAGCAACTTGAAGAAGCCGACGTCATCGTACTGAACAAGATCGATCGCCTGACCGCCACCGAACAAACAGAATTACTAGGTCTTCTTGAAGAACGTTTTCCCAAAAAGCGGATCCTTGCGGCCAGCGGGATGACGGGTGTGGGCCATGCGGAACTCATGCAAGTGTTGGCCGAAAATCCGGCTAGTCGCGAGCATGCGCTCGAAATAGATTATCCAACCTACGCCGCCGGAGAGGCGGCCCTGGGCTGGCTCAACGGCGCCGTTCATTTTTCTAGCGAGGCCAAACCCTGGTCGCTCGACGCACTTGCCGAGGGGTTGGTCACACATATCAGCAAAGCGCTCACCCTCGCGGAGATCGAACCAGGCCACGTGAAGGTGCTCGCCTCATCTGGCCCCGCTACGGCCGTTGCCAACTGGGTGGCTACCGATGCGCCTGTCGAACTTTCGGTTGCGTCCGAGCGCCGAGTATCCACTGCCGATACGCTTATCAATGTCCGCGTTCACGGTGACCCCGATCGGCTGGCGAGATTCGTGCAGCAATCCATCACAACGGTAGCCAGCGAAAAAGGGCTTGAATATCAGCGGGGTGCCTGGCAGACCTTTCGACCTGGTCGACCGGAACCCATCCATCGCTATGCCACGCCGGACGGTTAGGCCCCAAGGTGCGGGCAGGGCCTCGTAGCGAGACGAGCTGAAAGAACGGTCCCGCCTGCGGCGTGGTTTCCGCGAATTGTTACCTAGACACGTTGCCATGCCGCCAAACCGTCCGGGCTGCACTCGGTTTACGGCTGCGCCGATGCAACCGTATCCAGCGGGCCCCACCCTAACCAAGCTAGCGAACTTGACGCCAGCAGGCGGCTTGTCTAGTCTCCGCGACCGGTATTTCTGCTGAGATTCGGCTGGGCCTATGACTTCTCCTATTCGCGCATATTCTCTGACGGTCGTTGTACTCGTAGCCAGTGCAGCGGGTTGCGCAAGCGCGTCAAACAAATGGGTGGCGCTTCGCACAACGCCGCGCAACCCACTTACCGAATCCTTGGGGCTACTCACGCGCCAAGGGCCCAAACCAACCACCCGGACTCTCCAGTGGATCCGTCGTTACGATTTGGAAGATGACCTGAACAACAATCGCCCTGGGCTATTGGCCAAATTGGCCATAATCGACCAGCAGGAGCCTCACCGCGAGAACGCTTATGCCATGGCCGAATTGGCCTACGTTGGCGCAAAGCAGGCAGAACTTTCCAAACATAGCAGCGAGGCGTTGGAATTGTACGGATCCGCGGTGCTGCACTCCTATCGTTACTTGTTCGATGACAATTACGAAGTGGCTTCCAATCCTTATGATCCCGAATTCCGCCGCGCCTGCGATTTGTACAATTCTGCCCTGGAAGGCGCGCTGCGCATTGTTCAGGCGCAGGGCAACTTGCGGCCCGGTACGACACAGATCATCCAAACGGCCAATCACCAATGCCGTTTAGAGATTCAACTCAAGAGCGATGACTGGCAGGAGGACGACTTTCACGAGTTCCAGTTTGTTTCCGACTACGAGGTGCATGGACTCCGCAACCGCTACCACAACTATGGCCTTGGTGTACCACTCATTGCGGTGCGCTCAAAGCACGTGGGCATGTCCGGCAGCGAAGAGTTCTATCCGCAAGACCTGTCTTTTCCGGTTACGGCTTTTTTGCGTGTGAATACGGAAACCTCGACCAACTCGCCGATGCAACACGCCGTCCTGGAACTCCACGATCCGCTGGAAAAACCGTCTGTGCGGATTGCCTCAGTCGAAATACCACTCGAAACGGACCTTAGTACGCCCCTTGCGCACACGCTCAACCAACCTTCTCTTGACGACTCGCGACTCTCTACGCTGGGTCTACTCAAGCCCGAAAAGGCCGAAGGGCTCCGCGGCCTCTACATGCTCGAACCTTACCAGCCCGACAAAATCCCTGTCGTTATGGTACACGGCCTGTGGTCAAGCCCGGTCACTTGGATGGAGATGTTTAACGATCTGCGCAGCGATCCACAGATACGAGAGTACTACCAGTTCTGGTTCTACCTCTACCCGTCGGGACAGCCGTTTTGGTTCAGTGCAGCCGCAATGCGCAAAGACCTTGCCCACATGCGCGAATCGCTCGACCCCACCAATGTGTATCCGGCCCTTGATCAAATGGTACTTGTGGGGCATAGCATGGGCGGCCTAGTATGCAAATTACAGACCATCGATAGCGGCAACGATTTTTGGGACGTGCTGAGCGAACAGCCATTTACTCAGGTGCAAGCGGATGACGAGGTTCGGACCGGACTTGCCCAGACTTTTTTCTTTGATCCCAACCCGTCGATTCGGCGCGTCGTCACCATCGGAACACCCCACCGGGGCAGCGACTTCGCCAACGACACAACGCGATGGCTGGGACGTAAACTCATCAAGATCCCCAGCAGAATCATGCAAGGCCGGCATCAGCTCATCGCGCGCAATCCGGGCTATTTCCGCGCTAGCGCACCCCTGAACGTAACGACCAGCATAGGCTCCTTAGACCCCAAGTCGCCGCTCTTTCCAGTGCTGCTCACAGCCGAACAGGGTTCGTGGGTCAAATACCACAACGTTGTGGGCGATACACCGAAAAAAGGCATTTCTAGTTGGTGGGACAAAAGCAAGGGTGACGGGGTCGTTTCGCTGACGAGCGCGCACCTCGACGATGTGCAATCTCAAATCGTCGTACCAGCTCAGCACAGCGGTGTGCACCGTCATCCGCAAAGCATTTTAGAAGTCCGTAGAATCCTAGTACAACACCTCGCAGACTTGCGCACCTTCCCTCACAAAGTTGCCAGCGAGGAAAAAGTTGTGGGCAGCAGCCTGTAGGCCGCCGGCTATCGGCCGTCACCGTTCTTCAAAGCCACAGGCAAGTGCTCGCATCTAATTACTGTGCCAGATTATTCGCGGCTTGTGCTAGATCAGAGGTGACCGCAATCTGCAGCCAACTCTTGCTACCCGGTACCACTAAAAACTATTAAATCACAGTTCAATCTGCAACGAAAGCGTGCCCGTTAAGGCCTAATAAATGTTGCTGGCTGCTCCATAGCAGTCGCCCCCCCATCGCAACTCAATAAGTGCGACTTTGTGATTGCGGTGATTGCAGACAAAGAGTCTTCCAACGTGGTCTTATCGGCCTTGTGCACCAAGAATCCTCTGTGCCAGCGATAGTACTTCGTCGCCAAACGATCAGCCTGCCTCGCACAAGACATCTTCTGTGTCAGCTGCTTCCGCTGCGGGCAACTCAAACTGCAACTCGCCACGAATAACACTCACGTTATGCGGCGCTTCAATTCCGAGTCGGATCGACTTACCCTTCAGCCGTAATACCGTAATGGTAATTGAATCTCCGATGCGGATTTTCTCATTCTGCTTGCGTGTAAGAACCAACATATCACACTCCCTTTGTTGGTAATGAAAAGTTTCTCTTCCGTAGAAAAGCTGACCGCGCCGGTAATTCGCGGTGACACGTAGAAACAATACGCACACTTCATACCAAGGGTGCGATAATTGCAAAGATCACTGCGCAAACAGTGACACTGCAATGATTTACGCCTCACGACAGACTGACAGCATGCACACCTGGCGAGTGAACTTTTGCCAAGTAATTGTAAATGTTCCCTCGAAAACAACTGGCGTAAAGATGGAAACTGACAACCTCATTCGCAAAACGGCGCTTGCCCTCAACATGCCGCGGCAAGAAATAAACAACCGTATCGCCCTGTGTGCAACTGTTGCGCAGCAACATCATTAATACTTTGCCAACACACTGCTTAACGAATTTCAGGACAAATCTCACCCGCAGAGCACTCATCCGACCGGCACAGTGCTAGTTCTATTACAACGCAACTCACACGGACGGTCGCTCCGATCCCTCCTGGTGCTGCTGGCAGAGACAACACCGCACACTGTCAGGCGTCAACAGTATCGCCCCCTCGAAGAGTTGCCTTGGCAATTGATCCTGGCAAGAAAGACAACAAGGGGGCTGAAAAAGACGGGAACGCGTGCCCTGCAACCGAAACCCAAAGTTTGCGATTGAAACGCTCGCCTCACTTCCCCCCATGCCGATCATCCATTCGATCACGGAGCTCCGCGGCCAACTCATACTGTTCTGCTTCAATAGCGCTAGCCAATTGCTCGGCGAGCGACGGGCCCAATTCATATTGCTCGATAATCGAATCTCGCATCTCACGTAGTTTGATCACGAAAGTATCTTTGTCAAAATACTCACTTGCATCGTACTTCTCAAAGACCCCCACCAAATCCTGGAGCCCCTTGTCAATTTCAGCAGTCGCTGCACTGGGATCGCTTTGCTCAAGTTCGATCAGCGCAGCAGCCTGGATCTTGTGAAACATGACGAATGGGCGGTACTGCTCATGCAGCTGCGCCCAATCAGAATTAGGAGCATACGCCAAACTAAAATCCATCAGTGACAATGTGTGCTGTGCGTCTTTCATCGCTTCTGGATACTTTTTCAATGTCAGCCAACAAATGCGCCGGTGATAGAACTGATAAAATTCCCTATCTATTTCGTTGCAGCGATCCTGGTCCAGCTGGTACGATTCGCCCTCGGCGAACGAAAGTGAGAGCAGGTAGTCGAAGTAGGTATCAAACCCTTCGGGCTGGACTCCATCCGGCCGCCCTGTCACCTCCATCTGTATCATCCCCATGTCGATGCGCATTTGGAGTACGTCTCGCCCATCGGCCCCCTGAATCTGACGCACGAGAACCTGACCGAGAGAGAAAGGCCAGTCGGCAAGTAGATGGTCAAACGAATGTGGACTTTTCGACACCAGTTCACAGGGGCAGAGGATCTGACGTAGGATACCCGTGGGGCAACATATCGCTTCGGAGCGCCCCTTACTATTGTACCCTATGGCGAGCAGCGCTGAAGAGCCGGTGGCATAAGAAACCCGGCCAAAAAAGCCTATCCCTCGCCCCCTTCATCGCAAAGCAGCGTCTCCTGCATCAGATCGATCTCATCTACGTCGTGCTTATCGATTCGCTCTAGAAGCTGGCGAATGTTCGAGCAAACGTCTTCAAACTCGTCGTTCTGGTGCTCGCTAAGTGCCTCAACCTCGGGCAACAGATTGCGGATCTCACAGCGGAACAAATCGTGTTCACGCTCGAGATGCTCCACTCGGAGCAACATATTTGGCTTGGCCTCAGCAACAAACACCATGTATCCGTCCCGCTCCTCCAAATCCATCATGCGTTCGAGATGACGCTGAAACGCCTTAAGTGCAAACTGCACACTGGAGAGTTTGCGTGACAATCCTACCGAAGGAACCTTCCAGTCAAGCGTCACACGTAAGGCATCCTTCACGTGGTCCAACATTTTGTGTTCCATCCAAGCCCCGTTGGCCTGTGTCCGCATGTGTGCTCCTTGCATGATTTAGCCCTCCATAATCTAACTGCATGGCGCGAGTTCGCTGGCCACACGACCAAGACGCAGCGCGCCAAGATACGGCCCACCACTACTGACGTGCACGCCAGCACTCCGTCATGCAGGTGACAAAATCGTCCCCCTCGTTCAAAATTCCTATACTGAAATCCCTACACTGTAGTACGACTTCGGAGTACGATTCCGAGTCCTTAACCTTCGACACTAGTTTAGAACCCGGATTTAGCCTGAGCCCCGAACCTTCAGGGACCCAAATCTTCAGAAACTCAGCGGCCATCCCCCACAGACTCGGCCAATCACAAGACTCGTCACCGCTGACGGCCCAAAGCCGCCCGGCCTTCGCATATGAGATCAACTATGAGGTACGTCAGAAGTATGAGCGAAAACCACGCCGACGAGGCCATGTATTGTAGCCCAATTCCGGCTATCTGCAAACCATTCCACCCAACAGCGGGGTAAAACAGGCACCTGAGATCGTAGGCCAGGCCTTTGCCAGTACAGTTTTCGACCAGTTCAGCGCTTGGTCGACTAGTGGCAGGCTACCCGGTCGAATTGGTGCCGAAAAATCCAGCGCCGATGGTACCATCTGGTCAATTTTCGCGGTCCCACCTCTGACGTCTTTGTTTCTTTTTCTGGGAAACTTGGCCCTTGCTGCTCAAGCGCCGCTCTATCGAGCCTGAGGTAGGACGAGTCAGTCGACGAACCCGCGGTGCTGTCAGCACGCCTAGGATCAATTGACGAAGTTTTTGATAACAATCGGCAATATTGCGCGGCTGATCGCGGTGCCGCTGACTCGAGATAACGATATGGCCACCTACGCTAATTCGGTGCGCATATCGTTCCATGAAACGCACCTTCGCCAGTACGGGCAAACAGGTGGTTTTCCGCACGTTCCACCGAAGGATCGCCTTACTATTGACTTTGTTCACGTTCTGGCCACCCGGACCCGCACTCCGGGCAAAGGTCAGGGAAATCTCTGAAGCAAGAATCTGGGTGTTCGCATTGACGATCAAAGGGCGCGACATAGCAAGTGGTTCAACCCTTCACCACAGGCGATGTCAAACGCTGAAAGGCCTGCATGGAGAGCGTCAACAACTTTTCGTAGTTGTGACATTCAATGTCCTGCCCCGCCAACTCGACGTCGAAGTCACCCGTGTATCCGGCCTCGAACAGCTTTTGCATGAGTTCTGGAAGCGGCACAACACCTTCGCCCAACGGGCAACGATCCTGATCGATATTGTGCTCAGTAAGTCGATCACCAAGCTGCACTAAGGCCGTGTGCGCCACAATTTCTTGCAAGTTCGTGACGATCGCGGGGTCATGACCAAAATGATATGCGTCAAATACCAGCTTGAGATGGGGAGTTCTATAGCTTTCGACCAGAGCTAAGGTCGACTCCAGATCGGTGAGAAACGTCCACTCGCTTGCGCAAGCGGGGTGCATCGGCTCAATCGCGAGGGTAACTCCGGCCGCCTCGGCCAACACCAACAACTTATCCAGGGCAATCCGCAGCAGACGATCTGCATGCCGAAAGGTGTGGTTATTGCGTCCGCCTGTGTACACGACCAAACAGCCGGCATTCATGGCGGCTGCCAGACGAACCGCGTACAGCGCGTCATCGATCGCTTCTTGAAGGCTGTACCCGTCGCTACCCGTGAAGCCACCGGCCCACAACAAATTGGTGACTCGCAAGCCGCTCTCGGCTAACAGATCGACCCCTTTTTCGTCACCAAAGTCGGTCAGCTTTTGCCGCCAGACACCGATCGCTTCGTATCCCGCCTCCGCATATCGCCGCACGTCCTCATCGAAGGACCACCGGTAGGTCGTCACTTCGTTCATCGAGAATCTGTAAGACGAGATGGGCAATTCACAATCCTTTGCCAATTCCAACGAGCGGGAAACTGAGTATGGGAGATCGGTCAGCCAGTGTAAACCCGAAGTACGCCAACACTCGTAGCGCCCGCAGATAAGTCTGTCTCTCCGCTGGTAAACAGTCCAGCGGAGAGACGAATTGGTATTTTCCTGCCCTCCCATTGCCCCCCCATCCATACGTGTTTATGGTAGAAACAGAGCGCACGTGGTTTCCCACAAATCGGTGCTTTATGGCTATTCGGATGCTTATTGCCGACGACCATGCTGTTATGCGGGCCGGGGTGCGCAGCCTGGTACAGAAAACTGAGATCGAAATTGTGGCCGAAGCGGCCGACGGCGATTCCGCGTTTCAGTTGGCGCTCAAGCACCTCCCAGATTTAGTTCTCCTCGACGTGCGCATGCCGAATAACGACGGAATTGCATGCTTGGGGCGCCTGCGTGCCGAGCTGCCCCAAATGCCCGTCTTGATGTTCAGCGCCTACGACAATCCAACTTACATCGCCCGCGCGGTGGCCCTGGGTGCAGCCGGCTATCTTGTAAAAACAGCCTCACCCGAGGAACTACTTGCGGCCATGCGTCGTGCGGCGACAGGCGAGTCGATCTGGACACGCGAAGAACTCCGTCGTGTTACCGGCGCGCTTTCGACTCCGCACGGCGCAGTCGATCTGGAAGTCCCCCTTACCAAGCGCGAGAATGAAGTACTCAAACAACTTGCGTTAGGACTTAGCAACAAGGAAATCGCCCTGGCACTGTCGATCAGCTACGAGACCGTTAAAGAGCACGTCCAGAATGTTCTACGCAAGGTGGGAGTTTCCGACCGGACCCAGGCAGCGGTTTGGGCCGTGCGGAAAGGGATTGTTTAGGAACTTCAAATTGCCGGTTAATCGACCCCGATCCGGACGACAAGCCCAGCCACGGATTGTGCGGTAGCAATCCGGATTAGCGCAAAAAATCTAACCAACCCGCCTGCGTGGCAATGGTTATCGTCAAGTTGTACAGTCCATGGCACAGGATGGCGGCAATGAGCCACGGAAGCCCAAGTGCAACCTTGGGCCGATGGCGGCCGCGTATGGCGTTGCCCCAAACCCGCGCCAAACCAAGGCCTGCCACAAGTGAGCAACCGACATGTAGTCCCACGCAAACAGTCCAACGAAATTGAACGAACAGGATCGAGTGTTCGGGTACGTAAATATAAATGTATATTAGATTTTCGATGGCCGCGAACGCAAAGCCTCCACACGCCGCACAGAATAGAATTTGCGGTGTCGTGCGAAACAGATACGGCCGCTTCTCGACGACCCACCAGGCAGCCGAAATTTTGACCACCTCTTCGGTAACCGGCCCCACCACCACTGCCAAAAACCCGACTCCCTGCCAGCCCGTCGAACGCATACCTGTCCATATGGCTCCCAGCACACCCCATGGCCCTGCGGCCAGAGCCACCAGCAGCGTCGCGCCCATACTTTGCAACAACGTCGTTTTTTTGATACCAGCGGCTAACCAACGGGTGTAAGTCAGTTGGCTTTCGCCAGACGTTCCGACAAGCTCGCTGGAAAGGGCCGGTTCTTCCCAAACACCATGCTCGACGCGGTCCGCCTCGGACTGGTGCAGGCGTTCGCGCCGCAGCCAACGCTCGACCTTGACCTCACTTGGATCAAACTCGTGACCACCACTTCGCAAATGCGGCTCGTTTTCGACCCCATGCTCGTTCCGCCCGCGAGGATGTCTGGCACCTTGGGCGTCAAAATCGCCTGACGGATCGGTCATGGATCACCGCGATCCGGCATTCGAACAATCGAAGTGATAGGCCGTCGCACAGCCCAGAATGGCCACCATCGCCGCGCTTTTTTTGCTGGCCGAACTACCACCGACATCGGCGGTCTCCAGCCGTAGATTGCAAATCGCATCGAAGCCAAGTTGTTGAGCCTGCTCGACAAGGCGCTGCGTCGTCTCGCGGCGCGCGCGGCTCAAGAGGGAGTGATAGCTCTGCACTTCGCCGCCAAACAAACCACGCAAATTCGCCAAAAACGTCTTGAAGTAGTCCGTCGCCACAACCGTCTCTGCCACAACTATTTGCGGGGGCTGGCTGCCCGGACTATGGCCTGGAAAGGTTTTCAACTGGGTCACCAAAAAAAGTCCGTTCGCCGCTTCACGCGAGGCAAGACTGGCCAAATGCCGTTGTTCAGCCCATACACCAAACGTAAATCCCACGACAATCAGCACCAAGACTAAAAAAAGTTCTATCATCGATTTCGTCTGCCACGGTTCCGCGCCACATCTTCAGCTTCCCGTTACAGTCCCCTATGACAGTTTGCCGTCACGGTTTCCCTTCCCAAATGCCATACCCAGCTACACGTGATAGCTACCGTCGCACCTTAATTTGGCACCAACGTTGGCTAGGAAAGCTGCACCGTGACTGCTGTCCCATATGCGTATAGTTCGGCCGCCCCCGCGGTGACCGCACTGGTCGTAAAGCGGACGTTCACTACCGCGTTGGCGCCCAACTGCTCCGCCTGGGCAAGCATCCGCTCGACTGCTTGCCGACGAGACTCGGTCAACAGCTCCGTGTAGCCCTTCAGCTCACCGCCGACCAAATTCTTGAAGCTGGCCGCGATGTCACGACCGGCGTGCTTGGCACGGACGGTATTGCCTTGCACCAGCCCCTTAATCTCAGCGATGTGGTAACCGGCGATAGTTTCGGTGTTTGTCACGATCATAGGTCGTTCTTTCGTAGTGACTTGCGAAATAATCTTGGACTGGAGTTCCCGAAGACTGTCGGTATTGTGGCGCGGTCACCACCACATTGCAATGGTTCTTTCGCCGACAGTCAGCCGCACGGTTTGTGGGCAGGTCTGCCCAAGTTGACTATCACCAATTTGACTATCTTCAACGCCGATGGATTTGTAGAATTGGCCACAGACACCCTGTAAGAAACCTGCGCAACTAGCCCGCCTGAACCCAAAGATTTTCATGTCAACGCCACCCGAAAAATCTGAAGACAAGGGCCCCTCGCGGAATTTTATCCAACAGATAATCGATACCGATCGAGTAGCCAGCAAAAATAACGGCCTCGTACGAACTCGCTTTCCGCCTGAGCCCAATGGCTATTTGCATATCGGCCATGCCAAAAGCATCTGTCTCAATGCAGGTCTGGCACATGAATTCAACGGCGAATTCAATCTGCGATTCGACGATACGAATCCAGCGAAAGAAGAGCAGGAGTATGTCGATGCCATCATGGAGGACGTCCGTTGGCTGGGGGCCGATTGGGAAGATCGGCTATACTTTGCATCCGACTACTTCGACCAGTTACATGCGTGGGCTGTTCGATTGATCGAGGCGGGCAAAGCCTACGTTTGCGATCTCAATGCCGACCAGATGCGGGAACATCGAGGTACGCTGACCGAACCCGGCAAAGAGTGCCAGTATCGAATGCGCAGTCCGGAGGAGAATCTTGATCTGTTTGAGCGGATGAAAGCAGGTGAGTTCCCCGACGGGTCGCGTACGCTGCGTGCAAAGATCGACATGGCCTCACCAAATCTTAACTTGCGCGACCCAGTCATGTACCGCATAAAACGGGCCCATCACCACCGCACGGGCGACAGCTGGTGCATTTATCCCTCGTACGATTTTACCCACGGCCAAAGTGATTCGATTGAAAAAGTGACCCATTCCATATGCACGCTGGAGTTTGAAAACCACCGTCCGCTTTATGACTGGTTTTGCGAATCGCTCGGTATTTATCACCCGCAGCAAATCGAATTTGCCCGGCTCAACCTTTCCTACACCGTGATGAGCAAAAGGAAGCTCCTACAATTGGTCACGGAAAAACATGTTGGTGGCTGGGACGACCCTCGCATGCCGACCATCGGTGGGCTGCGGCGGCGAGGCTATACTTCAGCCGCGATTCGCTCGTTTTGCGACCGCATCGGTGTCGCCAAGGCAGCCAGCACGATTGATATGGCCTGGCTCGAGGACGCGATTCGCGAAGATCTCAACCAGCATGCACCCAGGGCAATGGGAGTCTTGCGGCCTCTCAAAGTCGTAATCGAGAACTATCCGGAGGGCGAGGTCGAGTACCTCGAGGCGGCCAATCACCCCCAAAACCCGGAAATGGGGACCCGCACAGTGCCATTCTCGCGGGAACTGTACATTGAGCAGGACGATTTCAAGGAAGACGCGCCAAAGAAATTCTTCCGATTGTCGGTCGGTCGCGAAGTTCGATTACGCTATGCCTATTTCATCACCTGCACCGACATTGTGAAGGACTCCAGTGGAAACGTAACGGAGCTACGCTGCACCTACGATCCGGCGACTCAAGGCGGGAACGCACCCGACGGGCGAAAAGTCAAAGGCACCATTCATTGGGTGTCAGCCGATCATGCTGCGAATGCCGAAGTGCGATTGTACGACCACCTCTTTCGGGTCGAAAATCCTAACGATACCCCGGAGGGTGGCACGTTTCTTGACCATCTCAATCCGAATTCCGTCGAACAGATTGCGAACGCCCAGTTGGAACCTGCCCTAGCCGCGGCACAACCGGGTAGCCATTTTCAGTTCGAGCGGAACGGCTACTTCTTTGTCGATCCGGTCGACTCCGCAACGGGCAAGCCTGTTTTTAATCGCACGGCGACCCTGCGCGATACCTGGGCCAAGCTAAGCAAGCGGTGACATGGGTGCGGATTCCATTTCGTCCGTCAGAGGGTGTCAAACGAAAAGTCTCATCGGATGGCGCAAAGATAGCCGTTTTTGACTAGTGGCTTGGCTCTGCGCGCGTCGCTCCGCACGCACACTATTTTTTGCGTGCCCAATAGTACAGAGGCTTGTACTTTTTAGATCCGCTAGTCCAACGCGGATGGGACTCGACTCGTACCAGGTCGCCACCACTTTCCTCGACCAGTTGCTGCACCCGCTCCCTGGCCAAACGATGAATCTGGACAGGCCGCTTGCCACGAACCCATTTATAGAACGGGCGAAAACGCTCTCGATAAAACTTGTCGAAGCGAGCGGGCAGTGAACCATGCGAAAACAGGGGCCCGTCAGGCACTAGAAAGAGAGCTATACCGCCTGGGGTCAAAAGGCGGAGAAAATCTCGAATGTAGTTCTCCGAGGCCGGCGGCGGAATATGCTGAATGGTAATGTCGCTATAGATGAAGCTGAAGTGACCACTCTCAAATTGCGAAAGGTCTTCTCGCTTATTGACTACAAACGAACAGTTTTCGCTCCTTCGCTGGATCTTAGCGTTTTCGATCATCGTCGATGATATATCGACGCCGATCACCTCGTCGAAATGCCGCCCCAGAGCATTGGTAAGTCGCCCCACACCGCAGCCAAAATCCAATGCGCGCGAACGATCGAGCTGGATCTTTTGGGCAGCGATGGCTTGCATTTGTCGATCGATGAGTTCCTCGCCCGTACGAAAAAACTCCTCGATGTCCACGTTGCGACCCTTGTACTTGGCGCTGGTCAGAACCGCATAATAGGGTTCCTCCGCGCCAAACTTTTCATAAACTGACTCGACACTGGCAAACGCGCTCATCGGAATTCGACTCAAAAAATGGAGGAGATATGGATTGACCCCTGGCGCCAACCATTGTGGAGGGTGGCGGCGTGGATGGTATCGACACGCTTTCTGCCACGTCAACGTCGGTTAATCCAATCCGAGCCCAGAAAATGCTAGCATCCCCTTGCGACACCAGAGGCTCCAGGCACATAATCGTCGGTTCTTAATCGTTCTAGTCTCGATCGTTAAGGTCTTGTTCTGGGGGTGTTGCCAAAGCGGTTCGCCTCCGTTTTTTGTTTTTTTCGGGTGCGGGGACTCCTCATGCCACTGCTTGTTGTTGGATCAGTTGCCATTGATAATGTCGAAACGCCTCACGAGCGGCGCGACGATCTACTGGGTGGATCTGCCACCCATTTCTCCTATGCTGCCAGCTTCTTTACGGGTGTGCGGCTCGTGGGCGTAGTGGGAGCCGATTGGCCGGCGAAGCATACTGAACTGCTCAAGAGCCGCGGGATTGACACGACAGGCCTGAGCGTTGTCGGGGATGGCAAAACATTTACTTGGACCGGTCGTTATCACGACAACATGAACGACCGCGATACGGTGGCGGTCGAACTCAACGTATTTGGCGAGTTTAACCCGGTGCTTCCGGAAGACTATCGACAGGCCAAATACGTCTTTCTGGCCAATGGCGTCCCAACGGTCCAAATGGACGTGCTTTCGCAGGTACCCGGACGGAGACTTGCAGTAGCCGACACTATGGACCTCTGGATCAATACCGCGCGGGAAGATCTTGACAGGTTGCTGAACCAACTCGATGGCCTGGTACTCAACGACAGCGAGGCAAAGCTGTTGACCGGAACAGAGAACTTAGTGGTTGCCGGTCGCCAGATCCTCGAAATGGGACCCAAGTTTGTCATCATCAAGAAAGGCGAGCACGGGGCAATGTTCTTTAGTGAACACGAAACTTATGTCATGCCGGCCTTTCCCACGGAAAATGTAGTCGATCCTACCGGCGCAGGCGACAGTTTTGCCGGCGGCATGATGGGATATTTATCTGAGCAAGACGATTTTGATTCCGCCACGCTCAAAACAGCTATGGCCTACGGCACGCTCACGGCCAGCTTCAACGTCGAGGGTTTCGGCCTTGAGAGGATGCAAAAAATAACCCGCGAGGATATTGAGCGTCGCATGCAGGACTACCGCCGGATGTTGAGTTTTTAAAAAGTGGCTAGCCGCTGGCGACTGACGTCTTTTGCCTTCGCCTGTCTGATCTCTGCCTTATGTCCAAGACCCGTACCTTTATTGCGATCAAAGCGACCGATGAAGTACGGAACTGCGCGCTGGCGACCATCAAAAAGTTGCGCGGTTTGGCCGACAACATAAAGTGGGTCGCGCCCGAAAATCTTCACTGGACGCTGCAGTTTTTGGGCGATGTCGGCGACGCGCAAACATTTGAAGTCTGTCGTCACGTAGCCCAGGTCGCCGCCGAAGTTTCTTGTTTTACCCTGCACGCTGACCGCGTGGGGGCTTTTCCTTCGACCGACCGGCCCCGCGCCATTTGGCTGGGAGCCGGCGAGGGGAGCGAGCCGATCTGCCGCCTGCAAGGTCTGATTGAGGCTCGCATGTCGGAACTGGGCTTTCGTTCAAAGCAAAGGCGATTCGTTCCACATCTTACATTGGGACGCGTGAATAAGGGGAGCCACGCGGGAACAGCTTTGGGACATCACATTGCTGGATTGGAAGGTCTGGAACCTAGCGCCATGGTAGCGGAGGAAGTAATCATTTTCGGCAGCGAGCTGGAGCGCAATGGGCCAACCTATCACGTACTGGGACGGGCGCTACTGGACGACTGAATTCGGGAAATCGCAAGGGGGCTGGCAGCTTGCCATCGCATAGTGGGCGACCTCAAGAGCAATGCCGGCTAGGCTGAACAGGCCATCGAGCACTACTCGCAGGCAACCAAGGTGCTTGAAGAGTTAAGCATTCGCAATCCCGTTGTCTGGCAATACACGGCAGATTTGTCCCGCGTTTACATGAATCTGCGTCAGCAGCTTCCTGTTGTTCAGCAGCCACCCGACGCATTAAAAACGGCGAGGCAGTCCATCACGTTGCTACGCGATCTATCGGCCACCGTACCTCACTATCAACTCGACCTTGGGGTGGCCCTAAGTGCCGCCGACCGACTTCTTGCAATAACCAAAGAGTGGAAACAAGTCATTGCGCGTCTGGAAAAATCGTAAAGAGTCCTCTCGCAGCTGCTCAAAGAACATCTCTCTAGCACCGTGACTACTTGGGAATTGTAACTCACCAACGATGAGCTGGCGTGGGTAACCAGTGGACTAGCCCAGCCGAAGAGATCCGGAACAGAATGGGTGCTGAGGAAATCCCTGGGCCGCGGGTTTCTCACAAGGTTTCTGCCACGAGTTGACTTATGGCTGGCTGACACGCCATTTCGCCCCAAAATTGCTAGTAAAATGCCGGAAAAATCCTCTTGCAGAGATTACTGAACATATCTACAGTAATCATGCGTGCAGTACGCATATTGGCAATATCCGCCGCTTGCAACCCAACTCAAACTGATGCATAAAGGGGCCAGAAATGGTGACGGCAGAAAAGGCGAAAAACGCAAACGTAACGGAAAAAAATGGCCCAACCAAGAACGTTAACCAAAAAAACAATAGCGACCAGAAAAACAACCGAGCCGCAGGGCCAAAAAACATCGCCACTACTAGTAATACCGGCAATAATGCCAATAGTGTTGATGTCAGCGGCAGAAACACAGTAAGCAGCAATAGGGCGTCGGGTAAAGCGGCAACGAAAACCACAAGTAGTACCATGGGAAAAAAACAAAAAAGCAAAGGCAAGCGGGCATCCTCCAATAAGGTGCTGGCACCGGCCGAGAAGATGCTCGCTGCTAGTGACGAGTTGCGCCATACGGTGGCCGCGATCGAAAAGCAGTTTGGCGAAGGCTCGATTATGCCGCTGGGCACCGAAAACATTCGCCGTATCGAGGGAATATCTACTGGCAGCTTGTCACTCGATGTGGCCCTGGGAGGCCAAGGGATACCCCGCGGCCGCATCATAGAAATCTACGGCCCCGAATCGAGCGGCAAGACGACGCTAGCGCTACACATCATTTCCGAATCACAAAAGGCCGGCGGTATCGCCGCCTTTATCGATGCCGAGCATGCACTGGACCCTAGTTGGGCCAAAAAACTAGGGGTCGACCTGGAAACACTTCTGGTAAGTCAACCGGGCCATGGCGAAGAAGCGATGCATATCACAGAAATGCTCATCAAGTCCAACGCTGTCGACATTATCGTAGTCGACTCAGTAGCCGCGCTGGTTCCCAAGAAGGAGCTAGACGGCGAAATCGGCGACTCGCACGTCGGCCTCCAGGCGCGTCTCATGAGTCAATCGATGCGGAAGCTTACCGGAGCGATCGCCAAATCGAAGACGTCGGTCATCTTCATTAACCAAATCCGAGAAAAAATTGGCGTGATGTTTGGCAGCCCGGAAACAACCCCTGGTGGACGGGCGTTAAAATTTTACTCCTCCTGCCGGATTGACGTGCGCCGCATCGGTCAGCTCAAAGACGGCGAAGATGTCGTCGGCCAACGCGTACGTGCTAAAGTCGTAAAAAACAAAGTTGCTCCGCCCTTCCGCATCTCCGAATTCGACATGATGCACACCGACGGCATCAGCTATGAGGGAGATATTTTGGATCTGGGCACCGAACAAAAAATCGTCACCCGCACCGGCGCCTGGTTCCGCTACGGTGAAATGCAGCTTGGCCAGGGTAAGGAAAAGTCGCGACAGTTTCTCAAAGAAAATCCGGAGATTACCGAAGAGATCAAGCAAAAAGTGCTGGCCGCAGGTGGTTTCGACGATCTCCTGACAGCTCCCATCGGCGACAGAAGCGAGCTGAATGGCGATTAACAACGAGGCCACGTTTAACCTGCGCGCAATTTGCCCTTTGGGTTGGCCTACCAAACTCCACCCGACGCTGGGGCCCACCCAGTCAGCCAACCGCCGCCGTGGCGATACGTATTCAATGCACATCAAATGTCCATGATTGACTACATCGGTCTCCTTATTTGCGGTGCGCCCTAAAATCGCGACCTCGCTCGATTCATGAGGTGAGGTCATGCAAAACGCTAGCGACCGCCAACGCATCCTTTCCTATGGCTACCTTGCCAGCGACAGCCCTGGGTGATAATTGGCATGCCTTGCACCAACGCCTTTGGCTAAAAACCGCCTTCTTCTCCATACTCAACCGCACGGGCAATTTTGCTCTGCCATTGCCGCAATCCCGGCGCTCCCCCCTGAATTGACAAGCTCTTCTCGCCCGATACGATGGACACCTTCAACCCATCAATCGACCAGACCTTTGCAACCAGGGAGGTTCTCACCAGATGCCCCAGCCCATCACTCAACTAGAACACGCGCGCCGCGGCACGATGACTCCCGAGATGGAGGCGGTTGCCAAGCGAGAATCGTTGTCCGAGGAAACCATTTGCAAAGAAGTCGCTGCGGGCCGAATGGTCATTCCTGCCAATACTGCCCATTTGGCATTCGGGTTAGAACCCATGTGCATCGGTATCGCCGCGACTTGCAAGGTCAATGCCAACATCGGCAACTCGGCCGTCACCAGCGACCAAGAAGGCGAGCTGGAAAAACTCCACACCGCCGTTCACTATGGAGCTGATACGGTGATGGACCTTTCTACTGGTAAAGACATTAGCGATATTCGCCAGCGAATTATCGAAGCTTCTCCGGTACCTATCGGCACCGTTCCGATCTATCAGATGCTGGAGGAGTTGGGTGGCGAAATTGAAGAGATGCGCCCGCAACATTTCCTTGACATGGTGGAGCACCAGGCGAAACAGGGCGTTGACTACATGACCATTCATTGCGGCGTCATGTTCGAGCATCTCCATTTGACGATGGAACGGGTCACGGGCATTGTAAGCCGCGGCGGTTCGCTTATTGCCAAGTGGATGATGATGCACCGAAAACAGAACCCATTGTACGATTCGTTCGACGATCTGTGCGACATCATGCGCCAATACGACGTGACCTGGAGTTTGGGCGACGGCCTGCGTCCGGGATCTCTCGCCGACGCCAGTGACGAAGCGCAATTCGCCGAGCTAGATGTACTCGGCGAGTTAACGCGTCGTGGCCAGGAGCGCGGCACGCAGGTGATGGTGGAGGGCCCGGGTCATATTCCAATGCATGAAGTCCAAATGAATGTCGAACGGCAAATAGAAGTTTGCGACGGTGCACCTTTCTATGTACTCGGTCCGCTGGTTACCGACTTCGCTCCCGGCTATGACCACATGACTAGTTGTATTGGCGCTGCGATGGCAGGTTGGGCCGGTGCGGCCATGCTATGCTATGTGACGCCCAAGGAGCATCTTGGCCTACCGGAAAGGGAAGATGTCAAGCAGGGCCTGATCGCCTACAAAATAGCTGCGCACGCCGCGGATATTGCACGCGGGCGCCCGGGCGCCAGAGATCGTGACGATGCCCTTTCACGGGCCCGATTCGCCTTCGACTGGAACGAACAATTCCGCCTGGCCTTGGACCCCGAAACTGCCCAGGCGTACCATGACAAGACGCTTCCGCAAGACACCTTCAAGAGTGCTCACTTTTGCAGCATGTGCGGGCCCAAATATTGTTCCATGAAAATCACTGAAGACATTCGCGAAATGGCGACCAAAGGCGAGCTCGTAGAGCTTAGCGAATCAAAAGCCATCTGACGGGGCGGCTGTGCCCCTAAGGAACCACGAAACCTAAATGGTGTAAACCATAGAAGCTGTATACCCGTCTACACACCCCACATTCAAGCGGACCCTACCATGCGAGCCCTGTGTATTTTTTCTGCCGTCTTGGCCATCAGTACCGGCTGCAATTCCCCATCGGCTCCCCAGCAACAGCCGGCTGAACAAGCCCCATTTACGATTACCTCCTTCAATCTAGAACAGGCGCCAACCGTGACTCTGAAGGTACCGGACATGCATTGCCAGTATTCGTGCGCTCCCAAGGTGTATGAAACCCTGGTCGCTCAGCTAGGAGTCAAAGACGTCAAGGTCGAACTGGAGACAAAAACGGCCACCGTTGCCATTGACGAAGCGCAATTTGATGCTGAAGCAACCATCGCCGCGCTCGTCGACCACCAGTTCACCAATACGACCGTGTTGGAATAGGGGAAATCGGCCGACTCGTCTTAATGCCCCTCTTCAGTAGCACCTCAACCTCGTTGGTGCCAGGCTAAACGTTGACGGTAAGATCCGTCGGTTTGCGACATCCTTCCAGCGTACTGCTTTCGAGCTCTTTGCCACCTTCAATAGCAAAAAAGTGAGCGAATGCGTGCTCTGCAGGATTAAAGAAGGTTTTTGCAGTCCCAATCCAGCCACCGTAGGCCAAACTACGCTGGAACAGACGGCCGCCAAAAAACGTGCCCGATGGCCGCGGCCCTCAGGTCAGATTTTCGCCACAGACGGCTCGCGCTGCGGACGGTAGAACAGCGCGATTGGCAGCATGATCGCAGCGGTAATCGCAAAGACAGTGCTGCGAGGAAAACCAATGGGCTCGAGTATCAAAATGCTCGCCTTGAAAAGAATTGCGCCCAAAATAATGCCAACCCAGGTGCACTGATTCATGGCGGCAATCATGCGTCCCTTTTCATTGATGGGCGGACGTGATTGCAAGATAACTTGTATGGGCACTATGAACATTCCAGTAAACGCACCCAGTAGAATCAGCACAGGGATGCTGCCGGCAAAACCCAAGAAATGCTGATGCTGGCCACCAGGAATCGCGAGCAACACCAACGTTGCCACCGCTCCAGTCGCACCTGTCCTCACCACGCGGGCGCTGTTGCCGCGAGACCAAAGCCCACCCACAATACAGCCGACGGCAATTCCCAGCCCGATACATGCTTGCATGGCAGAGGTAGGCCCATCATCCAGCCCTAGCTGTGTTTTCCCTAAGGCATTGACCGTTTGTTGGACAATGCCGCCAATCATCCAGAATAGACTGCAGACTAAAAGTGCCATGCGAAGTTGGCGATCGTTTCGCAGCAAACTCCATATATCGCGCGGGATGCCAAATGACGACCACTTGAACTGGAGACTCGGATCGGCAACCGCCACACGCCGGATGGGCAGCGATGTCAGCGTACCGAGAACCGCAATGCCAACGCAGATGAAGGAAGCCAGCCACACCCTTTCACCTAGCACATCGAGCAAAACACCCGCCAAAGCCGCACCAAAAATGATCGCCAGAAACGTAAGCATGAGAATCACGCCATTTGCCCTAGGCAAATCATCTTCCCGCAGCATCTCAGGAAGAATGCCGTATTTAGCTGGACCGAAAAACGCACTCTGCAGGCCCATAAAAAACAGGATCACCATCATGCCTTTGATGCCAAAGGATTCGTAGTAATAGAATCCAATCATTCCGACAAACATGACAATGATTTCAGCAAATTTGGAAGTAATAATTATTGTGCGCTTGCTCGTCTTATCCGCCAAATAGCCAGCGATTCCTGAGAACAATAAGAACGCGGTAGCGAAAACAATCATGGCTTCGCTCTGCAAATCCTTCGCCTCTTTCCCAGCTGCTATTGCCGCCGCGGTAGGTGTTGCCATGAGCAAAATGAGAAACTTGAACAAGTTATCGTTGAAGGCCCCCAAGAACTGGGTGGCCGCCATCCCCCAGAAACTGCGGTCCGAGCTAAGCGAGGGCTGGGAGGCCGGATCAGCAGTGGCGGTCGCATCGGCGAGGATCATGGGGCGATTATGGTTGTCGCGCGGATGTGCGACAAGACGAATCTTATCGACGCGTAATGGCCTCCGCGGATTTACTCCAGCCCCCGTTTGTTTTGCTCCAGAACTTCCGGAAGGGGGTACTCAATAATTGGAATCTCCAGATTGGAGATCTCTTTAAGCCGATGCCAGCCGCGCGTGAGGAGTTGCTGTTGCTCCACCACATATTCCGGGTCGAGCGCGCGCTTGTCAAACGGCCCTGCAACCGAAACGGGCGCAAAATCGTCGGCGACAATAAACTGGGCCAGCGTCGGATTGCACCCGATGTGCCGTTCGGGCGTCGTGTGCAAAACTTCTGGATCGAGCATTCCAACAATGTAACGAAGATAGAGATCGCTATCGGACAGATGAGCGACGTCCTGGCCGCACACATCGCAAAGGTAGCCTTCGTCACATTTGGCCATGAAAAACCGAAGATCGAGGAGGAGTGAAGAACAAGGATTTAGCGCTGAGGGTCAGGTAGAGCGTATTAAATGGTAAGAGTTGAGCGTAGAGCTAGGTGTTAGTGCTCGCGCCCGTCCTTCCGCTTTTGGCTCACAGCCCCAACACGTCATTCATACTGTACAGGCCCGGCTCCTTGCCGCAGAGCCACTGGGCTGCCAAGAGGGCTCCCTGGGCGTAACTATCGCGATTGGTCGCGGCCACACGCAGTTCTATCGTCTCACCAAGCATGCCGAACACAATCGTATGCTCCCCCGGATTGTCGCCGGTGCGAACGGCGTGATAACCGATCTCCTCACGGCCGCGCACACCCGGTCGTCCAGCGCGACCATGCGTTGGTTCTGTTTGGCCCATAACACCCGCCACAATCTCCCCAAACCGTAGCGCGGTGCCGCTGGGCGCATCTTCCTTGTAGCGATGATGCCGTTCGATGATTTCTACATCGACGCCACCTGGAAAATCCTTGAGAATCTCACCGGTGATCCCTGTCAACTTCATGACGAGATTCACGGCCGGACTCATGCTGGGCGCCCAGACGAGCGGAATGCGTTTGGCCGCACTGCCCAGGAATTTTTCCTGTTCTTTGTCAAATCCCGTTGTGGCAACAACCACCGGCTTGCCAAATTCCAGGCAATGGGCCACGACTGCAACTGCCGCGTCAGGCACTGAAAAGTCGATCACAACGTCGGCCGCTGACTCACCCACCACCGTAAGTGGCACGCCGATACTACCGATTCCGGCACCCAGGCCTGCATCCTGACCGAGCGCGGGATGCGTTGCCGCTTCGAGCGCCGCAACCACCTCGACATGGGCGTCCCCGCTGGCCAGCGCAATCACACGCTGACCCATTCGCCCCGCTGCGCCATGTATGGCTACTTTCATGGTTTGAGTTAACTATTGAGTTGAATGGCTCGGATGATTTCGTCCAGGTCGTTGGGCACGGCCACCGCCCGATTGGCAAATTCTGCGCGTTTAACGCCGCGGCTGCCCAGCACGCGGTTAAACTCCTGTTGATCAGTGGTATGGTAAGCAACCGTCGCAGTCGGATCCTTTAGTTGATGGCCGGTCAGCACGCAGACAACACGGTCGGAAGGCGCAATGACACCCTCCCTGCGCAATAGCCGGGCCCCGGCCACACTAGCGGCACTGGCAGGCTCACACCCCAGGCCACTGGCCCCAACTTGGGCTTTTGCATCGAGAATTTGCTGGTCGGTGACCTCGCGAACCACACCCTGGCAAACGTCGAGTGCCCGTAGACACTTCTGATAGTTGACGGGCCGATTTATCTCAATCGCGCTGGCAATAGTTGAGGCACGGCGCTCACCCTTATCCAACTCTTGGTAATACTCTCCAGCAGCCTGGTGATCCACGCGTCCTCCATTCCAACGCTGTCCGCGCACTTCTACCAATTCGTGGAGCGTGTTCGCACCCACCGCGTTGACGATGGCCAGGCGAGGCACCCGATCAATTAGGCCCAACTCTCGCAGTTCTAAAAACGCCTTCCCAAAGGCACTGCTGTTGCCGAGATTTCCGCCAGGAACCACGATCCAATCCGGCACCTGCCAGGAAAGGCCTTCCAGCACGCGATACATAATGGTTTTCTGGCCTTCGAGGCGGAAAGGATTGACGCTATTGACCAGATAGATTCCCAACTTTTCGCTGATCTCCCGGACACGCTGCATCGCGTCGTCGAAGTCGCCCGCAATTTGAATCGTCAGGGCCCCATAGTCAAGCGCCTGCGATAGCTTACCGTAGGATATTTTCCCGGAGCCGATAAAAATGACCGCCTGCATCAACTTGCTTATGCCACAATAGAGGGCCAGCGATGCGCTTGTGTTGCCAGTCGAAGCACAGGCCGCACGCTTGGCGCTGATCGTATGCGCGTGGGTGAAGGCGGCAGTCATACCATTGTCTTTGAAACTGCCCGAGGGATTCAGGCCTTCATATTCCAGAAATAGGCCCCCCGAATTCACGCCGACAAATTTCCCTACCCCGTCCGACGGGCAGAGCATCGTCTGGCCCTCCCCAATCGTGACGACTTTCTCCGGTGGCGCAAAAGGGAGTAGTTCATGAAAGCGCCAGACACCACTCCGGCAAAGAGGATCATTGCGTCGCGCCCACTTTTGCTCAAACACTTGGAGCGAGTCGGGCACCGGCAACCGATCCCAATCGTAGGCAACATCCAACAGGCCGCCACATTCGCTGCAGCCTGTGCGCACTTCCCCCACATCGTAGGTTGCGCCACAATCAGGCGTCAGGCATCGTTGAAATGCCAGATCGGTATTGGTACGTACGGCTGTAGCCAAGGCCCCTTGCTCGTTTCCCAATGAAGATAAGCACAAACAGCAAAACAACTTATAGCTATTCTACTTGGCAATGCCCGTATTCGCAACGCGATCTTAGCGTCTAGCCGCGTGGGACGAGACGGTCCACGTCGCTTAGTGGTTTTAAGTCCTGAAGGTCTCTTGACCAAAGACGGATGGACAAACTGCACGAATGAATTGGCTCCGGGCTATCGGCTTACGGCTGACTCGCGAAATCACCGATAGACACGCTGTATGCCGCCACCTAGCGGCCACCAACAACGACCATAAAGGGTAGGGGAGGAGCCGCTCCTTTTTGCGGCGAGCCAAGCCGTGCAATAAAGAGCTACCTGCGCAACCTCTTGCCAGAGTCCCTCCGACACAGGCGACACACCTGTTCTTGCTCGCAATGACTTGGCATGCGTTCTCTAAAGGTTTCTGAGGAAAGGACTTAGGTCGCGGTTCAAATGGCGGGTGCCGTTTGACGCACCCGAATCCGCTTAATACAATGGCGGGGCTGGCCCCCACCCAAGTAGGCAGGGAGTGGCGGGGCCCCGCTGGAGAACACCATGAAAAAATTGGAAATGAAGGTTTACAAGGAGCGGCTGTTGGACTTGCGAGCCCGATTGCGCGGCGACGTTTCTTCCATGGCCGATGCAGCCCTGGGAGGCGAAAATTCCGAGGCCTCTAGTATGCCGATCCACATGGCTGAGCTTGGTAGCGACAATTTTGAACAAGAATTCACGTTGAGCCTGATGGCCACGGAAGAAGATACGCTGGGAATGATTGAAGCGGCTCTCGAGCGCATCGAAAATGGCAGCTATGGTGTTTGCCTTAGCTGCGACCACTCCATTCCCAAGACCCGATTGAACGCCATTCCCCACGCTCCACAATGTGTGAAATGTGCGTCTCTCCAGGACCGCGGCCTGGCTGGTTAAAGGCACGCTCGCGCACGGCGACAGTATGCCCACGAATACTCCCGCGGATGACGCTCCACTGCCTCAACAGTCGACAGGCCCGCTGCCAATTTCACCTCACCGTGTTTTCTCGTTTCTGACGCTCGCCGTACTCTGCTGCGCCGCCGACCTCGCCACGAAACATTGGGTGTTCGGCCGAGACGACATGTTTCGTGGCAATGAGTGGTGGCTATGGGAGGGCCATATTGGGATTCAAAAAACTCTCAATGAGGGCGCGCTATTCGGCATAGGACAGGGCAAGGTTTGGTTGTTCGCGATTTTTTCCGTGGCTGCTCTGATCGCAATTCCGGTCTGGCTTTTTTGCTTTCGCGCGGCCGAAGACGGTTGGCTGACCATCGCCTTAGGATGTACCACCGGGGGTATCCTGGGGAATCTGTATGATCGACTAGGACTCGCCGGCATCCAGTGGGATCGTTTCGATCCAAACCGCGAGGGGCAGCCTGTTTTTGCCGTACGCGACTGGATCCTCTGGCAATGGAATGAGCAATGGGTCTGGCCAAACTTTAATATTGCCGATGCTTTGTTGGTCGGTAGTGCAGGTTTGCTTATGATACATTCGTTTTTTATCGGGCCGAAGGTTCCACCCAATTCTTCCCAGACCCCCTAAATCTCCAAGCAGGTTCTGCGAATCGCGTCCTGCCGACAGCTTTTCGCCCCAGTCAATTCAAATAAGTATGACGATATTTACCCTTTCTCATTGACATTAAATTATCAATAAGCGCACACTGTCCCTGCTTGCTTTTCAGATTGCCCAACTGCAGCTCGTCCGCTGAAGTTAGGCGACGTCAAAGTGGGGGCGGGGGGGTCCGCTGCTACTTTCCGCCGTTGTAGGCGTCTGCGGTGGCATGGGGCTGCCGGCGTAGGGGCGCCTTGGTTTGGGGATTGAGCCGAGTCAATACGCGGTAGAGTTTGCGCTGCATTGTAAGGTCACATGGTTCCTGAGTACGAACGATCTAAAGTGCTGGGAATCCGGACGGCCTAGAAAACAAGTTCCAGGGGAAACGGAGTCCTTGTGAGGATCCGACCGTGTCGTCACTTGGTGACGTGAACTTGTAGCGCGGAGACCCTTCACGGCAATTGCTTGGCGGAAAGGATTCACAATGCGTATGTCGCGCCCTGCAGCCTATGCCATCGGTGCCATTCTGCAATTACACGAAGCCCCTGCCGGGGTACCGGTTCCCTGCAGTCGCTTAGCCAAAACAGGCGAAATGCCAGAACGCTTCCTCTTGCAAGTCTTGCGCAACTTGGTGAATCACGGCATCCTTAAATCTACTCGGGGCGTGGACGGGGGTTACGCTTTGCAACGGCCCTTCGAAGAAATCACACTGCTACACATCTTCGAAGCGACCGATGGACCCCTGGCTCCGACCACGCCGCCGCTGGACAGTCTCCCCCAAAGCTCACGGGCCCGCTTGCAAGAGGTTTTGCACGACATCACGGCTGATGTCTGCCAAAGCCTGGCCAAGGTGAAACTGACGGAACTCGTGGCGCCCTGCGTGAAACAGCGGCTGCCTGCCGAGTAGCGATGCTTTCGTTTGAAATGCGCCCAAATCCGAATCGCAAACGGCGAGCACTTATTGGGCAGATGCCCGCGTGCCCCGCGACGACACCCTAATGGCAGTACCAGGCTGCAAGGGCCGGATCGCTACCGCGTAGCTCATTTTCCATAACGCGCTTTTGAGAATGCGAAACTCATCGAAACTATCGATGTAGAGCCACACCACCACCGGCGCTCTGGTGCGACGATTATCTAATAAATGGGAGTGCAGGGCGGCACCCGGCATGAGTGCTTGCTCGACATTCTGACCGATCTTCTCAGAATTCGGCAAGAAGTCGCCCTCGTAGACATAGCGGCTGCGCTCCAACTGGCCCATCAAGGGTCCGCTTACCGCGTCTGGAGGCCGAGATTTTTGCACGACAAATTTGAGCCGGTATCCATCGATGGGGCCAAATACGTCCTGAATTCCCTCGCGGGTGTGCAGTCGTCTGCGCATATCTCCTAGGTGGTTTTCCACCTCGTTTTGTAACTGACGAAAAGGCACAACCGATACCAGGCCATGACGAAGTCGCAAATGAATGGCCTCGCCGTCGACTTCTTTGGCAAGCGGAGTCGGCACGCTCTCCACTTCGACTGTACTTGGTGTAGAATCGATCGCGAGCTGCTCTTGCATCATCTTTTCCAACTGCAATTGCGACTCTACAAGTTGTCGCTGAACATCGAACTCGCGCGTGCGCACGCTGTCAAGTTTTTCGCGACGATTGGCAATGTCTTCTTCGACCACTGTACGGTGCATGGCAAGCGCGATCCTCTGTCGATCCAGCGCAACGGCCTCGCTGCGAATTGCACTCGCGCGACGGGTCGTTTGACGAACCGTTCGCCTTGATGCCAATGCTTGCTCGGTTGCTTCTGCCAGTTCCTGACGCAGTTTTTCCACATCCTCCTCGGAAGTCACATTTGAGTGCTTAGCCGCATGGCCACTTAAAGACGCGTTTTTCAGTACGCTTTGCGAAGCCTGCAATCCGACAATCATTACCAGAATGATGAGCACGCCTACCACATTAGCAACCACATCCAAAAACGAGTCCTGGCCCGTTTCGTCCGCTACAATATTTCTGCGAGACCTATCGTAACTCATGATCGGTCTCCTGTTGTGCGGTCTCTAGGATACGGACTTCGACACCGCTTCCTCGCAAAAGACGCTCAACTTCAATAGCGGAACGTCCGGCATCGGGACCGACGTTGAGCTGCAGCACCGGTCGCCAGACCAGCCCGCTGCCCGCCAACCCCCAATCTTTCATCCGGTTTCTGAGTGCGATATTTATTTTTTCTGCGATCTGCCCGCGCGATTGATTAAGTGAGATCTCAATTCCCGTCGCTCCAACACCATGCGTTTCGTGGCGGCTCGGCAACAACGCCACATGATCGCGGCGCACGACGATGTGAATCGTCCGGCGAATCGGCACTGATCGCTGCGGACCGGTAGGTGCGGGTCCAGTACTGCCTTGCGGTTCCGCGATGCTTGCCATTTGGCCAGCCCCAACGCTGGAGGTACCCCGCGAAGAACTGCCTGTCGCTGACGACCCAGGTGCGCTTGCCTGTTGATCGTTTTCACCGGATGCGCCCTTGGAACCTACAGCGCTACCAGGTGTGCTCGCCTCTCCACCGGATGCATAACGGTCGGCGCTGCCGCCCAGCTGACTACCACTGGATCCTAACTCAGAAGGCTCGGCAACGCCTAGCGCTGGCTCGGACCCACTAGCGCCCGTAATACCCCCGGCGCCATCATCGGTCGCAGATGAGCCAAGGGTCACGCCATCTGTATTTGCTTGCTGCCCAATCGGTCCTTCGCTTCCCGCCAGAGACGTATCGCCCGGCAGGGATGCGGCACCGTCGGCGGCAACCCCCACTGCACCTGCTGCGCCTAAGAGCCCTTCGCTGCTACCCCGGCCGTCGCCACCTCCTCTCCATCCATTGGGCCCAACGCCACCGGCTCGGCCACGCGCGGCCCCATCTGCGCCAAACCCTTGAAATTGACTTGGGGCCGATTGCACCAAACGTTCTAATCGCTGCCGGGCAATGAGCAAGGCATGTTTTTGAGCACGTGCAAGCTGCGGATCTGGGAGTTCCGGAAACTCCAACTGCCAATCACTATTAATAAACTCATAACCGAAATCCGCATCCCAGGATCGGATCGCGGCGCGTGCCTGGGCATATTGAAGGAGGCCGTCGGGGCGAACGAGAATCAAAGGGTAGGGATCGGGCGGCTCCGCATCATGGCCCTCTCGGGCTGCTTTCGCCTTGAGATATTCCCTGGAAGCCCGCAGGGCTGCTGCCAGGGGATTTCCTGGCCAACTAGGTGCAAGGAAGTCGCGCTCTTTGAGCCGTATGCCTTCCGGGTGCAGAATGATCCCTTTTTGACTGCATTCGATATAGATTGGTTTGCGATACGTGCCGTGCGGTCCTTGGTAAGGTACGATCGCATATGATTTCTTTGCTGCCGGCTGTAGCCGCATGTCGTCAAGGCGCGCTTGCGTTTCCTCGATAAGACGCCGCAATCGTTCGAGTTCTCCAGCCGCCTGATCCTGGTCAACGGACTGGTTTTCCTCGGTGGCGTCGAGCTGCTGAGCGGCAATAGAAAGTTGGGACAGCTCATATTCCAGACGGCGGGTGTGCTCTTCGAGGTGGCTCAGGCGCTGCTGCTCCTTGCCCAACTGCTGCTGGGCCTGTCGATGCAGTTCCTTCAGTTGCTGCCGATACTCCCGAACTTCAGCAAGCTGAACCGCGAGAGTGGCTGCAAACTGCTTGTGTTGATCCGCATCAGCGAGTGGCTGTGCGGCACAAACCGCCGGAGCTTCTGAATCCAGAACAAACCGTTTTCCGGCACGCTGCGCCATGACGATCAGCAGCACCAAGAGGGCTCCCATCGTGCAGAGCAGAACGGCAAGAAAGGGAAACAGGCCCGCGTCCGAATTCTCGCTGGTCGTGTGGTCACTCATGCGGCCTGGTTCTTATTGCACGAGTCATCCTTATCCGTCAAATGGACAGGTTGACTCAGGCGAGCTCCCAGAACCTGCACGGCTGCCGATAGAGCTGCTGCAGTTTCCCGGAAGCTATGAGCACCCGCCAACGCATTGAGATTACTGTTCAGGACATCTTCGAGCTGTTTAATCTGCCCAGTCGCCTCGACAACCTTCAACAAAATATCGCCTTGCTTCATCAGTTGCTCTTGCTGTGCCACAGTCGATCCTGCGGCTTCCACCAAAGCCACTTGCATCTCTTTGAGCAGTATTTCGCTCTGCTCGATCAGATTCTCTTGCCGTGAAGTAGCGACGAGCATTGCCTCGCCGACAGCCGCTTCCACCTCAGCCAAATGTTGGCGGTTCTCTTGAGCAAGTTCTTTTTCTGCATCGGTCAGCGCTTGGCGATGGTGTTCCATGGTCTTCGCAAGTACCGAAGTATGATGCGCCAAACCTTCGTTGAGCAGTTCTGCGTGGCGAATGAGTACCTCTTCAAGCTCGCCAGCATGTGCCTTGACACCTTCGTTGAGAGCCTCGGCATGTCGCGCCAGCCCTTCAACGACTGCGCCTGAAAGCGCCTCGTCCAGAGTCGACGCAGTACTTGCCAAGAGGTCGGTCCACGCCTGACCGTTTTTTTCCATGCCGGTTTCTACCGCGACCAGCAACTGTTCCGACATACGGCAAACTGACGCCAGATAGGGGTCATTCTCCGTACCGACCTGCTGAAAACGGCCGACCATCTGACGGCACGTATTGGCGTCTACGGCAGCAAGTAGCCGGATCTCAATACGTTCGACACAATACTTCATGAATAGCAATACGGTCGAAAGCGATAGCGCCAAAGCGGTCGTATCAAACGCAACACTCAAGCCAGAAACGACCGCCGGCAAAGACTTTTCCATGGCGTCGCCCGACAGGTTCATTTGGCCAATGGCAAGCGTGATGCCAATGACAGTTCCCAAGAATCCCAAAATCGGGATCGTCGACAGGATAATTCGTAGCATGCCATAACTGTGATGCATGCTGGATAGGTCATTGTCTTCCAGGTGCCGCAAGTGCGGATCGAGGCCATCCACAGACCGTTTTTGCAAGACGTACTGCAGGGTCTCGCGAAGCCGGCGGACCAAGTAGCTGTCTTGCAGCGACGCAGGCGAGTCCTCCAGGCTGCGCAACAAATCTGGAACATTGTCCACCGTTTCGACGCCAGCAGGCGGCGTAGGTAGTTGAACACTCTTGAGCGTTGCACTCTGGAGACAAATACCTAAGAACTTTATAACCAGCGCAGCAAGCCCCACGAAAAACAAGGCCGTCGTACAATACGCTATCGGGTGTCCTGCAAAGTAACGCTGCAGAAAGTCGCCCTCCGGCGCACCCCGTACTACGAGGGCATAAAATGCAAGGCACGCCAAGCCTCCCCAAATGAAGGACTGTCGCAATAACCATTCGGAAAACGAAGTTATGCGTGACACAGCAAGCATCCTTTCTCAGTGAAACCAGTATGTGCTGGAAGATTTTCGTCGGCGTGTGCCGACCCCGCCCAACTCAGCCCATGCTTCTTCCAAGTCCGGGTACCGAAGTGGAGGTTCGGTCGGCAAAAAACCGCAAGTGGATTGCTGGCAAGGAGGACAAGCGATTCAACCAGAGGCGTAGGATTTACGCTGAGGAAGCGAATCGCGCTGGCTAACGCTGCGCGAGCATGCCACACGTGGACTCGTAGAAGAAACCTGGTGGAAATGTGAGCTAATCATCTACCCACATAATCGGCCCAATCCGCAAGGTTTGTGAGACGTTTTGTCAAAATCCTGCCGCGAAAATAATGCTAGCAAACCAATGGCAACTTATTTGGGACGGGGCAACCTTCGAACCCATGCGCTGCGATAGGCGCGGAAAAGCTTTGCTAATTGTTAGACTTTGCCAAATGCCAACCGGACAAAACGCCGATACAGCAAACGACCCGGGCTAATCTCCGGAATACGCGCAGCACAATAGTACACGGTCGCAAACCATTACGTGCTGGCAGCAATACACCCAGGGGGGCTAGCAGCCCGGGCGAAACAATTCGTCCGGGCTGCATTTTTCCTACGGTGGCACATAGGTAGCGAAGCAACGCGGAGTCTCCCAGAGGCGCACTTCGACAATTGGCACTCCGCGTGAGTGATTCGCTTCGTAGATCAACTTTGCGATATTTTCTGCGGTTGGGTTTTCATCTAATAGATACAGCGGTTCACCCATCTCCTGCAGAACAGCGACCACCGGGTCTGCGCGACTGAGTATCATCCGATGGTCAAGATTCTCATCGATCCAATTACTTACCGACCGCTTGATATCTGCGAAATCGAGCACCATGCCTCGATCATCGACCTCTGCCCCCTCGATTGAAATCACCGCACGTCCATTATGCCCATGCAAGTGGCGACACTTGCCATCATAATTCAACAGCCGATGGCCGTAACAGAAATCAATTTCTCGGGTTACACGAAACATGGACACACATTCCTTTTCAAAGCGTGTACGCTTAACTTATCCCCGCCGACGACGCAAAGATTTATGATTTAACAAACCACTATTTTAACGTATCATAGTCACCAACCAAGAGACATATCCCTATGAGCCATTTCGTCCAACGTCGCGAAAAGATTCGCCGCCTTCTCCGAAAGGAGCGTCTGGACTCGCTGTTGGTAACCAGCGTCAAGAATGTGACCTATTTGAGTGGCTTCACCGGTGATGACAGCTATCTGCTGATAACACCCCAGCGCGATTTAATTCTGAGCGACACACGTTATACCACACAACTGGAAGAAGAGTGCAGTGAGATCGAGCCCGTCATCCGACGAGCAGGAAAAACGATGCTGGGGAGTATCGCAGAGACACTTACCAAGTTGAAGATCAAGGGATTAGGCTTCGAAGCGAATACGATGACCGTTGCGATTCACGCAAAATTATCGGCAACTCTTTCTAGCGCAAAACTGGTGGCTACGCAGCTATGGGTGGAAAATTTGCGGCAGATAAAAAACCGCGAAGAAATCGCACGCACAAGGCTTGCGTGCAACCAGGCGCGACGCGCATTTGAGGTGGCACGGGCACTGATAACCCCGAATATGACGGAGTTGGACCTTGCTGCCGAACTGGAGTATCAAGCCCGTCATTTTGGCGGCCGATGCCTTAGCTTTCCGCCCATCGTTGGCGTAGGCCCGCGTTCCGCATTACCGCATGGGACGCCAACCAATCGTCGAATTGGTTCCAGCGATTTCACGCTGATCGACTGGGGAGTGAATGAGGGGCTCTATGTCAGCGACTTGACGCGGATTTTGGTGACCGGTAGAATCTCGGCCAAACTCCGCAAAATATACGAAATTGTTTTAAAGGCCCAATTGGCTGCAATCGAGGCTATACGGCCAGGCGCCACCTGCGGGTCCATCGACCGCGCCGCACGCGACGTTATTGCCAAGGCGGGATTCGGCAGGCATTTTGGGCATGGCCTGGGACACGGAATTGGCCTCGATGTCCATGAGGCCCCGCGAATGAGCCAAGGCCAGAAGACACCCCTCGCCGCAGGGATGATTGTTACTGTCGAACCGGGCATATATCTCCCGGGTTGGGGTGGCATACGAATTGAAGACGATATACTAGTCACGCGTTCCGGCCATGAGATACTGACCTCGGCGGTGCCAAAGCGGCTCGAACAGTGTGTCGTTGAATGACGAATAAGGCAGGAGCATTTTAATGGCTAGCGGCGAAGGATCCAGCCAGGTCGACGTATTTGACGTGCGCAAAGTGCGCCGTCTTGTCGAACTGATGAAAGAACATGAGTTGGCGGAAATTGATCTTAAGCAGGCCGATCAACGAATTCGGCTACGCCGGGGTCAGGACCCAATGATTCTGGCAGGGGGTGCTGCCGCTCCAACCAGGCCACCGACCGAGGCAGCTCCACAGGCAGTGAGTGAAAGTGAGCCGCCGCCAGCTGATGCGTCGGGCGATGCGGGCATGGCCTACATTACCAGCCCTATGGTTGGCACTTTTTATTCTTCTTCAAGCCCTGAAGCGGGCCCGTTTGTAAAGACCGGCGATCAAGTAGGTGCAGACACGGTGGTTTGTATTGTCGAAGCGATGAAAGTGTTTAACGAGATACCTGCTGAATGTTCTGGAAAAATCGTCGCGATGCTGGTCGAAAACGGTGACGCTGTCGAATTCGGACAGAAGCTCTTCAAGGTCGAAGCCAACTAAGAAATTGCGCATCGCAAGTTACGAGCCGTAAGTAACCTGCGAAGGTTTCGCCATTCGTCACACGCAAGTCAAAACTCGCAACTCGAAACTCCTATGTATCAAAGAATTCTCGTTGCCAACCGAGGCGAGATCGCTCAGCGCATCATTCGCGCCTGTCGAGAGATGGAGATTGAGACGGTAGCCATCTATAGCGAAGCCGACCGAGGGTCTCATTATCTCGAATTGGCAGACGAATCCTACTGTGTCGGTCCTGCCAAACCGGCAGACAGCTACTTGCGGATTGCAAACGTCATAAGTGCAGCTGAAGTTGGAAACGTGCAGGCCATTCACCCAGGCTACGGGTTCCTGGCAGAAAATGCTCACTTTAACGAGGTGTGCCGCAGTTGCAAAATTGACTTCATCGGCCCCGACCCTGAGGCTATGGCCAAGCTCGGCGACAAAAACGTGGCGCGTGAGCTGGCCAAAAAAGCCAACGTCCCTGTCGTGCCCGGCAGCGATGGTTTGATCGACAGCCCTGAACAAGCTCTTAGCTTTGCTCACAAAGTTGGCTTTCCCGTGTTGATAAAAGCGGTCGCGGGAGGCGGCGGCAAAGGCATGCGGGTCGCGGCCAATGACTTGGCGCTCAAATCTGCGTTACAGCAGGCTCAGGCAGAAGCGGAGGCCGCCTTTGGCAACGGTGCCGTCTACCTCGAAAAATACATCGAACAACCGCGTCACGTGGAAGTTCAGATACTTGCCGACCATCATGGTAACGTTGTTCATCTGTGGGAACGCGATTGTAGCGTGCAGCGGCGCCATCAAAAGCTGATCGAGGAGAGTCCCAGCACGTGCATCAACCAGAAAACACGAGATGCAATGTGCGAAGCTGCCCGGCGCATGATCAAACAGGCTGCCTATACCAATGCAGCGACGGTTGAGTTTATCGTTGATCGGGACGGCAAGTATTACTTTATTGAAGTCAATGCTCGCATCCAAGTCGAACATCCTGTAACGGAAATGGTAACTGGTATTGATTTGATCAAGCAGCAGATCCGGATTTCCAGTGGCGAGCCACTCGGCTTCCGTCAAAAAGATATTAAACAAAGTGGCACAGCCATCGAATGCCGGATCAATGCCGAGAACCCTCGCAAAAATTTTCAGCCCTCGCCCGGAAGAATTGATCGGATGATTCTTCCTGGTGGATTTGGCGTCCGGGTCGAATCACATGCGCACAGCGGATATGTAGTACCCCCATACTACGACTCAATGATTGGAAAGCTGATTGTCCATCAGCCTACGCGCGCAGAAGCAATCAGGACCATGCAACGGGCGCTTGCCGAGCTACGCGTTGATGGCATACAAACTACAACGTCTCTGCACCAAGAAATCCTCAACCACAGTGCGTTTGTTGAAGGGCGAATTGACACGACCTTTGTTGAACGAACGTTCTCTGGAGTTTAGGAGCTTGCGAGACGCGTGCAAGATGGGCACCTTGCGGAGACTCGTGGCTTCGCCGCATCAAGACTTGGGTGGGCATTTCCCCCGCAGGTTGCCGGTGCCTACAATAGAATCGCCAATTCGGTATGGCTCTCCCGTTTCCGTGGGTAGTCCTATCTCCATAGCAGACTGACCCTTTATTCCCTCCCCATTTGGAACCATCCATGCCTAACAACACGCTCTCCAGGCCGCCCAAGATGAAGCACAACTTCCGCCGGGCAGCAATTCTGTTTTCTGGTGGACCCGCACCCGCTGCCAATGCCGTTATCTCGGCGGCCGCAACCTCTTTTCTGCGCAGCGACATCGAAGTTGTGGGCATCAAACATGGCTATGCCCGACTCATGGAATACAGCGCCAAAAATCCAATGGTCGAAGGTCAGGACTATGTGATGGTCGACCATAAGATGCTCGGAAGAACGCGCAATTCGCAGGGAATTATTATTGGAACCGCTCGGGCCAACCCGGGGAAAATGGTATCGCATCCCTCCCACCTGGACGACGAACAGCGATCGGCGCCGCTAAAGACTGTTTACGATGCTCTACGGTCGATAGGGGTCGACCTGCTCATTTCAATCGGCGGCGACGATACGCTAAAAACCGCCAATAAGTTTAAAATGTATCAAGAACGTCTACCGCCTGACGCACACCGCATTCCCGTTGCGCACCTGCCCAAAACAATTGACAATGATTACCGCGGAATCGACTTCACCTTCGGCTATTTTACGGCAGTCGATTTTCTAGCCAGGGAGGTGCGCAACCTGCTTGCCGACGCGGAAGCCAATCGCAGTTACTTTCTGGTTGAGTCGATGGGCCGTAGTGCTGGTTGGCTTGCCTATGGAGTGGCTATCGCGGGCGAAGCAAGTCTGGTTGTGAGTGTCGAAGATATTGTGGGCAGCTATCTCACATCTGAAGAAGTGGTGATTCCGAAAACAGGGGAAAAAACAACTCGCCCTATCATGGACATGGAGAAAGTTATCCCACGCATCGTTGCGACCATGACGGCCCGCGAACGGGAGGGTAAAGAGTACGGCGTGATCGTGATTGCTGAAGGCCTGGCTGAGTATCTGCCCGGCAGCTATTTGGAGGGTATTAGCCGCGACGAGCACGGACACATCAACATCTCTGCAATCAACCTGCACAGCGTTTTTGTCGAACTGATTTCTCAAGAATACCGTCGGCAAACGGGTGGCAGCCGAACGCTGAAGGGATTGCAGTTGGGCTACGAAGCTCGCTGTGCCAAACCCCATGCATTTGACGTCATGCTCGGCAGTCAGCTAGGCGTGGGCGCCTATCGGGCCTTGGTCGAAAAGGGGCTCAATGGGGTAATGGTCTCGGTCTCGGGCCAACTCCAATTAGAATACGTACCGTTCGAAGATTTAGTCGATCCTCAAACACTGGTCACCGTTGTGCGCTACATCGAGCGAGATAGCGATTTCCAGCGCCTGACCCGATTCCTGGAGACCTACGTCGATGACGGAGCCGAACTTCGATAAATACTAGAAGGTCGAAGCTAGCTGTCCGACTCGCAATGTGACAGGACGGCCATCACATCTCAGTTGGAACTTCCCCCTAGCGTTCCTTTGGTGCTGGGAATACCTGTCATCCGCGAATCCGTTTCCACTGCCATTCTCAGCGCCCGCGCACCGGCCTTAAACACACCTTCGGCAATGTGATGGCTGTTGCGGCCGTAGTGCAGCAATACATGCAGATTGCAAAGCGCGTTGGCGGCGGTAGCCTGCCAAAAATCCTCTAACAGCTCGCTGTCAAAGTCGCCAATTTTTTCCGCCGGAGTCGGGGCATGATACGCGAGCGCGTAGCGTCCACTGAAGTCGAGCGCCACAGTGACGAGCGTCTCTTCCATGGGCAAGGTAAAGTGGCCATAGCGGCAAATGCCCATCTTGTCCCCTAAGGCTTCACGTAGGGCCAATCCCAGACAGATTCCTGTGTCTTCCACAGTGTGGTGCGCGTCCACCTGCAAGTCGCCCTTCGCACGGACCCTTAGATCCAATGCGCCATGCTTGGTGAACAGTTCCAGCATGTGGTCAAGAAAACCAACTCCCGTGGCGACATCAGCCTGCCCCGTGCCATCAAGACACAAATCCAACTCGATCTGCGTTTCCGCTGTGTTACGGCGAATCTTTGCGGAGCGCGACATAAGGTAAGGTGCTAGGGGCCGAGGGAGGTGGGGCGGTGCTCGCGATGAATTGTAGGGAGCCACAACGGCAACCGATTTCCCAAGCTTACCATGGACACGTGAGGCCCACGACCGGTTCGGTTGCCGCGCAGCTACATTCCATGGGAGTTTTTTGCTACCCAGCCTGCCCGTTTGTTATAATCCGGCGTACCGGCGATTTATCGGGTCTGGCCCAACCGCTGCCCCACCACCCAAATCAATCTCCCATCTCACGTCGCACCTTGAACATTTAAGCCCCTCAGGTTCTACCGATGGCCCCTATGAAATCCCCTGCGAGGCGGCCCGCAGCCGACGCCGGCCAGGACACCTATTCCCTCCCTCAGTTGGCCCGCCGCTGGGAAGTATCTCAGCGCGCGGTGCGGCAGCTCCTGCAACAGGGCTTTCTCCCCTTCGTCCAAATCGAAGGCCGGCTCCGCGTACCGGTGACCGCCGCAGAAAAATTTAAATCTGCCCTACGCGAACGGCGACCGGGAGATCTATCTAAGGGTCCACTCGGGAACCCGCGCACGAAACAACTCCGTTAGGCGCAGTAGTGTGGACACATCAAGTTGTTCGGTACGCGTGTCGGGTTGAAAATCCATTTTTGCCAGCTCCTGGTCCACCTCTTGCTTCGACAAAAATCCTTTCATAGCGGCCACGACATTCGCTCGCAAGTACTTGCGCCGATGAATAAAAAGAGTTTTGACAAACTTATGAAAATAGCACAAGTCTGGCACCCGAGCGCGGCGCTCTGTAGCAACCACAATTCGCACTATCGCGGATTCGACCTTGGGGGCCGGCCAAAACACGGTGGGCGCCATGACGCGCACAACTTCTGTGTCGGCCTGACATTGCAACCACGCGCTCAGCGCACCATAGTCTTTCGACCAGGGGGCGGCCACAATACGATCTGCCAGTTCCTTCTGAATTGTTGCGACCATCGTATGGGGCAGGTGCTCAGAACTCAGAAGATTTGAGAGTACCGGAGTTGCAATATTGTAAGGCAAGTTGGCAACAAGCTTCAGACGCCTGCCGGGCTCCTTTGCCAATTCCGTACCGATTGCATCCATAACCCGCGGATCAAAGTTGTTTTTGTTTTTCAGCGCGTCTTGCTTCAGCATTGTCACATTCTCAAAATCCAGCAACAGCTCACTGGCAAGCTCAAAGAGGTGACCATCAATCTCGACCGTCACGACCGCCCCCGCTCGCTGCGCCATCAAAGCCGTGAGCGCGCCCGTGCCGGTGCCTACTTCCAGCACGACATCCTGCGACGATAAATGGGCTGAATCAACGATCAATTGCTGCAGGTTTAGATCGATCAGGAAGTTCTGCCCATGCCGAGTTGCGGGCTGGATGCCCACCTCTCGAAACCGCTGCATCAGAAAAGTCTTTGTTTGGCGAGACATGGAGAGGCGAACCTTTAGGCGGCGCGAGTTTGTGAAAAGGAAAGGCTGCGTGGATTATGTTCGGATTTAGCTACTGGAGTACTGCTATAAGAGGCGCCGTTTGTGAGGCTCAGTCTTCCGGGAAAGCAGGATCAGTCTGGCGCCCAGCCGCATCACAACAGGTCGCGATTCGGCGCCGGAAAAACATTCGCCTCTCACTGTTTGCTCCTCACTGCTTGCTCCTCGCCCCTGCACTCCATCTGTCTCTGGACATATTTTGCCAAAATATCGGTCTCCAGGTTTAGGCGATCGCCGATTTGGCGTTTTCCCAGAGTCGTCTCTTGGAGTGTGTGCGGGATGAGCGCTACGCTAAATCGCTCGTCTTCAACGTCTACCAGAGTCAGGCTCACTCCATCGACGGCAATCGATCCTTTGCTGGCCATCTGGCGCGTAAGACCCGGCGGCACTCGCACCCAAAATGTTGACCACTGGGCATCGTCCGTGCGCTGGTCAATCGTACCCACACCATCGATATGCCCACTTACTAGATGGCCACCCAGCGCATCGCCGGCCTGCAACGACATTTCAATGTTGACACAATCACCTGTACCCAAGTCTCCCAGCGTCGTGCGACGCAACGTCTCAGCACCAGCTTCAAAAAAGAGGCTACCTTGCTCCACCTGCACGACGGTGAGGCAACAGCCGTTAATAGCTATACTGTCCCCGACAGCCACGCTGTGCGCCGGGCCAACGTCCGTTAGCTCTAGGCGTATCGCTGCCCCATCTGGCACGATCCCTTTCACGTCGGCAATGCATCCGACCAGTCCAGTAAACATAGTCAAGCCGCCTCGCCGGATTTGGCTTCGCGGCCTCGCTTGCTGCGGAGAACGACGACCCAGACATGCTGAATCGCGGGAACCGCAGCATACAACCCGCAAAGAATGGGAATGGCATACCACCAGACGGCCTTGAGAACCATCAGCGCAAACACGAGGGTCACCACCTGGGAAAAGCTCCTTTTTCTACGCAAGAATTGCGATACCAGATGCGGGTAGGGTACGCGGGAAACCATGAGCAGAGCCACCACTGCCGCAAACGGGGGCAATAACAATTGGAGCCAGTCATCGTATCTCTTGAACGTTTCAATTTCGAAATTACCCTCGTTCCGCAGCCAATATCGAAGCATGGCAAAGCTGGCAATGACGGCCGCAGCAGCCGGCGATGGCAACCCGGCAAACGTACCATGGTCATCTGCTTCATCGGCCTCGACGTTGAAGCGAGCCAGTCTTAACGCCGCACAACTAGCAAAAAGGGCCGCAATGCTCCACACCGCTTCACGGTGTACGCTGGTAAACTGCGGACACATCTTAACGAGCAAAATTGCCGGCGCCACACCAAAAGAGACCACATCACAAAGGCTATCGAGCTGACCGCCAAAATCGCTTGTCGTGCGCGTGATTCGTGCCACGTGGCCATCAAACATATCGCAAATCATTGCGACAAAGATCAACAATCCGCAGAACATCAGATTGTGAGTTGGATCACCACTGTCAAATAATTGTCGGGCATTCTGAATCGTCGGCGACGCTACGGCCTCAACCGTACCCGGTTTGGCAATCCGCGCAGCCACGACAATTGCAAAGAACCCGCATACGAGATTCCCCAACGTAAATAGCGTCGGCAAGACGGCGATGGCACGAACGTGTTTCATCAGGGGGGGATACGGGGTTCGAGTTGCGAGTCTTGAGGCCTGAAGGCAAATCAGCCAGCTGCCAACCGAGTCATGATTCGACGTAGCGGGCCAGGATGGAGCTGCCTGCCTTTATTTTTTGGCCGACGAAGGCCTGGACCGCGACCGCATGCTTGGGCAGGATCAGCTCAGTTCTTGATCCCAGCTTGATCATACCAAATTTCTCTCCTCGCTGAACCGTTTGGCCCAGTTTCAAGACACAGACAATCCGCCGGGCAATCAGTCCTGATATCGCACGCACGGCCAATTTGTGGCGTGGATCTTTGATCTCTTCCAGCCCAATCCACATGAACTCATTGCGTAGCGCGCTCTCCGGATTCATTGCGTTTAAGAATTCGCCCGGCTTGTAGTGCATATCGACAACTCGGGCCTGGCGAGGAGCACGGTTAACATGAACGTTGAAGATCGAAAGGAAAATGCCGATTCGAATCGCGGGACCGTCAAAAAAGTCGTAATGATCTACTTCGGTCACTTCGGCAATGGTTCCATCGGCAGGTGCGACGATCGCATTTACGTCCTGGGGCACAACTCGGGCCGGGTCACGAAAAAAATAGGCGACCAGGCCAAGTAGTACGGCCGGCACCAAGGACAACCATCGCCATAGCCCACCCGAAACGCACAGCCCAATCGTCATCAATAGGAGCGGCCAGCCGAAGAGTTGCAATTCGGCCAAACCCCAACGGGCAAACGGCAGCCTCTCCCGCCAGCGAAAGGGATCATCCTGCAGCTCCCAAAAGGCCGTACAGAGATTACAACAATACTTGAGATCTCGAGGATCGAGAATCTCGTGGGGCGCGCCGTCCGCGCTACCACGACGCAACTCGGCCATCCGCCGCACATAGCCAGAACGAAACCTCTTGAGATACCACCGCCGCATCCTGCCCCAGGCAAGTTCAATCTGGTAACACCTCCCGCCACCAGGTTGGACACTGCGAATGTTGTCAGGGATTGGAACGGGCATCGAAATAGTCGGCAAACTAGAACCAGTTCTTAGACTTAGCCTGGGGTCACAATACTCGGGAATCTTGCCGCCAAATGTTGGTGTGGAAGTAAGTTCCAGGACAAATGCAAAGCCGCTCGCCTACACAGCGTCTCCGGACGTCGCCGTAGTCTCCTCAAGCGCCTCATACGCAGACCGCAACAAGTCTTCAGTCTCTTCCAAACTAATACACCCATCGGTGATCGACACACCGTACTCCAGCGCTGAGGAACCCTCGCCCAGACCTTGTTTGCCGGCCCTAAGATTACTTTCAAGCATCAGACCGACGATCGTCTCATTGCCAGCAGCCCGCTGCGCAACGACGTCATTCCACGCAATGGATTGCTTGGCGTAATCTTTGTTCGAATTCGCGTGGCTGCAATCGACGACAAACCTTGGCGGCAGCTTGGCGGCGGCGAGCATTCGACTCGCTTTGGCAAGACTGTCGGCATCGTAATTTGTCCCCAGTCGCCCGCCTCGCAAAATCAGATGCCCCATGTCATTGCCACGGGTGTTGACCATGCATGTCTTACCTGCGTGGTCGATCCCTAAAAATGTGTGGGGCGCTCGGGCGGCTTCCATCGCATTGATCGCCACCTCCAGACTTCCTTCGGTACTATTCTTAAAACCGACGGGCATGGACAGGCCGCTTGCCATCTGGCGATGCGTCGGCGATTCGGTCGTACGCGCGCCTATCGATGCAAGTGTTACCAAATCGGCAATGTACTGAGGGGTGATCGGCTCAAGCATCTCCGTAGCCGCCGGAAGCCCTACCTCGGTGATGTCGAGCAAAATCTCGCGCGCTAGTTTCAGTCCCCCCGACATGTCAAACGTGCCATTGAGGTGCGGGTCGTTGATGAGCCCCTTCCAGCCGACGGTCGTACGAGGTTTTTCAAAGTAAACCCGCATGATCACGACCATCCGGTCGCGTACCTCTTCTGCCAATGGGCTAAGCTTTTCGGCATATTCCACTGCGCTGTCGCGATTGTGGATCGAACAGGGTCCGACGATCGCAATCACTCGGCGATCTTCGCCACGTAGGATCGCCCTGACCGCCTCGCGCGCCTGATAGACCGCTTTGGCACCGTCACGACTCAGGCAAACTTCTTGCTTGAGTTCGACGGGAGGCGTCAAAGAGATCGTATTCAGAATGTTGATATCCTGAAGAGGATGTCGCTCGCTGGCCATTGAGTTCTCTTACCTAAAAAATCGATAATGCCGATTCGTGGAGCGCTTGCGAGATCCACCAGATCGGTCAGGAGAAACAGACAGCTTATCCCAGACACGTCCGGCTGTCGAACTCGATTTGCCATTTGAAACCTAGTCGCTATGCTTCTGCCATTGCGTTTCGGAAAAGTCTCCTGCGGAGACGCCCTAGGCACCAAGCCAAAAATCTCAAAAACACCTCCCCTCCATGGGCAGCTCGCGTTTGGCGTTTCTCACACGGTCCTTTGGCCCCATGCTAGGCCACGTCTGTGGGGCAGGCTCTTAAGACGTATCGCAATCATTCCTATCGACAACAAAGATAAATCATTCTATGCTGACGCCGCTGACTGCCATTCCCTCCGCCTCCCTGTTTCTGACGCCCCGCGCCGGCCTATTGGGCTTGCGGCGCCGCTGAATGTCAAATTCCAAATTGCGACTCCAAATCGCCTGGGAAGCCGCTCGGTTGATGTACGAACGGCAGGAGTCCGAGTATTATCGCGCCAAGATGAAAGCGGCGCGAAAACTCTGCCAGGGCTGGGCCAAGCCGAGCGATTTGCCCAGCAATGCCGAGATCCGCGAGCAAGTTCAAACACTGGCAAGGCTCTACGAAGGCGATTCGCGATCCGATAATCTGCAAAAAATGCGTCTGGCAGCTCTCGGTTTGATGCGCCAGCTCGCCCGATTTCGGCCTCAGCTGATCGGCAGCGTCCTCACGGGACACATTCGGCAGGGCTCCGACATCGATTTGCATCTCTTCTCAGATACGGTCGAGGCGGTTACTCATAATCTTGATCAGGAGGGGTTAGCCTACGACGTCGAGCGCAAGCACGTCCGCAAACACGGCGAAGAACGAACGTACAATCACGTGCACATCAAAGGCATTTATCCGTTTGAGCTAACCATCTATGCGGCCCAAGAGGCCCACTATGTTTTCAAGAGTTCGATCACGGGCAAGGCCATCGAGCGCGCCAGCATTGCACAATTGGAGCAGTTTCTCGCCAAGGAATACCCCCACGACAATATCGAAGCGGCTCTGGAAGAAGCTGAAAAACAGGTTGATCGTTTTATGATTTACGAGGCCTTGCTGCTGCCACTGGAGAATGTCCGGGGAAATTTGAAGTATCATCCGGAGGGGGACGTACTGTATCACAGCCTCCAGGTCTTTGATCACGCGCGTGACGCATTGCCTTATGACGAGGAATTCTTGACTGCAGCGCTGCTACACGACGTTGGCAAGGGGATCGACCCGCACGATCATGTCGTGGCAGGCCTCGAGGCTCTCCAGGATACGATTACAGAGCGCACAGCTTGGCTAATCGAGCATCACATGCTAGCCCACGCGATCAGAGATCAAACAATCGGCCGCCGCGCCCATCGCCGACTGCGCGAGTCGGAAAATTACGAAGATCTCCTATTGCTCGGCAAGTGTGACCGTGCCGGCCGCCAACCGGGCGTCGAAGCTCCGGAGTTAGAAGAAGCGCTAAACTGCCTCCGCGAACTAAACCAAACTATGTAGCATGGGCCCATGCTACGTCCTACATCCCTAACCAACGCCCCACCGTGCGCCTCGCCTGGCCGACGAGCTTTCCCGATAGTAGGTCTTCGGTAATCGTTGTCTTGTCTGTGGAAAAATTTCGCCAAACGGCATCGACGTAGGGCTGGCTCGTCTCGGCTAGCGTAGCGTAATAGCCCTTAGTTTCGATGTCACTCAAAGCCGTCCGGTAATGGTCGACCACATGCCGATCAAACAGGCGTCCGACCGCGCGTGTCGAAGAAAGCGCTCCGCGACCAATCGAAGCCACCCGATCAAGCGAATGAAGCGCCATGGCGCTCGAAACCTCAAACAGGCTAACCTCCTCGTGGGCGGCAATAGCCTGCATCTCATTCCACATACGCTCCACCTCGGCCTGGGGTAGTACCTGTGTGGGATCGATCTCGCCAACCGCCGACTTGGTTTGCTCGATCATTTCGCGAAGACCGTCCACCGAGATGGGCGGTGTGTTGAAAGCCGCCGCCGCAACACCTGAGGCCTTGCTGACCGCTGCGAGCAGATCGCTGGTGCGATCAATTGTCGTGTCGGCGTCGATCACACCTTCGCGTTTGAGCTCGCTGGTGAGCTCGTTGAGATAGGTTTGCGAGCCGTAGGCGATGTCGCTAACCACTGCAAGAAGCATCATTGGTGAGACGTGCAGCGTTGCCAAACCGGCCATTTCTACGAAGTTACCGACCGTCTTCCTTGCTACAAAATCATCGATAGCAGGCTCATCTACGCTAGATTGCTGCTCCGCAGCGACGCCCCCCACGTCCTCTGTCAGAAATTTTAGCGTCTCACCAACCAAAATTGAGTAAGTCTTGCTATCTTGAAATGCTTGAGGCACCAGCAGCGCGGCCGACTCGCGAATAGCCCCCCCGGCAACGCCGGTGGTCGTCCGCAAGGCTCGCTCTGGTAGACTCAGAGTATAGAGCAAGTAATCGCGAACGGACTTGGACGGTTGGCTTTCCGACATAATTAAACTTTCGAGCTAAGTGCTCATCCCAGTACCGGGCACGTATCAAACCACTCGCGACCCTGCTTCAGCATCCATTCCCGACACTCGTCGGGCCCCCAAAATCCGGCATCATACATGAACAGGGAAGGGCGGTCGCTGGTTCGCCACGCTTCCAATATCGGATCACAAATGCGCCATGCCGCTTCAACCTCGTCAGCGCGGGCAAACAGACTGGCATCACCTTCCAGGGCATCGAGCAAAAGTCGCTCATAGGCTTCGGGCATCGAGCCGCGAAACTCCTTATAGTAGTTAAACGTTAGGTGGGTTTGCCGCATCCGCATTCCGGCGTCGGGCACTTTGGTTTGAAAGTGTACTTGGATCCCCTCGGCGGGCTGCACCTGGATTACTAGCCGGTTGGCCTCGCCTAAATCACGCGGACTGTCGGCGAACAATTTGTGCGGCGGTGCATGAAATTGAATCACGATCTGCGTCGTCCGGCACGACATCCCCTTGCCACTCCGCAAATAAAATGGGACACCCTGCCAGCGCCAGTTGTCAACCGCGAGCTTTATCCCAGCAAAGGTTGCCGTACGGCTTGTGGGTTCTACTCCCTCAGCGGACGTGTAACCTCGGTACTGACCGCGAAACGTATCCTCGGCAACATGTCGCGCCGTGAGCGGACGAATCGCATTGAGTACTTTCACTTTTTCATTGCGGATGGCGTCTGCTTCATAACGCACAGGCGCCTCCATCGCGGTCACCATCAAGAGCTGTAGCAAGTGGTTCTGTATCATATCGCGCACCACCCCCGCTGAATCGTAATACCCAGCGCGACTGCCGACATCCACCGCCTCGGCCACAGTAATCTGGACATGATCTATGTAGTTACGGTTCCAAATCGGCTCATAGATCGTATTGCCAAAACGCAGCACCATCAAATTCTGCACCGTTTCCTTGCCCAAGTAGTGATCGATTCGATAAACCTGATGTTCGGAAAATACTTGGTGCGTCGCCCGGTTGAGATCCTGCGCACTGGCCAAGTCCGTACCGAACGGTTTTTCGACGACAATCCGGCGTGCCCCTAAGTTTTCATCTGCTAGTCCTGAACGCCCCAACTGCTCAATGGCTGGCTTGTAAAACCGTGGAGCAGTCGACAGGTAGTAGAGTCGGCTGCAACGCGTGCACCCTTCGATCTCGTCCAAAAACTGGCTCAGCGACTGAAAGTCTTGCTCTTTGCCGATGTCGCCTTGATGATAGTAAATCTGCTTGGCGAACTTGGCCCACTGTCCGGCGTCGAATTTTTCGCCCGCGAACTCCTCCGTGGTCTTCGCCAGCGCCGAGCGCCACGCGTCATGCGAAAATTCAGAACGCGAAAAACCAACCAAACGCAGTGGGCCCTCAATCCGCCCTTTCCGAAAGAGTTGATAGAGCGCGGGAACGAGTTTGCGGCTCGTAAGATCGCCCGATGCCCCGAAGATCACGATTGTAAAGGACATTGAAGGCGCAAGTTGTGAGGTACGTGTTGTGAATCGCGAGTTGATGGGGGCAAGACCAACTACCTAAACCCAAAACAAACCCGAGCGCGCAACAACTCAGGCCCGTGTCCCATGACTCGGGCCTATATCGTCATGCTCGTAAATCCGCCATCGACATACAAGGCCGTTCCGGTAATGAAACTGCCGGCCGAAGCCGAAAGCAACAGCAAGGCGGCGCCCACCAACTCTTCAGGAGAACCAAAACGGTCCATGGGTGTGTGACGCATGATGTCGGCAACTCGATCCGGGGTCAATATTTTTCGATTTTGTTCTGCCGGAAAGAACCCTGGGCAAAGGCAATTGACCCGCACATTTTGAGGGGCAAACTCACGGGCCACGTTCTGCGTTAAACTGAGCACCGCCGCTTTGGTGGCAGCATAGGTAAACACTTTCGAAAGAGGGAGAGAACTCGTCACGCTGCCGATATTGAGAATCGCCCCCCCGCCTGCTTTGGCCATGTGCGGCACAAAGGCCTGACAGGCCATATGCATGGTGGTGAGATTCGCGCTCAGGATTTGCTGAAACTCCTCATCCGTGATCTCCAGGTAAGGGGTCGCCGAGTTTATTCCTGCGGCGTTGACGAGCGCCTGCACGCGCCCATGCTCTGCCAGGACAGTGTCGCGCAATTGCTCGATTGACTCACGGGACGTAGCATCCACTGCAAAAAACGAAGCATCGCCGCCCTGATTCTTGATGGCGGCCACGCGCGCTTCACCCCGTTCGAGGCTGCGTCCGGCAACCACCACATGGGCTCCTGCTTGGGCCAATCCCTCACTCAAGGCTCCGCCCAGTACTCCCGTGCCGCCAACGACGACGGCCACCTGGCCGTCCAACCCAAACAGTTGCTTCAAGTACTCATCAGACATAGCTTCTCAATTTCAGCCAGGGGGATTACGGGCAGGCCGTTTCGCTTCGCGCAAACTGTATGCCCTATGTTGGTTCTTTTCGTAACTGCAACCACTCGGCATGAAAGGACCCTTCTTTGTCGACCCGCTCAAACGTGTGCGCTCCAAAATAATCACGTTGCGATTGTAACAAGTTGGCTGGCAAACGGGCGCGACGGTAGCCGTCGTAATAGGCCAGCGCGCTAGAAAAGACGGGGACAGGAATACCGGCCTGCGCTGCGGTAGCTACTACATGTCGCCAACCTGCTTGCGCCCGCTGGACGGCTTGCTGAAAGTACGGTGCGAGCAACAGGTTCTCGAGTTTGGGATCCACATCAAAGGCTTCCTTGATTCGATCGAGGAAAACGGCGCGAATGATACAGCCGCCGCGCCACAACATCGCACAATCGCCATAGTTGAGCGGCCAATCATGCTCGAGGGCGGCCGCTTGCATTTGCACAAAGCCTTGGGCGTAGCTGACAATCTTCGAAGCGTAGAGCGCTTCGCGGACTTGTTTTATAAACTGCTCCTTGTCTTCATTTATCTTGGGATCCGGTCCTCGCAGCAGTTCGTTGGCCCGCACACGCTGAGCTTTGAGGGCTGATAGACTACGTGCGTAGACAGCTTCGGTTACCAAGGTGCTGGGCACGCCTAGATCGAGAGCCAGTTGGCTCATCCACTTGCCAGTACCTTTCGCGCCAGCCCGATCGAGTACCTTATCGACCAGATAGCTGCCGTCTTCGTCTCGGACCGAGAAAATATCACGCGAGATCTCTATCAGATAACTGTCGAGCTCACCTTTGTTCCAGTCGGAAAACACATCGTAAAGTTCATCATTCGACAGGCCAAGTCCTTCCTTCATCAAGAAGTAAGCTTCGCATATCAATTGCATGTCGCCGTACTCGATGCCGTTGTGCACCATTTTCACGTAGTGTCCGGCGCCGCGAGGGCCAACCCATTCACAACACGGAATATCGCCCCCGGCGCCAACCTTGGCGGCGATGGCTTGAAAAATCGGCTTCACGTGTTCCCACGACGCAAAGCTTCCGCCCGGCATCATGCTAGGCCCCTTCAAGGCCCCCTCTTCGCCGCCAGAAACTCCAGTACCGCAGTAAAGCAGGCCTTTTCCCTCAACGTACTCTGTGCGCCGCTCGGTGTCGGCATAATAGGTGTTGCCGCCATCGATAATGATGTCGCCCTGGTCAAGCAGCGGAATCAGCGATTCGATTATGGCATCGACCGCGGGCCCTGCCTTGACCAGCATCATCACCTTGCGCGGGCGAGCAAGACTATTGACCAGATCCTCAATCGATCCGCACCCGACGAAGTTTTTTCCCGCCGCACGATCCACCATAAATGCGTCGACAACGCTCGTAGTGCGATTATGGACTGCCACCTTATAGCCCCGGCTTTCCACATTCAGGGCCAGGTTCTCCCCCATCACCGCCAGGCCAATCAGCCCAAAATCGCAATCGCTATTCATGTTTTTCTCCATGCCTGCAGCCTGTTACGTCAGGCTGCGGCCGATTGAAATGCTTAAAGCCTCATCCAGCGGCAACGCCTGCCCCGTGCCAGCGCCGTCGTGTCAGCGCGTTTGCAGCCGTGCAGTTTCAATACTCTGCACACCGCACACCTTCCCTCAATCCTCATTCCATCCAAGGTGGCTCCGTCGGCAAACACTTATCAAAATCATTTAACAAGTCATCCTGATAATCTCCGGCGAATGTTCCGCCGACAAAGCGGTCAATCCCTTCCTCCAGAAGACGTTGCCAACTTGCCTCTTCGTCTCCTGGATTAATCGGAAAAAAGAGACAATTGTTGGCCACAGCCGCCTTGTGATCGCCCGGGGCATCGCCAAGCATCAACGTCTGGTCCTCCGCGTAGTGACCAGAGAGTTCCAATGTTTCACGTTTGGTACCCGACTCCTGCCCACAAATGGCCTTAACGAATCTGGCCAAGTTGTGCTCCTCCCACTCAGCTTGCAAAGCAGCATTGGGGGTTGCCGAAACAACCAGCATATCGGCAAACTGAGAAAAACGGTCCAGGCACGCCTTCACGTGAGGAAAAGGCGGGACCCCGCGCACCATTTCCGCGATACTATGGTTCACCTGGCGAGACCAATCGAGAGCCTTCTTGAGGTCCGGGTCACCAGTGGCCTCCACGACCTTTTCCAGGGCCGGATTGCCCAACTTGGTTTCTTGTGCGATCCAATTGACGACCCCCTGCAGCTGCGGCACTGGCAAACCGCGGTTCTGCACTTCAGCGCGGCCGCGCAGCCAGTCGAGCTGTTCGACCAGAGCGGGAAAACGGTTGATCCCGCGACTCTTAGAGTACAAATTTACAAACTCAGCGGCCTCGCGCGCAAAACGACTGACGCCTTGCAAGTCATAACAATTGATAAAGTTGGGAATGAAGCACTCTTTATGCTTCACTTCCATCGTGTCGAACACGCAGCCGTCGGAATCGATCCCGACGAGAAATTTGTGCTCGGGTTTATAATCTTCTGTCACAGGATAGTGCCTCGTCGATTTAAATCTTAAGCCTTACGCTTGCCCTTGGTCGCGATCGGCTTGGGGGATGTAATGCTTGAGCCTTTGCTCCGCAAAGATGGGCTGAATCCGCGCCAGGCGCTGGCGGCCTGCCTCCATGGGTAACGTAACCATTTTGTCGCCGATCAATGGACGGCAGTATTCAACAAAGCCATCAGTCACGTCGAGACCATTCTCCGTGATCCAGTCAGCGGGAAAGCTCCGCTCGCTATTTGCCACAAGGGATAGAGGCACCTTGTCAAACGTCACCTCGTAGCTTGGCCCCTGACTGCGAAGCAGCGTCGCCATAAACCCCGACTGGCCCGCAGCAGCAAGTTCGACCGCTTTCACGCCGGAACTGTAGGCCTCGTCCAAATCAACCGTCGATGCATACGCGATCGCATTGCGCTGATCGGTACCCGATATATTGCACCGTGCCGCCCCCTTAGCGGCAAGCCCGTGCGTATTAAGATAATTGACAATACACTGCGCGACTGTGATTTGACTGGCCCCAAAGGAAGTATGCCCAAACGAATCCTTCACCTCGCCCAGGTCGCCGATGTCGAGTCCCTCGCTCACAACCACCATCACGCGTCCATCTGCTTTAAGTTGATCATTGACCTGATCGGCGATTTGCGGCAACGTTACCTCGCGCTCGGCCAAGTAGATCTGCAGCGGAAAATCTCGATTTGGGTCGGCCAAGCGCGCGGCGGCAGGGATAAAACCGATACGGCGTCCCATGGCCTGCATCACCAGCACCGGATCGGCAGGCGAAGACCCTACATTCTCCTCATTACAGTTCTGCACCATATGCATCCAGTATTTGGCACACGAGCCATAACCGGGAGTATGGTCGATTAACTGGAACTCGCTATCGCCGACATCATTGTCGATCGTTTTAGGGACCCCCACGCCCACTAGTTCGAGACCACGCTGCTCGGCGAGTAGCGCCACCTTATTGGCAGTGTCCATCGAATCGTTACCACCAATGTAGAGAAAATAACCGATGTTGTGCGCTCTAAAAACTTCGATTACACGATCAAAATCTTCGTTTTGCCACTCCTTTAGTTTGTAGCGACACGTGCCAATCGAACCGGCGGCGGGCGTATACCGGAGCAGCGCAATTTCCTCCGGAGACTGAGCAGACAGATCGATCAGCTCTTCTTTCAGCACTCCCTCGATTCCATGCCAACCGCCATAAACAGTGCCAATCTCCTGCGACTCCCGCGCGGCTTCGACAATGCCGCGCAAGCTACTATTGATCACACAGCTCGGACCGCCACTTTGGGCCACTGCCATGTTTTTGGGACCACTCATAGTCTCTTACACCTCGGGGAACAGGAGTGCGTGACGGTCACGAAGTGCCCCGCCAACCCATCCAATAGTACAGCTCATCAAAAAACTCAGCCGGGAACGTGCCGTTTGCGGTTAAAGGGGCCCTGGCACAAGACCCACCAAAAGTATGCCCTACAAGATAACGGATTAGGCCCTTTGCTGGTGAACCGTTTTCAAAACCTGACCTGGAACTACAACACTTGGGGATCTAGCCTGCATATTTCCTACGCCTACACTGACTACCAAATTTTAGCGGACCGCTTACGTCACTGTCGACGTGGGTCTGATTTGCGGCGACGAGCGCACAGGGCCCCTTGCTCGTGGTATTTGAGATTGGCCAGAGATCCTCCAGACCGGAGAAGAACCGGCCAAGCGATTTACGCGATTTACCGGTACTCGGTCAGGTGATTGACCTTAGTCTTCGTGAAAGGGGAAGCGTTGTTACACCTCAGTTTTACTACCCCTAAGGCCATCGCGCTATAGGCGTCGACTGATGGTTTTGAGGCCGATAGACTCTTCGCGTAGACTCCGGAGGAGCGATGATTCTAATCTTGTCGCCAGCAGATCTACAATCGCACACGCACGCGAGCATCAGGCCCCCATAATCTTCCCGCAACCAATGTGCCCCGTCCGCGGCGCGCCAGCAGCACTCCTGCCGGCGGAGGTCTTTGCCATCGGGCCACCGCGAAAAGTAGAAAGTCTAATCTGTAGTGGCCGCATGCTTTTCAGCGTAGGCCGGCAGTTCGAGAATACGCTCCTCGATACGGGCCAGCTCAGCCACCAGACGACTCATCTCCTTACCACCAAATTGAGATTCCAAGGTATCAATCCCCAAGCCTTCTGCCAGATCAGCAATCGGTACCATATAGTCGGTAACCCGAAAATCTTGCGACACTTTTTCAACAGATATCTTGCCGGCCAGCAAGTGCTCAGCAAAGATCATGCCCGCTCGGTTAGCTGCCATGTCGGCAAAGCTGAATCCAGACCCGTCCCGGGCGTCTAATAGCTCTTTTGCCAAACCCGCGCCTCGCGTAGCCGCTGAACCCAAGATCACGAGCGAATGTGCGGAGACGAAAAAATGCTTGGCCAAATCTTGCCGGCCAAACATCGCAAGACGGCTCGGAAGACGGACGCGACTACGACGCTCCGCTTCCGACTCTGTCCGCCTGACAAAACGGGCGGTGGGCGGAAAAGTGCGCAGCATATCGCCATTGTCGGCAAAGATCCCCAGTGCGAGCAACAGCGCTTGGGCGCGACGCGAAGAATCGATTCGCAAGGCCACAGTGGCCGCGCGGCGAATCCACCTATTGGTTTGCCCATCGGTCAGTGTTTTCGAATCTGGCCGAGCTCCCGCCGGAGAATCCACGGTACCGCGATACTCCTGCGACGACGCTATTCGCACAAGCGCACGCAAAACCTGACGTGTATCCTCCACCAGTGGCGGTGTACGCACTCGGCCAATCAGCTGCTGGTATCGCTTGGCGGCAGGATCTTTAGGCATCGCGGCACCCAGCACTCTGTAGATCTCTAGCATCCGCTTTCGTGTTGGCCCTGAAAACTCGTTGATGCTCTTGGCGCCCCAGTGGCGAAGTTCTTCTGCCACGATGGCCATCAAAAGTGTATTTACCACGTCAAACTGAATACGGGATCCCGATCCGCGCTGTTGGCCGCCGGACAGCAACGGGCGCATCACACTTTGTGGCTCAGGACTGTGCGAGGCACCCAGAAAATGCCCCAACTCATGAACCAGCAACTCCAGTCGCTCGGTTTCCCGCACGTTGGGGGCCCTTTCTTTGACCATAATGTATGGATAGAGCACGCCGCGAGTGCCTCCCATATGCACGCGCCCCTTGGTAATCTGGTACTGACTGCTAAACCCAATCGCCACCACTGCCGGACTGGGCGAAACACGGCGCTCGAATTCACGCATCGATCGAGAAAAATCGTTTTGCGCGTTGTCGGACTCCCAGGTATCTACCGCCACCACTTTTAAGGTTACACCGCAGTGTGCTTCCAGGATCTGGGAAGCCCGGGCCACGCGCTGGCGCAATCGAGGCTCCCAAACTCTGCGGTGGGTCGGCTCATCTTCATCTACCAGCAGTTTCACAGAAATAACTGTCGCGTCGGCCTGCCCGTCACCCGGGCGCAGCACAGGCGTCGTCTCGCCACTGTCCTGCGGTCCGAGGTCAATCTGCTCCAACTGCAAGCTGCCATCGTCCAGCGCATGTGTGAAATAGTAGGCACTGTTGGGAGTAAGTCGCAAATTATTCTGCGACAAACCTTCCCCAAAGCGAACACGCATCGTCGTCGAAAATCGCACTGCCCGCGCGTCGCCAGCCGCCAATGTCATACTCCGCGAACGCTCACCGGCCGGAAACAAATTAAACATCTGGGCGGAATTCGTCCGGTTGGCAAGCACCGCAACTTCCGCCCCAGCCTGTTCAGCTCCCCAGCAACCAATTCCTAGCATAACTAAGAACATGAAGCGGCAATTGGATCGGAATCGCAGCAAGGGATTGGACTTCCTAAAACGAAAGGAAAAAGAAACTGCGGCCCTGGCAGCTACATCAGATGATTTTACACGAAATCAGACGTTCCGGCGACGGCGCGGCGACTAAGCGGCCGCCCCAATCGTTTTTCAAGTGGGGGGAGGGGGTAGACAGTTGCGGCAGGGCCCAATTGCATTCACTGCGCCAAGGTCAACAGGCCGGGTGCAACAAGAGCTGCAACTCCTGCATAGCACAAACATCCCGCTGCTGGCCAAGCATAGCAAAAGCGCCCTGCAGATTGTTTAGCATTCGGCCCAGCCATTCGCGATGGGTCGCCCGCTCCACACGCAGCGGCCCAACCGTCGGACAGCCCGTGGCCTGGCCAATCCGCTCGACCACGTCAGATTCATTGAGTACGGCCCCACCAAAAAACGGATCCACAACCATCGGCGCCCTCTGCAGCCGCTCGCGCCCTTCGGTTTTTGCGCGGGCACCCAATGTTTCCACAACTGCGAGCCCTTCCACCGCGGCCAAAAAGTGCCCCGGCGCATTCACACCATGTACGACCAGTCCCAGATGATCCGCCACGCGCTTGTAAATCAAAACCAGCGAAATTGGAATTCCTCGACGCGTCTGCAAGACAACCGGCAGATAACTATTGGCCGGATCGTAGTAATTCTCAGAATTGCCAACAAGGCCATAGACGTCAAACAGTACGTCATGCAAGTGCGCGAGCAGGGCACTTGCACTACGCGATCGTGCGCGACTCTTAACAGCGGCGGAAAGTTTTTCGACAGTGGCTTCCGCCTCAGCCAACTCGGCCTCGGGACGCTCGTGCAGCGCAATCGCAAAGGCAGCACGGAACAAACTACCTGCTTCTTCCAGCGTCGCCAACTCCTGGCGAAACAATCGATAAGCTTGAGGCCGGCAATAGGCGGGATCCGACAAGTTTCTTTCCTCCTTAATCTATCCTAACGTCACTCGACATACACTCGCAACACATTCCGCGAGCGGCCCCGGTGGAGCGCGGTGTGTGCTTAGCTGCCCTCAAACCAAACCCCCGATTGACCAAATCCCCAATGACCAACAGCCAGTCACCATCGCAAGCCGTTTAGCGGAAACAGGCAGCTATCGGCTCCATGCCACCCACAGTCTACCAGATATCGCAAGACTCGAACGGCCGCAAGCTGTATCGTTCGCTGGGCAAGTATCCAGTAGGCGCCTCCCAGGTTAGACTGGCTCATGCAACATCATTTCTAGCAGGCAAGCGCTCCCACAGTAGCCATCACACGCCATGTGATGATCGCTGTGGATGCAGTTTTGATTTGGCCACCCCAATCCACGTAAATTAGTTCGTGGAGTCCCAGCCAGGCAACCACAACCATAACTCAATCGTAGTATGTCACCATCAAATCTTGAAATCCTGGCTTTCGAACCTAGTGCACTGGGTCTGTTATGTCTGCGGCGGCGAGAATTACTAGCGCAGCCGGGCACGATGGTCACCGAGGTGACGCTGAATCATGAATTCTTGATGAGCAGCTTGACCACAGATTCGGAACGGGCCTTGGCAAAAATTGCATTGGAGACTCACCCGGGCAAAAATCTCCAAGTATTGGTCGGCGGACTCGGCCTGGGCTACACCGCCCGCGAGGCGCTAGTTGCCCGCCACGTCACAAAGGTTGAAGTTGTGGAACTTCTGCCCCCGGTGATCGACTGGCTGGCACGCGGTTTGATACCCCTTGCAACGGAACTAAGTGACGAGATGCGTGGGGACCCAGCGGACTGCGTCGGCACCCAACCGCGGTTGGTCGTAGCCCAGGGCGACATTTACGCGCGACTTGCGGGTAGGCCTGGCCACCAGTGGGACGCGATTTTAATCGATGTCGATCACTCACCCAGTGAGCGATTAGACACCGAGAGCGCATCCTTTTATACCGTGGACGGTTTGACGGCCGCTCGACAACACCTAGCGCCCGATGGCGTCCTCGCCGTCTGGTCCTACGCTGAAAGCTCGCCCTTTGCCGATGCCCTGCGCAAGGTGTTCCCCCAAGTCCGCGTCGAACCGATCACTTATCAAAACCAACTCGTCGACCAGACATGCACTGACTGGCTGTTTTTTGCCAAAGGATGAGGCGGCAGGGTGTAAGGAACATGGCCCCATCTGGTCTTGGGCGCTGCCCCGTTTCGTTTAGGCAATGATGAAATAGATTTTCGATACAAAAAAGCGGCGGCGAGGCGGGACTCTCCCCCCAAAAGCATTGCGTATGGATGCAGCCGACACGCCACCGGAAAGCAGCGAATTAAGACCACTACGCTTCTTCTTCAGGCTCTTCCTCGGAGTCGAGGGCGGCCAATTCCTCTGCCGTGAAGAAGCGTCCTGCGTAAAACCGGATGGGAACTAACAGCACTAAGAACAACGGAAAGAGAATTCCCAGCGGGGTGACTTCCACCAGTGCCAACACGATCAGGCAGATCAGTTGCAACAACGTAAAGCGATGAATTGTCCAGATGGGAACCCGCCGAATATAGTGCGTCGTCGGGTAGAGCGAAGAATCCATCAACCACAGCCGTAACCGCTCAAAAAATTGATTCCCCGCCATAGACACGATCCCCATAAACAGAAACAAGCCGTAGAGCACCGCCATGGGGATCTGCTTTAAGAGCGGCAAGGCAAACAGCGATAGCCCGATTAGCAGATGAATTGCCAGCCCGGTAACCCGAGTCTCTCGGACGTGCAGCACCGAATCCCGCGAGTCGCCACCTCGGGTTACAACGCTTTCGACCGTGGCAAGACTGCGGATATGATTCAGCGAGCGGACCGTGGCCGCAACCAGCCAAGGCAGCCCAAAGAGCGAGCAAACCGCGATTAACACACCCATCACCGCCAGGTCGTAATGATAGGCCTCGCCCTTTTGCAGGCGATGGTCACGACTATTGATCAAACGGGCCGTAATATTCTGATCCAAATACACTAGCACAGCCGCCAACACAGCCGGTCCAGCAGCCGCAAACCACACCCAACGAGGGGCATCAAAAAGTGGAATTAACCACGATCGATCAATGGTGGGCTGAATGGCATCCGGTGCGGGAAGACTTGTCCTTTCGACATCGTGAAACCATGTCACGGCGACCACGGTCATTGCTGCCAATGCAATCGTAGGACCAAAGTCGGCAAAGAACTCCCGCAAGTGGGGCAGGAGATACCGGCTGCGTCGGAACCTATAGAGTCCGTATGCGATAAAGAACGTACCCATCGCCAAAATCAGCGGGACCAGCGCCCGGTCGTGACTAATGCGGTCATCTTGATAAACATTCGACACAATCTGCGCAAGCGCTTCGACAGCCGCGTAGATAAATATAAGCGAGATGAGTGCGGAAAAAATCTCGTCGGTAAATCGAGTGAAGTATTTCACCAAGCAACTTGCATCTGTCGCCGCCAGTATGATGAGCAGCAGCCCGGTCCACAAACCGACCCATGCGCGCGCTTCCAAAAAACAACCGTCCAACCCTATTTGGCTGCAGAGCACATAGAGAAGCCACGTATAGACCAGTAGCGGACCCGTGCCACCCAAAATAATGAGCGGCTGCCCTGCCAACAGCGCATAAACAACACCGCACAGAGCCGACCCGACAATCATCTCAACGGCACCAATATGGTGGCCGGTCAACTCGGCCATAATGCCACCGAACGTCACCGCCGGAGCGAGGCAGGCAAAGAACAAAAATAACGTCGAAGCTAGGCTTTTGGTGTGGAGCCCATCGCGAAAGTCGCTCACATAATGGGGCAGACGACGGCGCAAGTCTGCGGCGACCCCGCCAAACAGGCGACCCGTGTAGTCCAAACACTCTGACCGCTTTTCATCGTGTAACGCCTTCGGCGCATTTCGGGCGCCGAAACGATCGAGGGCAGCCAACAAATCGAGCTGCGTGTGCGCCATCCCGGCTTCGTAACGAAACTCGTCATCGGCTGCCAGCCGTGCAATATCCGCCAGTACGTCAAGGTGCTGGGCCGCTGCTCCCGCCGATCCCAAAAGAACAAAGACGAAACGAGTAGGAACACCATCCGGTGCACCCAGATTCAGCGGATGCGCCAGCCGCACAAACACGATTGTCGGTTCTCGCACAGCATCCAGATAGGCATGCGGTATAGCGACCGCGTTGCCAATGGCAGTCGAGACATCTTCTTCGCGCGCAAGCAGAGCCGCCTCGACCTCTTCCTGCTGCATCCCCACTACCGAGCCGCGCACGACCAAATAATTCACGACCTGGCGAAACAGAGACGGCAAATCCCGCTCATCCAGATCGAGCAGGAAACAACCGTCCAACAGCGCCTTACGTAGCAGCTTCACCTTTTAATTCCTATCCATAGGACCAGCGCCGACATCGCCCGGCACCAACAAGCTAGGGCATTACCAATAATAAATTCTGCACCAATAATCCTTTGAAATGCCAATGGATGTCAAGACGTTCAGCAGAAATTAAATTGCAATTCCACACAGATCGAGCATCCAAGAAAAACAGAGGACCGCGACATGGCCCCCGCTGACCTTGCGTTTTTTAGTACCAGCCTAAATACAAGAATCAAGGTTAACGGTATTGCTGTTTTTCTGGAGTGAGGCCGTAGACTCGCAGAAGAAGAACCAAGGGCGGTTCTCGCGAAAAAAAGTTGATTGGCGCGTGCCATTGCAGGATTTACGCACCTAAAACCTTTCCGCACCCCAGGCGCTTATATACACTCAGAGCCGTTCCGACCTCTCCATGGGTAGCATCGGGGACGAAATCACAACGTGCATGAGGGCACGTATCTCCTTAGTGGAGATTTAAGTTCCTATCAGCATACACGAACGCATACAAAGAGAAGACAACATGAAAACATCTGGCAAGGCAAATGGGTCTGCTGCACTGGACATCGGCTCGCGGCTGGAGCTGTTTGTGGACGACTATCTGATCGACAACTTCAAGGACACTCGACTTGAGTTGCATCCTCCCGTGCCGCGAGAGGTGGCGCTTCAGTTTAGCGCGCCTTGGGAAGGTCCATCCAGCAGCTTTGTCACCGTGATGAAGGATGATGATCGATACCGCTTGTACTATCGAGGCTCTGGTCAAGCAGTTGAAGAACCCTGGTACACGATTCCGCACCACTATTCGTGTTGTGCGGAAAGCGAGGACGGCATCACGTGGACCAAACCTAACCTGGGGCTATTCGAGCATCAAGGATCCAGGGACAACAATATTATTTGTCCGGGCTATGCGTTCTCGCTCCCTCTGATGGCGTTCAAAGATGAAAATCCAAATGCCCCGCCAGAGGAGCGGTACAAAGCAGTGGCCGGCGGGCCCCTCATCGCTCACGCTTCTCCCGATGGCATCCACTGGAAAAAGATGCAAGAGGAGCCGATCATCCGTCAATACGATAAATGCAATTGCGAACCCGACTATGATGCTATTGCCTATTGGGATGCAGAACGAGGCCAGTACGTGGCCTACATTCGCGGTTGGCGTTCCTCACGGTCAATACTGACCCAAGGTGAGGAGTCTGTAAAACTCGAAGAGTTTGAAATGGTTCTAGACCCGCTCGGAGAGAGTCCCAAAGAACGCTTACCGGGTTACCGGCAGCTTCTACGTTGCACCTCGCCTGACTTCCTTCACTGGACCGAGCCACGGTTCGTAGATTTTGGCGACACGCCACTCGAGCATTTTTACACCAGTGTGGCGACTCCCTACTTTCGTTCGCCCCATATCACCCTTGCGTTTCCCAAGCGCTACATACCGGAACGCAAAAAGATTAAAAAGCATCTCCAAAGCGGCGTGTCTGACGGGGTCTTTATGAGCAGCCGCGATGGTGTGCATTTCGACCGCAGGTTCATGGAGGCCTTTATCCGACCCGGCCTCGATCCCAACAACTGGACCGAACGGAATATCATGACTGCCTGGGGCGTGGTACCCACTGGGCCGCACGAAATATCCCTATATTACGTAGAGCACTTTCGCCATCCGACCTGCCGTGTGCGCCGTGCCAGCTTGCGTACCGACGGCTTTGTATCGGTACACGCCGACTACGCCGGAGGTGAGTTCGTGACCAAGCCCTTGACGTTTGAGGGCGCCGAGCTAACCCTCAACTACTCTACCTCGGCCGTGGGAAGCATCGGCGTGGAGATCCAGGACGTCGAGGGGCATCGTCTTCCGGGTTATACCCTCGACGACTGCGAAGAGATCTATGGCGACGCAATCGAACACACCGTTGAGTGGCGGCGAGGACGGGATCTGACGCACCTGGCACGTCAAGGCATCCGTCTGAGGTTCGTTGTGAAGGACGCCGACCTGTATTCCATCCGTTTCTTACCGTTGAAACACGCGGATGCCTAGAGAAGGGTGACAACATGAACGCGTCTGGTGATAAGCAGCAAGCCGTTGCAGGATTTTCGCAGGCAAAACCTCTGCACCCCCCCCCAGGCGTTTATATACACTCAGGGCAGTTCCGATCTCAGGGCACATGGAGAAACGCCAATGCAGCCTACAACTACCGCGAAGATTCAAAAAAGCCGCCGATGCTTTGTGTAATTACTGCACAAGGTGACGGTGGTTTTTTTGTGCAACTACCAAGCTGCTTCAGAACTTTTAGTCTTGTCACCTACCGTCCCGGATGGGTGCCAAAGGAATCTGATGAGGTGACATGAGATAGCCGATCAAGTCACGGACTTCATTAGAACTAAGCACTTCGAGTTGACGCTCGGGCATTATTGACAACTCAGATTCTTGCAACTGTTCGATTTCTTCCCGGGCGATCACGATTTGTTCTGTGGGCATCTGAAGAGTGAGCGTCTGCTGCGTTTGTGCGATGATGACGCCGTTGATGACACGACCGCTATCGAGCAACACGACCGTCATACGATGATTCTTGGCGACGGTCGCATTGGGGTCGACGATGTTCTCCAGCAGGTAATGCAAGTTGGACCGCTGTGCACCCGTTAAATCCGGTCCGATGGTTCCGCCATGGCCGAACAATCGGTGGCAGCTGGCACACGATTTATCAAACAACGCGCGGCCAGCCGGCAAGTCCGCCGAAGCAAGATTCTCTGCCGTCAACGCAGACCGATATTCGTTGATCTTAGCTACCTTGTCCGCCGAGATTTTTTTTAACTCCGGCCACAGTTTGTCAATCTGCATGCTCACTTGCGCGTCACTAAGCATCTGCATCTGACGAAGCTGGAATGCGGAGACTAGATCGCGGTCGATCTTTTGGGCAGCGACCGCATCGAGCAATTTGCGCGCATAGGCGGGCTGCGAAACCAACACGTTGATGACTTCGTCGTGGGCGCTGGAGGGCAGGTAGCGCATCCTTTCAATTAACCGCCCAGGAGTCTCCGGATCGTTGTATGCCGACAGACCACGCACGGCGTCAGTGGCCAAATCAGGATCTTCGAGCAACTTAAGCAACGTGGAAACTAGTCCTTCGACACGCGCGGCGACCAGGGCATGAATCGCGACTCGTCTAGCGTCAAGATTATGATCTCCGGTCGCGATTTCCAAAAGTTCGTCCATGGCTCGGCCGTCACCGAAGACCAACGAAAGTTCCCGCTCAAATTGGCGAATTTTTTCGTCTGGGCTTTTCCTCAATCCACGCGCGATGTCTTCCCAGCCGTTGGGCATCGGCGCCTTTCGCCAACCTTCGAGGGCCGTCGACATTCCATCGAGAATGTCCTGCTGAAACCGTATGGAGTGCTGGTCGTCAAGCAATCCAACCAGTTTGGCAACCGCTTCTGGTTGCCGCTTGATTTCGTACGTCAGTCGGCGCGCGATATGACGACGCACCAAGGGCAATTGGCTCACCGCGGAGAGCTCGATGGCCTGTTCCGCCTGCCCGACAACAGCGGGCTCTGTGCCATACCAGACCATCAGTGGCAAAGCAGGATCATCAGCGAATTGCTCGTGGCTGGAAATGGCAGAAGCAAGCTTGAATCGCTGCCCGGTCGGTAGGGAATGAAGCGCCGATGCCAAAAAATTTAAAACCAAACCCGAGGATTCTTGCTTGGCAAGTTGCTCCAGCGCGTCACGCACTGATGCGGAAGGAGTCTCTTGATCAACCAACAACTTGACAGCCCAGAGACGGACATGTTCGTTCGAACAATTAAGTTGCCGTATTAGCCATTGCTCGTCCGTACCGCCTGTCACATAGAGGCACCACATAGCCCGCAGCTTACGCGTGACATCCGTGTGCGTCTCAAACATCGTTAACAACATTCGGTGGATTTCACTCCTTTCCACCTCCGTAGCGTCCGTACCGGCAGCCCATCGCTGGTGAAGAAGACGGCGGGCGTGACGAACGTACCAGTCGTTTTTATGGCACTGGAGCTCAACAAGTTGCGCATCAGTCATCTGTGCCAAGTCAACGGCAGGACAGGTATCCAACCCACCATAGGTCACTTTGTAAATTCGGCCGGATGTGCGGTGGATACCGTCCGTATCATGGCACTCGCCGATGTCGGACCAATCAGCAATATAGACGCCACCATCCGGGCCGTAGCAAAGTTCAATACCACGAAACCATGGGTCCTCCACAGTCAGAAAATCGGCCGCATGCTTACCAACGTATCCGGCGCCGCGTCGTGCGAGCCGATCGTTGTTGATGCGGCGACCGTGAAAATTAGCCGTAAACAGCGTCCCGCGATATCGGTCAGGCCAATTGTCGCCGAGGTAAATCATCAAGCCCGCATGAGCATGGCCGCCACCGGCCTGATCCGTGGTCTCGGTCATGCCCTTCGCTTCGGTGTCGTGCCACCATTCGCTCGTGTCCCAATGAAAATGGTCGGCTGTCTGTTGCATCAACTCGTAGGCATGTGCATTGAGATGCTCACCAAACATTCTTTCGTACAACGCACCAGGCACGACATGCCACAGGTGTCCGATCACGGTGTTGATGAAAAACAACTGTCCGTGGTCGTCCCAGTCCATACCCCACGGATTGGTTGTACCCTGGGCCACGACTTCAAACGTTTTGCGAGTAGGATGAAAACGCCAGATACCACCATTCATCTTGGTGCGATCCAACAGCGACATACCAGGCTTACCAACATGTGACGTCCCCATGATCCCTTGACGGCCGTACAACCAACCGTCCGGTCCCCAGCGAAGCCCGTTCACGATATTGTGTCCGATCGTGTCTGCGTTCCATCCGTCCAATAACACCACTGGATCGCCATCGGGCACGTCATCATGATTTCGATCGGGAATGAATAGAAGATGCGGTGCGCACAGGACCCACACTCCGCCAAATCCGACCTCAATGCTGGTCAACTTGCTCGCCTTGTCCCAGAAAACTTTGCGACGATCGAACTCTCCGTTGCCGTCGAGATCTTCGAAGATAACGATCCGATCATGCAGTTTTTTTTCAAACTGCACAGGTCGCTCAGCGTAAGTGTAATTTTCCGCGACCCATAACCGGCCTCGGTCATCCATGGCCAAGGCAATCGGCTGCCGAACATTTGGCTCGGCGGCGAACAACGACACGTGAAACCCCTGAGGCACCTTAATGCCTTGCAAGGTTTTTTCTGGAGAAGTCAGACCATCACCAGGATCCTGCGTGTCGAATACTGCAGGAAAAGAAGAGTTATCAGCGGCGGCAGCAAACGGATAAACTTGTGAGAAGACTAGCGCCAAGATCACATTTCGCATCGACAAACTCCGCGAGTCGCTTTCTACCATTCCGAGTCAGTCACCCAACCCGTAGAGTATATCTGGGATCTGCCTGTCAAGATATGCTTACACCTGTTTCCGACGTCGTTCCCGGCGTAGCATCGGCCAGGTCTCAAGCCCTGGTGAATCGCAAGGAACGAAAACCTGGCAGCCTGTAGCCAATCATCTGATGAGCGAATTTATGAAGGAAACCAATGTCAACACAAGATAGTGTGCACAATATCTCGGAAAGATTGGACAGGCTTTACGAGTTCGACCGCGAACCAATTCCGCCAAGTAAACTTTGCGGTTCAGGGCATTTTGCTGGTCTCTACGCCGGAGAATGCACTGCGGCGACCGAATTTGTCATCGGCGCATCGTTCGTAGCGGTGGTAAAGGCCACCAACTTCGAGGATTGCGACGACGCGCCCCGCCGCGGCCGTTTACATACTGACCGGCGGGGATAGTTTCGAGCTACCAACAATCCAATTGCAGCCTCAGGCCGTTATCCAACCAAGGGCCGTTTTCTCGGCAAAAAGCGTGGTTGGCGCGTGCCGTTGCAGGCTTTCTGTACGTAAAACCTTTGCACCCCCCCAGGCGCTTATATACACTTGGGGCAGTTCCGATCTCAGGTCACATGGAGAAACGCTAATGCAGCCTACAAC
>JAKVCC010000021.1 GCA_022448265.1 Pirellulales bacterium
GTAGGTTTCGCATAATGTTCCTCGGTGCGCGAAGCGCTGCTAGAGAGAACCGACTGAAAAAAACAATTTGGGGCCCGGCGTGGCGAACCTCCATTATTTGAGTCTGCCAGCACGGTGGGCGCCGGTCAAGCAAAAGCGGGGCCAACCGGCGGTAATTTGTGCTGGGCACCTATCCCTAGGAGTCTCCCTACAGCCGCCAGGTTCACCAACAAGAAAAGAAAAAAAGAAATCGTTCTGTTGACGCAAACTAATTCACAGTAATACTTTGCATCGAACGCAAGGCCGCAATGTCCTTGATCACCCCCGATAAGCCTCATGGCAATCGCTACACGACTGCGACACCTTGCCCACAGCGGCCCGAGCGGCGTTGTAATTGACTTCACTGGTGGCCTGGTGCAGTTCGCGACAGGCTTCCCGCAGCACGATCGCAAAACCCAGGTAGGTTGGATCGGTACCATATTCGTAATTTTCGTGACAAATCGCCTGCGCTAGCGCTGCCAGTAACTGGGCATCGTGGACGACCGTCTGGACTTCGCTGCGAAACTGCCTGGCACTGGCCAGCGATGGCGAAACATTCTCTTCCAGGCCTTGCTCCATGCGTTGCATGACCTGAGAAAAATTGGCCAATGAGCCGCCAGCGGGCGGCTTCGCTGGCAACTCGACAGGTTGGCCACGGATCAGGTCATTCAGCACCTGCCTCGCTTTTTTCGCCGCCGCATAGCTTTCATCTGTTCCCGATTCGCACAATTCGCTGGCGAGCAAGCAATGATTTTTTATGAGCGGCGCGCTTTTCTTCCAGCGCACCTCACTGCCATATTCGCTGATCACACCAAACACCACCGCAAGGGTGCTGAAATCGCGCCGGCATTGCAAGTTTCCTCCCCCTTTGAATTGAGCGGGCCTGGCCAGGGATGTGGCAAGCGCAATATTTAGTCGCTTGATCTCGGCCGTCAAGGTCTCGGCCGAGACCAACTCGGACCAAGAGATTGAACTCGTATCTGAATCGACGACTGGGGGGGGGGACTGGCGACGATCATCCGCCATAGCGGCCCGTGGCGACGGACGTTCGCCAAGTAGGTGCTGGCGAGCGTCGGCAAAGAACGCATCCAACACATCTTGGGACCATGCACAGGGTTTGGCCCGCTGCGGAGGATCCTTGGCAAAGGTTGTAACCGTGACCAGCAGGAGCGCAACTAGCAGAAAACCGTTAGGAAGACGTAGATTGGGCATCACAGGCTTTGTGTGGGAGTAGGCATGAAACCCCATTATCCTAGACACGGCCCAGCAGGCAAGCGGGGGTAATATTGTCCAGGTAGAGGGGCTGTTTGCCTTGATGATCGGATAGGTGTAGGTTGTTGCGTTCTCCCCGCATGCGACCAGCGTGTGCAGAAAAACTAGAACCCATTTCAAAACTGGCAGTCATGTCCTACGACGCTATTTTACTATTGGCCGAAACGGCTATCGCTGAAAAAAAACTTACCCAATCCGCCTACGACAACCTGCGAATCTGGCTTACCGAGCCCCGCTACGCCGAGTATGCCCCACAAGTTGTGGACCATATCAAAGAAGGCAAATGGCGAGAATTGGACGACGCATTTTGGACGATCATCCCCTTTGGTACCGGAGGACGTCGTGGTCGCATGTACGACATCGGCAGCAACGCGATCAACGATCGGACGATCGGAGAAAGCGCGCAGGGACTAGCCAACTATGTGAAGGACTCGCTGGGCGATGACGCCCGTTTATCGTGCGCGATTGCCTACGACACGCGCCACCGGTCCGAGCACTTTGCGCGTCTTTGCGCCGAGGTAATGGTTGCCGCCGGGTTCCAAGTATATTTTCTACAGGGCCATCGTAGCACACCGGAACTCTCGTTCACTGTGCGGCACCATCAGTGCAGCTGCGGCATCATGGTCACGGCAAGTCACAATCCGCCATGCGACAACGCCGTCAAGGCCTACTGGTCAACCGGCGGCCAACTGCGGCCGCCACACGACAAGCACACAATCGATAAGGTCATGTCGGTTGATGCAATCCAGCGCACTCCTTTCGACGAGGCCGTAGCGGCGGGATGCATCGTCATGTGCCAGGAGGAAATGGACGCGCGATTTGTCGACGCGGTTCTAAATCTGCAGACACCTGGGCCCCGGGATCTGCACGTCATTTATTCTCCCCTACACGGAGTTGGGACTACTGCCGTTTGCCCCGTACTCGACAAGGCTGGGTTTAATCAGGTAGAAGTGTTTGCCGCGCATGCCGCACCCGACGGTGATTTCCCCAATGTGCCAGACCACGTTTCTAACCCGGAAAATCCGGCCGTTTTTGATGCCATTGCAGATCGCGCCCAAGCGGTCGGCGCTGATCTAGCCCTGGCGACTGATCCGGATTGCGATCGTATTGGCTGCTCCGCGCCCTTAACTACCGGCGAGGGGAGCGCGTGGCACACCCTTTCCGGCAACCAGATTGGGTCCTTGCTGGCCGACTACGTATTGGACTCGCGCACAGTGCAAGGATCGTTGTTGCCGACGAACTTTATCGTCATCACGCTCGTCACCACCCAACTAACGCGCCGCATCGCCGACAGCTATGGAGTACGTACGTTCGGTGATTTGTTGGTTGGTTTCAAGTGGATTGCCGGGGTCATTGATGATGAAGGGCCAGAAGATTTCTTGTACGGCACCGAGGAATCGCATGGCTACCTGGCAGGGCAGCACGTTCGCGACAAGGACGGCGCGGTAGCTGCACTGCTGCTGTGCGAACTTGCTGCCAAACTCAAGGTGGAAGGCAAGACCCTCCACGAGCATCTTGACTCACTCTTTTGGCAGCATGGGGCGCACGCAGAGAACACGGTGTCAGTGCAAATGCCAGGGAGTGAGGGGATGACTCGCATGCAGGAGGTAATGCAACAGTTTCGGCGAAATCCGCCTACCGAGTTGGCCGGAAGCAGGGTCGTACAGGTGCGCGATTACCTGGAGCAGACCATTCGGTTACCCGACGGCTCGCTTCAGCCGTTGGCCGGCCCCTGCGGCGACATGGTCATTCTCGACCTGGAGGCGGAAAGTAATTACGTAGCTATTCGACCGAGCGGCACCGAACCAAAGATCAAGGTTTACATGTTTGCCTACACCCCTCCGGAGCAACTCGCCAATCTCGAAGCGGCCAAAGAGCAACTGGCATTGCGGTTGCAGAAAATGGAAGTCAGCATGCGGGCCTTCGCTGGAGTGTGAGTATTTCCAGGTCGGGCCAGGTCGCCGGCACGGCCAGATTACCAAGCGCACGAAATGGTTTTGGTCGACTGGAAGCAGAACAGGTTACAAATTCGGGCTGGCCGGCCAAGGCGGGGCGTTCTACGATTCAATTGCCATGGGTGGGCCCGACCAAAAATCCGACGAACAATCCACCTCTGCCGACGGGGCTAATCCAAAGACCCAGGCTGAGTTTTTTCTGCGCGCGGGGAAAAAAGTTCGCGCTCAGTTTCCTACCACTCCTGGCGTCTACCTGTTTCAAGATCAGGCGGGTCGCGTACTCTATGTTGGCAAAGCCAAAAACTTGCGGGCCAGGGCCGGGAGTTACTTTCTAAAGGCGGCGTCCGAAGACCAGCGCACCACGCGATTGGTGCGTGAGGCCTACGACGTCGATTACTTGGATGCCGATAGTGAGGTCGATGCGATCTTGTTAGAGTCGCGACTGATTAAGGACATCCAGCCAAAGTACAACCGCGACCTGCGAGACGACAAGAGCTTTCCTTATTTGCAAATCACAACCCACGAAGATTTCGCCCGCGTCGAAATCACGCGCGAACCACGTTCCCGCGGCGTCAAGTTATATGGTCCCTTCACCTCAATCGGCAGCCTCCGCGGCGCCCTGCAGGTCTTGCAGCGGGTGTTCCAGTTTCGCACGTGCTCCCTAGACATTGACGAACAGGACGAGCGCTGGCGCTGGTTTCGGCCCTGCTTGCTCGCCTCGATCAAGCAATGCACGGCGCCGTGCAACCTGCGAATTTCTAAGGAAGAATATCGCCAGGATATCAACCGCCTGAAAAAGTTTCTTGAAGGCAAACGAAAGCCCCTGCTGAAAGAAATGCGAGAGGAAATGCAAACCGCCTCGGAAAATTTACGCTACGAACAAGCTGCCCGATTGCGTGACGAGATTCAGATGCTCGAATCGCTCAACGAACGAGGGGATCTGGAAAAACACGCGCAGCCAGAAGTATTTTACATGGACCCCAAAAAAGGCCTGGCAGGCCTGCAGAAGTTGTTGCACCTTGACACCGCACCGCGCACGATCGAGGGTATGGACATCGCCCATCTGGCCGGCGAAGAGACAGTGGCCAGCCTAGTGCAATTTATCGATGGACTGCCCTTCAAACCCGGATATCGCCGGTACCGGATTCGCGAAGTCGAAGGCGTCGACGACTACGCGAGCATGTTTGAGGCCGTTTCCAGGCGATTTGCCAAGCTGACGAGCGAAGCCGATGTTTTTCCCGACATCCTGCTAATCGATGGCGGCAAGGGCCAACTAGGGCGGGCGGTGCAGGCCTTCGAGGCCCTAGCGGTCGAACCGCCGCTGATTCTCTCGCTTGCCAAAAAGGAAGAGTTGATCTACGTCCACCGGCGTCAGGATCCGCTCAAGCTCAGCCGGCACGCCTACGCCCTGCGCCTGCTGCAATACGTTCGAGACGAGTCGCACCGATTCGCGCAGAACTACCATCACCTACTGCGCCGCAAACGGACATTAGGGCAAGACTAGCGGGTCGCAAGGACCCGCTCCATGGGCAACCCTCTCGCGCCCAATCCCCAAAGACCGATTTACAGAAAACGATTTCTAGATGTTCGCGCTTACTTGTTTTTCTTTTCCCGTTTCAACTTGCGTTTTTCCTTGGGCGTAAGTAGGGCTTTTTTTTGTTGTTCCCGTTTGCCTTTGTCCTTACTCCCTTTACTGGCCATCTCAGTTACTCCGCAAATTGATAGGGGCGATTTTCCGCCACCCGCTCAGACAAGCTGTACGTTTTCTGCCCTGGGGCCCTTGGGACCCTGGCCTTCGTTGTAGGAAACGCGCACGCCCTCTTGGAGTTCATCGTAACTCACACCTTCGAGATCGGAGGAGTGGAAAAAAATGTCGTTGCTGGTCCCGGTATCTATAAACCCAAAACCCTTGTCCGTTAGTCGCTTAATCGTACCTTCAGCCATTTGTCCGTTTCCTCTAGAAGTGCCCTGCAGCGTTGCCTGTAAACACCGCGTCCAGGCGGCTCCGCTGCAAAGGGGCCATTCTAGCGAATATACACCGCGTATGCGATGGGCTGTCGTGCGAGTTTGTCAGAAGGGGGCTGCGATGGCCGTTTCGCGCAGCGACTGGGCGCAAATACCGCGCTCGGCGGGCCCCGTTTTTTCGATTGGCCGGCCGACCCCGACGACCCTAAATTTTCAAATTTTTGACGAAATCACTTGCAGGCTCAGGAACAAACGCTAGAATCTGCTCTATTCATGGGTACTACGCCCATTTATGGCCTTATTTCCCCCTATTTCCGGGGAACTAAACCCTACAGAAGATAAGTTCGGGTTTTATAAGTGCCCGTTTTACGCGTGTGGATATCTCAAGAGCTTTGTTTCTCTGAGAAAGCATTTCTCCGAGCAAGCTCAGCTGCCAAGGAGGGAAGGATGCATTGCTAGGCCTACCGGCCCGCTGAGAAATTTATGGCCAAACAGTCTCCAGTTTCGAGTGACACGCTCTATCTGGGCGAATGGTCGCGAGCACTGGACGAGCGGTTTCGGCTTTCGCTGCCAACAGAAGTGGCCGAGCAACTCACCGGCGACGCGGACCAGTGCGTCCTGGCCAAAGAACGTCCGGGGTGTGTGAGCGTTTGGAACACGCAGGCCTGGGGGGCCTGGCTGGACGACGGAATGAGCCTGGTCGCTCAAAAGGTTCACAGCGGCAGGCTTACGCAACGGCTAAGTCAGGTGCAGTTATTGGGACGACTACTCTCCACCCGTCATCGCCGAGTTCCCGTCGCGGCTCGGGCCAGAGTAGCCATACCAGAAAGCTTTCGGGATTTTCTCGGCGTAGATCCCGGCGGCAAGCTAATGGTCGTGGGCGCGGCAGTTTGCCTCGAGATTTGGCATCCCGCACGGTGGAGTGAGCACATCGGAGAACGAATACCGGACTTCCGTCAGCTATTCGATGAGTTGGCCGACTGACGGAAAAGGCATGCATGGGACCAGGAAAGACCAGCTGCGAAATTACGATAACGAATATGCAACGGCCCCCACGAGGCGATCGCCAATCCAAACCGCTAACACAACAAGCCACTAGTACCAGGCACCCATACAAACCGTCGGCACAACCGGCGAACTACAATCTGGCTGGCCACAAGCTAGTCCGCCATACCCAGTTGACACAATAGCCTTAATCACCCGTCCGTTGTCACCCGGTTCGGGATGCAAGTCTCACTTAGAAAGGCTATTGGGGTCGCAATGACCCGCGTATCTGTCGACTGGGTATGGCTTTTTTACGCGCCAGCGGGGAGCGGTGCTAGCGCAACGGGGAGCGCCATTGGAATGTAAGAGTGGCCCGGTACAGCACTTTAGGGGCCGCTGTCCGCCGATTTCTCTTCAGTTCCCTGGGCTACAAATAGCATCCTGAGCTGGTGCAACAAATCAGTGAGTAGCTTTTCCTCACCAGGCTGGAGATTGCCCTTGGTTTTCGTCTGCAGCATTTCCAGCATATCAATCGCATATCGGGCATGCTCCGGGTTGACAGACACCTGCTGCGTCGCAGGGTGAGGAAACTGGCCCAGAGCGACCATCGCTTCGGTGGCAAGCGTTGAAAGCAGCAATTCCAACGAGGCAGGTGGCATTTTCCCGCCGGAAGTGGCCCCATCCCCAGTGGCCTCAGGGCTAGACGCTGACCCAGATTCGGGCTGCTGCACTTCTTGTTTGAGAGCTTCTTTCTCTGCGGCGACCTGGCTCTTCCAATCGTCGTCGATAAAGATCTTTTTTTCGTCGTTCATTGAGGCCTCCTCTCCACTTAATCGATGGCTAACGCGGATGCGGACTTTCTTTCGGGTCAGTCACGACCTCCGACGGGCACGGCATCGATTCGGGCACGCAGGCTGTCCGCATATTGTGATGACTAACCGCAGCGGCGACAAAGCCAGCAAATAACGGGTGCGCATCGGTGGGCTTCGATTGGAACTCTGGATGGTACTGCACGCCCACGAACCAGGGGTGCGACGGTATCTCCACAATTTCCACGAGACTGTTGTCGGGACTGCTGCCCGCAACGTTCAGCCCATGGGCGGCAAACTGTTGACGATAAACATTGTTGAACTCGTAGCGATGGCGGTGGCGTTCGGAGATTTTCAAAACGCCATAGCAATCTGCCGCTCGGCTGCTGGGGACGAGTTGCGCAGGCTGAGCTCCCAATCGCATAGTACCGCCCTTGTCCGTTTTCGTCTTTTGGTCGTCAAGTAAACAGATTACCGGGTGATTGGTATCTTTTTCAAACTCCGTGGAATGCGCATCTTCCAGCCCGCACACGTTGCGGGCAAACTCAACAACTGCGCATTGCAGACCCAAGCAGATGCCGAAAAACGGGATGCCTTTTTCACGAACATAGCGAATGGCGGCAAGCTTGCCTTCGATACCTCTCTCTCCGAAGCCACCGGGAACTAGCAGGGCATCAAACCCGGCCAGCAGTCGCTCCGGACCTTCCGACTCGATCTCTTCGCTACGAATCCGCGTCACGCGCACCTGCGCACCGTGCGCCATACCGGCATGGTCGATCGATTCGTAGATAGACTTATAAGCATCGCGATGTTCAGCGTACTTTCCGACCACAGCAACGCTGATTTCATGGACGGGATTTCGCAATCCATTGAGCAGATTATGCCAATCGGTAAGATCGGGCTCGACCGTCGGCAGCTCGAGCTTGTCGCAGATGAGCTGATCGAGCCGATTCTCGTATAGGCTCAGCGGAACTTCATAAATGGAAAAGTCTTTGTCGCGCTCTTCGATTACCGACTCCAGAGAAATGTTACAGAACAAGCCGATCTTTTCCCGGTCTTCGCGACTGAGAGATTGCTCGGTACGGCAAACCAGTATGTCAGGCTGAATACCAATCGCCCGCATTTGCCCAACCGAATGCTGGGTCGGCTTGGTCTTCAACTCCCGTGCCGCCTTCAAGTAAGGGACCAATGTCAAATGCAAATAGAGGCAGTTCTCGCGCCCGACGTCCAACGAAAATTGTCGAATAGCTTCCAGAAAGGGCAGGCTTTCGATGTCGCCAATCGTGCCGCCAATCTCCGTGATCACCACATCGACTTCGCCGGGCCCCTCCTCGGCCAGTTTGTGGACAACCGACTTGATTTCATTGGTGATATGCGGAATCACCTGAACCGTTTTTCCAAGAAATTCGCCGCGACGTTCTTTATCGATCACGGCCTGGTAAATCTGGCCGGTTGTGTAATTGGAGTCACGCGTGAGCAGTGAATTCGTAAACCGTTCATAGTGCCCGAGATCGAGATCCGTTTCGCTGCCATCATCCAGCACGTAGACTTCGCCGTGCTGGTAGGGGCTCATCGTCCCAGGATCGACATTGATATACGGGTCAAGTTTCTGCATCCGCACCGTCATCCCGCGCCGCTCCAGCAGCATGCCGACCGAGGCACTGGTAAGCCCTTTCCCCAAGGAACTCACTACGCCGCCTGTGACAAAGATGTGTTTGGTCATAGTCGCACTTCACCCTCCTGGCTCAATCCCTAAACGGGTCCCAAAAATCAATCCGGCAGCTCGCGCCCGCCTTCCGACGGGCACAGCTTAATGGGTCTATTCTACCGCGCGACTCGCTCGGAGTGGAGGGCCCGAATTACGGGCCCACTTGGTAGTGTGTAGCGATTATTCCCTCCCCCATCGGGTTAGATCGCCTCCAAATGGCATCGGTGCCACCACATGTCGGCCCCCGCATCCGGGTACCGATCAAATCAACCCGGTCATCGAGATCGCCCAGGCAAAAGAAAAGACACGGGCTGAAGTCCGAATGGATGGCAGCGACCTGCCTCCCACCGTTTTCAATTACGGGGTCGGCCCCCAATTCGACAGCAGTTTCATCCTAGTCATCTGGACTCAACAAAACAATAACCGCAACCAGCACCATAAAGGCGGTTACGTTTTAAGTGCTTCCTGGGGTTCGGGGAAAGGGGATGACGTCGCGGATGTTTGTCATGCCGGTAACGAATTGTACCATCCGCTCCAGGCCTAGTCCGAAACCGGAGTGGGGAACCGTTCCAAAACGCCTGAGGTCGACATACCACCGATAGTCATCAGCGTTCAGTCCCTGCTCGGCCATCCGCGCAGTGAGCACCTCGAGCCGGTCTTCGCGCTCGCTGCCGCCGATGATTTCGCCCACACGCGGCACCAGTACGTCCATGGCGCGCACAGTTGCACCCCGATCACAAACCGTTTCGTCATTGACTTTCATGTAAAACGGCTTAATCGCAGCCGGATAATCATGCAGTATTACCGGCGCCCGAAAATGCTTTTCCGTCAAAAATCGTTCATGCTCAGCATGGAGATCCGCGCCCCAATCGACAGCGAATTCAAACTTTTCGCTGGACTGCTGCAGGAGATCAATGGCTTCGGTGTAGCTAATCCTATGAAACGGCTTCTCAGCTAGGTTTCGCAAAGTCGTGAGCACCGTGTCGTCGATACGGTCTTGAAAGAACTGCAGGTCTTCAGCACAATCGCCCAAGACATCAGCAGCAATGCGCTTGAGAAATTGCTCAGCTAGCTCCATGTTCTGGGGCAGTCGGTTAAACGCCACCTCAGGTTCAACCATCCAAAACTCGGCAAGATGGCGCGCAGTGTTCGAGTTCTCTGCACGAAATGTCGGACCAAACGTGTAGATCTTGCCAAGGGCGGTGGCGTAAATCTCGCCCTCCAATTGTCCCGAGACTGTCAAGTAGGTCGGCCGATCAAAAAAGTCCTGTCCGTAGTCGACCCCGCCCGCCGGCGTGTTCGGCACACGGGCCGGATCGATTGTCGTGACTCGAAACATCTCGCCGGCGCCTTCGCAATCACTGGCAGTAATGATTGGCGTGTGCACGTAGAGGAAGTCGTCCTCCTGAAAGAAATCGTGAATCGAACGACAAATGCGATTGCGGACTCGCATCACCGCTCCGATCGTGTTGGTGCGGGGCCGCAGATGGGCCCATTCCCGCAGCTTTTCTAGGGAGTGTCGCTTTTTTTGTAGGGGGTAAGCCTCGGGATCCGCCCAACCGTGAACCTCTACCTCCGAGGCATGCAATTCGGTAGTCTGCCCCCGGCCGCCCGAGGCCTTGATTTGGCCGCTGACTGTCACACTGCAGCCGGCAGTTAAGCGACGGATATCGGACTCGTAATTCTCGAGTTCCGCGTCGGCGATAACCTGAATATTGGCCAGGCAACTGCCGTCGTTGAGTTCCAGGAAACTAAAACCACCCTTGGAGTCGCGGCGCGTGCGAATCCAACCCTCCACTATGGCCTGCTTGCCAATGGATTCCACTTCGCGCGCTCGCTTAACGGAAGTTCGTTGCATAACTAATATCGACCGCTTCCTAAGCGGGCTTTTCCCTCCACTTAAAACCTACCAGCACCAGGCAAAAGTAGATCGCCCCCATACCCAATACGACTTTGCCCGCAAGCTCCGCCGTCGTACTACCCGTATTTGTAACTTTGTCATAAAGGGCCGTGCCGGCCGCGATCAAGGCGCCCACGACAGAGATCCCCATTAGCAAATTCCAAATCCATCGCCTCGCGCCTTGCGGAAGGTCGGCGCCCATCACTGCAGAACTGTTCAGCAACATAAAAAACGTGATGTAGGCGATCGGCAACAGCATCATCCCAAAACTGGATGCAAGTATTGCCAGCCACAGCTTTGCTTGGTCGTCCCAGATCATGGGCCAGAGCGCGCCAGCTGCCCCCGCCAGTAGGCAACCCGCCACAAAAACGGCCCCCTGAGGCGAACGGCCGACTACCTCGGAAACGGCAAAGCCGTTAATCAACATCAGAATAATAATCGTCGAGAATCCCATCCCAAACACACCCAGACCAAACACCCATTTGGCCCGATCGGCGCCCAGCAGAGGCGCCAAGGCCGTGGAGAGCTTGAAGGCGGTGCGCCGGACCAGCGACGAAGCAATTTGCTTCTCTTCGGGAGGCAGCGCGGCCATCTCCGCAATTGCCACCTTTTGTTCAGCCTCAGAGAGCGCCGCCAGGCTGGTTCCCTTCAGATCCGGACGGACTCTTGCTAGTAGGGTGTCAGGCATGGAGCCCACGAAAACGGGACTCGTCTGAAATTGAATTGGATCGTTGCTCAGCAGCGCATCGTCCGCCTTGCCGTGGAAGGCATGGCCGGCCGCGATCACCACACAACTTGTCACTAGCACGTAGGGAATCGCCATACCCAGGCCCAAGTCGAACCGGGCCAGACCACGAAACGTTCGGTCCCAGCCCCGCTGAAGCAACGAATAAGGCATGAGAAACGTCATGTTGATGCCCACCGCCGTGGCGGCAGCGCCAATCATCACCGCACGCTGCTCCAGCACTAGTCTCTGCTGCCAAAAATCGCGGGCGTGGTCCGAAAGCCCGCCCAGGAGCGTTTGCATGCCCCCCGCAGCTTGAGTCCATTGACTGAAATCGGGGACGAACCCGACAAGAATCTGCCCCCAATCAAGGACGCCCTGACTGCTCAAGTAAATGACCACACCAAAGAAACACAGCACGATCATCCCGATCAGGGCCTTGAGAATCCAGTCGAATATTTTTGCGGCCAGACCTCCCTTCAAATTGAAATACAGCACGCCGATGGCCAAAAGCAAGAGTCCAAACGATACGGCCAGCTTCATACTGGTCGCATCCCCCAAACCGCCGGGCACGAGCGTCAAGTCGAGCGCTTCGTAGCACAAGCTGAATTGGGGCATGCACCAGATAATATTGGCCATACATGTCGCAATCAGCCACCCCCATCCCAGCACGGGATTGATGTGCCGATTGATCAAGCCGAAGGGGCGCTCGCCCGTGGTCAGCGTGACGTAGCTAATGGCCGACAACATGACCACGCCCATCAAAATGGCCGCCAACTGAAGCCACAGCAGGCTTGGCCCTCCCAAGATGCCAAGAAACAATGCGCCCGCCAGCGAACCACTGCCCAACGTGATAGCGCTCTGTAAAAAGCCGGGGCCTGACAATCGAAAGCAGCAGCCCAGCGCCGCCAATGGCCCGGTGGCCTGGGCCTGCTGTAGCAATTGCCGATCCCGCTGCACGCCCAAATCGCTGGATTCCACCATAATTGCGCGCCCTCTACGCCCCCAATTACAATCCCTGGGATGCCAACCAGCGCTCCGCGTCCAGCGCTGCCATGCAACCGGTACCCGCGGCGGTCACGGCCTGCCGGTAGTAGTCGTCGGCCACGTCACCTGCGGCGAAGACACCTTCAACGCTCGTATTGGTGCGAAAAGGAACCGTCCACCGGACGTATTTTTTCTCGGTCATCTCCAGTTTGCCGGCCAGAAAGTCTGTATTCGGCGTGTGGCCAATCGCCATAAAAGCACCTGTGGCTTCCACAACCCGGCTGCCGCCATCGGTACTCGACTTAAGTCGAACGCCGGTAACTCCGTCGGTGTCGGTGCCCAAAATCTCATCAACTTGAGTATTCCACTGGATGTCGATCTTTGGGTTATCGATCGCCCGCTGTGCCATGATCTTCGAAGCGCGGAGTTCATCCCGGCGATGCACCAAGTAAACCGTGCTGGCAAATTTGGACAGGAAGTCGGCTTCTTCCACAGCCGAATCCCCGCCACCGACAACAACCAATGGCTTGTCACGGAATCGGGGCAGCGCACCATCGCATACCGCACAGGCGCTTACACCAGCGTTTTTGTATTTTTCTTCGGACGGCAAGCCCAAGTAATTAGCACGTGCGCCGGTCGCGACGATGACACACATGGCTTCTACGTTTGAGCCGCTACCCGACTTGAGTTGGAAGGGGCGCGATCCAAAATCCACGTCAACAATATCCTCAGTCACTATTCTTGCGCCGAAATTGGTGGCTTGTTGACGCATCAAATGCATGAGTTCTGGGCCAGAACAACCTTCTTTCTGATGCAGATCAACCATCCAGTGATGTTCGGCTGGAAGCGAGGAACGGAGGTAATCGCTCAAGTCACCTGATGGGAAGCCGGGGTAGTTTTCGACTTCAGTTGTCAGCGCAAGTTGCCCCAAAGGCAGGGTCCCTTGAAGACGATTATCCTCAGTGACTGCCCCCTCATAGACCAGTGGATTAAGACTTGCGCGAGCCGCATAAATAGCAGCCGCCCAACCCGCTGGGCCACTTCCTACAATGACTACATGTTCCGACACCGGGTCCATCCTTTCGCAGTGGTTGAGCCGTTTGGCGGGCGAACGTCCTTGGTCACATGCTCACGTGCCAGGCACAAACTTCGGGTAGTGGCGTGATTATAGGGGGCAAAGCAGGTGACGTAAACCAACCTGGAACAGTGCCTCATGAATATGAGCTGCAGGCATCATTTTGAGCAAGGCGAGGAGATGACGAGCACCTGTGTCATGGACCGTTGGCGATTGGACATTCTCCCGCGGTCACCATTGGTCTAAAATAACCAACGACGAAAATACGCCTGAAAGCCAAGTTGGTGCGGCAACAACCTAGCTACTTTGCTGCGCTCAAAATGCGCCAGTCCGTAATTTGTCGGACGCTGTTTGGTGTTTTTCAGACGCCGGGCTGCCGCCAGCCGGTTTGGTCGGTTTAAGACAAGTGATATGATGCACTACCCGGGGATCGTCTTGAAATCCATCGATCCCCATGGCCGCGTCCTTAATGTTCTGGAATCCCTTCGCCATGCTTACGCTGCTCATTGCCATCGGCTCTTTTGTGGGATTCATCGTAGCCTACAACACTTATGGCCGTTGGCTGGCGCAAAAAATATTTGACATCGATCCAGAGGCAGAGGTCCCCAGTCGGCAACTGCGTGACGACGTCGATTTCGTACCGACCCGCAAGGAGGTAATCTTCGGCCATCACTTTACCAGCATCGCCGGCACCGGGCCAATCGTGGGGCCGGCCATCGCTGTCTTCTGGGGATGGCTTCCAGCCCTGCTCTGGGTGGTGTTCGGTTCGATCTTCATTGGCGCGGTGCACGATTTTGGGGCGCTAGTGGTGAGCCTACGAAACCGAGGTCAAACCGTGGGCGAAATCGCGGGCCGCATAATTGCGCCGCGTGCCAAGGTGCTATTTTTGCTGGTCCTGTTTTTTGCGCTGACGGTGGTGCTGGCGATCTTTGGCTTGGTCATCGCCTCAATTTTCAACCTTTATCCGGAGTCCGTCTTGTCGGTGTGGTTGGCGATGCCACTGGCAGTGGCTGTCGGATTTTGGGTCTACCGGGGCGGTGGCAGTTTGCTCCTTCCTTCGGTGATCGCGCTGCTCCTGCTCTATGCTGCGATCTACATCGGTGCGGAATATGTTCCGCTGGTGATTCCCGCGGCCTGGTGCAATGCGATGGGAGAAACTCTCGGGTTAGGTAAGGAAGCGCTCAACCCGATTGTTGTCTGGACGACAATTTTGTTTGGCTATTGTTTCGTCGCGTCGGTGCTTCCGGTGTGGGTACTCCTGCAGCCGAGGGACTTTATCAATAGCCAGCAGTTGATTGTTGCATTGGGTCTGTTGGTCTTGTCGATCGGAGTAGCGGGGGCGACAGGCCAGGTAGATCTGGCCGCCAGCGCGCCCGCAGTGGTCCCCGCCGCAAATCGTCCCCTGGATGCTCCGCCGATTTGGCCCTTCTTGTTCATCACGATTGCCTGCGGAGCAATTAGCGGATTTCACTGCTTGGTCTCCAGCGGCACAACGAGTAAGCAATTGGCAAACGAGGGCCACGCCCAATACGTGGCCTTTGGCTCGATGCTCATGGAAGGCGCATTGGCGGTTATCGTTATTCTGGCATGCTGTGCGGGAATTGGCATGGGACTCTTTGAACGGCGGTTGGTGAATGCCGCCCCGGACGGCTGGATCCGCCCCTACGAGTATGTGCAGCAGCACACTGGCGGCACTCCGCTGACTGGGCGTGATGCCTGGCGCAATAAGTACGACCAAAGCCAGGGCTGGAAGAAATTTCGGCTGGGCGAAAAAGTAGGTTCGTTCGTCGATGGAGGCGCCAATTTCCTGACGGTCCTGGGATTGCCGCTGAAGTTTGCAGTCGCGGCAATCGCCGTTTTAGTGGCCTGCTTTGCCGCGACGACTCTCGATACGGCTACCCGTTTGCAACGATACGTCGTCCAGGAATTGGCCTCCACGCTATACATCCGGCCACTCACAAACAAATATGCCGCGACGCTATTGGCCGTTAGCCTGGCGCTAGCACTCGCCATGATGCGAGGGCCGGACCCCGCGCCTGGTCAGCTTGCTCCCCATGGAACGGGCGGACAGTATCTCTGGCCCTTGTTTGGCGCAACCAATCAATTGCTGGCAGGCATCGCTTTTCTGGTCACGGCATTTTATCTCCATCGTCGTAACAAACCGATTTGGTTTATCTTGATACCCATGTTGCTGATGATTGGGATGCCCGTTTGGGCCATGGGTTGGCAGATGTTCAACCCGGAGAGCGGCTGGTGGCCACAGCAAAATTATTTGCTCGGGACTATTGGCGGAGCGGTCGTCTTCCTGCAGCTATGGATGGTGGCGGAAGCAATCCTTGCCTGGCCGCGCGCGAAGGGAGTCCTCGAAGAGGAGTTGCCGCCGCTGTCAACGCATGGGCACGACCCACAAGTGGCGAGCGGTCGATCTTGTTAGGGGCCGGACAGTGGCCTAACGCAAGCATCCGCAGATCGTGGTCAGCGAGCAGAACCCGCTGCTCCCCATTTTCCTACAGAACACCTTTCCTACAGACCACGCTGCCTACAGCTCCCGCTTTCTGGATCTGAAATCTTCCCGTAATCGCCAGGCCTCTAGCTGTCGCCCCTAACGCTGAGGCATATACTGGCTGCATTTCGGACAACGGGCAAACCACATGGGGACCTTCTCGCCGCAGACACATTTTACGTGATGCTGAATCACGGACGAGCCAAGCAGACTCCCGCTACCGGTTGGATCAGGGCCATCGTGATGGTCGTCCAACACAGAGGCGACAGCTCCGCCATGTTCTTCCACCGCAGCCTGATAGGCTGCCCTCGATAGTTTGTCGGAAGATACTGCGTCTGGAACTAGTACTTTCACCTGATCTTTGCAGTAGGGGCACAAGCCTTTTTTTCCAGCATATTTGTCTTTTACTTTGAATTCATGTCCATTCGGGCACTTGACTGAAATTCCCATAACAGGCCCCACACTTTGAGAAAGCCAAATCAGTAACGGCGCCTCTACGATTGCCCATGAGAAGATACCTATCAGAAGATATCAGCCGGAAATTACTAATTGGAATAAGCCGGCCGAAAGATACCAGTCGCAAGGAAGTCGTCGTAGACTCGCTGAACAAAGCCGCCTCTGAGGCCATTATCTCAGCGAAAGACTGCCCGTGTCAATCAACTGGAAAATGCGGCTTGTAACACGGAAAAATGGGGAGGCCTGCCAGATCCAGCACTGCCCCTAACCGGCACTTCTTACCAACTCTGTGCTACTAGTCCGGAATTTCTGTTGAGACGAAAGCTTACTCTCGCAGCGGTTCCCTGCCTGAAAAAATCCCCAGCGCGTCAGGAGGCTTCGGGGTGCAAAGCAGTCGCTGGCGCCGGTTTTTTGGTCGCTGGGAAGTGCTGATCATCCAGCGTTGCCATCACTTCGATTGCTTTGCGGCCTTTGAAATTTCCGGGACGAGCATGAAACTTGGGGCGGCCTTCAATCGAAACCACTAATGGCTCGTCGATGTCCTTTTCACTGGCAATGATGTCGCCAACTCGCAAGTTGATCAGGTCGGCCGTGGCAATGCTCGTTTGCGCCAACTCAACCACCATCTCGACCGGAGCCGTGGCGATTTCCTGAGTCACCATTTCGATGGATTCGGATGTCGATGGGCGTTTGCTGTAACTGACCCAACTATTGGAATCCATTTTGCAACCGATGCGCTTAATGGCATTGAATGGAATGCACAGGTTGACCATGCCCCGCGTTCCGCCGACGGCAAGTTCAAAGCTAACAAGAATCACGACTTCGTTGGCAGGAATGATCTGCACCAGCTGAGGATTGCTTTCGACGCGATCAACGGCCAACTCAAGCTCCATGACATTCTTCCAGGAGCGTCTCATTTCTTTGAGAAACAATCCGGTAATCCGAGATGCCAGGTGAAGTTCAATTTCCGTCAACGGTCGCCGCGCAGGAGCTTCTCCAGATATGCTGCCTCCCAGTAGGCGGTCGATAATCGGGAAGAGAATCGACGGATTGATGTCAAGAATCAGTTGCTCTTCCAAGGGCTTGGCGCTGATGAGGTTGAAGCACGTAGGATTCTCCAGGCTGAAAACAAACTCACTGTAGGTGAGCTGGTCGACGCTGGTGAGCTTGACCTCGACAATCGTGCGTAGCAATTCCGAGAGGGCCTCTCCAAAATTCTTTCCAAATCCTTCGTGCATGGTCTGCAAAGCACGTATTTGCTCTTCGCTGACCCGCTCCGGACGTTTGAAGTCGTAAACGTCAATTTTTTCCTGCGTTCGCACGGGAACCGGAGAATCCGGACGTCCTTCCACCTCGGCCTCGGTATCCATCGCGGCAAGCAGATTCTCGACTTCTGCCTGGCTTAAGACATCGCCATCCATGATGCACTCCGTTGCGAAGATTTTCGATTTGAGAATCAAAGATGTGAAAAGCAGGCATGGTCTGCTTTTTCACATTTGCAAGTTTAAGCCTTGGGTCTCAGTTGCGAACTTGTCCATCGCCTTTGACAACGTACTTGTAGCTAGTGAGCTCCTCGATTCCACACGGACCACGGGCGTGGAATTTGTCGGTGCTGATGCCAATCTCAGCGCCAAGGCCGAATTCCCCTCCATCGTTAAACCGGGTACTCGCATTGATGATCACCGCCGAGCTGTCCACTTCTGCGGCAAACTGTCGCGCGGCATCTTCGTCTTCGGTAACGACCGCGTCAGTATGTTTTGAACCATAGCGATTGATATGGGCGATAGCCTCGTCGATCGAGCCAACGACGCAAATTGAAAGAATCGGTCCCAGATATTCGGTGCAGTAATCTTGCTCACTGGCAGCAGTCGCCGATTCGATCAATTCGCATACACGCGGGTCCCCTCGAAGTTCGACGCCCTCGGCCTCAAGCCCGGTTGCCAAGAGAGGAAGGAACTTGCCAGCCACGTCGGCGTGGACCAACAGGGATTCCGCCGCGTTGCACACCCCCATCCGCTGGCACTTCGAGTTCACCACGATTTCGGCAGCCTTGTTCAGGTTTGCCGACGCATCGACGTAAACGTGGCAATTGCCCTGGAAATGTTTGATGACCGGCATTTCCGCTTCGGCTGCTACCCGACGGATCAGATTTTCTCCACCGCGAGGGATGGCCAGGTCAATGAACTCCGGCAGACGCAGAAAGTGTCCAACTGCTTCGCGGTTGGTGGTCTCCACAAGCTGAACTGCCGCTGCGGGCAATCCGGTTTCCCGGGCCGCCGCATGCAGACAGCCAACGATTGCCTGGCTTGAGTGATAGGCCTCCTTGCCGCCGCGAAGGATCACCGCATTGCTGCCCTTCACACAAATAGCTGCCGCATCTGCCGTCACATTGGGACGCGACTCGTAGACAAAAAACACCACTCCCAAGGGAACACAAACCTTTTCTATGATGAGACCATTGGGGCGCACGCTGGAACTAAGCAACTTGCCAATCGGATCCTCCAAATCAGCCATCTCTTCCAGGGCCGACGCTATCGCTTCGATGCGATGATGTGTCAAGCGTAGTCGGTCGATCTGGGCATCGGTAAGTCCGTAACCAGGGGCCGCCTCCAAATCTTGCAGGTTGGCCGCCTCGATTCCAGCAACATTCTCACGCAACAACTCCGCGCACCGTCTCAACCAAGCAATCTTGGCCTGCGGGCTCACACGCACTAGTTCGCTTGCAGCGAGGCTTGCTTGCTGCGCCACACGGCGGCAGTAGGCGCCCAGGTCGGTGGTGTCGGGGGAAGCGGCGGCCATAGCAAATAGGTTAGGTTTCGAGACGGGAAACTCTGTCTAAAGAACGGTGACTGCTAACGGCGAGGGCCGCACGGCAATCACTTTAGTATCCTAGAATAGCAGCATGGGGTCAACGTCGCCTGATTGGGGTGCGGGTTTTCGACACCGGTGGGCAAACGATAAAACAACCAGTCACTAAGCGCGGTGTTTGAAGTTGGGCAATGGTGATCGGGAATGCATGCTAGCGGCTATTAGCTGTACTTAGCGTGCGGGCGACCTGCCGAATTCTGAATGGGCAATCAATTCCAGGCCAATCATCACACGCAGTGTGATGGCCCATTTACTGTAGACATCATGATGCCCTGCATGATGCACCGAAGCCGCGCCACGGCACCCCCGTTACAGGTTGCAAGTCCGGTCGACCTGCCATGTTCTCAATGATGAGTAAACGACCATTGATTCCAGTCACTCTGCGAGCTTGTGTTCGCCGCCGTCAATGCCGCCGCTGGCCTCGAAAGCCAGCAGGGCTTCGCGAAGCGGACGAATGTCGTGTACGCGGAGAATCTGCACACCTTGAGCCGCGAGCGCAAGGGCCGCACCCACGGTAGCGGCGGTGCGATCCTGGTCCGAATTGCCCAAAATGCGGGCCAAGAAACCCTTACGGGAGTGGCCCACCAGGATCGGGCAGCCCAGGTCGTGAAATCGACTACAGCGGGCCATGAGCGTCATGTTGTGCTGATGCGTCTTGCCAAAACCAATGCCAGGATCGAGGCAAATGCATTCCCCTTCGACGCCCGCCTCTCGCAATTCGTCCCGGCGCCGACTAAGGTAACTGTGAATATCTTCGACCACGTCTTGGTACTGCGGGTCGTTTTGCATCGTTTGCGGCGTGCCTTGCATGTGCATCGCGCAGACGCCCGCCCGCGAGTCCGCGGCCAACGCAACCATAGCCGGATCGGATCGGAGGGCACTAATGTCGTTGATTATTTCAGCCCCGACCGACAGCGCCGCACTCGCCACGGCGGACTTGCTTGTGTCGATCGAAATCGGCACCGTCGTTTGCCGGGCGACGCCCTCCACCACCGGGAGCACACGATCGAGTTCTTCCCCGGCGGCAATCGAAGCCGCGTAGGGACGCGTACTCTCGCCGCCAATGTCCAGGAGATCGGCTCCCTCCTCGGCAAGCCTCAAGGCGTGTTCAATGGCCGGGCCACTGGCGAAATACTTTCCGCCGTCAGAAAAACTGTCGGGCGTGACGTTCACGATTCCCATCAACAGCGGACGCCGGCCCAGCGACAAAGTCTGCGTGCGCAATTGCCAAGAAGTGGCACGGTGCGGATAGCGCGCGTCAAGCGTAGGAAGTGGACCGTTCATTGTGGTGAAACTACCATCGGTTCACCTGCAGCTCCAGCCCTCGCCCATCACCAGGGCTCTTCCATCGTCGAAACAATCTGCTGCGCCAGACGCTGCAAAGCTTGCTGCTGCGCGGTCGCTACCGACTGCCCCGACTCGGCGATAAGCGTCGAGGTATTGCCCATGGGAAGGAAATCCGGCGACATAGAAAAACTTCTCGGAGGTCGAATCGGTTCGCGGCGCCGATTGAGCCAGGTTATCTCGGTACGCATGTTCATTTCCGCGGCGCGGGGGTCGTCGTTCTGATTTTCGATGGTGACTCGCTTGGTAGCGGCCAGCAATCGGACAGAAAGAATACTATCGGCTTCGGGCGTGCCGACGACCTTGAATGGGGTGGTGAGCTCAATCTCTTTGACCACGACCTCGGTCAACCGCTCGCCCAAATCTCGGCGAAAACTGTCAGACTCGATCATCGGAACATATACGGTCGTGACGTCGGGAGCGTAGAGCGTGCGTGCACCCACATGATAGGAAGCACAGCCGACGATCATTCCCAAGACAAGTACAACACTGCTTAGAGAGAGTGCCTGCCAGCATACCTCAGCGGCGAATCGTCTTTGAATCGACATTCGAACTCTCTTTGTCCGGCTGAGTGGCAATACGAGTTGCGCTTTCGGAGCCCAGTAAAGGCACCTGACCGATGGCTTGGCGTTCGGCGTTTTCTGGAAACACATCGACCAACCATTTCAACTTGGTTGCCGGCTTGTCGGGCTCCCCACCAATTTCGCGATAGCGGGCCAGGGCCTGTTGCGCCAGGGGCGTGTCTGGGAATTCCCGCGCGATCTTGGCGTAATAAAACTTGGCACTGCGGTAGTACTCCGTATCGTCGTAGTACTTCGCAATTTTCATGTCGCGCTCGGCAAGATTGCGATTGAGCGTTCCGCGGATATCAGCCTGTCGCTGCCGCTCTTCCGCACTGAGTTCACCAGCAAAATGGACCCGCAATTGTTTGGCAAGTTTTTTCGCCTCTTCCAGAGGACTCCCGTCATAGTCAGGTCCTTGGTACTTGCGTAGCTTGCACTGCAGTCCGAGCACATGGGCTTCGTACTGATGTTCGCTGCGAGGATATTCACTGCGGATCAATTTGTACTGATAATCTGCGTCATTGTAACGGCCCCGCAGAAAATAGGAGTTGGCGGTTGCCATAATCGCGTCGTCTGCCATCGGCCCTGTCGGGTCGTTGAGACGAATGTTTTCGTAAATCTTGAGCGCCTGGCCCAGGGTGTCAAACATGGGGCGCGTATCGTCAATGAGATTTGGCGTTACGGGCCAATGAGGCCGGTGTTGATGATGGGCTTCCCAGTAACGCGCAATGGCGAACTGCCGTTTGACGATCTTGTCCAAGTGAGGCGAATTGGGATATTTCTCTAGCAACTTCTCATAGGCGCCAATCGCGGCCGGGTAGTCATCTGCAAAGAAGTTACATTCGCCCAAGAAGAAGCGTGCATCCTGTTCGAGCACCGAATCAGGCCATCGGGCAATCGTCTGCTTAAATTTTTTGGCGGCTTCGCCATACTGCTCGCGGCGAAACCAGTCTTCGCCTTGCGCATAGCTTTGCTCGGCCAGCCGTTGGTCCAGCCCCATGCCAACTCGGCTTTTCAGCTCGGCCACCGATTGGGAAAATTGCACATCTTTTAGCAGGCCCTGATCAGATTTTTCTTCGCGTATTGCTTTGGCAACCTGGGTCTTGATGGGCCGGCCTTCCTGATCGTAATAGCCGGGCGCCCCGGCAACCTGAAATCCTTCGTGTGGCACGAACTTCGCTTCGGATTTGTTCTTTTTCCACCAGGCAGCCGAGCCGACCGGCTCGCGCGCGCCGGCCAGAGTAGGCCATTCCCAGGTGGCCGGATTGAAGTTGACCGTCGCGCAACCACTGGTCCACAGCAGGGTGGCCGCCCCGCAGGCCATAAACAGTTTGCACATGCCGTAATGCATGACTGACCGTAAAGATGAGCAAAAAGGAAATCCGCGCGAACCTTGGCACACTGGCGGCGCCCAGGCGGCATGACGGTACAAAGCAATCGGCGGGGAAGCAAGACCAGCCACAGTCTGTGCTAGCAAGGAAGGAGCAGGGAACCACAGAGGATGAGAGAAACGTGGAATTTGCGGTGCACTGGCCACGACGGAGCAGTCAGGGCGCTCGCGGCGTAGACTTGGCTCTCCGTCTCGCCGACCCGCAACGGATGGGCCAAATCCTGGATACCAGATCCTAAATCGCCAAATCTCAGATCGCCGCATCAAGATCGCCAATCCCAGTTCGTCAAAGCCAGCTCGTACCTGCTAGCTCCTGGCCCCTAGGTGCTTTCTCCTGCCCCTACGCGCTCTCCCGCTCTCCATCCCTCAGACGCTCGATGCGCACTCGATCAATGCAGCGTTTGGAAGCTCCCAACACACGGATCCGCACCCGATCCTGCCAGACTAGCGCCTCGCCGGAGAGCGGCACACGGCCAAGCTCCGTAAACACGAAACCACCGATGGTATCGAATTCACCATCTTCGGGTAGGGTCAACTTCATCGTCTCATTGATTTCATCGATGTGCGTACGACCTAGAGCTTCGCACGTATCTTCATCGACGCGCTCAATCTCTTGGGCCACTTCTGCGTCGTATTCGTCAACAATTTCTCCGACGATCTCTTCCAAAATGTCTTCAATCGTCACGAGGCCAGAGACACCGCCGTACTCGTCAAGAACCAGAGCAATATGCGTATGAACCTGTTGAAACATCTGCAACAGCTCATCCAGTGGCTTGGTTTCTGGAACAAATAGCGGCTTGCGCAGCAGGTCGCGGATGGGAGTCCGAGAGGCAGGATCGCCTGTCGCAAGTTCCGGTAATAGATCTTTGCTATAGAGCACACCGACGATGTCGTCGCGGGTCTTGTCGAACATGGGAATCCGAGTGTGGCCAGCTTCAATTACGTCGGCAACGATGTCTTCCCAAGGCATATCGACCGGAACCATATGCATGTCTGTGCGGGGGGTCATGATTCGTGAAACATCGTCATCGCCGAGTTCGATCACGCCCTCGATCATTTCTCTGGCATCTTCTTCCAGCAAACCCTCACGATGTCCTCCGGTAACGATGGCCCGTATTTCCTCTTCAATAGTTTCTTCATCCACACTCTTTGGGGTGCGTCCCGCAAGTCGATGGAATACCGTATCGACTAATTTGGCCCCCAAAATCAAAGGCGCGGCAATCCCGCCCACAACCCGGCACCAGGGCCAAGCGTAGTACAGAAATCCGGCGGCAATCACCCGCGAGGCCGCCCAGGGAATCCAAGTGGTAACCATCGCCAGAACCAGTCCCAGACAAACTGCGGCAAGTACAACCGGCGACCAGCCGTCGCCCGAACTCAACTGCCACTGCTGTTGCACCCAGAGAAACCCAGAAAGCACTGCCAGGGCAGTTGGCAAAAGGGCCAACATCTCAATCCCTAATGCGGTCGTCTCGTGCAGACGAAGCACTTGGCTAAATCGCTCCGGTTGCCCTCTGCGCCGGCAGATGTCTTCCATATCGCGGCGGGAAAATTCGCGAAGCGCACGCACGGCGAGGCTGGCAAAACCTGTCGCGGCAAAGGCAAACAGGCTTGTGCAGAATAATTGCGTCGCGTTCAAGATTTAAATTCCTCTCCTGGTGTTTTTTGGGACCCGCCGCGGCAACCGCATTTATCGATTACACACCATTCCTATCCTAATCCAAATCTTTCCATGAGTAAGAGTCGCGCCGCCGGAACCCGGTCATGGTCGCTCCTCGATAGGATCGAGCCAGCGCGCCGTGTCTTTGGGCAAGGCAATGTCCAGCTTGTGAAGTTGCGCTAATTCAGCCGCGACCATGCTTGCCCTATCCACCGGATCTTGGTCACGATATCCCACCAAATGCAAGCACCCGTGAATTACGTACAGAAGCAACTCGTCCTCCCCCGGCCAGCCACATAGGGCCGCCTGGGCGGCGGCGGTGTGGCCACTGACGACCACCTCGCCTTCCAAATAGGGACAACGGTCTTCCAGTAGAAAACTCAATACGTCGGTCGGATAGTCGTGCTCGAGAAACTGGCGATTGAGCTGTTGGATCATCGTGTCATCGACCACAGCAATACTGATCATTCCATCCGTATAGCTCGAGTCAGCAAGCACCGAACGCGCGACCGACTGCAGCCGCTCCTCTTGCACCTGGAGTACCGACTGCTCATTCACCACGAGAATGCCAAGCGGATTTTCCGCAGGCATCGGAGTGGCCTTCGGATCACGGCACGAAGACTCTTGGACGGCCGGATTTTCTTGGCTTTTGTTGATTTGGTTCATTCTTTGGCTGGTAACTCAACTGCAACGTTACGCGGTTTCCTGCCCAGGGTACTTTACGCGACCATGGTAGACCGCCGTCAGCGATTTTACCAAACTTTCGCCAATCTTGCGCACCTCTTCAAGCGTCAACCCACATTCGTCAAATTGACCGTCCAACAGCCGCTTACTGGAAATCTCCTCGACAATATTCTCGATCCGGGCCGGCGTCGGTTCCTTGAGCGCCCGGCTGGCTGACTCCACGGCGTCTGCCATCATCAATATGCCCGCCTCTTTGGTTTGCGGCTTGGGGCCGGGGTAGCGGAACGAACTTTCGTCCACCTCAGCACTCTCGGGATCTTGGTCGTGCTGCTGACTGGCCTGACGATAGAAGTACTCGACCAGCGTTGTGCCATGATGCTGCTGGATAAAGTCGATGATCGGTTCCGGTAATTTATTCTGGCGCGCCAAGTCAGCGCCGTCTTTTACATGGGCGATGATCACCAGCGTACTCATGGCAGGAACCAGAGAATCGTGCCGATTGTCGCCCTGACCTTGGTTTTCGACAAAATACCCAGGCTTCAGCATCTTGCCAATGTCATGAAAATAAGCACCCACACGCACCAGAAGCCCTCGTGCACCGATCGACTCGGCTGCTGCTTCAGCGAGCGACGCAACCGTGATCGAGTGGTTGTAAGTCCCTGGCGCGCGCCGAATCAACTCCTGCAGCAGCGGCTTCGCAGGGTCACCGAGCTCGATCAGACTCAAGTCAGTCTGGACTTCAAAAACACGTTCCACGGACGGCAGCAGCACGGTCATCAAAGAGCCGGCAATGATCGACCACACTGCAAGCATGAATCCGTTTTGCAACAGCAGTGTCCAAGGCTGGCCGTAAAGGGTGCCCACACCAATCGTGGTCAACAGCGCAACACAAGCGGCAACGAACCCGACGGCAAGCAGCTTGCCGCGAGTCCGGACTTGCTTCAGCACAAGTACGGTACCTGAAACGGTCGCCATCAGAACTAGCGCTTGCGCCATATCATGACCGACCGAAATGACGAGTACCAGCGTAACACAGGCCGACAACAAGAGGGCCAGTTCCTGTTGATAGGCAATCGCCAGGGTCATCGCCAGCAATAACAAGGGTATCAGGTCGGTGCCCCAAGAATATTGGCTGGAAATGCGGGCCAAGACCACCGTGAGAAACACCAATGTCAACAGCGAGACAAAGCGGAACAATTCCTGCAAGACCCTCGGCTCACGCAAGTGGATATAAAATCCACAGAGTGTATACAGGGCCACAAACATGCCAAAGACGGCCAGCGTTCGGCGTATACGCATTCCCACATCCCGTTGGGAGATCCTGGCATTATGCTCCAGCCGCAGAAGAATCAGATCCTCAATCTCCAGTGGATGGCCGGCTTTGACTAACGTGTCTTCACCGGCAAGGTAGGTCCGGGTTTCTTCGGGCGTTGCGATGGCCGCCTCGTCCTGAGCCTCGCGTGTGGCCTGCAGGTCCAGCGACAACGTCGTCTTCAAGCGCGGTCGCAACCAGGCAAAGACCCGCTGAGCAAGCTCTGCGGACGCGAGCTTTTCCTTGAGCACGTTTTGGAGCTGATCGGCCGCATCTTCGACGCGAACCTCTGCAACGTCGCGCTTCGCGGGAGGGCCAAAGGCAGCGCCCGTAACATCTCGCACCCTCACGAATATTTCTTCGAAATTCACATTTTCGTGTTCGGCAGGAAGTGATTCAAGCAGGCCCCATTGTTCGTAAGGCGCCATGACTGCCGCAATCTGCTCATCAAAAACTTCCAACGCATTCTCTTTGGAAAACGCTTCATGAAAACGGTCCAGTTGTTCCTGACGTTCCTCGGGAGTCGGATCGGGCGTGCCCTCGGCAAGACGCGGTTCAAACTCTTTCCACAATTGAGCATGGTCGTCGTCAAGTGTCTCGGCTGTAAGCAATCGACTGATTTCGCTGCGAAGCTTTGCGCGCAACTGGATGAGTTGTTCGGGATCCTGATTGTAAATGGCCTTTGTCAAACGGCGAGCCCGGTTACGCGCCTCCTCCGTCGCTTTTTCGTCAATCTGCTCGAAGTCTAGACTGGCGACGACGTCGCGTTGAGGAATCGCTCCCAACTGGTAATTGAAGGGCGGTTCCCAGCCTCGCGTGAAAACCCACAAGAAAACAGCGACGAAGGCACAAAGGGCTAAGCGTACCAGCACGCTGCCGCGCTGAAGCTGGCTGAGAAGTTTGCCCCAAGCGCCCGGAGGCAGTTCGACAGAAGCAACCCGTTGTTGCCGCGTCCGTTTTTGATTGCCGTTGTTAGACATGGGGAGGAAGTCGCGGATGGTGAGTGGTACTTTATTTGCGAGCCAAAGTCGGGGCCCATATTCACTTCTTCTTTTTTGGAACTTCGTAGGCGCGCACAACATCCTGCACCAGACGATGTCGCACAATGTCGGACCCGGTGAGTTGCACCCTGGCAAAACCGTCAATGCTACGCAGTCGCGACAAGGCGTCGATCAGGCCACTCTTGGTATGGGGGGGCAAATCTGATTGAGACGTATCACCCGAGACAACTACTCGAGACCCCTCGCCCATGCGGGTGAGAAACATCTTCATTTGAGATACGGTGGTGTTCTGCGCTTCGTCCAAAATAATAAAGGCCTTATTGAGTGTCCGCCCCCGCATATAGGCCAACGGTACGACTTCGATCACGTCCTCGCTCATCCAGCGCTGCATCTGATCGTAATCCATCATCTCCCTTAGTGCGTCAAACAGTGGCCTCAAATAGGGGTTAATCTTTGCCTGCATGTCGCCGGGAAGGTAGCCCAGGCTTTCGCCCGCTTCCACGGCTGGGCGGACCAACACTATTTTACGAATACTTTCCGCCCTCAAAGCTTCGACCGCAGTCGCCACGGCAAGATAAGTCTTGCCCGTTCCGGCCGGGCCGATACAGAACACCAATGCATGGGCACGAATTGCCGCGACGTATTCCGCCTGGCCTTCGGTTCGCGGATGGATCGACTGGCCGCCTCGCACTCCGATCGGCTCGGTATGCGGCGTTTGTTCTCCGTTGGTTACCCGTCTGATGACTTGGGAGACTTGATCCGCGTCCAGCGCGCCAATTCGACCCAATCGCGAGCGCAATTCCTCCAACACGGCCGTAGCCTGTATGACGTCCTGTTCATCACCTTGCACGAAAATATTTCCGTCGCGAGTCGAGATATTCGCCGGAATCGTGCGACGAATCTGCTTGAGATGCTGGTCCTTGGGACCCAAGAGGAGTACCAGGTTTTCGGCAGTGCCGACCGAGATAGTGGATTCAATCATGGAGCAGGCAGCCGCACACTGGCGGATGCCATTAAAAATGTAGGCGCTAACCCCTCCCAACTATACCTATTCGTACCATCGCTGAAACAGACGGACCGGTAAAGGATGCCGTAAATGGTTATTGCCGAACGGGTTGTATGGGTTTTATTAATCGTGCGGCCCAATGGCACTGAAGACGATTCCACTGAAAACTAGTTTCAAATCCTGTTTTGCCGACTTTATTCTCGGGGATCTTGCCGCCGGCTAATGGTTTTGAAATGGGTTCTAGGGACCTACCAGACCGCCGGCCCAGCAAAAATACGCCACGGGGGCGGCGAACAGGAGCGAATCTAACATGTCCAGGACCCCACCCAACCCAGGTAACCAGCGACTGGAATCCTTAACTCCCGCATCCCGCTTGAGCATCGATTCGGCCAGATCGCCAGACAACCCGGCGAATCCTACTAACAAACAATAGAGGGCGACACGGGCCAGCGACTGGTCAATCCCCAGATGGCCGAATACCAGCCATAGCACGAGCGACGCAACCACCACGGCAGCCGCCAGCCCATAGATGGCCCCCTCCCAAGTTTTTCCTGGGCTCAGCTCAGGGGCAAGCTTACGTTTGCCAATCCAATTGCCAAAAACATACTGGGCCGAATCACTAAGCTTGACCGTGCCAAGCATCGAAACCAGCGCTGCCAGTCCCCACGGATCCGAATGGACCAAACGCAACTGGACAACGAAGCCCAACAGGCCACCGATGTACAGGATAGATAACGCCGCACAAGCTAGGTTCGCAATCGCCTGGCCCGGTTGCCGGTAGCGCCGCACTTCGGCCAAGATGGCCACCATCAGTCCGGCGGCCATGCCGCCTGCAAACCAGGCGAGTTTTCCACTGGTAAATCGGGCCGACTCGGCCGCCCAAACTAGGGGTGCGCAAGCGCCCAACACGGGCAGGAGCGTTCCCAAATGGGTAGCCCAGACGATCGGCTGGCGCCCCGCGGCGCGGAACATGACCAACATCTCGTGGGTTGCCATCCCACAGAGCAAGAGCGCCAGTGGCGCGAGCCAGATTCCTTCCCGCGCAGCATGCGCATCGGCCCAGCAAAAGGCCGACAGCAGCCCAATTATAAGTGTGCCATAGATAAGTCGGGGGCGAAGCACCGGTCGCAGCAGCCATCTAGAGGTGAGAGGTCGGATTAATCGGCTAAGCCGCCAAATTTTCGGTTTCTTCCAGCAAAGTCGATGATCGCTTCATACAGTACCCCAACATCAAACTCGGGCCAGCACTTCTCCGTGACCCAGATCTCGGCATAGCTAATCTGCCAAAGTAAAAAATTACTAATCCGCATCTCTCCCGCAGTGCGCACCAGCAGATCTGGATCGTCCTGGCCAGCACTGTACAGGTGCGCGGATATGGCTTGTTCGTCAATGGCATCAACGCTAAGCGATCCCTCGGCAACTTTCCGGGAAATCGCCTGGACGGCGTCGACGAGCTCCGCACGCCCCCCGTAATTGATGGCCAGATTCAGACACATGCCATCGTTGGCAGCACTCAGTTCGACCGTTTTGTCGAGTTCTCTCAAAACCTCGTCGGGAATATTTGTGCGGCGGCCCAACGTGCGCACCCGCAAGTTGTTGTCCAAAATCGTCTTCCGCTCCTCGATCAAGTATTGCTCAAGCAGATGCATCAGAAAATCAATCTCTTGCTGCGGCCGCTTCCAGTTCTCGCTCGAGAGGCAATAAAGGGTCAATTGGTCCATGCCGATACTGGCACACTGTTCCGTGATCCGACGTACGGTTTCCGCACCGCACCGATGGCCTTCAATGCGAGGCAAATCTTGGCGCTCAGCCCAGCGTCCGTTGCCGTCCATAATAATAGCGATGTGGCGCGGCCACCGCTCGCGCGGGACATCAAGAAGCTGCGGAGGAATTGGGGCGTGGGCCATGAAAAGCTCGTCAGCGCACTGCAATCGTTTGGCTCCGTTCCGGACCGACCGACACCATTTCCACCGGCAATCCCACAAGCTCACCAATCCGGCGCACGTAGGCCACCGCGTTGGCCGGCAGCTCCGACATCGACCGCGCGGAAGAGATATCTTCCTGCCAGCCAGGGAGTGTTTCGTACTGCGGCTCCACCCGCCTCAAATCATCGACGTGACTGGGAAATCGTTTCGACTCTTGGCCGTCCAGGAGGTACCCCCTGCAGATACGCAATTCGTCCAGACCGCTCAGCACATCCAGCAGCATTACGCAGATCGAATCCACACCGCTTAGTCGCGATGTGTAACGGACGGCCACGGCATCGAGCCAGCCGCACCGGCGCGGCCGCTTGGTGACGGTGCCATATTCATTTCCTTGATCGCGAATCCGCTGACCAATTGCATTGTCTTGCTCCGTTGGAAACGGCCCGCCTCCCACGCGCGATGTATAAGCTTTGACGATGCCAATGACCTTGTTGATGTGCTGCGCCGGAACCCCTGAGCCATTCGAGATGCCAACCCCCGAGCTATTGCTGCTGGTTACAAAGGGGTACGTGCCATGATCCACATCAAGGAGCGCTCCCTGGGCGCCCTCAAACAGCAAACGCTTTTCTGCCTCCGCCGCTGAGAGTAAAAACTCAGTCGTATCAGCCACATAGGGTTCTAGACGCTCGGCAAATTCCCGATACTGCTTAAAAATAGATGCTGCATCCAACGGCTCAAAATCAGCTTCGTCCACACCGGCCTGGAGGAGGGCATTTTTTACGCGAACGTTGTGTTCGACCTGGTGGCGAAAAGTATCGCGGTACATATCTCCCAGACGAATCGCGTAAGAGCGGCCAACCTTATCTCGATAGCACGGACCAATGCCACGTCCTGTCGTACCGATATTTTCACCGTCGGACGTACTTTTGTCGAGGACTCGATCTTCAGCAAAGTGCCATGGACAAATCACATGGACACGATCGCTTATCTTCAGATTGTCGTAATCTTGCACATTGCGGGCGGCTAGTTCGTCCAATTCGGCAATTACTTTTTCGGGATACAAGACCACGCCGCCTGTGATCACACAGGTAACCCCAGGCGTAAGAACTCCGCTGGGCAGCAGCGACAGTTTGTAGGTCTGATCGTCGACAACGACTGTATGCCCGGCATTCGCGCCTCCCTGATAACGCACGACGATGTCGTGCTGCTGTGTTAACAGGTCAACAATCTTACCCTTGGCTTCATCGCCCCATTGCAATCCAATGACACACGTCCCGGGCACACGCTGCTCCTCAGATATTTGCTAGTTGGGATTTCCAGAGTCGGCTGGCACCGGCCTGGACACAAACGCCCCATTGTAGCCGAACGAGCGTCTAAGAAAACGGGGCGCGAAACCTAGATGGTGGGTCCGTTTGCCTCAACAAGAGACGAAAACCGGTTTCAAGACCTAATTTAGGGATATAATTTTCCGGGATCTTGCCGCCGAATGACAATTTCGAAACGGGTCCCATTGACGCCTACGCTTCTACGGACCCCGTGCCACCGCTATAACTCGCTGCCTCCAGCAGGCCACCGGCGGAGACGTTGTGTAGGGCAAATAAGAAATGGGGGCTGGCATGCTACGATGAAAAAGGGGCCAAACCCCCTGATTGGCAGGCGCAGACGCTGGTTTGCCCCCGTTTCCCGAAGTGCCACAATACGGCTTTTTTCATGGACCATCTATTGTTTTACACGGCTTTGGTAGCCCTACTTGCCGCGCTAGCCGCGGGGTGGGCACTGACGTTGATGGGATTGCCGGGCAACTGGCTGATCGTCGCGACGGCGGCACTTTATGCCTGGCTAGCGCCGACAGGCGGCATCACGCAAATTGCCTGGCCCACTGTACTGGCAACCGCAGCCCTGGCCACAGTCGGCGAACTGGTGGAACTAGCTGCCGGTGTTTGGGGGGCGCGTCGCGCGGGTGGGAGTCGCCGCGCCGCGATTTTTTCGCTTGTCGGATCCCTCGGAGGCACCCTGGCGGGCGCGGCGCTGGGCATTCCCATCCCCGTTGTGGGCTCGGCGATCGCTGCCGTGCTGGGAGGCGCTTGCGGAGCGCTGGCCGGAGCCGCCTTTGCCGAACACACTTTGGGTGAGGCGGCGGGACACTCCATGCGGGTCGGCCATGCCGCGTTTTGGGGTCGGCTGCTCGGCACTGGGTTTAAGTCAATCGTGGCATCACTCTTGGCAGTCATCGTCCTGGGCGCACTGGTGTCCTGAGTCGGGCTGGCGCGGGGGGGCGCATCTGTCGCCGTGGGAATGCAAAATGCCGCTTAGTATGCCTAGCCCGCGCAAATGTCGCCAATCAACCCTTACCCGTCCGGGTATTGCCGGCAGTATTCATAAAGAGTTATGGCTGTCGCCGTTGCAACGTTGTAACTGTAAGGCATACCCCATACAGGTAGTTCGATGACCTCGTCTAGCAGTGCAAGCTGTTCAGGGAGTAGCCCGGTGCGTTCGTTACCAACCACTAAGGCCGTGCGGCGCTGGAATTCATAAACATGGATGTCGATCGAGCCGGTGGACTGCTCCAAGCCAACTAGACGATAGCCCGCCTGGCGAAGGTCACCCAGCACCGGCGCTAACGATCGGTGCGTTTCGATCTGCAGGCAGTCAGCACTTTCGCGGGCAATGCGCAGATCGAGCTTGGGCGAGCCGGTGCCAATGAGCCTTTGCAAGCCGCAACACCCGGCAGCGCGAGCGATTCGCGAAAAATTGACATTGCTCCGCAACGGTGCGCAAACGACAACCAGTTCGCGAGGACGGTCCAGTGCACGAGCCGGTTTGTGTCGTTGGTGTTCGAACATTACGTTTTTGTTTTCACGGGTCGGCAGGCCGTAGCAATTCAAGGGCTGCCGCAACGAGCGTCGTGATTCCGGTCCTGAGGGTCGGCGCCGGATCGGGGTAAAACTTGGGCGAATGGAGCGAAGGCGGGTCGGTACCGGCTCGCTGAAAAGCCTCCAGACGCGCCGCACTGATCGCGCCCAATTTGAACATCACGATGGGCACTCCTTCCTCGCCAATGCGACCAAAATCTTCGCCACCCATCGACGGCTCAACCTCCGCCACGTTTTCATCGCCCAACACCTGGACCAGCACTGGCACCAGACGGGCCACCAGATCCGGATCGTTGTACAAGGCCGGCGTGCCCTCGCTGACAAGGATCTCCGGCGGCGGAGCATCCGCACTCGCAGCGGCCGCTTGGGCCTTGCGGCGGATGGCAGCAATAAGATGTTTGCGTACCTTGGGACTGTAGCTGCGAACGGTGAGCTGCAACTCGCACGTGTCGCCGATTATGTTGTGCTTGGTGCCGCCATGAATCGAACCCACCGTGATCACGGCGGGATCGATGGGGGCAATTTCGCGACTCACGATCGATTGCAAGTCGACGACCAACTGGGCCGCCACCACAACCGGATCGACTGTAGCCTGGGGATAGGCCCCGTGCCCGCCCCGGCCACGAACAGTAATATCCACACTGTCGACATTAGCCTGGGCGTAGCCTGCACGGTAACCCACATGGCCCACGGGGGTATCGGCCGCGACATGCAAAGCTAACGCAAAATCGGGCCGAGGAAAACGCACCAATAGACCGTCGGCGATCATGGCCTTAGCGCCCGCGCCACGTTCCTCCGCAGGCTGAAAAATTGCCACCAGCGTACCTTGCCACTGAGAACGATGGCTGGCCAAATAACTCACTGCGCCGACCACATTGGTCATATGCACATCGTGTCCGCACGCATGCATCACGCCCACGGTGGCGCCACGCGGGTTCCGCACTTTTACCTGCGACGCGTAGTCAAGGCCCGTGTCTTCGGCGACAGGCAAGGCGTCCATGTCAGCCCGCAGGAGCAGGGTTGGACCCGCGCCATTTTTTAGCACTGCCACAACGCCGTGCCCACCCACCTCCGTGGTTACACGAAGTCCCAGTTCCTGCATCTGTTCCGCCATGCGGCCTGAGGTCTGATCCTCCTCATACGATAATTCGGGCGCCTGATGGAGACTCTTGTAGAGCTGAGTAAGTTGTGGCAGTTGGTTCTCCATCCATTCCTTCGGCCATTCCTTAGAAATTTCTGCAGCGAGACCACCATGCGTCAGGATTTCGGAGCCCGCAACGAGTAACACTATAACACCCACCCAGGCCATTCTTGCCACTGCTCGGACCCACCCAGAAAAAAAGAAGGCAGAAAAATAATTTGTCCCAGACTTGGACAAATACGAACACCCTGCTAGATTTTCCGAGTACATTTGTTCGCTCTCATTATTAAGTCGTTTCGATAGTCATTCGTTCGAAACGGCTTTTTTTGCGCGCCGCTACCAAGCCGTAGCTAATTGGCGAGGGGGCCCATTGTAGCAGGACTCTCCCAGACGCTAAATCTCCCATCGAAATGCAGAGCAACAATTACGGGCGATGGTTGTCTGAAAATCACGGAAGACCTTGGCCGGCCCTGGGTGGACATGCCTTCGTTTCGTCGAGGCTGCGGGACTTGTGGCAGAATCAGAGTGGGAAGTTCGGGCTAGTCGTCCCACTCCCCCTGCGACGCGATGCAGACCAACTTGGGCACCACGGCCCGCATGGCTCGTCCGCGATGGCTCAGGGCACGCTTGACATGCAGCCCCAATTGGCCAAACGTGGCATGGTACTCGACGACTTCGAATAGTGGGTCATAGCCGAATCCGTTGGAGCCCGATCCTTCGCTGCGGATGCGTCCTCCGCAAACTCCTGAACTTTCGGCGCGCACAGTTCCCGAAGGGTCGGCAACCGACACATGGCAGTAGTAGCGCGCCCCACGTTTGTTGCCGGGAATTGCTTCCAGTTCGGCAAGCAGTTTGGCGTTATTGTCTGCGTCAGATGCATCCTGGCCGGCATATCGGGCCGAGTAGATACCTGGTGCTCCCTGCAAGGCGTGTACTTCAAGTCCACTATCATCAGCCAACACCCACCGACCCAAGTGCTTCGCCTGTTGCGACGCTTTGCGCCGCGCGTTATCTGCAAAGGTCGCGCCGTCTTCGACCACCTCGATTGAAGTAGAAAACTCTTGCAACGTCTTCACGAGAAAACCGTGAGGGGCAAGCAGTTCCGTCAGTTCCCGCCCTTTGGCAAGATTTGTAGTGCCAATGACCAGGAGCATTGGATCCTTGCAGCTAATTCTGCGCCGCCAATTCTGCACAGTTAATTTCGAACATAGGCAGAACTAATCGATTGGCGTGGCACGCGTACGGGGGTGGGGTCGATGTCGAATGGAAGGCCGACAAAGCGCTTGGGATGGAAACCCTTGCTGACATTTCCTGTGGCACTGCCCAAGAGTTTCTGGAACTTTGCCTTTTGTTGTTGTTCTACCATCAGATCCTGCTCGGCAGGGCGATTAAAAATGTTTTGGGGTGATCTCGCACCAAACGTGTCGAAAATCGTTTTGGCATCGGGGTGCTTGAGTTGGATCTGCCCGTTCGGCTGCGCAACGCCCTCCCGAAACGACCCCACCGTAACATAGCTCTCGTAGCGATCGTGAAACTCGTAGGCTTCCCAACCTTTTTTCCGCAGCGCGCTGGTCAAGAAGTGCGCATTGTCAGCGGCGGTGACCAAAGCATGTGACACCTTGTCGATCTTGCCTTTCTGTCCGTCTTCATTCGCTGCCTTCAGGGAAACTCTCCCCTTAAATGTTGCTACCCGCATGGAAAAGTTGCCTGGGCATTTCATCAGGGAATACTTCACGCTTTCGTTCCATTTTGCAACCTCCCGGTCGACTCCCTGGGCCATGAAATATTCCTTGGGGAGCAACGGATTTTTTGTGAGAAAGGCGTGGCCCAGCGGCCCTTTTTTTTGGGATGTCCCGATTTTTTTATGGATAAGATTGTGAAACTTACGCACCGCGGCCAGACTTTGGCTGGTTGACTTTCCCTGTTGGGGCGAAAGCGATTGCGGACTCAGATGCTTGATGCGTTTGAGCGCATCTTGCGCTCCTTTGTCGCCCAGCGACGGAAAGTCTCCCACCAAAACAGCATGTTGCACTACCTGATCGCCGCGCTGATAGCGGCGCTTAACCCGTCCACCGTAATTGTCGATGCCTCGTCCAGGGTTGGCGTCGTCCATCTGGAAGGTCATGCCGAAATAGCAGGCAGGCATCTTATGCCTGGAGCGGAGCTCATGAACCAGCTTTCGCGCTTCCTTTTCGCCAGACGGGCCCGAATAAGAAGCTGCCATCACCAGCCAGGGGCCCCGGTCTGCGGTCAGCGCATAGTCATCAGTGGGACTTGTTTGCGTTTTCTGGCCCGAGAGAAGCGCCTGCCAATTCGCGCCAGCCCCTCGCGTCTGCGGCCCAAGACCCGGGCCACATAGGAGCGTAAATCCAAAAACCAACAAGGCCGGCAACCAGCGCAACATGGCAAATAATTCTCTGCGAAGCAGGGGAAGCTGTTAGATCTGTTTTATTGCGAAAGAAAACTAGCAAACCGGCTCACCCATCACCAGAGAGATCTGCAGACAACTTGCCGCCGCGACAATACAATGTGGACCGGTCCCGATCAGCGCCCCGCACACCTTGCCAAAACGTCTGCCTCGAAAATCGGTGATAGCACCAGCCGTCGGCAAGCGAAATACCGCGGCCGACAGCTAAATCCCACCGCCAATCTGCTCCTTTCCAACCCATTTCTGCAAGACCGAAGGCACCACCACAGTACCGTCGGCCTGCTGGCAGTTCTCTAATATGGCGAGAATTGCTCGACTGATCGCCACGGCTGTGCCATTGAGCGTATGCACGAAATGTGTCCCTTTTTCACCTTTCGTTTTGTAGCGAATGTTCAGTCGACGCGACTGGTAGTCGGTGCAGTTGCTGGCACTGGTGACTTCGCCGTATTCGCCGTTGTCGCCGCGGCCGGGCATCCAGGCCTCCAGATCAAACTTGCGGTAGGCAGGGCCGCCCAGGTCGCCCGTGGCGATATCGATGACCCGATAGGGAATACCCAGGCCATCGAAAATACGGCACTCCAAATCGCAGAAAGAATTGTGCATCTGCTCACTCTGATCGGGCCGAGTAAAGGCAAACATTTCCACCTTGGTGAATTGATGCACCCGATACAGACCACGGGAAGTCCTTCCCGCTGCGCCCGCCTCAGTGCGAAAGCAGTGGCTAATCCCGCACAGCGTGAGCGGCAAGTCGTCCTCATCGATAACTTGGCCCGAGTAAAGACCACCCAACGTGATTTCCGCCGTCGCGACCAGATTGAGGTCGGAGTTTTCAATGCTATAAATTTGTGTTTCGGGACCGCGCGGAATAAAGCCGACACCCTGCAAGATTTCGCCGCGTGCCAAGTCGGGGGTAATCAATGGCACGAAGCCTTCGCCCATCAAGAGCTCCAACGCGTATTGTTGTAGCGCCAGCTCCAAAAGGACGGCTTCATTCTTGAGAAAGTAAAATCCATTGCCGGCGGTCCGGGCGCCACCTTCAAAATCGATGAGGTCATGTTGCTCAGCCAGTTCAACATGGTCCAGCACGGGGAAGCCTAGAGAACGCGCATCGTGTTCGCCCCGGCGCAACTCGCGACTGTGCGCTTCGCTGCCGACAGGCGATTCGGGATGCGTGAGATTTGGCATCGAACGATAAATAGCGCCTGCCTCGGCGGCAATACAGTCCATCGCTGCCTGTTTTTCGTCCTTCTGCTCGCGGAGCTGTCGCCCTTCTTTCTTGCGCTCTTTGCGCTCGGCATCGTCCTGCGTCTTGCCAATCGACTTGCTAACCAAGTTAGCCTGGCGAGAAAGTTCTTCGATCTCCTGCTGCAGGGCGCGGCGCTGACTTTCTAATTCAACATAGCGTCCCACATTGACTTTGACGCCTCGATTGTCGCAATTCTTTTGCACGAGGTCGGTATTTTCGAGGATGTTTTTTTTGTCGAGCATTTTGTAGTCGTGGTCAAAGGCTAGGATTTTCGAACGACGGTATCACAGGAGTATGAATCAGAAAAGGAGGACGTCAAAGATTACAGGTTCTGTTTGGTAGTTACTGTTTACTGTTTGGTAGCCGCAAGGCTATGCCAGAGCGCAGCGCTTGCGCGGATGCCTCGATGAAAATCAGCCAGCGAAAACTTTTCGTTGGGCGCGTGTAGGTTATCATCGTTTTGCCCCCAACCCAACAGCAAGACTTCGGCCCCCAGTTCTTCGGCGAACGTATTAACAATGGGAATAGAGCCTCCCTCGCGAATGAATACCGGTCGCGTGCCAAAACCAATTTCAATCGCATCGGCGGCAGCTTTCAGGTAGTGGCTATCGATGGGCATGGCAATGCCCGGAGCGCCGTGAAAATCGACAAGTTCCATAGCGACACCTTGAGGAATGAGCGGCTTGAGAAAAGTGCGCAAACCCGCGGTAATCTTTTTTGGATCCTGATCAGGCACGAGGCGAAAACTGAATTTTGCGCTCGCTCGGGCGGGCAGGATAGTCTTGGCGCCCTCGCCCTGGTAGCCGCTCCAAATTCCGTTGATATCAAACGATGGACGGGCCCAGCGCCGCTCGAGCGTGCTGAAACCAGATTCTCCGGCAAGTCCTTTCACGCCAAGTTCGTCCTGAAATGCCTGCTCGTCGAACGGAAGCGATCGGAACTCGTCTCGCTCACGATCGCCAAGGGGCACGACATCCTCATAGAATCCAGGAAGTTGGATGCGGCCCTGGTCGTCGAGGACGGCTGCCAGAATTTGGCTGAGTACCACGGCCGGATTGACCACCGCACCGCCAAAAACTCCCGAATGCAAGTCTTGGCTGGGCCCTTGCAAATGAAGTTCATAGTAAGCAATGCCGCGCAGGCCGTAGGTGATCGCCGGCACACCGCGAGCAAACTGCGCCGTATCGCTAATGACCACACAGTCACATGCGAGCTTTTCTCGGTTATTGCCGAGAAAGTGTTCCAAATGCTCACTACCGACTTCTTCCTCGCCCTCAATAAGCAGCTTGACTTGGAGAGGCAGTGTTTCATTTGCTGCCAGCCATGCCTGCACGCTCTTAATATGCGTGAGCATCTGCCCTTTGTCGTCGGTAGCTCCCCGAGCATAAAGGTTGCCGTCGCGCACAGTCGGCTCGAAAGGAGGGCTTGTCCATTCATCCAACGGATCGGGAGGCTGGACGTCGTAGTGCCCGTAGACAAGTGCCACCGGTGCCCCAGGGACGGGGCGCGTCTCGGCATAGACGATCGGGTGTCCGGGAGTTTCGATCAATTGCGCGGGCAAACCCATGGCTCCCAGGTGTTCCACCAGCCACTGGGCAGCACGCCGCACGTCGGGGGTAGAGCGTGAATCCGCGCTCACGCTGGGAATCCGCAGCAGTTCGACCAGATCGGCCTCGAATTGAGGACCAAGCTGGTCCACGCATCGGAAAACGTCGTTGAGGGCGGGTATTGTCAAGGCAGTCGGTAGGCAATTCGCCTCGCAATGGGGTAGGCTATCAGGAGGCATTTCCTCCTAGAGCAGGCGTTTAATATAATGTGCGGAAACCGTTTGCACCACCTGGGACAATGGCCTCTCGTTTGCAGGGAAAGGCACACAGGATGACTGACTTTGAAGATCCGGGCCAAGAAGGCACCATAACAATCGCCCCACAGAAAGAGCGTCAGGCCAATCGACAGCCTCGCTACAACGTGCTCATCTGGGACAGCAACGACCACACGTTCGACTATGTGGAAAAGATGCTTCGCGAATTGTTTGGCCATACTAAAGAACATTGCGAAGTCATTGCAAAGCAAGTTGATCAGGAAGGTCGTGCCGTCGTGCTGACCACCACCAAGGAGCACGCCGAACTGAAGCGGGATCAAATCCACGCTTATGGCAAAGACTATCTGCAAGGGAGTAAGGGATCGATGTGGAGTACGATCGAGGCGACCGAATGAAGCTCAAGACCGTTACCCTCGGTTGCAAAGTCAATCAGTACGAGACCGAGTACCTCCGCGAAGGTCTGCTGGGTATCGGCTACGAAGACGCAGCCGCCGAGCAACCGGCTGAGTTGTGCGTGGTCAATACCTGCACGGTTACATCCGAGGGCGATTCCAAGAGTCGGCAGGTAATTCGGCGGCTGGCGCGGGAAAACCCGGCCAGTAAAATTGTCGTGATGGGGTGCTATGCCACGCGGGCGCCCGACGAAGTCGCAGCCCTCCCCAACGTGACTGAGGTGCTGACCGACAAACGTGAGCTGCCCGATCTACTAGGCCGTTTTGGCGTCACCGACGTACCCACCGGAATTTCGGGATTTGGCCGCAGGCACCGGGCCTACGTGAAAGTTCAAGATGGGTGTTTGCTGCGCTGCAGTTTCTGTATCATTCCCCACGTGCGGCCCCAACTAACAAGCCGGCCTGCGGCGCACATCTTGGACGAAGTCCGCCGACTGGTCGACAACGGCTATCGAGAAGTGGTACTCACGGGCATTCATCTGGGCCACTACGGAGTCGACGGGAATCGCAACTTGCCAAAATCCAAGTGGACACGCCTTTCTCATTTAGTAGCGGCCATCGCCAGGCTGCCGGGCGACTTTCGGATTCGACTGTCCAGTATCGAAGCAACGGAAGTCACCCGCGAATTGATTGCCGTGATGCGAGACCATGGCGACAAAGTGTGTCCCCATTTGCACATATCCATGCAAAGCGGCAGCGATAGCGTGCTCCGCCGAATGCGGCGTCGTTGGGGCAGCCGCCGGTTTGTCGATCGCTGTGCGCTATTTTCCGAGAGCCTTGAGCGGCCGGCGATTACAACGGACATCATTGTCGGATTTCCCGGGGAAACCGACCAGGAATTTTCCGAGACGTGCGACGCGGCGAAGGAAGTTGGTTTTTCGAAAATTCACATTTTTCCCTTCAGTGCCCGCCGCGGTACGCCGGCAGCCGATTTTCCAGGCCAGTTGCCCAAAAAGATCAAGCAAGAACGGAGCCGCGCGCTGGGGGTCGTGGAAGAAGAACTGCAGAGTCGCTATTTTTCCAGCCTGAGTGGCGCACGGCTGCAGGTGCTGGTGGAATCCGCTTTGCCAGATCAACCGGGGCTGGCGATTGGTACGTCTTGCCGCTATGCACCGGTTGTGGTCCCCAATGACGGGCAGGCGCTCGGAGCTTTTGTCATGGTGACCGCCGGACAGGTAAGCGCTCGCCGGATTAATGCAGTCTGTTGACCGCGGCCCCATTCCTTGGACGCTTGCCCTCGCAGCCACAGGCCATCCGCAATTATAGAGCCGACAGAACGCCGGCTGCTTCAGCGCAAAGACACCTAGCATCCTTGGCCGTTTTTGCTTCGGCCACCATGCGTACAATGGGCTCGGTATTGCTCGCCCGCACCAGGATCCATTTGTCGGGCCAATCGAGGCGCAAGCCATCGAGGTGATCCGCCGTCGCGTCGGCATAAGACGTCGCCAGCGCCGCAACTGCGGCCGGCACTTGCTCCGCTGGAAGATCGACCTTGGTCTTATGAATGGTGTAGCCGGGCACCTCATCCGCCAGCGAACTGACGGGAGCCTCGCGCGCGGCCATGGCATCCAGCAGCAAGGCCATGCCGACAAAACTGTCGCGTACCTGACCAACGCGCGGATCGATAACGCCTCCGTTGCCCTCCCCGCCCAGGACCGCTCCTTCGGTTAACATCAAATCGACCACATTGGCCTCGCCAACCTTACTACGAAAATAGGGCACCCCGTACTTCTCGGCCAAGTCCTGCGTCATCCGACTCGTCGAGCAATTCGTGACCACCGGGCCAGGCCGATGACGCAATACGTGATCGGCACACAGCGCAAGGGTATATTCTTCTCCTAAATACCGGCCCGTTTCGTCAATCACCGCCAAACGATCAGCGTCGGGATCCTGGCAGAAGCCAATGTCGATATTGGCAGCCGGGACAAGCGGCAACACGGCAGCCAGATTCTCTTCAGTGGGTTCGGGCGGATGACCAAACTGACCATCCGCTTCTCCACCAAGCAAATTAACTGTGCAGCCAAGCTCCTGCAAAAGGGCTACACCCAGCAGCCCCCCCGCGCCATGATTGGAGTCAATCAATGTGCGAAAGCCGCGCTGCCGAATCCGCGCGACATCGCAAATCTCCGCCACCAGCGCCAGATGCGCAGTCACGGTATCCTCGATCTGGTGGCAAGCGCCAAGTTGGTCGTGCGGTTGCCACTGAGGCGAGCCGGCCCGATACCGGTCCAAGACCTCCTGACCAGCAGCGGCAGGAAGCACGCGGCCCGAGCGATCCAACAGTTTCAGTCCATTGTAAGGGGCCGGATTATGACTGGCCGAAATCTGAATACCGCCTGCCGCGGCCAAATGCCGCACGAGCACGCCCGTGGTGGGCGTTGCAGCCAAGTCGGCATCCAGGCAGGTTCGCCCAGCGGCCATCAGCGCCGCCTTCACTGCTGCCGCGACCATCAGGCCCGTGCCGCGGCCGTCGCGCGTGATAACAACCGGGCCCGCCGGCAACGACTCGACAAAAGCCGCAACATACCGGCTGACAATTTCCGGCGTGAGCGACAAGCCGACAATACCCCGCAAGCCGGAAACGCTAATAATCGGTTCATGCATGGGGGGAATCGTACCAGGAATGGCTGGCAGCTCAAACGGTGAACCCATGGGCAAAGGCACACACGGAGCAGTGGGTGCGACGGTCACTCCTTGTTCAACACTCGATATTCGACCCCTTTGTGCAATAATAGGCTCATGGCTGTGCCCGACGAACATTCCCGGCGCGATTTTCTACAAGGCAAGGCCGCTGCGCACACGCTGGTCGATAAGGCCCGGGCTTGGGTGGATGCGAAATCGGAACTCTTGAGTGTGGAACTGGACGCTCCTTCGGTCCTGCATGTGCGGATCTGCCGACAAGCCATGGCCTGTCAGTTTGCCTTGCAGTTTCACGAAGCCGATCGAGAGGCGCCGGCAGCCGCTATGGTAGCCCTGGATCTCATAGAACAGCTTGAATCGCAATTGACCGTTTATCGCGACCTGAGCGATGTGATCGAAATCAACCGCACAGCCTCCACGCAAGCCGTAAAGGTCGAGTCCGGTCTTTTTCGTCTATTGGAATTAGCCACGCGGCTCAACCGCGAGACCGAACGCGCATTCGATATTACCAGCCACCCACTTTCCCAAGTTTGGGGTTTCTTGCGGCGCGCAGGACAGTTGCCTCACCAAGCAGATATTGACGAGGCCCTCCTTAAGGTCGGCGGTGAAAAAGTACAGCTCGACCCGCACAAACAGACGATTCAATATCTGCAAGACGGAGTACAGATCAATTTCAACGCAATTGGCAAGGGCTACGCGCTTGATCGCGCGGCGGAGCAACTCGATTCCCAAGGCCTCCGCGATTATCTCTGGCATGCGGGCGGTAGTAGCGTACTTGCCCGCGGAGCCAATCGGGCTGATGACCGTGGAGCTTGGACGGTGGGGCTCTGCCATCCAGATGAGCCCGGACAGCATATTGCAGAATTCCATTTGAGAAATCAGGGGCTTGCCACGGCGGGGGGGGCGAGTCAGTTCTTTCAGCACGAAGGCCGCCGGCTGAGCCACGTCATCGATCCACGCACTGGCTGGCCTGCCGAAGGTGTACTGAGCGCCACCGTATTGGCCCCCTCCGCCGCAGAAGCCGACGCACTCGCTACCGCTTTTTTTGTCATGGGTAGCGCTGCCGTGGCGGATTACTGCGACTTGCACCCCAAGATTGGGGCCGTTCTGGTCTGCCCTGGCGAACAGTCCAGCCGCATTTCCGTTCACGCATTTGGATTGACGGGCGACTCCTGGACACCGGTGGGCTGATTTCGTCGTAGATTGGCGACACTAGGGGCAATAATCCGATACTAATCTTTTGGGGCCTCCGTCCGAGGCTCCCCTTAATCTGAGCTTAATCTGAACTGATTCACCGGAGGCCCATTTTGGTGGAGTTTTTGCTGCAGAGCGGCGGCTATCTTGGCATCATCGTGTTTTTAGTGCTCACCGGCTGCGGTCTTCCGATTCCTGAAGAGGTACCGATCGTCCTGGCCGGCGTGTTCAGCGCGCAAGGACGCCTGGAGCCAGAGTGGGCCTTCGCCGCCTGCTTGTTGGGCGCGCTGATCGGAGACAGCGTCATGTATTGGATCGGCCACCGCTTCGGCCATGGCCTGCTGGCCAAGCATCCGAAGCTGGGAAAATTTGTGGGTGCCCAGCGGGAACAACAGTTCGAACAGGCCATTCAGCGCCACGGATTCAAGGTGATGCTGCTCGCCCGGTTTATGGTAGGCGTTCGAGGCCCCGTCTACCTGGCGGCGGGTGTGGTCCGCATGCCGTATCGACGTTTTGTGTTTTGCGATCTCACCTGTGCGACGCTGGTTGTGACAACATTCTTTGGTTTGTCTTACCTTTACGGAGAGGAAATCACCAACTTGCTCCTCAACGCAGAGAAGACCCTTTCACTGGTTGTGTTGGCAATTACCTTGGGCGCATGGCTGTGGTGGATGCGTCGCCGCCGCACATCTCTGATCGAAAAAACAATCAACTCGGAGGCCGAGGAAGGATCTCTTGCTGCCGACGGCACGGGCATCTCCAGGGAAACGACCCCACTGGCACAGACCGATGAAAAACACACCGAAGACGTGGCTTGAATCCACCGTGCCGCGTCCGCGGGAGGAAAGGGGTTGCCATGACTATTAGAATCTTGGCCCTGTGGACCCTGTCCTTTACAGGGCCGATCGCATTAGTAATCGGTGGGCTGAAAGGACCACAGGAGTTCGGCCAGGCGATCTGCGGTGTCGCCGCCTTCTCCTTGGTAGTATTTATTGTGGCGCCTCGACAGAAAGGGGTGATGGACTGGGTGATGTTCTCTGGAGGAGCCCTCATGCTCGCCACCCCTCTCTCCGTTAGCTTCATCCTCCTTGGCTTCCCAATCTTTTCTTTCGGCTTCTTGATGGAGCGCCAGCACGCCAAGGCCGAACTCCTTTCCAAGTCTCTGAAATCCGGCGGAGACGGCGCGCAAGATGGCTCGTCGAAATAAAGCTTCTTTATGAATTGGCCTATTGCACCTGCGGCAAGCAAAGGCGGGTTCCGTCGGCAAATAAGTCGGGCCGCCAACCGACTCGTTCGGTCAACCCTTCCCGCTCAATTAAATTAACCACCAGCGCCAAATCAAAGATGTTTCTCAGTTCGCCGTACAGCGGGTAGCGCTCACATAGCGTTTCAAACTTGGCGGAAAAGGAATTCGCAAAACATGCATTCCGCTCATCGGATGTCCCGGTGTGAATCCTCTCGCCGCGCGCCGTAAGGAGTTCGTTTTCGCTCAGAACTTTGGCCCCCGGACCGCGGATGCAAAAAACGTCCCGCTCCGAATTGGTTTCAACCGGCTCGTAGTGCATCGCGAACCACCAGCGCAAAACGCTCATCAGGGGCGGTTCGCCGTTCGGCCCCAGCCGGACCATGGCGAGGTAGCTAGTCACGCGTTCCAACCCGTCGACAAGTCCCATGCCAATGAGCTTCATGTGGTAGTCGGCAAGCAATAGTGTTTTCGCCACGTGAGAATTTGGAGCCATACCAAAAAATTCAACGTCCTGTTTGCCCAGTGTGTCGCGTAAGCGCTGCAGCCACTCGCCCCGCTCACTTGGCTCGAGCGGCCTAGCCCCTTGTGTCTGTAGAAACGCTTGAGTATCGGCAAGCGCCGCTTCGCTCGGGACAATCGAACACCCGAATGCCGACAAGCGTGCGCCCACCATTAGCTTGGCTCCAATTCTGTTCGCAAGGAAACACAGTCTATCACAGACCTGCGGTTCCCCTCCCTGACAGAATTGCCGCCGATGGACCCATCGGCGTCTAGAGAATGGCCAATTGACTGGCGATTACCGAGCGTGCCAAAAAAAACGGCCTCTGGCGAATTCCGCCAGAGGCCGTTTTGATCATCTATGGGTTTGGAACCTAAAGTCCCACTTACCCTTTCGTTACTAGCCAGCGCAACCGCAACTGGGCTCACAGCTCTCGTCAGCGCAACCACAGGAAGGCTCGTCTGCACATCCGCAGCTAGCCTCGCAGCAATTGTTAGCAGCGCAACGGGCACGCAACTTGGCCAGCAAACCGCAACGATCCTTCTTGCAGCAATCGCAGCAGTCGTCTGCGCAACCACAGGAAGGCTCTTCTGCACATCCACAGCTCGGCTCGTCTGCACATCCGCAGCTAGCCTCGCAGCAACTGTTAGCAGAGACACGGGCACGCAACTTGGCCAGCAAACCGCAACGATCCTTCTTGCAGCAATCGCAGCAATCGTCTGCGCAACCACAGGAAGGCTCTTCTGCACATCCACAGCTCGGCTCGTCTGCACATCCGCAGCTAGCCTCAGAGGCGCATCCGAACATGGCGAAGAACGCGTTGGCGTTCGACGCACTGCTCAATGCGACAGCGACGCTCAAACAAAGCGTCGACAGTACAAGGTGACTTTTCATTGGGAAGGCTCCTTCTAAGGGGGGGGAAACACTGTTGCTGCTACTGGGAGATGGCGATTCGTCCACACAATTTTTATTTTTAGTGCCGGTACGAAACCTCATGTATCCCTGAAACAGCTAACGCTTCATTGGATATGTGGGCTATCGACGACCTAAGGAGTATACCTTGACGCGTTTCGTCAAATTGCCGGGCCAGCAGACTTGCCGGAGTCCGGGTATTGCGTTCGTAAGGGTTGCGCCGGATTCTGCACGACTTTTGCGTCAGAGCAGGCCCGAATTTTGGTACACACGCGACGACGGCACGACTGGAACGGCCAGCGGCTTGACGATCTGCAGGCGGCGCCGAGGGCACCCACTGATCGGATGTTACCGGTCATTCGGAATCTAATGGCCTTAACTTGGAACGGCGACCTGCGGCCCCCACTTGACCAACCGGCTCCCCACTGCGCCAATAATGGTCACAGAACGGATAACAGACCAAACTATCACATGCCCAGCAGGCAGCGTAGCCGACGACAACATGACAGCCAGCGCCGAATGCAGCTACGCTGTTCGCCCAAACCGATGCGAGGCGCGGCCTGTTGACTATTGTTGATTTTGGAGGCTAATCTCGTAGCCGCGCAATGGAGTGAAGCGGGACTGCCCATTTTATTGACACTCCCAAAGCCAATCACCGGGCAAGCCAATTACTTGGACCGTTTATCGCAGTGATCGATTATTTATTATGACGACAACCTTGGACTTCGGAAACGGACTCTCGTGTGCTCTCGATTCCGAGCGAATTATCCGTGTGCGCGCGGCACCCAGCACGAGCCTTTCGAACACGGAAATCGTCGCTCACCTGCGCGCTGCCCTGGCCGCACCCATCGGCTACCCTCCCCTAGCCCTGGCGACCGTTCCTGGTGACCGGGTAACGCTGGCGCTGGGCCCGGGACTTCCCTCCTCTCTGGCAATCGCCGAGGGCGCACTCGCCGCATTACAGGATGCCGGCGTCGAATCCTCGCGAGTTTCGGTCGTCGCGCCGCATGGATTTTCCGAGGAGGCTGCTCTTCGCGAAGCGCTACCGCGCCTGGGTGTGGCCGAGCAATGTCTTACCATCCACGATCCGGACGACCCCAACTTGACCCAGATGCTGGGCGTGGCAAGGACCGGACAGGCCATTCGGCTCAACCGTCGTCTTTGTGAAGCCGATCTGGTACTGCCAGTGTGCATGCCCGCGAGGGGCGACGACACTGATTTTGAAAATCTCTTTCCCCATTTTTCCGACAGGGCAACTGTCGACCGGCTGGAAGCCCCGCTAATCGAACCCGGCGAATCGGCACGCCAGGAACACCGGCAGGAAATCACTGAGGCGGGCTGGCTGCTTGGCATCGGCACGGTGGTACAGGTGGTACCCGGGCCCGGAGGTAGCGTCGTGTATTTGCAGGCCGGCGAGTCGGCACAGGTTGGCGCGGAATGTGAACAGCGCTACCGCGAAACCTGGTCCTGCACCCCTGCACGGGGGGCCGACCTAGTCATCGCAACATTGGTCGGCGGCCCCGGGGAGCAGACCTGGAAAAACCTGGGCCGAGCACTGCGGGGTGCCGCTTCTCTACTAAACAAGGACGGATCGATCGCAATTTACTCCACAATCGTTGTACCACCCGGCGAGGCTTTTGAGGCCCTGGTGGATAACGAAGACTACGATCTGGCCGAGCGCGAAATTGTGCGAGATGGCCGGACTGACGGTTGGTCAGCTTGGCAATTGTGCCGCGCACTACGAGACGGACCAGTCTATTTACGAAGTAATCTGCCGGAAAAAATGGTCGAAAGCCTGGGCGTGACGCCGATCACTGGGGATCATGAACTGGACCGTTTAGTACAGAACCACGACGCTACAGTTGTGCTGGAACAAGCCCAGCACGCACTACCGAGTATCGGCAACCCGTGATCACCGGGTACGAACGGTTTGAAAACACCTGAGCCCGTTTGATCACTGTTGAGATGGAACCATGCCGCCACCCACTACCCCGCATTTTCGCGAGGACTACGACCAGATGACCTTAGGTTGTGGGCGCATGGCTCTCGAGGACTGGGAGGTCGTTTCGATCACCGGCCAGGATCGCGCCAAGTTTTTGCACAATATGTGTACCAACGATATCAACCGGCTTTCGTCCGGAGACGGTTGTGAAGCATTTTGCACCGATGTCAAAGGAAAGATCGTTGCCCACGGGATTGTCGTTGTACTGGAAGACAGCCTCCAATTCGTGGTTACTGGGGGCGGGGCAGGTCCGCTCCTGGACCACCTCGATCGCTATATCGTGCGGGAAGACGTCGTGCTGCAAAATGCGACCGACGAACACGAGTGGACGTTCATCTCAGGTCGCCAATCGGCAGCAGTAGTCGGCCGACTCACCGGGGACGACCTGGCCGCGCCTTCCCTTCCATGGCAAAGCGTAATCTTCTGCCAGCCGAACCAAGATGGCTTGGTCGTCCGCGCGGGACTGATTTGGCCGGAAAGCTTTCTGGTGCGCTGCCCGCGCGGCGAGGTCCAGGAATCCTGGCCGGCCGACTGCACCTTGGTAGGCGATGACTCGGCTTGGAATGCGCTCCGCATCGAATCGTCACTGCCCCTATTTGGGACCGACTTTAGCAGCGCGCACTTTCCGCAAGAAGTCGCGCGCGACGATCAGACCATCAGTTTCAACAAGGGATGCTATCTTGGCCAAGAGACGATTGCCCGCATCGATGCCTTGGGGCATGTGAACAGGCAAGTCACAACTGTTAGATTTGACAGGGATGCCCAACCGGCGCCGGGCGTCCAACTGTTGAAAGAAGATCAAGTGGTCGGTGAGATCACTTCTGCCTGCTGGTCGCCCCGCTACGAACGGCCGCTAGCGCTGGCAATGGTCCGGCGCGGGTCCAACAAACCGGGTGATGAACTCCACAGCAACGTCGGCGCGGCCGTAGTCCTGTGATTTGGAATTGCCTTAGCAAGAGCGGTGGACATGGCGAAAAATGCGCAATGCGGGAGTCGCCGACAATCCTCGTGCGGCCACTGTCCACCGGCCACTCAAATCGCGAGCGCACACCTTTGCGCTACTCATCCAGGGAATTTCGGCGATCGCGATACCGCCTGCTAGCCCGCTTTAGAAGGAAACGGTCTTCTTCGGAAAGCTTCTCAAAGCTAGTGTGATGCAAACGCTGCAAAATCCCGTCGACTCTGACGTCCTCATTGGCTTCACGCTCGCGCCGCTTTTGATCCAGCACTTCTTGTTTTTTGTCTTGCAAGTGCTCAACTAGTACAGCCTCGCGGTCATCTTCCAACCATTCGCTCACTAACCATTGCTCGTCGTCGGAATCGAATTCGTCAATGGCTAGGCCAAGATCATAGCGGCGGCCGACGGTACTCTGCATGCCCCCATAAAGCAGCAAGACCGAAATCACGCTTATCGGAAACCAACTCGGAACAAGGGCGTTCCCTCCATCATACTTCAGCATCAGAAGGGCCGCAGCAGCAGCCAGCAGGGCACCGAGCAAGGCAATATGCGAGGTCGCCGTAGCCGCCGAATGGCGGCCCACAATCGGCCACAAAATACCTCGCAACAATTCAGCGCCCGGGCAGGGATCGATGGGCAATAGGCTGGCTAGCAGCAAGCAAGTGTTAATCCAGACCATCAACTGGCCCACTAACGTCGCAGTGGTGATCGAGAAGACTACACCCCTAGCTTCGATAGGTGGTGCCAACACATTCAGCAAATGGTAAACGTCGCGGTCACCCCGCAGGGCCAAACCACACGCGCTCGCAATCAGCAGGGCCAGAAAAGTCATTGGCCCCACCAAGGCCGCAACCAGATGCGCCGGTGGATCTGCCGGCAAATGGAGTTGGCTACAACCGCCAAATGGCGCCAATACCACCGTCGACGTGCGTCCTCCCATTCTCGCTGCGGTGATGATTCGCACTAGTTCGTGAAGAGAGACACTCAGCAACAGTACGAATAGCCCCCACAAGGCCACTCGGGGATGCATGTCTCCGGCATGAACAAGGACGACCACACCAAGCGCGAGCAAAGGAAACAACACGTGCAGGCGAACATCGCCACCCCGCCAGCGGCCAACACATAAGCTCCTGTAATTCTCAGCCTGATTCATGGCAATACACGAGTTCTAACAACGCCAAACGAACATATCCACTGGCCGCACGATCGCCTGCTCACAGTCCAGCCCGACCGCAATATCGCATGCCCGCGCAAAGTGCTCCACTACCCTGGAGATAGACGCAGCAGCCCCTACTCCGCTATCCTAACAACCGCTTGCACTGGCGGCAAACGATGTTTCTTGCCTCCGGTAATCGGGCACTTTTATCCTTTGCCCAATTTTATTTTCTATCGTGGAGCAATTCCGTGTTAGGCAAATCCCGAACTTTGCTGACAACTGAAAGATTTCACGTTGTCGAGCATGAAATCGCCACTGGCGCCGGCCGCGAGCCGCTCCGGCGGCAAGTCGTCCAACATCCAGGAGCAGTCACGATTGTGGCGCTACTTTCTGGAGAACGCGTCTGCCTGATTCGCAACGAGCGCATTGCCGTCCATAAGACCCTCATCGAATTGCCAGCCGGCACCATCGACCAAGGCGAAGCCCCCTCGGTGACGGCAGCCCGCGAATTGCAAGAAGAAACTGGCTACAGGGCCAACTCTTGGCGTGAACTTCCGCCGTTTTTCATGTCGCCAGGCATTCTTAACGAACGGATGCACTTGTTTGTCGCCGAAGACCTAACACCAGGGCCTCCAGCGCGCGAAGCCAACGAAAAAATCGAGAACCTCGTTGTCCCGTGGGAGAAAGCCGTAGCGATGGCCCTATGCGGCGAGATCGAAGATGCCAAGTCGCTCGCCGGAATCCTCTTGTGGGACCGACTGCGCAGCGCTTAGCCCCGCACGTTGGCAGTGACTACAGTGAGGACTACAGGGGTCCGCGCGGATTCTTGCACACTTGCCGGTAGCGGGGATTTTCATACAACACCCGCGACAACAATTCCGGTGTGCCACGCTCTCCGTCGAAATGCCACGCGTCGTGGGTCGGCACCCAATGCTCATCTAGGGGCCATGGATCAAAAGGTTGGTAGCCAAGTTTGCAGGCCAGCGCCGCCGAATCCATAGCGACGTTTCCGGCTCGCGGCGGAATAGGACCGGCATTCAAACGGGGGCAACCCACTAGGTGTTGGGGGTCGTAGCCTCCAACTCGATTGACGATCTGCGCGATCTGATAGAGCGACAGGGGCCGCGGACCACCCGCGTGGTAAACGCCAACCATACGATTGGCCAACACCGATTCGAACACCCGGTTCAAGCAGTCAGTATAGGTTGGCGTTCGCACCTCGTCGAAGTAGAGAGTCGCCGGCCGATGCTTCCGAAAACGTGATTGGATCCAATCGATAGCTCCTGCGTGCCCGTTGAAGCTGACGCCCATCGGCAACGAAATACGCAGCGTGCACGCCTGCGGTCGCCAATCGAGGAGCAAGCGCTCCGCCGCAACCATCGTTTTGCCGTAGACCGACACCGGATCGGGCACATCGTCTTCCCGATAATCTCGATCGTCCCGGCCGGCAAAGACCAGATCGATCGAGGCATGCACCAATCGGACATCGCTTTCCGCAATAATGGATAGCAGTGTGGTCAGCCCCTCCACGTTGGTCCGCCAGGCCAAACGAGAATCCAATTCGCAGGCCCGCAAAGCGCAGTTGCCCGCGCAGTTGAGGACCGAACCAAACTGATACCGATCAAATAGCCGCGCGAGCTTGCCGCGGTCTTCGGCATTGCAGCTTTCGATGCCAGGCTGCGAAAGCGGCCAGTTGTCTTCCTGACGGATACCTACCACTTGTCCCGGGTATTTGGCCCCGAAATACGCGAATGCGTTGTACCCGGCGACTCCAGCAATGCCAGTGATGAGCAGCGGCAAGGCGAGGGTGGCCTCATTTTTTGATCCGATTTCGATCATGGCAAATCGATTGTAGCAGTTGTCGGAAATGGCCAGAATGCGGAACAGCCGGGGCTGACCCCTGATGCCGACGCTGCGCAGCTCGGCCAAACAAATCTCGCCAAGGCCTCAGCCGGCGCGTCGCCGCGCGACGAAGGCTCGGTAGTCGTCAGGCGTGTCGATGCCATGAGTCGGCTCGTCGATCGTGGTAACTAGAATGGTTTCGCCCTGCTCGAGGACGCGCAGTTGCTCCAAATTCTCGAGTTGCTCGAAACGACCCGGCGGCATCTTGGCAAGGCCCAGCAATAGATCACGGCGATAGGCGTAAATGCCGACGTGCTGATAAAACACGGCGGGTGTGGCCTGCAGCACCTGGTCGTCCCAGTCCCGAATGTGGGGAATCGGGCTTCGACTGAAGTAGAGCGCTTGCCCGTTTGGCGCAAAAACCACTTTGACGCAAGCGGGATCTTCCAGCATCGCGCGGTCGCGAATCGGCGTAGCAAGCGTCGCCATACCTGCCGCAGGATTCGCCTGAAGCGATTCCACCAACTGGTCGATCGACTGCGGATTGATCTCGGGTTCGTCGCCCTGGAGGTTGACTATGATCTGGGCATCCGACTGCGACGCAATTGCCTCCGCAACGCGATCTGTCCCGCTGCGACAATCAGGGCTGGTCATCACCACCACCGCGCCAAAGCGGCGGGCTTCAGAGGCAATTTTGTCGTCATCGGTGGCGATCAACACTCCGTCGGGAGAACTCGCCTCACAGGCAGCGCTGAAAGTGTGCTCGAGGACCGTTTTTCCTGTGTCACGGAGCAGCAGTTTCTCGGGCAAACGGGTCGATTGCCGCCGCGCGGGAATGACAAGCACGCATTTGGCAAATCTTGATGGTCCAACCACGAGAACTTCCGTATTTTATGTGTGCGATTTCGTGTGCGGCCCATGGTGATAATGCAAAACATGGGTCGAATCCAGTTCAATTCGCGCCAGGTGCCCACGTACAAGAGCCAGTGGGCACTCCGCAAAGACCGATTGTGCTATCGCTTCGCGACAAATCCATCTGCTACAATCCAGGCTGCAATTCTGGTGGGCGCGGTAGTCCCTATCGGCTGACTCAGCCCGACTAAGGGTCTGCTAGCAACGGGAACCGGTTGCAAAACCCAATATTTGGCCATCATTCCTGGACGTTTTCCACCGCTTGGCGGTTGTGAAATAGTTTCTACTTAGTGGGCAGCGAAGGCTCTTGCAAATTATATGTGTGGCATCGTGGGATATGTGGGAACGGCGGCTGCAGCAGACTACTTGCTAGATGGACTGCGGCGGCTTGAATACCGGGGCTATGACAGCTCAGGCATCGTGACGCTCGACCAGGGCAATTTGGCCGTGACCAAAACAGCAGGTCGCGTCGACGATCTGGGGCAGGCCCTCAAGTTCAACTCGCCGGAAGGCTCGATTGGCATTGGCCACACGCGCTGGGCAACCCATGGACCAGCCACCAATGCCAATGCCCATCCCCACTTTGGTGGAGACCAAGTGTTGGCACTTGTCCACAACGGTATCATCGAAAACTTCCGCCCCATCAAGAAAAGACTGCTTGAGCGCGGCTGTGATTTTCAGTCGGATACCGACAGCGAAGTGGTGGCGCAACTTCTTGCCTACGAACTCCAAAACCTGGCGGACAAGTCCACCAGCCCGTTTGATCCTCATGCGCCGCTGGTCGCGGCCGTGCAAAATAGCTTGGCCCAGTTGCAAGGCACCTATGGCCTGGCCATCGTTTTTCGAGACTGGCCCGACGTTATCGTGGCAGCTCGCCTGGGAAGCCCCTTGGTAATCGGGGTAGGCAACGACGAAAACTTTATCGCCAGCGATGCGTCGCCTCTGGCTGGGCGAACCGAAAAAATCGTCTATCTGGCCGACCATGAAGTGGCGGTGGTCAGTTCGGATGCAATTCGCGTCGTGCATCGTGATCAAGGCAACGTGAGTCACGATGTGAACGTACTCGACATCGACGAGACCGACATCGATTTGGGCGGCTACCCGCACTTCATGCTCAAAGAAATATTCGAGCAGCCCGAGACCGCGCGAAACGCCATGCGAGGCAGGCTCGATAAGGACGCAGCAACAGCCGTCTTTGGCGGACTCAATCTGACGCCCCAACAGTTGCAGTCGGTAAAACGGTTTGTGCTGACCGCTTGCGGAACCAGTTGGCACGCGTCGCTGGTAGGCGAGCACATGATCGAATCGCTGGCCCGTATTCCAGTAGAAGTGGAATACGCCAGCGAACTACGTTACCGGAATCCGCCTCTGCAACCGCAAACGCTCCTTTTTGCGCTAACCCAAAGCGGCGAGACGATCGATACCTTGGCGGCCCTGCGCGAAATGAAGCGCAAAGGCCACCCGACCATGTCAATTTGCAACGTCGTGGGCAGCACCATTGCCCGGGAAGCGGACGGCGGAATCTACATGTACGCGGGGCCTGAAATTGGCGTCGCCTCGACAAAAGCTTTTACGGCACAATGTGTGGTGATGTCGCTCCTGGCACTCTATTTTGGTCGGCTCCACCATCTGAGCTTTGAGGCCGGTTTGAAGATCATCAGCGAGCTAAATCGTCTGCCCGAGTTTATCGAACGCGCGCTATTACAGAACGACCGAGCCCGCCACATCGCTGAAAAGTATGCCGACTGCAACAACTTTCTTTACCTGGGTCGTCAGTACAACTTTCCGGCAGCCTTGGAGGGTGCGCTCAAGCTCAAAGAAATCAGCTACATCCATGCCGAAGGCTATCCCGCAGCGGAAATGAAGCATGGTCCGATTGCCTTGGTCGACCGCGAAACACCCAGCGTCTTTATCGTGCCGCAGAGCGGAGTCTACGATAAAGTTGTGGCCAATGTTGAAGAGATTAAAGCGAGAAAAGGGCCAGTGATCGCGGTGGTTGATGAAGGCGACCAGCATGTCACCAAACTTGCCGACGACGTGCTCGAGGTACCTACCGTGCCCGACTTCCTACAGCCCATTGTCACTTCGGTCCCTTTGCAATTGTTGGCGTACCACATTGCTGTACTCCGCGGCTGCGACGTCGACAAGCCCAGAAACTTGGCGAAAAGTGTGACGGTGGAATAACCAGATCTGTATTCCGCAATAGGACGCAAATCTCTTTTTGCACCCCCGCAGTGATCCGCACCTCCGTTTCGGCCCGTCCCCTAGTTGACCGATTCAAGTGGCTCCAGATCACCCAGCGATTCACTCCGTACGCCGCCTTGGGCACTACGCTTCTCGCCATCTTTCGCGTTGTGTTTCGCGCCGCTTTTCAGGTCGCCTTTCGCATCGTCCCGACCAAAGAACATCATGTGCTGCCATGGCAGACCATTGAATTCCCTAGCAAACACAAAATGGTTCCGCGTCAGCTCTTTCATAATCTGTGTCTTGCTCATTTTGTGAAGCGGCTTGATCGGCACGTCCGGATCTTCCTCCCGATACTCCACAAGCACGATGAGTCCATCTTCAGAAAGCGACCGGCGCATCGCCCGCAGCATGTGTTCGGGATGGGAGAATTCGTGATAAACGTCAACCAGCAAGATCAGATCGACTCCACCGTCGGGAAGGCGAGGGTTATGAAACGAACCAAGAATCGGAGTGACATTGCTGATACGCTTCTCTTCCATCCGTTCGCGCAACAAGCTCAGCATCTCCGGCTGGATGTCAACGCCCAGAATTCTGCCTTCGGGCCCGACCATTTCGGCCAGTTTCAGGGCATAGAATCCGTTCCCGCAGCCCATGTCGCAAATGGTCATTCCTTTCTCCACGCCCAAATTCTCTAGCATCAAGGAGCAACGTTCTTCGCGCTCGCGCTCGTTTCGAATTAGCCACTCAGCTCCCGCATAGTGCATGGTCACCGCAATTCGCCGGCCTTCGTAGAACTCAAGCGCCGGCGGGACGGACGACTTAACAGTTTTGGTTTCCTGGCAGTTCCCGGGGAGTGCAAGAACGCCAGTGGACAACCATAAGCTTGCGGCCAGGAATCTTCGTGAGCGGGACATTACAGTTCGCATTTTTGGGGTTCGGAAAGTGTTAAGAGTAGCAATAACCTCTGCCGCCGTCGATCCAACCAAACAAAGTCCTATTTCGCTGTGCATCTTCAGGATAGATCGAAAATAGTTTCCCCTTTTCGACGGTAATGGCAAACATAGGGTTTCCATCCTTGCAACCCTTTACCCAGCCAGCCGACGGCGTTCGCTTGTCAATTAATTTCGATGGGGCTGATGCCGCGTTCCACTGACATCCGAACACACCGGAACTCTAGAGATGCCTTGAATAGAACAACAAGTCTCGAATTACAGTCGCGAGCGATTCTAGCCAATAAGTTTGCGCTGTTGAATGAGAAGCTCGGCCGGTTGAACCACTCGACGCGGAAACCGGAACCGCATGGCACAATATTTTGTGGTTGAAGCGCCGGTTCCGCATTCACTCGCCCAACCATCTGCCAATCTGAGACCAGATCAGCTAAATTATTACTATCTAAATTTTCAAATCCTTTGCGATCCTATGGAGCTGATTCATGAAGGGCAAGCACCAAGTAGTCAATCGTCGCCGATTCGTTTCCGCCGGAGCCGCTGCGCTGGCTGCTCAACCGCTGGCCTGTTGCAGCACCACCAAGGCAGATCAAACCGACCTTGCGCCGATTATTATGCCCCCGGAAGGCAAGCGTTTGCTGCTTTCCTGCAAACTGACGATGATCGCTAAGGAGGTCGATGGTAGGAAGTTGTCACTCGCTGAAAGGCTGGGCCTGGCGGCCGAGGCTGGATTCGACGGAGTTGATCTGGACGATGCCGGGCCTTACACGCCGCAACAAGCGCGGGACGCAGTACGCGAGTCGGGCGTGTTTGTCCACAATGCTATCAACCACAATCATTGGAACAAGCGGCTAACCAGCCCCAAGGCCGATGAGCGAGCTGAGGGCGCGGCCAACTTGGAGCACTGCATGCGGGTGTCCCACGCCGCCGGCGGCTGTGGCGTTCTGGTCGTGATCGGACACAGCGTGGACGGAGAGGCCAAGGTGATCGAGGAGCGCTGCCGCCAAGAGCTCAAAAAACTTCTTCCGCTGTCGGCAGCACTTGGCCAACCCATTCTGATCGAGAATGTTTGGAACCAAATGTTTTACGACCATGACCGTCCGCCCGAGCAGAGTGCCGAAAGGTTTGTCAACTTTATCGACAGCTTCGACAGCCCATGGATCGGCCTTTACTACGACATCGGGAACCACTGGAAGTATGGACAACCGGGAGATTGGATTCATCAGCTCGGCCGGCGATGTGTCAAGCTGGACGTAAAGGGGTTCAGTCGCCAAAAAGACAAGTTCGTCGATATCGGCGAGGGCGACCTGCCGTGGGACCAGGTTCGACTGGCGCTGGACAAAATTGGATTTGCGGGTTGGGCAACTGCTGAGGTTGAAGGAGGCGGACTGGCAAGGCTAACCGTCGTTCGGAAGCAGATGCAAGAGGTGTTTGGAATCTAGCGGCCTTAGCTGCCGCCCGCCGTTGCCACCATGTCGCCGTGTCAGATTGTTGGCAGATGCGATAATCGCTTGCAACCCAATAGTGAACCATGAAACTTTTATTTTGCAACAGGCATGGTGAGCCGGCGATTCAATTCCGACTCTCCCACATGTTCCTAGTTGTCGTATTGGTTGCGGTAATCGAGAATCGACACGAGTGGTTCAATCACCTGTGATGGCGGGTTGACACATGGCCACGCCATTTTTTGTATCGACTGCCTGCCGGACGATGGATCAGACGCCCTGTTGGTAGTTGGCGGGCCGAACCTGAGGCGTAGGTGCTAGCCACGGGTGCGCAATAAGTTGCCAGACGCTTCGCTCTTGAGTTGGTACATCTTCAGATCTTTCAGTTCTCCATACGTATTCCAGGTGGCTAGGCCGAACGGGCGAATCGGCTCCTGTGCCCAGTAGATAGAAAAATTGTGTTGCTGGACGTCGACTTCGATGATCTTCCGGTCGTTCAGCCAAATGCGAATAAAGTCGTCTGTAACTCGCAGCCGCACATCCTGCCACTTCCCATTTTCGAAATCGAATACCCGCGTCGTGTCATTTTCAGCGGCACTGAACGAATCGATGTTCGACAGGCCGACGAGTTTTCCACCCCAGCCACCGAGAACCAACGTGCAGTGCTGTTCTTTTACCGGAAACGTCAGCCCACAAAAAAAATCATTTCCCGCAACACGACGACCACGAAAGAAAATCTCGTAATTTGACTTGGGGATTTCGGTGGTAATAGCAATACCGGTTGCCGGTCGACCACTTTCCAAATGAATCGATCCGTCGCGAACTTCAACCTTGCCATGCTGCTCAAAATCAAACGTGTTGGCAATTCGCCAACCCTTCAGTGTTTTTCCGTCGAAAATTGCTATCTCTTTGCCCAAATCCAAGGGCCGTTTGGTTACCCTGCGATTCCTTCCAACTTCCGTCTGATTGTCCTTGTCTTCAGCAAAGGAAACAGGCGTTGCAACGAGAATCCCCACTGCAGCAAACCCAACCAGGCGGCAGCAAATGCGTGTTGATCTCAAGACAAAGACTCTAAGAGGCAGCCACGGGGCTGCTGCTCGCAAAAATCGCTCTGAATGGACTGTCGGGCGAAGACATGAGACCCCTTCTTTTTTCAGACAGGCCGGGCACCGAAAAATGAATTTGGAGAGCATTAATAAGCACGACCTCTGTTTCTTGCAGGACAGTTAGATATACTGCATGGTATTAGTAGATTTATCTATTAACTTCGCATTCCATCATTACACCCCATCCACGCACTTCCTGCAAATCTGACTCCGTCGACTTTTCTGAGGGGCGTGCTTTCCGTACTTATAAAATAAACCGTCCGATACTGGGAGATCTACTACCCAGCGATCACCCGTTGACATAAAGCAAACAATAAAAGGGTTTCACATGACCAACCGAGATGTTCCGCACGCCTTCACCCTCGTTGGACTGCTGGTCGTGATTGCCATCATCGGCGTTTTAGTGCCGGGCTGTTCGGGAGGAGGGCCCGACTATCCACACGCTACCATCAGTGGAATGGTAACAGTGGGCGGCGAACCGATCGAACAAGGAACACTTACCTATCACCCTAGCGAATCGGGAATGGGCCGTGGCGCGAGCGTTGACATTGTCAAAGGCAAATTTCAGATAACAGCTATTGCGATTGGAAAACACTCCTTTACCTTCTCTGCCTGGGTCGAAACCGGAGAAACAATTCCTGGCCCTTATGGAGGGACAGAGCCAGAACGAGTTAATATTATTCCTAACAAGCTGCGCACTACAGGCATCACGAGAGAAATCACCGAAAGTGGCACGCAAGATTTTGCAATTGAAAAACAGGTGCGAGATTAATCCTGAGACTATAAGAGGGGCCTTAATAACATGAGCGGTAATGCAGCACCTACTTTTTAAGTTAACAACTCATACGTTTGCATATAATAAAATGAGAAAAACAAGTAACCGATCGCCCTGGAACAAATTGAATCCTTGCGGCTTTACGCTCGTTGAACTTTTGGTGGTGATCGCCATTATTGGCGTCCTAGTTGCCTTACTGCTGCCGGCGGTGCAAGCCGCTCGCGAGGCGGCACGACGCAGTTCTTGTGCTAATAATCTGAAGCAGATCAGCCTCGGCGCACTTAATTACGAATCCACCTTTGGGACTCTGCCCAAAGGCACGTTTGCAGAGATAGCTAGTCAGCCGGTTCCGGGGCGTTTGTCTACTGCATGGTTCGACGACTATACCTGGGCCACCTACATCCTGCCTTATTTGGAGCAAGGCAACGCCGTGCATGCTTTCGATTTCAAGAAGGCGTTTCTTGGCCGGCATCACGAACAGGCGCGAAGGTTCTACGTAGGCATCTACGACTGCCCGTCAGACCTCGAACGACAGATCGTCTGTCAGAAAGGTACCCCCGAAACCATCAACGACGATCCCCATAATCGATACTACTACAATTACGTAGCCAACCTTGGCAACACAGGCTCCGGACAGCCCGTCCGGGCTGATATCGGTTCGGAAACCGTTGTATTTGGTGAGGCGCCCTTCCCGTATGGAATTGCAGTTCCCCTCGCTCGAATCACCGACGGCACCAGCAATACCTTAATGTTTTCTGAAACCATTAAGAGCAAAGGGCCTCCGGAAGGCCAAAGTCACTATTGGTTTGGCTCGATGGGAGACACTACCATTGGTCGTGGCGCCCATGGATTCACTGGGCTCCATCCTCCCAATTCACCAGTGAAAGACCTGATTGAGTGGTTTTGCCCAACCGATGTGGGCATTGTTTGCGAGACAGGTCGGGCCAATCCTAATTTGAGGTCGGGCATCGACGCCAATCTGAACCGCTCGGCCCGCGGTTTCCATCCGGGTGG
>JAKVCC010000022.1 GCA_022448265.1 Pirellulales bacterium
CCGGCGTTGTGGCTTTGTACGCCTCTACGTCCTCAGCCTTTGCCTTGATGTCCTGCCATGCCTGCCGGGCCGATTGGATAGCGAGTTGCTCCTGAAACCAGTCCTGGCCCCTCGCCTGCTCAAGAAACACATCCATCGGCTTGGCAAAATTTGCATTGCCATGCCGCCAGTGATCAAACTGTTCGAGCAATTCCTCTCGGGCAGGCATCCCCGAGGTATCGATCGCTTGGGATGCCACTAATCCGCCCAGCAATCGCTCTGCCTCCCAAGATTGATAATTTTCATCCAGCCGTACCCAAAATTCGGGAAAGTCATCACGACTCTCCCGGTGCGAGCGCTTCAGCGCTTTGGGCACCTCAAAGTAGTAGCTATCCTTGATGTGAAGTATGGAAGACGCCATTGCTTAGCTGGCTAAAACTCTCTGGCTGTAAGTGGAAACCAGTTTCACCGCGATACAGGTTTCACTGAACAAGCCTACGAGATAGTGAATGAGGATCAAACCAAATAATCCCGCTTCGGTCAGTGGTCCGCCCACTAGATTAGCGGCTACACCTACTGCCAAAGGGAGACCGGTTCGCACAGCAATTGATAAAAACATTCCTGAAACGGCTTGAGTTCCACCAGTCGTATGCAAGGTGATGGCCAGCGCTAACGTGCCGCTAATCCAACAAACCGCAAACGCACACAACGCAGCAAAAACACCCATCGACCCGTGAGATCTGGCAACCAATACGGAAGCCAACAGCGCAGTCACCAACAAGACGGCACCAAGCAAGGCGCCACCAATCAACAAGCCACGGCTCTTGCTAAGCTGCTGGGAAACAGGAAGGTTTTCAATCACTTCAGGTCGTCTTCGCGAGAGGAGTTCTTCCGAAAACCTTAATCGCCAGTATTCATGGGAGGACGTGAAATCACGGTTAGGTAGTAGATCGAAACACTGATGCCGAGCGCAAAACCTATCAGCGCCAGCCAACTAGTTTCCAGCCGTCGATCCAACCATTGGCCACCCAGGCCAGGTAGCACCATCATCAATGCGGCTGCCATGGCTCGAGCCACCATTGCCATGCCACGAGCCATCGGTGAACGGCCGTCAGGCGGGTTCATCTCGTGGGAAGTCCTTCACGTACTAGCAAACTGATAGCGGAAGCGCCGGGTTAATTCAACTTGCGCCAAGCCCGCAGGCTTTGCTTCTCTTCTCGCGATTGACTTACAAACACCACGATTACGGCCTAATCTAATTCGCAACGCAAATCGTGCAAAGGGGATTTGTGCAATTTTTCACAATGTATTCGTCGCCCACCCCAAGTACTTTGATTTTGCTGCCTTGCGACCCGAGGCGGGCAACCACCGCAGCCTCTCCAAAAGCTATTTTCTGGCGGGTACCGTTTCCACAAGTGTCGTCAAGGAAACTCTGTAACTCATTTCTGCAAAACATCTTATAGCATTACTGGCAGTGCAAAAATTTGCTTTTGCCGGTAGTCGCAATTAGGATGGCTGTTGTGGATAACCCACCCGGCACTCGGGGCCCCATTAGTTAAAATTGCTCCCCTCCCATAATGCACTTCCAAGCCACCCCTCGTGACAGGCAATGGAATCGTGCATCACCCGGCGCCTGGCAATTGGCTATCTACTCCACCCCTAACTGGTTCAGGGAAGCCCGGTGGGGCCTCCGTGCAGGGTTTTAGGCGCATTTCGCATGCGGCGTAACCAAACTGCTCGGCAGGTGCAGCTGTCAGGGACGATTCCCACCGTCTTCGGGAGGCGTGCGCTAGCGCTGCCGAAGAACGTTCCTATGAGGCGGAGGCTTGGCATCCAATGACTGCCGCTACGTTAAGGTCCCACACGGCCAAGCATCTGGCCCAGATGGCGCGTCGGAATGGAGTCGCTGGCTGGCATTCCATGCGCAAGGAAGAACTCGTCCTGGCGCTGGTCAAAATTGCTCGCAAACGCTCCACTGTAGCCCCCGCCGCCAATGGCAAGTCCTCCAGGAACGACTCGAAGCAACTCGGATCTTCCGGCACCCCGAAAAAACCAAAAAAAAACCCCGACCCCAGGATTCGTCGCAAGATCGACCAATTGCAGCGCAAGTTGGCCGTCGCAAAGAATTTGGCGTCGACAACCGGCGACACCGGGCGTCAAGAACCCGAATTGGATCGCCTGGTCGTGATGGTGCGGGATCCATACTGGCTGCACGCTTTTTGGGAATTAACGCAGCAGAGTGTTGATCGTGCCATGGCGTCCCTGGGCCAGCACTGGCACGCATCACGACCGACACTGCGAGTGTATTCCCTCAAAGAGGGTGGAACTGAAGTTCTGGAAAAGGACATTAACATTCACGGTGGCGTTTCCAATTGGTATGTCGACGTACAGGATCCACCCGGCGAGTTTCGCATGGAGGTTGGTTATCTGGCCGAGGTCGGCACATTCTACTGCCTAGCACGCAGCAACACGGTAGTGACGCCGCCTGCCAGCGCCAGCGATGCGGTCGATGACAATTGGGCCCAAGTGGCAAAAAATGCCGATCGGATCTTTGCGATGAGCGGCGGTTACTCTGCTCAAGGCGCCAGTCGCGAACTTCAGGAACTGTTGGAAGAACGCTTGCAGCGCCCCTTGGGGTCGCCCATGGCCACGCGTTACGGAAACGGGGCAGCCAAGCTCGATTTGGCGGCCGAGGGCATGCCATTTGCTGTCGATGCGGAGATAATCGTCTACGGCGCTGTCGATCGCCAGGCGCATGTAACCATGAGCGGAGAACCGGTCACCTTGCACCCGGACGGCACGTTTTCGGTCCGGCTCAGTTTGCCCGATTGCCGCCAGGTGATTCCTATCGTGGCAAGTTCTCGTGATGGCGTCGAGCAGCGCACAATCATTCTGGCCGTTGAGCGAAACACCAAGACCATGGAATCGGTCGTCCACGATATCAGGCGGAAATAACGCCGCCCGGCGGGTCACTTCAGACCGATCCGGGTAGCCACTGGGCAACCGGCGCGGTCCAATCATGTCAAGGAGCGACACATCATGACATCCTCGGCGGAGCCCCACATTCAGCTCGTCCAACACATCGCCAAGCTCCCTAGCTGCGTAGTGGCTTTTTCGGGAGGGGTCGATAGTGCTGTCGTGACGCAGGCCGCGCACCGTGCGCTTGGCGACCGTGCCGTTGCCGTAACGGGCATCAGTGCGAGCCTTGCCGCTGGCGAATTGGAGATCGCCCTGCGCATCGCCGCATCAATTGGCATCCGCCACGAAACCGTGGCCACAGACGAACTCAGCAATGCGGGCTATCTGCGCAACCAGCCCGGCCGCTGCTGGCACTGCAAGACGGAACTTTACTCTCAGTTGCGGCAACTGGGAGACCGCCTGGGTTACGAAGTGCTTCTCAATGGAGCCAATCTCGACGACCAGGGAGACTTCCGGCCCGGCATGCAAGCGGCAGAGCAAAACGATGTCCGCAGCCCCCTGATCGAGTGCGGCATCAACAAACGGGAAGTTCGACGGATTGCCCAGCACTGGAATCTGGAGGTATGGGACAAGCCGGCAACACCCTGTCTATCGAGCCGCGTGGTCTATGGGCTAGAAATCACCCCGGAGCGGTTAGCGCGCATTGACGCCGCCGAGCAAGTCCTCCGCGACCTGGGCATCGCGCACGCGCGGGTCCGCTATCACCACGACGACCTGGCCCGCGTGGAGGTCCCCGTAGCCGACCTTCCGCGGCTATGCCAGGGCGATTCGCGGCAGCTGATTATCGAGCGTTTCCGAGACCTGGGTTTCCGCTACCTGACACTCGATCTGGAAGGCTTTCGGTCCGGAAGCTTTCACCAGTTGATTCCCGCAGATGAACTGGCTCACTACGAAAGTGCTTCGATGCGTCAGGATAAGTGATCAGCGGAAGATCTACGCAAAGCGGGCAGAGGGCGAGGAAAGCCCGAAAACCACAGGTTACCTAACGGTCCTGAACGTATTCACGCCCACCGATCACCGACAGCACCTCCGCTACCAACCTGCTCAGCCGACGGCGCTAGCTGCGGGCGAATCGCCAAATACGTTCACCAATTCCAGCCAATTTGTAGCGCACCAAAGCCTTGCACTTACGGCTCGTTTTTGCGATTAGAAAAATATCCAATAGAGGACTAAAGTCAGAACCACCACGACCCCACCCCAAAATTTTGCGATGTTAGAACTGGTCAAGTTCATCGACTCGTTGACTGGCAGCTCTACGGGCTCAGCAAGTGGATTAAGTTTTGTCATGACCGCCAACACGGCGATGACCAAACCAAAACAAATCGCCATGCGATCCAGAAAAGCCACATTGGGTGCCATGAGTTTTAGTGCACCATAGAGAATAGGATTCAAAATCAGACCAACGGTACCCACCGATCGCGGTGCCCTGTGAACTAACAGACCAAACAAGAAAATGGCGAGCACGCCTGGCGAAATGAAGCCTTGAAATTCTTGGATGTAGTTAAAAATGTTGCCAAATTTCGGGCTACCTAAATTAGGGGCAATCCACAATGCGATCAACACAAACAACAGCGTGCCAAAACGACCAACAGTAACCAACTCCAACTGGGAGGCGCTACTCCGCAGTTTGTTGTAGATGTCCATCGTGAATATCGTTGAGGCCGAATTCAGCATCGACGCCAACGAACTGACCACTGCGCCAAAGATCGCTGCCAGCACGAAACCAAGTACTCCACTACCAGGTTTGAGCAAGTTTTTGAGCAGTGTTGGAAACGCCGCATCGTAGTCGTATCCTACAAGCGAATTGGCTACAACCATTTCCTTGGCATCAGCTTGTTCGACAAACTGAGCATTGGCGGCCAGCAATTCCGCTGGCGTCTTGCCTGAGAGATCGGCAGCGGCAGCCAGCTTGCCCGCATTGTGTGCAACTACTTGACGAGCCACCTCGGGATAAAGTTCGACGAACTGTTCATTGAATTGAAAACACTTGTCCGCCCCAGCCCGAACCTCTTCCAACAGATTTTCGTTTTTCTTGACCGCCTGCGCTTTGAGATCGCCGTTATAAAGATTGAAAGCCAATATGCCGGGAATAACGACAATAAAAGGAATGATCAACTTCAAGAAGGCTGCAAACACGACGCCTTTTTGGCCTTCAGCCAACGATTTGGAGCCAAGAGTTCTTTGGGTAATGTACTGATTGAGCCCCCAATAGAAAAAGTTAGGAATCCACAGGCCAATCAAGAGTGCGGACCAGGGGATTTTTTTGTCGTCCAGTGGCCGAACCATATGCAGCTTGCCTTCAGGCAACTCTCCCTTATTGAGATCCATGAATCGCTGCACGGGCCCCGCTTCTGCAAGACTCTCCACGGTTACCTCACTGTTGCGCGCGGTCGCAATCAGCTCTTGTGGATCAGCACGCCCAATCGCTTGCATGGCCAGATAGGCCAAGATGCCTCCCCCGACAATTAGGGCTGCGCCCTGCAACAGATCGGCCCAAGCGCAGGCCTTGAGGCCGCCGGCAAAGACATAACCGGCCGCGAGGAGGCCAATTATCCAGCAACCCACTGTAATACTGCCCAAGTCGAAGCCAAGCAGTTCCTGCCCTTGAAAAAATACACTGATAACTTTTGCACCTGAAAAAATGACCGACGCCGTTGGGACGCCTACCAGAATTATCATCGTGGTGATGGCCATCACGGTGCGCGCAAACGTGTTGTAACGATACTCCAAGAATTCAGGAATCGTATAGATACCGCTTTTGAGAAACTTCGGCAGAAATACAAACGCAACAACGACCAGGGTGATCGCCGCCATCCATTCATAACTGGCTATGGCCATCCCCAGCCAGTCGGCTGCCTCGCCAGTCATGCCGACGAACTGTTCAGTAGAGATATTTGCTGCAATCAGCGAAAAGCCTACAAGCCACCAGGTCAGCCCTCGACCCGCAAGAAAGTACTCAGAAGCGCTTTCTTCTCCCGACGCATCTTCGTCTTTGCTCTTCCACAGGCCAACTATGATGACCGTAGCAACAAAACCCACGAACACGAAAATATCAATCAGACCCATTTCTGATTTCCCTTCCAAAGCTTTAGAAAGTCATGGCGAGAGATTTGTGCACCGCATCAGATCGGAATGGGCCATATCATAAACAAAGTGCCAGCGCACATCCACCTTGCCGAGCAACCCGGGAGGAGAATACTGAGCCCCTTTGTTTCGGGTCTTGCACAAAACGCATGTGGAAGTGCCAAAAATCCAATTAGCGCTCTAAGATTCCGGTGACCGACGCGCGGTCCACACACTTATCCGGCAAATCGACTGGTCATTCAGTGCGAAACATAGAGCACTGGCAAAGCTCGCCACGACGCACTATGGGCTATTTGCTGTGATGTCGCCGCCGCACAGCCCGCCGGCGGGCCTGCCGGCCGCCACTGGATCGGTAGCCGTACTCGACGGCAAACCACTCGGCATACCGCTCGCGGTCGCCGTAGGTGGAGTTGCGGTCGTCAACCAGGTGCCCCAACTCATGGATAAGAATATTATTAAGATAGAAGTCCTCGATCGCTTCAGGAGTCCAAGTCAGTCGCCACACATCCGCTTGGGGCCGATCCCAACGCCCGCCATACATTTTCGCCTCGTTCACTACGTTCGGATGGGGCGGCACATAAAACATCTCCTCCAGCGACACCTCGAGCGGATACAGGTATAAAGCGGATCCCCATTGCATTCCGTAGCAGGGAAAGCTCTGTTTTTTCAGCGTCATTTTGCTGAACTGGACAATTTCCAAGTCGCGCAAAAAATGCGGCGGCACTTTAGCCAGCCGTAGACGGATTTGCTCGGGCGTCACAACGTGCCGGTATTCTTCGCCGGGCGGCTGGACGATAATCCGGTAGCCGCTACCGTCTTCCCGGGGTTCGTACCAGTCCTCGGGAGGGGAAAATGGCTCGCGCAGATTGCGGGAACCAAATTGGAGCCGTCGCGCGGGCTGCGAACCCGAATTGTGGGATCGGTTCGATTGACGGTTCGCCTGCCTCACCGATGATTTCAAGGGATAGTGCCGTCGTGATTTCATCGTCGGAACCTGTTACAATGCAAGGTGTTACCGTCACCACTGGGGCATGCTGCCGATGTCTGGCGGACCGCACCCGGGGGTCGCTCCGGTGGGACACGCGAAAATTGGGGGACCCGCCCGGTGAGCCGCCCATATCTATGGTAGGCAGACGCAGGAGAAGGGCTCAAATATTTGTGTAACCTGTTTTGAATAAACACCTTACAACATGAACCAGAACCCCTCTAATGGGCTATTCATCGGGTCTTGGCCGCGACTTTCCCGATTCTCAAGACCCCAGCGATTTGGGGCCGGAAGGAAGCGAGCATCATCAACGTAATTCTTTACACACGACAAGGTTGCCACCTTTGCGACGAGGCGCTGCAAACTTTACTCCAGCACGACCTGGAGGTGCAGACGGTCGACATTGATCCCCATCCGGAGCTCCGCGAGCAATGGGGCACCTGTGTACCGGTCGTCGAAATGGACGGCAAGGTCCGCTTTCGGGGAAGAATTGACCCGGTCCTGTTACGCCGACTCATCGCACACCGCGAGTAGCCAAGTGGAAAGGGAATGAGTTTTGGGGGGAGCCATGGCTACAACCCGCGATCCAGGGCCGCCTGAGTGCCTGGGACTGCTTGCCAAATACTGGGAACCCGGCAAGGTCAAAACACGTTTGGCCCGATCAGTGGGCAGCGAAAAAGCGGCACGCATCTATCAGTCTTTTGTGGCAACCACGATGGACCGCTTGGCTGAGATTTCCAATGCGCGGTTCCTGGCCTATTCGCCCGACGACGATGCAACCCGTGCCGCTTTCGCGACAGCCTGCCCCCAGGGCTGGTCGTTGGTCGCCCAGAGCGGCGGCCAACTGGGTGATCGCATGGCCGATTTTTTCGATGCCCGTTTTCGACAGGGAGCTCAGCGGGTAGTACTGCTGGGTACCGATAGCCCGAATTTGCCGCGAACCCTAGTCCAAGCAGCGTTTGAGCGACTCAAAACATGTCAGGTCGTGCTGGGGCCCACCGGAGACGGCGGTTACTATTTGGTGGGAGCGGCGGGCGAAACACCCCGAATCTTCGGAGATATTCCCTGGAGCACAGCCGCTGTGTTGCCGACGACCCGCCTGCGTCTAGAGCAAACCGGAACGAGCTACAGCCAGCTTGATTCTTGGTACGATGTAGACGAAATCGGCGACTTGCAACGACTGATCGAGGATTTGCAAGACCAGCGCCGAGACGAGCCCGAACTAACAGCCCTGCTTAAAAATTTACAGCAAGTGATGGACGAATGACCACCTCGCGATCTAGTAGCTGTGGAACTCTCATCATTGGTGGTGGAGTGGTTGGTCTTTCGCTGGCGTGGGAGCTGGGCCAGCGAGGCGAAAAAGTCTGCGTCGTCGACCGCGGCCAACTCGGCCAGGAAGCCTCTTGGGCAGGAGCGGGTATGATCCCGGCCGCACCGGCCGAATCCCACTGGAAGGTGGCGACGCCGCTAGAGCAGCTTGAGGGGCTTAGCCAACGGCTGCATCCAGCCTGGCACGGGCAGCTGCGTGAGAGCACCGGTGTCGACACCGAGTACCGCCAGTGCGGAGCGCTCTATCTGGCCACCAATCCGTCGGAGGCCGAGGTCGTCCAGAGAGTCGCGGACCGCCGGCAATACCTGGGAATCGCGTGTGAGGCTCTCGATGGGGGGCAGATCGCCGCTCAAGAACCTGTGCTTGCCAGCCAGGCCAACCGTTTTGTTAAGGGCTATTCGGTACCCTCAGAAGCGCAGTTTCGCAGCCCCCGCCTGCTGCAAGCCCTTACCTCTGCCTGCCAAATGGTGGGCGTGACCTTACGGCCAGGCACCCAAGTTGAGCGATTTGCATCCTCAGAGGATTCACTAACAGCGGCCGTAACCAGCCAGGGAATCATCCATGCGGATCGATTCTGCTTGACCGCCGGATGCTGGAGCGGGCAACTCGCGCAGAGTGTCGGCATCGACCTGCCCGTACGGCCAATCCGTGGGCAAATTATCCTGGTCCAGGGACCTCCAGGGATGGTGCGGCGCAACCTCTACGTGGGCATGCGCTATTTCACTCCGCGCCTCGATGGCCGTCTGTTGGTGGGCTCCACACTGGAAGACGCCGGCTTTCACAAAGTCAATACGGTCACGGCAGTGGCTGACTTGACCACCTGGGCCGCCTCGATCGCCCCGGCCACCGCCGGGCTTCCCATAGAACATCGCTGGGCTGGACTGCGGCCAGGCACCGCCGACAACCGGCCCTATTTAGGCCGCCTGCCAAGACTCCAGAACGCGTGGATCGCCACCGGCCACTTTCGCGCTGGGTTGCAACTCGCTCCGGCAACAGCCGTCGTAATGCGCAGTCTGATTTGCGGCGAAGAGTCGCCGATCGATGTGTCCTCTTTCGGCGTCGAGCGGGAGCTGGGCCAGATCGACCAGAAGCTTTCGTCTGCAACCGTCGGGCCGGCGTCCAGGTCTGCCACCGGGCATTAGCCCCCATTTTCTGACCTCAGCACATGCGGAAAAGCTGCGGTTGATCCGGAAAAGTGGAAAAGGGTAGGGGCTCATTAACATGGCCCCTTAATTGTCGGCTCGCACACCAAATTCCCACAACAGGGGAATCTACGGCGCTGCGAAATACGCTTGGACTCTGCTGAATTCATGTGGCTCGTGGTAGGATGACCGGTTCGTGTCGCGAGTCTCAAGCCTCGGGGAAAAATTATTGGGGCAAGTGCAGTGGGACTGGCGGCTTACTGCTCCCGGTACGTAGTCCGAGAATTGAAATCCAAGCATGCTCCACTTTGCTGCAGGATCCGCAGATACTGAACTCACCGACGACGATCTCCAAGCAGCCATGTTTGGCGTGCTTGCATCGCTCGATCCACGTAGTCGGGTGGTTGCAGTACCTCCTGACTTTTCCCGATTGCATAGCCGCGCCGGACAGCTCACTCGTCTGGCGTTCGATTTCTATGGCGATGCTCTGGTGGACGTAATACCGGCACTCGGCACGCACTCAGAGATGCCCAAATGGCAAACCGAAAAAATGTTTCCGGGCGTGCCGAACAGGCTCTTTCGATATCACGATTGGCGTAACGATGTGGTCACCATCGGCACCGTGCCGCCAGACTATGTTGCCAAAGTCACCGACGGCATTTACCGCCAGGCGTGGCCCTGCCAGATGAACAAGCTCATCTGGAGTGGCAACCACGATTTGGTACTTTCCATCGGCCAAGTCGTACCGCACGAAGTCGTCGGGATGGCCAACTACAATAAGAATCTTTTCGTTGGCACAGGTGGGGCGCGAGGCATCAACGAAAGTCATTATATTGGCGCAGTCTATGGCATGGAACGGATGATGGGCCGCGCAGACACGCCGCTGCGCAAAATCCTGAACTACGCCCAAAACAACTTTTGCCAGCATCTTCCGCTACTTTTTGTATTGACGGTAATTGGCGCTGACACCACCGGCCGACTGGTGGTACGGGGCCTATTCATCGGCGATGATGCGGAGTGCTTTGAGCGCGCGTGCGCTCTGTCGTTGGAAGTCAACTTTACGATGGTATCGAAGCCGATCAAAAAAGGGATCGTCTACCTCGATCCGGATGAGTTCCACAGCACGTGGCTCGGAAACAAGGCCATCTACCGAACCCGTCTGGCCATCGCCGATGGTGGCGAGCTCATTGTCCTGGCCCCAGGCGTTCGCACCTTTGGCGAAGACCCGCAAATCGACCGGTTGATTCGCAAATACGGATACCGGACCACCCCCGAGATTTTGGCCGCCGTCGACCAGAACGCTGATCTCCAAAATGACCTATCTGCCGCCGCGCATCTCATTCACGGCTCATCGGAAGGACGGTTTTTGGTGACCTATTGCCCTGGCAAACTCACCCGCGCAGAAATCGAAGGCGTCGGGTACCAGTACGGAGACTTGACGGAACTTTCTAATCGCTACGGCGTGGATAGCCTAAACGATGGCTATCAGGTTGTTGACGGCGAGGATATCTTCTTTATCCGCAACCCGGCCCTCGGCCTCTGGGCCCACGCATCGCGGATGGTCGGCGAAAAAACAAGCAGTCCAGAAGACGAGCAATAGCGGACGGGCAAGAGTGATTTGCGCCCGGTCACCGCATTAACCCATGCTGCCAACCTTTGATGCTGCCCATCCTGGCGACAGCGCTAGGAAAAAACGTTTGCTACTTGACGGAACGAGACATTGAGAACCACGCACAAGAAAAATCCGTCAAAGCCAATTGCCAAACCACGACTAAACATACTGCATCTCTCTACCCTTAGGACACAAACACAACGATCCATATTGTCATGTATTAGGATACTGTGGCGCATGTCCACCGGTGACGAGCAACAGCTCGTAACGCACCTGACATTTCGTTACGCCTTCTTGGCACCCAATCATGGGTGTCGTTTCCTAAATTTAATTGACTCCTACCGACGCACTCAACAACTGCACATTCGATAACGCTTCATTCGTTTTTGCGGCAGGCAGTCCTGGACATAAAAAAGCCGAATGGGTCCACACTGGACTTCAAAACGTTGCAACCCAATTGCAATCGACACAAGATATCCAATCCCCGACTAGGGGCAGATATCAGGGCACGGACCGCGCATTCGGGCTAGCCGCTACAGTCCGATCCGCCGTTCCCGACTGCACACGGACAGCAAGTCCCGCAGCAGCTTGCCGTGTCGTATTCTTTGTATGCCGCTGCAACTGCCCGCAGGCATGCCGAGCGCCGCGGACACGGCCACTGCTACAACCCGGTACGGATCGAGAGTTATGAACGAAAAGATAACGGGTGTCTGTCTGACAGAAGACGGATCGGTTCCGACTGTAACAGAAGAACAATTGCCTTCCCGAGCTGAGGTGGAAAACGGCTCTTGTTGCGAAAAATGTGGCGGGCCGATTGTTTGCCATGCATCGCTGGCCAGCCGGCGATGCAGCTGGTGCGCGAGCATCGGGGCGGATGTCGAAATTGACCCGAATTGGGAAGTAGCCACCGACCCCGAGCTGGCACCGGCCGCCACTCAAAACCCGTTGTCGGGCGCCAAACTGCCGACTTGGGCATGGACGCTCATCGGCTGCGTATCCGGAGTGATTATTGAAAGCCTCGCCGCCCGGCTGCTGATTCCAGCAGACAGCGCAATTCGAACCTATTGGTCGGTAACGCAGCTCTTCACTGGTTTCGCAATATTTTCCGTTTGCCATAGCGTCGCTTTTGCTCTCCTAATGAAAACAGAGGGCGGCACCAACCTGACCGACATCCTATTGCATCCGCTGCTGAGTTGGTCGCTGGTGCTGCGTGAGTTGCCACGACGGCAATGGGTGTGCCATCTGGGATTTGGCGGCCTAACGGCCGCTGCGATGGCGATCTTGGTCGTTGGCGAGCTGCCCTACGAACGGCTGCTGGACTGGGGCGCAAAGCCACCGCCAAAGACGAGCTTAATCGGCGCTGTCATGTCGCGAACCCAGGAGGCCACCGACGACAAAAAAACCTTGGAAGAGACGGTTGCCGATCGTGCCAGCACGCAAAATCTTGACAAGGACGAAAAGAAAAGGAAGAAACAGAAACCAGCTCCGCAGCCCCGGCAAACGGACGATTGCATCGTTTTGGGCTACCAAACCACGAGCGACGGCCTGATTCACTCGATCCACTTGGGGGGCGAGAATTACGGCAAGCTTATTTACGTGGGCAAAGTGAGTCCTGATTTGTCAGTGAAGAAAAACCGCGAACTTGCCCAACAACTATCCGAGATCACGGCGCGTCGGCCATTCGTCAAGGTTCCGGTCAAAGAGGCTCACTGGGTAAGTCCGAATTTCGTCTGCCGGGTTAGTTTTAAGCGCAAGGGCAAGCAGGGTGGACTCTACGGCACGAAGTTGGAAGAGCTGGTTGGCCCGGTGGAACTGAAGACCAAGTAGCGCAAAGTATCTTGTAGACTCGTAGCAGAGGGGGATGCAATATCCAGGCTACGTTTCCTCGACCTTCACTTCTTGATCTGCTGTACTCGACGCGTAGATCGCGTCGATGATCGACAAAACAAGCTGACCCTGCGCGCCCGTCGCGCTCGGCTGGTGGCGGTTGGCGACGCAATCGCCAAAGGCCTTGGCTTGTTCGGCGAATGGCTCCGTGTCAGGAAGCTGGAACTGAGTATCAGTATTGCGGCCATGTCGCTCTGCGGCCAGATTCACGTGATCGCCGCCCAGCTCGAATGTGAGCCCACCCCGATCGCCAAAAATGCCGACAAAACCGGGACCGACCCCATTGGCCTGCGGCATGTTGATCGCCCAGGAAACCTGCAAGTCGAGTGTGGCGCCGCCCGCGAAACGTATCAGCGCGTGGGCTGAATCTTCCACATCACACAACCCGGATAGCTGCGGCGGGCCCGCCCACATCTGTTCATAGACGTAGTCCGCCATTCGCCGGCCAAAATAAGAATATACTTTGCCGCTAACGCGATCGGCGAGCGGAAACCCCATCAGCCAACTCGCCAAATCAATCATGTGGACACCCACATCAATGAGTGGTCCGCCGCCGGAGAGCCCTTTGTTGGTAAACCACCCGCCCAAGCCGGGCACGCCGCGCCGTCGAATCATGTGGGCTTTGGCGTGATAAATCTCTCCCAAGTCCCCCTGATCGATCACACTTTTTGCGGCTTGCGCCGCAGCGCTGAATCGATAGACCATGCCGATCTGTAAGATGCGCCCGGTGTCGGCTACGACCCGATTAACCTCTGAGCATTCAGCGGCCGTCAGGGCCATCGGTTTTTCCAGCAACACATCCTTGCCTGCTCGGAGGGCGTCAACCGCCAATGGCCGATGCCACTTGTTCGGCACGGCAATGACGACTGCATCGATGGCAGCATCATCCAACAAATCGCTGATCGTGTTGGTCGCGCGGGCTCCCGGGTACGCTGCCGCCAGCCGTTGGGCCTTGGCCAATTCCAGGTCGGCCACAGCGACGACCGTTTGTCCGACCGCGTGGGCTGCCCGAGCATGGACTTCGCCAATCGTACCGGCACCAATGATTCCCAGTTGCATACTCATGGACTATTTGGCGATCGCGGAAGCGGAGTGCGCGGCCCGGTTGGTGGGACAGGTAATATTTTGTTGCGCGGCGGTGTGCACTGACCTTCCCCCATTCTTAGTACCAGTCTAAGTGAGAGAATCTCGGGTTAGGGGTCCGCTGCCTTGCCGTAGCGGCGGGATGGCAGCGGCCGACGCATTCCGCCAGGGTCTGGCAATTCGATGAACTATGCGGTGTTTGGTGGTTGTCGTCAAGACACCAGCTGCCGACGAGCCAACGGGCTTCTACCAAGCTCGGGAACAATTCTCCGTTAAGGAATTCATCCTGTAGCTTGCCATTAAAACTTTTTACGCAGCTATTCTCTCTAGGGCTTTCTGGGGCAATGAACACCGTATTCACATCGGCCTCATTGAGCCACTTTCGCACCTGCTTGGCCACTCCAACCCGTTGTCGTCGCTGGGTGTGGCGCGTCGAAGCCTGAGGCGAGCAAAATACTGGATGCCTGGGGGAAAGGGCCGCGCACTACGAACGTCGAAGCCGGCCAAGGCACCTGGCGGACCGAGATTCCGGCGATGGGAATTCAGAAATCAGATCAGTTAGGTCGGGAAATGGAGAAAAACCTCGCAGCGCTAGACACTGGGGAAAACGCAACGTTTTATAATCGCGACACTTTTATAATGGAAAAAACAGGGCAGCAACGGGAACAATGTTCGCGAAAATGGCATCTTTTAAGTAGACTTTACGGATAGTGAGGATTAAAATGGTCGCGAGGGGATAGTAGCGGCAGGGTGCTCTTCGTCGCTGCAAATGCGCTGGGCAACCAGGGAGATTTGATAATGCTGTGGGTAAAAAATTCCAGTTGGTTGCTCGTAGCTGGCGCGATGGTCTTGCTTTCATCGATCCCAGCCGAGGCGATCGAGATCTACCCTGAAATCTACTTGGATACTACTGGAAGCTCTTCTCCGCCCGATCTCCACAATGCGTCCATCGGCCGAGGTGTATCTAGCTATTTTTATGATGACCACGGTAATCTCGTGGAACTCTATACCTGGACACTGGATGATCCAACCTACGTTGAAAACGCACGGATCGAATCCTGGGAGATGAAGTACAAGGTCGATCCCTATGTGATCAGCAATCTTAACGTTACCAACACTTCGAGCACCGACCAAACGTTCAACGTGAGTACCTTGCTGGGCATTCCTGACTTCACCTATGACAGGGTCATCAACTCTTCAGTGGGCGTCACGGCCACTGACTCTAATGGGGACGGCCACCTCTATTTCGATGCTGCTACTGGGTCGACCGTCTACGATGGCCTAGTGAACGGGAGCTCCATTCTGACCATGGATCCTAATAATCCCGACTCGCTTCCCCTGTCGACGGCCAGCTCCACCTGCGGTGGTGCGGGGTGTTCGGTTATCAGCAACAACTACGTCAGCTCTCTCGTAGTGACCAGCGATGTGGCAAACTCCATCGGCCTGGGCCTTGGCTTCATTCTTAGCCCAGGCGATTCCGCTGCGATCACCAGCCGTTTTGAGATTATTCCTGAACCTAGTACAGGTCTCCTGCTTGCTCTGGGCCTGATGGCCCTAGGTCTGCGACGGCACGGCTGAACCAGCTCCGTTGGCTAAGCATCAGCTCGTTGCATTCGGTTTTCATTGTTCCGACTTGCGAAATCTGACCTGGCCGGTTTTGGCACCTACCATGAACACTGCCAGTGGGCCACAAGAAGAGTTGGGCTAAATCTGCTCGGTAACTATTAGCTGATTGACGGCCATGCCCTTGCCGGCCGCCTTCGACTGCTTGTTTCTGGCTGGGATCGCTGGAGTGGATGCGTAGGAAAGTCAGCTGATGAAAAGATTTGTTCTCTCACTCTTTCTAGGTGGGCTTCTCAGCCTTGGCGCACTACCGCCAGGTGCTTCGCCGGCAGACACCACAATTGATGTGGGCGAAACGCTCACCAACCCGGCTGCCACCACGCTCACCAATGACAACCTGCTTACCATTAACGGCACCTTAAACAATAACGGCACGCTGGATAACAATGATGGGGTCGACAACGCTGGCACTCTCAACAACAACGGCACGTTCAATAACAACGCNACCGGCGTATTCGGCACTGCTGGCACGGTCAACAACGACGACACGTTTACCAACGACGGCACCATCAGCATCGCCAGTGGCGGTGAGTTCAATACCCGCATCGGGTCTGCGCTCACCAACAACAGCGATATTCTTATTCAAAGTGGCGGCGTACTGAATATTGTGAGCGGAGCCGAGGCAGACAATGAGGCAAATATCTATGTCAGCGGCACGCTCAACAACAATCAATCCTTCGACAACGGCAGTCTAAGCAGCTCATCGGCTTTATTGCAGATCCATTCAGGTGGCGTAGTAAACACTGACTTTTCTTTTATTAACTATGGCGACACCACTATCGACGCAGGTGGCTTGCTGCACATCGACACCGCCGGTGGCCTGTACAATTACAGCAATCAGTCCATCATCACCAACAATGGCACGTTCCAGAACGAAAACGAGCTAACTCTTTACAGCTCAAGCGACTTCCAAAACAACAGCAGCCTGGTGAATAGCGGCACAATCTACAGCTACAACAATTCCACGCTGAACAATAACAACGGTGCCACGCTGACCAACAACACTTACATAGACAATCGGGCTACGCTAATTAACCAAGGCACCGTCGAAAACAATAACCAGACTTTCGGCATAGACAATCGAGACCAGATCACTAACGAAAACATCTTCAACAATGCCGGTCTACTCAGCAACCGAGACGGCGCTACGCTCGACAACTCCGGCACACTCACCAACGACCACGGCATATCCAACTACGACGGTGCGACACTAAACAACACTGGCACGATAATCAACGCGTCGGGCGCTGCAATTTCCAACGCCGGTACGCTCACCAATGCGGCTACCGGCCTATTGACTATCCAAGCAGGCGCCACACTAACCAACACTGGAACGCTGACCAATAACGGTAACCTTAATAATGCGGGGTACCTTCAAAACCTTGGTATCTTGACCAGCAGCGGCACGGTCTATGTTACCGGTGGCGGCACGCTCGACACCACCGGTGGCGAGCTAAGCGGCCCTGGTGTACTGGTGAACAACTCAACCTTGAAGCTGGGCGAAAAGTCGAAGGTACACGTGGCGGGCGATGTCACCATTGAAGGCGGCGGTACAGTTTCAATCTTTGGCGGCACTCTGGGTGCCACAAACATCAACATGAGCGGTGGCGACTTTAACTTTTGGGGCGGCACAGTGAATGTTGACAGTGTCTTGGGCGATCTTGCCAACAACGGCGGCATACTCGCCCCGGGGCATTCACCGGGCACCACCAATATTAATGGCAACTATATACAAGACGCCAACTCCACTCTGTTGATTGAAATTGAAGGGCTGAGCGGCGGTGCTGAGCATGACGTACTGAGCGTGGGCGGCACGGCCACTCTGGACGGTATTCTTGAGTTGGATCTTGATTACGGTGCGCTGGCGCTTGGTGACAGTTTTGACATTTTGCATGCAGATATTATCAGCGGTGCATTTACTTCAATCACCAATCAGGCCATTAACACCGAATGGCACTGGGAGCTTATCTACCAGACTGACCTGACAGGTACGACCGATGTGCTTACCGCCACAGTGTCGGCTGTGATTTCGGACCCGGAAGATTTAAACATGGATGGTACGGTCGACAGCTTGGATCTTGGTATTCTGCTGGAGACCTATGGGACAGTGGGGACTCCGAGTACGGGCGAGCTCAACGGCACTTCGCCGGTCGATAGCCTGGACCTTGGCATCTTGCTGGCCGCCTTCGGCACCGGGTCGCTGGGGGCAGCAACCGTTGCTGTCCCCGAGCCGTCTACTCTTGTGTTGCTGGCCAGCCTCGCTGCGCGCGGCCTGTTCTCTCGGCGTAGACGCTGTGGCCTATAAACTCCGTTTGGAAAGGCCTGCCGCCTGTCATTACTTGCATCAACTAAACGGTGAAAGACGCACCCGCAGAGGGATCATGGGGTGCCGCAGGCAACACTTTGAGTAACACCAGGAGAGCCAAATCTCCCCAACCCCTTAAAAACCAGCACGCCGGCAAAGCAAACTTTCATGCCATACCTTCGTGGGCGCTCCAATGCAAAGGCAGGTTCTTCGTTTGGGTTACACTTGTGCCATCGACACGGAAGGCAGACCAAACATTAGCAGAAAAATCGATACTGCCATTGGAATGTTGCTCAACAGTTGCGAATTGGCTTTACAGAACCGCTACAGCGAATGCTGGAATACACTCGCAGCGAAAAACTCCATTCCTAGCTTTGGTTGCTCCAACAAGCGCAATTCACTATTCGATAGAATTGCCAAGTATACCCGGTCGCCCACCAAGTCCAGGAAGCCAGTGAAGTGTCATGGAGTCCTCATATTCTACAACAGTCTGTCTCATCACTCTTAGCCACGATAAATCTGCATAAAAGATGGCAGGCACGATGAGAATATTCTTGCGATTCTCTAACTTCAGCTTATCGAGAACGCTTGGCAAGTCTTGCTCACCAGAGCTAGTTGCAATACGCACACGATGAAAGCGGCTTTTTGCAGCGAGTCGGTCGTCAGCTTCAATTGCTGTCCATTTTGCTACTTCTGCTTGGCTGAGATCATTGGGGAGTACAAGAACTGTCGTACCCCCAAATGGCCCTGGGCATTTTGGTACAACACCCTCACGCGTTACGGCATCGACCGCAATACTAGTTGATACCTGCTTGACATTAGGCTGTTGCGGTGCCGCCTCAACTGCAACAGTAAAGACATCGCTCGATTTTGTAATTTTAATGGCTTGCAGCTTGGCCCAGTGCAAAGCTCGTGGCAAACTACTTGCAACCAACAAGTATTGCCGTGCACCGCTAGACGGAGCAGAAATATCTTCCAGACCTAGAGATTTGCGAATTAGGTTGGTTACTTGGCACTCTGCATCCCACGGGTCAGCAACTATCGGCTGGAATTCACTTTCGACCTGCACGTCATTGTATTGATCTAGCTCCTTCTGCCACCAATCTTGAAGCGAATCTTTACCCATTACTTTCAGGGACTTATTAGGAGAAGGATCGTCTCCAAAATACTCAGGCATCGGCAATGGGATGTCTTTAACTTTTGCATACCGACGGGGATGCAAAGCAATAGCGTGGTGCTTCATGCGGTCAGATTGAACTGCAATGACCGCTGCAACCGTGGCACCAGTACCTTCGCCAACAACGCACACACGGCCAGAATCAATAGGAAAGTGCCTCAGCAGATAACCCCAAATACGTTCGGTGCCATCGACTAGCAGGCCAACATCTTCCGCAAAAGTTTTAGACCAATACCAACGACCACCGACCGCAAAATCTTCTCCAACAGCCTTGAAGGGAGCTTCGATTACAGCAATTGCTACCCTATCGCCAAATTTTTGCTTGCAAAGAGCCATTCCCTCTTTGGCAGTTAGCCCATCATCTGTAAGCCAAATAAGCAGTGGCACCGGAGATTTAATACTGGCGCCTTCCGGAAGATGAAAGCGATATTTCAGCGCACAACCAACCTGCACACTACGTTCACCGCTATCAATATTTGTTGCCAGCGATTCGACATAGACAACGTAGTCCGCGATTGGCTTTCCCATCAACTCTGCCGTCGATGGATTCAAGGTCGGTGCAATTGAAACTGTTTTGACTTTGACATCTGGCTTACGTTGCCGAAGTTGATGAACCGCACCATCCCAGTAAGCAGTGTGGAATTTACCATTAATGTGGAGGACACAACTACCAGGATGCTTATTAAGAGCATTGGCACAGGCCTCGCCCATTGCGTTGTCCCAGAGGGACTGCATGGAGTAGAGGCGTTCGTCGTCGGAATTGCTGGGCATCACAAAGCCTTGGTGGCCACGCGTGGCATTGTCGGTGCGCTTCCAATAGGCCGGTGTGTTCGGAAAAAACTGCTTGGGCAGCCAGCTTCTTTCAACTGCCGAGAGAGATTCCAATACTTCTGGGCCTTCGATTGCCAATCGTCTAGCCAGACTACGTGGAAAATTAGCAGCGACCACTGGCATACCTGCCTGTTTGGCTCGTTCTATCAATGGGCGATACGCTTCGCGATAGTTGGACCAAGACCGCAATGACGCCAAGAAAGTCCTTTCGTCGATTTTGCCTTTTAGATACTGATTAAGATGCTCTTGGGAATCCCGTTCAAACATCTCTAAAGCCAAAACTACTTTTTGCTGCCGCAATTTCTGCAAACTCTTATAAATAGCTAGCTGCAAGCGATGCGTTGTCTCATCAGTATGCGATTCACCAAGGAACACCACATCGGCTGGAGCAATCTCAGCAATGAACTGCCCATAAGTCAAACGCTCGTTAGTCTGTCCATTGCGAATCGATATAGCCTGCTCTAAGGGTGGTGCCGACCAACGCGAAGCTTTTTCCTCGGCAACCCCATTGGCAGGGATAAACAAGCAGAAGCAATAGGCCAATAGCCGAATATTAAGTGTCATCACAAAAAGTCAATCCGAAGTCGGGGTAACCTCTCCGCCAGTGCGGGCAATCAGGGCAAAGAGCGTTTGTTAGTCAAGCTCGTTCCGCAAATACTGTACGAAACCATCAAGCAACACGAATTGTACGCCACCCGGATGATCACTGCGATAGGTCGTCACGCGAGTTAAATCCCACGGCTTGCTGGTGTTGTTAAATTTGCATTTGGACTACTGAAATCGTTTCCAGTCGGCATGCCTGTAGGCCATCATCCAGCAACTGTGTGCCCAATCGCGACTGCCCCAGCAAGCTCCTTTGCCATTTCGCTAAACGGCGAGCTGCAGCGTTGGCAGCTGATTGTCTGACTAAATAAAATACACATTTACCATTCCGCTTCTGCCTGAAAGACAATCTCACTCTGCAGCAACACCGATGTCGAAGCCTATCTCCTGCACAACCTGCAACAGCCAGGTGTGAATCCGTTCCTCGGTCAGCTCTGACTCGTTGTCTTCATCCAAGCCGAGCCCCACAAAATGATCTTCGTCGTACATGGCACGGGACTCGTCGAATCGATAGCCTTCAGTCGACCACACGCCGACCAGCTCTGCTCCCTGCGCCTTGCACACCTCCCACAACTCACCCATCGCATCGAGAAAATTATAGGGATAGCCATCCTGATCGCCCAACGCAAAGAGAGCAACTTTCTTCCCCTTCAAATCGACTTCTTTCAGGCGCGGAAGAAAATCAGCCCAATCGTCTTGCATATCGCCGATATTCCAAGTTGACACACCAAGAAACAGCAGATCGTACTGAGCGAGCTGCTCAGGAGATGCATTGCTAATGTCGACAATCTCGTCAGGCACTAACTCGCCCATTTCTTCTTTGATTTTCTCCGCCGCCATTTCCGTATTGCCGGTACTCGATCCGTAAAAAATGCCCATCTGCATAACTAGTTCTCCGTTGTTTCTTGAATTCAAATTTAAATTAGTTATCGCAACAGAAGTTCGACAACCATGCCGACTTCCGCACTGAGGGGGATGTCTTCTGCCGCCGGCAAGCGGACCAGGGCGATTTCCTGGCCGGCAGCGTCAATTTCCAGCCAATCAACAGCGACGACATCAAAGATCTCTTGGTGTCCGCGATACAACTCCAAAAGCTTTTGCTGAGGTCCGCCTCAACGTTGACTAGCGTTAAAGCAACGCCGTGCTGCTTGCCATTGATCATAAAGTGCCCGAACTCGACGGCTTGTCATGCCTGGGACCGTTTTCGTAAACCCTGCCAACCTGACCACGCCGTCGATACGCCGCTCGCAGCACAGCAACAATTTTTTATCGGTGCAGCCTTGGGAACGCTACGCTTTGAGGAAAAAACGCCGCAGCTCAAAACCTCCGACTCCGTCGTAGTATTTAACTTCCTTCTTCTCACGCATTGCCTCGCCACACGCCGACAGCCTGCGTGGCCACATGAACATGCCGTTTGTTTAGAACTTTCGCTCAGCAGCCTTAATTGCACCATTACTTCCAAAGACACCGATGCCCAAGTGACGGCTGATACCAGCTTTGGACCCAGTGCCATGCACCATTACAAACTTCGCCTTGCTCGAATGCTTAAGTGATTGAATAGCTAAGAATCTCTTGTTTTATTGGACTTGGAGCGGCTAACGACCAGGCATAACAGCAAAGGTGTCGTGACCATAATCGCGAGAACCACCAGAGGTAGAATGTGTGAAATCACTGCGAGTCTTACTCCATGGCTTGTAGGGGAACATGACGACGACCCAAGCTGTCCTCACCACCTGCGGTCTTAAAACTTGCTTCCATCGCAAAGACGCAGCATTGGCAGCATAATTCTTCAACGGAAAGAAAGGACAACAGGCAAGATGCTTCTTCACTACACCCGCATTCGTAGAGCGTGCGTGCTAGAACCATGCGGCAGTCGTTGTCCTCGGAATTGAGGTGAAACGCTCGCGACAGCAGCGGGAGCATTTCCTCAGGGGACCGGCTATAGGGGCATCATCCGCGGCCAAATTTGGCGACCTAAGTGGCTAGCAGGGAGGCAGAGGGCCTCTTGGCGGGCTACCTGGGAAGAAAGCAGTTTGTGGTTATTCCTAAGGGCAGTGTAGTTTTGTGACGCAAAATAAGGCTCTTTACGAAAAACCATAAAAGATCCTCTATCTGCAAGAAAACGACTTGATACCAAGTCTCAGTAGCAATAGGATACTTGCTTCACTTTTAGCGACAAGGCCAAACGCAGAACTTTTTGGAAATTTTTTCCTACGCATCGCCAGCCTTGGCTACCAGCTAAACCAAACGTTTACCGCCGACCTTTCCCTCAAACCACAAGCGGAAAATCGAAATCATGGATGAGCGAAAACTGAAAACTGCTTGCCAGCGAGCAACCAAGCTTTTCAAATTGGGTTTCACTAGACCGGCTCTCGATGTCATTGAACTTGAGCTTGTAGACCACACCGACCAAGGTGAGTTATGGCTACTAAAAGCAACAATCCTTCACTCAGAAACTAGGTGGACAGAGGCACTCCACGCAATAGAGACAGCATCAATACTTATGCCACTCACGGTTGGCGGAGAACTGGTGCTTGCCGATTGCTATTCGCACCTGGGTAAGCATCAACTAGCCCTGCTATCGTATGAGCATCTGTTATCTCGACCGGCGCTGCCCGTTGATTACTACGCTGGACTCTATGCTGGATTCAACCGCGCAGGTAAAGACGAACTTGCGATGACTGCTTGCCGCAAAGCGATTGAACTCTCACCAGACAACGATGAAGCCTATTTTGGCATGGCCCACTGCATGTCGGCACTCGCCTATCCGCCACGCCAAATCACAACCATTTTGCGAAAAGCCCTAGACATATCTCCAGATAAATCGGAGTACCGCATTTCTCTTGTACTGCAACTTTTTCTTACCAAACGCTGTAGACAAGCGTACGAAGTACTAACTAAACGCGAACCAGAAATCCTGGAATCGCTTTCCTGCAGCTGCAGTGCTCGCCAGCTTATAGAGCTGTGCATCTGGGCAGGTGATCAAGAGCGTTGCTCCAAGCTTGGCGCAATCCTCGCCCGGTTAAGCCAACCTAGAAAAAAGATCGATACAAAAACGGAGGGGCAATTATGACTAATTCCAAGCCCCAGCCGAGAAGCGATAGCGGGCCACCTCGCACAATTCGCGAAATCCCATCAGAAGATTTGTTTCGTGGCAAACGCACTGTCGCCATTGTCCATTCAGGAGAACAGTATCGCCTCACGATCACGCGTAATGACAAACTAATTCTCCAAAAATAACCTGCCTTTTCAAATCCTATGTGCATCAAGAAAAACTCAGGAATCACAATCGCATCCGGAAAGTAGTGGTGGCATTCTTGCGTGACTGCCTGCCATTAGAACAGCTGAGCACTTGAGAGGTGGACCAGAGACGTTTCGCAACAGATCCGACCTGGGCAATTAGAGGCATTCAATGTAACTGACAGGTAATCCATACGCCCAAATACAGGATCCGTCCAGACGCTATCGAAAACCATAAAGCCGGGCTGGTAGGCCAAAACGCAGAAGCAACCGCGGCGAAACTGTGGCAAGCGTTGGGACACAATTCGGGACACATGAAAGAGTCGCACGAAGCGCGACCCCTTAAAACCAAGCACGCCCGGCAGGATTCGAACCTGCGACCTACGGATTAGAAGTCCGTTGCTCTATCCAACTGAGCTACGGGCGCTTGTCTCTACAGTGTAGTGCTTTACGCCATTTTCGGGAGTAGGGCAGATGCCCTCAGGCTGGTCATTGTTACCTGAAACTCACCACAACTCTACCGCAGTCCCGGCCGCGTTCTGACCGACGTAGAACTTGAGCGTCGTCTCCGTCTTCACGCTGGTCAACATTTCCTTCAGAATGGGCGGCATCGCCCCGCTGGTTCGCAACACCGGCGGCGGCTAACGAGCTACCAACGATCCAATTGGCGGCCTCGGGCGTCATCCAGCCAAGGGCCATTTTCTTGGCAAAAAGCGTGCCTGGCGGGTACCACTGCAGGCTTTCTGCACGTAAAACCTTTGCACTCCCCCAGACACCTATATATACTGAGGGCAGTTCCGACTCAGGTCACATGGAGAAACGCTAATGCAGCCTACAACTACCGCGAAGATTTAAAAAAGCTGCCGATGCTTTGTGTAATTACTGCACAAGGTGACGGTGGCTTTTTTGTGCAACTACCCGCGCAAAAGAACTCAACGAATAGGTTTAAAGAGTCTTTTTGTTGACAACGTCCGCACGACACTTTTCACCCTACTGAGTCGCATCATAAACCTTTTTTTAACCCGCTATTAACCGCTGTCCTGCTCAGCGCCGCCTTGGTCTTACTGGCCGCGCTGCCCCCCTCGGCAGGCATTGGTGACAACCGTCACCTGGTTCGTAAACTCTCGAACAAACGGAGCTGGTAACCACAGCACCCACATCTCCGGGGGCAGCGTTGTTTGGTATGGCAATGCCGACGGGAACAACGATATCTACCTGCACGACGGCACGAAGGTCGATTGGTTTAGCTCGTGTACGATGCCCAGTACTATGTGGGACGAGATGCGAGAGAAGGGGTATGTGAAACCATGAAGACTCTGATCAGAGCGGTGGCAATCGTATGGCTATTGATTGGGCAGACTTTCGCTCAGCCGAACATTGTGATGATCGTTTCAGATGACGCTGGGTACGCTGACTTCGGATTTCAGGACCAGCTGACTAGCGAGGTGCTGACACCGAACCTGGACGCACTGGCAATGCAGAGCATTGTGTTCCGCCAGGGCTATGTGACCGGGCCGACGTGTTCGACATCGCGTGTCGGGATGCTGACAGGCTTGTACCAGGACCGGATCGGGGTAGCCCACAACTTCGTCTCAACTGGGTCCACGACAGATGGCATGCCAACAGACGTGCAGATTATGCCTGAGCGGCTGAAGGAGCTTGGCTACGCAACCGGAGCCATCGGAAAGTGGCATCTGGGAACGTCGGTGGACCGTCAACCTCAGAGCCGTGGCTTCGACACGTTCTGGGGATTTCACGAAGGGAGCAGGCCGTACTTTCTTGAGAACGGCAATAAGATACGAGACGATACTGGCGGCACTCTTGCCTGGACTGGCCTGCCAAGCTTCAACGGCATCTCACCTGACCCCGTAAGGGGACGGCATCTTACGGACGCTTTCGCAGACGAGGCATCTCGGTTTATCGCCACACATGCCGGAGTCACGCCGTTTTTCTTGAACGTCGAATTCAACTCTCCGCACAGTCCGTACGATTTGGCGAAGCAGCAGGACCTGGACTTGTACCCAGGGATGCCCGACGACACTCGGAAGAACGTGGCAGCACTCATGTCTGGAATGGATCGTGGTGTTGGTGAGATCATGGCAAGGCTTAACGATCCGAACCGGGACAGCGACACGAGCGATTCTGTGGCAGACAACACGATTGTTGTGTTCATGAACGACAACGGCGGCAGGGTGCCGGTGGGCGGGATAGAAAACCACGACAACAGCCCGCTGCGTGGGCACAAGGGTCAGGCTCGTGAGGGCGGGATTCGGGTGCCGTTCATCATGAAAGCCCCTGGAGTGACTGCTGGGGTGTTTGATGAGGCGGTTTCGGCAGCTGACCTGTTCCCGACTTTTGTCGCAGCTGCTGGCGGCAGTATGACAACGCCTACCGACGGCGTGGACCTAATGCCGTACCTGACGGGTACGCAGACAGGACAGGTTCACGACAAGCTGTTCTGGAGGGTGGCCGGTGGAGCCGTCGCCTGGGCCGTTCGCAAGGGAGACTGGAAACTGGAGAAGGGCACCGCCAGACGTGATATTCAGCTGTTTCAGTTGAATGCCGATGGTACTGGGGAAGAAGATGTGGACGAGCTAACTACGCAGTTTCCTGCCAAGTTCGACGAGCTGCTGGAAGATTACATAGACTGGGAGGTTGAGATGCAGAAGCCAACTTGGAGCGATGCATCATCCGCACCCAGCAACCGATTCGACGAGTTCCGGTACGTCGGGTCTGGCAATTGGACAGGCGTAAATGCCTGGGAGAACAACCAGAACCCAGGGGAGATTGTGACGCTGCAGCAATGGGACGGCTACGCTGATGCCGTGTTTGCATTTGATGCGGGGGCGTATTCGGTGACGAACAACATTGTCAGGGCGTCTGGACCGAACGCTGTATTTAGTAGCCCAGCAGTTGAAGGCCTGATGGAGATGATGCTCAACGAGTTGCGTCTTGAGGGCACTGTGGCAGGCACGGCTGCTCTGACCGGGACAGGGCTGCTGTTCACGGAGACGCGTGCCGGTGCTGGGGCGAAGGTCCGTCTTGATGGGACAGGGAGTGCGTCGTTCGACGTAAGCATGGACCTGTTGATGTACGACGACCTGGAGATTACGGGCGATGGGGACGGACAGTTTGTGCTGGGAGACATCCGCAGCCTGTTCGGCTCACGCACGGTCACGAAGACTGGGACAAGCACTGTGGAGATCGGCTCGGTGGACGGCGACTACGACCAGCAGTCCGGTACGCTTCGTGCTGTTTTGGGTGACACGCTAGATGTGACTGGCACGGCTAGCCTTGGCGGCAGCCTTGAGTTCGACCTGGACGGGCAGGTTCCGTCGTTCGGGGACAAGCACACAATTTTGGTCGCCAATGCCATCGTAAGCGACTTCGATACGATTTCGGCTCCAGGACTCCCTGCATCGTTGGCAGTGTCTACGGTAGTCACTGGTGGCCTGTACGAATTGGAGTTCGTGAACAACCCAGACCTGAACAACGACGGTTGGGTAGACTCCCTTGACCTTGGGACCATGCTTGGCAACTTCGGGCAGATGACGAATCAGGCTGGCGGAGGACTGGACGGCGCGACTCCAGTTGACAGCGTGGACCTTGGCCTTTTGCTTGGTGCGTGGAGCCCTAGACCGTTGGCGGCGACGGTTCCGGAGCCAGCGAGCATGCTCCTAGCACTCGCAGCCGCATCGGTTGCGGCGTTCCGACGGTATGGAGGTACTAACACGATGAGAGAAACGAAGTCTAATCTGTAAACTAAGATCACACGCTTAAAGAAAAAGCTGGAAGATGAAACTGGGAAAAGCTACAGGATTGAGTGTGAGCGTTCTAATGCTGCGAAAGACTTTGTGAAACAGTGTTGTCGTATCGCAGGCCTTGAGGAATCCCTGGCCAAAGTACGCCAGATATTGAAAGCAACTGCGCCGGATTCTGTGCCGCCTATTCCAGAAACAGAATTTTTCTCCGGGGAATTTAGGGAATGTTTGGGTCCCGTGTCGAACTCAGCTTGGCCGCCGAATCGCCACATTGTCTTCCCCCTAATACGACCCAACAATTTCTTCGCCATTCATCGTGCCCAAGGCACGCCATACGTCCAAGGCCACGCTGTCGGAAATGAATTCCAGGTGTCCATCGGCAAAGAGCACTTGAACTCCGCCAGGATGACGGCTGCGGGCTGCTTTGTGCGCATACTGGGACCCGGAATTGGTGCATGGTGGATTATTTGGATAGTTCGTGGGGTGACAGTAGGGGGAAATGTCGATGCCCGTGTTGGGGGTGTTGAGGGTCATGTACTGATGGCACGGGCGGCCGTCGTTGAGAAAGTCTCCACGAATGTCAAAGTCAAAGTCGTCAGCCGCCACGATGACTTCGGACATCAACATGGTATTGGAGGTGCCGTCGGTAAAGTGCTTGAAACTCGAAGTGCGAGGCATGCCGTAAGATTGAAAATCTATCAATCCAAAGGGGGCATACCCTTGGTCGGGATTCTGGACGGGATCATTGGGGTTGTAAGGATCCGCCATGTTGCCCCAATTGATGTTGTAGTTGCCGCGCGCTCGCCAGTAGGGGTCGCCCTTCCACATGGCGCCCGGTCGGTCGCTGGGGCAGTAGTAGATGGGAGCCCTGCTGGCATACGTGCCATCTTCGGTGTAGACATACGTATTGGGAGGGCCGTGGAAGCCTACGGTCTGGTCGAACTCTGCGTAGATGTTTCCTCCCTCGACGTAAGGCCAAATCAGCACGACCCAAACACGCCGCGGGCCACCCTTGGTGCCCGCAGGCAGGGCGCCGGTTGCCGAATGCATATTCTGCATCGCCAGCCCCCATTGCCGGAGATGATTCTGGCATTGCGAGCGCCGCCCTGCTTCACGAGCGGACTGTACCGCCGGCAAAAGCAAAGCAACCAGAACGCCAATAATTGCAATGACAACTAGTAGTTCAACCAAGGTAAAAGCGAGGCAGTACGCCGTGCGGCTCAGTCGCCTTGCTCTGTTGTACCGATAAACCATGATTGCCTTTCAGATCAGCCGGATTTTTCTTTTCAGCATAATTACAACTCGCTGCCCCCCCGTGTCAACCGCGGCGGCAGAAAGCCTGGCTGGCGCGTGCCGTTGCAGGATTTCCGCACGTAAAACCTTTGCGCCCCCTCAAGCAATTATATACACAATTATATACACTTAGGGCAATTTCGAATCAGGCCACATGGGGAAACGCTAATGCAGCCTACAACTACCGCGAATATTTAAAAAATCCGCCGCACGATACTTTTCACCCTACTGAGTCGCATCATGAACCGTTCCTTTCAACACGCTATAACCGCTGTCGTGCTCAGCGCCGCGTTGGTCTTACTGGCTTCCCTGCGCACCTCGACAGGCATCGGTGACGGCCGTCACCTGGTTCGTAAACTTTCGGACAACAGGGCTGGTAACCACAGCACCCAGATCTCCGGCAGCAGCGTTGTCTGGCATGGCGATACCGACGGGAACAACGACGCCTACCTGTACAACGGCACGAGCGTGACACACACCTCGGTCCTGCCTAGGATTCGCCCATCGTATTCGAGGCAGTGCACACCGCACTGTAAACAAAGGCACGGAGCATCATGTTCCACAGCAACACACAACGCTGAGCCAACCAACGGCCCGGCGTCGCTGGGCCTTCGACGAACCGACCAAGTGGCTGGCGCGGCTGGACTTCACCTCCGGCCCCCGAGTCCAGAAGGAGTTTATCTTGTCCAACTACCTTGAACTGATTGAGCAGATCGCGACCCAGGTCACCGCGGAGCACGCGGCGGCTGTGGACGGCGGTGCATTCCCTCAAGCGACCATCGATGCCCTGCGCGACACTGGCCTCCTCGGTCTGATCAGCGCGACCGAGGTGGGCGGCATGGGCCAGGGCCCGCGCGCCGCCGCCGAGGTGGTCGAGCGCCTCGCCCGTGAGTGCGCGTCCAGCGCTATGGTCACCTGCATGCACTACGCCGGCACCGCCGTCATCGAGCAGCACGGCGACGAGGCCACCCGTCGAGCAATCGCGGAGGGACGTCACCTGAGCACCCTCGCCTTCTCGGAGGCCGGTAGCCGCAGCCACTTCTGGGCACCGGTGAGCACCGCGAGCCGCACCCCCGAGGGCTACCGCCTCGACGCCAACAAGAGCTGGGTCACCTCGGCCTCTCACGCGACCGCCTATGTCTGGTCCAGCCAGTCCCTGGACGCCGAGGGCCCGAGCACCATCTGGCTGGTCCCGGCCAACGCCAACGGCCTCACCTGTCCCGGCCCCTTCACCGGACTCGGAATGCGCGGCAACGACTCGACACAGGTCATCGCCGAGGGCGTGCAGGTCGCCGAGGACGCGATGCTGGGCCCCGACGGTACCGGCTTCGGAATCATGATGGAAATCGTCCTCCCCTGGTTCCAGGTCATGAACGCGGCCTGCTCGATCGGCCTCATGGAGGGCGCTACCCAGCGTGCCTGCGCCCACGCCAGCGGCGCCCGCTACGCGCACACGGACAGCTCCCTCGCCGACCTGCCGACCATTCGCAACTACCTGGCCCGCATGCGCGTGAAGACCGACATGGCCCGCGGCCTGTGGCTCGACACCCTGACCGCCATGGAGACCGGGCGCGAGGACGTGATGCTGCGGGTGCTCGAGTCCAAGGCAGCGGCGGGTGAGACCGCCACCGAGGTGCTCGACATTGCCATGCGTGTCTGCGGCGGCGCGGCGTTCCGCAAGGACGTTGGTGTCGAGCGATACTTCCGCGACGGTCGGGCCAACACGGTGATGGCCCCGACCACCGACGTGCTCTACGACTTCATCGGCAAGGCCATCTGTGGCCAGGACATCTTCTAAGGAGACTGACTCATGTCCGACACACTCATGCTCGGCGCCGTCGCCTACGACCCCAAAGTCGTCACTATCTGGGAAGGCTTCCGCGCCTGGTTCGCAGACCGCGGGCTCGACTTCGACTTCATCCTCTACTCCAACTACGAGGCGCAGGTCGCTGGCCACTTCGCCGGTCACTACGACGTCGCGTGGAACTCGCCGCTGGCCTGGATCCAGGCGGAGCGCGTCGCCAAGCAGCGCGGCAAGACCGCGTCGGCCATCGCCATGCGCGACACCGACCAGGACCTGAGGAGCGTCATCGTGGTGCGCGCCAACTGCAGCATCGAGACCCTCGACGACCTGCGCGGCAAGACCGTCGGCGTCGGCGCCGAGGACTCGCCCCAGGCGACCCTCATCCCGCTGAATCATCTGGCCAACGCCGGACTCCAGCCTGACGTCGACTTCAAGGTCCGCCCCTTCGACGTCCTGGTCGGCAAGCACGGAGACCACATCGGCGGCGAGCGGGACGCGGCCCGGGCGCTGATGGCTGGAGAGGTCGACGCGGCCTGTATGATCGACGGCAACCACCTCATCTTCTCGCAAGAGGGCACGCTGCCGGCCGGTCAGACGCGCATCCTCACACAGACGGCCCCCTACGACCACTGCTGCTTCACGGTGCTCGACGACGCGCCCAAGGCGCTCATCGACCAGTTCGTGACACTGCTGATGGGAATGTCCTTCGAGGATCCCGAGGTGCGCCCGCTCCTCGAGCTCGAGGGACTCAAGCAGTGGCGCGACGGTCGGGTACCCGGCTTCGCGCAGCTCAACGAGGCCTGCGATCGCTTCGCCTATCTCGACTCCTTCCTCGCCGAAATGTCCGACTAGTGGTCGACCTGGGCTCGATGAGATTCGAGCAGAGCACGCACTTGCTGGCCGCCTTCGGAACCGAGTCGCTGGGCACAGCGACGGCAGCCATCCTCGAGCCACACACACTGCTGTTAGCATCGCTGGTCAACATCGGGCTAACGTTACACTGGCGGTGCTGGGCAAGAGAGCGGCGGATGAGTCTTCGCGTTTGCCTTGACCGACAGCTTCAGGCGTGAAAAACAGTCAGCCCGTCTTGCCAAAGATCCAATGCCAGCTTCGGGCGTTATCTGGTAGCACGCCAACCAAAGGCAGGTTACTTGGAAGAAATCGCGGTTGGCGCGTACCGTTGCAGGCTTTCTGCATGTAAAACCTTTGCAACTTGCCAGGCGTTTATATACACTTACTTCAGTTCTGCCCCAGGCACATGAAGAAACGCTAATGCGGCCAGTAACTGGTTCTTCAACGGCGCCTGCTGACCATTGCCAAGCCTTTCATCGGAATCCTGCCCCTGGTTGGCCTGGACTTTTTTCCGCAGCGGAAGCGTAACCTTCGGCGGCACTCAATTTGAAACAGCAACCTGCCGCGTAGCCGCCAAACCGACCTGAACAACTCACAACAAGTACAAGCACTGACACAACACCGTTTAGCCATTTTACAAAGGTGATTTACGATGACACTTTTCGACAACCTCCGTTTCGCTGCATCGCATACCTTGCGCCTGACGCTACTCCTTGTTTTTTTCCTTGCGCTTCCGCTCGATTTTGCCATCGCTCAAGACTTTGAGGCGGTCGAGAAGCGGCTGGCTAAGGGTGTAGTCAAGGGCGAGCTGTCGCTTGGGCAGGCCGCTGCCATGATAGAAATGCTCCACGAAATAGCGGAGGAGAACGATAAAGGATCCCGCAACAAGTGGATGCAAATGAAAAAAAGTGAATGCAAGCACGGTGGTGAATGCAAGCACGGCAGTGGATGGAAGCACGATAAGGGTGGACACCACAAGCATCACGGTGATCGCAAGCATCACGGACACCGCAAGCATCACGATGACCAAAAACACCACGATGGCGATCACGAGGTTAAAAGCGGCAAAAAAGACCACCATTCCCACCGAGGCGATCACAAGCGAATGCCAGTAGATCGCGAGATGGTCGAACGCGTACGCGGGGCCCTGGAGAAAGCCGACTTCAACGACGATCAAATGCGGATGGCACGAGGTGTGATCATGCGAATGGCATTCGCCATGAAATCCGCTGGGAAAGATTACAGGATGAATCCACAGATGCAAAGTTTTCTCACAGAAAAAGCTGAGTTCAACGACGAGCAGATCAAATTGCTTGAGAGCATTGCGAAGAGAGTCTCGATGCGAATGCTCAAGGGCGGTCACCGAGGCCCGCACGGCCGCGGTGAAGAAATGCGCAAACGTTTTGAAAAGATGCGTAAAAAAATCGAAGCCGCTGTCGAGAGCGGCGAGATGACCCGCAAGCAGGCTGATGCCAAGTATCGTGAAATCCGTGAGCGAATGGAGCATGGTCGGCACGGCAAGCAAAAAGAGAATAGTGCCGACTCAGGACAAACGCCAGCAGAACCGACGGTTGCCAGTCCGCCAGCTGAGCCAACAACCGGTGAAGAGGAAACGACTGCCGAACCGGCGCTCGCTGAGACTCCTGATGGGGCCGCTGAGAACGAACCGGCAGAGGTTGAGCAAGAGGAACCAGAGGCCACCGAGGAGGCTTAACACCTTACCTATATTTGCCCGGTGAGGACTACCAAACGGAAGCAGGTGGCAGTGCGAGTAACTCATCTGGAATCGTTGGATACAACAGCGGTGTGAACGGCACGGCAACGATCGTGGGGGCCGCCTCGAGTTGGACCAACAGTTCGGATCTGTACATTGGGGGTGGGGCAGTGGTGCGGGCAGTACTAGTACGGTGTAGGTAGCCAAGAGTTTGCCAACGGATCTTCTGACGGCCCCAAACCTCCACGACAGCCCTAAGCTTTGCGATATTAAGACTTAGAAAGGAATGCAAGCGTTTTACTTCGCAAGGATCTTTCACAAAAAGAACCTTGTTACGCCGTCCCTTGCGTTTCCCGAGCCTCAAAAGATCTTTCCCGCAGGTAACCTAGCTTTCTTTGTCGCTGATCTTGCAGATCCCGGAATTCCCCAGGGTGGCCTGGTTTTCCAGGATTAGAACACCTTCTGTCTTCCGGATGACTTGGATAGTTGCGGAATCGGCCTGGCCGATAAAAAGCAGCGGCCGGTGTAAAAACATGTGGTCGTTGCCCGCGCCCCTGCGCCAAGGTCCAGAGCCAAAAAACTGGAAAATAACTGGCGCTTTAAATATCTGGGAAATGAAAAATCTCTGGCCCAATCGCGACTCCTTACAAAAGGACTCCCATGGTCCTGAGCAGCCCGCATTGAGTGCAACCCGGCGGCGATCTCCTGGCTCTCTTAGGCCATGCCCTGCTACCCGGCGTAGGCGGTAGAAGATCCTCTCATAAGTGACTGTACTGTTTATGGGGGGAAGGCCGCTGCTCCAGATCCATTTTCAATACGATGAGTTCGCTGTTGCTTTGCGTGCTTTGTGACAATTAACCCATAGACGCCAATCACTACAAAGCAAACCAGCGGCAACAAGAACGAGGCGCGCACATTTTCCGGATGAATACTTTGCATCGGGATGACAATAACATTGCTCAGCGACTCACTGAGCAATCCCAATCCTAGTGAAAGGTTTCCCGTATCGATGATGCCGCCTTGCAAAAGCGGCATTAAAGCGCCGCCAACTATAGCGAAAATCAGCCCCGCTGATCCTAGCTTGGCGTCGTTGGGCGTCAGGCCATCGAGTGCCAAACTATAAATCGTGGGAAACATAACTGACATAAAAAGCGAAATCACCACGATAGATATCATGCCTGCCAAACCAGGCAAGTAGATTGCAGCGGCAGTCGCCACGGCAGCACCGAGAGCAAGTCCGCTCAAAGCTTTGCTCGGCTCGACATATTTAAGGAGAAGCATTGTGCCGAGCCAACACCCCGTAAGAAAGGTGCACATTGCGGCAATGTTCCATTGTTGGGCGGCCGGTGCCGTCATGCCAAGAACCAGGACACCATAGTGGATAATGAACGTCCAGCACATGATCTGGGCACCCACATAAAACATTTGCGCAGTCACACCGCCGATGTACCGGAACGAGGCAAGTCTGCTGAGCACGGCAAAGACGTGGATGGGGTCTTCCTCGAGTCCCGTGTCAGGCATTTTGGAAACAAGGAACACGACAAGCACTGCGATCACCACCATCGCGATTACGACGTAAGGCAGACGCACTACCCCAAGGTCGTGTGCCTGCATCGCCTGGTGCTCTTGCGGACTTGTCTCGGAAAACTCCTGCAGGGCCTCCGTAACCTTCTCGTCGACTTCACTTGGCAGCATGTTTGCATATTCAGAGTGAGCTTTTATCTGTTGATCGCGGAACTCGCCAACCTGCAGTCCTGCAAGCACCATATTGCTTGCGACGATCATTCCAACCAGTGATCCAATCGGGTTGAAGGCTTGGGCCAGGGTGAGCCGGCGCGTTGCCGTTTCACTTGGTCCCATCGACAAAATATAAGGATTGGCAGATGTTTCGAGGAACGCCAGACCGAACGTCAAAATATAAAGGGCAACCAGGAAGAGGTAAAAGGACATGGACGAACTGGCAGGAATGAACAGCAGCGCCCCAACTGCGTAAAGTGTCAGGCCCAGCAAGATACCCGTTTTGTAGGAAAACTTTCGGATTACCAGTGCGGCCGGAATCGCCATGGTGGCATAGCCACCGTAGAAGGCAGTTTGAACCAAACTACTTTGCTGATTGCTGATCAGAAATATTTCTTTGAAAGCCTTTACCAGAGGGTTGGTAATATCGTTGGCAAACCCCCAAAGCGCAAACAAAGAGGTCACCAAAGCAAACGGATAGAGATACTGCCTCGGCACTACGCTGGCTGAAACAGATTTTTCCGATGTACTGTTGAGCATGTCTGCCATACGTTGATAATACGGCCTCGAGGTCGGTCACCAGCAACTGGCTAACCGTCGGGACAGCGAGTAGCGGCTAGCGACGGGCGTACTGATGCCTGCCATTCGATATTCAATGTTCGGTAGTAGGAACTGATAGGGATTTTAATCCCCGCTGGCCCTAATTATTAGACGCCAAGTGGAGTCTTTTTCAAGCGTGTTGAGCAGATTTGGTTGCGCAAACTCGCCTCACACGGGCCCGTAATGGCTATTAGCTGTGGCAGGCATTAATTTGCCTCCGCTCATACCAGAATCGCGAGTCTACCGGCTGTTCGCGTCCCTTTCGGCGAGCACTGCTGTCGCATGCTCGCCCCCCGCTTCTCAGCAGCAAGCGATTGCCAACGTCGGGCACTTTTTCCTCCGCAGGACAGCGGTTATAGCAGGTTGAAAGAAACGGTTTATGATGCGACTCACTCGCGATACTTTTTATGAGTTAGTCATGTTGTTTTTCTCATGTTGAAAAGTGGTAAAAGTGTTTCCGAATCGAAACGTTCGAAGCGGATCGCTAGCCGCGCGCGCTCCTGCGCCGACTTCGAGAGAGAATGCAGCCAGCCAGGCCTAAGAGGGACAGGAGCCCGGTGAACGCATCACGGGCGGCCATCATGGTCGCCCGTGATGCGTTGGATGGGTGTAAGTGACCAGTGCCTCAGGCGGCGGCCGATGTTCGCCGGCGACGTCCGAACAGACCCAATGCGCCCATGGTGAGGAGGGCAGCAGTAGAGGGTTCCGGCACGACCTGAAACACAAGGTTCAGGTCTTGTCCACTATATGTGTTCATATCGGGTCCACCCCCCCCCGTACCGCTTCCGAGCGCGCTATACCCGGTATAGACATAACCACCATCCTCCTCAGGTACATGTACCCTGACCCAATCCGGATTGGGTCCACCAGTGTGATATGTGTGCAGGCCTTGCGCCACCCAAGTCGCATAATAATTCGTCCCAGAACCCCCCAACGCATCGTTGATAATTCCCACTATCGGAGCCTCCATCGAACCCCACCAGTCTATCTCAGTCAACGCGCTGTCAACGAATTCAAGGTTCGAGCCATAATGCGATGGTTCCCAATTATTCCCATCATTCAAGTGCAACTCAAAGGAGTTCTCTCCCGACGTGAATCCTATCGGCATGCCGTCCGCGCTCCCAGGCAAGCTGACTAAACACGCTAGGGCGAGAAAAATCGGTACAGTAACTCCTCGTGGTGAAATCATCGTAATCATAACAGCGGTCATAGTGGATTGAACCGCTTCCTGTGATCCCGGACGATCTGCCGCGACCATAGCTGCCGGGCCTCCCGGGCGATTCCCGTCGCTTCCATTTTGCCTGTCTAAACTTGTCCGCTGCGATACTTTTTGTGAGTTATTCATGTTGTTTTCCTCATGTTGAAAAGTGGTAAAGGTGTTACAAAACGAAACGTTCAACTCAGCCTGCTGGTGGGCATTACCCCTGCCTGACGTGTCTTCATCTTCTCTAATGGGCGGTACGTGTCGCCTTGGTAATCGTTGTCGTTAAAGAACCAATCAACTTTTGACTGCACAATCATGGCTGCACGGCTCGGCACCCAAATTCTGGCGTAAGCTCGTCAACCAAATCGGATTCGGTGGCTTACAAACGTAGGCCGTCGCGCCCGCGGCACGGGACGTGATTTCGCCTTCCTCCTCGTAATCGTCATCGACCAGAAAAACTGATGCATACGGGTCGCGTTCTCGAATCAACTGGAGCAGATCGACTCCAGCCATATCCGGAATCCGAGTATTAATTAGCCACAAACCGTCAAACAGCGCCCTGTAAACGCGAAGCGCCTCTTCGCCAGATCTGAGCAGAGACGTTCTGATTTTCCATTTCGCTGCTACTTCAGTGAACTGTTTGTAGTCTTGCAAATTCGGATCAACGACAATCACGTCGCTAACGGCATTGATAGTGCTATCCATGTGATTTACCTCCTGGTGTTAAGCCACCCACAACGGTGCGCTGTGTTGGCTACCGAAAGAAAAAGCAAGCTACGTGCCAAATAAAATCGCAACAACGAATTCAGTTCGCTAAGTCATGGCTGTCTAAACAGATGCAATCACCAAAACAATGAACCGCACCGTACTGGCAAGAAATTAGCTAACCGAAGGCGACCGCAATCGATTACGAATTGTCCGTTTCCGGACGACCAGCCCTGGGGAGCGATCCACCGGATCGTCCGATTTCGGACAGGGGCAGACGCAGGGAGATGCGAGAGAAGGCTCATTGAGTGAAAAAATGGCGGAAGAAACCCACCAGAAGGGTGTCACTAGAGAAACTCACTAAAATGCGTGATCGTGCTTTCTCAAGGATACCGCAACGACAACGGCAACCGTCGACACGAAAAACAGCAAGCAACTCTAGACGCAAATCAGGCGAGCGAGGGCGCTTCGATGCCGTGCTTTACTACCTTTCGCAACAGCGCCTGCCGAGAGATGCCCAACAGCCGCGCGGCTGCCGAACGGTTGTAGAAAGTGTGTTCGAGCGTCTGCAAGATATGCTGTCGCTCGATATCATCCAGCGTGTTCCATTCTCGATCGTCCAGATGAACCGGTGAAACAATTGCCTCGCTGGGCTGCTGGCTTTCTACCTCTATTGGTCGAGAACCGGCGCCAACCCGAGTTTCAAGCAGACTTCGTACATACTGGAGTGAAATCATAGGGTCGTCACAGCCTACGACCGCTTGTTCCAAAAAGTTTTTGAGTTGTCGAACGTTCCCAGGCCACGAGCAGACCTCGAGAAATTCGATCGCGCCAGGCGTCATTTTTTTGTTGGGCATACCGTCCTGGGCGAACTGTTCCAGGAACACTCCGACAAGTGGGACGATGTCTTCCCGCCGGTCGGCGAGAGACTTGGTAGGAAAGCAGACCACGTTCAGTCGGTAGAACAGGTCTTCGCGGAAGCGTCCGGCACTAACTTCTGCTTCAAGGTCGCGATTCGTGGCAGCAATGACTCGCACGTCAACCGGAATGCCATCGTGCCCGCCGACCGGCACAACGACGCGTTCCTGTAAGACCCTCAGCAATTTGGCTTGTAGCGAGAGTTCCATCTCGCCAATTTCGTCCAGAAAGATAGTTCCTTGATGGGCAGCTCGAAAACACCCTAACGATGCGCGGCTGGCACCGGTAAACGCTCCTTCGAGATGGCCAAACAACTGGCTGGCCATTAGTTCGCCCGTCACGGAGGCACAATCCACGGCAAGAAAACGGTTCGCAGCACGGAGGCTATGGGCGTGTAGAGAACGTGCAATCAACTCCTTGCCTGTACCGCTGGGACCGCTAATCAGAACGCTGGAATTGTAGGGCGCAAAGCGTTTAACCTGCTCCCGCAGTCTCAACGTCCAATCCGAAACGCCACAGATCAAGCCTTCACGCTGCCTGCGGACTTCATCAACGACAGTAGCCACGAATATCCCCTCTAATGTTCACTGGTGCGCAACTCAAGACCTCACGCAATATGGTTCGGCCTGGCCGCCAAAAAAGAGAGAGTGGCCCGAATGGACGAAAGCAGATAGCGCCACTGAGGAGAGAGAAGAGCAGGGCAGGCCAGGGCAGGGCTGGGCTGGGGCAATGGCTCTGTGGAACCGCTGAAAAGGAAAAGAAACGCACTTCCGCGAAGGCCGTCCACAATAGGCGCGCATGCGCCCCAAGAACTTCAAGGGTAAATCGGGATGCAAATTGAATCATTAGCGTTACTCGCAAGTCCTGAAGAATACTTCCTGTCCGGACACTGTAACTTAGGACTATAGGTGAATGCAACAAAAAAACAGATGAGAAAAACAGGGCCAGCATCGGGCTGACGTTACGACGGCGGCGGCGATCGGCAAGATAGCGATTGCCAAGCACCCCGCAGGTGCCGCAACACCTGTGGGGCCAATGAGTTACCAAAAATCTAATTGGCAGCCTCGCCCCTTGTTTCGTTTGGTAGTTTTTTCGGCCCCGAATCGGTGAAATAGTTTCCGACGCCAGAGAGTCCAATGGACGATGTACGGAGGCATTCCTTCGATTGCAGAGAGTTTAAGGAACGCCGGATGCTTTGTCGAAATCCTGATAAACGACGTGGATTAAGACTCGACGCTGCTGAGCAAGCAGTGGTGTCCATGTCTCCTGACATGGTAGACTCAGCCAATTGAAAAACGATTCAACGTAAAAACCTTAGCCGATTGTTGCTGTAGGCGGTTGTCGCTTAAGTACGGAAAACAATTGGAGGCAATTGACGTTTTGAAAAATAGTGGATGTGATTCGTTCACCCTTACACAGCAATTGGCACCCGCGTTAGACGAGTAAATTTGATGACGAGAAAACACTTTTTGATAGCTTGCTTCATTCAACTGACTGGAATGCAACTCTGGGCGATCGAACCCCAAGAGACTCTCTTGCTTTGGAAGGGTGCGGCTCCCGGAGCGTTGGGTACTGCTGAAAAAGACCGTCCCAAATTAATGGTCTATTTACCGGCAAAGGCAGCCGCCAACGGATCTGGCATTGTTGTTTGCCCCGGCGGTGGTTACGGCGGTTTGGCGATGGGACATGAGGGGCGTGAAATTGCGGAATGGTTAAACGGAATGGGGGCTGCTGCATGTGTACTCGACTACCGTCATCGTGGTAAAGGTTATGGACATCCGGCTCCCATGCTCGATGTCCAACGTGCCATCCGTCAGGTCCGAGCCAACGCAGATCAATGGCACCTGGATACAAAACGAATCGGAGTGTTGGGGTTTTCTGCGGGTGGACACCTGGCCTCAACTGCTGGCACACATTTTGACCGCGGGTTGGCCGAGGCCGAAGATCCGGTAGACCGCATGTCGTGTCGTCCCGATTTTATGGTGCTTTGCTACCCTGTCATTGCCTTTGACGAACCTTACACCCATCGGGGATCGCAAAAGAATTTATTGGGTGAGAACGCATCGGACGAACTCGTTAGGCAATTCTCGAATGAAAAACAAGTGAACGAGGATACCCCGCCCACTTTCATGTTTCATACGGATGCCGATTATGCCGTACCCGCTGAGAACAGCACCGCTTTTTACGCTGCCTTGCGTCAGGCAAAAGTTACGGCCGAGCTGCATATCTATGCAAACGGAGGGCATGGAGTCGGCTTAGCGCGAGACATTCAGGGTACGTCCACTTGGTCGCAACGTTGTGAAGAGTGGATGTCCGCCTCCGGATTTCTTGGAAAGCAGTAAGCTGTTGTAGGAAAGGCATCCCAACGGCTAACGACGCCTGGGGGATATGACCTTATCGGCCTCCGGCACGACCACGTTGGAGGTGGCACCGGTGGGATGGGCCCTCTCAAGCAGTGGCCTGCTGGCCGTTCCCGAGCCACACACACTGCTGTTAGCATCGCTGGCCAGCATGGGGCTGACGTTACGACGGCGGCGATGGGCAAGATAGCGATTGCCAAACAAACACTTAAACAATGGTACCTACTGTGAGGGCTGGCCAATCGTTATTTGCTCTGCGGATTCCTTCGGGTAGGATGGCACAAGTAGGGGGCGGGAGATCCCCAAGCTACTGCTCTTCGGAATCATGGGTGCGTGTCCGACTCCACGTTGCAATCCGAGGTTGATGCCGGCCGGGCCATTCCCCTCGTGCTGTTTTATCACCGCCACAAGCGCGTGTTTGCAACGCCCCTAGATGCCCGGCTAGAAATTGGTCGGCAACGGGCGGGAGAACCGAAACCTACGCGACGTTTGGATCGCTCCAACAGCGCGCGCATCGTACTGGCACCGCTGGACGATGTTGACGTTTCCCGATCGCATCTGTCCTTGGAAATTCAACCCGATGGCCGATCCGTCCAGGTCAAGAATCTTAGCCGCACACAACCCGTGCAACTTTCGTCCGACACCAAGCTCGAGCCCGGTAAAGAAATCCTGGCCGAGATTCCGTTGCTCGCGCAGTTCAGCGGCTATGCAGTTGGCGTCGAGCTGCCCGAAGACGAGGACTTGGACCTGCAACCACTCCCGGAACGAACCATGGCGCCAACCCGGCAGTCTATGGAAACCGGGCTCAGCCGGCTCAATATCGACACGATGGACGAGCGGTTGCTCTTACGGTGGTTGGAAACGGTGCTGCGTGTTTTTCAAAGCGCTGCCAATTCACGCGACTTCCCAGAGTTGGCGGCCAAGGCCCTGGTAAAAATTGTCGGATTGGACGCCGCAGCGATGCTCGAGTGCGACAGCGAGGGACGGTGGCGTACGGCGGCCCTCCACTCCGTAGTGGAGGGACAAAATGAACACACGTGGGTGCCCAGCCAAACATTGCTTGCCCAAGTCCGCAAAGAAAAACGCACGTACCGGCATGTGCCAACCAACGTGCACGACATAACGCAGAGTTTGCAGAATGTGAGTGCCCTCGTCTCGGCACCCATTCTCGACAGGGCAGGAACCGTTGTAGGCGCGCTGTACGGCGATCGTCGAAGCTCACGGCAAAGCAGCGACTTTCCGGACATTAGCCCCTTTGAAGCAAAACTGGTGGAGGTCCTGGCGAGCGGTATCGCAGCGGGCCTCGCGCGAGTCAAAGAAGAACAAGCAGCCATGGCGGCGCGGGTCCAATTCGAACAATTCTTCACGCCACAATTGGCCGCTCAACTCGAGAAAGATCCTCAATTGCTCGAAGGACGTGGTGCACAGATTACTTTGGTGTTTGCCGACATTCGTAGCTTTAGCCGAATCAGCGAACGCCTGGGGCCAGCGCTGACGATGAGCCTGATTCAAGACACGATGGAAGCGCTCTCCGAATGTGTGCTGGCCTGCGATGGCGTGCTGGTTGACTACCTGGGCGATGAGCTCATGGCGATGTGGGGCGCTCCAATTGCGCAACTCAATCATGCCGATCTAGCGTGCCGCGCCGCCGCACAGATGCTACAGACGCTACCTGCTCTCAACGACCGCTGGAAAAACCTACTTGAAGCGCCCATGGAACTGGGTATTGGACTGAACTCGGGAACTGCCCACGTTGGCAATACTGGATCGCGACAAAAATTCAAGTACGGTCCGCTGGGCGACACCGTGAATATTGCCAGCCGAGTGGAGGGAGCCACCAAGTATTTTGGGGCCGAATGCCTTATTACCGGCACCACGCTAGCGGCCATGGAATCTAAACCCGTGACTCGGCGACTGGCGCGGGCCCGCGTCATCAACATCGAACAGCCACTGGACCTGCACGAGTTAAAGAGCACGCCGCCAGCCGACTGGCCGGAGCGCTGTCGCCGCTACACTGAGGCATTGGAGGCCTTAGAAATACATGCTTTCGACAGGGCCGACGGTCTGGCCAAGAAGCTCGCCACTGAGTTTCCCCAGGACCGGGCCGCCGCGTGTTTGGCTAGTCGGGTTGCCACAGCCATACAGAATGGCTCGACCGACGACACGGGCATCTGGTGCCTGCCTGGCAAATAGCCCGGGTAGAAATCCACAAGCGCCCGCTCCACTTGCCGACAATCGGCAGTCTGGGTATATTCTCCGATCTACTTTGATCTAAATTGCCGATCAGTGGTTGCCTGCAAATCCGGTTTCCGCTGATCGCGCGGCCCTCCAGCGGTGGAAAGGGTCGTAGTTGCGTTAGTTTTTTTTATGAGGCGCCGTAGCTCAATTGGTTAGAGCACCGGACTGTCGATCCGGAGGTTGCGGGTTCGATTCCCGTCGGCGTCGCTTGTTTTTAAGAGTTTAGGAGATTCGGCTTTCCAGGTGTCACCCAAAGTGTCACCTACGGCCCCCCATAATTCCTCTGCCGTGGCGTCAGCGTTCTCGCCGACGTAGAACTTCATCGTCGTTTCGATCTTCGCGGGCCTCATCATTTCTTTCAGGATGGGCAGCATCGCTCCGCTGGTTTACAGCACTAACGGGCCTAACGAGTTGCCAATAATCCAATGGCAGACTTGGGCGTTATCCGGCGGAATATCAACCAAGGGACGTTTTCACAGAAGAAAACGCGGTTGGCGCGTTCCGTTGCATAACTTTTGCATGAAAAATTTGCAAACACCCAGGTGGTTTTATACACTTAGCTAAGTTTCGGGCTCAGAAACATAAAGGAGCACTAATGGGTCCAGCAACTACCGCGAAGAGGCAAAAAAGCCGCCGATGCTTTGTGTAATTACTGGCCAAGGTGACGGTGGATTTTTTGTGCAACTGCCCGCGCAAGATTCGAAAAATTGTTGTCTAGATTCCATAGGAAGAGCAGGTGGTTTGCAGTGCAGGTCTATCTCATCGTGTATCCGATGGAAATTTTAAGCAGTCAACTAGTCGGGGCATTATCATTTACGCATGCAGTTGAGCGGACTTGCGAATTGGAGGAGCAGTGATGTGGGTAGGTGCGAGAGAGAAATGTGACTCTAAGATCAGTCTCCTCGCCGGGATCGTCCTGTTTGCGGCCTGCGTCAATCCGACGCCAGCACAAGGCGCGGTAGTTTTTCTCTCTAAGGACGCACCTGACTGGAACCAGCCCTACCAGTACGCTGCGCCCAATGGACCGGGCCCGAATCCGAGTTTGGGTTCGGATCCGTTCGACGCATGGTGTGCGCCTACCTCGGCCGCGAACCTTCTGGGTTATTGGGAAGACGCGCACGGTCTTGCGGTGGCAGACGGGTTCGCCTTTTCCGCGGGTCCAAGTTCTGTCCCCTGGCCTAGCCTTGCGATCTGGCATGACCGTTCGCTCGGAGATCCCCGGTCTCCGGCCGGTCCTGCACCCACGTTGACTCCCAACGATCTGGGCTGGTGGATGGACACCAATCACCAGGGTTATTCAGGCTGGGGGAACGGCCCGCATACGGGTACGTATGTCAAGGATGTCCATGCGGGCTTGTACGAGCTATTGCAGGAACTCGCTTTAGTAGTGCCGGGGCTTCCGCCCTCGTGGAATACCGCCACTCGCGGTGCTGGTATCGCTGTGGGGACGACGGCGAGCGGCGCTTCGGCGAGCCTTCATGCCTCTGCAACCTCAGCGTGGGCCGAGATCGTGGATGAGATTAAATTCGACAGACCGGTGGTGGTTCACTGGTCCCACTGGAATCTGACAGCGGTAGGCCAACTCATCCCAGGAACCGGTACGGGAAACGAAGCGGCCTACGGGGGAACTTATTACACATTTGCAGGCGGGCCGCATTCCGAAGATCCATGGGGGAACGATGAAGAGTGGTACACCGACGGCGACTATGCGGGCTTGAATTTAGGGCATACCACTACAGCGGTGGGCTTCATTCAAGCCGGTGATCCGGAAGATCTCTTTGCACCTGCAAATCCGACGAACTGGGTGATCGTGCACGACAATGTCCTTGGAACCCCTCGAAATGTCATCGTGCCACTTTCGAATATCGAGTATGCGTCGGGAAGCTGGGTCGCGAACACCACTGCAAGCCATTCGCCTGTGATTCCCGACCCGGCAGATTTGAACTTGGACGGTATAGTCGATAGCTTGGATCTCGGTATTCTGCTGGGAACCTTTGGGACGGTGGGGACTCCGAGTACGGGGGAGCTCAACGGCACTCCACCGGTCGATAGTCTGGACCTTGGGATCCTGCTGGCCGCCTTCGGGACCCCACCGCTGGGCGCTGCAACCGTCGCTGTGCCAGAGCCGTCTACCCTTGTGTTGCTAGCCAGCCTGGCTGCGCACAGCCTGTTCTCTCGGCGCAGACGGAATGGCCTGATCGAATCAAATCACAAATTTTGTCGACGTCCCATCGGAATTCCCCCCGATTCTGTGTGACTCCAGCATATCGCCCCATTAGGCCCATCACCAAACCATCGACCTGCGCAGGTCAAACAACCTCGCCAGCAATTCGGTGCTCACCAGCAACTTCAGGACGCACTTCAGGTCGACGTGCAGGTACAACACCTCGCTGCCTGTCGTCCGCTTAGCGTCTATGGAGAGCAAATCCTCTGATTTGCTAGGCAGCCCTCAGAGTGGTGGAAATACGTCATCTAGCCAACACCTCTCAACGCCATAGGCGAAACGGTCATGCCAGTTCAACACTGAGCCGATCGAGGTTTCCGCCAAAACCAGTGGACTTTTCGACACCTGTGCAAGAGGGTACTTGCGCCGCAGAGTGGACGCTCAATGGACGATACACGTATTGCAGTTGGACGGGTAAGGTTTGCGGGTGCCCACCGGCGACTTCCGCCGTTGAACCGCTGTACGCAATACTTATGGTCCATAACTGGTTCACTCGGCTACCTGCCCAGCGGGTCCGGCCGCCCAGCCGGTCGTCGCGCCACCAACAAGGCTCATTCAGAGAACCCACATCTTTGCACACGCACATTTCTCGCCGGTCAACTTCATCGCAGGCAATACTCCTGTCCTTCTAAAACGTCTGTCAAAACCACGCCATCTTTCTTTTGGTTATCATAGCCGATTTCAAGGTCAAAACCATGCACACGCACACGTTCGAGCTGCAGTCCCGAACATTAAATCTCAGAAATACTGTGTCAAATGCTTTTAGCACCAGCCTAAGTGAGAGGCTTATGGCTAAGGGTTCCGCTGTCCTTCTGCAGTGAGGCCATAGGCCGCCAGAGCAGGGCGGGGCAGACCGATTGTGCCGGCTGCACCGATGAAGTCCGCTAGAAGCTGCGGCGGGTGACGAGTCCCGCAGTGGTGACAGGCTCTTTTGCGACCTATTATTGTACAGTGGTAAACCTGCCCGGTCCGTCGTGCGAACAATCTAGCACCCACCTCCAAAACGAACGACATGGCTGGCGATTCGGTTCAAGCGATATTGCACGAGTCGTGGGCCTGGTTTAATAGACTTAGTCAGGTCGAGTGGATGATTCTCCTCGCATTCGCAGCCGGACTGGGATTTCTTTGCTTGCGCGGCTTCAAGGGTCACGGCAACATTTAAGATGCCATCAGACCTCGATTTCTCCCAACCCGAAAGACAACCTTGCTTTAACATCTATTTTTGAAACAACCCCATAATGGCACACTTGGCAATGTCTGACGTTTTCCACACCTATCTCGCCGACACAGTCGCGCTGGCCGCCGTTGCGCTGATCGGCTACCTGTTTGGACATCGCACCACAAGATCGACCAATGTTTTTGAAAACGGCAAGCTCCAGCAAGAGTCGTCCCGTGCGACACTAGTTGCCCAAGAGCTGCAACAAATTGCCACGCGTATTCGCCAAGACCTGGCCTCCCATCAGACCAATATTGCCCGTTTCAGAGCCCGGTTGGACAACCTACAGGACGATAGTAGCGATGAGGGCTGGCAAAAGCTGCGAGCTGAAGCGGAAACGCTTCTTGTTCCAACCATGAAGTTGACTACCGACTTGTCGATGGCCTACGACCAACTTAGAAAAAAAACGTTACTGCTGATGGACGTTGCCGGCTCACGTACAGATCCCCAAACTGGGATTCACAATCGGCGTGCAATGGAAGAGCAACTCGACATGCTGTTTTCGCTCCATGAGCAACATGATAGTCGTTTTTCGCTGACACTGTTTAGCGTCGATTGGAGCGTCATGCAGACGGACGGTTCTGACCAACTGCTGCGCACCTTTGCTGAATTGCTAAATCATTGTGCTCGCGATACCGACGTCGTGGCGAGGTACAGCGCCGATGAGTTTGTTGTGCTGATGCCACAAACCAGTTTGGCCGGCGCCACCATTTTTAGTGAGCGCTTGTTGCGGCGAATCCATAGCGAACTCCAATTGGACCTAGCGGGAGGAATCGTGGAGGTCCAGAAAGATGAAGACGCTGAGAAAATGTTGTCTCGCGCCGACTCAGCTCTCTACAGTGCGCGGGCTGATGGCACAAGCTGCCTCTATCAGCACCTCGGCCCGAATATCCTTCCCCAGGCGGTAGAAACAGGCCTCGCTCTGGCGTCCGCCGAAACGGCGATCTAGCCTGCCTATCGCAGGGCGATTCCGCTACGAGCCTGCAACTGGCTTGCTCGCACCGCGTGAGCCTGCGCGATTCCATCCTCGATATATTCCCAGGATGTGCGGCCACGCTCTCGAAAACGCTCGGGGTATTGGGGCCTTGGCCAAGGGCTGGCTACCCAAACTGGCATGTCCCTGGAGCAGGCCCTTCGGCATTCAAGTTGACGCTTTTTATTCTCATACCTTACATTAGAGGTACTTGAGGCCAGGGGATTGCGGAGAATCATGGAACTGGAAGCGACCCACCCCCTGCAGCCATCGCACATCTTGTTGGTCGCGTCTGATTAAAAGGAGATCGCCATGCCGTTATTTGAAGTGGAAACGGACAGTCACATCATCATCACCTGGGCTAGCAATAATGACGAGGCGACCGCCGCCGTGGCCCAGGCCTATCCCAACGACTCCGTAATTCGGATGACCAAGCGGCCACGCGACACGTGGGTAATTTCTAAAGCAGCGCTGGGCATTGGCGGAAAGGAACTGGACCCCTGCAATACCGCCAGAGATTGCCTGTCTAAGGCAGAAGGTGACAAGGTTCACGCCATTCGCCTCTACATGCACGAAACGGGCGTCGATCTTGAACAAGCACGGAAAGCAGTTGAATCGAACATGGTCATGGGCTGGTAAGCGTATTACGTGCGCTTAGGCCCATGGAGACATGCGAACACCTTGGGCCCGCTGCCAGCCACGGCTACTCGCTTAGTCGCCATGGATTTTGCGATATTAGCTTTTCGAGAAGATACGCTACCGGTAACGCGGTTGCGGGGCCGAGACGGCGGGCGGCCTGTAGCTTTGCGGATTGTAGCCTGAATTGGAATCAGGTGCTTCCGGTCGCGAAGCCAACTCTAGGGATGCCTGGGGATAATCGCCGGTGCCTCCCGGTCGATAGGGTGCAGTCGCGGTAGTTGGCGTAGGCGTGATCGGGCCGCCTTGCACCAGTGCGGGTGGAATTAGCCCGGTGGTGGGAGCAGGATTTTCGTACCGGCTTCCAACAGGAGCGCTAGGAGCTGGTGTTCCGTGATTTGCCGTCAGATTTGCTGCCGGGTTTTCTGAAAATCCCGCAGCGGGCGCAGCCTCTCCCGAGGTGGCAACCACCTCCTGCTCGGAAGAAGACGTGGCCGCCCTGTACCGGCTTCCATCGCTTGCAAACGGGGCAGCCGGTTGCGCAGCCAGCGCTGCCGAGTTAAAACCGGCTGCAGTTGCAGCAATCGGCTCAGCGTAACGATCTCGCGAAGGACTGCTGGCAGCAACCGCTGTTCCTGCTCCCCTGGAGGCCGCCGGCGGTACAGCATGCGGGTTGTACGGCATGCCAACCGTCCCCAAGCTTTGGGAAGTATCATGTGCAGCCACCGCAGCCTGCGGCGAGGCCACCGGCGCACCGCTGGCAGATGCTGTGCTTGGGTACCCTGTGCTGGGGTACGCTGTGCTCGGATAGGCGGTCCCGGGGTAGGCAGCTGGCGACGTGCTAGCCACGATTGGATTCGCCGATGTCGGTGGGACGTTGGGTACAAATGGCGCGGCCGCACCACCACCCCCATCGACTTCTGTGGTGATGTTAAGGTCGGTAGATGCCAAACTTTCTACCCGTTTTGCGGTATCGGAAGGCAGCGCCGGTGCGGAGTGGGCCATTACTGCCGAATCGGCGGTCCCGTTGCCCACTGTTTTCCACCACGCCATCTTACTAGCCGTTTTGCAACCCGCGGTGCCCAAACCCATAATGATTGTCAGACTCGCGGCAAGAATCTTTGTACGCATGGCTTCCGTGCCCTGATTGGTTATCGAGATGCTATTGAAGTTTGGGACGACGGCCACATCTATTGCTACAGGGGCAATCGGGATGACGTCGGCCAATAGTTGATGACCGCAAAGCAATTATTACGGACAATCCGCAAAACTGGTACATTTTCACAATGTCGGCAATTGGACCTTGAATCGGCCACAAAATCTTTCGGACCCCGCATCGGAACGTTCCCATCAAAGCCGAGCGCTCCGCGAGGCGCAGTTCAGCGCCCGTTGCAAGTCAAAAAAACCACGGGGCGGAATTATAGAAGGAGCCCCAGAGGGGTCAATGGCAGTGCCGCCCATGCTAGCACAAGGCTGGATGGAAAGACTGGCCCACAGCCTGAACACACGACCACCGACAGTTTCAAGTTTGGCAATCGCCCCCTGGATATCAAGCTAGCGGCACCCAAGGTTCGCGGCGGTCATACTGCCGCGGCGTATCGCTGCCCGACCGCATTCCAATCGATCAGATTGAAAAACGCCTCGATATAGTCAGGCCGGCGATTCTGATAATTGAGATAGTACGCGTGTTCCCACACATCCAGACCCAAGATGGGCGTGTTGCCGGTCATATACGGGTTGTCTTGGTTGGGGGTACTCTCCACAACAAGCTGGCCACCTGCTGAGACGCTTAACCAAGCCCAACCACTGCCAAAACGGGTCGCCGCCGCATTACTAAACGCTTCCTTGAAACCGGCATAGCCACCGAGTTGGCTGCCAATAGCGTCGGCTAAGGCACCCTCAGGCTCACCCCCACCCTGCGGACTAATAATCGTCCAGAACAAAGAATGATTAGCGTGTCCGCCGCCATTATTACGGACTGCACCCCGAATATTTTCCGGCACCAAATCGATATTGCGGCACAGGTCCTCGATCGATTGTTCCGCAACACCAGCACCTTCCAGGGCGCCATTTAACTTGGAAACATAGGCGTTGTGGTGCTTGCCGTGGTGGATCTCCATCGTCCGAGCGTCGATATGTGGCTCCAAGGCATCGGTCGAATAAGGCAAATCGGGAAGCGAGTAGGTCATGGCGGGTGACTCCGGATATAAGTTCTGCTGCCAAAAAGATCGTTGGAAAGTAATCAGGAATGTAACATACAGAATCGCTCGGCGGGGGGCAATCGGCTACGCGATTGAAAACTTCGAGCACAACCTGAAAAAAAGCGGCTACGCTAGGCCCCCCCAACGGCCCGCGCTACATACCCTGGTGGCAACGGGGCCTCAGCCTTGACGGTGCCGGGTTTGCTCCTGCTTCCGCGTTAGCCCTTCGGCTGACAGCTGTGTCCTGAATGACAGCCACGGTGTGGCGACGCGCAAGATAACGGCAGTATATGCTTCTCACCACGGCCCCAGCTGGGCCGGTTAATATGGTGCCAGTATTAGGAGACCTGCCATGTTGTGCCAGCGTTACCAATCGTTGTTGATAACCGCCGTCGCGCTCGTTCTGTTGAAGCCTGCTCACTCCCTTTCAGCCGAAAGCGACGATCCTCACGTCTGTAAGCAATGGAATGAGCAGGCGGCGGCGAATTACGACATTATCCGTAAGACCAAAATCCCGGTGCCCCCGTCTTAAGAAGTGGTTTCCTGAATCAGTTTGTACACCTGTCCACAATGAGGGCAAGCCGGCAAGAGGCCAGGTCGAATCTTACTGCACTGCGTGCAAATTTCATATAATTGTGTAGTGCAGACGGGACAGGTGTAGGCTGTTTCTTCGGACAGAACGTCGTTCGAGTGAGACTGTATCTTTTTGATGCTCCTTCGATCCCAGAAACGATAGGTTAAGGGCCCGCGACGGATGGGGTAGGTGCATACAGGGCACAAAAAGAATTCATAAGCTTCGCGATATTGCCGCAGCAACCATTCTTTTTTGGGAAAGGCAACCATCTGTAGCAGATAAACTAAAATCCGGATTACGATCGCAAGCGCCGTAAGAATTAATATGTATTTGAAGTAGCGAGTGGGAAAATGCTCATGCATCACGAGAGCAACTTTCCATGTCACGGCGATCGCTAACGCATAAATCAGAAGCGCATAGGTGCCTTCGCGATACTTAAGCAAGAGCCACACCACGACTAAAAGAAGCGGCAACAGCACAGCAAGCTTAATAATGGCGACTTTGAATTCGTGCTGATCATATAAAAGACCAATTTGTTTTTGAATCGGCACTTGCTGTTGTTCAATTTCCGATCCTAATGTTCGCTGCGTGCCTTGAAGTTGGCTTAACTTCTCGTTCAGCTGCACGCTTGCTTGATTCAACGCTTGATATTGCTTTTGGTTTTCAAGGAAGCTTCGCTGGCTTTCAGCCATTGCTTCCTGTTCGTCCACTGAAGGTTTGACATCTTTTTGCAAACTCAGTCGCTGAAATTCGAGCAACTGATTCATCGTTTCTTGCGAATTGGTAGTACTGTCCTGCAAGAGTTGTTGCCTTGCGTTCTGATCCTTAATTTGTCGTTCGACCTTGGCAATGTTGTCCTCGACAGACTTTTGCTGCTCCACGAGCGCGGGGTCGAGCAATTGATCTCGAACTGCTTCGTAATCTGGCCCGGGCATACTGCCAATATCATCGATGACAAAACCGAGTAGCCAGATGCAAAGAATGGCCATCGTAAAAGTCAAACTGCCGATCAATAAACGGTGTGACCACGGACCCTTATTTGTTTTTGCCATACTGCTTTCTCCATGCAAGAATGGGGCCTGCCTGAGCCGCTCACGGCAGCAGGCCTCACGAAGTCGACACACTGCATTAAGCCCGTTAGCCCCTGCTAAAGCGCCGACGTTTGTGCTACTCTCTAGCCTTTATGTGACGTGTTTTCAAGGCGACTTTCGCTTGACATCTCCCAATGCTATTGGAAGATCAGTGCGTCAACTGTCTAGATTTTTATTGTGATTGTTTCTATTCAATTTGCACAATTTAAAATGCATTCAATATTGTGTTAAATATGTGAGCAATATTCGTGCTTAAATATAGCCTAGCAGATGGTGCGCCCCAAAAAATCAGCTGCGTCCTGAATGGCAGCCACGGTGTGGCGACGCGCAAGATAACGGCAGTATATGCTTCTCGCCACGGCCCCAGCTGGGCCGGTTAATATGGTGCCAGTATTAGGAGACCTGCCATGTTGTGCCAGCGTTACCAATCGTTGTTGATAACCGTCGTCGCGCTCGTTCTGCTGAAGCCTGCTCACTCACTTTCAGCGGAAAGCGAAGATCCTCACGTCTATAAGCAATGGAATGAGCAGGCGGCGGCGAATTACGACATTATTCGTGAGACCAAAATCCCGTTGCCGATGCGGGACGGCATCAAGCTGGCAGCCCATATCTACCGCCCCGACATACCCGGCAAGTTTCCCGTATTGATGTTGCACCGCTACTTTTTCGAGGGCGCCGACCATGGTGAGTATTTCGCCAAGCGAGGTTATGCCGTGGCACTGGTTGATGCGCGAGGCCGCGGGGACTCAGAAGGCAAATGGAACTCGTACGTCAACGAACCAAAAGATGGGCATGATGCCCAACAGTGGCTGGGTCAACAACCGTGGTGCAACGGCAAGATCGGCACGTTTGGCATTTCGTACAATGCCTTTACGCAATATATGGCTGCGCCGTTGGGCAGTCAGTATCTGAAATGCTTGGTTCCCGAAGAAGGACAGCAGACCAATTTCGGACACCTCTACTACGACGGTGTAATGCAATTGAATGTCGTCTACCAGTTTGGACTGTTTACGCGAGGCAAGAGGCAAACGCAAAGCATTCCGCCGATTCGCGACCCTCATTATCTTCAGCTACCCTTGATTGCCCCCATCGACAACTACCCCGACGTCCAGCACGTCCGGGACTGGTTCGATCACTGGACTTATGACGACTACTGGAAAGCTTACGGTGTCAAAGACAAGTATCACCGAATCAAGGTGCCCGCCTACATCATGACAGGCTGGTACGACAACCTGTGCCATGAGAGCTGGAAACACTTCCGAGGCTTCTGCGAGGAGGGTGGCAGCAAGGCGGCCCGCACGGCAACCAAGATCCTTGTTGGTCCCTGGACTCACGGCGGGTCGCGAGGCTACCCGGGGAATAGGGAACTGAAGCTGCGGTGGTACGACTACTGGCTCAAGGACATTGAAAATGGAATCGACAAAGAGGCGCCGATCAAAATCTTTGTTATGGGTGCCGGGGTGTGGCGCGATGAATACGAATGGCCGCTAGCACGCACGCAGTTTACAAAATTCTACATCAGCAGCGACAGCGAAGGTGAGGCGAATTCGGTGCGCGGCAATGGTCGTCTCAGCAGGTTGTCCCCGATCCAGAATGCACTGCCGGACAAGTATGACTACAATCCGGCGAATCCCGTCTATACAAATGGCGGGCAGATCTCGACTCTCTGTCCGGGGCCGGCCGATCGCCGGGAAACCCAGCAGCGAGATGACATCCTCGTTTACACGAGCGAACCGCTCGACAAGGACCTGGAAATCACCGGTCCGATCAAGATGATACTGTATGCCACATCCAGTGCCGTAAACACGGATTTTTCAGCCACTCTGACGGACGTGCATCCCGACGGTTCGGCCATTCACATTTGTGAAGGGCTTCGACGCGTGATCTTTCGCGAGTCGCTTGAGAATCCGACGTTCATTACACCAGGCAAAGTCTACAAGTACGAAATTGATATGTGGGAAACAAGCAACGTGTTCAAAGAAGGACACCGCCTCAGGCTAGAGATCACAAGCAGCAACTTTCCTCGCTTTGCCCGCAACCTGAATACCGACAAGCAGTTTGGGACCAGCGCCGAAATGAACGTCGCCCATCAGAAAATATTTCACAACGCCCAGTACCCCTCGCACCTCGTGCTGCCTTTGATTCCCATTAAGGAATGATATCGATTCTGCCAAAGGAGTGCATCGGAGAGATGCGCAGATCGGAAAGGAATTGCGGTGAAACAATTAAGCGACTCTGAGTACCGGAAACTCGATGGGAGCGAGCCGACAGCGCGACTTGCCGTGCTTGTCTTGGTGGCACTGAGTGCGGCAGTACTTGGATTCTTAGGTTTGTGGACAGCACTTTTTGCGTATGCGTAAGGGGAATGGAAAGTATGATTCTCTGGCCCGTGGTTCTGATTTACTTGGCAGCGATGTTTGCTGTCGGAGTGTGGGCTGGCATCTTCCTTGTGCCGCGAATGTGGAAGCTGCGGGTCATCACGACGCTTCAGATCTTCGAGACGTTCTTCGGACCCAGCCATCGAGTTGTGTCGCTCCTGACTGCCTTAATGCGAGACTTTGGTGCGACGGCGGGCTCCGAGCCTGACGCGCATCGTCGACGTGATTGAGAACACCCACCTGATTTGGAAGAAGCTAAAATGCGTCGACAGAGGCGAGCTACTCACGAGATCATTTACGGCAACGATTGAAGCGGGCTGGACCCCGATTTATCCATGAGCAATTACCGAATGGGAGTCGATATCGGAGGCACATTCACCGATCTGGTCATGATGGATGACCAGAGTGGTGCATTGCGGGTTGTGAAGCTATCGAGTACGCCGCAGGACCCGTCGATCGCGTTTTTAGAGATTGTCAACCGCGTGCTACGCGAGAGCGCAGAACCCCCTGCGTCGGTCGGTTATCTTGTGCACGGTACAACAGTCGCCACCAACACTATTATCGAGGGAAAAGGAGCGAAGGCTGCCCTGCTGACGACCGACGGCTTTCGCGACGTGCTGGAAATCGCCCGGCAAATCCGGCCTCGGCTCTACGATTTGTTTTGCGAAAAACCCCGCCCGCTCGTCCCCCGACAACTTTGTCGAGGCGTTCCGGAACGATTGAACTTTGCCGGAGAGGTTCTGGAGCCGCTCGACCAGCAGACCGTGCGCAGGGTGGCGAAAGAGCTAGCGGACGCAGCTGTAGAATCGATCGCCGTGTGCCTGTTGCATTCATACAGAAACGCAGCCCACGAGCGCCAAATCAAGCAAATTCTTAGCGAACTTCTGCCCAATATATCCGTTTCGCTCTCCTCGGAGCTGTGCCCCGAAATGCGGGAATACTTTAGGGCAAGCACAACCGTTATCAACGCAATTCTGATGCCAGTGGTTGGTCGCTACTTGGCACGGCTCCAGTCACGATTGTCAGAGATTGGCATGGGAGCCGGGTTGCACCTAATGACCTCTGCCGGCGGAACTGTCTCAGCCGACGTCGCGGCATCGCAACCAGTGCAATTGATTGAGTCGGGTCCTGCCGCCGGCGTGATTGCCGCCACCTACATTGGCCGCCAGGTAGAGATCGACAACCTGATCAGCTTTGACATGGGGGGCACCACGGCGAAAGTAGGACTGGTCGAAAATGGCGTGCCCAAGATCTCGCCCCACTTTGAAGTCGGCGCGGCTGCGGTAACCGACAACAAATCCGCCGGATATCCCGTGCGAACTCCCGTCGTTGATCTCGTTGAAATTGGGGCCGGAGGAGGGAGCATTGCCTGGGTCGACCCGGGAGGAGCGCTGCGGGTCGGTCCGCAAAGCGGCGGTGCTGATCCTGGCCCAGCCTGTTATGGCAAGGGGCAGACAGAGCCCACCATCACGGACGCGAATCTTGTCCTTGGTCGGCTTAACCCCGACTACTTTATCGGTGGTGAAAAACCCTTAGACCAAGGTCTGGCCGAAAAGGCGGTCCAAACCATCGCAGACCAGTTGGGAATGCCCCTCGTCGAAGCGGCCAACGGAATTGTCCAGATCGCCAATGCCAAAATGCTGGCCGCAATTCGGCTGATTTCGGTCCAACGAGGGTTCGATCCGCGCGAGTTTGTCCTGGTAGCCTTTGGTGGCGCCGGTCCGTTACATGCCGGTGCGCTGGCCACCGGGATGGGAATGGCGAAAGTCCTGATACCAATGAGTCCGGGCGTCACCTCGGCACTTGGACTGCTGGTCAGCGATATTCGGCATGACTTTGTCCAAACATCGATCGGAGCCACCGCCAACATCAAATGGACCGTGTTGAATCGAATTTTTAACGAACTGCGAGAAAAGGCCCGAGAGGTCATGGCAACCGAAGGGATCGCGGAAACCGACCAGTCCTTCGATCATTTTCTCGACATGCGATACATCGGACAGTCGTATGAGCTAAAAGTGGCGGTTCCCCAACGAACCCTTGAGCAAGCCGACGCTGCTGAACTGAACCAGCGTTTCTACCAAGAGCATGAGCGAGCCTACGGATACTCGACGTCAGACCAACCGACTGAAATTGTAAACGTCCGCATTTCGGCTATTGGCTCCATATCTCGTCCGCAGCTCCGCGTGTTCGAGGAAGGTGGTCTCGATAGTAGCGCCGCCCGGAAGAATCGCCGCCAAGTCTACTTTCCCGAGGCCAAGAAGACTTTGCCGTGTGAAGTCTACGATCGCTATCAGCTGAAGTATGGCAACCGGATCGCAGGGCCAGCCATTGTCGAAGAGATCGATTCGACGGTGCTGATCCACCCCGGAAGTCATGCAGATGTGGATCGATTTGGAAACCTGGTGATCGAAACGGGAGCAGAAGCATGACCGACCATTGCAGTCGCGAAATAACGGGGGTAAATCCGTGATCGACCCAATTCAATTTGAAGTTATGCGAAGCGCGTTTGACGCCGCTGCCGATGAGATGGCTGCAGCGCTGCGGAAGGCCGCTTTCTCGACAAACATTAAGACTCGTGCCGATTTCTCTTGTGCCCTGTTTGATAGCCAGTTGCGACTCACTGCCCAGTCGTTTTCTCAACCAATCCACCTGGCTTCGATGGCAAGGCTGGTCCCCGCAGCGGTCCTCCGCTACGGCGCTGATCAGTT
>JAKVCC010000023.1 GCA_022448265.1 Pirellulales bacterium
GGTCGGGCCAATCCTAATTTGAGGTCGGGCATCGACGCCAATCTGAACCGCTCGGCCCGCGGTTTCCATCCGGGTGGTGTAAATGCTTCCCAAGTTGATGGGTCGGTTCGATTCTATTCAGATGGTACTGACAAATGGGTTTGGCGAGCACTAAGCACTTCCGCTGGTGGCGAAACGAATACGGACGATATTTAAATTTTTCGCTCCAGGCATCAATCCCCTCCCGCCAGGTCGCTCATCATCATCCGGTAATAGAAGTCCTCCGCCTGTTCGACCTGCGCAAGCTCCACGAACTCGTGGGGCGTGTGCGCCTGATCGATGCTTCCCGGTCCAAAAATTATACTCGGCACTCCATGTTGCGCGAGGGTCGACGCGTCGCAGCTAAACGGCACGCCGACAAGTTCGGAGTGGAGATCCATATCGCGAAGAATCTCTCCCGCGCGCTCCACCAGCGGAAGGTGCGCTGGCGTTTCCACCGGCGTGGTTAGGACTGTGGGCGGTTCCATATGGCAGGTCAGGCCGTGCAGCGATGTCTTGAGCTGGTCGAGTATGCCGGCATAGTGGCTTAGCACATCGTCCACATCCTCGCCTGGAAGCAGTCGCCGATCAATCTCGATCGTGGCGAGGTCAGGTACGACGTTGACTTGTGTTCCGCCCTGAATGAGACCGATGCTGCAGGTAGCACTACCGAGTAACGGATGGCTGCGGGACTCCAGCCGCTGGGAATCCTGATCGATAGCCCGAATAACCTCGGCCATGTGGACAATGGCATTGGTGCCCAGATGAGGCTTCGCACTGTGCGCCTCCTTGCCCTGAACCACCACCCGCCAGCGCAAACAGCCTTTGCATGCAGTTGTCACGCGAAGTTCTGTCGGTTCGGCCACAACAGCCGCATCAGCTTCTAAAGATTTACATAATGCCTGGACGCCGCCAAAGGAAAACTCTTCATCCACCGTCGCCGCCAGCAAAATCTCACAGGGCGGCTTGCGCCCACTCGCCTGGACGCGGGCGAGCGCATGCAACATCGCGGCCAGGCCCCCTTTATTATCACAGGATCCGCGACCCACAAGAAATCCGTCGCAGATAGTCGGCTCAAACGGGTTTTCCATACCGAGCGTTCCAACCGTGTCGGTGTGGGCCTCAAAAACAATCCGCCGCTGTGGTTGCTCGCCGGCAATACAGGCCATGACATTGGGCCGATCGGCAAAGACTTCATGCGTCGTAGATTCAATGCCGTGTTCGTGGCAGAAAGATTCGACGTACGACGCCATTGCTGCCTCGGGCCGCCCCTCGGCATAGGCCGGATTCACGCTATTGATGCGAACCATATCTTGAAGAGTCGTAACTACATTGCCTGACATACGAATAATACTCTCAGAAGTTTGGTTGGGACGAATTTTGGCCATCTTAGCCTACGGAAAGCCGTTCGTCTGCACTTGATCTGAATCGGGCGCGCGGCCGCTGTTCTTCTTCCGCTGGAGCCTACGGACTCGCTCCGGAAGAACGGCAAAGCACTTAACCCTGTTTCTCACGCTTAGGCTGGTGCTAAGGCGGAGCAAGATGAAACCCCTAATACCCGCCGCCACTCGCCACCTCCCCTAAGATACGATTACGGAAAATTCGCATCAGCTGCGCAGGGATCAACAAAATCGATTACGGATGGTGGCATGGATTGATTAACAATATCTCTATTGAGCAACTCTCTGAAATGTGCGAGTTGAATTTTCTTCCGAGTGGCTTGGTCGTCGTACCGTGGTGGTTGGTGATTGCGCTCCGCAACGAGGCCACAATGGCCGCCAATCCCATCATGGCACTCCACCCAGAAGGAGCTTTTCTAATACCACCGTCGTGTAATCCTGCTGATCCTCAACGATCTGAATCACCTGGTCGGCTACAATATCGTGGAACAACTGGGTGCGTCCGGTTACTGGCCAAAAAACGCTCAACCGTGTGATCCGCTCTGCACCGCCCAGGCCGAGTGTCTGGCGGAGCGGGTTGGCGCCGAAGCTGCCGCCGCTATTGACGTGTCGGTAGATTGAACGAGTGGCGCCACCCTCATCGATCACCACGTGGATGCGGGCGCCGATCGCTGCGCGGTTAGAGCTGACACCAACCAGTTTGATGCCAATCCAGTGGTTTCCGAATCCAGGGTTCTCGAAGAGTGCGTCTCCGTACTTATCGCCCGGGTAGGCACCGCCCATCTGTTGGAACACATCAGCGTCGCCATCGTTATCGAGATCCGCAAAGGCGACGCCATGTCCCTTTTGCAGATGGCCAAATCCACCAGCCATCGTCACGTTAGTAAAACGTTTGCCGCGCTGATTAAGGAACATCAAATTAGGCATCAAGCTCTCGTAAGCCGGATCACCGGTACCCAAATAAAAATCCAGGTAGCCGTCGTTGTCCAGGTCGCCAAAATTCGAACCCATCGGCAACATCGGAAGCTCTAGGCCTTGCTCTGCTGCCACGTTTTCAAACCCCCCTTGGCCATCGCCTCGGTACAATCGGGGCAGCTCGTAGTCGCTCGATTGGCCCAGATAATGGGCCGCCAGTCGATCAACACGGCCCGTGTAGCTGGAAACAAACAAATCCAGCACGCCGTCGTTATCGAAATCCCAGAACCACGTGGGGAAGCTCCGAATCGGCTGCTCAATTCCTAGATCAGGAGCCACGTCGGCAAAGGTGCCGTCGCCGTTATTCCTATAAAGACGGTTGGGCGACGCCAGATTTGACACGTACAGGTCGCAAAAACCATCTGCGTCGAAGTCGCCCCAGGTAGTGCCCTTCGTATAACCGAGGTTCTCCACACCAGCGATCGCCGCGACGTCGGTAAAGGTTTCGTCGCCGTTATTGCGAAACAACTGGCAGGGCGCGGTCAACTGCCGCGTATGCTCATTGCCGATAAACAGGTCCAAATCCCCGTCGTTGTCGTAGTCAGCCCATGCTGCAGTTTGCGTAGGGTAGTGGACGTCTCCCAGTCCGGCCGCATAGGTAACATCTGTGAATGTGCCATCACCATTATTGCGGATGAGCGAATTTGGCTGCCGTCCTGCCCGATCCAGCCAGGCGCCCCGCAGAACCAGGATGTCAAGGTGCCCATCGTTGTTAAAGTCGGTCTGCATGATATTCAAACCGCCGCACAGGCCGCTCAAACCCGACTCCACCGTGCGGTCTGAAAACGTGCCATCCGCGCCGTTGGCAAACATACGAAGCTGGCCGGAAGGATCCCAAGTAGAAGTGACGATATCCGGATAAGCGTTGTTGTCGAAGTCGTCGACGATAGCGCTTCCGCACAAGTTGAACGTGTTGAGCTCGAGTTGCTGAGCGATGTTGACGAAGCGCGGAAAATCGCGGACCTCACTCTGAAAAACGTGCTCGGGTATCAACATTCCGGGCGGCACCTCATCGGGATATTTGCCCAGCGTCATATAGGCCACATTCACCAGCCACCGCGACGCTAGATAGATATTAAGGGCTGCAGGAGGGCTGTTGGCGTCGGCCTCGGACCGAATCACGTCCTGAAAAAGCCGGATGGCCTGGTTCGACCCCTCCACCTGGGTATGCACTCCCGCACCCCGAATGGGCACGATGCAACTCTCCGGTGTGTTTTGCGCACAGCAATTCTCAGCCTCTCCTAACTGCAAATAGGCCACACCAAGCCGAAATCGCAAGTAGTTGATCTGTTCCCCCTCCAAATCAGCTGCGGACGCCAGATCGATGGCGCGCCGGAGGTAGGAAATCCCCGCCATGAGGTCGCCATGCAGGACACAGGCTTCACCGGCAGCAAAGTACTGATAGAACGCGTTACGACCGGAGGCCCCCTTACCCAGCTGGTCGACTTGCTGCTTAAGTTGCTGTTTTTCTTGTGTCCCTAGGTATGGGTTGTCGGTCGGCGTAGCCTGAGCCAATTGGGCCAGGTCGCTGAGCATGCGTGCGTGACCGTGTGCGAGCCCAGCTGAACTGGTATCTGAGCACCCGGTACCGAGTATCACAATGCCGAGTTGCCAAGTGAGCGCCAGGAGAGCGCACCCGACACCGCGTCCAGCGCTCCAGTCCACAGCGCCGCAGGGGCGCGCCAAGAACTCGCCGCCAAAAACAATTGGCCGCCGCGCCCTGTCCCCAAGGATTGCGCACTGCGACCTGAACCCGTAGCCGGCCTGTTGAGACCTTCGGAAGAACTTCCAGCACCTATCAAGCATCATGAAATTTACCCCACTGATGCTAAGCATGGATATTTTCTATGGATCAAGCGAGCGGATCAACGACCCGTTTAGCCACCCGGCTCTCCCCAGAAAAACGAGGGGGCAGTGGCCCTATGGCAGCGCAAAGATCATTCATTCAAAACTGGCGACGCTTCTGACTGTAGTATTGTCGAACTTGGAACGCCCGTCACGGTCCTGAGACGGTGGACCTGGTCGATGGCCGGATTCTCTAGCCGAACCGTACGGCCATCGGGCCATTGAACCGTGATTTCGGAAACTTGCGTTTCGCCCCCCAAGCCCACGTGAACTGTGGGCGCATGTTGCGACTGTAGTGAATCGCCGGCCACGACGGCGGCCACATGGGTCCTTTGCGGTGTCTTGACGACGACACGGGCCCCTAATCCCCCGTGGGGCTGATCGGCGAACTCCAGAGCAATCCAGTGACCAGATTTTTCGATTTGGTTCCGCAGCAGGTAGACCGTTGGGTGGGAGCCCAGCTGTTTTCCTGTAAATACCAAGTCCACCCGTCCATCTCCATCCAGGTCGTCGCTCAAACTGTTACGCGAATCCAACTCTGACGCCACGCCCGCCAAAAAACCGATACTTATAAAGGCGTCTCCCCCTTCGTTCAGGAGTAGCACGTTGTGTTCGTATCCATTCCACGAGATAGGGCTAAGCTCTTTGGCCAATGTAAGTTTTAATAACTGACTGAGTTGCTTGTCATGCTTTGAACTCCCCGTATATATGTCGTGGCACCAAAAACGGGTGCAGTAGTCTTGGGCTGTCTTTCCGCTGAGGTGTCCGTTGACAACGTACAGGTCGCGGTCTCCGTCATTATCGATATCCGGCGAGGTGGTTCCCCACGACCAACCAGTACGGGCAATCTGGTCGTTAAAGGGTGCCTGCCGAAAGTGACTGCCCGAAGCCAGGTACATACGATTTCCATAGCCCATAGCATTCCGTAGTTGCTGATGCTGAGGGAAGTCTTCGCGTCCCAATCCCAGCTGGTCCAGCCGCCGGGCGGTTGTGGAAGACATGCCAATCATCGTAAAGTCCAGTTGCCCGTCCATGTTATAGTCGCCAAAGCTGAGCGCCATCCCAAAGGCATGTCGCTGGTCGACTAGCTGCTCGGTCACGTCTGTAAATTTGCCACCGCCCTCGTTTCGGTAGACATCCAGCCCCGCAAAGTCGCTGGCCACCAACAGATCGAGGTCGCTGTCGCCATCGAGATCAACGAAACTCGCTGAGTAGGTGCGGCGGAAACGCTTTTCATTAAGGCCAGCTCTAGAAGTGATGTCGCGGAAGCTGCCGCCACCCTGATTCTCAAACAAATAGCAGGGTAAGCCGTCATTGGCGTCGTAGTACGGTGTGGGCATTTGTCCCGCCATATAAGGCAGCTTATGCTGCCCAACGAAGAGGTCCAAATCTCCATCGGCGTCGATGTCGCCGGCGGTTGCCGCCATGGGTTCTTCCAGGCTTCTCGGGTCGACGCCCAACCTGACCGGCGGCGTCGAAAAGCGGCGGCTGGCATCTGCCGCAAAAAGCAATATGTCGTTGCGCAGGCAGGCGGCCACCAGGTCGGCGGTCCCATCACCAGTAAAGTCGGCCAGCACTGCCGCGCCAATACGCCCCTTGGGTGGATGAGCAAGTAGCTGCCCCTGCTCGAAGACCCAATTGCCACGGTTCCAGAGTACTCGGTTGAGGGTCGGGAATAACAATTCCGATAGGCCGTCGTTATCCAAATCGCCCGCGATCATTGGTCCCAGCGCGTAAGGACCATCCAGCGGAATCGCGGCTGCCTCGACAAACAGTGGCTCTCCCGCGCGGCGCGTAAGCTGCAATCGACTGGCATCGATGTGATGAGCGACGAGAGACCCCGCCGGGTCCGCCTGCGGAGACCACTGGACTTGGAGGTCGCCTCTGACAATGTAACGGTCGCCGCTATCTGAATTGGCCACATGCAGTCTGATCGATACCACCGAACGGGGCGCATCGTCGGACGGTTCAAACTCTGCGTGGTGCCATTCGGATTCGATCAACTTCCAACCGGCTGATTTCCGCTGCGCCAGCCATTTACGCCAACTTTGAGGATTGAATTGAGTGACATCCTCTCCAGAGGTCGTCAGAATTTCCACGCCATGATCACGTCGGCCCGGAGATCCAAGCTGGCCAAGGACGAGGGTCTCGAACGGGAATTCTGCCAGCACGGCCCCTTTGTCGGTAGCGGCCCGTAGCAAATCCCACAGACGGACAAACGGCCGCTCATACTTCTGCGCTTCGACCTCACTGATCCAAACAGTTGCATCAAGCCGTTGGCGCTCCCGCTCGATGCTTGAGGGAGGACTTGTAGCATTGGCATTAGGAGACACTGCGTCGGGCACGCCGGCGTGCTGCTCCGGCTGACATGCGCTTGATGCAAGCAGCAGCAGCGCGGCAATAAAGACAAGCGCCGGCAACCATGGGGGCTTTGTACTCATGAATCGAAGACCACACCTCTAAAACTACATGACCACCACAGTAAACACCTAATTCTCCCGGATTAGAACAACCGGTCAATTTCTCATTTTCTGCCATCGTGTAGACCGTGTCCAGCAGCAGAAAGAAGTGTTGATTACCTTTTGGCCCAACTTTGAGTGCAGGTCGCCGTCACACTCCCAGGGGTGGGTCCAAAATACTTGTTCCACGGTCGATAATATGTACAATCAAACCATTACAAAGACCAGTTCTAAGATATTTTTAAGGTCCCTACCCCCCCTCTAACGAATATTGTTTTCACATGCGCAGCAGCCGGCAAGTCGGATTCACCCTCGTAGAATTACTGGTTGTCATTGCGATCATTGGCGTATTGATTGCATTACTGCTGCCGGCAGTACAGGCTGCGCGCGAGGCGGCGCGCCGCACCCAGTGTGTGAACCATCTTAAACAGGCTGCCCTGGCGATGCATCTCTACGTCGAAGCAAAAGGTACCTTTCCAGTCGGTTCGCGAAGCAACCCACGGCAAACTTGGACCATGTACCTCTGGCCGTTCATTGAACAAACGGCCCTGGATGGTGCCAACGACCTCACCAATCCGTTCTACGCCCCCCCGGGCACGATCGGCGGCACTCTGGACGGACTGACAGGACAAATCGTGCCGATGTATTATTGTCCAAGCGATGCAGTGGGCGTCGATCAAAGCGCAGGTCATTATCAGCGGCGCCGCGGCAACTATGTCGTCAACTGGGGTAACTCGACCTATGGCCAGAAAGTTGAGCCAGAGTTTATTGCCCCATTTTCCCATGAAGATGGCGACCGCAGTACACCCCGCAGCACGAGGTTTTCGCAGATAGAGGATGGTACTTCCAATACCTTACTAATGGCAGAAGTTCATAAGGCGTGGAGTATCCATGACAACGATTGGCGCGGCGATATTCAAAACGACGACGCAGTCTGTCGATTCCACACCCTGTTGACACCCAATACGTCAGCCCCCGATGTGATCGCAGGTGGCTGGTTTCAGCGCACAGGCGATCCCGCGATGCCTGCTGTCACGGGGGCCTATGATGCCCAAGTTGCCGCCGCCCGCAGTCGCCATCCCGGTGGCGTGAACGCGTCGATGTGCGACGCCTCCGTCCGGTTTTTTGCCGATGATGTGGCCCTTCTTCCATGGCAAGCGCAGGGCACGATAAACGGCGACCCGGAGGAACCGGTGGGTGGACTTTGACCTCTCCCGGGTTATGTCAACGGGGCATGTGAATAGCGCAAGGCAGCAGGCCGAGCATCCGCGTGAACCTGCGTCGGCAAAGGGGACCTATTCGACTGCGAAGCTGTAGGACCCCGAGCCGACTGTGAATAGCGCATAGCCGTCGCTCATTTGGACAAACGCGACACCGCGCGTATTGGCTATGCCTTTTCCCTCACGCAACACGGTCCGACCACCTTCTTCAATTGTCGCATGCTCATTGCCAAGCATAGGGACACTAACCCTGGCCGTCGTATTGGCCGGGATCGTGACGTCCAGCTTGAACGTGTTGGCTTCGCGCCGCCAGTGGCTGACCACTTCGCCGTAAATGGAATCGTAACGCGCCTTGGCCCACGTAAGATCTCCCAGGAGGTGCGGCTTGACGATGATTTGCTTATAGCCGCATCCATCTGGGTCGGCATCAATACCCGCCAGCACCTTGAAAAACCACTCGCTCACTGAGCCCAGGAAGGGATGATTGTGCGAGATATTATTACCTCCAGGCCAGAACTCCCAGAGGGTGGTGGCGCCGTTGGCGATCATGTGTCCCCAAGACGGTTCGGTAGTTTGCGTCGCCAGCTTGTACGCGACGTCCGCATGGCCGTGCATCGAAAGCGCCAGCATCAGGTAGCGCGTTCCCTGAGGACCCGTACTAAGATGAAATCCCCGATCCTTGACGTCTTTGACAAGATTCTGAGCGACGGCTGCACGGTGGCCGTCGGGGACGATACCCAGGTAGAGCGCAAAGGCATTGCCAGCCTGGGCGCCTTCGCCGTACTGATTCGTCTCGGGATTGAAGAACTTGTCATTGATTGCCTTGCCAATACGAATCTTAAGATCGGTGTAGGTGCGAGCATCGGAATCCTCCCCCAGGACGCCGGCGATGCGCGACATGAAAAGGGCGTCCTGATAAAAGTTGCAAGTGGCAAGCAATAGCTTGAGCCCATCATCATTTACGGGCGCTCCCCAATCGCCGTAATTGCCACCTACATTGTTTTCCCAGATCAGATCGGGATTGTCATCCAGAATATAATTGAGCGCGAGTTGCAATTCCGTATAGTGTTTGCGGAGGATGTCGCTATCGCCGTAGTTTTGATACATGGTCCACGCAAGAATCGTGAAACAATCGTGCCAACCCGGTGCGCTGTATCCACCCCACCCGGTCCAGGGAATACTGTCGTGCACGCCACCCTGGGGATTCTGATCCTCGGCATAGTCCTCCATGAATTTGTAGTAGAGATTCGCCATATCGAAGTTGTAGTAGGTGGAAGGCACCATCACCTGCACGTCGCCTCCCCATCCCGCTCGTTCGCCCCGATTGCAGCACGATCCGGGCACACTGTGAAAGTTGTCGCGCACCGTCCACGTGACCATCTCTTGAATTTGGTTTATCAACTCATTCGAACACGTGAATTCGCCCGCCCGCGGAATGTCGGAATGGACCACGATGCCTTCGAGAGTGCCTGGCTCGGGCGCACCCGGGTATCCGGTCATCTCAACGTAGCGAAATCCGTGATAGGTGAACCGGGGCTCCCACACCTCGAGCCCCTGCCCTTTCAAAACATAGACGTCGGTCGCTCTGGCGGAGGTAATAATATTGGTCTGATCGGCCGTGCCGTCTTTGTGAAGCAGTTCGGTATGTTTTAGCGTAACGGCAGTGCCCGCCGGCCCTTCCACCTTGAGCCGGACACGCCCCGCAATGTTTTGCCCCAAGTCAAATACGTAGACACCCTCTTTTGGACTGGTCGTGCGCACCGGCGCTATCGTTTGGATGACTCGGATCGGCTGGACGGCCTGAGCCTTTAACCTGGCGTCGGTACTCTCCACCTCCTTGGCAACATTCCAATCGGAGTCGTCGTATGCCGGGCGGTCCCAGCCCGGTCGTTCCAATCGGGCGTCATATGTCTCGCCATGGAAGATGTGGTCGGTCAGTATGGGCCCTCCTGCAGTCTTCCACTGGTTGTCGCTGACGACGCGCATCTGCGACCCGTCCGCAAAGGTGATATTCATTTGCAAAATCATTTTCATAGAACCCGACCCCGTGCCGAAGCCCGCGTGGTGGCCGTGCCCGAGCATCATACTGACGACGTTTTCCCCTTGCCGCAAATACCTGGTCACATCGTAGGTGGAGTAGATGGTCGACTTTTTGTAGTCTGTCCAGCCGGGATCCAATTCGTGATCGCCCACTCTTTCACCATTGATTCGCAATTCGTAGTAGCCTAAGCCCGAGGTATACACTCGGGCGCGCGCTAGAGTCTTATCAATGCTGAACGACCTGCGCAGCAAATTGTCTTGGACATCCATTCTGACCTGGTTTCGGAGTCCACCCGGATGGTGCTCGTGGGGATTGGTCCGCTGAACGCAAACAGCAACAAAATTGTCGCCTTCTTTAAGGAAGGGCGCGACGAAAAAGGCGAAATCACGGTTGTCGGCAGTTTGAGCCACCAGCTTGTCGTTGACGAATATCCAGACTTTTTGCAGGGCCATGCGAAAATTGAGTAGTCGCGGCCCAAGCCGGCCGTCGGTATCTTTGGTTGCCCGAATCGTCGTGCGGTACCAGGCGTAGCCAACTTGCGTTGCCAGTGGGTCAGCCGGTGCGCCCTCTCCGACCGGTTCGTACTTGTCGTAAATCGTGCTGGCGCGCAAAACGTTCCAGTCCGAATCGTCAAACGAGCTCAAGGCGCAGTTGGGAACCGGGGCTGGAAGCTTATTATTGAACTTTACCTTCCACTGGCCCACGACGGGTGGTCGGTTAGACGCTCCGATCCAATGACCGGTCCAGTCCTGCGGGTGCAGCAACCCTATTTCAAACCAAGTTGGTTTGCTGTAGCCACTTGATTGGCCGTCTTGATCCCAGATGCGCACTTTCCAATAACACCGAATCCCGGAAGTCAGCGGCTGACCGGCATACCGGACGTGGGTCGACTGGGGCGAGTCAACTTTTCCACTATCCCATAGGTCTCCCTTGCCGGCGTCGAGCTGTGCCGGACTGCTTGCCACTAGTAGCTGATAGGCACTCTGCCGAGCACCCCGCTGGTCACTCGTGATCGCCCAGCAAAACCGGGGCCGCTGGCTATCTAGCCCCAGCGGTGTTTTTTGGTATTCGCACCGGAGCCGGCTTACGGCAAGCGAAATCTCGTTTGCCGCTGACGTCGCCCCCAGGAGGTTGCTGGCATGGCAGGTCAAAAGAGTCCATACAACGGCCTTGCACAAGGATATAGATGACATTCGCAAAGTTGACACTCCTTTTCCGGACTCCCGAAACGACCACCAGAATACAAGTTGGAAAAACATCGGAAACGCAAGTATTGACTATGAACGTTAGAACAGATTTCAGCGCAAGTTGTCCACCCACGACGACTAGCGGGAAGCAGCCCTCGGGTACAACGCTTCCGCCTATTTCATGGGCGCCCGTTGTCCGACGCAGGCGCAATTGGTGAATCTGCGGTATTTTATTTGAAAGGCGATCATTTTCAAGTGACCGGTGGGCCGTTAAAATTGGCATCTCTCCGGAGGGATAGCGCACGACTATGTTTTCCATTCAAAGAATAGGCCTGCGAAAATGAGCGATAAGCAAATCAACGTAGCGATGGTGGGACTAGGTTTTGGGGCCGAGTTTATTCCGATCTACCAGCACCACCCCAACGCCCAGGTCGTCGCTATCTGCCAGCGTACAGAAAGCAAGTTGAACGAGGTGGGCGACGCCACCGGCATCTCCGCGCGATATACACAGTACGAAGACGTTTTGGCGGACGGCAATGTTGACTTCGTGCACATCAATTCGCCGATTCCCGATCATGCTTGGATGAGCATCGAGGCGCTGAAGGCGGGCAAGCACGTGATGTGTACGGTGCCGATGGCGACCACTATTGAAGATTGCGAGAAGGTCTGCCAGGCGGTCGCCGACTCGGGACGCAAGTACATGATGGCGGAGACGGTTGTCTACAGTCGCGAGTTCTTGTTTTTGAAGCAGCTTTACGAAGAAGGCGAGTTGGGCAAGCTGCAGTACATGCAGGCAAGCCACCCCCAGGACATGGATGGATGGCCTGAGTACTGGGAGCGGATGATCCCGATGCACTATGCAACACACGTAGTCAGCCCCGTACTGGGCCTAGTCGACGGTTTAGCCGAATATGTTTCGTGCATCGGCTCGGGAACCGTACGGCAGGAGATTCAAGAAAAGTCGGGTAACAAGTTTGCGGTTGAGGCGTGCCATATCAAGATTAAGGACTCGGATGTTGGTGCCCACATTTGGCGATTTCTCTACGACACGGCCAGGCAATACCGCGAAAGTTTTGACGTGTATGGCACGCAAAAGAGCTTTGAGTGGTCGCTCACCGAGGGGGGCCAACACATTATGCATACGGCAAAGAAGCCGGAACCGGAGATCGCGGCTTCCGTAACGGTCCCCGATTTCGCCCATTTACTTCCGGAAGAGATCCGCAAGTTCACGCAGACGATCGAAGACGCTGAGCACCTTTCATTCGTGCAAGGCGGTGGCCACGGCGGATCGCATCCGCATTTGGTAAATGAGTTCGTCCGCGCGCTGCTGGATGATCGCGACCCCTGGCCAAACGCAGTGCAGTCGGCGAACTGGACCTGCGTCGGCATCTGCGCGCACGAGTCGGCGCTAAAGGGCGGCCAAATCGAGCACCTGCCAGACTTTTCGGATACGTAGCATAAACCCTTGTGGACCCAAAGCCATTGTGCCCCACGGTTGCGCTAATGGTGTGATGTTACTGAAAGTCTTGCGGGGGATTGTCCCGCCAAACCAAACGGGAAGAACATCCGTCGCCGATGGATTTCCGCCTGTCAATCGAATCCTAAACGGCAATCGCGGCAACCTTATTGAGATCGTTCTTGTTCAAGTGCTGCCGCGGAACGTCCTGCCTGGGGGCTACCGGCCGCCCGAAACACCCCCTGGGTCGTAGTCTATATTGAGCATCACTGGATGCGCGATCGGACCGACGGTGGTCTCCACCTCATGTCCGCGGCTCTCCAGGCAATCACCTCCGCCTTTAATTCGGCTGGCGGTGCGAACAGCAACGAAACAAGCCACAAGCCTGCGAAGTTAGGTCACATCGTGTTAGTCATTGGTTAAAAAACGTCTTGACCAAATCTAGATGGCAAGAGGTCATCCAGCTGCAGCTGTAGCTCTTGCCCACCATCGCAGCTACAAAGTATGACCGCCTGGGGTCCAAATTCGTGGATCACCTGGCGGCAAGCACCGCACGGAGGCGTTGGCGTTTTCGTAGGCGTGTAGATCGCCACTGCAACAATCTCGCGCTGGCCATCCGATATGGCATTGAAGACAGAAGACCGTTCTGCGCAAATTGTTAACCCGTAAGAGGCATTTTCGACATTGCAGCCTGAGTAAATGTTTCCGCTAGCGGACAGGGCTGCTGCCCCCACCGGAAACCGGCTGTAATCACAATAAGCGTTTTCGATTGCGCACTTGGCACGTTCGATGAGTTCTTTTTGCAGCGAGGCGGATAACAAGGCGATTTCACCTAGAGAGTTGTTTGCTTACATTTCTGCGGTAAGTGCCAAGAGGTGGCGCTCGAAGTGTTCGGCCAGGATCTCTGTGTAGACCTCAATATGACTCTCCAGCAACTCATGAACGGTCGATCCAAATTCCGGATGCGTGAGTACTGAACCAAATGTGCAGTGGAGTATTTGACGACCAGGCTGCAAAAATCCTTTTCCCATTGGCACGTCGCACCAACGCTCCAGGTAGAGCTGCTCCAGTTGAGTTGATTCCGAGATTTCATCGGGCGGCGGCACCGAATCAAGAGTCGCCGATACGTGATAAGTCGCCTTATCGGTATCATATCTTTGCCGCGCAAATTTCACGATCTGGCGAAACAACCCTTCGTCGTGCCGCAATACCACACGCAGTGCCTCAAGATAACTCGTTCCGGCGGTTTTGACATGGAAGTGCCCTCGGGTCGAGCGGGCCAAAGGTCCGTAAATCGACAATTTATCGGAGCCGGAATGAAGGCTTAGCTTATAGGGACCAAGCAAACTCGAAATAGCGAAATGGTCGTCAAGCGACCTCCGGAGAGCCTCCACATCACCCTTGTAGTCGACGCCCTTCTCAAAATCCCCCAGGAAGCGCGGTGCCAGGCTCACCAACTTCATGCCACGGCGCAGGCACTGATCGGCAATAATATAGTGTTCTGCCAGGGTGGTCGGCTGCTCGGTTTCGTCGACGCTCAGCTCTATTTCGTAGTCGCAATTGCCCGCCGCTTGCACCGAGCCAATATGGTCGCCCAGGAGGACAGCAAGGTTGATGGCAAGTCCGTATTTAACGGCACATCGCATGCAAGCCTCTTCATCCAGCAAAACCCGCGTTCCGGTCGGCAGGACCACGGCCTGGTCCAAGTAGATTTCCCACCAGTCGATTTGGCTGCGAACGGCGGAAAATTTTTCTCGCAGCTCATGCTGGTTGTAGCTGTCGGCCCGTGCATCGACACGATCCGACGGATCGATGGTAAAAAAAGTAAAGCCTGCCGCCGCGGTGGCATCAATGTCTTCGGTCGTTTTCAGGTGGTCGGCATCGGCCCCCGTCTGGCCGGTCCACCCGGCACTGCGCATCCCTTGATTGGCACAGCGCATGACGACATCCGGACTCCGCCCGGTACGCAACATTTCGCGAATCGACTGCTGCGGGAAAATAGGTTGAATCCCAGCGCCAGCGCGTTGCATCGCTTCGACATGGCCCGCGGTCGCCAGCCCAATACGATCGCCAAATCCAAAGCTGGGGGCAATGCCCAGTGTCGTGCAGGGAGTTTCGAGGTGCGACGTCATGGTTGGCAAGTTTCGAGGTTCCTGGTCCATGCTGGCTGGGGGGATCCGTATTATGTTCTGGGCGCTGTGCCGGCCGCCAGGGCGCAATAATGCGTATACTACGACTATTGCCTTGCTGGAGTAAGACCGTTGGCCATAGGTGACTGTGTGATATAGTTAGCAAGCGTTACTGGCTAAGGTGTGGCCGTCATCATGGTTTTTTTGTTGGGAGAACGGGCATGTCCGAGGGTTTTTTGGTTCTGGCTATCTTTAGCCTCTATCTGGGCGGGTGTGTGGGCGTGGCAGGTGATCCGCAGGGGCTGCTAACGTATCGAGTGCGGCGCGGGACGCCGGGGGCCATTGACGCGGATTGGGATAAAGGCCCGTGGAAACAGGCCCCGTCGCTGGAGATTCGGCAGTACATGGGTGAAAGACCCGAGCACCGACCCGGCGCGCAGGCCAAGGTCCTTTACGACGATGAAAATATCTATGTGACCTTTCGCGTAGAAGATCGGTACGTGCGGGCGGTGGCCCAGGAAAATCAGGATTCCGTTTGTGCCGACAGCTGTGTCGAGTTCTTTTTCACGCCAGGGATCGATCCCAATCTGGGCTACTTCAATCTAGAAACCAACTGCGGCGGAACGGCCTTGTTCCACTACGGAAAAAATCCCGGTAGCGAGCGAACCTTAATAAGCAACGCTGACATTGGTCGGATTGAAATCGCCCACTCACTACCGAAGGTTGTCGAGCCAGAAATCATCGAGCCGACCACCTGGACACTGCAATATCGCCTTCCCTTTAAGGTGTTGGAGCGGTATTGCCCGATCGTGCGGCCCGCCGCGGGTGTCGTCTGGCGGGCCAATTTCTATAAATGTGCCGACCAGACATCGCATCCCCACTGGCTTACTTGGTCACACGTAGATAATCCCCAACCCAATTTTCATCTGCCACAATTCTTTGGGAAAATCGTTTTTGATTAAAACCTCACAACCGAGATAGCGGCGCTATTTACTTTCCCAGGAGAAGCCGATCAAGATCGGTCCAAGTTCATCCGATACGCCAAGTACATCACGTTCCAACTGGCCGAGGTGGCCGTGCCTCGGCGACTGTTTCCCAGCCGTTCCTATACCAAGACCGTGAATCTCTACGATTCGATCCAGGTGGTCAGGTCACCCAAGTCGGCGACCTGGGCTCGACTACAAGTGATCGAACCATCCAGGAGTCACTAACATGTCTATCTCAAACATTGGCGGCACAAACTTGTTGGTCTGGATATTGCTTCTCACCGCGGCAATTGCTTCGACCAGTGAAACAGCCTGGTCACAAACCCGCAACATCCGCGTAGCGATCATTCAATTCGATGCAATTCCTGAGGAAGTGGATCGCAACCTGAACGCAATGGAAAGACTCGCCCGGCAGGCAGTCGCAGGCCGTGCGCGGTGGGTTGTGTTTCACGAAGGGACGGTCTGCGACTACACGAACAATTTGGAACAGTTGGCTGAAACGGTGCCTGAAGGCAAATCAACTATCCGCATGGAACGGCTGGCCAGGGAATTAGACTGCTACATCTCGTTCGGTCTTTCAGAAAAGGACAAAGACCGACGCTATATCACTCAAGTTTTTGTCGGCAAAGATGGTTATTTTTATCATTATCGAAAAACATGGCTCCACAAGAGTCCCGAAGACCTGGGATTCCGCAACGAGCTTGCTCGCTACGACCCTGGAACGGGTCCAGAGCTTTTCAGTATCGACGGCGTCCAGGCCACCTGCTTTATTTGTGCCGACGCTATGGCTCCGCGTTGCATCCAGCGTGCTAAGCTACTGCACCCCCAAGTTGTCTTCTACCCGGTCAACATCGCGACCAAGGACCCAACCTGGGTACGTAAAATCATCTCGGACTGCGCGAAACAAATCAACGCGCCGTTTGTCACGGCCAACCGGGTTGGCCCCTCCTGGGTGCATCGCGAAGCCAACGGAGGTTCTGCCATCTACTCCAGTCAAGGCACGCTCTTAGCGGGTGCCAATTCGGAGGGCCGGGAAGAAATTGTGTTTCACGACCTGGAGATTGCGCCGCGGTCCCCCTAATTCAACGCGCATACTTTGCACGCGCCTAAATTCCATTCGATAACTGCCCCCCAATACGACACAAAAGCTGGGTCCCCTGCCTCCTCCGTGTTACTTGTGCAAATCAAATTGCCTACTCATTTACAGAAAAGAGCAGGTCGTCTGCCCACAAAAATCCTTGCGCGCTTTACTGGCTTAAAAACAAATAAAAAGGGGACCGTCCATTGTCGAAGTTGCCCATCCCTGCCACCAGTGAATGGTCAGCACACACCACGAGGCGCAACCGAATGTCCGAGCGAAGAGATACCTGCAGATCAAAGTATTGCCACCGCACCATTATAGGATTTTCCGCTATCTCCCTGTAAAAACAGGTCATGAACGTAAAAACATTGTGCTTCGCCCCTAGTTTAGGTATAGTGAGTTTGCAAGAACTGATAGTGCTGCCTTATCGCTGAGAATAGCCTTTGTTGGTCAAGGGCATCTCGATATTTCGCAAACCTGAGTACTGCTAGTGTTGCTGCAATTCTTTGTCGGCTAATTTAGCCGCTCTTTTTTCCAGAACGTTTTTTCCGTTCTGTCGATCTTTTTGTTCATCGTTTTATTTTTGAGGTAGTCTCATGCACCGGTGGCCGATGTTTAGCCACCACTCACTTCCACACGAGGTTCGGAACTAATGCGTACAGTTGGTTTGCTTCTTCTTGCGATGCTTACAGCATCATTTTCGTCAGCCCACGCGCTGACACTCACCAGCCACTTCACCACCGGGTCGGGACTGACTGCGGAAGAATTGAAAAGCGATCAGCAATGGGGGCAGCTTTTCGAGATCGACACTTTTGACTCCATCACCGAGATCTCGATCGATTCAGTGGCCCTCTACCTCTACCGCCAAAACATGCAAAACGGCAAAACAATCACAGCGTCCATTCGGTCGAGTTGGAATGGGCCTATCTTGTGGGAATCAACTATTGCGGCAAACGACGTTGAACGGGACAATTCCGCTAATCAATCAACAATTCACGATGTAGTGAACTTCGCTGCGCCGGCGGCCACTTTTCTGACCGAAACTGAGTACTACCTACGCGTCGATACGACCTCGAACGAAAAGGTCTACATCCACTACGACGAAGCTTCTTCCTACAGCCCCGGAAGCCTTGTGAACAAGGACGGCGTAGAGGAAGGCAGTAGCAAAGATCTCCTCTTCGGGATCGAGGGCTCTTACGCTGTGCCCGAGCCCTCCACGGCGCTACTGTTTGGCCTTGGCCTGGCATGCTGGGCCAACGTCTGCGGACGCCGAGTGAAACTGATGAGACTAAGTGTAAGTGTAATGTTGTTACTGGTGGTTTCTTTGCCAACCTATGCTGCTGTCATTCAGCATACCGACACATTTGACGACTTGAGCGACACGCCGCCTGACGCAACGTGGACGGTTACGGGCGACCCCTTGCATAACGGATCGGGTCAACTGGTATTTGATGAATATTACGATGCGCCGGCTAGAATACAGAGGACCTTTGGAGCCGGCGATTTCGTTGCGGACCTGTCGTTCAGTTCGGTGGACTTTGGTATTGGCGGAGCATACCCTAAGGTTATATACCATATTGTCGATTTTCCTGATGAGTTTCAGGTGAAGCTATACGAGACCTCTCCTCAAACCCATCCCCAAGACATACGTCTAAATGTTAAGTCGAAGATTGATGGGGTTTGGCAAGGGGATGTTAATCAGGTTGTGGGGAAGCTTGAAGACGGCTTTACCTGGGATCTCCAGGTTGCTTACGAAGAGGCCACAAAGAAGTACACGGTCAACAGCTCAACTAATGGCGACCCGGATATTGTCGTTGAGTCGCCTGCCTTCTATGCATCGACCGTGGACAGGTATGAGTATATTCATCTTCTTGCAGGCACTGATCCTCTAGCTCTGCTTGACTCTTACAGCATGGTTTCAGAGCCAGCAACTCTTGAGGGCGACTTTAACATGGACGGTGTTATCGACAGCTTGGATCTTGGCATTTTGCTGGGCAACTTTGGTACCACCGGGACTCCGGAAACGGGTGAGCTCAACGGGACGGCGCCGGTAGATAGCCTGGACTTGGGCATCCTGCTGGGCAGCTTTGGGGCCTCGCCGCTGGCCGCGACAGCAGTTCCCGAACCGTCGACCCTCGTGTCGCTAGCTGGCGCGATTCTCTGCGGCCTCGCCGTTCGACGCCGGCAGCCTTACGGAAGCTGACGATGCCGATGGGGGCGCACTGGACTGTCTCGCGAGAGTTTAAAAGAAACCTCAGTTCGCACATCCGCCGAACGGCTTAATTATTAACCACTATCCGGGCCGGCGGTCATACCTTGTTCGATACCTCGCCATCCAACGCTGCACAGAAGCAGGGGCCCCCGCTTCCTCCTTATTGCTTGCGGAAATAACTTTATCTATCATTCTATTTCCTAAACATTCTTTTCAGAGATGTGAAATAGAATCGCCCTTCACCAAAAGGGTGGCCTGCGGCTGGGCTGTTATCTTTTTTGCGTCACCTTAGGGAGTTGCCTGAGTTAGATTGCGCCACTTCACCAGATTCCAATAAATGCGACCCTATTGGATCATGGGCGCCCGGAAAAATGAACACCATGTGTCAAACCGAGTTAACTCCAGCCTTGGTATCTAAGTTGCCAACAAAACGTTACCACGATCTCGACGCACTACGCGCCACCGCCATGCTGCTGGGAATTCTTCTACACAGCCTGATGTCGTTGGTCGGCATTCCCTTTTGGCCAGCGCAAGACATTCAACAAAACCCGGCCGTTTATGGCACGCTTTTGACTATTATTCATGGCTTCCGCATGCCTTTGTTTTTTTTAGTCAGTGGATTCTTCACCGCCATGATGTGGAGAAGCCGCGGCTTGGCTCAGCTGGTCAAGCATCGAGCCCAGCGAATCCTTTTGCCCTTGATCGTGGGCATCGCCGTACTGGGCCCCATGATTAACAACATGGGCCGCCTGGCTGAACTCAAACAATCCCAGAGGCGAGTTGACAATCAACAAGGCGTTGAATTTCTTGGTGATGCGGAAGAATCCATTTGGAATGCCGCCAAAAAAGGTGACGTTGTAGCGATCACCCGTCACTTGGCTAACGGTTCTGACATCAACGGGAAGGACGACAAGCAAGCCACACCTTTGCATTGGGCCGCAGGACTTGGCCACCCCGATGCCGTTGATTTCCTTGTCCAGAACGGTGCTGAGGTGGATAGCCGTGATGGTAGAAGATCGACGCCGCTGCACTGGGCAGCGTTTTTTAGCCAACCTGAATCTATGCGCCGGCTGATCATCCATCACGCTAACGTCGACAGCAAAAACGACGATCAAACGACTCCTTTGGAGGCTGCCAAGTTCGATCGGCGTATTACTCAATGGATTGCCCAGATCCTGGGAATAAGAATTGATCTATCTACCGTCATGGCAACCCGAGATGAGGTAGTTGTCCTGCTCAGCGGATCAACTGCTGGAACTGAAAAAGACATCGAATCCATCTGGGAGGCGGCCCAAAAAGGCGACCTTGAATTCATCACCACACACGCCGACACGGGCGGTGACATCAATGCTCCAGAACCTACCAGCGGGAGCTCACCCCTGCTGATCGCTGCGTTGTATGGCCAGCTAGAAGCTGCCCGTTCGTTGATTGAACACGGTGCGGATATCCAAAATAAGAATCCTGACGGATCAACCCCCTTACACGTCGCGGCTTTTTTTGGTTATCGCGAGATCGTCGAGTTATTGCTCGCTGAAGGCGCCGATCCGAACCTTAAAAACAACAAGGGCGAGACTCCGTTGGATACGGTATCCGCATCGTGGAACCCGGCACTGGAGGGCCTATACCAATGGATTGCCAGCATGCTCAAGTTGGAATTGGATTATGACCGCATCAGCAAAGCCCGGCCAGAAATCGCGCGAATTCTGGACGGAGGAGACCGCCAGCATGAATTGCTCGGTAAGCTCGTCTCTTTCTACCAAAACAACTACACTGCCTTCGGAACCTTTGTCTTTCACCACCTCTGGTTCCTGTACGATTTATTACTGTTGATTATCGTGTTTTTTGTATTTGCCTGCTTGGCAGATACTTTTGGCTGGAACCGGTTACCTGCCTGGGTGATTAGCTCTTCTTTTTGCTGGTTATGGTTGGTGCCACTGACCTTTGTGCCACAATATTTTATGAATGGTTTCGGTGCTGACACCTCGATCTTCCTGACGCCTAATTGGACGAAGCTAGCCTACTACGGAATCTTTTTTGGCTTTGGTGCGATGTGTTTCAGTTGCCGCGATTTTGAAAAAAACGTCGGCCGTTATTGGCCCGCCTGCTTCCTCCTGGCAATTCCTACTTTTGTAGCAGGCTTGTATTTTATGAATCAGCGTGGGGAAGACGATTTTCGCAACCACGCCTGCTTTAATTTCTGTGCCGCAACCTACGCATGGCTGGTAATCTTTGGAATGATCGGATTCTTCCGAAAATATTTTTCCAGTGAAAACAAAACCATTCGTTACATTTCCGACTCTTCCTACTGGCTCTATCTCGCTCATCTGCCCCTAGTGCAAGTTTTGCAAATCTGGGTAAGCGATTGGCCCTATCCGAGTTTTTTGAAGCTGACCTTTGTTTGTGTTGTCACCTCGAGCGTGTTGTTGCTGATGTACGAGTACCTGGTGCGCTATACCTGGGTGGGCACGATGCTTAACGGCAAGCGGACACGACCACAATCTTCAATGCCCCCATAATAAAACCGTTGCGCAGCCAGCGGCTGTCACACTTACTCGCACTCACCGGCTATCCTCTAAAAACGAGCAGAACCCAAGTCCTACTAAAACAATATCATCCGGCCCTGAGAATTAGTTCGATTCTCTTTTGCTCAATAGACGTTTGAATTTCATCACGCGCAGGCTTCAGAAAACCCGACGAGCGACGGCGGAATTGTGCAGCAGGCGAAACATCGAGACTCCCGCCAGCACGCAATTTTGGATACGACGTGATCACGTGATGATGAGCCCAGCCTAACCAACGACATTCAACCCCTTAGGCAACACGCTTTCATGGTAAACAGTCACAAGACACAGACGACGCTTGCGCACGAAAAAACAGGCGCTCCGTCCACACTCTGGCGTGCAAAATCGCTGACCTTCATTTCGATTCAACTTCGGTAGAGTTGTCGCGGTCGACACGACCCGCAAGACGGTAGGCGGCGCGGATTGCCTGATGCCCGTTGAAAGTTCCCCGAGAACTATGGCCGTTATTCTTCTTCCTCCGGCAGACAAGGATTACTTGCTAGAGTTGCCGCGATCGACGCTCAAAGCACCTTATCTTCGGCTAGTTCTAGAGCAGCCTTTTCGGAGAAAACATTTTGGGAAGCTTCTCGACTAAACCAGCAATAACCAACAGTCCTCAAATCTTCATTTCACCAGCAGATCATTGAGCTCAGCTGAACTCTTTTACGGGACGAGGTTGCCGTAGTTGCTTGACTTCACACGGACTACAATCGACTAGAACTCGGCGACGACAGCGATAGCCCCAATTCGCAGATCACCGATATCGCCTTGAATCTTTTCACTCTTAGCGAATCCTTCCTTCGGGGCAGAAAGACGCACGGCGCGGGCTCCATCGGGAATCCTCACGCGGCAGTGAAATTTCGTTTTCCCGCCACCGTCAACGCCACTGATGTATTCTGTGGCACGCACGCTAATTGGGTCGGCAGCGCGGCCGAAGTCGGCAATCCAATCAGCCCGAACGGCATCCCATTGCGTGAGCACGCCGTTCGTAGGCCGGACCACACAACGATGCGATCCCAGCAGCACGTCGTCTTGATCAAACCAAGTGAAGCGGGCCTCGCAGCCGCCTTTCCTGCGCTGCCATTGTGCCTCAATTGACAGACGACAGTACGACCGGGAATCCGGCAGCGGATATGCTTTGGACAGCGTGCTGCTCCCTGATGACTGTCTCGTCTTTGACTGGTTGCACACCGACATTGCTCGCTCAACAACCACCTGGCGTGTTGGCATTAATTCTCCAGCCGTGGAGATTTGCTCTAGATAGATCTGGTCGAGCCACAATTCTGCCGTGCCAGGGCGTGAGGATCGCAGGTAAGCCCAGATGTTGTGCGTGTGCGCTGGAGTCTTGAATACATGCGATTGTGGGATCCAGCTGTCGTCGCTCTTCTTGTTATCCGTTTTCGCAGCCGGCTCCAGCGGAAACTCTACCTGATGGAACGCGTCGAAGTTTGCGTCCATGAAATTAAAAGAAAAGTAGGGGCGTCCCTCGCCGCGAACAAACCGGGTCTTCTGCCTGAACATCAGGCGATACTCGGTGAATGGCTTGACCGCAAACGGACGTAACGTGGCCAACAGCCAATCGCTCTCACAATCTGAATCGTCGTTGAGGTGCCAGGCGGGCACGTCGTCGGTAGTCACCTCGTGCTGAGCCTTCATCACCTGTCGGTTGCTCACAGTCACCCGAGGCGTGGCAAACAGCCTCAGGCGTTCTCCACACCGATAAAGGTAGTTGTGCGAGATCTCGTCCGGTCGATCCAAGTCGGCGGGCAACCGAATTTCGCCCAATTGCGGCGGTACTCCTTGACCGGACGCAAGCGGACACATCAGCCTAGCCAAGCAACTGGCATAGACGATCATGCTCACCAGAGTACAACGAGGCGATCTTCGATCCTTTTGCATCAGCACCAACTTTCCAGTCAATGAAATAGCCATCATCGCTCACCACCAAACGTGCCGGAGAAGGAGCGGGTTCGGTAGAGCGGATCGTCCTGACTTTCGGCTCGAATCCGATCGCGCCTTTCTTTGGCGTCAGGGTCCTCGGTAATCGGCTGGCGAAGCGTTTGCCTAGCCCAAGCGGCATACTTTTCCTTTAATTCACGCAGCTTGTCGGGGCGCAGCGAACGGAGGTCGTTGATCTGCTCAGGGTCCTCGCGGACGTTGAATAGCCCTTGGCCGATCACGGTATAGACCAGAACCCAATCACCATCACGGATGGCCCAATCGTCCTGACTAGTAGATTCACACCAATAGAGCGTTTCGTGTGGTGGATCCGTTCGCTCACCTCGCATGTAAGGCAGCAAGTTGACACCGTCGAATTGTGGATCCAGTCCGCTTGCCGCCGCCGCGAGCGCTGTCGGAAGCAGGTCCATGTGCATCATCGGTTCACGATAGACGCGTCCGGCCGGTAGCCTGTCGGGCCAACTGACGATAGTCGGAATCCGGATCCCGCCCTCCAGGAAATCAAACTTTCCGCCCCGAAAAGGCCAGTTGAGTTGCGCCTCAGTCACGCCACCACCGTTGTCGCTGCTGTAGATGATCAGCGTGTTCTCGCGAATACCCAATGCCTCGAGCTTGTCGATAATCATGCCAACCGAAGCATCTAACTCGTCGTACATCGCTCGGGTAGTCTGAGCGTTCGCACCGAGCCCTAGCGATTCGTACTTCTCCCAGGTTTCCTTTGGTACATGCAACGGTACGTGAGGGCAGTGATGGGCGACATACAGAAAGAACGGTTTGTCCTTATCCTGCGCGATGCTCTCCTCAATGAACCTAACGCTCTGCGATCCAATTTCGCGCGTGAGATACTGCATCCGGTCGACCGGTCGGCCCTGATCGAAAATCGGCGCATAAGTGATCAGGCCTCGCACGGGGTCATTGCCAACGTCCGGCTTCCAGTAGTCGTGCGTTGAGTTCAGCCAGTACCAATGGCGATCAAAGCCCTTATTCTCAGGACGGTTAAAGGACCAGACCTCGCCGCCAAGATGCCATTTTCCGATGATGGCCGTTGTGTAGCCGAGTTCCTTAAAATACTGGGGTGCAATTTTCGTCCCCTTGGGGAATCCGACCCAACCCTCGTTGACCGTGTAGATCCCGAATCGATGCTGATAGCGGCCTGTTAAAAGTGCCGCGCGCGACGGTGTACACATGGATCCGTTGGCGTAGGCTTCGCTGAAACGGATACCGTCTTCCGCTAGCCGATCGAGGTTCGGTGTATAAATCGGGGTAGCGTGCGGATTGGACGCCACGTCGGCAATGCCCTGGTCGTCGGCCAAAATGATCACAATGTTTGGCGGCGACGACGCAATCGCCTGAGACCGAACCGTTTGCGGTAATCCTAACAGAAGGACGCACACAAGAAGTTTTGTTCCGCTCGCATTAAACGCTCGATATCGATGGAAGATCATATCTACGTTTCTTTCCTCGATTAATTTCAGATCCTGATGACAGGGCCCAAATCGCCCCCTTTTTGCATCGCGTCCCGTAAGTCTAACCGCAATCCAGCTTGCAATTTTATTCCCGACCAGAAGGGCACCGGTAACATTGCTCGACCAGCACGGGACAAATGCATTTTTCAAACAACCCGATTCCTTCTGCATCCGCTCCAGTCGCCACTTGCGCCGCCGCTGACGCAATGACAAAAATGTGGAGCATCTTTTTGACCATGAAAGGCGCAGCTTTATCATGTGAACGCCAGATTAGCCTAAGAGCCCTATGTTCTTCCAATCTACCATACCCAGCTATTGTTTCACCAGCAACTTTGCGCGACACCCCCTGCTCGGCAAGGCCTATGGCACATTGTCAATGCTGCCTTCAGTAGGTGCGCCCTGCCGTCTAGGTCAGGTCGAGTCTGGTTTCGGTCGCTCTGGTTCCGTGTTATATTCCGAGTTCACTAGACACCCAACACAGAACCCAGGCAGACAGAAATGGAGCTTCCCAATAGGCGAACCGCGCTGGCCTTCCTAGCGCATCCCGACGATGCAGAAATTCTCTGCGCAGGCAGCCTGATCCGACTGGCTGCTGCGGGCTGGGAAGTGCACATTGCCACTGCGACGCCGGGCGACTGTGGATCAAGCACATTGCCTGCGGACGAGATCGCCGAGATCCGTCGTGCGGAGGGGGCGGCAGCGGCTGGCAAGATTGGCGCGACCTACCATTGCCTCGAGGAACGTGACGTGACTGTCGTATTCGACAAGTCAGCGAATCGCAAGGCCATTGACTTGTTTCGCAAGGTAGCTCCGACGCTTGTATTTACCCATCCGCGGATCGACTATATGACCGATCACGAGCAAGTGCATCAATTGGCACGCAGCGCAGCATTTGCATATTCGGTCCCAAATGCGTCTGCGCTGCCGCTAGTCGATGGGTCCGTCATTCCCTGGTGCTACTATTGTGACCCCATCGAAGGAATTGATGCGTATTCCGGAGAACTGGTGCGTCCGACGGTATGCGTTGATATATCCGAGGTGATTGATCGGAAGAGCGAAATGCTTGCTTGCCATGCTTCGCAGCGCGAATGGCTGCGCGCCCACCATGGAATGGACGAGTATATTGAAGCGATGAAACGGCATAGCGCGATACGTGGCAAGCAGCTAGGCACAAATTACGCTGAAGCGTTTGTCCAGCACCGTGGACACCCTTATCCCCAGTCTGACATCCTAAAAGATTTACTTGGAGGCGAGTGAGGTCGATGGCACGTCCAATTAGCAAGGTCGCTCCCGCCTGGTGGGATTACACAACTCTTGAACCCGACGTGCTGGCAGATGCAGCCCGTCTCAATGCTGACGATTTGGTAGGGCTGTCGCGAGAGGGATTTGAAGTCGTCCTGTACGATACATTAGAAGAACTTTACTGCGCCGAGGCCCTGGAATACGTACAAGCCTGGCAGCAGGCGACCCCTGACAACCCGGTTGGAATCTGTGGTCCGATCGGCCCCACAGAGCAACTACCCTTGGTCGCGCAGATTGTCAACTCACTTGAGTTGGACCTTGGCAATGCCCATTTTTGGGGTATGGACGAGTGGATCGAGGACGACAAGCCGGTACCGAACGATCATCCCCTTTCCTTCGCCAAAGCCGACATGGAGCTCTGCTTCAATCGTATCCGTCCTGGCCTGTGCATGCCGCGTGAAAATATTCATTTCCCTACGGATCTGCAAGCGTATTCGAAAAGTTACGACGACGTACGGTGTGTGCTGATGCAAGGCGGACAAGGCGAAGTCAAACATTGGGCCTTCAACGATCCACCCAGACGTGAAGGCGCGTATCTGGATCAGCCTCCGGCACCCGAAGAATACCGCAAGCTGGCAACTCGCATCACCGACTTGCACCCAATGACCATCATTCAGAATGCGCGTACTTCAGGGGGAGGATATGTGTCTCAAGTCCCCATTTGCGCTGCCACAGTCGGGCCCGTGGAAACCTGGAAGGCCGACTGCGTATCGATCTGGCACCCAGGCCATCATGACAACCCCTTTGGAATGCGCCTCTCGGCATTGATGATCTCCAAAAAACTTGCCGACACTGCGGTACCCATGTCGCTCTTAGCGGATCATCCTCATGTACGTTTCAACTATTACCGGGGCGGCATCGGTACCGTGGAAGTAGAAATACACTGATTGAGAAGATGTGGGGGAATCTGGCAAGAAACAACCTGATTCGCAGTGACTTTTGACCGCGACCCATGAAATCCCGCACATAGCTAAAATACTGGACCACAGACTGGCCGAAATCGCCGAAGATCTGTGAGTCCCATTCGACTGCCGTTTGAAGCTCAAGTTGCTCGTATTGCTCGTAGCCAGACTACCGCGGACGGCGGGCTGCTTGCCTACCGCGACCTTGATGAAGCGTTTGCGCTAGACGCAATAGCCTAAGACACGTTTCAGGAGAGTTAAATCGGCGGCCCGCCCCAACACCTCGCAAAAGCAGCCGCCCCGGTCTTCTCCGTGTTGCTCGGAAAAAACAAATTCCCTATTATTGGGAATGTGGCACGTTACTCACGGCATCTCCAGTGAGCGTTCCTTAACTATTGAGCTGGAACAAATCACATGCATTCATGAACAAGAAACTACTTGCAAAACTCCTGGCTGAATTTACCGGCACGTGCTTTCTGGCAATGGTGGTAATTGGTTCTGGAATCATGGCCGAGAACCTCTCTTCCGATCAGTTGAGTATTCTGTTGGCCAATACCATAGCTACAGGAGCTGGCCTTACGGCTTTGATATGGATTTTCATTTCCATCTCTGGAGCCCACTTTAACCCAGCAGTCAGCTTGGTAATATTTCTAAAAAAGGAAATAGGGTTAAATGAATTGCTTTATTTTATTTGCGTTCAATTTAGCGGAGGATTTCTTGGGGCTGTTTTAGCCAATACGATGTTTGGACTAGAGTGCATCCAAGTATCAGAGACTGCCAGGAATGGTTACAATATTTATTTAAGCGAATTCATAGCAACTTTTGGCTTGGTGATAACCATACTTGGAGCAAGACAATTAAGCCTGATAGCTGTTGCACCAGCAGTAGGGCTATATATCTCCGCAGGCTACTGGTTTACTTCATCAACGTCCTTTGCAAATCCGGCCGTCACCCTCGCAAGAGGATTTAGCAATACATTTACTGGTATTGATCCACAATTCGTGTCGGCCTTTATTATTTTTCAACTACTAGGTGCTTACACAGCAATGTTATTTATGAATTTCCTGCAGAACGAACAAGCAAGCTAAACCAGTTATAGCTTTCGTTTAAAGGTTGAGGTTGTAACATGAAACGCCGTGGCCTTACCGATGAGCGAGGTTTCACACTCGTCGAGCTTTTGGTCGTGATTGCTATTATCGGGGTTCTGATCGGCCTCCTGCTCCCAGCAGTCCAAAGTGCTCGCGAGGCGGCGCGGCGAACTGAGTGCAAGTCGAACTTGAGGCAAATCGGCCTGGCGCTGACTCAGTATCTTGACATTCAAGGCCACCGTGCAGTTTTCCCCGAGGCCGTCATATTGCCTTCGGTAGTTCCACTGGATCCAAAGGACCGCAGTACCTGGCCACTCTTTAAGGTGCTGGCCGCCTATACTGAGGGCAATCAACAAATGTATCGATGTCCGAGCGATGCAGGGCCCTTGCGTTATAACGAAGACCGAGCATCTTACGACGGTTATGTCCGTCCTGATGGGACGCCGTATTCGAATGGGGATTCATACTTTGATAACGAGGGGCTAAGTTATGAGTATCCGTCGTATCGACTCGAGGGGCGAACTCGACAGCAAGTACTCGAGACGCGGCGTGGCAACACACGGGGCTCCGGAGAAGTGTGGATTATCTTCGACTTCGAGTCCTTTCACGGTGCGCCGGGTGACGATGGCTCGCGCAACTTCCTCTATCTCGATGGGCACGTCGATGCCCTGATCGTGGCTGATTAATTCCAAGGAGAGTAGCTATGGGCAAGAAAAAAGCGGGGCTGGTAATTGCGTTTCTTGTAGCGATTGCTGGAGCAGGGTGGGCGATGGGTTTTTTTGCGTTAGAAGATCCTGCCGTGACAGAGGCGAAGAAGATGGCAGACGAATTAGCCACCAAAATGGACACGCTCAGCCCGGAACAGCGACAGGCTGAGTTCGGCGCGTTGCGCGAAAAAACGCGTGACCTCCCCGAGGAGAAAAGACGCGCCGTCTACGGGGGGATGGGTCAGTTTTTCATGCAGCGACTCGACAAGTTGCTGGTAATGCCGCCCGCAGAGCGCAACGCTGAACTCGACATATGGATCGATCGCATGGAAACAATGCGCAAGTCAATGAAAGAGGGCGGCGACGAAGGGGGCTGGAGAGAGCGCTACGCTAACATGTCCGAAGCTGAGCGTGATCAGCGACGGAAACAGCGCCTCGATCGTTCGAGCCCTGACATGCGAGCCAAGTTTGATCGCCTGTGGGACCTTCTAAATGACCGACGCACCGAGCGGGGCATGGAGCCGTTCGACATGTTTGGCGGACGTTAGCATCTAATGGGCTGGCGTTCAAACGTGGTGCGCCAGTTCGTCTGCAGAAATCAACTACTGAAATCTACCTGACCGAAAACCGTCTAACGACCGGCCACGGCCGTTTGCACAGCAAGTTTGCGCCGATGGCATTTGGGAATACTATTCGCCCGCCCAATTGAGCAGGCCGGGCAGAACAACGAGACGGAAACTGGTTTCGGTACGCTAATGTGATAACACGCGCTTCGTGAGCGCAAATGCCGTTGCCGCAGCATCCACATCCATTTCATCGCACGCTGGAGATGCCATCACCTTTCGTTTGGGTCCGCCTATCTGGGCTTGAGCCGGCTCTTGAGAAACCGTTCTACATTCTGCCAGTAAGACGGTCGGACCTCGAAGAACAGGTGGTGCCCGTCTTGTCCGTAAGGCGGACAGACGATGAGCTGAGCATGTTTTCCGGCCGCTCGCAGACCTGTGTGAATCTGTCGGCTGAGGCTCACGTGGTCGGCTTGCCGGGTGTCATTTTTTGCCACAAGAATCAAGGTTGGGGCAGAAACGTTTTCAGCATCGGCAAGGAATCGGCGGAGTGCACCTCTGCCGTGAGCCGGAGCCATCAATACAACGGCTCGAAGATCTTGTCGCCTTGTTGAGGCCATGAAGGCCAACAGGCCTCCACGAGAGAAACCAGTGATGGCTAATTGCGCGTTGTCTACTTGATCTAAACGCTTGACAAAATCGATGGCAGCCGCCGTGTCCTTGGCATGCGTTGCCATGGACGGATCATTCCTCCTGATCGGGGCAAAACCGACAAAACCGGCGTTGGCCAGGGCATTAACCACCGCTGATGGGTTGCCCCCGATAATCGATCCTATCCCGCCGTGCAGGAACAGGACAGTTGGAAACGGACCGATGCCCGCAGGTGTGGCTAGATACCCCTTGATCTGCTGCGAACCAGACTGAAAGGAAACCTCTTTTCCAAAACTCTCAAGTCTGTCGCCCATGATTGCGACCACCGCAAGTGCGGCTGACAGGATGGTGTAGAATCGCTTCATGGCAGATTGCGCTCTGTCAAATTTGAAACTGGAAAACTGCCCTACTAGTTGAACCCCGATAACGGACTAAGGTTTCGATGTATTCTCCATCTATTGGTTGGCAGGTTCTCAACCCTGGAATAGTCTGGAAAAACAAAAACCTGTCACAAACGTACGTACCTCGCTGCCCTTTCAGCCTTTCTCGCCTGTTAGTAGTGAGTGCTAAGGGACAGGTGGTCTACCAAGCTGGGAAGCAGGCTTGCCGCGTCTTTCCCCACCGGAAGAAAAATGGAGCGCAGGCGGGAGTGAATTGCAATTTCCAGATCCTGTCGCCACTAGACTACCTAGCCGAATTCACTCAGCACATTCCGGCGAAAAGCTCGCATCTCATTGCCATTACAGCTGGTACTTCAACAAGTCCCAAGGCATGTGTAAGAAGGCGAAAGTTGCATCCTTTCTTCCGCGCGCTGCGTTTACATTTTGCTAATTATTCCTCTATCTATCTAACCGACTCCACTTTTGACGGCCCATTGTACTAAGCAAGGTATTCTGTGCTGTTGAGATTTCGTATGCTTATCTCTTGTCAACCTGCCAACCTTACTCTGAACGACCTATCAAATAAAACGGCCATCGTTCGGCAACAACAGAATCAGGCCTGTTAACAATGGAAGTTGGCGACAAACTTGCCCCCAAAAAAAAGAGTTTCAGAGCACAGATAGCCCGGCAATCAAATCGAGGACCAATAAAAATGCATCGCTCTCAATCTCGACTGCTTTCGTTATCCAACTGGCTCTGTTCTGCCTTGCTCTTGATTACTTTATCGCCTCATTTCTGCAGGGCAGCAGACAACCAGGAACCGCTGTCTTTACTGAAGCAGGCAAATACCACCTTACAGCGAACAACGGCGGTCGATGTCACTTTAGTAGAGCTTGCCCAGGCAGCCACTGGCAAACTTGTCCGTCCTCTTAAGCTGTCGCTTCAAGCCGGGAGCCCTGTCGATCTGATCTACCATTTACCAGCCCTTGCTACGTGTGAGGAATTCACTGTTCAAGTCGCCACGCAAGATTTTCCCAAAAACCAACTTCCCCGTGTCGAACTACTGGCATCGACGTTGTCAGCGCAATCCGGTTTTCAAACGTTACGCTCCTTGGCGGTCAAAGCAACCAATAAGCCCCAAGTACAAAAGCTCCCTCCAACGGCAGCACATTGGATAATTGTCCGCATCAGTTCCCATCATGATATCACGCTACCGCTGCTGAATATCGCCGTCCATGGGCACGTTGGCCCACCACAGTCACAGTATGCGTTTAAGGAAGCCCCTGCCAAAGCCTTCGATGTTCTGGCAGAAGTACAAAATTCTGTCCGTTTAGACCTTAGCGACGATGAACTCTCACTCTATCAGGATGTAGCCGATGGCGAACTCTCTGAGTGGACGTTTGCCGAAGCTGCATTACTAAGCAGTGGCATCTACGACCGCGATCAACGGCGAACCTATTTAGAACAAATCCAGCAAATCACCGAAGAGGCCAAGGCGGCCACCGCATCAAGCAAATCTGCCTATGAAAAAGGCGCGCAACTCTTGAAATGGCTTCACAAGAATGTGATGGCCAATGGATACGAAGAACAGCAGACCGACCTGGCAACGATTCTGACAACCGGAAAATTCAACTGCGTTTCTTCAGCAACACTCTATAACATTGTGGGTCGTCGCCTCGACCTCGACTTACGCGCAATTGAAGTCCCAAAACACGCCTTTTCAATTCTTTACGAAGGCTCGCAACACGCGGATGTCGAAACAACGATCTCCGTTGGCTTCAACCCTGCTCGAGATCGAGAAGCGCTAACTCAGTTTCAAGAACAAACAGGATTTCAATACATCCCAGACCGTCATCAAGATAAACGTCGCGAAGTCAACGAAACCGGGCTGCTCGCTCTTACCTGCTACAACCACGGAGTGCACCATACGAAACAAGGGCAATATCCCCAGGCACTGACGGCTTACTTTCGAGCTCTGAATCTTGACCCTGAGTCTCCTTCTGCAATTCAAGGCGCGTTGAGTGTTTTTGCCCTCTGGGCCAAAACTCTAGCTGAAGCCGAAAACTTCCAGCAGTCCCTCACTGTGGTGCAGGCGGGCTTAAGGCTAGCACCGAAGGACCGAACGTTGATACACAACCAACGCGTCTTCTGGCAAACATGGGCACTCGCCGAAATAAAAGCCGACCGGAAAGAATCCGCACTGGACATATTGCGCGACGCCCATCAGAAACTCCCGGAGGCGGGCTTCGATGAAATGCAATCGTATGTTTTCATCCATGCGGGCGAAAACCTAGTACTCGCCGAGCAATGGGAACCAGCCCTAAATTTGGCCGCCACCGGCCTGAAACAAGTCTCCGAAGCTGCTCAACACGAACTGCATAAATGGCAAACTACTGTTTATCAACGCTGGTCCCACATGGCCATAGAGGCGGAGGACTTTTCCTTGGCAATCAACGTGCTTGCACAAGCACGACAAGCACATCCCCAAGAACGTCGCTTCTTACAAAACACAAACTACGCAATCCAAGAATGGCTCGCCAGTGAACTAAATAGCAAGGGCCTCTCCGCTGCCGAGCAACTGTTCGACAAACTCGCAATGCGTTTCGACGACGCCCCATCGATCCAACGAGTGCTGGACGGTTTTTTACAAAGAACTGTACAACACCTCGTCACACAAGATCCTGCGGAAGCAATCTCTTTGGTCCGCCGCCACGCAAAAACTCTTGGGCCAAAAGCCTTTCGAGACCTCCACATCCTTATTTTTGACCAGCAGGCCACTGCGCTTGTGTCCCTTCAAAAATGGGAGGAAGCCATCGCCGCCTACCAACAAGGGCTCAATTTCCTCCCCAAAGATCGCCATCTTGAGAATAACTTAGTGGTTGTTTGGGACCAGTGGGCGCAAACATTTCGTGAGACGCACAACTGGTCAGCGGCGGCAGATATTTTTGCACAAGCCTTGGAGACAAATCTTGACGAGAGAGGATTTCAAAGCAAACTTAGTTTCTGCATCCAGGAGCTGGTGCGAGAGGCCAGGGCAACAACAGGGACCGCTATTGCCGAGAAACACCTTGCAACATGGCAAACCAAATTCCCAGAACTCAGGGAGCTCAAAAAAGCCGCAACATTCTATGTCCAACAGGAAACAAAGCAGCACCGGCAAGCAGGGCAACATAAGCTGGCCCTCCTTGTCGTTGACCGGTGCGAGCACTTACTCGAATCATCTACCCACCGACGATTGTTACAATTTAATTGTGACCAATGGGCGCAATCTCATACCAAAAAGAAAGCCTGGCAAGCTGCAATCGACGCCTACACTGAAGGACTCACACTGCTACCGAAAGATCACCATCTGCAGCGAAACGCAATCGCAACATGGCAACAATGGGCAGCAACTTACATCGAATCGAAAGAGTGGAACAGCGCAATCTCAATCTATCAGAAAGCCCTGCAAAACCACCCTGGGAACAACAGGCTGAAACAAGGCCTAAACTTCTGCCAGCAACAGCTAGACAACTAGTCCCATCAGCAACCCATCGCCGCGCCGCTGCAACGCGAAGCAGCTTACAAAACACAACCATAATCTACTCTCAGGAAACGCCGAACGTGGCAATAACAGGTGAGCGATATCTATGCCTACGCCCCCCCCATTGCCCCTGCCCTATTACTAGGGCATAAACCGCATCGAATCTCGTGTCATCCAAGGGTTGCCGCAAAACGCATAGCACAATGAGGAACCCTATCTAGGAGATGCGGGTTGAAAACAGCGTTGATACCTAAAGGCGTTTCTGCGCGGCGCCCCGCAGCAATAGGAGGCGTCGTCGATGGCGCGGTGTGGCACGACCCCCCCTCGCCACCACAGCAAGAACCCAGCGACGGTTCGGGCTAAGACTCTTCTAGCCGGAACGCCTCAGTTCACCATGCAGTAGCATGAATTGCATTTTTATGCCAGACTCTGCTACGACACGATTCATCCTGGCAGACTGCGTTACCTTCTACTGAACCCGCTGGCCAAACGCCGCGGGCGTAAAGACCGGCACTCACACTTAAATGGCGAGCAATTGATGGAACCCAAAATCACTTTTTTGCAACTAAAAGAATATATGCGTGATGTCATCAGTGACAAACACAAGGCTACAAAATGCAACTACCTGATTGAGCCTCAAAAGAATTCATTCTACGAATGGGAAGACTTTAATACTTCCAATCCGACATTGATGCGAGTTCAAGGCAAGACCCTTCTTGGCTACAGGGCCGGCGGCACCGACACCTGTTATGTCATTTCTCCAAATGGAGACATTAGCTGGGGAAGCGAATTGGGAATCGCCATCCTAGACGACAAGGGGGAAAATGTAACGCAAAGGTTCCCTCTTCCAATATTCCGATCACAAAGACGCATTGACTTCCCAAAAACCATATCGCAATACAAAGAAGTTGTAGACGCTACTCCGGACGAAGACATTGCATATCACGATTTCAGGTTGATCAATTTAGATGCTTATGTGTACATCTACTATCACAACGGAAAAATAGCCGACTTCCTTGATTTCATCGTCAAAATGCCAGAGGACATTTTCCTTTCGAAAATTAAAGACTGCGAAAAACTAATTGCGAAAAACCAGGTCACTACAGAAGAATGGTTTTCCATTTGGGCAGATTCTGAGTGGGAAAATGCAGGCATTGACGGCAATCGCAATTTCTACGGCGGCCGCTTGCCGAAGAACAACATCTCCATATACAAACTCAAGAACGGTGACATACATTGCACTCACAGGCCGGCACCGGATAACGCCATTCTCAATATTGGAAAAAACACCTCGGTCGATACAACTGAAGATGGCATTCCCAAGCTGGGGACTTTAGAAACATGCGTCCGCGCCGACTGCTTCGACAACTCCCACCTTGGAAGCAATGGCACCGAAACACTTGCAACAATTCTAGGCCAGGAGGTTCTGATTTGCGTAACCCATGGCGTGCACAATCTTGCATTTTCCAATTCTCCAAGACCGGCCCGCAACCTGTGCTATTTGCCTTTTTTCCGAGTTAAGGACTACGAAACTGGTGAAGTTCTGCATTGGTCTCGAGAGCCGATCATGCTCATTGATGACCAATGGTCTGAATACACCTTCTATGGGAATTGGGTGGCATCACTGGACGAGTTTTGTTACACGTCCTTCCCCGGTGGCCAGCTTCCAGAAATTGAGGGCAAGAACGCTGAGGATGACTTGTTTTATTGCCCCATTGGCATAGGAGACACTGCCACAGGGAGGTTGTCATTCAAACCAAAAGACCTTTTGAGCCAAAGCGTGATGGAGAACATCAGGGACTACAAGTATTTCAATCAAAAAAAGAAAGAACTAGATGTCCCGGCAAATACCTACCACTTCAAAGAACCGATCAGTGGATGGACTTTCTCAATAGAAAATATCGCAAATCAAATGTCCATCATCGGCCATGTCCAAACTGAACTGATCGACGAAACACATCAACGCCCAGTCCACAAGGACGCTCAAAGCTTTGACTTTTCAATGAGCCTCTTTGATGGCCGAAGCATCTTCTACAGCGACGAGCTTGGATATGTCGCACTTATTCAAGGAGTCACTTTTGCCAAGGAGAATGGAAAAGATGTCTCCAGAATAGGCTACGGAGTCATCCTCATGCACAAAGAAGACCCTAATCGCATACTGTTTCGAAGCTTCAAAAGCGTTACGCCAATTGAAACTTTGGATGGAATTACTTACGACAAACACTTCAAACAATTCACCCATGAGGAAATACTGTCGTTCATTCCGGCAAACGTTAAAACCATAAAAGAAACAATGACGAAGTTTGAGCCCTCTGGTTACACATACCCTTCGACCCACACGAGGTGGCTAAGAGACAAAGCTGCGGGCAAATCGTCTTTCGATGTGATTGAGTTTCCCTAATGACTAACAGGCCCTCACGACAGGAATACACCGAGGAAATGAAACTTACCACCAGCCCATGACTTATTGCATTTTCTCCCTTTCTTAGATGGCCAAGGCGCATGACATGGGACAGGTGGCCTACCAAACTAAGAAACAGGCTTGCAACGCCTTGCCCAGCCCAAAGGGACCCGAAACGGATACTAAGGGCGGCACTTAAAGACTGCCGCATGGTTTACTGCAGGCCAATAGGTTGGTGTCACCGTATTGGTTGCCGCACCGTGTCACCAGATAACTGAGTGTTCGGGCGTCGAAACCGACTACTGCCTGAAATACCGAGGGGTTAGCTGGACAGGTCACAAATTTGGTTTTGACATCATCCCCAAAACCTCCTACACTGCCGTGACCTGCCTAGATTCAATTGTCGCTAACGATACTGCGGCAAGGTTCTCGGAGATTTAAAACAGCAGAAGTTAATGGCAGCCCAAGTACGATCGACAACACGACTAGATTCCTCACGGCTGAATTTCTCACGGCTGGCATCCGTGTCGATTTGCCTCTGCGCCGTTGCCGTCTTACCGTTTCCTCAGTTTGCCTTGCTGACATGCGGGGCAACGACTGAGGCGGAATCTCCCAGTCACGACGACCGAGAGAACTTAGAGGAAGAGCAGGTTGTTCGCCCTTCGGCGCGCCGCAACACGAAACACCGAGACCACAGCCTCCTTAGCAAGTCTCATGACACCCGTATTCCGCTCCGCCAAATCGCTGCATACGCCGGTTACCTCCCGACGATAGTCGGCCATCAGCTTGCCAATGGTCTCCGCGCACCTTTGCTAATCTAGACTGCGCCGACTCTCTGCGCGCCGTATCCCTAGCCAGCCTTGGGGTGGTTGTGCGCTTGCCGAAATTATTCGCATCGGCTGCTGCGTTTTTAGACTACTTTACCTTTCTTGCCAACTTTTTGCGGTCGTATTTCTGAGGATTGCTTGCACGAACACCTTTCGCGCCAACGCACAGAGCATGGACCCAGACTTGCAAACCCATCCGCCTTTGTTGTTTTAATAGGTTTCTCGGTAATCACAGGATCAATCGTGGCATTGGATATATATGGCTACAGCTTCTTTGCCGAAATCTAATCAGAACTTTGCTGGCGAACTCGCCAGGAATCTTGTCGCTGAACTGACTGTTAGTTTCGTGGCCATCAGTCAGTTCGCGGTTCAGAATGAGGCCCCACTTCCATGAGCCAGGAATCAACGCCAGCTCCCAGAGGAACACTCGAAGGACTTCGCAAGTTTTGGAAGCACGATATTCTTTCGGGCTTTCTTGTGTTCCTGATCGCGCTGCCCCTTTGCCTTGGGATCTCGCTAGCGTCCGGATACCCGGCCATTGCGGGAATCTTCACCGCAATTATCGGAGGATTGTTGGCGACGTTTTTCAGCAATTCAGAGCTTACCATCAAAGGACCTGCAGCAGGCCTTATTGTAATAGCACTTGGCTGTGTTACTGAATTTGGTTTTACCGGGGGGGCGGATCCGGCTGCCGACATGCAAGCCTATCGACTCGCCCTTGGGGTCGGTGTTGCCGCAGGCATCCTTCAAATTCTCATCGGCATGTTTCGAGCTGGGATCCTCGGCGAGTTTTTTCCCACCGCAGCGATTCACGGATTACTCGCCTCGATCGGTGTGATCATCATAGCTAAGCAATTCCCGCTAACCTTGGGATTGGACTCGAAAGGCGAACCTTTAGAGCTACTTGCAAAGATCCCACAGTTCATCATGGAGATGAACCCAATTGTGGCACTCATTGGGATCATCAGCCTGATCATTATGTTCGGTTACCCACTTATTAAGAGCCCACGCCTAAGGGCGATTCCCGCTCCTGTAGTAGTCCTTGCTATTACCGTTCCCTTGGGGATGTACTTCGATCTGGGGGAGGAACGCACCTATTCGTTCGGCGGCCACGATTACCCTCTTGGAGCAAATTTTCTCGTCAATGTCCCCAAAAACATGTTCAGCGCCATAACCTTTCCAGACTTCTCTGGCTTGGGCACTACGATAGCGCTGAAGTACATCATGATGTTCGCATTGATTGGAAGTTTGGAATCCCTTCTGAGCGCTAAAGCAATTGACGAAATCGATCCTTGGCGCAGAAAAACCAACCAGAACCGTGATCTGGCTGCCGTCGGACTAGGCAATACCCTCTGCGCTTTTGTTGGCGGGTTGCCGATGATCTCTGAAATCGTACGGAGCAAAGCCAATATCGACAACGGCGCCAAAACTCGATTTGCCAACATGTCTCATGGAATCTGCTTACTCGTCTTTGTCGCGCTCTTACCGGGCTTGATCAATCAGATCCCACTCGCTGCATTGGGCGCGATGTTGGTTCGCGTCGGCTTCCGCTTGGCGTCACCACAAGAATTTCTCCACATGTACAAAGTTGGGCGCGAACAACTGGTCATTTTTGTTTCAACTATTGTAGGTGTGCTGGCGACAGATTTACTCATCGGCATTGCCATCGGCATTGCCGTCAAGGCAGCCTTCCACATCTTTAATGGCGTGCCCTTGCTGTCTCTCTTTCGACTGCGAGTCAGCATCGAGCAGAGAGAGAAAGATGGGGTAACGGTTGCCGTAAGGGACTCTGCAGTGTTTAGCACGTGGATTAGCCTAAAGAGGAAATTAGAACCATTAAAAAGTGAGCCTAGGGTTGTTCTTGATTTTTCGGAGACCTGCTTTGTTGACCATACTGTCATGGAACGGCTCAAAGAAATGGAAAATGAATTCAAGGATAATGATTCAACATTGGTCATTACTGGATTAGACCAGCATCAAAAGCTCTCGAACTATGCGACCGCCGGCCGAAAAAGGAGCCGCATTAGGTAGGCATGGGGTTTGGCCATTTCCACCTTTACTGAGCTTTAAAATTAAGCAGCATCAACAGGCTGAATGTGCGGAGGGTCGTGAGATAAGCGACTGAGTCGGAACAAATGTCGATGAAACCAAATTTTCAGGATTTCCAAACGCTTTCCCCCGAAGAAGGAGAGCGAGTGCGGGACAGGGTCGCTGAGGCGTGTAAGCCAATTGCCCAGTCCTGGCCGATGAAGACATTCGCTTACCGCAATCCGTTGCGCGGCTTAGAGTCCTTGCCGTTTGACGAAGCGGTCAGCGAGGGCAAACAGCTGATTGGTGGAAACGGATACCTCTCGAATGAAGACTATCGCCGCTTGTATCGCGAGGGACGCATTGCAGATCAGGCCATCGAACATGCCCTGCACACGGCTGGCATTGAGGCGGCAACCGAACCCGTAACCTTGGGTGATCGGAAAATTGAATTCTGGGAAGTGTTACGATTGCATCTACTGTTTGGCTTTGACGCACTCGACCCCGCCTTATTAACCTGGCAGCTTAGCGCCGGTTCGCTGCAACAAGATCTATGGCAAAGCAGCCTCTCTGCGCTGGGATTGGTCGATGCAGCACATGGCAGCAACGACCAACAGCGCCCTACCAATGCGCCCACAGATATCGATCTGCCAGCTGATCACACACTCAGCGACTGGCTTGATAAACTGGCCGGAGCGTCGTTGGTTGACCAGATTAATGATCAAATGATCAAATGGAACGCCGCCTTTCTGGACGAGGGGATGGCCGGCTGGCAAATGCCCGGCAGACAGGCTGGCTTTTATGCCAGCTGGCGACAATTAGCTCAGCGGGATTTCTCCGGACGCTTTCTGGGCATCAGACAGTTCGCTAACAAATGCCGCGCGTTACCCAATTCACCGGCAGACGCAATCGCCACCCATCTGACAACGCTGGAAATTCCCCAGGAACGTTGGCCTGACTATATGGCGCGACTGTTTGCCCAGTTGCCCGGTTGGGTAGGCTTTATTCGCTGGCGAAGCGAGAATCCCAATTATGCGGCCCAAGCAGAACATCCGATGGACCCGGTCGAATACCTGGCCGTCCGACTGTTCTACGAAGTGGAGCTCGTCCAGGCATTCTGCCACCGGCAATGGTCTAGCAAAGGGACCCTGTCGGCACTGCGGTCTCACTGGGAGCAGAATCCAGTTAACGGGAGCCACCCAATAGATGCTATCACACACGGCATCTGTCGCGACGGCTGGCGCTGCTACCAACTCGCCCAACGTCTGCAACTCACACCGCAAGACGTCCAGCAGCTGACCGCTGCCAACATCAAAGTTCTGCTGGGCTGGCTGGACGCACTACCAACAGGTCGGCACGGACCGATCTGGCTCAGCGCACTGGAATTCAGCTTTCGCGACCAACTCCTCGGCCAGCTGGCAGCCCAGCAAAACGTGCCCCACAGCGCAGCCGACCGACCTCTGGCACAAATGGTGATGTGTATCGATACCCGGTCCGAATCGTTCCGCCGGCACATCGAAGCAGAGGGACCGTACGAGACACTTGGGTATGCGGGGTTCTTTGGCATCGCGATGAGTCATCAAGCGTTCGACGGATCTGAACGGGCCGCCTTGTGCCCAGTGATCGTCGCACCCGGGTTTGAAGTCAGCGAAGTGCCGCGCGGCGATCAGGAGCAACCGCTTAAGCAGTATGCGTCGGGTTTCCGATGGCAACAACTGGGCCAGCACCTGTTTCATGACCTGAAGAGTAACCCGATCGGCTCGTTCATGTTGATTGACCTGCTCGGTCTGTTCTATACTGCGCGGTTGATCGGCAAGACGTTTCTGCAGACCCCTTATGAAACCATCAAGGCTACAGCTGCAAGGTGGTTTGTGCGGCCGGTCGCAACGCACATTCCCGTCGATCGAGTGGAAGAAGCAGACGCCCCGCCAGCCGATACGTTGGCTCACGGATTTACCCCGGACGAACAGGCCACCTTTGTGGAAAAAGGGTTGCGAGCCATCGGTCTGACCGAGAATTTTGGTCGGTTCATCGTGGCCTGTGGCCATGGCAGTACTTCCGAGAATAATCCGTATTTTGCTGCCTACAACTGCGGTGCCTGCGGCGGCGGTCATGGCGATCCTAATGCACGTGTGTTTGCCCGCATGGGAAATCAGCCGCACGTCCGTCGTATGCTCAAGAAAAATGGCCTGGAGATTCCCGACGACACCTGGTTCCTGGCGGCCAAACATAACACTGCGACTGATCAGGTTTCGTTCTACGATGAGCAAGACATCCCGGCGAGCCACACTGCCGATCTGCAACGTCTGGTGGAAGACCTCAAAAAAGCCGGCCGCCACCAAGCGCTGGAACGCTGCCAGCGCACGCCAGCGGCACCGACTAACACTTCCCCGCAGGGCGCCGCAAGCCACATGGCCTCCAGAACAATTGACTGGGCCAATGTCCGACCGGAATGGGGCCTCTCCAGCAACGCAGCGTTCATCCTCGGACGCCGCGCGCTGACCAAGGGGCTCGATTTGGGAGGGCGGGTCTTTCTGCATTCGTACAATCCGGATACAGACACCGAGGGCGCCTTTCTGGAAGCACTGATGAACGCGCCGTTAGTCGTGGCACAATGGATCAGCATGGAATATTACTTCTCTGCCGTGGATCCTGTCGTTTATGGCAGCGGCAGTAAAGTGACGCACAATGTGGTCTCCGGAGTCGGCGTAATGCACGGCAGCCATGGCGATCTGCAAGCGGGGCTGCCGCTGCAGAGCGTCAACAACGGCGCCAAACGCTATCACGAACCGGTCCGACTGCTAGCGATCATCGAGGCCCCCACCTCGCGCATTGCAACAATAATTCAAAACCACACCACGTTGCAGAACCTGTTCCATAACCAGTGGGTCAATCTGGTGGCTTATGACCCAGGCAGAGGTGGATTTTTCCGTTATCGTCCCGACGCTACTTGGGAGGTCATCGATGTTCCCGCGGCTTGACTCCGAGGCGTTATCCGCAAACGACTATCACAGAATGACCTCAGATTTATGAAACCAAACTATTACACCCTTCTGGCACTGAAGACCGGTCTGCTCACGCTCATCTGGTGCGCGCTCTCCAGTCCTGACATCTTCTCCGAGTCAGGTCTATGGGATGTCGTCATGGGGGCCGTTGCAGCCTTTACGGTGGCTTGGCTAAACACTGAACGCAAGGGCGTTTACGGCGCAATCCGTGTGGGACAACTGTTGGGCTATTGCCTCTGGCTGGCTGGCAGCATCTTCCGCAGCGGCTGTCATCTTTCTTTGCTGATTCTCAATCCAAGACTTCCCATTAACCCGAAGATGATCCGCCACCGCTGCGAGCTGTCGAACGATTCCAGTGCCGTGCTGCTAGCAAACTCTATCACACTCACTCCCGGCACAATCACGGTCGAACTCGACTCACATGACCTGATCGTGCACACCATTGACGACAGCTCTGCTGCGGACGTGACCGACCGGCATATTGAACGGAAGATCGATGGCCTGTTTTCCACAAAAGGAATGTCATGATGGATTTCTTTCAAGCCACATTCATTCCAGGTGTCATGATGGGGCTCGCACTATTGAGTACCGCCTACCTGTACCGCGTCCTGTGCGGCCCAACGGTTTTTGACCGGATGCTGGGCCTCAACGGCATTTCGACGAAAGTGATCCTATTGCTCCTCGTGATCGGAACCGCGAACGATCGTGTGGACATGTTTGTCGATATCGCTTTGGGCTATGCCCTTCTGAATTTGGTAGGATCACTGGCAATCGCCAAGTACCTCGAACACCAGGGGGATGCGATTAATGCAATGGATTGACTCTGTAAAAGATCCGGCAGCGATGGCATTGATTCTGGTCGGGCTGTTCTTTTTGGTCGTGGCAGCGATCGGTGTGCTCCGCTTGCCAGATATTTATACGCGCTGCCACGCAGTATCATTGGCCGATTCGCTGGGCGCTTTTTTTCTACTGGCAGGACTATCGCTGCACGCTAGCACCAACATGGTCCTGGTGAAGATTTTGGCGGTGCTGGTGCTACTCTACTTGCTCAACCCCGCGATTGCGCACCTGACTGTCCGCGCTGCGCATCGCTCGGGCCTCAAGCCCTGGAGCAGAGAAGACACATGATGGAATTTTTTGAAATTGCATTACTGATCCTGCTGATCACCACCGCCGTGGGTATCAGCCGCGTCAGAAACTTGATCAGCGCCGTCCTGGTTCTGGCCTGCTATAGCTTCCTGATGGCCGCTGTGTGGGCCCAGCTCGGCGCAGTCGATGTGGCGTTTGTCGAAGCAGTGGTGGGCGCGGGACTGGCCACGGTCTTGTTCCTACTGACACTGTTCCGCGCACGTGCGCAAGACACGCAGATTCGGCGGGCTCGCACGCCACTGGTTGCCTTGCTCGGCTTGCCCCTGCTGGGTTTCTTGCTGCTCTACGCCGCCGTGGATCTGCCACCCTATCCGGATGGACGGGATGGCCAGGATTTGGGCAAGGCGAGCACACGTGTGGCCGCCGAATACTTGCAAAAAAGCTATCAAAAGACCGAGACACCGAACGTCGTAACCGCAGTACTTATGGACTACCGTGCATTTGACACTCTGATTGAAACAGGTGTGATCTTTACTGCGGGTATCGCCTGCGCCTTGTTATTAAGGGACCGTGCAAAGTGATCGAAGCCCACGACAGCCCCATTGTTCGCTCGGCCGGCAAGCTGCTGATTCCCTTGATTCAGTTGTTTGCTTTGTATGTCCTGTTTTTTGGTCAGTACGGGCCGGGCGGGGGATTCGCTGGAGGCGTGATCCTGGGAACCAGTTTCCTATTGGCTATCCTGGTCCTGGGGCCCCAGGCGCCGCCCTGCCGTCTAGCGCACCAGCTCGAGCATGGAGACGGAGTAGGACTGATGATCTTTGTGGGCGTCGGCGGACTCTGTTTGATCGGTGGAGGCGAGTTCTTGAACTACTCGAACTTGCAACTCCCCAGTTTGGATGACGCAGCACGACGGTCTCTCGGTATCGTGCTGACGCAAATTGGCGTGGCAGCTGATATCGCGGTGACAGCGCTGTCCATTGTGTTTAGCCTGGGCCGGCAGAACAGCCAGGAGGCATCGCATGAGTGAACAGATCCAAGTGGCACTGAAAGAGGCACTGGAGCGTCCCAACCTGGTCGCCTTTGTAGTGCTTTTTTTGTGCGGTTTCTTTGTCATGACGACGAACTCGAACATGATCAAGAAGCTTATCGGCATTTATCTCCTGCAGACGAGCGTGTTGCTGCTGCTTGTCACCATCGGTGTCAAGCAAGATGCAAGCGTTCCAATCCTCATCGCAGACCACACCGAATCCTCAGAAACGATCGTTCCCGCCGACTACTACGTCAATCCACTACCCCACGTTTTGACTTTGACCGCAATCGTGGTGCAGGTGGCAACGCTGGGAGTGTCGCTTGCCCTGGTTGCCGCTATTTACCGTAAATACAGCAGCCTGGATGAAAACGAGGTATTGCAGAGAATCGAATGAGAGATCACCTTCCCGTCATCTTGTTCCTGTTGCCCTTTGCCACCGCCATCTGCCTGCCGATGGTCGGGCTGAAAGCTCATAGATGGTGCCGTCCGTTGGCACTCGTGAGCCTGCTTGTGATGTTCGGGCTGGCAATCGTCAATCTGCTGCTCGTGCGAGAACATGGCGAGCAGAGTTATGGCTTGGCCGGCTGGCTGCCCGGCAGCGACCCGACACTCGGCATCGAATGGGTCAACGATCACTTGGCGAGCGCCATGCTGGTCGCTATCAGTTTTCTGGCCTCGTTATGTTTGCTCTACAGTGGTTCGCTGACGCCCACCATCGGAAAACATCGCGTGGTGCCCTACTATACCCTCATCTTGTTGTTGATTTCCGCATTGACTGGAATTGTGTTTGCCGGTGACATATTCAACGTCTTTGTGTTCCTGGAAGTGGCCGCCCTTTCTGCGTACGCCCTGGTCGCGCTCGCTGGTGGCCGAGCGCTGATTGCCGCATTTCGGTATCTCATCCTGGGAACCCTTGGTTCCACGTTCTACTTGCTGGGTGTGGTCTTCTTCTATGCCACCACCGGGACATTGAACATGGCGGAGATGTACCAGCAGTTCATTGCCTCGCCCGAGTTACTGCATTCAAGAGCTATCGTTGGCGGGATGACATTCCTGTTCCTCGGTTTGGGTATCAAGATGGCGCTGTTTCCCCTGCACGCCTGGCTTCCCGGCGCGTACACCCGCGCGCCGGACGCGATCTCTCCGCTGCTGGCAGGACTGATGACGAAAGTCGCCCTGTATGGGTGTGTTCGCATCCTGTTCTGGGGTCTGGCTGCCGGCAAGCTGCTGGAACCTGTGCCCGCACTGACACTGCTGGGCGGACTCGGCATGCTGGCCGCGCTGGCAGGATCCCTGTTGGCGTTGGCGCAACAGGAGCTGAAACGGATGTTCGCCTATGGTGGTATCTCCCACATTGGGCTGATTCTGATTGGCGTCAGTCAGACAAACCAAACCGCATTTGCCGGCAGCATGTTCTATCTGATGAACGACGCAATCATGCAGGCGGGTTTGTTCTTCATCGCAGGTGCAGCCATCCTGCACCATGGAGTACGAACGGTGACCGATCTGCCTCGCTTGCGACAGTCCCCCTGGCTGGTAGCAGCATTCATTGCCTTGGCCTTGAGCATGATTGGCATCCCACCCACCGGAGGATTCTTCGGAAAATGGCACATTATCCTGGGTGCTCTTGAGGCAGAAAACTATCTCGCAATCACCGCAATCGTCGTCTCCACTTTGTTAACAATGGCTTATTTCCAACGCTTATTCCTCCGCATTTTCGGTCATAGCGAAGTGGTCCCGGACTCCGCTGAGGGATCGTTGGCCCTACCCGTCAAATTGGCCGTGGGACTAACTGCGATGCTCGTTGTTGTCCTCGGCCTCTGTAGTGGGCCCCTAATTGGATTCTTCCGGCTAACGGCCAGCGCCGCCGGTTTGTAAGGAAAAGCGACTACGAGGTAACGAGACTCATGTCGGATGTTTATATCCTGATCCCACTTTTACCGTTGCTCGCCAGCGTGCTTATCGCACTGTTCGGGTCGCGACTGGGCGAAAAATGCGCGCAGATCGGCGTGGCCGCTGTCGGGATTTCCTGTGCGCTGTCCGTCGCTGCCTTCGCGCACCTGCTGTACGAACCTGTTGCAATACATATCCCCCTCTACGAAATATTGCAGTCGGGCAATCTCAAAATCGACTTCGCATTACATCTCGACCAGCTCTCCGTTCTGGTTCTACTGTTGGTTACCGGCGTCGGCTTTGTGGTCCATGTATACTCGGCCCGATACATGACGGGTGACGCACGGTTCACAAGGTTCTTCGCTGTGATGGCGTTGTTCACGTTCGGCATGGTCACGCTAGTCATGAGTCGTAACCTGCTGATGCTGTTTATGTGCTGGGAAGTCATGGGAATCTGCTCCTACCTGCTAATATCCCATCAATCCAATCGTCAGGCGGCGTGTCAGGCAGCCACCAAGGCGTTCCTGGTGAATGCGGTTGCCGATGTCGGGCTGTTGTTCGGCATTGTGCTGACCTACACCACGTTCGGCACACTGGACATTCCAGACATTCTCCAAGGGGCGGAAAGCATCCGTGGCCAGACCATCAACCTGTTGTCCTGGTTCGGCCTCGAAGGGAAGGTCGAGACGGCCACGTTGATCACACTTTTTCTGTTCATGGGTTGCCTGGGCAAGTCCGCCCAAGTTCCCTTCCACGTCTGGCTGCCCAATGCGATGGAGGCCCCGACTCCAGTCTCAGCGTTGATTCACGCCGCCACTATGGTGAACGCCGGCCCCTATTTGCTGGTACGGTTTAGCGCCCTGGCGATGCTCTCACCGGTCGCCATGGCAGTGATCGCGATCGTGGGCGGCGCCACCGCGCTGTTTGCCGGAATCGTCTCGCTGACCCAAAGTGACATCAAGAAAATACTGGCCTACTCCACGATCAGCCAGATCGGCTTCATGATTATGACCTGCGGCTTGGGTGCCTTTGTGGCGGCCATCTTTCACATGCTGGCGCACGGATTTTTGAAAGGCTTTCTGTTTCTTTCGACAGGCAATCAGCTGGCCAACGTCGGGACCCATACACACCACGGATCGACAGACACGCCCCGGCCATCGGCGGTCCTCTGCCTGGGCGCACTGTTGCTGGCCTGTGTCCCAGCGCTGGTGTTCTTCTGGGGGCAAGCGGAGTCTTTGTGGGCAACACATACACTCCAGGCACATATCGCTTTCTGGGTGATAGGCCTGCTCACTGTCTTTTTCACCGCAATGTATCTGTTCCGTGGGATTGTTACCCTGTTTCACCCCTCGGAAGGCTTGCACCCACAGCTCTTTTCTGCACGTCATGTCAGCGGCATTGTCACTGGGGCGGTGGCGCTAAGCTTGCTACTACTGGCTGTGTGGACCGGATTTGTCCCGTTCCTCGTCGGCGTGGTTCAGCAGCCTTACGACACAGCGACAGACGGTGCCCTAGAGGTTCCGCGCATTTGGGCAATCGCGCTGGCCCTGTTGGCAGCTGCTGCTGGCTGGATCCTGGCCTACGCTCGCCATTGCCAAACCCGTTTGCGGGTGCCAGCGCAGTCTACCTGGTCCCAGACGATCTACCTGCTTTTTCTCAACAAGTTTTATTTCGACGAACTCTATACGGCATGCATCGTACAGCCGGCAATTCAATTCAGCCGCTGGCTTTGGCGCAAAGTGGACATGGGTATCATCGATCGGCTAGTGATGGCCAGCGGCAGCAGATGTATTGCCCTAGCCCACACCTTGTGGCAGATCATGGATGTCCGTGCAATCCAGCGCACCGTCGGGCCGACTGCCGCCAGCAGTCTCCCTTTTGCCTGGTGGACCTCGGAGGCCACCGAGCGCGCTCCGGACGAACCACGCACCGACAAGAATGAAAGCGTGGGAACCAGTTCCGCTGAATTTCGAGACGTCGAACCACGTACGCTGCAGCACCATCTACTGTTACTAATTGTCTGGCTGGTAGCAGCCATCGTGTTCTACTATTGGCTCGTGTCATAACCAAGCCCGCCGAGAAAGTTTGATTTCATGGAATCCAGTCCCCTGATCTCCTACATGATCGCTGTGCCCTTCCTGGGAATCGCACTGCTGGCACTTATTCGCAACACGTTGTGGTCGCGGTGCATTGCCCTCGGTAGCGCGCTGGCGACCCTGGTAATCTTTCTTTTTGTGTTCTTCAATTTTGACTCGACCAAAGCAGGGATGCAATTTATCCATGTGGTACCCTGGATTCCAGCGTTCAACATCAGGTATGCGGTCGGCGTCGACGGAATCAGTATCCTACTGGTGCTGCTGACCACACTGCTGACCCCGCTCTGCGTGCTCTGTTCCTGGACGTCGATCACTGCGCACGTGCGCGCATTCATGATGCTGATCCTGCTGGTCGAAGGAGCCATGCTGGTGGTCTTTACGGCCATGGACTTGTTCCTGTTTTTCGTCATGTGGGAAGTCACGATGATTCCCATGTACTTCATGATCATCCTCTGGGGCGGGCCTGGACGCATCGCCGCAGGATTGAAATTCATCCTCTACAGTCTGACCGGCAGCCTACTGTTGCTGGTAGGGATACTGGCATTGCACGTGCAAGCCGGCTACAGCTTTGACATCGCACATTTGGGACAAATCGGGCCAAAACTTTCCGGCACGTCGCAGTTCTGGATGTTCCTGGCCTTCCTGCTCGCCTTTATCATCAAACTGCCAATGTTTCCGTTTCACACCTGGCTGCCCGATGCACACGGCGAAGCGCCCACCGCGGGCAGCGTGATTCTGGCCGGGGTCCTTTTGAAAATGGGTGGCTATGGGTTATTACGTATCTGTCTGCCCTTTTTCCCGGATGCCGCGGTGACATTCGCCCCCTGGATGCTCGGGCTCTCGGTTGTGGGGATTTTGTACGGGGGCTTGATGGCGCTGGCCCAGGACGACATCAAGAAACTGGTAGCCTATTCTTCAATCTCGCATATGGGATTCGTCACGCTGGGCATTTTCGTATTCAACCGAGAAGGAACCCAAGGCGCCATTCTGCAGATGTTCAACCATGGCATCGTGACCGGTGCGATGTTCTTGGCCGTAGGACTGTTGTATGAACGAACACACAGTCGCATGATTGGCGATTACGGCGGGCTCTACCGCCAGATGCCGCGTTTTGTTGCTTTCTTTTCCGTCTTTGCGGTCGCCTCATTTGGCCTGCCGGGAACATGTAGTTTCATTGGTGAAATCCTGGTGCTGATCGGAGCCGCCAAGGACCACATTGGCATCGTCCTGCCAGCCATGGGCGGCATTGTATTGGCGGCATCGTATATTCTCTGGATGTTGCAGCGGGTGATACTCGGACAACCGCAGACGCCGGTCGCCTCACAACTGCCAGACATCACGGCCCGAGAACTGACAATGCTCGTGCCGTTGGCCTTGATCGTCTTTGCTGTGGGCGTCTATCCGCGACCGCTTATGGAATTGATGGACGCTTCTGTCACCAAGCTCGTGAACCTGGGAAATCAAGGTGTGCTACTTGAGATGCCGAGTCTTTTCTAGAGTGTTACTCGCCACACAGAAGCTCATCGAAGAGATTTTCCATTTTCAACAGGGAATGTTTGACACCGAGAAAGGTCTGCTCGAGCGCCTTCTACAAAGCCAGCAGCCAAAATCCCTGTCCATCACCTGCTCCGCCTCGCAGATCAAATCAATCAAGACATTGGCGTTTCCATTGATAGTCCCGAAAGATCGACCAGCCCGAATCCTCGGGCGGATCAACTTAGCAACTGGAAACGGTTCGGCAACGACATGTTTTGCCACCAGCCTGAAAGAGTGCGATATCGGTCGTCGTGGTGGTCCTGTTCACTAAAGACGTTTTTGAGGTAAACGCGGTGCCCCCCGAGATCGCTGGCCGGCCCACAGCCAGGCGAGGGCAGTCACCAATAGTGGCAACGAACCAGGTTCTGGAACGGCTGTGAACTCTATCCAGTCGCTCTCGTTGCGTTCACCCCAGGTAACGGAATTTTCCAGGCGAAAAGCTTTGCTGATGACCGTGTCTGCACGATCCATCCCGCGCGCTTCATAATCGAAAAACAGCGAATCGGGCATCAATTCAAATAGCGAGACCCACTTGTCATCCGTGGTGTCGTTGAAAAGTAAGGCCACGTCAAAATCGTTGGATAAACGCATGTCAGCGTAACCCAGAAAATCACCGGCCTCGACCTCCAGCGTGGTGTAAGCGAGATCATCGTCCTGGTGTGTCCATATGCCATCAATAGTGGGGTAGTCGTTAAAAATTTGGGGGTAGGCATCGTCGAGGTTCAGGTGAAATAGTACGGCCGTGTAGTCCGTATCAGCGGCCGCGGTGATTTCGACCCGCTTATTGACGATGGAGGGGTCTTCCTCACGAACCTCCTCGATGACACGGGTGATGCTGCCCGCGAAGGGGGCGTAGACTGGAATGGTCGTATTGTCACCGTTTTCCTGCTTGTGCGCATCATGGGGCGAATAGTAATGCTTCATGCTGCTTTCAGGTTCGGATGTGTCGGTGGCAAAAAAATTGTCGATTCCTGCGATGGCAGTCATGGCTGTCGGGGGGAGCGTGTCCCTGAAATACGTAAAGTCATGCCCAGCTCCCGAGCGGAATTTGGAGATCTCGAGAATCATGTCAAGGTCGGTGACATGGGCTTCGACCAGCTCTGGATGCACTGCCGACGCCGGAGTGAGACCGATCGACCAGATGCAGCACACCAGGCAAAGGAGAAACTGGCCAGTCCCTCGTATTGTGGTTGCCTGCCGGCGATCGAGTTGCATCGATTGGTGGGCCATTGGATCGATCTTTCGTTCTTTCGTTTTTACCCGTGAATTCAACCCGGCTTCAAACCCGCGGCCATCACAGTCAGCTTAATCTCAGTCGGTTACTTCGGCTAGTCATTTCGTGGAGAACTCCCCGTGATGAGGCTCGTACCAGGGTCCTTGTCAGGAACTTATTACTAAAAAGTATTTTTGGTGCGTAACGGATTGCAGAAGTCATGTTCTGAGTCCTGTACCTGTCATTCACTCTGGTGGGATTCTCACGCCGCGGGGTGGTGCCTGCAATTCAGGATTCATGTCAGAATTTGCAACGAAGACGAGGACCGCACTTATGAAAGACTGAGGCCAAGTGGCCGGAGAAAACGGCAAACTGCTTACTGCCTTGCATTTTGCATAACGCGAATCCTTTTGACCCTACACACGTTGATCGACTAAATATTCACGGATAACCGGCAACGCAACAGTCGGTTTCTGGAAATTATCCCCCTTTGGGTTCCCAGTCGACGCCGC
>JAKVCC010000024.1 GCA_022448265.1 Pirellulales bacterium
GATCGGAAGGCGAATTCCCGACGCCTGCTTGAACAATCGCTGGAACTCTTCTGCCGCATATTGCTCGCTCGGGATGGCACTTGCCCCCAGGACGATGTCCCAACCGCTGAGCCGTGCCAGATCCACACCCGCCTGCGGCTTGGCGTGCAAACTTGTGCAGAGCATCGCCATCAGGCCAATTGCAACAAGAGACCTCATGAACTTTCTTCCCGCGCGAGGTGCTCTAAGATACGGTCTTCTCCATCTTGGTCACTCGACGGGTCGACCAGGTTCTTCGTGTCGAGCCATGCCATCATCAGCGCCACGCCCGCGTCATGGTCCGTTTGGCAGCGGAATCCAATATCATGGAGCGCCGTGACCTCAAAAGCACTTTCATAGTGCACCCAGTTGTAGCCGAAATCGAAATTTCGGTCCCACTGAGACCAGAGTTCTTTGTGATCGCGAAACCACGTGTTGGGAATCTTGTGTGCCACCAGAGGCACCCCCAGCACGCGCGCCAACGACTCGTAGTACTCATCCAAGGTAAGAATCTCGTCACCACTCAAATTGATCATTTGCCCCATGCAATCAGGACGTTCCAAGACATAGACAAACGCGCGACCGGCATCTCCGGCATAGATCGGATGCATCCGCGATGTGCCCTCCCCGGGGATGATCACGGGCCGACCCTTGCGCATGCGGTCGAGGAACAGTGATTCACGCCCCGTCAGGTAGAGCAAATGGTCTCCAGGTCCATAAGGATGGGCCAGGCGCAAGCTGGTGAAACGGAGCCCGCGCTGGCGTTGCTCCTCCAGCATGAACTGTTCACAGGCCACTTTGCCGTGGCCGTATGCGGAATCAGGCTCAATGGGCGACGTTTCGGATGGCGTCGAGTCGCCGATGATCCCGTAAATAACCGTACTCCCACAAAACACATAGTGGCGCAAGGAGGGCAGGGCACGCACCACTTCTTCGACGTCTTCCACGACAAAGGCGATCATGTCGATCACCGCGTCGGGCTGGCGCTGACTTAACGCCTCGCCCAGTTGGCCGCGCACTTTGCGGTCGACGACAACTCGTTCCACCCCCTCCGGCAAATCCGCCTGGGTGCGCCCACGGTTATACACGCTGACTTGATGCCCGGCCTCGACCAACTCCTTGACGATAAATGGGCCGATATGGTTGGTACCGCCAATCACTGCAACATGCATGTCTTGCTACTCCTGTAAGGCGATGATCTCGTCGGCGACCTGCCGCCTGATGCGATCCATAGAACCTTGAGTGAACCGATCACCCTCGGCCGAGAACACAAAGTGAAATTGGTTTCGCAGCGTATCTATAAGTTGCTGTGCTTGCTGCGTCCGAGGGTCGGTCTCATCGAAGGATGCAATCGCTTGCTCCAACGTATGCAGGTAATACAAATCATGATAACCCTGGCGAATGTTTTCGCGCGCGAGCGTGGGGATGATGGTCGTTCCGGCAAAACCTGTCAAACTCTCGCCCACCGGTCTGCGCATACTGTCTTCGCCCCAATCCACCATGCCATCGACGGGCTCTTTCCACAAGCAGATCCCGTTGAGCAGCCGCTTGTGGACCGCGGCCTTTCCGAAAGGCATCCCGTACCAGTAGACTTCCCGCCCTGCGGATTTATACCGCCGGGTCAGATCGACCAGGTAGGGGCCGGTGCCCATGTGAGCAAAAATAGGCACGGCCTGCGGAAACGCCTCGGCCATGGCAATGCCCAGCGGTGTGTTCGGCGTGAAGACACACCGATCGCCCCATTGGGGCGAGACTCGCGCCACGGCCCGCTGGAAATCGGGAATGCGCCCATACTGTTGAGGCTCGTCCGCCAGCCAGCCCAAAAACTTGAATCCGTGCTTTCCGTAGCGGTCGCTGAGTTCCTCCAGGCTGGCTGAGCCGGCGTGGATCATAATGAACAGGCGGTTCTTCCAGCCGAGCGCCGCGCACTGATCGAGGATCCAAAAGATGTTTTCCCTAGTGTTGTCGTAAATTGTCAGCCCGTTATAGCCCATCTCGTCCATGTTCTTCAGGCAGGCGAGGTACTCTGCCTGGGATAGGTTCGCCGCCCCCTCGTTGGGTGTGCCCGTCTTCAGACGATACCGGAAAAACGTGCCTCGAATTTTGTCTTCCGGCGGCAACAGGCGGAAAGGATAGACCTCCAGTTGGATATTGAATGCGCCGAGGACGTCGCTATCCTGCTTCACGCTACATTTTCCAGAGTAACGGCCCGCCGCTGCGTTCTCGGGTATGCGCAGATACGTCCAGAGATATGCCGTTTCTCCCACTTCGAGGTCGAAGGGTGTCGTCACCTTGCCATCCCGGATGTCGTTATTGATTTGACACACTCCGTCTGGGAGCCCGGCGCGGGCCAACTCCCAATCGTGTACCAGGTATCCCCAGCCATCCTGACTGACGTGCCGCGTCTCCAATTGCTCGGCTGGGATGATTTTCTTGCCATCGACGAGAGCGGTGCAGTCAATCCGTGCTTTGGTCATCGCTTGCGAAGCAGTTACCGCAAAGGCGATCGGAACGACTTCGCCGGGCGCACCGTAGAGCGTCACCCCCTCGAGTGTGCCTGCGTAACGGACGAACTCCTGGGTGCCGAACTGCGGGTCAGCGGGATGTACGGGCGTGATCGCCAGCGGCTCGCCCGAGCGCTTCAATCGCATGGCCGCACTCAATGGCAACCCGGTCTGGTGACGGCGAAGTTGGTACATTCGCAGGTGCTCATGCACTCGGCTGGTGGACAGAATCGCATTGAGGCGGGGGGAGTTTAAGTCCGGTTGGGATGGCGAAAAGACCGTATAGCGGAGCGTTGCTTTCCACGATTGGCCCACTGAGAGCGGCGCGATGGGAAAGAAAAGCTCAGCCGTGCGCAGCCACGCCGGGGTGAGCCAGTACGAAACTTGCTCGATCGGCGATTGAGTTACCTCCACGAGCAGCCCCGTATCGCGCACCGGATCGACCAGCGCGAACCAAGGTTCCGCGGGCGTGAAAAAGAATACGTTCTCCTCCGATGGGCCGGATGCAATGGCCGATACCGTACCGTCCTGGGCGGGGACGAGATAGACGGAATCGGTCCCATTGTTCGTCCCGGGCCCCATGATATCGTTCAACCGGTAATAGAGTGTGCGTTTCTCTGGGGAACGGTTCGTGACCGTCAGCTCCAGCTGCACCGTGCGACCACCCGCCAACAGCGAAACGACGCGCTGCTCTTCGAGTCCAGAGAAAAGCGGGTGCTCGTTTTGATAGCTCATCTCCGCGCGGGTCGGTGATCGATGGACAACCGTGTAAGGATCGTCCACCTGCTCCGAGGCGTAAGATCCGCACATGTGCCCACGAAATCCGCCGCCAGTGGCCGTCTCCACCCCCTTCGCGTTTTTGCTCGTCGCCCAGTTGAGAATAAACTCCGACTCGTGCGTCTTGGAGTAAAGCGAGCTGCAACGCCCACCGTATTCAGGGTGGACCACGACCCGCCAAGAATCGTTTTCCAGACGCAACTCGGACGCTTCTGCTGGCAGCTCCAGGCCACAGACTAGAACCAGCCCTGTCACTCCCACCACCAGTAACAGGGCACATCGAAGTCCTCGCGAACCGATGCCATAACAACGCCTGCCACCCATCGTCATCTGCTTGAGCCTTTGCCACATGGGTCACAGATCTCCCATGACAGCCCAGCGCACTCCGCCACGCGGCAGGGGCGACTTAATAAGTGAGTCGATGTCGTGCCAAGGATGGCCGTAGAGCTCAAGATATTGCTCGTGCATGTCTTTTTCGATTTGAGTCTCTTCTTGCAAGGGCAGGTCAAGCCATTGGCTGTCGAGCCGCGCACTTTCCATGAGCGCGACGACCATTTCCTGATCCCGCCAAGCCATGTCAGGCGGATATTGCACGGGCTTGTCGTTGACCAGTGTCTCATAGAAACCAGTGAGAATGTCGGCGCGCGCAACCTCGTCCTGATCATCGCCCTCGGCAACGCCATATTGTTTGTACGGGTTCTCAAACACAATCGGTTCGGGCGTATCGACGCGAATGTGGTCGATAACTTCTTTGCCATTCACGTTGGTCATTTCGGTGATGAAGGGATACTCTTGGGGATCGTCGCGCCCCACGAGAAGCGTTTCGCCCTTAAGGCAGCCTTGAGTCCCTTCAATCTCCCAGTGGAAGAACTGCGTCCCGCCGAAAGGAGGCTGCTCGAAATAACAGGTGGCGCCACTCTCAAACTCAATGATACCGCTGGAAACGCGCTGGTACCGTAGATCAAGAGACATGTATTCGTCGACGAAATCAAAATCGCACTTTCGTCGATAGCCCAGAATGCGTTTGGCATTGCTGCCGAGGATACTGCGGAGGACGTCGAACCCATGGTAGGAACCAGTGGCATACCACATACGGGCCAGTTGGGGATCTCCAATCAGGCCTGCTTCAACGATCATTCGCTTCAGTTGTTCGCGGGGCCAACGGTGCAAGTTTTCAGCGATCTCGATCTTGACGTTGTTTTTCGCACAAACGGCCTTGATTGAGTCGGCAATCGCCTTGGTCGGGGCAATCGGGATCTCGCTGATGACGTTCACACCGTGGCTGGCCGCCACGTGTCCGATTACCGGGTTGCCATCGGGCGGCACGGCACAGAGGATCACATCCGGTTTGTCGACTTCGATCATCGCTGGCAGGTTGGGGAAAGTCTTGACTTTCCATTTGGCGGCGCACTCCTCAGCCCGCTTGGGGACTGCTTCGCAAACGCCAACCATTTCGAAGTGATCGGTCAATTTTAAAACAGTCGAAATCCAGATTTGGCCGCGTCCGGGCCCAGAGCCAACGACGCCAATTTTGAGTTTTTTCATAGTATTTTGTTCTCATCAATGTGATTTGTGGGCTACTCCCTACTCCCCTCGTCCTCACGCTACGCTCCCAATAAAACATCCATCTCACGCGACAACGCAATGATCCCTTCGTCTCGCAAATTGTCTCCGTAAAAATGGCGGTCGAGCGTCAGCCAACCGTCGAAGCCCACGTCTCGGAGAGGTTGCATGATTTTTTCTCGCATATCGAAATTGCTCTCCAGCAAGCCGACCCAACTGTTCATGTCGTATCCCTCTTCGACGCGTACTCCGCTGATGTGGATTTGCCGAATGAACGGCCCAATTTCTTCGATCCAGTCCCAAGGGTAGGAGACCGCGGCGACGTTGCAGACGTCGTAGACGGCGCCGACCAGGGGATGGTCGATTTCCTTGAGATAGCTGCCAAACTCGATGGGGCTGAGCAAAAACTTGTTCCACACCGTTTCGATGTTGAGCTCCACGGAATATTTTTCTGCCAATGGCAACAAATCATCCCGGATGACCTGCTGGCTGCGGTCCCAGACCGTACGGTAGCTATGTTGCCGATCCACCACGCCGGGAACCTGGAGCATGGAGTTGACGCCCAGTTCGGCGCAGATTTCAATCGTACGACGTGTTCTCTGGATGGTGCGCTGCCGGAGTTCTTTGTCGTTGGAAGTGAGCGGATAGGGCCAATGATCTTCCAACCAGAGATCCGAAATGGGCACGTATTTTTCGGCGAAGCCTTGCAGCTCCTTGATCTGCGCAGCCGACGGCTCATAGGGAATCGCCACCTCCACGGCCGGCTCGTCGGCGACGCTGAGCATGATCCCTTCAAAACCGGCCCGCGATGCCAGTTCGAACCGTTGTTCCATGCTGAGCCCGGTGGGCATGCAGCCTTGCCAGATTGTTTTTTTCATAATGAATCTTTGAGTTAAAAATTACGGGTAGTTCAACGGGGTTAGTAGGTAGTTCAAAGGGGTCAGGCACAAATTTTCGGCACTCGGGTCAAGCGGCTTTAGTTAGTTTGTCTTGGCCGAAAAATTGAGCCAGACCCCGGCTAACGCCCTGCACCCTTTTCACTCGTCTCTCAATACTTCACACAATAGACTTCGCCTTCGGTAAACTCAAAACGGACACGTACCGGCTTGTAACGGTAGGCTGACGAGTCTTTGCCCTTCCAACGCAGAACGTGGTCTTGGCAGTCGCCCGAGACAGGGTCGCTGTCCATGAGGTGATAGCCTTCTATTTTTCGACCGAAGATATCACACAACTCAGCTCGCAGCCAACCGCGGACATTGGCGTCGATCTTGATTTCGTCCTCAGACAGGAAGATCGGCTCGGTGATGAATTCGCCGACGACCTTGTCGGCTGCGACGCCCAGCAGACGGTTCTTGGGGATCTTCACCGCCATGATGGTATGGGCGGTGGCTCCGTCGATATCAAACACATCGTGCGTCGAGTTGCCTCCGCAATAATACAATTGCCAATGGTCGCCCATGTCGACCAGTCCTTCGCCGCTGGGATAGATACCCCCTGCGTCTTCCGGATGGGCCCCATGAAACCAGACCCCGCGTAACGGACGCGACCACTGGTGGCTGTCGCGGCTGAAGGCCAGCTCGATGAAGGAGTCCTGCTGGCCCGCCTCGGTGCGGTAGTGGCCCAACAGGGCAATTCGCCAACCGGCGTAGTCGTTGACCGGCATCATGTAGAACTGCAAGTCCCAGGGGTCTTTCTCGTCGGGCCAGATCACGATCTTGGGATCGCTCCACGCAATGCCGTCGTCACTGGTGCGCCAGGCAATCGTGCGCAAAAACGATGCGGCGTTGTAAGGCACATCCACGTAGCGTCCACTTTCGGGCTCATTGTCGACCAGATAAGGGTGAAAGACCTCAAAGCCATCTTTATCGTTTCCATAAACGGTCACTCCATCGTTGCTCTGCAAGCGAGCCATCCGCAGCCCCTCAGTGCGTTCGTATTCTTCGGGGTCTCTACGCAGTTGTTTGGCCACGTCGCACAACAGGGGACCTGCTTCGGGTATGGGTGGATGATAAAGCAACCCTTTGCCGTCGTTGATCGCCGTAAAGTTCAATCCGTCTTCGCTTTCAGCTGCTAAACAAGACCAAAGTTGCGTGCCGTTTTCACAACCCCAGAAATAAATCCGCACGCGTCCGTCTGAGAGCTGCACCGGACAAACCCCCACACTGACTTGGTAGTCCAACCCGGCGATCTGTAAGATGTTGGTTTCTTTTCCATCAATCTGCACTTGTCCCAGATCGGGCTTGGTCCAATTCAATCGATCGGTCGAGGTTGCGACCAAGATCCGGGGAATGTGCTCGCTGGGATCGTTCCCGCAGCGCGAGCTGTAACTCCAGTAGTACATCCGGTAGGTGTCGTCCGGGAGCTGGTAGATCTTGCTCAGAAAGATGCTGGCAGCACCCTGGTCGGCCGGCGTGTCACCCCGGATGATAGGTCCCAGATGCTCGACCGGTCCGTAAACGTGGTGAACATTCCGGGACCGTGCCGGCAGGTCTTCGTCGAAGAAAAAAAGGAGGTTGGACATAGTTGAAGTACCAAGGTTAGAGAACAGGGGTTAGGGACGAGGATTGTGAGTAGTACTTTATATTTCCCATCTCGCTCCTCACCCCTCGACACTCATCAATATTTCACGCAGTAAACTTCTCCTTCGGTGAACTCGAAACGGATGCACACGGGCTTGTAACGGTAGGCTGACGAGTCTTTGCCCTTCCAGCTCAGTGTGTGGTCCTGCTTGTCGCCGCTGATCAGGTCGCTATCCATCAGGTGATAGCCTTCAAGCTTTCGACCGAAGATGTCGCACAGCTCAGCTCGCAGCCAGCCCCGCACGTTGGCGTCAATCTTGATCTCATCCTGCGCAAGAAAAATTGGCTCGGTCATAAATCCGCCGGTCACCTTGTCCGCCGCGATGGCGAGCAAACGATTTTTCGGAACGCGTACCGCCATGGTACATTGTTTGAAATTGTCCTCATCGATCACATCATGTGGGGCTTGGAGGCCGGTATAATACAGCAACCAGTGGTCGCCGTTGTCGATTAGTGCGTCACCGGTGGGGTAGATTCCGCCGCTATCCTCGGACTGACCCCCCTCGAACCAATGGCCTCTTAGCGGTCGCTCCCACTTGCTGCCATCACGGCTAAATGTCTGTTCGATGAAATTAGTTTGCTTGCCGGCTTCGGTAAGGTAATGGCCCAACAACCCAATCCGCCAGCCGGCGTAGTTGCAGACCGGCATGTTGTAGAACTGCAGGTCCCAGGGGTCTTTTTCGTCCGGCCAGATCAGCAACTCGGGGTCGTCCCAGTGGATGCCGTCATCACTGCGCCGTCGGGAAATCGTACGTAGAAACGCCGGGCAATTGTAAGGCACGTCGACCACGCGCCCGCCTTCCACAGGATTCTCGACAAGATACTGGTGAAAGATCTCGAAGCCACGGTCGGGGTCGTAATAAACGGTCGACGCATCGTTGCTTTGCAGTTGGTTAAGTCTCAGCGTCTGCTCGCGCTCGTACTCTTCGGGATCGCGCCGGAGCTCTTTGGCAACTTCGCATAACAGCGGACCACACTCGGGTATCGGTGGGTGGTAAAGCAACCCTTTGCCGTCGTTAATCGCCTTGAAGTGCAACCCATCGTCGCTCTCGGCCGCCAGCAGTGCCCACAATCGGGTACCATTCTCACAACCCCAGAAGTAGTAGCGCCAACGGCCGTCCGCGAGGCGGACCTGGCTGGGGCCAACACAGACCTGCAACTCCAGCCCCTCGATTTCCAGGATGTTCGTATCTTCGCCACGCACCTGCACCTGGCCCAAAGGAGGCCGCTCCCAATGGATCCGGTCGGTGGATGTCGCCACCAGGCCCCGCGGCATCGATTCGCTAGGATCCTCGCAACAGCGGGAGCCATAGCTCCAGTAATACATCCGATAAGTACCGTCCTCGAGCTGAAACGTTTTACTGCAGAAGATACTGGCTGCCCCGTGATCCCACGGCGTGTCACCGGCCAACATCACGCCCAGATGCTCAACCGGTCCGCAAGCGTGACGAACATTCCGGGACTGTGCAGGCAGGTCTTCGTTGAAAAAGAACAGTAGGTTGGTTTCTGTAGGGTCCATGTGCTATTCCTCTCGTAGTAAATCAATCATAGTTCCTTCACCGTGGGCCAGGACGATGTCAAACGCCTGCCCGGCGCCTTCCTTCCGCAAGGGGACCGCAAAGCCCCGTTCAATGCCCCGGTCGACGGCCAGCCGGTACGTGCCGGCAAGGTGGATGGTGGCCCGCGCTTCACTGTATAGATCGGGATTGATGAGTGTCAGGTGCATCCGGTCGCCACCTTCGTGCATGACGATTTCCAGCGGAGTGCCGCTGGCCCAGGCAGGGCGTTTCACGTGGCTATCCAGCAACCTCAAGATCTCGCGACCGGCGGGCTGGTCGGGGGCCAGCCCACCGCGAGCAACCGGCTGACCCACATCGGCAGTGAGCAGGGCTTGCCCGTTGCCATAGCTGGTCAAGAGCACCTGGCCATCGCCATCGACTGCTTCGACGCCTGTCCGCAACCTGCTGGAAGTAATTTTCCACGTCAGGTCACCAGTCCGCTCAAAGGTACAATCGCCGAAGAGCTCTTGCATCAATCGACCGTCCGGTTTTCCGAAAGGCGTAAACACCCCGGCCACGCCGCCGAGGATCAGTGTTCCGCCCGAATCAACCCACGGCAGAATCTTTTCGGTCAGCCCCCGCGGCATCTGTGTCACCAGAGGAAGCACCAGCACCTGGTAATCGCTCAGATCTTCCCGGTCCGAGAGCACGAATTCTTCTGGGACAAACGCATAGTGGTAGTTTTGACCTTGCAGCAATTTATGGAAGTTTCGGTAGGCGAACACCCGCTGGTTCCAGGGCCATTCGCAGATGCGCGAGGTGCGCGACTGCAGCACGGCAATTTGCGGCTCGATAATCTTTTTGTGCAACCACACGTCTTCCATCGATCGCAGCTTGCGCTTCATCGCCGGCACGATTCCCGCGCCGAGCCGCAGCAGACTGTAATCGCTCTCCAGCACCATCATGTTATTGTTGGCGTAGCCGCCGTACGTGTCGCCCATTCCATACAGGCCCAACACCCGCCGCCCCCAGGCAACCATCCGCCACAAGTTAAGTCGACCGGCTGCCTGCACATCGACTTCGGGAGGAAACGAGCGATTGCTCGGGCTGTTCCAAACGCACTCGAGCATCTGCGTCGTTTTTCCGGTCGCGCGATGCACCGAATAGGTGTAGACCTCCTGAAACGAATCGGTCAGTTCGGAGCCAAACAGGTCGCACACATCGTCGGCCCAGCGAAACGCATCGCAGGCGGTGGTCAGATAACCATCCATCTCGCCGTAGGTTGGCGAGACCGAGATGGCATGGGTCGGATCCGCCTGCTTAAGCTGCTGATAGCACCAGGCCAGATAGTCGGCGTAACTCTCCAACAAGAAACTGTGGAATTCGTAGTAAGCTGGATCGGCCCGACCTTGGTACAGCGCATCGGTAAGTCGCTTTCGCTCGGCCTCGGGCGACTTGATACTATCGACCGGAAGCGAGATCCCATCAAAACTGGCATGGCTAGATCCCCAGGTTGAATTCAGTGGACCGATCGAACCATATTTTTTCGCCAAGTGCTGGCGGAAGGCAGCCAGGCCAGCCTCGGTGCGCCCGCCGCTGGGCCAGTAAGCGTAGCGGTAATCTGCATGCCCCGGTTCGCACGACGTGAGACTTGACTCCCAGGCCGTGGTGTACATCAGCACGCTCGGGTTGCCGCGATGCCGCTCGCCGACCCGTTTCAGATAACCCTCGAGCATCTCGCGCACGGCCGGTTGGTAAAGATCGAGCGACCACAGCCAACTGCCCGTGTACTCCTGCGGCGCGTCAGGCCTGCTAAGCTCGAGGTGGCTGTGCTTGCGGAACCAGTCGGCCGGACAAAACGTCCACGACTGCACGGAACAGGGAACAATGATTTGGGTTTTGCGGCCATAACGCGCGTTGATCGCCATGGGGTCTAGCGTGTAATTGGGATCGAATGCCTGGTTCTCTATGTATTTGGGTTTCCAAGCGTCGCCGCTGCCCGTGTCGCTACTGATATATGCCTCGTACATTCCGCACGTGTAATCCCCGCGCAGCACGTCGGTACCCGGATGATCAAGCAGGCCCTGAACGGTCATCACGATGCCGGTAACCGTACCATCGGGCAAGATCGAAGCAGGCGTCTTGTCAACGAAGGCCGGCGTGGGGTTGAATTCTGGGAGCTGGCCACCCACCCCGGCGCCCCGTTGCAGATCGACAAGCTGTTCGCGCAAGTTCTGCAGCAGTGCTTGGCACCGGTTGTGGCCTGCTAATAGATCACGCATAAACGCAACTCGGACAGCCGCCCGTGCGTCGACATCCTGCGACAACCGGACGGCCTCTTCTGTGACCGGGACCAAGGGGGGCGTTTCTTTGATTTTCATGCGTACGGCAAGCGCGGCCGACGCCCGGTTCCCATAATGGGCGTGATAAAGTGTGAGGAAACGCTCCTGCAACTCGGTCAATTCCTTGGTAACGGCTGCCAACTCGGTCGCTTCGGGCAGACCATCCTCAGACGTTTTGCCATGCCAAGCCGCCAGATAATTCCGCGCGCGGCGGATTGCCTGTGCGGTGGTCACCGATTCGCTCAGCGCGACAACAGTTCGCGGCTGAATGGAACGTGCTTCCAGCAGCAAATCCTTTTCTGCGTCCGTGGCGCTCGAAATGACACGTTGCACGTTTCCCGCGGCGCTCGATCCGTCGTCCGCTGGCGGAGGCCCCTGGTCTGCGTGGCTCGTGGCGATCGCGAGCAGCCCGCAAAGCCAGACAATGGCTGTGGCCAGGGCGGTGCGCGCCCCAGATGGTGGTAGCCAAACGGGTCGCGCAAACATCTGGAAGAATTGGAAGGACATGTGGCTGATTATTCAAAAGAGACCTAATCAATATTTAACGCAATAAACTTCGCCTTCGGTGAACTCGAAACGGATGCGCACCGGCTTGTAACGGTAGGCTGACGAGTCTTTGCCCTTCCAGCTCAGTGTGTGGTCCTGCTTGTCGCCGCTGATCGGGTCGCTGTCCATCAGGTGATAGCCTTCAAGCTTTCGACCGAAGATGTCGCACAGCTCAGCTCGCAGCCAGCCCCGCACGTTGGCGTCGATCTTTATCTGATCCTGAGACAGAAAAATTGGCTCGGTCATGAATCCGCCGGTCACCTTGTCCGCCGCGACGGCGAGCAGACGGTTTTTCGGGACACGCACTGCCATGGTGTGCTGTTTGAAATTGTCCTCATCCACAATGTCGTGTCCCGTGCCTACGCCCGTGTAGTACACCATCCAGTGGTCGCCGTTGTCGACGAGTCCTTCGCCACTAGGATAGGCGCCCCCAGCGTCTTCTGGCTGCGATCCCTCAAACCAGTGGCCTCTCAGCGGCCTGGACCACTCACTACCATCGCGACTAAAGGCCAGTTCGATAAAACAAGTCTGTCGATTGGCTTCAGTGCGGAAGTGGCCCAGCATGCCGATCCGCCAGCCGGCATAGTCGCTCACCGGCATGTTGTAGAACTGCTGGTCCCAGGGGTCCTTCTCGTCGGGCCAGACCAGAAACTCCGGATTGCCCCAGTGGATACCGTCGTCGCTACGACGACGGGCAATAGTCCGCAGGAATGCCGGGCAATTGTAGGGAACGTCAACCACGCGTCCCCCCGCCACCTCATTTTCCACGAGGTACTGATGGAACATCTCGAAGCCATGCTCTTCGCTGTAATAGGCGTGGGAGGCATCATTGCTCTGCAAGCGGTTGACTCGCAGCGTTTGCTCGCGTTCGTACTCCTGGGGATCGCGGCGCAGCTTCTTGGCCACTTCGGTCAGCAGCGGGCCACATTCCGGAATGGGAGGATGATAAAGCTGCCCTTCGCCTTCGTTGAGCATTTTGAAGTGCAGGCCGTCTTCGCTGTCTGCTGCCATTTGCGCCCACAGACGGGTGCCATTTTCACAGCCCCAGAAATAGTACCGCCAATGGTTGGGGCCCAGGCGTACCGGACTGGGACCGACACAGACCTGCAACTCCAGCCCCTCGATTTCCAGGATGTTCGTATCTTCGCCACGCACCTGCACCTGGCCCAGAGGGGGCTTTTCCCAGTGAATTCGATCGGTGGACGTCGCCACCAGGCCCCGCGGCATCGATTCGCTAGGATCCTCGCAACAGCGGGAGCCATAGCTCCAGTAATACATCCGATAAGTACCGTCCTCGAGCTGAAACGTTTTACTGGAGAAGATACTGGCTGCCCCGTGGTCAGGCGGCGTGTCGCCGGAGACAAGGATGCCCAAGTGCTCGACAGGCCCATAGGCGAAACGAACATTGCGCGAACTGGCTGGCAGATCTTCATCAAAGAAGAACAGCAACTTGGCTTCTTCCGAGGACATGCTGACTTTATCTCCTAGCTAGGGGCAAATACGCACTGTTGAAAAACAGGCATGTTATATTTCGATCTCTTTGCAAGATTTGGGACGCATAGTAACATTTGCGACATCCGGAGCAAGTCTTTTTCTCAGAATTCTCATGAATTTAATACACCTACTTTTGGGCCTGCCATGCCAGAAAGATGCTTGGGAATTTCGACACGGGCCAATAGATGGCTAACCGAAGACAAAACACACAAACTTCGTAGAACTCTCCGCGATCATGAAACGTCAATCGCCGAGCATCGCAACCTCTTTTGACCCCTGCGCAGCTAACAAGCGACCGCTGCAATCGGCTTTCTCACTGAAAAGAAAGCAAGGAGCTGCGGGGAGACGCAGTTTTAGAAATGGAGCGGTCAAATAGATGACCGCCTCGTGCCGAAATTCGGATAACTGGAGGCGATCTTTGCCAAGAAACTGGCAGAGTCGCCGAGCAGCACTACTCTCGGAAGACCACTCATTTTTTTCGAGGAGCCAAAGGCACGACGGTTACATGACCGTCATTCTCACGAAAACGCGTCAGGTGGATCTCCTGGGCACCGTCATCGGTAATCAGCGCATCGACGTTCTTGATCGTGGTGTATCGTGCTAGTGCCGTCTTTCCGATTTTAGAACTGTCAGCCAATACATAGCATCGCTCTGCCTGGTGTCGAATCTTTTGGTCTACATGCGCCATTTTCAAATCATTGGTGTAGATCGCTCCATCGGCTCCAATCCCATCGGTACCTTGAAAGGCAAGGTCCGCCGTGAACAGCTCAAGCATTCTCTCAGTGACCAATCCAGTCAGATCAAGACTCCCCTTGTTAACCACACCGCCCAGGAGCACCACCTGGATGCCCTCAGAAAACTGCAACTCGGAAGCAACTGCCAAAGACGGGGTAATGACGACCAGATCTTGATAGTCTCTCAGTAAATGTGCCAATGCGAGCGTGGTCGTTCCCGAGTCCAAAATAATGCGATGTCCAGGCTGCACCAGCTTAATGGCCTCAGCGGCAATTGCCTGCTTGGCGCGCGCGTTAGTCTTCCTGCGACTCAAAAAGTCGAACTCAAAAACCATTCGCTGCGCGGGCATACCTCCACCGTGGGTACGGCGAACCTGTCCAGTTTGTTCCAGCTTGTCCAGGTCACGGCGAACGGTCATCTCGCTGACCTGAAACTGCTTGGCTAGATCCAAGATCGTGACTTCTTTACCATTCTCAAGGAGCTTGCAGATAGCCAACTGCCGCTGCTGAACCGATATACGTTTCCCTTTACCCATAGCGCAACTGTTGAGAAAAAATGTGACAATATGAAGAATGTGACAACATGTGGCAGGCGCCTGCGGCAATGGCACCAAAGACTATAGGTCCATGGCCGTCAGCAAAACCGCTAAGATGGCATGAGAAATGTGCCTCATAAAAAGGCCTCGCCACTGCTTTGCCGCGTTATACATTTCACATTCTAACATGCTTTCACATTGCTACAAGCATCCCTAGTAGGGCTCTCTTGAGCCAGCCACCAACGACACGCGCATGTTACATGCACATTTTAGGAACAGCCGATCAAGAGAATGCCGAGGACTGCTGAAAGCTTTTGCACCTAGCGGTCATATAAACGCGCTGGGCAAGCGCAGGACACGCTACAGACCTTCTGCCAGGGCATACTTGGCGCCCTCATGCCGGACTTCCTCTTGCACTCCGGAAGCTGCTGATCTCAGACTTCAAGCAACCTTGTTTTGCCAATTCCTGGGTCGATTGAACAGGCCTATCGCGGTGCAGCCTAACAGCAGTAACAAAGCGGAGGTCGGCTCTGGCACCGCCGCCGTCGCGGCCAGCGGCGAGGCCCCAAAGCTGCCTAGCAGGATGCCCAAGTCCAGGCTATCTACCGGCGCCGTCCCGTTGAGCTCACCCGTTTCCGGAGTCCCGGTGGTACCAAAGTTGCCCAGCAAAATGCCAAGATCCAAGCTGTCGACAACACCGTCCATGTTAAAGTCAGCTGGATTTGGGCTAGTTACAAACGAAGAACCCGTGTCGAACTTGAATAGGTCACCAGTGCCGCCGTCCAGCGTCCAGACATATTCGTAAGTACTGCCGCCCATCGGTGTTAGCATCACGTCCTCCACAAGTCCTGTATTGCGGCTCAACCGCTGCAGTCCGGTGATACCCGAAGACAAGAAATCAAAGTTGATTGTGATCTCTTGCTGCGTGGCGGAGGCTAAACCGGTGGAGTCGCTCAAGCCGTTGACGATCATGAAGTAGATGTCGTCGTCGTCCGCAGTGCCGGCGTCGGTGTATATGGGTGAGAGTGGTTCGAAGTAGCCAACGATCACATCACCCCGCAGACTGTTATTTAAAGAACCGAGGTTGGTTGCCGAAATGGACGTGATATAGGGATCGGCGGCCGAATCCCAGGCGGTCACTGCCGTAGGCAACGTGTTGGCCACCGTGCCGCCGTCGTCATGCTCACCCATGATCATGCGGGCGTCGGTACTAATCAGGCGCACCAGGGTGTCGCCTAGGTTAAGGCTCTGACGGTTGGTCTCCTTGAAATGGTCAAATGTAACAGTGGGGCTGCCGGTGCCGCTGCCGGTGAACATAGTCGAAGTGACCGAGGTATTATTCACTAAGTCATCGTAGATATAAGGCTTGGATGTCGTCATACCGAAGGCCCAGGCGGCAAAATGCTGTTGCCGAATCTCGGACTCCGACGGAGCTCGAGTATTTGTGGTGTCGGTAAATGCCTGCGCTTGGACCCCAGTCGGAATCGGGCTGTCGCCAGACCCATCGTGGCCGCCCAGCCCCAACTGCCGCACCCTTTCAAAGACGGTATACATCCAAGTTGGGCTGCCTCCATCCGGGCCGGCGCCGAGGTAAGGATATTGGTTGACTATGATCGCATCAGGCTTCACCGTGCTGAGGTAGGAGACCATGGAGGGCTCAACAGCACCGGTTCCCATGTTGACGATTTGCGTTGACGCCAGGTTGGTGTGCACCAAGACGCCGGGATAATTGATATGGATGAAATCGCGCTGAACTCTCATCGCGTCCAGAACGCTGCTGCTCACTATATTCGCTTCGTCCTCCAGCCAGAGGCGGCGGAGGCTGGGCAGGAAGGGGATCTCCTCAGGCTGAATATTTCCGGCTACTTGTGCTAATGGCATTAACCGACTCCAAGGCAAACTGTTGTCCAGTGGAAGTCCTGCAGGCGGGGTAACTTGGCCTCCCGGATGAGGCCGGTCAAGAAAGTCGACCCCAGTGAAATTGGAGTCACTCCAGTTCACTGGATCGAACGTCGTCGTACTCGGATATCCGAAATCGACGACCGGCTCCAGCTGCAAGCCATTGGTGACCATCTGTTGATGGCCATACGAAAGGTTTAAAAACCCACCATTGTGAAGAGCACCGGACTGTGCCGAGGCAAAATCGGTGGTCAGGTTGATGTTGTCAAGGTAAAAAACCGGCTCGGCAAACACGTCTCTGCCCATGATCCCCAATGCCATGCCATTGTTATTAAGCCCGTTGAGGCTGTTATTCGTGCCCAGGTCCTGGGTGTTATGGATCAAATCACCATTGGGATTGGCGGTTTCGGCGTCTGCAGCCGGGTTGAGCCAGATGGTAAGTTTTTCATCACCAGAAGTCGCACCTGCATCGAATTCCAGTTTCGCTACAACGCGATGGAACACTCCGTCGCTCAAGCTCCCGGCAGGCGCAAGCTGACCGCCACTAATCATATTTGCATAGAAGGTAAAGTCGGAAACAGCTGGGTTCTGACCGACTCCCAACAAATCAATATTGGTTGCGCCACCAGCGCCCGGCTCATCCAGATACATCCCAAAAAGAACGCCGGCACCCGCGGCGGCACGTTGGATATCGAAACCGAAATACGCGGTCGTGCCCGCTGCTAGATCGGTCGTAAAAGTTCTCTCGACGCCACCATTAATGCCCCCAATGGTTGGCTTTGACTCGACCCGGCCTCCTGAAATCTGGTAGCACGAAAGGCCAGGGTTAGCGCCTCCGCACGAGGCCGGCTGATCGGCGCTGTCTCCCCATCCAGAAGTCCATTTATTGTTGGCATCCTTACTGAAGCCGAGGTCGTTGATCGGAACGGCATGTGCAAGGTCGCCATCAGAATACGAAAAGCTTTCCGAGAGAATAACATCGGCATGAGACCGACTAGCCGTGAGTACTATGGCCAGACACAGAGCCGACGCCAGAAAAGAATGTGACAGAATTAATTTGTTCATGAGCTCTTATCCTTTTAGTTGCAAAAACCCACTATTAGCACCGGGTCTATTGTATTCTAATTTTCCAGCAATTACTAAAAACTCGCCTCGTCGTTTTCATTCATTCCAGTCAAATTTTATTTTCTGTCTTGAGAAACAACCACCTCAACACCTAATCACCTGGACTCCAGAATCAAATCGTACACCGGCTTATCCTCGGCCACGGTGACCTTGAGCTCTGATTTTTTAGCAGCGGCGTACTTCGCCGGCAGGATCTGGCGGGTCACCGATTTGTCGGGCCAATCGTCGGAGTCAAACGGAAAATCGCTCCCATCGGGCATCACCCGTTTCTCAATGGTCACCAGATAATCTCCCGGGGGGAGCCCCTCTTTGCCTTGCCAGGTGGCCACCTCGTAACGCCCACTCGATCCCGTCCGGCCGTGGCCGCCATTTCCGGCGACTTGGCTCAAGGGAAAAAACTCCAAGACCGCCGCGGAAAGCGGGGCACCATCCAGTGTCACCGTGCCGACAACCGGTACACGTAGCGGCCCCTTGGCGTCGCCACATCCGGCAGCGGGTAGCAAGAGCAATACTAGCGTGAGTGTGTGCTGTAGACGAAACATGATGTTGAGGGATGGGACTATAAACTCCTTCAAGGCACGTTAACCACTTGCGAGTCAGCCATGCGGGAGAGCAGGGCTTGTGTCCTTCTGTCCATGTCTTCGGAAACGAAATGTACCGAGCCATCGGCCATCACAAAGTGGAGGCCGCCCGGGTGCAGGCTACCGGGAAAGCCCGCGCTAGCCAACTGACTCGGCCTGGAGTCCTCCACCCAAGAATCATTCCATCTGTTGATACCATTGGTGGGCAGGTCAATGCCGATCATGATCCAGCCGCGGTAGCCCCACGCCGAGGTATTTCCGTTGGAGACGTCAAATAGGGTTTCCATCATGGCCACGGTGTGCGACGTTCCATCCTCGACCATGGCGATCGTCGTGTCGCTGTTCTCGCCAAAAATGGGCCTTACCGGCAGCGCGGGTGGGGTGCCGACATAGTCATCGGGAATCTTGCGGATGGTTCCGGCCTGCTTTCGCCAGGCATCGCAATCCCAAGACGAATCCTGGAGCACACTGAAGTCGTAGTTCGACTTTGCACCCTGCAAGTCGGTATTGCCGATACCGTAATGGCCACCTCCCGCCGGCAGAAAGGGATCGCCTGGGTCCGAGGGGCAAGTAAATACTGACAACTGGTTGGAGACGACCGCCGCGTTTCCACTGGCGACCGCATCACCGGCCAGCGGAGCAATCTCAAATCTGAGGAAGTTGGAAGTCGCCTGACTGAAATCAACTTGCTCATAGAGCGAATTGCCTTCGATGTAGGGAAGCATCAGCAGTAGTCCGTGATGATTCAACACAACCTCAATTTCTTTTACCCGCTTGTGGGAGTCAGAGCACCAACCATAGTTCTTGCCGGCCGGGGGGAATTCTTGCTTTGCCGCATAATAACCGTGCAAAGCCAGACCCAATTGCTTGAGATTGTTCTGGCAATGGGCGCGGCGGGCGGCTTCGCGGGCCGCCTGAACGGCTGGCAAAAGCAGGGCCACCAGCACACCAATGATCGCGATCACCACCAACAACTCTACCAGCGTAAAAGCCCTTCTCTTATATCCGTACGTAGCACATACAGACATCAAGTCCTTCTCACGCTGCACCATCACCTTGTCCCATCCATTCGTACTTGAGGCCGTTTGCCATGCCCCGATCTCGATCCGACTTACCGATAGCCAGAGGCCTTACGCCATGTCACGACTAGATTCCAGGACGGGCCGAAGGCAACTGCACACAGTCGCTCCTAATACACCCGTAGCTAGCGCCATCGGTTCGCAAAGATCGATCCTAATTCTTAGCTACCACGCTGCACGCCGAGCCGGCCCTCTAACTATGGCTTGGCCTGCTCTGGTCAGCTTCCCTCACATAACGACTTCCTCCCCCGCCCTTATCGCTGCGCAAAAAAACACCATGGGATGGCGGTCCGCTTCCGCGGACCACCATCCTAGATGAGTCGCTGCCCTCTAAGCCAACAAGATTCTCGATCTCAACGCCGCCGGCGCCGCGAGCCCAGGCAACCCGTCAAGCCGAGACCCAGCAAAGTTAGCGTACCCGGTTCGGGGACGGCGCCGAAGCTTTGCGCCTGATTGAACGACGTGGCGATGATGAAATCGTCGAGTAGCATCGCGTCCGTCGCGTTGACATTTCTGCCCATAACCTTGAGCGTAAAACCGTCTAGCGAGTTTCCGCTTTGAAGATCACCCTGGTTATCCATGCGATCGCCATTTGGATTCGAGATATCATCGCCCAGGGCTGGGTCCAGCCACAAGGTCAACTTTTCATCGGACGCACCGGCTCCCGCGTTCCATTCCAATTTGTACACGGCGCGATGATAACCACCATCGCTCACCGTAGGGATGGTCCCGGATCCCCCGGCGCCCCCCCCGAGTAGTGTATCCATGTTGAGGTTGGACCCCGCAGTTGCCCAGCCACCATCAAAATGGGTCATATAAACACTGTCCGAGGCAGCGGGAGGGATGAGTTGCATGCCAAAGAATTGAGCCTGCGAACTGGTCTGCCGTCTTATGTCGAACCCGATATAGACCGTCGTGCCAGCCGCCAAACCGGTAGTAAACGTCCGACCAACACCACCGGTGAGACCCCCGATATTAGGTTTACTAGCCGCTTCGCCACCGCCGTCCACGCTAAAGCAGCCCGAAGTACCGGAGTTCGCCCCAGTGCAAAACCCATCAACGTCGACCCAATCGCTGGTCCAACTGCCTGTTCCACCGTCAGGCCCACCGTTGCCAACATCCGCCAAATCACCTGCTGAGTAGCTGAATTCCTCAGTGAGGACGACGGTAGCGTGTGCCACCGGCGCCAAGACAAATGCTACCGCCACAACGGCACACAGCAGTAAAAAAAATGACTTTCCATAGGGCACCATTAGACTCCCCCCCTTGTAGTTAGAGCGACTAAAGAAAACAAATACCAAAACTGCGATAGGCAGGTAAACCTCCGCAGAACAAATCATTTGATTCCGTTCAAAACCAATAGCCACAACCTTTCGCCAATCATTGCATTCGGAATCACCCGAATCCAACAATGACAGACGTTGTGTACTTTGATCCTACCGTCACATTTTCTAACGTAATAATTACCCCTCGAAATGTCAACGAAAAATCTGCTGCGAACAGCGTTACGCCGAGAGAAAAACACTACTTTTTCAGTGAAAACGTACCGCCTGTGGCCATATTTTAAATATTGAAACCCGGCTTGCAGCTTTGGAGGGGCAGGGAGGCTGCCGGAACTAGCCCAACGGCCCACAGAGGCCCAGAGGCCTGGAAAACGTTAAACCGTTGCCTACAAGCAGAACAAAAAGATCCGACGTGAACATTAGTGCACTCCTGTAGAATCACAAGATACCTTTTACCCTCCCCAAAAAACAGGACAAAGCGAATTAGACACAAAACCGTAACGTGCCTGGGCGATGCATCTCTGGTGGGGGTACGATCTGCTATCCGCAGATCCAGTTCGTCTGCGGTACCCACGGCGTGATAGAATTTACTAGATCGTACCGGTTCAAGTGGCACTGATTTCATGATTCCAGACGACATCCAGTCAAGACAGGTGAGGGCGGGTCGCGCCGGTCGCACGCGTTTTTTTTCGTGATCGCTTTGTGCTTTTGTGCGTGCGCAGTAACCGCCGTGATTGTTTTTAACGCAGCGCGCCGCGAGACCCTTTCACCAGAAGTTGGTGCGGGGCCAGCGCAATTCGGTGCAACAGCTACCGACGCACCTGACGAATCAGCGGAAAGCTCCGGCACACGCGAAAAGGTGTCTCAGCGGAATAGCGATGGCGGCCAACTGAGCCCCTCGCTCAAAGGAGTGGCTCCAGCAATTCCACCGCGCGGCGAATGTCGGCGATCTGCTGCTGGCCCTCGATCTCGCGCTCGATGGTAACCGGGTTGCGGTAGTGAAAGCGGCCCTTAAGCCGGCCAATCAGCAAGGGAAAGTCAACCAGCCCTTCGCCCAGCGGAACTTCTCGACCAAGACTGTCGCCGTCGGTGGGATAGAGACCGTCTTTGGCATGAACCCCGCGCACGTACGGCCCCAACACCTCCAGGGCATCGACCGGATTGGCTTTGCCATAGAGAATCAGATTGGCTGGGTCGAGGTTGACGCCAAGATTGCCTGTCCCGACGCTGTGAATCGTACGCAGGAGCGTAACGGGAGTCTCCTGGCCCGTCTCGAAGTCAAAACCTAGTCCTAATTCCGCGCAGTAGCTGGCCACCTGCCTGATCGCATCGACCAGTGGCGGATAAGCTTTGTCCGCCGAATTTTCCGGAATGAATCCGACGTGCGTGGTAATCGAGGGAGCACCGATCGCGCTGGCAAAATCGGCCCCGCGCTTGAGTTCTTCGATGCGGCCAGTCCGCGTGTCCAGTGGCACCAGACCGATCGTCTGCGGACCCTCCGCAAAATTCCATACGTTAGCACCGCTATGGCCTGCCCAGAACGAGCTAACCTGAACCCCGGTGCGCTCCTGAGCCTGGACCGCCTGCTCTGCCAGGTCGGCGGTCAGGATGTGCGGCGCCCAGCACTGCATTTGACAAGTCTCCAGCCCCAGCCGCGCCACCTTCTCCAACTCCGCCAGCACATGCTCACTCAGCGTGACCATCAAACCGAGTTTCAGTTCTCTATCCGGGCGATTCTGAATCTTCTGCTGGGTATTCACGTCGGTTCACTCCACAGGCGGCTGCGCGTATTGTCCAACATATCGACCAACATGCAATTGATCTTTGCCTAAGATCTGGAAATAGCAGACAGCGTGCTGAGCATGGAACAGGTGGGGAAGTGAGCTGTCGGCGCTAACTGCAGATCGCAACTTCGAGAGATTGAGAAGAAGAGGCAACAGATATAGACTGATGACTGGCACGGGTGCTTTCCAAATAGTTGTGAATGTGTTTTTTCTGATGACGCAGGGAGGGAGAAGCGTGAATCATAAGCGAAAAATCCGATTCTGGCAGTCCGTTCGATTTGGGCTGGCCATGGTCATCGCACTACCAGTCATTCCCGCCGTGCCAACCGACTGGGCCGGCGGCATCCAGCCATTTTCCGATGTAACCGCAAAGGTAGGCATCGACCAACCCTCCGATGGCGAGGTCGCCTGGGGAGATTTTGACAACGACGGCTGGGTCGACTTTTATGACGGCCGCTTGTGGCGCAACGAGCAAGGCAAAAAGTTTTCTCAAGTGGAAGGGCCCTTCGGTGGTCCCGGCGTCTGGGGAGATTACAACAACGACGGATTTCTCGACCTGTATCTCTACAGCGAGCATAAATTGCTGCGCGGGGGGGGTGCCACCGGAGTCTTCGTGGCGGTGGAAAAAGGACTGCCCGAGCGCCCCATCGATGTTTCACGCGGCGCCGTATGGGGCGACATCGACGGCGACGGCTTCCTCGACTTATATATCGCCGGTTATGAGATCTGGCCCGATCAAGAGTGGCCCGACGTGATTTTCCGCAATTCCCACGGTCAGTCATTTAAAGAGGTGTGGCGGACAGACAAGATCGAACGCGCCCGCGGGGTGACTGCGGCAGATTTTGACGAAGACGGTGATCTCGACATTTACGTCTCGAATTATCGTTTGCAACCCAACCGGCTGCTGCTCAATGACGGCGCGGGAAACGTGACAGACGTAGGGGCGGCTTACGGGGTCGATGGGGATGGCGATCTTGGCGCGTGGGGGCACACCATCGGTTCGGCGTTCGGAGATTTCGACAACGACGGGCATCTTGATTTGCTGGTCGGGAATTTCAGTCACCCGCCAGCCTACCAGGACCGGCCCAAGTTTCTGCGCAATCTGGGACCAAGCGGCAATTTCAAATTCCAGGACCGCAGCGGCGAGGCCGGGCTGGCGTGGCAGGAGTCGTTTGCCACTCCGGCACTGGGCGACTTCGACAACGATGGCTTCCTCGATTTGTGCCTGACCGCCGTTTATGGAGGCAACCACAACGTGCTGGTTAGGAACGTTTCGGCGACTTTCCGCGATCCACCCCAAACGGCTGCGACCGGCGGTGGTTCACCTGTCGGTACTTGGCGCTTCCAGGACGTTACGGCCGAAGCGGGCTTACCGGCAACGAACACGTATCAGGCAGCCTGGGCTGACTACGACAACGATGGTCATCTGGACTTGGCGATCGCCGGCCGGCTGCTGCGAAATCCGGGCACGACCAACCACTGGTTGAAGATCCGTTTGGACGGCGGCGCGGGCACCAACCGCACTGCCATCGGTGCCAGCGTGCGCGTCGACGCCGGCGGATGGATTCTAACCCGCCAGGTAGAAGGCGGCATGGGTGAAGGCAACCAGAATGATTTGACGCTGCACTTCGGGTTGGCCACTCACACCGGTCCAGTCAAGATCCTCATCCGCTGGCCGGACGGCGGGCACCAGTCGCTCGTATCCGACACCAATCGGACAGTTGAGGTGAAGCGTGAGCGGTAGCTTTGTGCTGGATGCCGAAAGTAAGATGGCAATGACCAGAACCGTTTTCCCTATCACTGCCCAACCACTTTGGCACGGGCTAGCGCTGACAGTGTTAGTTGCCTCTTGCTCGCTCCCTGGAATGGCGGGTGAGCTGGAGCAAGCGCTGTGGGATGGTGCTAGGCGGGGCGATGTGGCGGCGGTCAAAGGGCTAATCGATCAGCAGGTGGGTGTCGATGCGCCGGCCCGGTATGGTGCAACAGCGCTTTCTTTTGCCAGCGATCGGGGACATCTGGAGGTAGTCAAGCTGCTGGTCGAAGTGGGCGCAAACGTCAATGTGACGGACACGTTTTACAATGCCACCCCAGTTCATTGGGCAGCGATGGCGGGACACGGCCCCACGGTCAAGTTCTTGCTCGACCACGGCGCCACGGGTGGCGGGGACTTGCTCCGAACGGCCGCAGAAAACGGGTCCACCGAAGTCGTCGAGGCGGTGCTGGCTGCGCGGGAAATCAAGCCGGAGGTTCTGGCCGCATGTCGGGACCTGGCTGACGATCGCGGACACGCAGACGCTGTCCGGGCAATCGAGGCAGCGCTCCCCGCTACGACTACTCCCCCGGTCGAAGTGCCACACGAGGTCTTGCAGTCTTACGCAGGAACTTACGAAAACGAGGAGGGACGAGAATACCAAATTGAATTCAGCGACGGCAAGCTGCTGGTCAGCACGCCCTATCATCAACCGGTCCGGCTGCGCGCCAGCGATGAGCGTACGTTTCACTTTTTTGATACCACTTATACCTTCCACGTCGAAGAGGGCCGGGTCGTTGGATTGGCTCGCAGCGCTGCATCGGAGCCAGTGCTGCTGAAGAAGCTGACCGATCACGAAGACTCCCCACGTACAGAAGCCGCGACGTCCTCCCAGGCGGTCGATCCGGCGATCGGTAGCCAGGAAGATCTGGCATTTTCGTCAGCCCACTGGCCGCAATTTCGTGGAACAGCAGCACGAGGCGTCGCCGATGGCCAGCATCCGCCGACCGTGTGGGACGTGCCAGAGGCGATAGGAGTCGCCTGGAAAACACCTGTCCCAGGCCTCGGCAACGCGTGTCCGGTAGTGTGGGGCAATCAAGTTTTTCTAACGACCGCGGTTAGTGGTGCGGAAGGTGCCACGTTACGAACGGGACTCTACGGCGACGTTGGTGCCGTGGACGACGATTCGACGCATGCATGGCAGGTTGTCTGTTTCGATTGGGCGACTGGCCGGATCGCCTGGCAGCGGACAGCGCTCGAAGCGGTTCCGCTGAACAATCGGCACCCCAAGTCAACCCACGCCAACCCGACGCCCGCCACCGACGGCCGGCACGTGGTAGCATTTTTTGGTTCGGAAGGTTTGTACTGCTACGATATGCGGGGCCGCCTGTTGTGGAAAAAACTCCTGGGAAGTCTCGACAGCGGTTGGTTTTACGACGAGCAGTATCAATGGGGTTTTGGCAGCTCGCCGATCCTCTACGACGGCACTGTGATTGTGCAGTGCGACGTGCAGCAAGGTTCCTTCATCGCAGCCTACGATGCCAATAGTGGCCGGGAGATTTGGAAAACTGAGCGCGACGAAATCCCCACCTGGAATACGCCCACCGTCCACGAGGGCGCAGGTGGCCCGCTGCTTGTTACGGGCGGCTCACGGTACGCCCACGGATACGACCCGCGAACCGGCGACGAGCGGTGGCGACTTGCGGGCCATTCCGAGATCTCGGTGCCCACACCGCTAGTCGCGGGCAACCTGATCTTTGTGTCGAGCGGTTATCAGCCGATCAAGCCGATCTACGCCATTCGACTCACGGCAGAGGGTGATATTTCGCTGGCTCAAGGACAAACGAGCAACGACCACATTGCTTGGAGCAACCAGAAGGGTGGCCCGTACTTGCCGACGCCCGTCGTGTACCGCGGGCGACTTTATGTTTGTAGCAACAGCGGTGTGCTCACTTGCTATGACGCCCAAACAGGCCGGCGCGAATACCGGCAGCGGCTCCGCGGCGGCGGCGGCACTAGCTTCACGGCATCGCCCGTGGCAGCAGACGGCAAGCTCTACTTCACGAGCGAACAGGGAGTCGTGCTAGTCGTCAAGGCCGGGCCGCAGTTTGAGCTACTCGCGGCGAATCCGCTGGGCGAGCCTTGCCTGACCACACCGGCTATCTCCCGCGGCCGGTTGCTATTCCGCACCGAGCGCCATCTTATCGCCGTGGGCGCAGAGTAAGGATCAATTCTCCACAGTGATCCAGGTCCCACTTCGGTCAGCCCGTCGACAGCAGTCCATGAGGTGCTGAAGATACAGTCCCTGGGACAGACCCGGGTTTCCGGGGTTGCCTGCGGCTATGTCAAACAGGAAGTTGGCTAGGCATGCCATGTGGCAACGCATCCAGCCGATGGCGGCCTTGGGTGTTGGAAAGCCGGTGGCCGGGGCGGGGTAGCGTTGTCCGCAGTCCACCCGGGTCCAACCACGCGTGCCGCCGCCAGGGCTCGCCGAGGCACCCTCGTTCCAAACTTCCAGGTGATGCGGGTCCATGCCGTTGAAGCGAAGCGCGCCACTCGAACCGTGGATCTCAAAACGAATTTCGTCTTCGCTGCCCGTAGCGATCTTGGTTGCCTCAATGTGCCCCAAGGCACCACTGGCCATGCGAGTGAGGATCATGACGCAATCTTCCGCCTTCACGGGCAGCATGCGTTTTGGTTGCTCGGGGCAGGGGCGCTCTGGGTAGGCAATCGAGGTCGCCGCGGTGAGTCGCGCATAGTCGCCTAGCAGAAAATGCATCAGATCAAGTATGTGCGATGCTAGGTCCGAAATCACCCCGCCACCGGCTTCCGAGGAAAGCTTCCATCGGAGTGGGGCCTGAGGCTGGGCGCTTCCCGCATGGAGATAACAGCAGCGGTACTCAAGCACCTTCCCCAGAAAGCCTTCATCAATCAGCTGCTTGGCCCGCATCGTGGCCGGAAAAAAACGGTTTTGCAAGGTCATTTGAGCGGTTCCGCGGTAGTCGGGTAGCGCGGCAGCAACCGCTTCAGCCTGGGCCATTGTCGCGGTCAACGGCTTGTCACAGTAAATGTGCTTGCCGCTGGCCATCGCCGAGAGCAAAGCTTCCTTATGCAAATGGTTGGGCGTGCAAATATGGACGATATCGATAGCCGGATTGGCGGTGATCTCGCGGTAGTCGGTCACCGCGTGCGGCGCGCCGATCATCCTCGCGCCGGCCTCAGCTGTCTCCTGGCGACTCGTGCAGACATGCGAAAGAACGGGCTGGAAAGGGAGCCCCTCGTAGTACATCGGCAGATTGATGTAGCCGTAGGCATGGACCTTGCCGATGAAGCCAAATCCGATGAAGCCGATGTTTTTAGTTTCCATGGGATCGTCCTATCCTAGCTCCCGCTCGGTCTCGCCGATGGCCTCGTCAATGATATCCAGCCCCTTGAGCAGGGCTGCATCGTCCATCACAACCGGTGGGCTCATCCTGAGAATATGCCCGGCTGGAATCCAGGCCAGCCCCTTGCGGAAGGCCTTCTGGTAAACAAGCGCGCCGGCAGCGGTGAAAGGCTCTTTCGATTCCTTGTCTTTCACCAATTCAATACCCATCAGGCACCCTTTGGCTCTCACGTCGCCAACCATCGCGTGCTCATCCTTCATTCGCTGCATACGTGCCAGGGCCAGCTCTCCCAAGTACGTAGCGCGTTCGAGTAGATTCTCTTCTTCAATGACCTGGGTACTGGCCAGCGCCGCTGCACAAGCCATCGGATTACCGCCGTAGCTGCTGGAGGCGGAGATCGCTTCAAAGGACTCTTGGAACGGTTCCCGAACGGCTACGCAGGTTACGGGAAATCCGTTGCCAAAACCCTTGCCGATTGCCACCACGTCGGGCACCACGTCCCAATGCTCCAGGCAGAGCCACTTCCCGGTACGCCCCCAACTGGTGAGCACCTCGTCGGCCATCAGTAAGATCTTACGCTCGTCACAGTATTTACGCAGCTTGGGAAAGAAATCATCCGGTGGCATGATCGAACCACCCCAACCTTGAATTGGTTCCAGCACAAAACCTGCGACCGCGCCTACGGTTCCCTTGTCAATGTACTGATCAAAAAATTCAATGTACTTGTCGGTGTCGATCGTGCCGTCATCTTTTTTCCACAGCGGACGGTAGTTGTCGGGGCGCGGAAGCATGTGCATCCCCGGTGCCCGCACGGGCCCGTACGCAGCCGAAACAATGTGCCCTAAAGATACCCCGCCATAAGTCTTTCCGTGATAGTCGTAGAAACAAGAGAGCATTTCATGCTTGCCGGTGGCAGCGCGTAAGATACGTTGGCCCGCCTCGACCGCCGTCGTACCGGAGTCGTAGAATTGAAACCCGCGCAGATCGCCGGGCAACACCTCGGCCAACTTCTCGACCAACCGAGTCTTGATGTCGGTCGTAAAATCGTGGCAATTCATCAACGTACCCGCGGCCCGCTGCACCGCCTCGGTAACTTTGGGATGGCAGTGCCCGAGAGTCGTCACATAGATTCCGGAGGAAAAATCGATGTACCGATTTCCATCGACGTCAGTCAGTTCACACCCCTTGCCGGACTCGAACGCGACTGGAAACAGCTTGACCTGTCCGCTCAGCCCTTTGAAGTATTTGGTGCAGCGCTCGTGAAGCTCCCGCGACTGCGGTCCCGGTGGCTCAACGTCCACGCACGGAGTACGCTGCGGATCGATGCGTGCCCACTCTGAACAATACTTACTAGGAGCAATTGTAGCTGTTGATGCCATGGTCTTCCTTGGAAAGTGTTTTTGACTACCACCAGTTCTAATCAATCTTATCGGATATCAGCGTCCGCATGGCCAATACGCTTACAGTTTAACAACGAAACGATTGGCACTACACCAGTGCGCATATATTCAGTACCCTTTGTCCCAATCGGGCTGGATATTGGCGGCAATGGACTGGCCAATATAACAGTCCGTACGCAAGTGCTGATGAATGGACGACGGAAGTTTCGGGGTGACGGGACCGTGGTAGCAGAGTCGGGCAATCATGCGTTGCCAACTGGTCGCGGTGCCGTGAACGCCGATGGCAGCGATTTCCCAGCGATGACGGGCCGCAATGACCTCCTTGGGTCCCACCGTGGCGGCCATCGGGGGCACGGCAGCCAAATCGCCGCTCATGCCAAAACTGCCGTGCATGGAATTTTGCGCCAACGTAAACGGGCTGAGCGTGCAGACGCGCGCACCCATTTGCTTAAACTCCTCCAGCGAGCCCTCGAACTCGGGCGCATCCGGTTCTACAAATGCTAGGTGCCCCGTCCAGCCGGGCCCAGTGTAACTGATGTCTACTCCGCCTGCCTCCTGCATCAAATCGTAGTAGTGGTCGATATTCTGGTTGCTGGGGCCAAATACTTGCTGGCGTGGGGGACGCAAATCTTCGTCAATTGCATAGTACAGGGACGTCAGCATCGAATACATAAAGCCAAGCGGCCAGTCCTCGGGCGCCACCTGCCGGTGCTCGTTCGCGTATTCATCCAGGGCAAAAAACCAGACATGCTTGCAGTCCAGTCGCGTCGCGTTGATGAGTCGCGCCAGTGGCCGATAGAGCGCCGGGCATGGGTTCGGCATCATCATCACGCACCGACGCCCCTCTTCACTTGCCTCCTTGATTCGCGCATACATGTCGGTAACCCACAGGAACCCCAAGTCCGCTTCCTTGATCACGCGAATTTGAAAGTCTGGATTGGTATGTTTTTCTATGTCTTCCCGTTTGATGGCGCGGCAGCGCTCAATTTCTCCCTTGTCACGAAAGGGCACAAACTTGGAGGGACTAAACTGAAAGATTTCGTTCATTGCCGTTCACCTATCGTACAGGGTTGCGTCTCCGCATCAAAAACGCAGTTTCCAGCAACCCAAGTTTTTTTCGCTTGCAACCGGTTGTCTCCCTGGTACCAAAGCACCAAGTCGGCATCGGCACCAACTCGAAGATCTCCCTTGTTGGCAAGATGCACGACCGATGCGGGGTTGGTGGTGCCCATCGCCCAAACTTGGTGCGGTGGGAGGTCTAACCAGTTGAGCAAATTGAAGATGGCCCGATCCATGGTCAGCGAACTGCCTGCCAGCGTACCGTGTTGCGGATGATCTTTATCGGCAACCCGTGCGGCATCCGAGGGACTGACTTCGACAGCATATCCGCATGTTGTTTGGTAAACACCGCGTTCCAGACCGGCACCAATGTTTGCGTCGGTGATCGCTACAATCCCCTCCCAACTCTTGGCCGCAAGCGCCGCGCGAATCGCCATGGGATCGACGTGCACACCGTCGCAGATAAAGTCGACGGTCGCGCGCGGGTCTGCCAGAATCGTCTCGACAGCCCCCACCGGCCGAGCGCCGGATTCGGTCTCGTCGGGCAGGGGAAATACGTCGTAGAAGTGGGTCGCATGGCGGGCACCGGCGCCAATTGCCGCCTCGGTTTGCTCGACCGAGGCACGGGTGTGCGTAATGAATACCGCAATGCCCTGTTCGCCCAGACGTTCTATTACGGGAATAATATTGGGTGTGTCGGGACTCACCGACATCGCAACAACCCGGCCACCAGTCGCTGCCAGTAATTCTTCCAGCAGCACCAAGTCACCCGGCACCGTCTCGGCACCGGCACCGGGCAATGCCAAAAACGGGCCTTCCAAGTGAAAGCCAGGCATCGCCGCACCCGCTGTCTGGTTCAATGCCTCGCTTAATCGTTCCAGATGGCCAAGCGACGAACGGTTCATGACCGTGTATAGCGTTGGCAGAACACATGTCGTGCCAAAGCTGGGCAAGACGGCAGCCGCGCGGTCAATCTGCTGGGGCTCAGCTTCGTAAAGAAAATGCTGAATCCCATGACTATGAATATCGATCAAACCGGGTGTTAACAATGCCCCTTTTGCGTCAACGCGATCGACCAGACTGTCGGTCTGATCCTTCTGCGGGTCGATCGCCGCGATTTTCCCGTCCATCACTAGGACGCTGCCAAGCCGGACCCAATTTCCAGGACGCAGCAGGCGTGCATTTTCGATGAGCGTGGCTGCCATGATGGTTACGGTAGTTCTGCTTTGCTTGGTACTTGAAGTCGAATCGTAGATACGAGACGAAACAGGTCGTTGCGGTAATAACTAATGAACAAACCGCAAGCTGTTCCTGACGCAAAAAACATGGTGTCAATTTCTTTCAGCAGCGGCCCGCCGACTACCCCCCCGAGGTATCGCGCCTGTGCCGGCTCGGCGGCAACGGCTTCAATACTCTGCGTCAGATAGTCGATACGAATCTGTTGCACTTTTTCCCAGCGTTCAAGGAAACGCAGTTGCCCCAAGTCTTGCTTATCCAACCGGTCGGCCACCTGTTCACTAAGATACACTTCATCATAAGCAACCGGCACATCTTCGAGCACGTCGATGCGCCGAGCGAACAGCACACGCGAGCCAAGGGGAGACTGCAGCATTCCCGCAACGTCGTCAGGTGCCTTTTGCCAATGCCAAGCCTCCAGTCGGCGCCGCAGTTCCGGCGCGTGAGCCGCCACCGATCCGCTGAAGTCCGTCGCCAGCAGTGGTATTCTGCGCGAGGGTGTGGGGCTGACAAAGGTCCCGCTGCCGTGCCGGCGTTGGATGAGAATCTCATCGGCCAAGATTTGCAACGCCCGGCGGATCGTGATCCGCGACGCCGAAAACTGTTGGCACAATTCTCGCTCGGTGGGTAAACGCTCTCCCGGGGCAAGTTCGCCGCACAGGATCAACTTACGTAGTCCGTCCGCTACTTGCTTGTAGGCAGCCGTTGATTGAGCTGTCGCCATCTTCGCGATCCGCCGACGGGGAGTGTAACCTTGACACAAAAAGGTTATGACCATTATCGTGAAATTATGACAAGTGGTGTACGCCTGTCAACAAGCCGCCTCGGAGCAAGATGGATCGCAGAAAATGTCTGAACACGCCCGGCATGCGACACAAGGTCAGCGACGGATTGGGGCAGCCCAACAAGACGTAACCCCTACGAGTGCCCAGTTCCTGTTTGGCTATCCTCATGTCGAGCGGATGAGTACGGGCGTGCATGATCCGTTACTCGCTGTTGCCATGTATCTGGATGATGGCGCGGCCGAGGCACTTTTTGTGGCCGTCGATATCATCTGTTTGACCAAAGAGCAAGTTGCTGAAGCGCGGAGGGGCATTGCCGAGGCAACGGGCATTTCCACTGCCCACATCATGATTACCGCGACCCATACGCACTCAGGCCCCGTCACAGTGGAACTGCTTAGCACAACAAATGATGCGATAGTACCTGAGCCAGACTCCGATTACCTTGCAGTCCTAATTCAAGGAATCATTCAAGCCGCCAAGGACGCCCACCGCAGCGCGCAGCCGGCAGCGATCGGATTTGCAGTGGCAACGGCGCCGGGAATTGGCACCAACCGGCACGATCCGGAGGGTCTGTCCATGACCGAAGTACCGGTGCTTGTGGCGCGCTCGCTGGCAGATGAAGATGTGATTTGTGTGATGAGTGTTTGCAGCATGCACCCGACGGTGTTGCACGAAGATTCGACGCTTATCAGCGGCGACTTTCCCGCCTTTGCGAGGCAGTACCTGCAAACGCATGGGCTCGTCGCGGATTGCCCGATACTTTATCACATGGGCGCTGCTGGCAACCAAAGCCCACGCCACGTCACCAATGCCAATACTTTTGACGAAGCAAAGCGCTTAGGCGAAATTCTGGGCAAGGCCTGGGAAGCTGCGCTGAACCAGGCTGAGTTTGTATCGGACTGGACGCTGCGATTAGACGATACTTTCCTCGAGTTACCGGTCCGCAGCCTGCCATCCATGCAGCAAGCGAAAAACGACTTGCGTCAAGCGAGCGACGAATTAGATTATTTACAAAAAACTGGTGCCCCGCGAGCAGCAGTTCGCACAGCAGAGTGCAACTGGTTTGGCGCGGAGGAGACATTGACCTTGGCGACCGCGGTCGAGGACGGCCGTCTTGGCAACGCAGCTCGTGATTGTATGCCTGCCGAAATTCAAGCCATAGGTATTGGGCCCTGGACCTTTGTCGGCTGGCCCGGCGAAGTCTTTGTCGAATTTGCCCTGGAAGTGCGGAAGCACTATCCCAATGCGTTTATCATCACCTTGGCCAATGGCGATCTACAAGGCTATCTGGTCACCGCCGACGCGGTGAAAAACAAAACGTACGAAGCGGGCAATGCCGTATTTGCGAGTCCCGATTCGGGGGAGCTGTTGGTAGCAAACACGTTGGAGCTATTAAAAGACTCCAGTACATCGAAAGCGGTCCCATGCGCGCAAAATGTGCGCGTTGCAGAAGCATGAGTAAAATCCTCGTACTGGATCTGGGCACGACTTATTTCAAGGTCTGTCTATTTGACAAAACGGGGCAACTTGTAGGACTGCAACGGGTGGCAACACCCGTGGAGCATCCGGCAGACGGCCGCGCGGAGCTGCCCGTCTCAACGTTTCGGCAGAGCCTGGTCCGTGCAACAAATGACCTAGCCCTTAAGGTGGGCGGCCTGCATGACGTGGCGGCCGTCAGCTTTGCCACACAAACCAATAGTTTTGTGCTGCTGGATAAGCGTGGAGAACCATTAACGCCGATTCTGCTCTGGACGGACCAGCGGGCATTGGGCCTGGATAATCCGCTACAGAATTTGGCCACGGCGCCCCAATTTCGTGCCAAAACGGGTGTGCCTAGACTGGATCACCACTTTCTGCCGGCAAAGATGTACTGGTTGCAACAACACGATCCCAGCACTGTCGCCAAGACATGTCGACTGGCCCTGATCAGTGACTATCTCACTTGGTGGATGACGGGCAGCCATACAACCGAAGCAGGTGCCGCAGGCCTTGTCGGTCTGGTCGACATTCATCAACTCCGGTGGTGGCCCGAAGCGTGCCAGCAAATTGGACTGCCACTCGAATGGCTGCCAACAATTGTCCGCGCCGGCACGGATTTGGGACCGTTGCGCCCCAGTGTGGCAGAAGCATTCGGCCTGCCAGTTGCATGCCGCTTTATTGTTGGCTGCTTGGATCAATACGCCGGCGCCATTGGGGCAGGCAATCTAGAGCCAGGAAGCATCAGCGAGACCACAGGAACGGTCATGGCGACCGTTCGCTGCTCCGACTATTTTGAAAACAGCCCCAGAGCTGACATATTCCAGGGACCGTCTTTCAAACGCGGACAATACTACCAGATGGTATTCAGCGAAATCGCGGCGTGTCTGCTCGAAAAATATCGCAACTCCCTTCCAGATCTTCCCAGCTTTTCCAAGCTGGACGAGTGGGCTGCGTCCGTACCTTTGGGCGCCGAGGGCTTGCGATTGCACCCTGACGCGCCGAACCGAAAGGGCGCCGACCTCTTCCTCAACCGTCGCGACGATCACACCATCGGCCATGAGGTCCGAGCCATCCTCGAAGCGGTAGCGGGTGAACTTGACAAGCAGGTTCAACTTTTGCATCCGCAGTACCCACCAAAAGAAGTGCGATCACTTGGCGGCGCCGCGCGTAGCAAATTATGGCTGAAGATAAAAAGTGCTAAGCTCGGCTGTACCGTCCAGGCCGTCGACTGTGCCGAACCTACCAGCCTGGGTGCAGCCATGCTCGCCAGGCAAACACTGCAGGGAACGTCCCTCTCGGAACTAGCACGCAAGTGGGTTCGAGTAGGAAAAGGTGATCTGCCTGGTCCTTAATTCGACAGTTAACCCGGGTTTCTCACCAGTTTGGCCACCGAATCGCAATCGAGACCGACGCACCCGACCATACGTGTAGAGGGCAAAGCACTAAGGTGATCTTTTTTGTACGAATGACGCCTATGTGAAAATATTGTAAAAAAAGATAGTAAAGCTTGACTATCTGTACGGGTTAGCCTAGCATCCGGGAATGCTGTTTTCTGCGATAGTTATGCGCCGTTTGATTGCCTGTATGCTACTAGCCACCTATGGCTCAGTAGGTGTACTAGGCTATGGATTGCATGCTTTGTGGCATGTGCATCACCATCATGGTTTGCACGGATCTGCGACGGTGGATTCTTCCTGTTCCTCTTGCCGCCACCATTGTTGCAGTAGCAAAGCACGGCAGCCGGAAGCGGACAATACGGCCGATGCCTTGGCTAAGCAGGAAAAACACCAGCTGCAGTTGCGACAGCACTCTCACACCAACTCCCAAGAAATCTCGGCTCCCAAAGAAAGCTCTACTTGTTCCGAAACTGTCACAATAGTGGCAACAGAAGGTCCTTGCCCTATTTGTGCCATACTTTCTCAGTCCCTAACATCTGAGCTAGTAATCTGCAGTGGTTCACTCGTTGCTGCCGTTCCCGCGGAACGCCCAGTCGACGAAATTCTTCAGCCACTCTATCTTCCGAGTGAGCATCTAGCACGCGGACCACCAGCCTGCTAATTCGCGTTCGTGCTTGTGCGCGGAGCGTTTAGCTCCAGTGCTTTCTGTATGCCCAGTGGTTCCTCCTGGCGTTTAGTATTTCGTTATTACTTGTACATAGTTTTTCTTGTAAGAGAGGTGCGCAAGCAATTCTTGCCTGCCACATTGATTCTATTGATCGACCGTAATGGTTCTCTTGGATTCACTACTCTTCAGGATTTCTGTGCATGAGTTGCCAGGACTTTAGTCCAAATATCATGTGAGACGGATTATGCGATTTCGCAGTGCGTTCACACTGGTGGAGCTTTTAGTGGTGATTGCCATTATCGGCGTCCTCATTGGGTTACTGCTTCCTGCTACACAAGCAGCAAGGGAAGCAGCAAGGAGGACGCTGTGCGCAAACAACCTCAAGCAACTTGGTCTTGCGCTTCAGACACACCATAGTACAGTTGGACACTTCCCTATTAACCAAACTGCGAGTGGCCGATCGTCAAACAATGGCTGCGAGCCGGGCAATTACAGCTGGTTGGTCCGTGTATTGCCTTACATGGAGCAAGGCTCCTTGTACGATTCGATCGACTTCAACACGAACATGTCCGACGCATGCTCCAGCGGAATTCCGATCGGTGCATCGCACACCAACGCGATTGCAGCGGCTACACAGGTAAGTGGATTTTTGTGTCCCTCTGACGGTGTTTCGAAAGACAACGCGGTCGTAATGGGAGATGCTAATCCAGCCGGCGACAACTATGCCGCTAACGCAGGTTGGCCTTCTTCGGCGACCGGTTACGACGGAAAGCGGACAATTCCTGGCCCCTATAACGGTGTGATCAGCTTACAACACCCTGGCAAATCCATTGCGTGGCATCAGAGTGGCAACACAAGCATCAGGCATATAACTGATGGCACTTCCCACACCGCAGCCGTTGTAGAGCGGCTATTTCAACGAGCGCAAAATCTTGATGAAATTCGCAACGTCCGTGAATCGCTCAAGTCCTATCACATCACCGAGTCCAGCGGCCGCACACTTTCTGTGATGAGAGATCGCTGTGACGCCGGATCGACACATGCTGACCCAGTGGAATCAGCCTTCATCGGGCGAGCTTGGATTTCTGGATGGACGCCCACGGGATCGACCTACATGCATCTGAATACACCCAATATGAGCCATTGTCACTTTGAGAACCTCAATGCCAGCGGCGATTTTGCAGTCACACCCTCAAGCAATCATCCGGGCGGTGTCAACATAGTACTAGCAGACGGTCACTCGCAATTTATTTCTGAAGAAATTGAGCCCCTGCTCTGGTGGGCCCTCGGTAGCCGCGATGGCGGAGAGAGCGACACACTATGAATTCCCGACGACTAGTAATTCTTGGACTTTTGAGTTGGGGAATCTTGCCCCATGGATTCCATCCAAGTGAAGTGGCAGCGCAGACCGCTCACTCCGACATCGTTTTTTCATACTCTGCTGGGCATGTCGTCATTGACCCAGGCGCAACCCCCGGTGTAGCTACCGGCGAATTTCCTGTGGATGGTTTCTTTTCTCAATTCGAAAGTAATCCGGGATTCGCTTCGGAAAATGACGTCGGCTTCGGCATCAATCCCGGCGACATCATTGCCTACAGCGTCTTGGATGATCTTCACTTTTGGAATGGCAGTAACTTTGCATCACCAACAGCCAACACGCAGATCCGCATCGAAAACAACGGATCCGCCGACACGATAGTACATGGCGCCAGCGGAACGCTGCAAGGCGGCTTTGCTCCCCTGGACAACGGCATTGGGCAGGCAGATGGCATCGGCGATTTTCATTCCCACGTCGACTTCTTTTTAGAGCCTAACGATGGTTCGCCTCCTCCAGCATTTGGTGTTTATGGATTGAAGCTTTCCTTATCAACAAGCTTTATCGACGTCGCTGACTCCGAGCCATTTTTTATCGCCTTCAATTTTGGCTTAGATAGCCAAGGGTTTACTGATGCTGTTCAGCAGTACGCTTCGCTACTTGCTCCCAGTCTTGATGGCGACTTCGACAGTGACGGAGACGTCGATGGCCAGGACTTTCTCAGCTGGCAAACAGGCGGGGTGACAAATCCGCCGAGTGGTATCGACCTACTTGCCTGGCAAGACAACTACGGAACAAATAGTGGGATGCCCTCAATCGCAAGTATCGCAGTTCCTGAATCTACGACTGGATTACTTGTATTGATTGGCTCAACAGTGGTGCTATTAAACCGATATCCGCTTCAGAAAGGAGGCACTTAAATTATTTGACTTGTTTTTCAATCAGCAGAAATGGAGTCCGTTTACACGGCCATTTAGTATGGATTTTCTTATATTTCATTTTTATTAAGAGGGATTGATCTAGTGACTACACAATTTTTCAAAGCAGCTTTAATGTCGGCCTTACTTATAACGTTAGCGATCGCTAGCCCTTTTGCCGCAGCACAACATTCACATTCTGATATCGAATTTGAGTACGACAACGACAAAATCGCTATTGAATTTGGTTCCGAAGGACGGGTCTTCGAAGCGGATTTTGCAATTAGCGGTGCATTTGAACAAGAGACCGATGATCCAGGGATCGCCTCCGAACCCGACGAGGGCATGGGGGTGAATGCAGACGACATAATCGATTATCAAATCCTCGGTCCCCTTGAGTATCACAACGGCACCGCTTTTGCCACTGTGCCCACGGGGGGGAGCATAGTCATAGGTGACAATCCAACCGGTGGCTTAACGGTGGACGCAAACACCATCGGGCCTGCGAGTGGCTCCGGCATTATCGCTATGGCCGACTCTTTAGGTGAGGTTCACACCCACGTTGAGTACTTTCTCGATCCGATTTCGTTCGACACTGACGAATATGGAGCATACGCCCTGCTGATGCAACTAACTACAGACGCGTCGGGGATCGCGCCTTCCGATCCATTCTACGTTGTATTTAATTTCGGACTTGAGGAATCCGTTTTTGAAAATGCTGTCGGAGCATTTGCCACCAAAGTACCCGAGCCAACGTCACTCGCATTTGCGGCGGCGGCGATGGTACTGGGGTTGAAATTTTTCCCAAGAAGATCCGGCATCTAACCGTTAGGCTAAAAAACAGATCACTTCGATCAAGTGATTTCGCGACATTTGGCCACAGCATTTATAGCCTAAATGCTGTGGCCTTTCTCATTGGAGGGATGGGTCCAATGTTTCACAACACCATCTTACGTGCGGCGGGGGAAATAGAGGCTCGCGATATCCGTCTTTGCAGCGCGCTCATTGTGCTTCACATTCCCTGAGAAGTCACATTGATCGCATAGGCTTTGCCGCTCGACACACGGAATAATTTTTCAGAACCCAACTCGTACCCTGCAGGACGTTCTCCGCTTCATCGCGCACATCGTAACGTCCAGGACAGTCCTTCACAGCGATTACCGCACCTGGGGCAAGTCGCAAATGGATGGACTCACAGTTGAGGAACGCCAGGCCCAGTTGCTTGGATTGGCTTATACATTGCGAACACTGTGCCGCTTCGCGGGCCGCTTACACAGCCGGCAGAAACAGCGCCACCAAGACGCCGATGACGGCAATCACCACTAGCAGCTCAACGAGGGTGAAGGCGCGGGGTGGGTGCCTAAAGCCCATCGTCGTAGATCCGATGTGCACATAGAAAAATCAACAAACTACGAAACATGGCGGCAAGCAAATTAAGACCAATTTCGAGCAAGAATGCAAACAATTACTGGTCCTATCAGCAACACCAAGCTTGAAGGCTCAGGAACGGCGGTAGAGGCTGACAAGGGTGGTGAAAGACTGCCTGTAAACTGCCGCTGCCAAATTAGAAAATCGGCGCCGTCTGTATCGCCGTCGCTGTCAGCGTCTGCACCACCGTCGACTCCGTTGTGTAGTTGCCACACAGAGAAATCAAATCCGTCGACGTCCCCATCACCGTCAAAGTCGCTTAAGAGGGGCGGTGAAAGACTGCCTGTAAACTGCTGCTGCCAAATTAGGAAATCGGCGCCGTCTGTATCACCATCGTTGTCAGCGTCTGCACCATCGTCGACCCCATTGTGTAGTTGCCACACAGAAAAATCAAATTCGTCGACGTCCCCATCACCGTCAAAGTCACTTAAGAATGAAACCAGTAAATCTTGGCTGCTGTTGATTAGCGAACCGGGTACTGCCTCCAGCCCGAGCAGGTTGAGCGCCAGATTTCCCGTGTCTCCGCTGCGAATAGGCTGAACAACGGCATTGTAGTCCGGTCGGCCTGAACCTGGGTCAAGTCGACTCGTCGAGTTTAGTTCGTATAGGTCGGCTCCTGCCGCTATGCCCGGCCCCCATACGAACAAGGGAATCGTATAGTGTGCCTCGAGGCTGGGCGCACTGTGTCCGTATTCCGAACCTCCATGATCGGTGGTGACGATAATTATTGTTTCGTCAATCAGGCCAGCATCGCTTTCTACTAGGTTTAATATATCGCCTAAATAACTGTCGACGTCTTGTACTGACATATACCAGGCGGTCGACCCCCAACGCCGCGTGTGCCCCGTAGTATCTGGATCGCGGTAATGGAGAAAGGTGTAGTTGTACTCACTGGCCGCCATGTCACTCAAGTAATTGGTATTTAGCGTTGAACCAATGGAATTTTGTACGTACGCATCAATCTTATCACGCCCATTGTCAGGTCCAGTAGCATCTAGCGCTCCAGTTGAGGCGTTGTAGCTTTGATCGTAAATTACAAATTTTTCCTTACTTGCATAGAGAGCCGTAGATAACCCATTGTCGTGGGCTACGTCGAAAACACTCGAAACGTAGGAAAGATTAGGGTTTCCGTCATTGTGGAGCGTGGCGGTCAGTCCGGGATGACCGTTATTTGTGTATCCGTGATAGGTCGTATTGGGTGCTCCGCTTGGCTGCGAGACGGGGCGGCCCGTTTGCATCGATGTATGATTGGGAATCGTATTGGTGTGGGTGAAATCAGTGCGAGCGTTAAAAGTCGTTGCTCCTTCGTCCACGAATCGCACAAAGTTAGAATAAAGCAATGGGAATGCATCAATCTGCGATTTCAAGAGATTGCTATTTAGTCCATCCACACTAATGTGAATGACATGATCGACAGCGAACACCGTCGAAGATGAAATGGAGAACGCTAAGGTTAGTGCAATGCCAAACACTGCAATTGGCGAACTTCGAAAAATTCGAGATCTAGGAGCGTGAGGATCCAAAGATACCCTTTTCAAACGGTTTCAGGGGGCGGTTCCGTCTATCTTAGTAGTATAGCAAGGCCTCGTAAGTGTAGTTAAGAAACGAGCAGGTAGTGGTAGCTGCGGAATTTCGTTGTTTTACAGCCAGTGAATCCTAGGCCGCATAGAAGATTGCTCGCTATGCTCTGCAAATATAGAACTGGGGAACTAGGATTTGAACCTAGACTGACGGATTTGAATTCCTACAAGGGGCCACATACCCTCATGCACATTATGAATCTCCCCCGGAGTCGAACAAGGACCGATTTTCCCTAAGAAAACAGCAGTCGATACTCTAGGCGGCGCAGAATCCGGCGCAGTTGCTGCAGAAACGAGCAGCATCGACCCCGATCTGCAAGCCGTCATCGAAGCCTGGCCGATGCTGCCGGAAGCGATCAAGGCGGGCATCTTGGCGATGGCGCGTGCGGCGTCAGTCGCTGGGCAACAAGAGAATTAACCCCGCATTTCCCACACCTGGCATCGGGCAAGCGCTATCTTGCCGATCGCCGCCGGCGTAACGTCAGCCCCAGGCTGGCCAGCGATGCTAACAGCAGTGTGTGTGGCTCGGGGACAAGGGTCCAACCTTGCGCGACCGGGTCGAAGCCAGAGGGAAAGAACGTTGCCGGACTATAGAGTGGATTGCCGACGGTTGCGCCTAAGCCGACTACGGTTTGCAGATCGACGGCAGAAAAATCAATGTTCGAAAGATCCTCACCGGAAAGATCTACGTTATTAAGTACCGCGTCGGGACCAAGCCAGTAGGCGGCGTAGACGTCGTAGCCCCCGTCGGCATCGCTGTGCCAGACAACGTTCGAGCCTGAGATCTGGGGGGTGCTGTTATCAGCCCCGTTGTTCGAGAGGTTGGTCAGGCTCGTGCCGTCGTGCAGGTAGATGTCAAAGTTCCCGTCGGCATTGCCCGTCCAGACAACGTTTGAGCCGGAGACCTGCGGGCTGTGGTTAGTAGACCCGTTGTCCGAGAGGTTGGTCACGCTCGTGCCGTCGTGCAGGTAGATGTCTTCGTTCCCGTCGGCATTGCTCTGCCAAACAACGTTGCTGCCGGAGATCTGGGGGTATTCGTTATTAGCCGCGTTGTTCGAGAGGTTGGTCACGCTCGTGCCGTCGTGCAGGTAGATATCGTAGTTCCCGTCGGCATCTCCCATCCAGACAACGCTGCTGCCGGAGATCTGGGATTCGCTGTTCTCACCCGCGTTATTCGAGAGGTTTGTCACACTAGTGCCGTCGTGCAGGTAAATGTCGTAGTTACCGTCGGCATTGCCTTGCCAGACAACGTTCGAGCCTGAGATCTGGGCGCGGAGGTTATCAGACCCGTTGTTCGAGAGGTTGGTCACGCCCGAGCCGTCGTGCAGGTAGATGTTGAAGTTCCCGTCGGCATTGCCATGCCAGACAACGTTCGCCCCGGAGATCTGGGCCGTGCCGTTATAAGCCGCGTTGTTCGAGAGGTTGGTCACGCCCGTGCCGTCGTGCAGGTAGATGTCGTAGTTCCCGTCGGCATTGCCTTGCCAGACAACGTTCGAGCCGGAAATCTGGGGGTGTACGTTCTTAGCCCCGTTGTTCGAGAGATTGCGAACCAGGTGGCGGCCGTCACCGATACCTGCCAAGGAGGGCAGCGCGGCCAGTAAGACCAACGCGGCGCTGAGCACGACAGCGGTTATAGTGGGTTGAAAAGAACGCTTCATGATGCGATTCCGCAGGGCGAAAAGTATCGTGCAGACGTTGTCAACAAGAAAGACTCTTTAAACTCATTTGTTGATTTGTTTTGTGCGGGTAGTTACTGGCTGCATTAGCGTTTCTCCATGTGACCTGAGATCGGAACTGCCCCAAGTGTATATAAGCGCCTGGGGGGGGGGCAA
>JAKVCC010000025.1 GCA_022448265.1 Pirellulales bacterium
GCTAGGAAATAAATTGTGGCGCTGGGAGATTGGGGGTGCAAAGATCGATCGGTGCCATAGGTATCGGGCGCTATCGGTCATCGCGGTGCACCTGTTGACGCCTGTGCTTCTGAGAACCACGGAGCAACCCTCAGCAATTCTCTAGCTCCCGCCAAAGACCGTTGTCCCAGGTGGCTCTTTGGCTGTGCAGCAGTTAATAAATGACTCGTGTTGCCTAGGGATACCGGGTCGGGGCCGGCTAACCGATGGCGGAAGTGGTATTTTACCCGCGTTGCGCCTACCTATCACAAACGTATTTTATGGGTATGTTGGCTGCAATCTCCGCCAGATCTATACAGATTCTGCGATTCTGACGGACCAGACATGCCTTGGGTGCCGATGACCAATGAAGGACAATGTCTTGTCGGTGCAGGTTGTTTGATTGGAGTGTCAGAGTGGCTAGCATCGAGTGTAATCATTGTCCTGCCACGACTTGGGGCCAGCGGCGTTTGCTTGCCGCTGGCCACCCACGCCGCTAAAATGGCAGCTAGCGGCGGCACAGGGTTTAGATAGGCTGAAGCCCGGCCGGCGCGATCCGTGGAACGGAGAATCTTTATGTCTAGCTCGGAGCCACGCCTACCTTTTGGCGAAGGCCTTGAGGAGGTATGCGCGCCAATGCCGCCGCCGCTCGAACCCGGGCCATCTGCACCGACCCCTCCTCCGCTAGCACAGCCTTCGGCTGTGGCAGGCAGCGGGCCGCCCGTTGTTGCTGCCGAGTGGGCTGCAACTACGATGAGCCAGCTGAAAGGGGCGGGGACTCTTTCTTCAGCGACACCTACAGGGGTGCTTCCGCGGCCAAAGCAGGATCAAGATGCCTTACCACGGCTGGTGACTTTTTCTGACCTCGTTTTCGATGCGCCACCGTGGCTCTTTAGCGCGATGCTACACATGATTGCCGTGATTGTCTTGGGTCTGACTTTCATTATCCCGGAGAGTACCGAAGCGCTACTACTGCGTTTTGACTATACCGAGAATTTGGGCAACGAGATGATCGGTGAGGACCTAGACGTGTCGCTCGATGTAATCGACGAGCCACTGGACTCAGCGATAGAGCCGCTACAGATAACGGAGCTAGTTGATACTACGCTTGTCGAACCCACCGAACGGCCACTGCAAGATAAACTGCTCACCCACGAGATGACACCCATTCAAGTGTCGCTTACTGGCCGGGAAACGGGGATGCAACAGAAGCTGCTGGAGGCTTACGGAGGTACGGGAGCCACGCAGCAAGCGGTGATGGACGGCCTGCGTTGGCTCGCACGCTATCAAGGCAGGCGGGGAATGTGGAGCTTACAAGGTCGCTATACTGACGGCGCGTCCTCCGAAAACCAGGAGGCGGCCACTGCGATGGCGCTACTGGCATTTCAAGGTGCCGGTTTTACACCACAGCGAACCTCCGAGGAACCTTTCGAACGTGTCGTTTACCGGGGATGGAATTCTCTACTCCAAAAGCAGAAAGCAAATGGTGATTTTTTTGAGACCGGACTCGGTAACAGCTCGCTTTATACGCATGCGATGTGCACGATCGCCCTTTGTGAACTCTATGGGATGACGCACGATTCCAAGTACCGCGAGCAGACGCAGCGGGCGGTCGACTATTGCGTAAAAGCGCAGTCGTCCGCGGGTGGTTGGCGCTACGGGGCAGGCAAGGGCAGCGATCTGTCGGTGACGGGGTGGGTCGTCATGGCGCTCCAGAGTGCAAGGATGGCAGGTCTCGAGGTGCCGACAGCGACGCTGAAGCGGATTGGCGACTTTCTCGATTCGGTGAGCCGAGAAAGCGGTGTATTCTACTCGTATCAGCCGCGGCAGGCGGCGACCCTTTCGATGACTGCCGAAGGTCTGTTATGTAGGCAATATTTGGGTTGGCCCCATTCGGACTTTCGGCTTCAGAAGGGCGGCGACCACTTGATAAGAAATCTTCCCGTCTGGAAGGATGGAGATCGCAATGTGTACTATTGGTACTACGCGACTCAAGTTTGCCACCATTTGGAGGGCCGTCATTGGCGCGCCTGGAATGATGTGATGCGCGTGGTACTTCCGGCGCACCAGGTACAAGAGGGGAGTGAGCGGGGTAGCTGGGATCCGCAAGGAGACGAGTGGGGTTCCGAGGGTGGCCGGCTCTATGTGACTTGTTTGTCTATTTATATGCTGGAAGTTTATTACCGCCACCTACCGATTTACCAGTTAGAAAATCTCAGCGGTAATTGACGATCGCAAATCCATGATGCAACTGTTTTCCGTTCAGCAGAATCTCGTGTCCAGTCCGTTGCAAGACGTGGCTGCAGAACTGCATCGTCAGCTTGACGGCCTAGACCTTGCTGTGCCGCAGGGTCCGGTGGCCATTCCGGTGGGTAGTCGCGGAATATCTAGCATTGCCAATATTATTCGCGCCTCAGGCGATTGGCTGCGCAAGCGCGGAGCCAAGCCGTTTATGGTGCCGGCAATGGGCTCGCATAACGGGGCCACCGCAAGTGGCCAACAGCAGATGATTGAGTCGCTCGGTATGACCGAACAGGCGATGGGTATGCCAATTCGGTCGAGCATGGAATGCGTGCACGTGGGTACAGTCAGTTCGGGCGATGTTTGGATGGACCGGTTCTGTCATGAATCGGCGGGCGTATTGGTGATCAACCGAGTGAAGCTGCATACGTGTTTTTCAGGTCCGATACAGAGCGGGCTGACAAAGATGATGGTCGTTGGCATGGGAAAGATCCGTTCTGCCGAAACATTTCACTCCTGCCCGACACCCCAGATGAAAGACATGTTGTTAGAAATGGGGCAGGTGGTCGTCGATTCTGGGAAGATCCTGGCCGGCCTGGCGATTTTAGAAGATGGATTCGATGAAACTGCAGAAATCCACGCATTGCCAGCGAGCCAGATTCTCACGCGAGAGCCAGAAGTCCTTCAGCGGCATCATCACTATTTTCCGCGGTTGCCGATCGACGATTTGGACGTGCTGGTTGTCGACGCAATTGGCAAGACGTATAGCGGCACGGGCATGGATACTAACGTAATCGGCTACCGCGGCCTGAGGGGCAGCCAAGATCTGGATCGCCCCCGCATTCGGGTTATCAGCGCGTTATCGCTATCCGAAGCCTCCCAGGGAAATGCAATTGGGGTCGGACTAGCCGATTTTATTACGCAGCGACTTCGCAATCGTATTGACGAGCAGAAAACGTTTATCAATGCATTTACCACCGGCGATATGGACCGGGCCAAGATTCCCGCTACGCTGCCAGATGATGAAACTCTGTGCGAAAAAATTTGCCAGCGCTATGGGGGGTCTCGGTGGATGTTTATTCCCAATACACTCCATCTGGGGCATGTTTTTGTGAGCGCCGACCTGCGGGAAGAAATTGCCGCTCATCCGCTGTGCAAACTCGACGCCGATCCGATCGACCTGACGTTCTCCAGAGGCCGGCACCAGCTTGTGTTCTAGCGATGTTGCTACACGACAGCGTGCTGACCAAGGCCATAGGCGGCGAGCGTCTTGTTCAATGCAACCTCTTCCGTCGCCGCCAGCGGGGTCATTGGCAGCCGGAGCTCACCCGAATCGCGCCCCAGTATTTTCATGGCTGTTTTTACGGGGATCGGGTTGGTGGCAATTCCTAACATATCACGGCAAAGTGGAAAGAGGCGGTGGTGCCAGCGCTGCGCTTCGACAAGATTGCCCGCACTACACGCTTGAATCAGCGAACTCATGTCTTCAGGGACGATATTGCCTACCACCGAAATCACGCCTTCAGCGCCAACCGACATTAGCGGCAGGGTGAGACTGTCATCACCACTTAGTACCGTGAGATTGGTGTTGGTGAGTATGGCCGATGCCTGGTCCAACGAGCCGGTGGCCTCTTTTACTAAATCGATGTTTTCCAGTTCTGCCAAACGGAAGATTGTTTCTGGTTCGATATTCTTGCCGGTCCGGCCTGGGATATTGTAGATGCACTGAGGCAGGCCGGTGTTTTCTGCCAAACACTTGAAATGCTCGTAGAAACCCTGTTGAGTAGGTTTATTGTAGTAGGGGGCTACCTGCAGGGCTGCGTCGGCGCCCACCTTCTCGGCAAACTTGGTGAGACGCAGAGCTTCGCTGGTGCTGTTTGAGCCGGTGCCAGGCATGACCTTAATGCGCCCAGCGACCGTTTCGCACACAAAAGCAATTACGCGGTCGTGTTCCTGGTGGGAGAGGGTTGGCGATTCGCCCGTGGTGCCTACTGGGCACAGCATATGCGTGCCAGCGGCGATTTGAAACTCGATTTGTTCGGCAAACAATTCGTAATCGATTGCGCCGTCCTTAAACGGCGTCACCATGGCGACAGAGAGACCTGCAAACACTCCACCTTTGGTACCCATCTCAGTTTTCCTTCTTAGTTAACGTGTTGGCTGGCAGTAGCCAGATCATAATAACGGGTTTCCGCCAGCAGGGGTAGGAGCCATGACGGGGGCTCTGTGTTGGCGATCGATCGCGCGGGCCCCGAAGGCGGTTGATAATTCCGCCATTCGGCGGTGGTGCGAACTAAGGTTTCTTTTGAAATCTCGCGAGACAGCCCCGTGCGCCCTCCATCGTCAGCTTCCGTAAGGCTGCCGGCGTCGGGCGGCGAGACCGCAGACAATTGCGCCAGCTAGCGCTACGAGGGGCGACGGCTCGGGCACAGCCGCTGCGCTCAGCGGCGCGGAACCCCAGGCGGCCAGGAGGATGCCCAAGTCGAGACTATCTACCGGCGGCGTGCCATCGAGTTCTCCCAAATCTGGAGTCGTGCTCGTACCCCAATTCTCCAGTAAAATACCGACGTCCACGCTGTCAATAATTCCGTCCTCGTTAAGGTCGGCCTCGGACAGGAACGCATTGGCCAACCGATAGGCCTCCAGGCTTACCAACTCGGCCACGCCACCCTCTGCATAGAGAGAGACACCGATGCTCGACGGATCCGGGAAAATCAGACTCGTCACCGTTGCCATGCCGTTGTTGGCAAAGACTTCGACTGAACTGCGATCCACAAAAATTGAGGATTGCCAGCTAGAAACTCGGGTTGTACTATTGATCCTCGCGCGCCGCCGATGGAATCACCGGCACGATTCTTTTGTTGCAGAAAGTAGCCAGTTGCCTGCGGTGGCACGGAGCAATTTGATTAATAAAGGGAATCAAAAATTCGCGGGAGTTTCTGCGCATTGCCTGCTGTTCATCTCTCCGGAAAACACTTTACCTACTCATTGAGGTAGCCCCGAAGCGAGTCTGTGTTTTTACCCATTTCTCACCACCTGAATCCAGGTCTAAACAAAATGGCACGCGTTGTTTTTAATCTGCTAGCCGGTTTGACAATCTCGATCAGCGTTTCGGTAATGGGGTGCACTGGCACATCTATGGATAAAACCTTGGCGACAGGTGACTATGTTGTTAGCTACCGCCACGCCGAGGGTGCGATCCGGATCTTAGGCAATGGAACGCCGGCTGACGCTCCCGCCCTCGCGCTTGTTCCTGGCGGCGGGGATCCAAGGTTGCAGTTCCTCGACCCGGCCAATGTTACCGAGACTACTGCGATTTCAGGCAAAGCGATTGTTATCAAAGGTAAGCTGGATTGGTGCACGTACACGGTAACAATTTCAGTTTTCGAAGGCGCTCCTAACCTGATTAACAGTCAGGTTGCCGTGCAGACAACCAGTGATCTAGTGCCTGCAGATGACCAGCCGTTTGAAGGCAGTTATCCCGAGCTGTCCTATGTGAATTCGACGGGCAAGGTTCTGGAGCGATCGGCCGTCGACTTGACTTATTACCTCAACGGAACGCCCGGATCCAAGACCTATCATACGCGGGTTCCCGGCACGGGAACCGTTTACGATTTGAACCAGTTTGTCTTTTTTGGCGATGCGACTGCGCTCCACTCGAGCCTTCATTACCTGGTCGATTTTTCATCGCTGAGCGATTATTTCACTGCCACGGAAACTCGCATTTTGGATTCGGTAAGGCAACCTCCCGGTTGTCTGGAAGTGGAAGAAGGTGCGGCAAAAAAACCGTTGTCGTTCGGTTATGATGTGCCTGGCATCAAGGTCCCCCTTCCACAGGGTACTTCCCTAACGCTGGCAAATTCGAACCTTTATCTTGAATCGGGCGTTCCTGCTATAAACGAGCCGGTCGACTATTGCAGGCGGTTTGTAACGGGCTACAGCAATATCTATCCTCTGCTAAAAAAGCCTAACCCCAAATTCGTAGATTGGCCGGACATCACTGAAAAGGGTTTTGCCGACCTCATTAAGTGTCACGAAAAACTCGGTAGGAGCCAGATTGGCATACAGACGAATCTTTGGTCGATCAAACGCTATCTGGAAAAATTCCCGTCAGAAACGGGACAATCTCTTGTAAATCACGAAGACAGGCTGTGGAACAGTGTCCGTATGTCCTTGCCCTTTGGGGACGCGTGGCAGTACTTGTTTAATTATGTTGCGGCCGGAGATTATCTGGAAACCTTTGATTCCGAACCGGCACGCAAAACGTTTTTGCATAACGCTGATGAGGTAGTAACAGCGGGGCAAAAACTGAACTATATTTTCCCCTTGGCTATTGATGCCGAGTTTACGAACGGTGGTAAGTGGCTGAATGAATACGATTGTACTGGCGCATATGTCTTCTTGATGATGCTTTATCACAAGGAGACGGGGGACCCACTCTACTTGGACGAGGCACGCAAAGCGGCGCAGGTTTTGTCAACAATCGGATTTGAATATCCCTACGAATTTACAACAACAAGTCTGGGGCCCATTGGCTTATTGCGCCTTTATAGAGAAACGGGCGAAAAGCAGTATCTCGACGCTTGCGCCATTCCTATGGCTGCCATTTTACGCCATTCCTGGACCTTCAATCCGGGGTATCGCGAATACAAAGGCCGCAATATCTTTCTGCTGACTGAGGGAATGCCTGGTGTGTATTCCAACGGTTGGGAGGAGGCGACTTTGCTGCGCTACTTGTATCTATTTCTTACGGAAGGCCAAGACATTGTCCCGCGTTCCACCCTCGATCTGGTGTCGGAACTGCTCAGATGGAAGGCTCTGAACGTTGCCGATTCGATCGTCCCGCTCTACACCGACAAGAGTATTGTCTACACCGGCAAGCCTCGCGAGTTTAAGTTTCCCGTTGTGAATGAGTGGCATATTCCGATTGAAGGTTTTGGCTATCTTGAATGGGATGATAGCGGATTGCACGACAAGCCAGGCCGTGTCAGCCAGGGGCCTTATTGTTTTGGGGCTGTGCCTGAAGCAGCAAATCTCTTGTTCCATCCCATTGCCGGTAATGCCGTACTCTACGTGGAGGCACCAATTGTCTTGACGAAGCAAAGCGAATCCAGTGAGTCGTTCAAGGTGTTGGGTGGACGCAGTACGTATCGAATGGCGATCAGCGCTAGCGCAGACAGCGCCGTCCGTATTACGTCGAATATGGGAGAGAACGTCAAGTTTAGCGAGGCCGGTCCGGATGGCTGGTCCTGGGCCACCGTGTCACCGAATGCGCAATACACAACATCCGTAAACTCAAATTGACTTGCTGCAGTTGTACTGGTTGCTCACGATTCTCAATCAGTTTTTGAGCAGGTTGTTCGCGGCGCGCTAGTTTGCACAACTTGGACCTGATTTGTTGTGCAAAACTCACATGGTGCATAACGCCCCTCTTTCGTCAGGACACGGGCCAAACTACTGCTGAGTGTCGTAAGCCCTCACGTGCTTAAATCTCATGACAGACATCGATAGTCCGACATGAATCATCAGGCCCATTGTCTAAGGTGGAGGGCCCGTTTCCAGCGCACCGGCAATCGGGATTGAGGCTGTGCCGAAATGGGCCTCCGAATCTGAGAGGTGCGAGGCGCTGAGGGGGCCGGGAGACTCTCTGCGTTGCCATGCGAGAAAATCGGAACCGTCATCGCTGCTGCTGCCGGTTTTAGAGCTGGTCCTGTTATTGGTGAGTCGGCTACAAGGGTGTCTACAGGGTATTTGACAGGCATCGCCATCCCAAACATAATAAGGCAGTTGTATTGGAACTTGATCACCGTGCTCTAAACGCTGCCGTTGAATGCTCAGCGGCAGTCTCGTCCGCACCCAACCCCCAGCTGCTACTGATAACCGCACGGTAGGGGAAGCGTCATAAAGCGTACTCAGGGTGGCCGTAATACAGCCGGCACTCGGTACGACCAACTCCAGATCAGCGAATTGCTCGACCTGGACAGCGTCCTTTAGGTCCAGTTGATCGTTGGCTTTACGCCATCGCTGGGCAGCACATATGATCTGCTCGACTGGGCCTCCCAGACGGGTAGTTTTGCAACCATGACATTGCCGGATCTCGCATCGGACGGGTTCGGTTGGGACGCTGGGTCCCTGTTGATTGACGGCACAGTGTCCCTGTTACCTGAACTCTCCTCTTTGTTGTTGGCCTTATTCGGTCTTTTTCTGCAACCGCTGCTTAAACGAGGGAAGCCTTATGCATAAAATTACTTCTTGGGTTGTTTTTGCGCTGATGAGCGCCTGTACTCTGGCCCTGTCTTCTGGGGCATCGCTGGTTCTAGCAGATGGTTATGCGATCGTAACCACTTCCGAGATTCGAGCCGCGTCTACTATGCTCAGTACCTTCGAAACACACAAGGTTAATCGAGGGCTCAATGTCCACGTGTTCGACGAAACCGATTGGGGTGGGAGTGGATTGACGGGCGATGGTGCATCGGAAGCCCTTCGTGATTTTTTGAAAGTAGCACAGCCGGAGCATGACTTCGATTATCTATTGATTATTGGTGATCCAAGGGACAATGTGGGACCGGTGCCAATGAAAACGATGCACCCTCGAAATCCTGACGACGGCAGTAGCTTCACTAAGATTCCTGTTCCTTCTGATTATTACTACGCAGATATGGACGGCAATTGGGATCTCGATGGCGATAATGATTACGGCGAGTTCGGCACGATCACCGGTGACTTTGGTACCGGTGGTATCGATCGGGATCACGAGCTCTATGTTGGACGTATGCCAGTCTATGGGGATTCCAGTAGCCCAGCCCTATTCTCACAGAGTGTTACTGATCTCGATCATATTCTTAGCAAGACGATTGACTACCAGACTGCGACGGACATTAGCTGGAGAAACCATACACTGATAGCGGCGGAGGGAGCGAATCGGCTCTTTTATGGCGAGCAGATTAAAGATGATCTCCTCGATCCGAATGGAGTATCGGATTATCGAGTTTATGATTCGGTGGGCATAACATTATCAGATCCTCCTGACGCTGATATCTGCTCCATTTCTAACGTGAAGGCGGGATGGGACGCCACGGATCCTGGAATTGTAACTTGGCTCACGCATGGGGGTGGTAGCGGCGCGGCAGCAGTAATGAATTCATCTACCGCGGTAACACTTGACGATAATTATCCCGTGATGACATGGCAGGCCTCCTGTCTTAATTCGGATCCATCTAATACCAATAATTTGAGCTACGAATTACTTATTAATGGTGCCGTCGCCACGGTTGGCTTCACTGAAATTAGTCACGGCCCGGGATCCGAGGTAGATCTCACAAGCGATTGGCACATATCCGGAATTGCGGGCCTTGGTTACGGGTACATCGAGCGGATTGCCCTAGACCAGCTTACCGCTGGACAAGCACTCATGGAGTTAAAGCGAGATAGTACTCTGTTTAATCGCTGCTGGTACTGGCATAATCATGTTGGCGCAAACCTTTATGGAGACCCCGAAGTGTCTCTCTACGACCAGGCAACAGCCATGGTGCCAGAGCCTTCAACGGTCATGTTGGCCATCGCTGTAGTCCTTCTCATGCCGCTGAGAGCTCGCAACTCAGTGTGTTAGAGGTTGTTCAGACAGCGATATTGTGTATGTCATAGGGGCACGGATTTTTGTAATCAACGTGTTTGGGCTATCGGTGCATCCATCGGCGATGGATCGCGTTTTATCGCGCATTAGAAACTGCGGACGCCTTTTGTCTGCACGAAGCCCCTCTATGATGTGCTTGTCTCCAACGCCGGGCGCGCCATCGGCGCGGACGTATTTATCTATATAGTTAAGCACATCGTCGTATTTGGCAAAGTGTTCCTCGCCACTAGTCTCGTGGATTGCCAGGCAGACGGCGGTTGGTCGCCCCTCTCGCGCAAGCGCCAAATGGTGTAGTGACGCTCCCCTGGCAGCCAGATAACTCATGCCAGCTTGCGCGATCCGAATTGGGCCCCCGCCGTAGCACGGCAAGACCTAGAGCCCGTCGACGCTGACGGCCTCGCCGTCATTTCGTGATGCAAGACGACGAAACGTCTCGGGATCGACTGTGAACGAAATCAAATGTACTGAAGCGTCGGCCATGACAAACTGGGCGCCGCCGGAATGGGACGAGCCAAACTGGAGGGTCCCCGGGATGCGCGATTGGAGGGTGTACTTCGGGACGTCATGATCGGCCTCCGGCGGATAGCCTCCCGAGCGAACGACGTCGTCCTGATATCCCCCCACGTAGCCGTCGTTATCGTCGGGTTGCTGGTCGGTCAGCATGAATCTCAGGTTCATCCGCTTCTCGCCGACCAACAGCGTGTTGGACGTCCCGTCTATCAGTTTGGCCATATTGATGAGCCCATTGCCCATGCGGATCACCACACCGTCTACCTTCCCCCAATCCAGCCAGGGGGTGCTATGGGTAAACGTTCCCCCATTGCCGGCGTAGTCGGCCTGCGCCCGAGGCAGATGCGTGCTTGCCCAATATCCTCCAGCCAGCACGGTCGGTGGTCGCCGGCTGGGGCAGAAGTACGCGCCCACCGGGGTTGCGGCCACCAGTTCATCGTCTTTGTTCTGCCACAGTTGCTGCTGCTCGATGAAGGGCAGAATTTGATATCCCCAGGACCATGCCTGTGTTTTGAAGTTGCAAGGACTGTTGCCGCACCAGGTGCGTGTCGCCGCAAATTCGCCTCCGTTGGGGAGTGCGTTGTACGTGTCATGATCGACCTGGAAGGCGAGACCAATCTGTTTGAGGTTATTGGCGCAGTGCGTCCGCCGCGCCGCTTCACGAGCCGCCTGCACTGCCGGCAGCAGGAGTGCGACTAGGACACCGATGATGGCGATCACCACTAAGAGCTCGACGAGTGTGAACGCCGATCGACAGAGGACTAATCGTCTGCGTCTGAATGCCTGGTAGTCAGAACACATACTTTTTTTCTCAACAAGAAAAGCTACTAATCATCGAAGGTCAGCCCGCGCTTACCGGCGGTTGGTCGCCATTATAAAACATATCCCCTTCTCGGCAATGGCCTCTAGTAGGACCAGCCTGTATCGCTCGGCCAGGAACTGTCATCGCCGCTGCTGGCTATTTTAGAGCTGGTCCTGTTGTCGGTGAGTCGGCGGCAAGAAAGTCTGCCGGGTGTTTGACAGGTATCGCAGCCCCAAACATAATTAGGCGGTGGTGCTGGAACTTGATCACCATGCTCTAATCGCTGCCGTTGAATGCTCAGAGGCAGACTCGCCTGCAGCTAACCCCCAACTGCTGCTGACAACTGCGCGGTAGGCGAAGCGTGACAAAACGTACTCGGAGGTGACCGTGATACAGTTGGCGAGAAGGTTGATTGCTCCGGCAGCGATTTTAACAGTCGTGCTCGCTCTGGCCGTGCCGGCCAATGCGGTGATCCTGGTCGACCCGTACGGTGTCGACGCTACGGATGTCTACGACAACATCGGCAGCGATCAGTACACGGGATCTTTTGCTAGCCCCTGGTACCCGGGTGGTTCACCCGGAGAGGGCCTTTCCATTGGCCATCACAACGTGAGTCTCACAGGCCCGGGCGAAATACTGGTCAACGGCGGTGACGACATTATTAACCGAGGAACCAATAACTACGTTGGCAAGGAAATCGGTAGTAACGGCACGGTGACGTTGGACGGCGCAGGTTCTTCCTGGAACATGGATTATGGTTCTACAGGACATCTTTACGTGGGCCAGTTTGGAACGGGCGAAGTCACCGTATCCGGAGGAGCTGACTTGTTCGCGGAGAAGGTACGGATTGGGTACTCGGATATGCACGACCGCACCGGCGTCGGAACAGTTACCGTGACTGGTAACGGATCGACGATGGACGACGACTCCAAATTGATGGTCGGCTACTACGGCCAGGGGACACTCATTGTTGGGGACGAAGGGAAGGTGACCAGCGGCAGTATCGATGCTGGTTATCAATGGAACAGCCAGGGAAGCATTACTGTTAGTGGTGGCGATACGGATGGCAACGGGACCCCTTCCTATCTGTCAGGCACCCATGCTATCGGGCTCTATGGTACCGGGTCCCTTATCATCGATACGGGTGCCTACGCCGAAGGAAACAATTCGTATGTGGGGCGTTATCCCGATACGGGTGGCGGTGCTTCGGTGGGAACCGTCTCCATCGGAAATGACGGGGGCGGCACCGGTCTGGAGGCGGAGTGGTATATCTACAATCGGCTCTACATCGGAGCAAAAAATACTTCGGAGGCCGGTGGCATCGGCGAGGTGACGGTGGAAGAGGAAGGACGGCTGGATGTTCAGGACACGATCTACATCGGGCCGCGACATGCCGATAGCGGAGGGGGCGGAGCCCCGGTCTTGTACCGCGGCGGCCTGACGTTGTCGGGGGGAACGGTGGTGGCGGATGCTATTGAAATTATCGAACCGGAAGCGTTACCTTCCCCACTGATCATCGAGGGCGGCACGCTAAGCGTGACCAGCCTGACTGGCAACCTGGAACTCACGGCTGGCACTTTTGCGCCGGGGTCCTCTCCGGCGACAGCAACGATTACCGGCAACTACGTGCAGGGGGCGAGCGGCACATTGCTGATGGAACTCGGTGGTGAAACAGCCGGCACTCAGTACGACCAACTCCAGATCAGCGGATTGCTCGACCTGGACGGTGTCCTTTCGGTCCAGTTGATCGACGGCTTTACACCAGCGCTGGGCAACACATTTGATTTGCTCGACTGGGGCTCCCAGACGGGCAGTTTTGCAACCATGACATTGCCAGATCTCTCGTCGGACGGACTGAACTGGGACACTGGATCTCTGTTGATTGACGGCACAGTGTCCGTAATTTCCATCCCGGAAGATTTGAACATGGACGGTATGGTCGATAGCTTGGATCTTGGTATTCTGCTGGAGGCCTATGGGACCGTGGGGACTCCGAGTACGGGCGAGCTCAACGGCACTTCGCCGGTCGATAGCCTGGACCTTGGCATCTTGCTGGCCGCCTTCAACACCTCGGCCTCAGGCGCAGCGACCGCAGCTGTTCCCGAGCCACACACACTGCTGTTAGCATCGCTGGCCAGCATAGGGCTGACGTTACGCCGGCGGCGATCGGCAAGATAGCACTTGCCCTCCGCCCCGCTGGTTCGCAACGCGAGCGGGGCTTTCCTTGGTTGGTGGCGTGCATCATCGCAATCGCCGGGCTGCGTGATTCTGCGTCACCTACACGCGCAGACGCGAAAAACGCCTGGACGTCATGTCACAAGCCGTTTCATATCGCGCACCGCTTGTTCTAGGCCAACCATGATAGCCCTCGAAATGATACTGTGGCCGATATTCAGCTCGCACATGTGCGGAATATCTGCCACCGGCTGGACGTTGCGATAAGTCAATCCATGTCCGGCATGTAGAATGAGTCCCGCGCTGTGGATTTCTCGGGCCATCCGCTCAAGCGTTTCCCGTTCAGCTTCCGCCGAAAACTTTGCGGAGGCGCTCGCATAGGCACCCGTGTGCAGCTCAATAGCTGATGCACCCGCGTTGACGCCCGCCTCGATTTGGGCCGAGTCGGGATCTAAAAATAGGCTAACCACAATTCCGGCATCTTGTAGCTGCGCTACCGCGTCCTTCACCCGCTCTGGCTGCGCCGCTACATCGAGTCCGCCTTCAGTTGTTACCTCCTCGCGACGCTCAGGCACGAGTGTGGCCTGGTAAGGGCGCGCTTCACAGGCGATCGCAAGCACATCTTTGCTACAGGCTAACTCCAAATTCAGCTTTACCGCAACCGTTTGGCTAAGCAGGTGCAAATCGCGTTCTTGAATGTGGCGGCGGTCCTCCCGTAAATGTAGTGTGATGCCATCGGCCCCACCCAGCTCGGCGAGTGTGGCGGCCCAGATGGGATCGGGCTCGTTGGTCATCCTCGCCTGGCGCACAGTTGCCACGTGATCAATATTCACTCCTAATGTTGGCATGGCGACTAAGTCTCTTTGTGAAGGTGATGAACAACTGATCTGTTTTAGGAACTCCCCGGCACCTTTGTCTAGCAGGGGCGGTACGGATTCGGATTCTACTGCCGGACGCGGTCCATACTCCGCAACCGGATCCAGGGCTACTGCCAATCGGCCTAAGGTGTTGTTTTGCCTGTATTTATTGGTTTTTTCTCAGCCCTCCAACTTTGAGCTAGGCTTTTCTATAGCCTGTACTGAAATGGGGTCGCCCCCCGGATCCAATTTTGTCCGTCACTTTTTTGTCTCAAAGAAGAACACCATGAATTGCCAGGAACTTGCAGGAAAGATCCAGGAGCTCCAGCCAGATGCGTCGGTGCAAGATGTGGCACAGCTCTGCTTGTTGTTATCCCATAGTGACGAACGGCTCCAGATGTTCAAAGAGCCATTTAAGCTAAAAGCTGCCTGGAAGGAAATGGGCCTCAAGTTGCAAGTCGCCACTGACCAGCATGCAGCCATGACTCAAGAGTTGGAGGAACTTGCCAGTTCGGACCCCGAAAAGTTTACCCGGGACCAAATATGGATTCTTGTCCGGGCCATCAAGGTGCAAAGTCAGATCTTGCAGATGTACATCGGTCAGCCTCAGTTGGACGTTTAGCCAGAATTTTGCACAGAATTCTAGTACGAGTCCCCAACCTGCTTGCGCAATTCGCATCCTCGGCGTTAGAGCGTCAGCGCTGGACCAGCGGTTCTGATCAGGCCATCGATCATCTTCATGGCGACCATCATGTAGATGAGTATTCCGCCAATGTCGATAAGCACCGTTACGAAAGGTGTGCTCATAAGAGCCTCATCAACTCCCAAACGTCGAAACAGCAGTGGCAAACCGGCGCCACACAGGCTGCCAAACAACACGACGACCAGTAGCGTGATGGGAATGGTCAATAGCTCCACAGGAGTTGGTCCGGTAGGCGGCGCTGGAAGCATGAGCCAGCCCACGACGTAGCCGACCACCGAGAGCGCGCTTCCCAAGAAGAGTCCCATGAGCAGTTCGCGCGCCAATACGCGCCTCGCATCGGAGAGGCCGATGTCCTTGTTGGACAGTGCACGGATCACCAATGTGGCCGACTGGCCACCGGAATTACCGCCACTGGACATGATCAATGGAATAAAAAAGACCAGCCAACCAACCTGATCGATCACCTGCTGATAAGATTTTAGCGCAAAAGCTGTCAGCAATGCTGCAATAAACAGGGTAAATAGCCAGAAGCCTCGCTTCCACGTCAGCACGATTAGCGAGGTTTGCAGATAGCCAGCTTGTAAGGGTTCGACGGCGGCGGCTAGGTAGGCGTCTTCTTCGGCTTCTTCACGCAGCACATCGATCACGTCGTCATAAGTGACGATACCCGCCAGACGCTGCTCGTCGTCCACTACCGGAATCGCCAAAAAGTCGTAGTCGGCTACTTTTTTTGCCACGACTTCCTGATCGTCGTTGGCTTGGACCGTGACCAGGTTCCGCTCCATAATTTCAGAGAGTGGCGTCTCGGGCTTGCCCAGACGGGTCACCAGCTGACGCGCCGAAACAGTTCCCTGCAGGTGATCCTTTTCGTCAACAATATAAATGTAATAGATGGTTTCTAGATCGGTGGCCTGCCGGCCTAGTTCCTCCAGCGCGGTGCCGACATTCAACGAAGCAGGTAGTTTTGCCACTTCAGTGGTCATCACGGCACCGGCAGTGCCCTCAGGGTAAGATTGCAGCCGCAAGATGTCGCGCCGCTCCTCCACTGGAACGAGCGGCAACAGTTGTTTCACAATCGTTGGCTCGACCTCGTTCAATAGGTCGACCCGGTCATCTGCGGGCATGTCCGCAATCAGTTGACTAAGGGTTCGTGAGTCGCCTGATTCGAGAATCTCAATCTGGGTTTTCTCGGGCAGAAAACCGAATACCTCGGCGCAGGTGCTGCGGTCGCTCGCGCGAAGGACAGTCCACACTTCCAGTGGCGCAAGTCCCTCCATAAACTCCACAACGCGGGCTGCATGAAGGGCTGTGCAGAACTCCCGCAGGCCTGGCCGGTCGTCCGCGGCCAGCATTTCTCGCAGTTCGGGTAAGTAGAGAGTGTTCATCATACGGTAAAAACGGAGATCAAAAGGATCGGATGGCAGTCGTCGAATCGTCGTGGAACCGGTCAAAAATACCAATCTTTGGCGGCAGCCTACCGTTGTTTCGGAGACCGTCTGGCGTTTCCCGGACCAGCAAGCAATTTCCAATGGGGTACTATGAATCCTTACGCGGCAAATGAGCCCGTGCCACTCCCGGGAAAAAATGCCGCTCCCCGCCAACACCAATTGCGGGGTTGGTTCACGGGAGGTGCGAAGGATCAATAGTCTATCTGCCCAGCCACGTTTTCGCAGCAGGTCTTTCCGGACGGTGGTGGATCAGTGGCGCGATCGCTTCGAACCAAGGCACAAGAACCAAATTCCAATGATTGAATCCCGACGCCCCGTGATCCAATGTCAGTGACCGACAACCGCGCAACCTGCCTATATTGACATGCTTGGCGGTCCTATCTACTATAGGCAGCATACCGGCTTGCGATCTATGAAAAGCAGTAGCTTACCGGTATCTCCGTGGCGTGATTTCGACGTGTGCACTTGGCGCCTGCCCGTTTTGAATTATTTGGTTGATCTTTGGGCGCGTGAATGAAATTGGTTCGTGCCAGAGCCGGCAAATTGTCCACAGTTTGCCAGCTCTTGTTCGGCCCGCAAGTAATACTGCGAGACGATGGATAATAAGTTGCCGAACGATTGCGCTAGCGCAAGGGAAGACAGTCTTGATATTTGTCAGGATAGCATTGGCTACCGCTTTGACAATGTTCAACTACTTGTAGACGCCTTGCGGCATGCGTCGGGTGTTTCCCATCGCCTTGCTTCTAACGAACGCCTGGAATTCTTGGGCGACGCAATTCTCGGTTTTGTCGTATGCGAACAGCTCTACACGTGCTTTCCCGACTACCTAGAAGGTGAACTAACCAGGATTAAGTCGGCGGTCGTGAGCGGAGACACGTGCGCAAAAATTTGCGAAAAGATCGGATTGCAAAACTTCTTGGTCTTGGGCAAGGGGATGGCGGCCGATCCGGAGATTCCGCGCTCAGTCGTTGCAGCGGCGCTAGAATCGCTGATTGCCGCCATCTATCTTGATGGCGGTATGGAGGCCGCGCGAAAATTTATTCTCACGCATGCAGTTTCGGCAATTGAGAAAACAGACTCAGGCGAGTCGGGGGGCAACTATAAGTCTCAATTGCAACAGTTTGCCCAGCGAGAGCACGGCGTAACGCCCAACTATCAGCTTCTTGACGAGAAGGGGCCGGATCACAGTAAGTGCTTTAAGGTTTCTGCCCAGGTTGCGCACCAGCAGTTCCCGGCTGCTTGGGGAAAAAGCAAAAAGGAGTCCGAACAACGGGCGGCCCACAATGCTATAAACCAGATTGCTGGGGAAGGCATCCCCTATCCGGCGGACGAAACAGACTACTTTGACGTGGAGTAGGCCGTAACGCGACCGGCTAGGGCCCCCTGAATGTAGCCGAATAACTGGGATCGGCATCAGGAACTTCTGCCGAAGCCGAATCCGCCACAGCATACAGCCCTGGGGCCTGTTTTCCATCGAGTACAAGTTAATGTTGCCAGCGCACCGATGGCCGCCAATCCTACTTTTAGCCCGATTGGCTAAGCAGGCGCGTTTTCAAGCAGCCAGTCTTCTAGAATGACATGCTGCACATGTGGGGCGCGGAGAAGTGTCGCCTGATCCGGCAACAGCGCTGCCAGCCATGGGCGACGAGCCAGCCCTGAAACCGCGCGCATGCTCAAGCTTCCCAGTGAACTGCCCTCCATTTGTTGCAATATGTTTTCGCTCAGGCGGCGAAACGTCGCTGGGACTACATTGGGCTCGGGACCCACGTGGATCACGGTCTTTACGCCTTGAGATAACGTTTCGCAAACCGCATCCCACAATCGCTGTGGGTGATCGATCCATTGCCGCAGAATGTCTCGCGAGGAATGGTCGTTATAGCTCATTTTTCCAGTAACGAGCGACAACACTCGAGGTACAGGCGGCGTAAATCCGTTGGGAATCGTATCCATCATCACCGACGCGCGATCGGCAATATGCTTTTGCCTCACGATGGGAGTATGCAATGGCGGCCACCGATTTTTGTTGATTCGCAGATGGGCTCGGTGCGGCAGCAGCTCGTGCATAATTTCCTTGAACCGAGCGGTCGTGTGGTGCTGTCCAATCAGCAAATAGGTGTTGGGTGAAAGGATAGCTGAAATTCCGATCGTCCCGTTGCCTTCACTAGTAATACGCAAGCAGAGGCGCTCAACGTCGGATTCAGGAATCATCGGACCCCGAGAAAACAGCACTCCCATCGTAATGTCGTGCGCCAATTCAACGGAATCAGCGGCCATGGCCAGTGGCACCCGCACCATTTCGTCGACCGGAAACGTGTGACCAAAGCCCAGGGCAGCCAGTTCACCCAAGCTGTAGCCGAAAGAGAACTTGGCAAGTGACGTATTGACGTCGTGCACCTGCTGTAAGAGACGCATCTGAGCCACTTCGACCGCCACAACTAGCGTAATCGACTCCGCGTAGTGCTCAAGGCCGGGCTCCTTCCTTGCTTCCACCATGCGAACGAGGTCAACAGCCGATCCCGTGTGCTCAGCACAGATTTCTCCAAAGAGTTTCAATTCTTGAAGAATCGTCGGCTTGTACGCCTGGCACGCTAACAGTTCAGCGGTGCGTCCCAGGTTGGTAATGTTGTAGCCGCGAAAAGCCAGGGCGGCATCGGCCAGATCAATGTTCCACGCAGATTTCATGGGAGTCCCCAACCAGAGGCTAAGCGGCTTCAGTAGGTATCGACGCCTTTTAGCGCGTCGCTGACCGACGGGTGCCAAGAGCCCACTAGGGAAGATTATGCCAATAAGGACGGTTTTAGCATGAGGCCTGGACCTGGGGAGATTGTCGCACTGGTACGGCTGGAATTTCAGCCGGATTCGTGGTCGCCAGCCCTCGGCGGGCTGGTTTTCAGACCTACGTTTCATTAGGAGAAGGCGCCGTCGAGGCTTTCTCGATCAATGATACGCAATTACTCAGCTCTCGCTCAAATCGGTATTTGGAACACCGCCTTCCAAGGGCCGGCCACAGGTTGGGCAGCTTTTGTAACGAGTTCTAACTAGATACCAGGAGACACTTCATGTTCACGGCTCGCGCAATTATGACGAACCATGTCGTCACAATCACTCCTGATCGGTCGATTCAAGCAGCGATTGAGATTTTGCTGTCACAACGCATCAGCGGATTACCCGTGACCAACTCCGACGGACAACTGGTTGGCATTGTGACGGAGTTTGCATTGTTGGCGATTGCCTACGACGAAAAGGCTCGTCAGGAATGTATTTCCAAGCACATGACGACTGAAGTTTTTTCTGTGGAAGCGAACGCCCCTATCAATAAGGTGGCTGATCTTTGCCTGGTGCATCGAGTCCGACGCGTCCCCGTACTCGAAGGCGGCCGACTCATCGGAATGATTTCGCGCCGCGATGTTCTGAAAGCATTGTACGAGGCACAAGCACCTATTTGCACGGCTTAGTGTCCCACGTGGGAATTCGTTTGCCTTGGCCGGAATCCGGCTGCCCATATTCGCCCGCCCTGGGCAGGCGTAAGCGGATGGTTTTACTGGGGGCGTTCAGGAACAATCTGACATCAGCCTGGTGAGCCCCAGGGAGCAGTTCGGTAAGTAATCTATTTGCTGAGGCTCAATACGATAAATACGGTGTAGGTAGAGCAGTGCAAGCGGTCGTGAGACAACAAACTGGGCGGACAAAAAAGCAGATCAGTCTTGCCGTCGCCGAAAATTTTGGGGGTGGTCACATTCCTGGTGCTCCTGGGTCTAATCGCCGTAACCGGTGCAGTCGATGCGACCGGTGCAGCAGACGTTAGTGGCCGTTACACCTACAAGAGAGATGCAGACTCCCAGGCTGAAAATTTGAATGCGGAATGTGGCGACCTAGCCGTTGGCACCCTGGCTGATATTGGAGTCGAAGTGGCTTGCTTTTCCAAGGATTTTCACATTTGTCCGGTAGACGGCGCAGTCTATGCCATCGACTTGAATACAGCTTGCGTCATCGCCCACAACCGTTGAGTTGAAAATGTTTCGGCGAGGTTTTGTGGACTTTGTTTACCACAAACCGAAATCATAACCTAGGTTTCTTTAGACGCATTAGTAAGGGGCTATTATTGCCCCCAGACTCATCAAACAGCGAGCCGTTTACGAAGGAGTTACTGAAATGCATAGGCGATTGCATCAGAAGAAGCAGGGGTTTTCGCTGCTTGAGTTTTTGGCGGTGGTTGCGATTCTGGGAATTATCGCCTCGCTTATCGTTCCGCGCCTCACGAACTCCGAAGATACCGCCAAGACCAAGGTGCAAGAGCACCAAATTGAAACGATAAACTCAGCAATCGACCGATATTACATCGACAATAATGCCTTTCCCCAGACCTTGGCTGCCTTGGTGCCGGATTACGTTCCGGACGGCATACCGTCGTCGCCTCTAGGTGGAACCTACGGAATTGACTCGGGAAATACTGGGCGCGTTACCTACACGCCCCCCGCTCCTTGATCGCGTAATAGATTCACGATACAAGTTTTCCGTTTAATGATTTCTTTGAAAGCCCGGGCCACAAATGTGTGTCGGGCTTTTAGCCTATTAAAACTGATGTCGGCCATCGTCATGCATCGGCCCCTGATGGAATCTGGTCGCTGAGCGTTCTCTAAAACAAGTTTTAGCGACCAGTCCTATCTCGCTGCCAACTGCGCTAGTTCCTCATGCGTCGTCTTTCCCGCGCAGCCCGTTCAAATTGCCCTAGACCCAGCTTAGCTCTATCTATTTTCTTTGCGTATTGCACAGAAGGCGACTTGCATCTGGATGTAGGTTGTCGTTTCTAGGAATAGTCTTGGCGATCCTTGGTGGTCGGCAAGGGAATACTTCGCGAGAATAATTGTTGTTTGCAGCGGAGGATTTTTTTGGCCCTAGCGAACAGCAGTAAAAGGGACACAATTTATTTTACGTACAGTGTTTGCTGCACACGGCGGGTACCGGGTGGCTCGGAGCCAGCGAAGGTTGGTGGCCAGCTTTGGCAGGCTTGGCAGAAAGACTTTAGTTCAGAACCATCAGTCGGCGCCAAGATCCCGGAAAATTGTGGTTCCAAACCAGGTTGAGAGACTGGCTTATCATGAGTTCAGCCCGCCCGCACTATACGAATCGCCAGTTTCCGCCCTATTCTTACGTGCCGGGGGCAGCCCCTCACCCGGTGAGCGACCCCGCGGGCCACATGTTTGGCAAGACGCATGAAACCCCGTTGCCGCTTGTGCCCGAGTCCTGGCAACAGTCGCCCGACTATCTTTATGGCATCGATCTGCTAAATCACGGCTACTATTGGGAAGCACACGAAGCGTGGGAAACACTTTGGCTCGTCGCCGGCCGCCAGGGCAGGGTGGCCGATTTTTTGAAGGGGCTTATCAAGCTCGCCGCAGCTGGGGTGAAGGCGCGGGAAGGCAATTCGCGTGGTGTTGAGCGCCATTGCCTGCGAGCAATCGATTTGCTGCAGAGCGTGCAGACGCGGCCTGGTGCCCCGCGTAACTATTGCGGAGTGAACCTGCCCGCGGTGATCGAACAAGTATCAGAGCTCGCTAGAAACGCCAGCGCTGGATTGACCGAACCCGATGCCCATTTGCTGCTGGACATTTGGATAAGATTGGCGGAACGGAGGCGCTGAGAGGGCTTGGAGCGGGATTGCCTCGCCCAAGCATTACTCTTAATTTCAAGCGATCAGCCTACCAGCGACACCACGCGGCTTCGTGTCTGCTCTTCAATAGTAATTTTTTCCTCGCGGGCCAGCCAACCGAGCGCCTGCATGACCAGATCGCGTGGAGCGTCAATTTCTTTGACGACGTGCGTAATCTTTTGAGGGCCGGCGGTATCCAGTAGTGTCCAAATTTGGCCGGCGGATTCACCAATCTGGTACACAGTCGAGGAAGCTTCAAGGGTTGCCATGTTGGACTCCCAAGGGAAATGGAGGATGGTAGAGGGTTCCTACAAAAGTATGGGACACTACCGCCAACATGGGCTGCACGTGGCCCCACTTTGCCACAGCTCGGGTGGCGGACAGTGGTTCGTAGCGATTATGCAGGCGATAATACTGGTCGAATACCACCGTTCGAAGGCCAGATACCTCCACCACTTACGACGGGCCCTGTTTGAAAGATGGCAGTATCCGTTGACCCGTCCGGGCCTCCTGGAGCAAATGACCCGCTCGATACGAACTTCGGACAAGTGGCCCCGAGGCAACCCCGCGGAAGCCTAACGCCCGGGCGCTGGTGTCCCACTCCGAAAACTGTTCAGGAGTTACAAAACGAGCGATTGGCAAAAATCGTGTGCCGGGGCGACCCGGCGACAAGTACTGCCCCAGTGTCAGCAGTTCGACTCCCACCTCTCGTAACCGACCCAATGCGCCGATGACTTCCTGATTTGTTTCACCGAGCCCAACCATCAGGCTACTTTTAGTTATCACGTCTGGGCGCAACTGTCTGGCTCGGCGCAGCATCTCCAGACTTTGGGAAAATGACGCGCGTGGATCACGGACCTCGCGATCGAGTCGCGGCACGCATTCGACATTGTGGGCAAAGACCGAAAGTGGAATATTCGCCAGCAGGTCTTCCAGTGCCTGCCAATTGCCGTCCAAGTCGCTGCAAAGCAATTCGATACCCGTGTCGGGCAAGCGGCGATGGACGGCGTCCACGCAGCGCTTGTAATGGCCCGCTCCGCCGTCCGCCAAATCGTCGCGATTGACGACCGTTATCACGACATACTCGAGACCCATCCGCTCCACCGCGTCGGCCAGGCGCTCCGGTTCACCAGCATCGAGCGGCTCGGGGGCACGCACCGTTTTGACCGAGCAGAAGCGGCAACCGCGCGTACATTCTTTGCCGGCAACCATGAATGTTGCCGTCCCGCGGGACCAACAGTCGTGGATATTAGGACAGCGGGCCTCCTCGCAGACCGTGTGAAGCTCCCCACGCTCGACAATATCGAGCGTGCCGTTGAAGGTGGTTTGCCGAGTGTCACCCGCTGGAAGATTTACGCGGAGCCAGCTCGGCAATCGGGGCCGGCCACTTGGAAGAGTGTCTTGGGGGTGGCTTAGGTTTGCGCTCACTTAACCGGTAAGCCCTTCGAAAAGTGGCGTCGAGAGATAGCGCTCGCCGAGACTACACATAATCGTTACGATGCGTTTGCCCACGTATTCGGGCTTTGCCGCAACTTTGGCAGCCGCGCACATGTTGGCTCCACTAGAAATGCCAGCCATGATGCCTTCTTCCTTGGCGAGTTTGCGCGCCCAGAGAAACGCTTCCTCATTGCTGACAGTGACGACTTCGTCGACAATGGAGGTATCAAGATTGCCCGGGATAAACCCGGCGCCGATGCCTTGAATCTTGTGCGGCCCCGGATCACCTCCGCCGATTACGGGCGAATCGACTGGCTCAACGGCGATCGCCCGGAAATCGCTATTTTGTTTCTTCAGAAAACGGCCTGCACCGGTGATCGTACCGCCGGTGCCGACCCCCGCGACGATCGCGTCAATGTTTTGGCCTGAATCGGCCCATATTTCGGGGCCAGTAGTGGCCTCATGAATCGCCGGGTTAGCCGAGTTTTCAAATTGTTGGGGCATCCAAGCATTGTCTTGTTGAGACATCTCGCCCGCCTTCTCAATGGCGGCTTTCATGCCACCGGACGCAGGTGTGAGTACCAGATCGGCACCCATCGCACGGAGTAGCGCCCGACGTTCGACCGACATCGACTCGGGCATTGTTAGCGTCAAACGGTATCCCTTGGCCGCGCACACAAAGGCTAGGGCAATCCCCGTATTACCGCTGGTGGGTTCGACAATGTGCGTGTCGGCATTAATCTTGCCATCGCGTTCACCGGCGGCAATCATCGCTGCACCGATCCGGTCTTTCACGCTATTGAGCGGCTGAAAGAACTCGCACTTGGCAAAAACCGTAGCATGCCCCTCGGGCACGAGCCGATTAATGCGGATCATTGGGGTCTCGCCGACACACTCGGCAGCGTTCAGATAAACTTTATTCCGTGGCATAAAAAAACCTCAGGAAGTGGGGGGAGAAATGGCCCGGCGAAAGGTACCGGATTATCGAGCTTCCCCGGTGTGGGTACAAGCCCAGGGGAGAGAAATGAGTAAAACACGTTTCGAAATTTGGCTCGAGTGACTTATGTTTTTGTGGAAATTGACGCCGACTGGTGGCGAAAAATGGTTTCTCCTGACTCATGACCGAATAACCAATGTCCATCCCCTGATTTCTGCTCTGCCCAGTCGAGACTTCGCAGATAAGGGATCGCGCATGGCAAACGGCGACGGCGGCCCCCCTTTAGGCTCGCCGTCGCTACTGTTGGCTTGGAACGCTGCCTGGGAGTAAAGCCCAGGCGACCATAGGTTTCCTCGTTTGCTTTTGAGACGCGACCCTGGACTACAGGGCTATTTTCTGTGGGCAACTCAAGCTAGCCCTAGCGATTCCCTCCGTGCTTAGATCGGTTTGCAGGCTTACCTGCAGTGCGCGATGAGCCACCCCTGTGAGCCATCGAACGGTTGCCTTTTCGAATCAGATGGGCCAGCGTTTTTCCTGCTGGTGGTCGGACAAAGAACTGGGGATCGTCTACAACCCAGCGAGTCGACCAGTTTTTTCCGTTTTCCCAATTGGCCACGTTAAAGAAAAAGTTATTAAACATCAGACAGCGCGTCCCGTACGGAAAACTCGAATAAAGGTAGTCGTTTTCGGTCAGATCATCGACCCCTGCGCTGGCGTAGTAGTGCACCTGGCCATCCGGAGTAAACGACATGCCAAAGGTCCACCAGCCAGGCTCTGTGATTTTTGGGCCGGCCAGATCCCGACCGCTTTTTTTTGCCCGAATACTGATCTGGGCATGATCTTCATCAAATCGTTTGTCGGTCTCGCTCCGGAATAATACAAAAAATCCAGGCCAGTACGCATCGACGTTTCCATCGGGTTTGCGGCCGCGGACGTCCGCGCGAATGCCGAAGGAAGCACCCGTTCGGTTTTCCCATTTGTCGAAGGCCGGCAGATACAGGCGGGTTGTGCAACTTGGGCTCCAAGTGACCGGAACCGACCGACCGAGCCGTGTGGCAACACCCATCAACAGGTCATCTTGCATTTGGGTGCCGGCAAGCCGGCCCGGTATGCCCGACAAACGGGTAGCCAGTAGCATGGCCCCTTGGCTCCCTTCGATACCACCCGGCGGCGTCGGTACCCGCTTTATCACATCGGGGTGGCCGCGCATCGCGCTTTCGTACCAGCGGTGGTTACGAGATTGTCCGCCCGGCGGCCGTTGCTGTTCATCTTGCTCGTAGCTGGCCTTGCGGCCATTCATTACATAATTCCAGCGATTGTCTTCAAAGTCATCGCCCACCTGCTCGATTCGGACGCCTGTGCCGGGCACAAACGGCTCAGCGGCACCCACAAGTGAAGCAGTCAACAGCAGACTCACGGCAACAAACATGGGGTGAGAAAACAGACGAATCATCCATGACTCCAATCGGGATGTGGAATGTAAGGTCGAAGCAGCAAGGCAAAGTTAAGTTAAAAACAACACCACTGAGGGGTTGGGCCGCGTCGCTATGGAATCGCGCGTGCAACACCTACGAGCTGATCACCGGGCTATTCCGTCAGCGAGAACCAGCGCTGAACAGGCAAATATGCCTGTTGCCACCCCGAAGTATCTGCAAGCCCACAACCTTACTATCGGCAAGCCTTGCGCAACCGTTAAGCCTTATCTGCAGGGGGGGTGCTAGCAGCAGGCGGGGCCTGCACGCGGCAGCGGTCGTCGTCCATACAGATATCGCACGGTGGGCCTTCCGCCAGCGCCTGGGTCAGGCAGTGCGCGATGCGCTCGTCGATAACTTGCAGCAGTAGTGTATGGAGTCCTAGAGGTGCCGTGACCAAATGCCGAAGGCCTGGAAACGGCTTGGCAGCAGCGGCCGAAAGTGCCGGTATGTCTTGGCTCCAGTGCCGGCCCGGCGAGAGAAAATAGGGGAATACCACAACCAGCTTCACTCCCTGGCGGGCGCAGCTCGCAAAGGCGGTAGCAATCGAGGGTTCGGCCAACTCCATGTGGGCCGGCTCGACGATTTTCCAGGGTGTCCTCGCCCGGAAGGCGTCAGCAACCGCGTCGAGCAACACGTTGCTCGCATCGCGGCGCGAGCCATGATCCACAAGCACCACGCCAATCTCCTCTGGCGTGACTCCGAGCTGAGTAGGCAGCGTGCCGTCCATGTGAGGGCTAGCTCTTGTAAACTTTATGCTGCGGCCGACTTGAGAGAATCTGCTCTTTGCCCCAATTAGTCACTGCGCGAAAATCGTCGCTGCGTATAAAGTCGGTGAACGCTTGCTCCTCCGACCATTCGCTGGTGATCAAATAAGAAGCCTCATCAGCGGTGTCTTTCCAGAGAGTCGATTCGGAGTGGCCCTCCGCCACGTTAAGGGCTTCAATCACTCCGGCAAATTTTTGCTCAAAATCCTGCTGTTTGCCTTCAATAACGTGATAATTCATGCCGACGGTGATCATCGTTTCCAGTACTCCCTTAAAGGGGCCCTAGGTGGATTTGCTAGCGAACAGCTTAGCAAATCCACTGCCGCCGGACTAGCACCCACTGCAGTCTAGGGAGCCGCAAGCGAGAGAGTTTTTCTCTTGTTTCAGATTGGAGAAGCTGGTTTGGGTCGATCGGTCTCAGTGCGCATTTCTAGTTTTTAGTTGGCAAGGCCGCACTTCTACCTCTAGCAGCATCAAACGTCGAAGGTACAAGTGGTTGGTAAAGCGACCATGTCGCAAAATCAGTAAGTTGACTGCGCGCCCCGGCCGGGACTAGTCACTCTGGGATCGCAGCTTGGAACGAATATGGGCCAGCCGTTCCCCCAGCTCAGCTTCGTAGCCGCGCGGGACCGGTATGTAATACTCGCGCTTGACGCCCAAGTACTCTTGCCGGGCCACACCATCTTCGGCATCGTGCGCGTACTGGTAGCCCTCGCCATGTCCCAATCGCTGAGCTCCTGCGTAATGTTTGTCTCGCAAGTGCATCGGCACCGGTATCGTGCGGCCTTCGCGGACGTCGTGGCGGGCCGCGCCAATGGCCAAAGTCGAAGCGTTCGACTTGGGCGCGCAAGCCAGATAGGTGACTGCCTGAGCCAAATTGAGCTGGCATTCGGGCAGGCCGACAAATTCGCAGGCCTGCATCGTGGCAACGGCCAAGGGAAGCGACTGAGGATCCGCATTGCCGATATCTTCGCTGGCAAGAATGACGAGTCTCCGCGCCAGAAATCGTACGTCTTCGCCCCCCTCGAGCATCCGCGCCAACCAATAGATGCCCGCATCGGGGTCGCTCCCGCGAATGCTCTTGATCAGCGCACTGATCGAGTCGTAGTGGGTGTCGCCGTCCCGATCGTATTGCACCGCTTTGCGCTGCACCGATTCGGCAGCCAGTTCCAGCGTAAATTCGACCGGCTCGGTGTCGGTTGAAAGGACACCGATTTCCAGGGCACTGAGTGCTTGGCGGGCGTCACCGTCGCTGGTGGTGGCCAGAAACTGGGCCGCGTCGTCATGTAAGTTCACCGTTTTTGCGCCCAGGCCGCGATCGGAATCTCGCAAGGCGCGTGCCAGCAAATCCTTGATCTCTGGCACACCCAGAGGCTCAAATTCAAACACGCGACTGCGGCTTACCAACGCGCTATTTACAGTGAAAAAAGGATTCGATGTGGTCGCTCCTACGAGTACCACGGTACCGTCCTCCACGTCAGGAAGCAGCGCGTCTTGCTGGGCCTTGTTGAAGCGGTGGATCTCGTCGATAAACAGGAGAGTACGCGACCCTTCGGCCAGGAGTGCATCGCGGGCAGCGTCGATCACTTCCCGCAGGTCTTTCACGCCACTGGTCACGGCGTTGAGCTGGCGAAAACGACAGCGGGTTTCGGTGGCCAGCAGATGGGCCAGCGTTGTTTTGCCGGTTCCGGGCGGACCATAAAAGAGGAGCGCCGTGAGACGATTGGCCTGGATCAAACGCCTGAGTAACTTGCCTTCGCCCAAGAAATGCTGCTGTCCGGAAAATTCTTCCAGAGAGCGCGGACGCATTCGCACCGCCAGTGGCTGGGCCAGACGGCGGTTTTCGGCTTCGGCAGCGGCAAAAAGGGACATGAGGGTGGGCGCTTTTCGAGGTGACGTGAGGCGCGCGTTGGGCTTCCAGGTTAATCGCTACCGTAATGATACCGTTAGCTCTTGGTTCGCCTAGTCTGACGATAATACCGGTAGGAGTTGTCGCGTGAGGCTTGTGACCGTGGCGTGACGCCTAAATGAGTTGCCCGAACCGCAATCAACGTACAGGTTTAGGGGCACTCAAGATTTTCACGACTCCTTCGAATATTGCTCCCAGCAGGGGACGGCAGAAGTAGGTAGCATCAAACATTACGACTGTGTGGTCATTGGCACAGGGTTTACGGGCCAAGCTGGAAAAGCCGGTTGCCATCGTCGAAGAAAAGTGGGCCCCAGATTAACACGGACGCCACAGAGCTGATTTGTATTGGTCGGGACGTGATGGCGTTAGGCGGAACTGCCAACTTGCGTTAACAACGTCTTTGATTGCCACCCATTGGCGGAATGCTATAAGGTGACCGATCAACAACGTGTATAGTAGTAGTTGGCAACTGGCACCCGGTAAGCTTTCTGGAAACGTCTTGGGTATAGAGTTGGCATTTTTGCGCGTCCTTGCATCTCCAGCCCCATGAACTTATTCACCTATGGCTCGCTGATGTTTCCTGAGATATGGAAACGAATTGGTGTCGCCAATTGTTGTAGCATGCCAGCGACCTTGTATGGCTTTGCAAGATATCGTGTTATTGACACTCAATTTCCCGGCATCGTTCGCGCTGGATCAGCGGACCTGGTTCGCGGGCGAATGTACCAGGATCTTAATGAGAGGACTCTTGCCAGAATTGATGCCTACGAATCCGATTTGTACGAACGCCTAGATGTAACCGTTCAACTAGGCGATGCAAAATGGGTTGCTTGCCAGACATACGTGATCGCGGATTCTCGGCGGCACATACTCAGCGATCAAACATGGGACCCCACGGACTTCGATGCAACGTGTTTTGGGTTTTGAATAGAGGAGCTGGTTCGCGCTGATCATCACGTGGAGAGTGATTGGTTTCAGCGATCGCCCAAGCTGGGTTGTGCCGGTGGGCTCACCAACCATTAGGGCGTATCCGGCCACTGTTCCAGGGGGCCGATGGTGATAGTCGTGTGGCGCGTCAAGGGGAATTTCGCCAGCACCCGGTGGATGTCGTCCAGGGTCACTTGGTCGACTGTCTCTAAATCGTCGGCCACGCTCCGATACTCGCGCCGCTGCATCCAGTTTCCGCCCACGTTAAAGAGCCGGTTGCGGGGCCGCTCGCTGCCCAAAACAACCCGCGCCTTCAACTTGCTTTGTGCCTGTCGAAGCTCTTCTGCAGTAAAGCCATCACGTTCGACTTTGGCCTGCAGGTCGACCATCCGGCCAAGATTGGCGTGTGCCTCGTCCGGATCGCAACTGAGCCACGAAAAAAACATGCCTGCCCCCAGGTATTCGTAGTGCCCCAGGCTGGCACTTTCGGTGAGTCCGGAATCCACCAGCTCCCAATATAGGCGGCTACCAGAATCGTCGCCAAACACAGTTGCTAACAATTTTGCTGCGTAGCGGTCGTCCGATTCAGAAGCCGGCGCGTCTGCCAACTGCAAGCAGTATTGTTGGGTTGCCGAAGCCCGATGAACGCACTGAAAGTTGGGCTGCGAGTCGGCCGCCGGTACTTCCCGCACTAGAGATTGGGGCGACCAGTCGCCGCAGAGTTGCTCAACTTGCCGGACCAATGCGTCAAAATCAATGCGGCCTGCAGCACCTACAAACATGTTGCCGGGACTGTAGCGCGAATCGAAATAACTTTGCATCTGTGCAGCTGACAGGCTTCCAACCGATTCAAGGCTGCCCAATACACTTCGCGCAAGTGGATGTTCGCCAAAATGGAGTTCCTTGATCTTTTCATCCATGCCGAAAGGCGGTTGGTCGGCATACATCTGGATCTCTTCCAGAATGACTTTTTTCTCCATCTCGAAGTCGCCTTCGCGCAAGCTTGGCCGCATGATATCCGCGATCAGGTCGACGCAAGGCTCTTGGTACTCGGGCAAAACGGCCGCGTAATACACGGTGTTTTCTTCACTGGTAAATGCATTGTAATGGGCGCCCAACTCGTCGAACTCCCGGTTTACGTCGTCGGCCGAGCGGCGTGGTGTGCCCTTGAATACCATGTGCTCCAAAAAATGGCTCACACCGGCAACCTCGTCGGTTTCGTCCCGTGCACCAGTGCGTACAAAAAACCCCACGCCCAGCGAATGCGCCGCGTCATTGCACTCAGCAACCACTTCCAATCCATTGTCGAGAGTTTGGCTACGAAATTTCACGCGGCAGATCCAGGGGTTGAGGGCCCAAGGTAGCAAAAGTAAAATCGCCGGGCGGATGATCGGCGAGATAGGAGTTGATGTCTTCCGCCGTAAGATCATCGACCAGGCCGCCAACCTCTTCCAAAGGCCGAACTCGGCCCAGATGATACCAGTCGCGGGCAATGGCCGCGCTGCGGGCGCTGGTCGATTCTTGTTGCATAATCAACCCACTCTTGATGCGCGCTTTGAGTCGATTGAGCTCTCCCGTTTCGACACCTGCGCCCAGGCGGACGACTTCGGCATGAGTGACGTCGAGCGTTTCTTGCGCGCGTTCTGCCGACGTACCCGCATAACAGAGTACCTGGGCGCGATCGCGCTGCGTTTGCAATGATGCGCTCACCGTATAGCATAGTCCCCGCTTTTCACGAACTTCTGTAAATAGGCGCGAACTCATGCCGCCGCTAAGAACGCCTACGGCTGCCCACGCCCGTAGGTATTCCGGATTGCGATACGGCACGCTGGGGAAAGCAATTCCTATGTGGCACTGGTTGGAATCGAACGACGTATGGGGGTCGCTGGTCGACGACGGCAATTCAACCGTGGGCGTCGCATCGACCATCTTCCAATCGGAAAAAACAGCCTCTACGCGATCCACAATCGCCTGCCAGTCAAAATTACCGGCAACTCCCAAGATGGCGCCGTTGGGCCGATAGCCTTGGGACCATTGGGTCGTCACGTCTGCCCTTCGGCTATCGTTGATTCCCTGCTCGCCGCCATGGCTGGATCGTCCCCACGGGCTGGGATAGGCTCTGTCCCGCAGCGCGACCATGAGTTTTTGGCTCGGTTCGTCCTCGACGCCTCGTAGTTCCTGTAGGCAAACAAGCTTGCCGGCATCAAGTTGGTCTTCCGGAAAGTGCGGTGCACGGACAATGTCGGCATAGATAGCTAGCCCTTCGTCAAGATTACTCGCTACCGTGGCCGCACTGAAGCTGGTGTGGGACGCGCCGACGGATTCTCCCCGCTCCACGCCAAGAATTTCCAGATCGTTAATCAACGCACGGCTGTCGCGAGCTCCCGCACCGCGCAAGATCATGTCGCACAGCAGCGAGGAGAGGCCAAGCCGATCAGGCGGATCGGTCGTGTAGCCACACGGCACCATGAGCGTTAGTGCGGCAGACTGTACGGCACGGGTGGGTTCCCCAACCAGCACCATGCCATTGGCCAGCCTGTGGATTTGCGCGACGCGTTGTTGGACCTGGCTTGCGGCGGACATCGGTTCTGGCGAGAAGGGGGCAGGCGAAAAATCTTGTCGTGAGCCTAGCGGGCGGATCACGAGTAGGCAAGTTCAACTGCCTTGTACAGGGTGCGGGTCGTGCGAAACCCAAGTTGCTGGTAGAGTCCTACGGCCCCCTTGTTTTCCGCCGTAACTTCCAACTGAATCCGCCGAATCCCCAAGTGTTGCAAGCCCATCAACGACGCCACGATTAGCCCAGTCCCCAGACCGAGTCTGCGATGATAGGGGATAACGCCAATATTTTGGATACTGGCCTTGTCGGCGCCTGTTTGCACGGCCTGAATGGTGCCACAATACTCACGGTGATCTGGTGTGTCACCCACGTATTCCGCCAGCCATGTCGCCTCGGGCAAAAACCCTTCCTTGGCCTCGATCTCGGCCATTAATCGCTCGCAACCGTCCAGGTCGCCTAGGCATGGAAATACCTGGGAGTCGAGCTCGTCGCGGAAACTGTGATACTTAACTTCCGCATGAGCTTCAACGAGCGTAGTCTTCCACACTAGCAACCGGTAATCGGGCGGCAATTCAACGGGGGGCCGCTGCCAACCTTTGAGATCGAGCAGCATTCGATAGCGTTTTATATATTGCAAGTTCATAGAATGCGAAGTTCGACGAAAGGGTTCTGCTGAAGTGGCCTAACGGAAGGCCCAATTGACTGGCGGGAAGGGCCCGGCTACCGCGGCTCCGAGACAGGGGGCGGCATCACCGGCCCGCCACCATGGGGACCCCTTAAAGATACCACACACTAGCAAATAGGACAGCAATTAGCCATTTTTGGACTAGGGGTCGATTGGCTCGGCGGGCAGCATACGCAGCCCTCGTTGCCCTGCAGTATTTGTTTTATCGCACTAGTCGAACGCTTACTGGAGCTAAGTAGATACCCGTTTAACGCGACTTCAGGTCAAAATCGTGCTTCTCCCCTTGGGATGCTGCGGGGACGGTCACTTGGAGCGTGGACTGGGCGTTGTACTCGGGCGGGACTGGGTTGTCGTAGAACTCGAAGGGCGGCGCGTTGGGGTTGCGGGGATTGGCCATTTTGCGATCGCTGAGGACCACACCGTTGATTTCCACGCGGTAGTCCCCGCCGGGGGTGAGCCCCCGGCAGACAGGCACATCTTAG
>JAKVCC010000026.1 GCA_022448265.1 Pirellulales bacterium
GCTAGAAATCGAGTAGTCCGCTCTGATGGAAAAAGATGGATGCCGAAGACGCATGGATGTCGGGTACGAAGTCGGCGCCGCCAGTTCCATCCGACATCCACCTTGGGCGGTGGGTGCGAATAGCCACTGGTTTAGCGGTGACCACAGGCTGGACAATCGCCTCGCTTTTTCAGTTTATGAAAGAGTATGCGCGACGTTTTCGCGGCCCAACCGCCCTTGCGATCTAAGGCGGATTTGGCCATGATAATGGGCTCTCGGCAAACCACACCCAGCCCCGCAACAGCGCCTTGGATTTCAATTGAGGGCATTCAATAGAAGCCGTTTGCCCGCTTACTAGAAACCCTGCACCCCTAGCTCAATTGGATAGAGCATCGGTCTACGGAACCGAAGGTTAGAGGTTCGAATCCTCTGGGGTGTACTTGCTCTTTTTTTGTGTCTTCTCGGACTGTGTCAGACTGTGTGTTTCTTGGCGCTACAAAGGGCAATGTTTTTCTGGCGAGTATTCTGCAGCGAGCTGCGCCACACGCCGGGGCGCTCGCAGCTGTGTACGGCCTTCGCTCAACGAGCTGCCTAAGAGGCGGCGCTCTGACCGGTCTTCTTGGGCTGTGGAAAATCAACCGTCGCGAAGTAGTCGTCTAATGTCTCTGCCCGACGAATCTTCCGCACCTCTCCTGCATTGTTAAACAAAAATTCTGCGCTCCGCAGTCGGCCGTTGTACTGAAATCCCATCGAATGGCCGTGCGCGCCAGCATCATGCACCACAACGATATCGGCTTCCTGGACTTCAGGCAGCGGGCGGTCGATCGCAAACTTGTCGTTGTTCTCGCACAGCGAGCCGACGACATCGACAGGGCTGACGGACAATTCGTCTTCCTTGCCCAGCACCGATAGGTGGTGGTATGCCCCATACATGCCGGGACGCATAAGGTTTGACATGCAGGCGTCGACTCCCACATAGTGTTTGTGCGACTTCTTGGTGGTGGTCACGCGAGTCACTAAGTAACCAAAGGGACCGGTAATAGCTCGGCCATTTTCCATCATCACTTGAACCTTTCCAAGTCCGGCGGGGACGAGCAGCGACTCGTACAAGGATTGCACGCCTGCACCAAACTCTTGGAGATCAACGTCTTTTTCTCCAACACGATAGGGTACGCCAATGCCGCCTCCCAGGTTGATGAATTCGACGCTCGCGCCGGAGTGCTCCTGAATCTCGACCGCCATTTCAAACAACATTTGGGCTGTATCCAGCAGCGAGCTTACGAGCAGTTCGTTGGAGACGACCATGGCATGCAAACCAAAACGTCCAATGCCGATTTCTCGGCTCCGTCGATAGCCCTCCAGGATCTGCTGTCTGGTGCAGCCGAATTTTGATTCCTGGGGCTCGCCGATAATGACGTTGCCGCGCCGCTCACTGCCTGGGTTGTACCGGTAGGAAACAATAGGAGGCAGAGACGGCAACTCTTGCAACTTGTCCAAGAGGGAGGGCGAGTCCAAATTGATTATGGCTCCCACTTCGGCTGCTTTGGAGAATTCGTCGGAAGTAGTGTTGTTGGAGGTGAACATCACCCCTTCGCCGCAGAGGCCAATGTGTTCGCAGAGGACAAGTTCTGCGGGGCTCGAGCAGTCGGCCCCGCAGCCTTCCTCTGCGAGGATCGCGACAATGTGAGGGTTGGGCGTCGCCTTCACGGCAAAGAATTGTTTGAAGCCTTCATTCCAGGCGAAGGCGTCGTAAAGTTCCCGCACCCGCTGCCGCATGCCATCCTCGTGGTACACGTAAAACGGCGTAGGATGGTCGGCAGCAATCTGCTCGATAAGCTGTGCGGAAAACGGGAGGGGAGAATGGTGCATGGCGGTGGATTTCGATGGCAAACAACGACGGGAAAAACCGTAGGGCATCAGCGGAAAGCCCCACGCGATGGACTGGGACTCGCTTAATTGTACGGGGACGTTTTTTACGTGGCAATGCTAGGAAGCAGCGCGCATTGCCGGATCGCTGGAGCGCGGCATGTAAGAAGTACCTCAAAATATGGGAATGCGCTGCGACGAGGTCGTCTTTCCGCGCTCGTTCCCTTGATCGACGTGACATGGTTGGGAAAGTGACCTGCGACGGTGCGGGGGTCGACCCAGTAATCGAATAGTGGACGATGGGTACCAGTGCAGGTACCATTAATCTGGTTGCGCAGCGTTAGGCAAAGGGCAAGTTTTGGGTTTTGGAGAAGTGATGTATTCTGTTGGAGTTGATTACGGGACCAACAGTGTGCGCGCGTTGGTGGTTGATATTGCCTCGGGCGAGGAGATTGCCACGGCGGTCTTTGACTATCCCAGCGGCGAGGCGGGGATTTTGCTCGATCCTGCCGATCCCAATGTCGCGCGGCAAAACCCGGCCGATTATATCGAGGGTTTTTATAAGTCGGTGGCCCAGGCTGTCGGTGACGCGGCCAACACGAAGCTGTTTGCTGCTGACAAGGTCGTCGGAATCGGCGTCGATACAACCGGTTCTACGCCGATTCCGGTCAACAGGGAGGGTGCGGCACTGGCACTGCTCGACCCGTTTCGCGACAACTTGGCTGCGCATGCGTGGCTTTGGAAGGATCATAGCTCCCACGCCGAGGCCGAAGATATTACGCGGGCCGCCTCGGCAGGCGGCTTTCCCTATCTGGCCAAATGTGGAGGCACCTATTCCTCGGAGTGGTACTGGTCCAAGATTCTCCACTGTATGCGCACGGCACCTGAAGTTGCCGAAGCGGCTTACTCCTGGGTGGAACTGGCCGACTTCATTCCTGCGTTTGTCACGGGCAATACCAATCCCGATTGCCTGGCGCGGTGCATTTGCGCCGCTGGTCACAAGGCCATGTATCACACGGAGTGGGACGGATTGCCAAGCGCCGCCTTTCTCGACGGGCTGGAGCCGGGATTGTCGCGTTTTCGTTACGCAACAGTCGCCGTGCCCTCTAATCAGTCTGCCGGCGAACTGTCCGCAGACGTAGCGGGCCGAGTTGGTTTGCCAGCGGGCATTCCCGTCGCCGTGGGCGCGTTTGACGCCCACATGGGCGCGGTCGGGTCGGGTTGTGGTGAGGGCATACTGGTAAAGATCCTGGGCACCAGTTCCTGCGACTGCATGCCTGCCCCAATGACCGCGAAGCTGCCTGACATTCCAGGCCTGTGTGGCATCGTCCCCGAATCGATAATTCCCGGGATGTACGGTTTGGAAGCCGGCCAGTCGGCCGTCGGCGATATCTTCAACTGGTTTGTCAAACACTTGGCCCCAGGGGGCGACACCGATCAAGGCGCAGCGCACGAGAGACTTACTGCGGATGCGGCTCGCCTCAAGCCGGGGGAGTCGGGTTTGGTAGCTCTCGATTGGAACAATGGCAATCGAACGGTGCTGGTCGACCCACTGCTAACAGGCCTGATTGTTGGCCAAACGCTGCACACGACGTCCGCAGAGATCTATCGGGCGCTGATCGAAGCCACGGCTTTTGGGGCGCTCACAATTATCAATCGATTTTCCGAGTACGGTGTCGATGTCCAACAGGTCATCAATTGTGGCGGTATCGCCGAAAAAAATCCTCTGGTAATGCAAATCTATGCGGATATTTGCAATCGGCCGATGCGAATTAGCCGCTCTGCCCAGACTTGTGCATTAGGGGCTGCCATCTTCGGCTCGGTGGTGGCGGGGGCTTATCCGAATGTCGCGGCCGCACAGGCCAAGATGACCGGTGTTAAGGACTTGATTTATGATCCGATTGGCGAGAACGTGGCAGTGTACCAGGAATTGTACCGAATCTATCGTGCCTTACACGACGCGTTCGGTTTGGAAAGTACGTCCCGTCCGCTTTCCCATGTGATGAAGGATTTGATCGCCATTCGGCAGCGCGTTCGTAAAGGTTTGATCGATGTATGAGCAACTCAAGGAGCAAGTTTGCCAGGCCAATCTCGACCTGGTCGAGCATGGCCTGGTAACGCTCACGTGGGGCAATGTGAGCGGCGTTTCCAGCGACCGGAAGCACGTTGTTATTAAGCCCAGCGGCTTGGCATACGACCAGATGCAGCCCGCGCGGATGGTGGTGGTGGATCTGGATGGCAACGTGGTTGAGGGCGAGTTGGAGCCTTCTAGCGACACGCCGACGCACGTCCTGTTGTACCGTCATTTCAAGGATATCGGGGGTATCACTCACACGCACAGTCCCAATGCGACGGCATTTGCGCAGGCCCGTTTGGAAATACCCTGCCTGGGCACAACCCATGCCGACCATTTCAGGGGGCCGGTCCCAGTCACGCGGCCGCTTCGCGCAGAAGAAGTAGCGGATGCGTACGAAGCCAATACAGGCCAAGTGATTATTGAGCGCTTTGCGGATCTGGATGCCGTGGCGATGCCTTGTGTGCTTGTTGCGGGCCACGCACCGTTTGCGTGGGGAGTAACGGCCGCGCAGTCGGTCCAGAATGCGGTCGCACTGGAAGCTGTTGCGGAAATGGCGCTCATGACGCGGCAGCTTGTCGATCAGCCAGTGTCGCTGGAATCTTACGTAATGGACAAGCATTACTTGCGAAAACATGGGTCAGGTGCCTACTACGGGCAGCGTGGAGAATAGCGCATGATTGATCTGAAAGACTTCGAAGTGTGGCTGGTCACCGGCAGCCAAGATCTTTACGGCGAACAAGCGCTTAGCGAAGTTTTGGATCATGCCAAAAGTGTCGCTGCGGGTCTGGCCGAGTCAGACGGGATGCCGGTGCGGGTGATCTTAAAACCGGTGGTTACCACACCGGAGGCAATCCTTCGTGTTTGTCAGGCCGCCAATAATGAGCCGGCTTGCATCGGACTAGTAACGTGGATGCACACCTTCTCTCCGGCAAAAATGTGGATTGCCGGCCTTCAGGCGCTGGGGAAGCCGCTTGTCCATCTGCACACGCAGTTCAATCGTGATATCCCCTGGGCTACCATCGACATGGATTTTATGAACACGAACCAATCGGCCCATGGTGGCCGAGAGTTCGGGTTCCTTTGCAGTCGTATGCGATTGCCTCGCAAGGTCATTGTCGGCCACTGGCAGGACCCGCGGGTTCATCGCGAACTGGCCGTCTGGTGCCGGGCCGCAGCGGCGCGTCGCGATGCCCAGACTGCAAAAATTGCCCGCATCGGCGATAATATGCGTGATGTCTCGGTGACCGAGGGCGACAAGGTCGCCGCGCAGTTGAAAATGGGCTATACGGTGAACGGCTACGGCGTGGGGGACCTTGTGGAATATGTGGAGAGCGCGTCGGCTCAGGCGATCGACCAGCTTTGCGCGGAATACGAGGACACTTACGACGTCGCTGGAGAATTGCTTGCCGGTGGTGCGCGCCGTGAGTCGCTCCGCGAGGCCGCCCGCATCGAGCTGGGTTTACGCGCCTTTCTCACTGCAGGCCCATTTGTGGGATTCACCGACACGTTCGAAAATCTGCATGGCCTCAAACAATTGCCGGGACTCCCCGTGCAGCGTTTGATGAACGATGGTTACGGTTTTGGCGCGGAGGGAGACTGGAAAGCGGCTGCCATGACCCGCGCCGCCAAGGTTATGGCGTCCGGACTAGAGGGTGGCACGTCGTTTATAGAAGATTACACGTATCACCTTCCGCCAGCTGGCGCTGGGCAGGACGCCACCTGCCTGGGGTCTCACATGTTGGAGGTCTGTCCATCGATCGCCGCGGCGAAACCGTCTTGTGAGATTCACCCCCTAGGGATCGGCGGCAAAGACCCTCCCGTCCGGTTGGTATTCTGCGCCCCCCCCGGGCCGGCCGTCAACGCGGCACTGGTCGACATGGGAGATCGGTTTCGCATGGTATTGAGCGAGTTGGAGGTCATCGCGCCGCCCGAGGAGCTGGAAAAGCTCCCTGTTGCTAGGGCTCTCTGGAAACCGCTGCCCGATTTGCAGGTCGCGGCAACTGCGTGGATTTACGCAGGCGGTTCCCACCATCCAACCTTCAGCCAAGCGCTGACCGTCGAGCATTTTGAGGACTACGCCGAGATGAGCGGAATTGAGTTTTTGGCCATCGGCGCCGACACGCGACTGCGCGATTTCAAAAACATCATCCGGTGGAATGACGCCACTGGCGCATACTAATAATTGGCGTCCCGCATCCGATTCGTAGGCGCTAGCCTCCGGTTTTCAGGATGGCCAAGTTTGCAGCGTCACTACCCGTGGGGGGCCTTGTTGCAATCTTTTCGAGAGAGATACGTCAGGTATATTTTCCGTGGAATCTCTTGTGGATATCTTGATGCAGCGCTTTGATCTGTTCGGCCTGGTCTGACCGGCAGACGAGGGTCGCGCTCTCGGTGTGGATCACGACCAAGTCTTCGCAGCCAATGGTTGCGATAAGGTGTTCCGGGTCGCTCGAAGCGACGAGGCAGCCGGTGGTTTCTTGTAGCATTACTTTTTCTGCGGCGATTGCGTTGCCGTGGGCGTCTCGCGGACGGGTCTGGGCAAATATCGGCCAGGAACCCACGTCCAGCCAGTCAAGGTCCATCGGTATGGCAACGACCTGGACCTGGTCATCGCGTGACGCTGGTTCCATTATGGCATAGTCGATGCTTGTTTTCTTCAGAGTGGGAAAGACGCGCTCGACAACGTCGGCCTGAGCGGGTGTGTTCCAAGCCGCGGCCATCTCCTGCAGGCCCGCATAGGTTTCCGGCTCATAACGCCGGATACAGTCGAGCAATGTTTTCGCACGCCAGACAAATATGCCGCTATTCCAGAGGAAACGTGTCGGACCCTGTTGGCAATAATCCTCCGCAACCTTCTGTTTCGGTTTTTCATAGAAACTCTCGACTGCGCGGGCGGTAGACGAAAAAGTGGCGCCAAGTTCCAAATAACCAAAGCTGGTCGCCGGTCTGCTAGGCGCGATCCCAAAAGTGACTAATGCGTTGGGGTTCTGCTCAGCGACGGTAAATCCCGTTGCGATGATCCGCTGAAATTCCTCTACGGGCTCTATCAAGTGGTCCGACGTAAAAACCCCTATCACGGCCTCCGGATCAGAGGTCGCAATTACCGCTGCACTCAATCCTACGGCTGCCAGGGTGTCGCGCGGCACAGGCTCACCAATAAACTGCGCAGAGGTCATGGAGGAAACGACCGACGCGATGACATCGCGATGACGTTCGGCCGCACAAATGTAACGTCCCTCTATGGGAACCAAACCCTCAACTCGCTCGTACGCAACTTCGAGTAAGGATTGACCATTAAGAAACGGAATCAATTGCTTGGGAACTTCCGATCGGCTCATTGGCCACAATCGCGTTCCAGAACCTCCTGCAAGAATCACAATAAATCGCATCGATAAGGCTCTTGTGGTCGCAGGTGGCTTAGTGGCTAGAGCGAAAACAGGCTTCGTTTCAACTCCCCGGCTGGTGGGCAACAAGGCGCGGGAAATTTAGCGCTGACCTGTAGTCTTGAAAAGGGTACTAGCTAACGATGGCCTTTCCCGCCTTGCGAGCAAGATACTGCTGCTCGATCCAGGCATACGTTTTTTCCAAACCAACTCGGAACGGCGTGTTGGGTTCCCAGTCCAAAACGGATTTGATCAGTAGGTTATCGCTATTTCGACCCGCGACGCCCTGGGGCGCATCAAGATCGTGAACGCGGTCCAGCTCGACGCCAGCGATCTCTTCTGCCATGTCCACAAGGTCGTTGATGGCCACCAGTTCATTGGAGCCCAGGTTGATCGGCCTCGCTACCAGTGCATCGGTGTGCATGATTTTGTCGATGCCCAGTACGCAGTCGTCGATATACATAAAGCTACGTGTCTGCTCGCCACTGCCCCAGATACTGATCATTCCTGATTTTGTATCTTTGGCCTCAATGACTTTACGACAAATGGCTGCGGGCGCTTTTTCACGACCGCCGTCCCAAGTTCCAAGTGGTCCGTAAACGTTGTGGAAGCGGGCGATGGCAGTTTTCATGCCGCGCTCGTGCCAGTACTCTTCACAGAACATCTCTGAGAGGAGCTTTTCCCAGCCGTAGCCTCGCTCAGCCATGGCTGGGTAGGCGTCAGATTCCTTGAGCGCGCGTACGTTGGGATCTTTTTGCAGCGTTGTATTGTACACACAGGCAGAGGAAGCGAAAAAATATCTCGTGGCACCCGCGCGGTAAGCTGCCTCGATCAGGTGAGTGTTGATCAAGATACTACGCAGACACTCAATGCGAAACCGTTCGATAAATCCCATGCCGCCCATGTCGGCGGCTAGGTTGTAAACTTCGACCGCACCTTCGCACACCTGCTTGCAATTTTCTGCGTCACTTAGATCGAGGCAGATGTTTTCGACGCCCGGAACGCGTTGATACCACTCGTCCAGCGGTTTTTTGTCGATCACGCGAATTCGCGTGAATTGCTTGTCTTGGAAATACTTCGCCAGCGCTCCGCCAATGAAGCCGCCCCCGCCTCCAATCACGAGAAGGTCATCTTTTTCCACGCGAGCATCGTCAGACATAGTTACTTCGCTGCTGTCTCCCAATGCCAATGGAAATACGCTGGCAACGGCGATGGCGGAAGTGCATGGGAATCGAACCCACCTGCGAAGCGCTTTACGCTCCGCACGACGGTTTTGAAGACCGTGGCCGCCACCAGGCAAGCAGGCACTTCCAAATGAGGCTGAACGGCAAATATAACAGATATTACCGGGGTCGAGTATAGGCGTAAGTCGCAGTGCGGGAAATTGCCTGTCTCCGAATGACTAGTCCCCCATTTCAAAACATCAGTTGGTGGAATGATCCCCGAGAATTATGTCGCCAAACCAGGTTTGGAAACCGGCGCTTACAACGATGGAGGAGCTTCATGACTCGGCTCCTGGTAGTCCTGCACAATACGAAGCCAATCAACGAATGTGAAGCAGCGGCTTACCTTTTTCGGCGGCTACAACCGGCCCAAGTACGTGGGCGGCGCCATCGAGTTCATGCTGAATCTTGGCGACCTGACTGCTGGCGGCGCCCAACAACAGGCCTCCCGATGTCTGCGGATCAAACAGTACCTTATAGCAAGCCCTGCTGCGTACTGATTCAGCGACTTCCAGAGAACGTTCTACTTCTCGATTGGCCGGCGCAAGCGTACTCTGAATGCCCGCCTCTGCAAGTTCCAAGACACCCGGCAAGAGGGGAAGCCCGTCTAGCGATATCTGGGCCGCTACGTTGGCAGCGCTGAGCATTTCCAGAAGATGTCCGGCCAAGCCAAAGCCGGTTACATCTGTGGCGGCTGTCAGATGGAGTTTTTCGGCCACTTTTGCCGCGGCACGATTACTAGTGAGCATTGATTTTAGGAGGGCGTCCATCCAAGGAGCCTCGCATAATGCCCGCATGTGCGCGGCCAGTAAGATTCCCGTCCCGAGCGGCTTGGTCAGTATCAGGTAATCTCCCGGCTGTAGTCCGCCCTTTGCTGGGATTGTGTCCTGCCGTGTCTCACCGAGAATTGTGAAACCGATCATCGCCTGTGGGCCCTCAGTCGTGTGCCCACCGACAATGGGCACGTTCAAGGGGCGCAGCACTGCCAGGCTTCCCGCAAGGAGGTGCGACAAAAATTCTTCTTGCTGGGCGCCGGACCCGTGGGGAACTGTTACTAGGGCCAGGGCAGCGCGCGGTTCGATGGCCTTCGCATAGAAATCGCTCAATGCGTTAAGCGCCGCAATTTTTCCTGCCAGGTAAGGATCTTCGAGTGGTGGCGTAAAAAAGTCCGTTGATAGGGCGGTCGCCGCAGTGGGCGAATTCTCGAGGACCGCGACATCGTCTCGTCCTTCCAGTCCCAAGAGTACATGAGGTGGTGTCGGGTTTTCCAATCGCTCCAGGACACGAGACAGCAGCGATGCGGGTACTTTGCAGCCGCATCCACCGCACTGAGGTACCTCTGGCGGGCCTAGCGTAGTGGGCCGCTCGGCCATGGTCCGCCGCTCATAATCTTGATACTTGGCCATAAAACGGCGGTCGATCGAGTCTTTCAGCCGCCAGCACCAACCGCCACGCAGGCTTATGCCACGATAGGAGAGAATTGCCCCTTTGTCGCCCGTGTTGAGCAGCGCCAGAAAGGATCGTTGCGGCTTCCAGCGCAATAGCCGTCGCCCGTGGATAAGTCTCGTGATGTTTTGCCAAAGAACGGGACCCTGGCGGACAGCAAATATGCCTGCCTTGGGACGCGGATTCGCCTCGCAGGACCCGGCGTCGCCTACCGCAAAAATCCGTTCGGCGGCTACGCTTTGCAGAGTTTCGCGAGTGCGCAGGAACCCGCGCTCGTCGGTAGGCAGTCCCAGGTGGCCAAAAAGAGACACGCCTTCTGCCGACGTTGCCACGAGAACAATGTCGGCGAAGAGTTGTTGTCCGTTATCAAGTACAATATGGCCCGTGCTATCGATCGACTCGATTCGGCGGTCGAGCATGACGGCTACGCTCCGGCGGGTCAGCTCGCGCCGCACCATGCGACAGACCGATTGGCTCATACCATTCGGAATGTCTTTGTTGCGCCCCACCACCGTGATCTCATGGCCACTACTGCGGCCATGGCTGCGCAGATAATTGGGCAGGCAAAAGGCGATCTCCGTGCCTCCTGCTCCCGCGCCAGCGATTACAATGCGCAGCGGCGTCTTGCTCGTACGTTCGGCTAGTTTTTTCAAACGGACGTCCAGCCGCTCAAAAAACGTTTGCATCGGCTTGATGGCGACCACGGCGCCATTGGCCCCTGGAAGGGCCTTAGGACGTGAGCCGACGCCAATGGACAGGGCATCGAAACAGATCGGCGGACGCTCAGCAAATAAGAGCTGGTGCTTCGCCAGATCCAATCCGATAACTTCTTCGCGAATCAAGCGCGCCCCGGCCGCGGCGCAAAATCTAACCAGATCGATTTCCATCTGGGTGCGATCGTATTGGCCCGCTAACCTGCCCGGCAGCATGCCGGAGTAGGTAGCGGTGCCGAAGTCAGAGACGCACGTGAGCCTCGCGCCGGCAATTGGCGACATGCGCCATTTGCGCACTACATGCGCATTCGTATGACCGATGCCCAGTAGTACGATGTTGGTGGATGGAAACTCAGATGGGTTCACAGTTATTTTGACACTCCTCTTGGGCGGGCGAACCCATATACTATAGAGTTAGTTCAATGATGATTCAAAGGTTCGTGGCGCCGTTTACCTACTCGAACTTGTCATGAAACAGCATCTGCTCGTAGCAACTGCCGGCCATATCGATCATGGCAAGACGGCGCTGGTGAAGGCGCTAACCGGGACCGATACGGATCGACTTCCGGATGAAAAACGGAGGCAAATCACCATTGATTTGGGATTTGCATCTTTGAAACTCGAGCATCTTGTGCTGGGTATCGTTGACGTCCCTGGCCACCAACGCTTTGTAAAAAACATGTTGGCAGGCGCAACCGGCGTGGATCTGGCGATGCTGATCGTGGCCGCTGACGAAGGGGTGAAGCCGCAGACTCGCGAACACGTAGAAATCTTAGAGTATTTAAGGCTCAAGGTGGGGGTTGTTGTTGTCACTAAATGCGATTTGGTGGAACCCGATTGGATTGAATTAGTTGAGCAGGAGATTGGCGAGCTGACCGAGGGCACTTTTTTAGAGAGGGCGGCCACCGTTCGCGTTAGCGCGCAGACGGGCGCGGGCATCGCCGAACTTCGGCAGGTGCTGGGCACAGCGGCCGACAGGATTGCCGCGCTCCATGTTCAAGGAGGGCAGGCGAATGACGACTGCGCCCCGTTTCGAATGGCCATCGATCGCGTGTTCACTTTGCCAGGACACGGCACGGTTGTTACTGGGAGCGTCGCTAGTGGGCGCGTTTGTGTTGGTGACGAATTAGAACTACAGCCTCAGTCGCAGCAGGTCCGCGTCCGTATGTTGCAAACCCACGAAACCGCAGTTGACGCAATCGGATGCGGCCAGCGGGCGGCCGTCAATTTAACCGGCGTACGTTACAGCCAAATCGACCGCGGGCAGAATCTGGCGACACCAGGGGCGTTGGGTAAGAGTCGCTGCGTGACGGTTGAACTTCGTATGAGTCCGCACGCCCGCTCGCCGCTTAAGAATCGTAGTCGCGTCCGCTTTCATATTGGCACTGCTGAAGTTCAAGGAATGATTTCTTTATTTGGCAACCCTTCTCTGCGGCCCGGCCAGGCAGCGACTGCCCAGATATTTTTGTCGGAAGACGCCGTCTGCGTTTGGGGGCAACCCTTTGTTCTGCGCAATATTTCGCCCGTCTACACGTTGGGAGGGGGGCGCGTGCTGGATTGTGATGCGGTCAAATTGCGGCGTTTGAACGATGTTGTGGAGCAGCACTTGAGCAACCTGGCTAGCGACACTCCTGTTCATCGCGCCGCCGCCGCTGCTTATTTTCGAGGGACGAGAAAGTGGCAGCGTGAGGATTTGTTTGGTTTGGCCGGCGTCGAGGAATGCCAGGTGTTGATCGAGCGGCTGGTCCAGGAGAATACAGTCGAGCAACTGGAACTGGGCCATGGACGAACCCGATTGATGCATTGCGAGGTCGTCGCGGACTTAAACCAACACATCGAAAAGTTTCTCGGAATCGAGCACGAAAAGAGGCCGCTCAATCGATTTGTCGAGATTTCGCGGATCAGCAAATATTTTGGTGCCTTGGACGGCGAGCTGTTAAAGGCTCTGTTGCGGTCGCTAGAGGGAGCAGGGCGGATCGTTATGCGGCCACAGGGCGTTGCCTTGTCAGCCTGGAAGCCGAAGCTGTCTGAGGGCCAGGACGGTTTACTGCAGCAAATTGTTGAGCAGTACAAAAAAGCGTCTTTTTCACCGCCATCAGCTGAGCAATTGGGTGCGCAGTTTGGTCAGCGTCCCGAAGCGATTGCAAGTCTCTTGAAGGTAGCTTCTGAATCACAGTCGCTCATCCAGATTAACACAACCCTTTATCTGCATAGCGAAGCGGAGCAGGATGCGAAACTGTTGCTCGCGCAGAATATGAGTGGAGGCCGTGCACTCACAGTTAGCCAAATCAAGACTTTATTGAATACCTCGCGCAAAATCGCGGTCCCATTTTGTGAATATCTTGATCAGTCGGGTTTCACAACTCGCGATGGAGCGCTGCGCCAACTGGCCCGCCCTGGGGCAGCAGGCGGTGTGGGGGCGCGTTAGTATTTTCTTAATTACGAAGATTTAGCCCGGGAAGTCGTGGTGTCAGAAAACAAGAATGCCTTGAGAGATTTACCTAGTGTGTCTGCTCTCCTGGAGTCGGAGCCGTTGCGCGCTGCCACCATACACTATGGGCGGCTGGCCGTGCGGTGGGCGGCGCGGAAGGCGCTGAGCGAGTTGCGCGTTGCGGTGCAGCAGAGCGCACTGGCCAGCGAGCCTTTGGGCGTGACCGCACTGGCCGAGCGAATTGCAGAAGAACTCAACGACCACGAGGCCGCTGCGCTGCAGCCAGTGTTTAACGCGACGGGCATCTTACTGCATACTGGTTTGGGCCGGGCGCCCCTGGCGGCCGAGGCGGTGCGGGCTATTGCTGAGGTGTCGGAGGGCTACTGCAATGTTGAAATTGATCTGGCGAGCGGACAGCGCTCGCAACGGTCGCAAGCCGTTGCCCAACTTCTGTGTCATCTGACCGGTGCCGAAGCGGCGCATCTGGTAAACAATAATGCGGGGGCAACGGCACTCGCTCTGGCGGCATTGGCAGCGGGACGTGAAGTACTAGTGTCGCACGGTCAGTTGATCGAGATTGGGGGCGGTTTCCGCTTGCCCGACGTCATCGCGACCTTTGGCGCACGTTTGCGGCCCGTTGGAACAACAAATAAAACGCGAGTAAGCGACTACGCCGAAGCGATTACCGAACAGACCGCTGCCATATTGGTGGTGCATCCTAGTAATTATGCGATTACGGGATTTGCCCAATCGCCGCGGCTTGAAGATCTTAGCAAGCTGGCGCGCGACAAAGGAGTGCCGTTGATCCACGACATCGGATCGGGCGCATTGATCGACTTTGCGCAATTTGGGTGTCCCGAAGAGCCCGTGGCGTCGCAAAGCATTGAGGCAGGCGCCGATCTGGTGTTGTTTAGCGGCGACAAGTTGCTGGGTGGCCCGCAATGTGGGATTATAGTCGGCCAGGGCCGACTACTGGAGTCGGTCGTCAAACACCCCCTCAATCGGGCGCTCCGAGTCGACAAGTTTACGTTGGCTGCTTTGCGCGCGACGCTGCATCTCTATCGGCAGCCCGAGCAGGCGTTGCGGTCGATTCCACTGCTGCGCATGATGAATTCATCGCCTGACCAACTGCGGGTTCGGGCGGAGCGATTGGCCGCGCGATTGCGGCCTCGACTTACGGATTGGGAGGCGAAGCCGGTCTCTGACGAAGCCTTTGTCGGCGGCGGGACGATTCCGGATCAAGCAATTCCCAGCTATAGCGTGGAACTTAATTCGAACACCTGTGAGGTGCAAACGCTGGCCGATCAACTACGGGCGAACGCGCCGGCTGTACTCGCTCGTATTCGAGAAGACAAGCTCCTCCTTTGTCTTCACAGTATTTTGCCGGAGCAGGATGAGCCCCTTGGAGCACTTGTTGAAAAGGCGGCGGAGAAAAGCAAAGTGTAGGCCTGTATTCCCCAAGGGGCTTCCAGCACTTCGGTACGCGATTCCCGAAAGGTTTTCAATTCAGGGGAGACCACGTAATTCATGCCAAGGCAGCAGGGAAACCCAGAAACGGGTGTCGAAGGAAATGGGTTCGTATTTGTGTAGTCTGGTGTAAAAATCAATGGTATTATACGGTATGTTTATAGATTCTGTGGCCCGATGGTGTGCTGAGAGACTTGAAAATATGAGTCGGGAATTTAGGTGTATGAAATTTAATGCGGGTTGCAACAGAAGCTATCGCCATAGGCAGCGACGGAGTCGATGGATTGCCGGTTTTACGTTGGTTGAATTGCTGGTGGTCATCGCTATTATCGGAGTCTTGGTCGCGCTGCTCCTGCCCGCGGTGCAAGCGGCCCGCGAGGCAGCTAGGCGGATGTCTTGCGCGAACAATCTCCGGCAAGTTGGGCTCGCGTTACACAACCATCACGATACAGTCGGAAGATTTCCGCTTAGCAATTATATAAGGAGGATGAACCCCAACGTGGCAATCAATTGGGGGTGGTTGCCGCAGCTTCTTCCGTACATGGAGCAGACCTCGCTGCACAACATTTTCGACTTTGAGCTGCGGCCGCACGATCCTCGCAATTTGGAGGCGGTTCAAACGCCTCTGGATGTCCTTACTTGCCCGTCCATCCCTTACGGCAACGAGCTAGGCCACTCAGAAACTCACTGGACCAACTCCGTCAAGGAGGTCGCGGAGACCAGTTACGCTGCCTGCGTTGGTGATTATCGGAACACCACGGGCACCGGCACTGCGGGAGCGGACGGGCTCCGTTGGTATGGTAATGGAGACATTCCGCCGCGAGGCGTAATTGCCCGGTATGGTTGGTCGGCCCGTTTCAGGGACATTACTGATGGCCTGTCCAATACGTTTGCGCTCGGCGAGTCTGTGGGGCATTGGTCCGTCAATGTGGATTTTCCCTATCAGGCGTTTGCAACCACCGCGCATCCGATCAACTTTAAGAATTCTGTTTACCTCGAGATTGGCAACGTTGACTGGGAGGCGCGCCACATGGACGGCACAGATCCACCGGAGTTGGAATGGGATTGGGCTGTTACCTTTCGCAGTTTGCACCCGGGGGGCGCTCATTTCCTTTTATGCGACGGCTCGGTTGATTTTTTCAGCGAAAGCATTGATCACATCACTTATATGGCGATGGGTTCGCGGGATGGCGGGGAAGTATCCGGCAGGGGTTTGTAAGGGTTTAGGAACTGCCCAAAGGGTGGGGGATCGAGTACAGGGTCGAGGTAGTTATCGGAAATGTTCACCGAATATGCCTCCCGCCGGGTCTGCTGGCTTGCGCGACAGCGTAGATAGGTTGTCGTAAGAGTAATCCAATCTTTTGGCTAAATTCTGCCAGTTGTTTTATGTGTGCCATGCGGCTCGTTTGAGCATGCATTCTGTGTACAGAAATAACTCCGACAAGAGAAACACGAAAGGAAACAGCATTAATGCGTTTTGTCTACATCACTGCTCTAACCACAATCGTCTCAGTGTCATCTGTTAATGCGGTCGAACAGAAAGAAGCAAGCACGTGGACATTTGTCAGTATTCCGGACTTTCTCAATGTTGACACGATTTATCCAGAGCCGAAATGGGAGGATGCTCTTTCTTATACCCTGAAATCCATCAAGTCTGAAAATCCAGATTTTGTGCTGGTCGCCGGAGATGAGGTGATGGGGCATTGGGACTACCCCGAAAACCGGCTTGATACTGGTGAAAAAGTAGAGGGTGAAGAAGGCGTGCGTTATTGGGCCTCAGTTTACTATCCTGCTTGGAAGAAACGGTTTGAGGCACATGGGTTATTAGTTTACACGGCGATAGGTGACCATGAAATTGGCGATAACCCCTGGCCATTAGAGTCGCGTCGCCTGCGGTGCGTTCCTGAGTACAAACGGATGTTTGCCAAATATTTGATGATGCCAAAAAATGGGCCGGACCATATGAAGGGAACAGCTTTTTATGTCAAACACAAAAATGTACTTATTGTTTCTGTTGACGTGTTTGAAGAAGGCAGAAGCAAGCAGGGTGGAATCGCTGCTCAAGTTACCGGTGAACAACTCGAATGGCTGGACGCTACTCTCAAGGAGAACATAGATGTTGATCATGTTGTGGTCATGGGCCATACACCAATTGTGGGTCCGGTGCGCATGCGGTCATCTAGTGGTTTAATGTTGGAAAATCGCACAGCCTCAACGTTCTGGCAAATGATGAAGAAGCACAAGGTAGAACTCTATCTATGTGGTGAAGTTCATGCGATTACCTGCCATTTCAAAGATGGAATTCAGCAAATCGCACACGGCGGACTCTATGGCTATAACTCTCAAATGAATTATCTCGTGTGCACAGTACACCTGGATCGTATTGAAATGGAACTGAAGGAGATTGACATTGTTAATAGTGGCCCCGCAAAATGGCAGGTGGATTTAAATCGTCCTCGAGAATCAGTGACCATGACTGCGGAGGTCAAAAAGGCAGGCTATCGGACGGTTGGTAAGGCTACCCTCACGACAAGTGGTGAGAGAAACACGGTTACGGGAATCTCTGGATTCTTCGACGAAAGCAATAATCCAAGGAAAAAGAAATAGAGAGTCCAACAAAGCTATGCATATGGACACACATTTCTCACGCCGCCTTGGGAGGTCCAGTGATGGAGGCGAAAGCAGCGTAATGAACGGTGCGGGTAAATCTGATCGCAGACGGCGCGGGCGCGCAACATGCCGCCCGTTGGTCGCCGCTGCCGTGGCCCCCCTTGTCGGTGCTTGGATCGGGCTGCTGGCGAGTACGGCCCACTCGACCCGCGCCGCCGAGCAGGCTGTTGACTTCAATCGCGACATTCTTCCCCTGCTGTCGGAGAACTGTTTCCAGTGCCATGGACCCGACGAGGCGCGGCGCGAAGCCGGCTTGCGACTGGATCGACGCGAGGACGCCTTTGCCGAGCTTGAGTCCGGCGCGCGGGCGATTCTTCCGGGCGATAGGCAGCGGAGCGTTGTCTTCCAGAGGATCACGGCCAGCGACCCCGAATTGGTGATGCCGCCACCCGAGTCGGGCAAGACGCTTTCTCCAGAAGTTATGCGGCGCGTCGGGGAGTGGATCGACGGCGGGGCCCCGTGGGCAGGCCACTGGGCGTTTGAAGCTCCCGAAAGGAAGGCGCCGCCGGCGCGCGTGGATGGCTGGCGCGTAGAAAACCCGATTGATGTGTTTATTCACGCCAGGCTCCAGCCGGCGGCGCTTGTGCCGGCGGCGCAGGCCACGAAAGAGTCGTTGATTCGCCGGGCGACGCTCGACCTGACCGGCCTGCCGCCCACCCTAGCCGAGGTCGACCGGTTCCTTGGCGATGATGCGGCGGGGGCTTACGAGCGCGTCGTCGACCGACTCTTGAGTTCATCCAGGTATGGCGAGCACATGGCAAGAAGTTGGCTCGATGCGGCTAGGTACGGCGATACGCACGGCCTGCACCTCGACAACGAGCGATCGATCTGGCCGTATCGCGACTGGGTCATTACAGCCTTTAATCGAAATCTACCCTTCGATCAATTTACGATGGAACAACTTGCCGGCGATCTGTTGCCCAGCGCGACTCTTCAGCAGCGGGTCGCCACGGGTTTTAACCGCTGTAACGTGACAACTGGCGAAGGGGGCACGATCGATGAGGAATACTATGTGCGTTACGCCGTCGACCGCGTCGAAACGACAGCAACTGTGTGGATGGGCCTCACGGCAGGCTGCGCCGCCTGCCACGATCACAAGTTTGACCCGCTCACGCAAAAGGATTTTTATCAGCTCTTTTCCTACTTTTTCAGCCTTACGGAAAAGGCACTCGACGGCAATGTGGACTTGCCACCGCCCAGCGTCAAAGTTCCCAGTCGAGAACAAACCGAGCAAAAGCAACGGTTGCAGGCTGAGATTGCCAGTCTGAATCTGAAGCAGAAAATCAAATCGATCTTAAACGATACCGACTACGTCGATCCGGCGGTGGGTGCCAGCTTGCCGCCGGTGAGCGAAGAGGAGGTTGTCTGGTTCGACGACGAGCTGCCCGAGGGAGCTCAGGCGGAGGGCGACGGTGAGCAATCGTGGCGCAGGGCGTCGGCTCCTGACCATCCCGTTTTAAGCGGCCAGACATCGTTCGTTCGCGCGGCAAAAGGTTTGCGACAAGATTGGTTCGCGAGCGCGACGAAGCGACTGAAAGCAGGCACGCACGATCGATTATTTGTGCATGTTTACATCGACAAGCAGTTCCCGACAGAAATGATCCAACTGCGATTCCACGATGAGTCGGGGGAATATCGCGCATTCTGGGGATATGACAAGGACATTGCGGACGGAAATAACGCAACCAATGTGCGCATTGGCGATTTGCCCGAAGCGGGCAAGTGGGTTCGCCTGGAAGTCCCGGCTGCCGCCGTTGGACTGGAGGCAGGCGCCGAGATCGACGGCTGGTCGTTTGCCCAGTTCAATGGCACCGTCTACTGGGATAAGGTGGGCGTCGTTGCGGTTGCGCCGCTGACCCTGCAGCAGCAAGAGTCGCGCTGGCTGTGGGAGCAATTCCGTCGGCAGGTTAAATCCCCCGCGCTGCCGGATACGGTGCGAAAAGCCCTCCGAACCCATGTGGACAAGCGCACTGAAGATCAGGAGCAACAGCTTGCCGAATACTTTCTCACATACGTCTATCCCTCCACGCGCGAGCTCCTGTCGGATGCGATTGAGCGCAGCGATGCGCTCCAGGCGGAACTTGCTGACTTGGAGAAGGCGATTCCTGGTACGCTGGTGATGGAAGAACGCGATGAGCCGCGGCAGGCTCATATTTTGGAGCGCGGTGAATACACCCTGAAACGCGAGATGGTGTCCTCCCGCGTGCCCGAATGGATTCTACCGGCCGCGCCCGACATGCCCGCGAATCGGCTGGGGCTGGCCCAGTGGCTGGTTGACGACAGTCATCCACTTACCGCCCGCGTCGCCGTCAATCGATTTTGGCAGCAGGTTTTCGGCATCGGTCTGGTAAAGACCGTAGGCGACTTTGGTCTGCAGGGCGAGCGGCCCTCGCATCCGCAGCTCCTGGACTGGCTGGCGGTCGACTTTGTCGAATCGGGATGGGATGTGAAGCGACTGCAAAAGCTGATGGTCATGTCAGCCACCTATCGGCAATCGTCGCACGTTTCGGATGCAAAGTTGGCTGTCGACCCAGAGAACCGTCTGCTCGCGCGGGGTCCCCGTTTTCGCCTGGACGCGGAAGTCATTCGCGACCAAGCGCTTGCCGTCAGCGGACTTCTGGTTGGCACCATCGGAGGAAAAAGCTGTAAGCCATATCAACCGGCCGGACTCTGGAAGCCAGTCGGATTTACTAGCAGCAACACTCGGGAGTTCAAGCAAGATCACGGCGACAATCTCTACCGGCGCAGTATGTACACATTTTGGAAGCGCACCTCCCCACCCCCTTCAATGTGCCTGTTCGACGCGCCGGATCGCGAAACATGCCAAGTGCGTCGCGCCAGAACCAATACGCCCCTGCAGGCTCTTGTGCTCTTGAACGACGTGCAGTTCCTAGAAGCGGCTCGTAAGTTTGCCGAGCGGGTGGTCACCGAAGGTGGCTCTGACGTCGAGCACCGCATCAGCTTTGCCTACCGCAGCGTCACGGCGCGACGCCCCAGCGAGGGCGAAATCGCGACGCTCAGTCGGCTGTTAGCGGAGTACCGGCGCGAATTTGATCGCAATCCGGAAGCGGCAATCAAACTGTTGTCGGCCGGCGAGTCACCAAGAAATGAAGCGATCGATGTCGGAGAACTCGGCGCTTGGACGATGATTACGCATCTCATTCTGAATCTGCACGAAACGATTACCAAAGGTTAGGCGGCACGGCCATGAGCTTGTTGCGAGAATCCGATTTGATCGAAACGCGACGTCACTTCTTCGGCCGCGCTGCATCCGGTATTGGTACCGCAGCGCTCGCGTCGCTACTTCAGCCGGAGCTGTTTGCGACTTCTGCTCCTGTCTTACCGACGGGTGGTTTGCCAAGTCTGCCCCACTTTGCTCCGCGGGCCAAACGCGTCATTTATCTGTTTATGTCTGGTGCGCCGTCGCAAATGGACATGTGGGACTATAAGCCCAAGATGGGGGACTGGTTTGATAAGGACCTGCCCGATTCGGTCCGGCAGGGACAACGGATTACGACCATGACTTCCGGGCAGCAGCGATTTCCGATTGCGCCGTCGATATTTAAGTTTCGGCAGCATGGGCAACATGGCGCGTGGGTGAGCGAGCTGTTGCCCTACACCGCGCAGATTGTGGATGAGTTGGCCGTGGTCAAAACCGTGAATACCGAAGCGATTAACCACGATCCGGCAATCACCTACATTCAGACGGGCAGCCAGATTCCGGGCCGGCCCAGCGCCGGTGCGTGGTTGTCGTACGGATTGGGGAGCGTCAACCAAAACCTGCCGGCATTCGTTGTGTTGCACTCCACGGTTGAAGGTGGCTTTGGCGGCCAGGCGCTATACGCCCGTCTGTGGGGAGCGGGATTTCTTTCGACGCGCCATCAGGGTGTCAGTTTGCGCTCCACAGGTGATCCGGTCTTGTATTTGTCGAATCCCGACGGCATGAGCTCGAACATGCGGCGGCGGATGCTGGACGAGCTGGCGGCGCTCAACCAGCAGCGCTACAACGAAGTTGGCGATCCGGAAATTCAATCTCGCATTGCCCAGTACGAAATGGCTTACCGAATGCAAACGTCGGTGCCCGAGTTGACCGATATCTCGGATGAGCCCGAAAACGTTTTAAAGATGTACGGCCCCGACGTCCATACACCCGGGACATTTGCCGCCAACTGCCTGCTGGCCCGTCGCATGGCCGAGCGAGGGGTGCGGTTCACTCAAGTTTTCATTCGCCAGTGGGACCAGCACACAAACTTGCCGAACGATATTCGGCGACAATGCGGCATCGTCGACCAGCCGTGCGCTGCGCTAATTCGTGATTTGCGGCAGCGTGGTATGCTCGACGACACCCTAGTCGTTTGGGGCGGCGAATTTGGCCGCACTATCTACTGCCAAGGCAACCTGTCGCATGCCAACTACGGCCGCGACCACCACCCTCGCTGCTTTACTAAGTGGATGGCCGGCGGTGGTGTGAAACCGGGCATCGTGTATGGGGAAACGGACGATTTTAGCTACAATGTTATCGAAAATCCGGTACACATCCACGATCTCAACGCCACCATCCTGCATTGCCTGGGAGTGAATCACGAGCAGCTGACCTTCCGCCACCTGGGCCGCGACTTCCGGCTCACGGATGTCCACGGCCAAGTGGTTACGGATATCTTGGCTTAGCACCGCCTATGGCTCTTACGAAGTGGCTATTGATGGTCACTCTACTGCGGACCCACGTGGTAGCGATCGGGTGTTTGTTGATTAATGGGAACTCTTCACCACCAGCAAATGAACGCGCTGTCTTCATGGGCTCCGGGAATCCTTGCTCAACCCATTGAAATGCCACACATACACGGTAGCTACTGGGGGCAGATCCCCAAGTAAGCGGGTGTAAGGAGTCCAGCGTCCTCACATATGTCTTCTCGTCATCCTGAATGTCGAGATTTCCAAGTTCCTGTCTCAGGAAAGAACGTTCCATTTTGATCTGTTTGAGCGTACTGGATGCTTGGAAGTGGGCGATTAGTACGCAGAGCAACGCTGTGGAGAACAGCATCGTGAATAGAGAATTAAACGACTTTTTTTGGAATTTGGGTCTGCCGTTTTTGTGTGGCGGTGTTGCTGGACGACGGTATTTGCCGTAGTTTGTGTACTTTCGGAGGCCGTAAGCATCGCCGCATTTTGGCAATGGACCATTTCGTCCATCCCCGTCGAGCTTTAACGCTTTGCTTGGCACCGGTTTTACGGTGGCAGGCCAGCGATGTTGTTGATTGTGTCCTGGAGCCGCTAAGACTGGCCTCTCGCGGCAAAGCATTTCGTCTATAATCCAAACATCATGCTTGACAGACTCACCTCTATCCACCCGCTACTGCCCGCGACAGTCGGTGTCGTTGCATTGCTCGCATTCGCCTACATCGTGTGCCTCATCAGCAAACGGATCCTGCTATCAGTAGTAGGGGCAGCCTCAAAGCGAACCAGCACGACTTGGGACGACGCGCTAGTTGAAAACAACGTATTTGGTCGACTTGCGCAATTTGTGCCCCCGCTAGTTGTCCATATAGGAATCTCTGCAGTTCCCAATGTTCCCGAAGCGGCCGACCGAGTCGTACGAAACGTCGCAAGTAGCTGGATGGTCTTGGTGATCGTACTAACGCTGGCAGCGGTTCTGTCTGCCGTTAATGCGATCTACGAAAGCCGGCCGGGTTCAAAGCATCGACCCATCAAGGGCTTCATCCAGCTAACTCGGATTGTGGTCTACATCCTCGGCGCAATTCTTGTAATTGCTGCTTTGATTGACCGCTCGCCGGTGATCTTGTTCAGTGGTCTCGGTGCCATGACGGCGGTCCTACTGATAGTGTTCAAGGACACGCTATTGTCCCTAGCAGCCAGTATCCAGCTCACTAGCCAGGGAATGATCCGCGTCGGTGACTGGCTGGAAGTTCCCCAATTCGGTGCAGACGGTGATGTGATCGATGTGGCGCTTTATACGGTCACGGTACAAAACTGGGATAAGACCATCACTACGATTCCCACTTACCGATTGATATCGGATTCATTCAAAAACTGGCGAGGCATGTCGGAGTCAGGTGGCCGGCGTATCAAACGGGCAATTAATGTGGACTTGAACTCGATTCGCTTTTTGACTGACGCCGAAGTGCACCAGTTCAAGGAGTTTGCACTGCTGAAAGACTATATTGTGACGAAGAGCAAGGAACTACAGGAATACAACGGGCAGCTTGATTCGCCTGGCGAAACAGGAGTGAATTTGCGAAAACTGACCAACATCGGGACCTTTCGTGCCTATATATACAACTATCTCAAGCACCACCCGAAGATCCACGACCGTATGACTCTCATCGTACGGCAATTGCAGCCTGGTTCTGAGGGGCTACCAATCGAGATCTACTGTTTCAGTAATGATACTAATTGGGATGCATACGAGGATATCCAGTCGGACATATTCGACCTCATTTGTGCGATCGTTCCTGAGTTTGGCTTGAGACTGTACCAAAAGCCTGCGGGAGCGGATATCGAGAGAATGACTTCTGGCTAAATCCGTTGTCGTAGATGAGCCATGTCAATTTCAGTGTTGGACGCATTAATCGACTAAGCGTACAGTGAATCCGGTTTATTTGAAGGCACAACACCGTTGGGTCTGGCCATCATGCAGGAATACACCGAAACTGCCGACCTCCTCCGCAAACACAGCGGCAAGACGGGTGAAGAATTGAAAGCTGAAGGGAAATGACGCGCGAGAAGCATCGCGACGAGTGCAATGCGTGAACAACATGAAGCAGCCTGGCTTGGCACTGCACGACTATCACGACTCTTTCGGGCACCTACCCAGGGCGACCAAATACCCCCAAGTCAATCCAGCGTATCCCTGAACACAATTGATTTTCCCATACATGGAACAGCAAACGCTGCACAATGCATTGGAAGATGTGCTTCAGAAAAATGGTAACGCTCGAACGTCATTTTGGAATGGTGCGTTACAACCCCAGCTCAATTTGCTCCTGGCCCAACACGTCGATGGCTTCATTTGCCCGAGCGATCCCCAAGCCAACGACCCTTTTCTAAACCAGCGCGGAAATTCCTGGACTCCAGCCGGGGAAGAACCCGGCATAGGGCCTGCCAGTTTCAATCCTTATCGAGTGCAGGGGTTGTGGTGTCCGGTCAGCATTGGGCCCACGCATAACGACAGCTGTGATGGCGGCTGCGCGGCGGTGCCAGGCGCACACCCCCAGTGGTGCTGCCACGGCTGCTCTTGGGGAACACGCGGTGCTGGAGGCGGCGGGCGTAACTAGAATGTTTCACGGGGCGAAAGGATTCACCTAGGGTGACGCCGTGTTGCCAGGTCCGTCGCACGGAGTAGAAATTCCATTGCGAGAAGAGACTGTGAATTGTCTACATCATCGCCAGAAAGTGTCTGATCTTATGCAGCGATATGCTCTGTTGTTTTCAGTGATCAGCGTCCTTGCATCACCGTTGCGCGCGTCACCTCCTCAAGCCAACATCTCAAACGGTGTCATCAAGGCCAGGTTCTATTTGCCAGACCCGCAGCAGGGTTATTACCGAGGTACACGTTTTGATTGGTCGGGAGTGATCTACAGCCTGACATGCGGCGGGCACGAGTACTTTGGGGAGTGGCAGGATTCGGATAATCCCAACCTGCACGATCGGATCACGGGCCCCGTCAACGGGTTTGGCGCCGACCCAGACTCCGGCGATGGATTTCTTCGGATTGGCGTCGGATATTGTGTTAAGCGATCAGAGGGCACCAAGCACCCTTATCAAATTGCAGATCACGGACGATGGACCGTTTCGCACGGAGCCAACTGGATAAAATTCATTCACGAGATCAACGTCTCGAAGACTCAGCAGGGATACCGATATGTGAAGCGTGTGTCGCTGACACCTGGGCGTCCAGAAATGGTGATTGACCACGTCCTGACCAATACGGGACGGACCGCGATACAGACCGACGTTTACAATCACAATTTTTTCGTGATCGACCAGCAGCCAACGGGCCCGGATTTTTCGGTGCAATTCCCATTTAAGTTAGTTGCCGACCGGCCACTCAAGGGACTGGGGAAATTAGACAACAACGTGCTGACGTACACAAAAGAGATCCCCGAAAGTGAATTCATCCTTGCGTTCTTGTCCGGCTTCGGAGACAGCGAAAACGATCACCGTTTCTCAGTCGAGAATCGCAAGACAAAGGCTGGCGTCCGAATGGTGAGTGACCGGCCAATGTCCAAGCTGTTGTTCTGGTCGCCGCGTACCACGCTATGTCCGGAACCATTTATCGATTTGAACGTTAAGCCAAACTACTCGGACCGTTGGTCTATTCGCTACACGTTCTACACGCTCAACGAATCCTCAAGCGACGCGCGCGGTCCTTGAAGCCTTAAATTGCTGTGTCCACTAGTAGAAGAGCAGTCCAAACAATCGCGTTTGTTTGGGGGGATGTCGATGGAAACCTTTGCCGTTTTCGTCTAGCTTGATGCCCTGTTCGTTGCCGGATGAAGATTGTGGGATCCCGGCAAATAACCGGCAATAACAGGCATGTCCTGGCTCGTGAGGCTGATGTCAAACACAGGATACGAATTGCCAGGCCCAATGCTACCTGCTTGAACCACCAATTCGATATTCCAAGTACTGCCAATTCGTGTCGCGTAGAATGCGGGCTACTACAGCTTATTCCTGGTTTCTGTTTATTGTTCGACTTCATTTTGCCATAGTGCGTACCATATCGGACCGCTGGCACCGTAAATCTCCTGCCCGACTACGCCTGACTTGCCGTTGTTGTCAAACCATGTAAGGTCTGTTCCCCAGCCGACGTTTACGTCTTCTAAGGGCAGCATCTGGTCATAGTGTACAGCGCCGCAGTTGGTTTCGTTGGAGCCTTCTTTTGCGATATATTTTGCACCACCTGCCTGGATTATATACGGCGGCATTGCGAAACGGGATTGTGTCATGCCGCGTTTCCAGCAATCGTTCAGCATAAGAGCAACGTCATCGTTCAGATAGTCGCCTGCCATTTTAACGTACTCCTTCATCATTCTTCGTGCGACCGAACTTTCGTACTCGCAACTGTTGGGGTTAGACGGCGTGCCGCACATTCCCCAGAACGTGGTGGTGTGCTCGCCAACACCATAATCGCATTCCCACAGCCACACCCACCGCAGTAGGTTGGCAACCGGAATCCAGCCAAGCTCACGATATCTTTCTTCACCGGTGATCTCGTAGAGCCATTGGCAAACATAAGCGAAGCGAGGGGTGAAGTTCATCTCCCAGCTAAGATCCATGCAACGGTCTTCCAAAGTCTTAGCAGTTGCTTTGGCGGCTTCCAGGCATTCGGTCTCTTTGCCATCGCTAAGTTCATAGAGCGTCAGCATCGTCATTGCGAACGAACTGCCCATGTCGAAAAGGTAATGCCCCTTAACCGCTGAGTCGGAGTAACGTGCATATTCAATAAACATGTAGTCCATGTTCTTAGCCAACATCATGAAGTTTGGCTTGAAATCACGGATCATCTTCTGTGCGGCTTTGTTGCCGGTCCGAGCGATCTCTGCGACCTGGGTTATTGATTCCATCCCCCAAACATGAAATTCGTAAGCGTCTGGGTTGAGCGGCGGCAGGTTGTTGGAAATCAAGTCCAGCTTTTTGTCATAGAATGTTGGCAACGTCTTTTCTAACCGATTTGCCAATTCCACAGCGTCTTTGTGCTGAGGATGTTTTTTGACGTAGTCGATCAACGGCAAGAGAAGGTTGCCGACTGTCCATAGCTGGGTGTCCGCCTGCTCGTAACTTACATAGGCTCGGGGATAGAAGTGACCGTTCTTGTAACTGGAATTTAGCGGGCGCATGATGTCAGCGCACATTCTCGGGACTGTCTCGTTGGCCCAATCTGTCTTTACCATGGGTGGCTTGTATATGTATTTGTATACCGTGGCAAGCGATTCGACGAAGTGTTTGCATACCGATATATTGTCCTTCTTTTTAGAAGGTTTAAGGTAAAGGTAGGTGTCATCGACAATAAGCTTTGTTCCCTGTGGTATGCGGAAGCCTTTTGGTCGGTGGTAGCCGAATTGATGGTGAGGTTTTGGTGTGTGGTCAAACGGCTTTGGCGGATTGATGTTTTTTCCATCGATGCTTGCCATCTGAAAGTCAGATTCAGCTTGTCCCATTCTTGCTGCGCCCGGAGAACCTTCAGCAGGGTACTCAAAAGGGTTTGCGAAACCAGTAAGTCGATACATGTCGTTTAGCGAAGAGAAGTCTTGAAAATAGAATACATCGGTTTCCATCGGGACATCGCGGAAGTATACAATGCCCGATGCGGGGCCACGCTGCACCATGTAACACGTTGAATCATGAGGAGACCGGTGCCATCCGATATTATTTCTTGTTATGAAATGACATTCGGGTTCGGGTTTCACGTTAAAGGCTTTGTCTGCGACGGCGTCTGCCTCGACGGACCAACGCAAGAGGCCGGGATGTTTTTTGTAGGCGATTATCGTGCCGGTCAGATTCGCCCAATGGCGATGACTCTTGAGGGTAATAGTGACCTGTTCGGAATTCTCCGCATAGCCAAGCTCTCGGAACATATCGTAGTTCTTGCGCGGCGGGTCCCACTTATAAGACAGATCTTGCCCAAGATCGGTAATATCAAAAAAGTGCCCGTTTGCCAGCTTTGTGCCAATAGCCGTATCGGGCTTGTTTCTATGCGCTATCGTTACCCATGCTTTTCCGTCTTTGCTCTCAAACGGGGCGTACTTAACCATATACTCGCCTGTTTGCAGAACAAATGATCTATCCGTACGTTCTATCAGCGTAACCTTCGCCATTGCAGGTATCGTTGTAACTGCAGTGAATAATAGAATAGTTGCTAATTGTGTGTTACGTACTTTTATCATGTTTTCGTTCATAACTGTTTGCTAGTTGTTAATGTGATCCTGCGGTAGACGACGTGAAGGTAGCAGTGCAACTCTTTTTTCATAGATAGAAAATTTGTCAACCTTGCCGTAGAAAGTACCATCTACCATCGGTCGTGACTGCAGTAGGCCCGATATGTTTCGGTAGTCCTAGCAGTGATGGCGTGTGTTCTCTCAGCGAGCGGACAGAGGCTATCGCCGCCTTCTCAGCGGCAACAGAGCCAAGCCGAAAAGGGTCAGCACCAGAGAGAAGGGTTCGGGGACTGTTGTGACGCCGACGGTCAGAAAGTCGATTGCCCATCCGTCACCGCCAGTACCACCCTGGTCGATGGAGAGCGTCAAGATGTGGCTTGGGTCTAGATTTGAGGGGCTGATTCCGATCGTTGCAAAGGACACCCTTGGGCCTGTCTGGCCGAAAGAATTGGCAAGTGTGGTGAGGGCGGCGTCCGCGATGCCATTGATGCTAACTGTATACGCCAGACCAAACGCCGGAAACTGAAAATCGTCAAAGCCGATTCCCAGCGTAAGCGAGTCAATCGTCTCGCCGACAGGTACGATGGAGTTATAATCCATGGCGATAGTCTGCGGACCGTTCAGGCGGCCAGAAAACCCCGCATATCCATCGCTAGAGCCAGTTTGGGTACTTCCAACGTATATCTGGTCCGTGCCTACAAAGTCGGCTGATGGACTAAAGGGATAGCTGTGCGCAAAGCCGGTCAGACCGAAGAATCCGACTGTAGAGACACCCGGTGCTAGTCCCTCCAGAGTAGCCCCCGTGACTGGGTCAGTAGAGTAAGTTCCAGTCCCGAGAACATCTTTATCTCCGTATTGGAGCACGGTGGCGCTAGCGCAGTTTGCGGCGACCATTAGAGCGGCCAGAGTATTGAGCGCAATTCGTATTGAAACGAAAATGTCCGCAACGAAACTTATCCGCCATCCGGAGTTTCTTTGCAGCGTCTTTCTGATGTTCAAGTTGTCTGGTGTCACTAGCTTGCTTTTTTCTAGTTGGTTTGTAGAGCAAATCTAAATCTAGGCCGGAGTGTCCCATAATATTAGAGTAATGGCAAGCATTTCTCGTGTGGAGTTGCCGGGGGGTATAAAAAAGTGCACCCTAGTAAAGCAGGGGTTTACGACGCCTCGGCGTTGTGAATCTCGGACGAAGTCTGCGCCAATTCGTGTCGTTGTTTCAGGATAGCGTAATTGCGGCTGGCTAATGTCAGGCTGGCAGCGGGTTCGTGCCACCTGCCGAATCTGCAAGGCATTGCCAGTGGCCTGAGCGGAGGTGCTTTCTGGTTGTGGTCAGAGGCCGAATTAGACGTGCTAGTTTTTGATTCTATCTCTACCTGAGCTTGACTCTTTTCTTTTTCCTGATATACTACATCAACGCCTGCTGGAGATTAGTGGGCTTAAAAGTTCTCAACTGTGTGTCAGGTCCACTGATAGCGATTGTGGGCGGTTTAAAGGACACATGTCATTCAGAGAACTCTGAAGCGATTCGGGCCAAGCTGGGGGCAATTGGGTCAGTCGGGGCGATTGACTTTTTTGCAAGGGTTACGGCACAGACAGCACGGAACAGCTGGACAGCTTGGGAAACGCTTTCTCTTTCCATCCGATTAGATTGAGCGATTGTGCTGCGCAGTTTCCGCGCTTAAACCTCGCGCTTGTCAGAAAAAAATGTGCGCTGCACAACAGTGTCGCGGTGCGCGCAGAGTTGATCGCCTGGAAGTTTTTAGGGGCATGTTTGATTGAACGGAGAACTCAACAATGTCCATGTCTCGAGGTAGAAAAAAAAGAAGTTTGAAGAAAATTATGCGGAGAAAAAACCGCGCTGGCCGCACTGGCCGCGAGATGCGTTTCGAGTCTCTGGAGGCTCGCAAGCTCTTGGCCGCCGACGTGGCCGCCGACGTGTCCAATGGACTGGTAATAGAAGGGACCGAAGACGCCGATCGTATCAGCGCGTTTGTCGATGATTGCAATCAACTACATGTCATTGTCAATGGCAATGAACGCATTTACGACAGCGACAGCGTTGATGGCCTCCACGTGCGTGCAAAAGGTGGCGACGACCATGTTCGAATTGATGAGAGCGTCTTCCAATGGACTACCATCAACGGTGGCTCTGGCGACGACAAGATCGACGGTGGGTCTGGTAACGATCGGATCGATGCTGGTTCTGGTAACGACGTGGTCCGTGGTGGATATGGCAACGATGTTATTCAAGGAGGCTGGGGGAACGATTTTCTTTCGGGAAATGCCGGTGACGATGTGATCACTGGTGATCCGTTGGACATTCTTCCCGGTACCCCATCTTCGGTGTTACATCGTGGTAACGACAAGATCGACGGTGGTAGTGGAAATGATTCGATCCGCGGCATGGTCGGTAACGACACCATCAACGGTGGCTCCGGCGACGACAA
>JAKVCC010000027.1 GCA_022448265.1 Pirellulales bacterium
TTGTACGTCACGCTTTTCTCAAGCGACCGGTTACACACAATTGCGAAGATTATGTCCTATTGGGTCATCCTGATTGAAGGCTCAATTGCGGTTACGTTTCTTGCATATTTTAATAAGAGATTGTCAAAGTGGCGCGACGCACTTCTCATTACGTTTATCGCCACAACCTATCTGGTGGCTCCGGTCGACCGCTTTCCGAGTATCCTGTCAATCATGGGCTACGCCCAATGCGAAACCGACAGGAAGATGGTTCGGATTACCTATGTTTCCATTTTTGTGGTGATGCAGTTTACGCGTCTGGTGCCTTCACTCAATCGCTTTTTCGTCGACGTTTTTTAAATTGAATGATGCCGCTGCCTGGAGCTGGCCAATAATAGCACGGCCGTAGCCACCAAGAGGCAGCTGGAAGGCTCCGGGACCATCGCACTGGCCGCGAAATTCTGATTCGCCAGGTCCGCACCGGCGATCGTGATCGTTTGAGACGGTTCAAGAAACAAGTAGTCTGGATGCGAAACAGACAGCAGCCGTTCGCTGTCGACTAGCGACGGCAGCTCGTAGAAGCCGCTGGCGTTCGTATACGTCCAGTGTGTGTCGCCGCTTTGAATCCTCGCTCCCGCGAGCGAGTTTCCTGTAGGGTCGGTCACATTGCCCGCTACACTGCTTGTGCCAGGACGGTTGGCGATGGTATCGGCCAACCAGTCACGCATCTCCTGGCGAATGGCGAGGCTGGTCGCACTCGCGTCGTCCTGGATCCAAAACTGGTCGTGCCCGACGCCCGGAAGTTCGCGAAATTCGACGGGAAAGCCGAGGTGGTCCCTCAGCGTTTCGTAGCCATCTTCGCTGGAGAAGAATCCACCGTCGAGGGCCCGGTCACCCGCGGAAACAAACGACGCCCGGCCGGCGATGGAGTCGGCCAGCGGATAACGGTTCGGAGCATTTCTCGTCGAAATATTGTAGTAGTGGCTATGCGGCAAAAAACCGAGCCAGGCGTCGGCCAGTTGGTCGCGCAAGGCAACCTGACCCGCCGCGATCGCCCCGCGCGAAAATCCGGTTACAAACACACTCGCCCCGTCGCCGCCATAGTTTTCCAGAATGTCAATCAGGCCGATCTTCGTATAATCCGCCGCCACGTCCTCGCCGTCGACGCCTGCCGGGTGCGTACCCCACCAGCCATTTGCGTTCTCGTCGGGGTCGGCCAATGTATCGATGAACGGCATCACCGCCCAGATAAATCCCTCGCCGGCCGACTGGTAGAATCCCAAATGCGGTTCGTCGACCGAACCGGTGGAATTGGCCGGTCCCCATGGGTTGGGGGCGTACTCGACGATCACCGGGTATTTTCCATCCGGCGTCCAATCGGTGGGCAAGTAGAGAGTGTGATAGACGTTGCTTCCGGCGTATTCCGGATTTGTAACCCGCACTCGCTTGCCGGCGGCCGGAGCATCGTCGGTGACCGGTGGCGGCACCAGTTGAGCCACTAGCGGGGTTGGTAAATTGACTGCCAAAAGTGCGACTGCGCTAACAGTCACTTCGATCACGTTTTTAATTGAAGACATTCAGAGGAAACGTTCTGTGGTGGGCCAATCCAAGCTTCCCCTGCGCTGCGATCTCCTTCTTCGACAAAGCTGCCGAGGACAACTTTCTCTGATCACACTATGGAAGTCAGAAGACTCTAGATGGTGTTGTGGAACTAGGTTTTTTATGCCTACTCAGACAGTGAACAAGTCACACTTGACTCGCTCATATTTGAATGTCCATGAAGTCCACAACTCAAACAAATGACACAAGGTAGAATAAAGAAGATACCTCGATCGTGGTTGATAGTCCCGAAGACCAACCTCTCCCCATCCTATTTGGAGCATCGTGAATTGTCAAACTACCAGCTCAGCGTCTCTAAAGGGCGCCTGCTTCCGGCGCTGCCCTAAAGTCCTGGTTTTCCAGGTTAGTTCCGGCAATCGTAATTAGTCGCGAGGGATTAGCAATTGGGCGCTGCGGATGCGATGCGACAAGTGTGCGCTGGCCGGTCAGGAGCGACGATAAAACGTAGTCGCCGTTTCGGTCGGTAAACGTCCAGTGCGTAGCGCCGCTCTGGATTCGTACACCCGACAGTGGCTTGCCATCGGCGTCAACTACCCTGCCCTGCACGCTTCTGGTACCAGGCCGATTGGCTATGGTGGCGGTAATCCAGTCTCGCATCTCTTGCCGAACGGCCAGGCTGGTAGCACTGGCCTCGTCTTCAATCCAATTGAACGAATGGGGCACACCCGGGAGCGCACGAAACTCGACCGGAAATCCCAACTGTGTAAGCGTATCCCGGCCGGCCACACTACTGCCGTGGCCTCCGTCCAGTTCCTGATTTCCGCCGGCGGTAACAAACGAAGCGCGACCCGCAATCGCGTCTAGCAAGGGCCCCGATGTGGGGGCACTGAGCGATGACAGCTGATAATGATGGCTATGTGGTAAAAAGGCGAGCCACACGTCGACCAGCGGGTCGCGCAAACCAATCTGGCCCACGGCGATTGCACCGCGGGAAAAACCCGTGAGCAACACGCTAGCCCCGTCGCCGCCGTAGTTTTCCAGCACGCCGACAAGTGCGGCCTTGGTATACTCCGCCGCAACGTCTGCGCCATCGATGCCTTCGGGGTGCTTGCCCCACCACCAGTTGGGAGTATTTTTAGCGGGCGGCGGATCCGAATCGATAAACGGCATCGTGACCCAAATAAACCCCGTGCCGCCCGTCTGATAGAAGCCCAGTTGCGTGTCTTCCACCGAACCATCGACGGTGGTCTCGGCGGTGGGCGCCCAAGAGTTGGGCGGGTATTCAACAATTACCGGGAACCTACCGCTAGGTTTCCAATCAGTGGGCAGGTAGAGGGTGTGGTACACATGGGTATCCTCCCATCCGGTGGCCGTCACACGCACGCGTTTCCCGGCGGCAGGAGTGCCATCGGTCACCGGGGGCAGCACCGTTTGCGCGAGTACAAATGCGGGTAAACTTACGGCCCACACCGCCCAGGCGCCGATCGCTCGAAGCGACGGACTTTTCCATACATTCAAGCCGCTACTCCAGATCGATGGACACCGGCTGCGGCAGGTCGGGCGTGACTTCAATATTGATCCCGCTGCTGCGGAAGCTCTGGTATTTCATGGGAATGGCCGATTTGCCTAGCGTCATCTCCCCTTTTCCTTTGGCCATCGCATCGGGTTTCTGAGCATCGAAGGCCGTGATGCGAACCCGGCACGGGCCGGACTGGACTCCATCACCTTCATCCAACGTGGTCAGCTGAAACGACCCGTCGGCTTGAATCTGACCGCGAGCCAGAGGACCACCCCCGACGGGCTGGAACATCACGCTGCCGTATTCCAGCAGCTCACTGCGATAGCTTACTTGGCCTTGGAGCGGCACCAGATCGATCTGCGGCTGACAGCCTAGTGACAGGCACGTGCAGATTAAGCCCAAGGCGATCGCCGTCCACTCAGGTCTGTGACTGTTCATCCGGTCGCCACGATTCGGTATCAAACGCTGAAAAAGCATTACAAGGCCTCGTTTATTTCTTCTCCATTGACCGTTGCCCAGGATTGATAGACCTCCAAATCCATTCCGTCATTGAGAGAACTCACGGCGCCGTCTAAAAAGAGAAACATCGTGACCCCAGGATGGAGGCTACCCATTGGCAAGTAATTAAATTGAACGCCATCTTCAATCCGGTCAGCTTGAAAGTTGGGCGGGAAGTCGGCCACCTTCACCGTGTAGCTGGCGTAACCCGAGTTGCTACCAAATATCCACGGTCGAACGTTGCCCGGCGGATCGGAATAATAACCACCTTTTCCGTCGCGATGCACAAACTCCCCCATGGCGAGGCTATTGCTGGTTCCGTCGGTCACGTGCCTCAACTTGCGACCTACCATGTTCGGTATGCGCACCGATCCGTCTCGACGTTCGTTAACCATCATAAAGGCACCGTTATTGGGGCCGATGCCATAGCCATTCACCTGGTAGCCGTTGCTGTATAAACCGCCAACTGGCCGATCTCCCGCGGGGTCCCAATCGGGATCGATCGCTCCGTTAACAGCTTGGTAATGCGTCAGCGCGCCAAGGCCCCAATTAGCGAACCCGCTTCGAATCACAGGTTCGCCATCGTAACTCGGGCAAATGTAGCTAGACACGAGATGAAAACGTAATGGATTCTGCGCTTCATCGTGAGTGCTAATGTGAAAGCTTGTGTCCAGCTCCAGTTGGCCATAAACAGACGCTTCTTCCAAGTAGGGCAATATGTAGGCAAAAAGGCCGGGTAAAGCCGCACCCGTATTGCCGGGAGGGAGCTCATCTTTGTGCGCAGAGGCGTAATTATGGATTGCCACCCCCATCTGCTTGAGATTATTCGTGCACTGCGCCCGCCGAGCAGCCTCGCGTGCTGCCTGGACAGCGGGCAATAGCAGGGCAACCAAAACGCCGATGATAGCAATCACTACCAAGAGTTCCACCAAGGTGAAACCGCCGGCCCGTGGTCGCTCTAGAAGTCTTGTGTTTGACATGACCAGTTTATGAAAACAGTATATTGAAAAACAAGAAGTAACTCGCCGCACCGTGTTTTTTTAGCCAGGTCGCATCCCATGTAGATCGCGGCCGTTACGGGAAATATAAGCTATAAAAACACTCGCGATGAGCGCACGCATCTCACTAAGGGGAGCCTCACTAAGGGGAGCCGACCAGCCGCCTTAGATTATACCGGTACAGCCACCATAGTGCAACGTTTTCTGGCGCCTAGGAGCGTGGCAAATCATGCGAACTTCTGACCCAGCGATCCCGCAACGTAAAACCTGCGACCAGGAAGCTCCGCCGCTGCCAAATGACGAGAGATCATATAGGCGAGCGGGTTAGGATCCCGTATTTCTCTTATTCATAGGGATGTCGTTAGAACCGCTAGAGTTCTGGGTTGCCCCTTGTTGTCACACCTGATTCGGCCTCCGCGCCCTTCGAGGGCAGGCTACCGATTGGCGGTCGGGTGTGGTAATCGCTCGCCGCCCGTTTACAATTGGCGATTCAACGTCCTTGTAGTGCCCGCCATTGGAAACCATAGGCTCCTCTGTGAGCAAATACCCTTGGAAGGAATGCGAATGCGAGTCTGTCTAGTGCTTGTCGTTGTTCTTGTAATCGGAACTGGCCCATCCGTGTCGTCCGTTGCGTTTGAGCCACCGATTCAAAAAAGTATTGCGCGTGTCGAGCAGATGCCCAATATGCCGGCCCCCTACGCGATGCGCAACTGGAAGCAGGTTGCCAAAGATTACGACGCCCTCGTTTTTGACTTTGCAAGGACCGGAGAAAATCTGCCGCTAGTGTGGTGGGACCCGCGACGGCTGGATCTACCCGTGAAGACGTTTGCCTTGCCTTCTTTTGTGGGGCATTACGTCAAGGCAGACAATCACTATGACACGATTACCTGCCTGGGTGCCGTATACGGCGCAGCGCTGGTCGGCATTGACAAGAGCGATCAGCAGGGACGTAACTGGGCGGCCATGTGCACCAACTATTTCAATCCAGTCGAGCACGAGCGACTCTATCTCAACAATATTAGCGCCTCCACGGGTGGGTCTTTCTGGTACGAGCTTTTCCCCAGCATTCTCTTTTACCGGGTCTTCGAGGCCTATCCAGATACCCCCGGCATGGCCGAGCATTTCACGATTACCGCTGACCGTTGGGTTGAGGCTAGCGAGGGAATGGGAGGCAAGACGACCCCCTGGACTGTGCCCGACTTTAATCACACTGCCTACAACTTTGCGACCGGCAAGCCGTTTGATAACGACCTATGGAAGGAGGCAGGTAGCGCCGCGGCCATCGGTTGGATCGAATACCTAGCGTACACGCAAACCAAGAATGAAAAATACCTTACCGCTGCTCGCTGGGGCATGGAGTATCTCGACGGTGCCCAGCATAATCCCTTTTACGAGGTTCTGTTTCCCCACGGCGTGTATACAGCCGCACGAATGAATGCGGAATTGGGCACCAACTACGACGTTGAAAAGCTAATCAATTGGTGCTTCGACGGCGACAATTCGCGGGGCTGGGGCGTTTCGGCTGGCCGCTGGGGTGACTACGACTGTTCCGGTCTCTCCAGCAGTATTCATGCCGGCAACGATCAGCACGGCTACGCGTTTGCGATGAATACACTCAACCTGGCAGATTCTCTGGTTCCCATTCCCCGCTACGACGATCGCTATGCCAGGACAGTGGGAAAATGGATGTTAAATGCCGCCAATAGCATGCGGCTGTTTTACGCCAACGGTTTGCCTGCAGATCAGCAGACTGATTACAACTGGGCACAAAAACATGACCCAACCGCCTGCCTGGCCTATGAGGGTTTGCGGAGTAGCAACATTTCGCTAAGCCGAATCTCAGAGGATTACAAGACCGTAGCCGGCACCGTGAAGTCAGGTTCGTTCGCAGACACGCTGTTTACCAATCGGGTCTACCAGCAACTTGAAGAATCCGAAACCAGTAGGGCCGGCAGCGGGGACGGGGATTCGCTAGTACACCTCTGGAGAGCCGAAGTTGGCAGCGCGATTGAGTGCGAGATTCACGTGGTCGCCAAATCTACGGGAGATGAGGCGTTTCAATTATCCTATGCGATCGATCCGGCAGGTCCCTTTGAAGAACTGGCGTTGGTTGATTCGAAGGACAATGCAGGTTTCTCTAAACAGATTTTTCCGAAGGGTCCGCACCTCTACCTAAAAGCTGAGGACGCGGGCACCGCGGCCGGCTTGGATGAGTCAGGTACCGCGTCCCCAGGCACCCTGTTTGTCGACGACGTGTGGATCGTCATGAAGCAGGGCTCCGGCCCTGTGGCCACCGGAGATGCCAAAGACAGCGGCTGGGCCGACACTAATTTTGGCATCTATGGCTCATCATTTGTCGGTATTTACGGTGCCATTATCAACACGACAAATGTCCAGGGCATCCTGCAGTTGGATTGCCTTGCCACGGACCACTACCACGCCTTGGCATACCCCACTTATCTTTATTACAATCCACATGCAAAACAGATGCGGGTTGAGATCGACCTTGGCCCGAAACAACATCCCCAGGACCTCTACGATGCGGTCACAGACGAGTTTCTGGAAAGAAACGTGTCTGGATTAACGTCGTTTGACATCGATCCTGACTCCGCCCGACTGCTGGTTGTGGTTCCGGCGGACGGAGTAGCCGTGCATCGCGACCACAGGCTCTTCGTCGACAACGTTGTGGTGGATTACAATTATAAAGCCTTCGTAGCCAAGAGTGGAGATGTGGAATGAGCCAGGTAATTAGTGTTGAACGATTACTGGACGGCGAGCCGCTGATTAGACCAACCGAGAACGTTTGGGAAGATTGGATGACCACCAATTCGGCCGCGCTTCATTTGGAGCGAAGTCCAGAGAACGATCGGCTTATCAAAAAGCTTCTGGATATCAGCGAACTTGGCCCAGAACTCGACGAGGGCGTTGTTGTCATTCATTACCGGGCGGTGCCCCGGGATCGCGGAGGCTTGCTATGGTTTCGATCCTTTGTCGGCTTGGCTGTCTTCGATATGCAGTATCAATTATTGCGCCGTTTTAGCGACCCTGTCCTTTCACCATGTGACGACCCGGAAGGGTACGACCACATTAGTTCAGAAGACCCTCGCATCACCTTTTTAGACGGCAGGTTCTATATGGTGTATTGCGGATTTACGATGCCCACTGAAGACGACCGCAGGATTAATGTCTGCTTGGCTGTGTCGGAGGATCTGGTCACCTGGGAAAAGCTGGGGCCCGTACAAGGCGAAATCAATGGCTCGCCCAACAAAGACGGCGTTTTGTTTCCGGAGAAGATTCACGGGCAATATTATATGTTGCATCGGCCTATGGTCGGCACCATGTCGGACTACACCATGGAGCTGGCCAGGTGCGACTCTTTGGATGGGCAGTGGGAGAATTGCGGAAAAATTATGCAATCCATGCCGGCGGACGATTGCCGCGAGACGTGGCTCGGGGCGGGTACGGTTCCCATCAAGCTTGGTGAAAACCGCTATCTCGTAATCTACCATGTGGCCAAACGGTATAAAAACGAAGGCAGAGACTATCACATTGACGCGGCGATCCTCGATTTCGACCGTCCTCACGACGGTGATTGGTCCCGAATTGTAGAAAAACGACTCGAACCCATTATGGTTCCCGAGACGCGTTACGAGAAGAATGCGCCCGACGACCCGGACTACGAATTGAACGTGCTATTCCCCTGCGGGAGCTTTGAGCGCGGAGAGGATATTCACATCATTTACGGCGGAGCCAACACCTATGTACTGGCCGGAAAGATCAATAGAGCTGAGCTTGTGCGATCCATCGAGCGGGATGGTTTTGAGAACCCGCCCATTCGGGAGATATCTGAAGAAGACAAGAAACGGCCGGTGGTGATCTAAATGACAACTATCGACTACGCCATCGTAATCGCCTACATGCTGTTTGCCTTATCGGTCGGCCTGTACTTTTCTAAGAAGGCATCGAAAAACAGCGAAAGTTTTTTTCTCGGTGGCCGATCCCTACCCTGGTGGGCGATCGGTGTGTCAATGGTTGCGACGAGCTTCGCATCGGACACGCCTCTGGTGACCACCGAAATGGTCAGGATGCACGGGATTCAGAAGCTTTGGTGGGTGCTTGTGTCCGTGATGCCGCTGATTATTGGTATCTTTTTGTTCTCCCGACTGTGGCGACGAGCCAACATCATCACCGATGCGCAAGTTTACGAGCTCCGTTATGAGGGCAATTCCGCCGCCGTGCTGCGAGGTTTTAAAGCCTTCTTTCACGGTGTCGTGCAAAACCTGCTGACGATGGCCTGGGTCATATTTGGGATGGGCCGAGTTATCAGCATCATGACGGGCATTGAGGACCAGGTTCTCACCACGGGAATCTGCATCGCCGTGGCGCTGACGTATGCCACATTTTCCGGGTTTTATGGCGTTGTCATTACTGATCTTGTGCAATTCTCGATTGCAACGTTTAGCATGATCGCGCTCGCAGTCATTGCCGTGGTCAATCTTGGCGGGCTCGACACAATTCTTACCCGAGTCGCGGAGCTACCCGAATACGGAAAAGACACGCTGTCTATTTTTCCCGATCTTACCACCCTTAATGATAACACGAAGAGACTAATCGTTTTCGTGACTCTGTTCTGGTGGAGCGACGCCGGCGGATACAACATGCAGCGGATGAGCGCTTGCCGGAACGAACGCGATTCAGTGCTTGCCACGCTCTTTTATGCGGTGTTTCAAACCATCCGGCCATGGATGTGGGTGGTTGTTGCGCTCGCTTCCATCGTCATGTTCCCCACCATCAGCGAACAAGCTAGCGACTCTCCGGTGCATGATGAAATCACGGAGGTGGAATTGCAACCTGAGGGCTCTCGCTCGCTTAAAAAACATACCGATGGTTACCCTATGGTCATGAGGGAGTTTTTGGGGATGGGGATGCGGGGGCTCCTGGTAACCGCCTTCCTGGCGGCATTTATGTCCACCATCGATACGCAACTCAACTGGGGCGCGTCTTATTTGATGACGGATATTTATCAGCGATTCATCAAGAAGGAAGCCACCGACAAACACTATATGTTGGTAACAAAGTTCGTGGTCGTCGGTCTGATGCTGGTGGGTGCGGCCATCGTGCCGCTGGTTCCCTCGGTTACAGCGGCCTGGGAGTTTCTCACGTTGCTGATGATCGGGAGCGGATTCTTCACGGTGTTACGATGGTTTTGGTGGCGGGTGAACGCCTATACGGAGCTCACAGCCCTCGTGCTGGGGATCGTCGTGGGCGTGGCTAGCCTGATCGCCATGTGGATCGCCGAGACGCCGCGGGACTACATCTCGGAGAGCCTATACATGAGCTCCGTCGCCTGGAACGACATGCTATTTGAGATCCGACTTGCCATACTTACGGGAATTGTGATACCGGTCAGTCTGCTCGTGACATTCCTGACACCGCCGGTTTCCAAAGAAAAGCTGGAGGAATTCTATCGCAAGGTTCGGCCCGGTGGGTTCTGGTCGGTCCTGGACACGGACGTGCGTACCTTGCCAGGCAAAGTACTTAGTTTGACGTCGCTGACTTATATCCTAGGCGGCATGATGTTGTGCTATGGTCTTTCGCTGGCAATTGGGTACGCCATCCTGCTGAATTTTCAGGTTTCCGGGTTCTGTCTGGTTATGGCGGGTGCTGGTGGAGTGATTGTGAAGCGGTGGTTCAATAGGGAAGTTGAGATGATGAGCGTGGTCGGCTAATATCCGTATCAGCCGCAAGGGAATAATCCGCCATCGGATGTTGGATGCCCTTGCTCAGGCAGATTCGTCTGCTAGGCGGCGAAATCGCTCCACTTCATCTGCAGGAAATGGCCCGTCCAACCAACTGGTCACTCCGTCGAAATCAATCGTCACGGGCCATACTATTCCCCCCAGTGATTCAATCCGGCGTTTGCATTCGTTGCGTCTGCCTGGCTTGGCGTACAGCAGCAAGAATCCGCCACCCCCCGCTCCGCAGGTCTTCCCGGCCAGGATGCAATCGTCAACTTCCTGGAAGTACCGGCGATGGTCGGCGCAGTCGCAACTTTCATGCAATTGGTACAGTTGGCGGCAACTTTCTTTTAATGCGCGTGCATAGCCATTCAGATCACGCGACTCCAGTGCCGCGACCATCGCATGGGCTTGTTCACGGAGGGCTACCATGGCCTTTACTGTGGGAGAGTTATCAAGCGCATAGGATCGCTTGATGTCTTCATGAATTGATCCGGACACGTGGGCTGCGCCGCTATAGACAAGCAGTGAATTGTACTCCAGTGCTCGCACGACATCACTGGCGACCGCAATCTTGTGCGGCGTCATACCGCCGCCCACGTGGTATTCAAGGTGGTTGAAACCACCGAGCGCTGCTCCCAACGAATCCTGGTCGCCACCGGGGTAGCCTAGATCCCGACGCTCAATATCATTGGCTGTCCTGGCTACCTCAAGCGGCGCCGACTGGCGGCCATAAGCGCGGTGAATCGCCGCCACGATTGCCACTCCCAGCGCGCCGCTGCCGCCCAAGCCACTGCCTGCTGGCGCGTCCGATTCAGTGACCAGCAGCAGTGAATCATCCTGCGGCACCATCCGGTGGATAAACGCCTTGATAAATTTAAACCGGTCGTCGGCAGCCAGATCGGTGACACTCGGGGCCACCGCACCCTCCTCGAGATCCATTGCATAGAGGATGATGCCCTGGCCCTGCTCAAGTCGCTGGGCGGACGCAAATGCGTGACGTTGGACCGTAAAGTTAACAACCGCGCCGCCGTGCTCAATGCAAAACGGCGGTGCGTCCGTGCCTCCTCCAGCGGGGTCGAGACGAACCGGAGCCCGCGCACATCCTCTCATACTTCTATTCCTTTTCTCAAGCCACTTCGTCCCAGCGCGGCAATCTCAACTTGCTGCCGCCCCTAATTCTGGCGAATGTAGTTGTGGCACAAATCGACCATGAGTTTGATATTGTCGGGCGGCGCCGGTGGTGCGACGCTGCAGGCGGACGAAAGAATGAATCCTTTTGTCCCTTCGGCGGCGCGAAGCACCGTGCCCACTTCTTTTTCGACTGTTTGCGTGTCACCGCGCAACAAAGTATTGACCGGATCGATATTGCCTTTGATAAAGATCGACCCTTTCAACAATTCCACCGCTTCAGTGATTTCGACATCGCCCAGTGGCGGAGGATCCAGGCATTCGATGCCGGAAACTCCCGCCTCCTGAAGCAAGTCAAGTCGATCGCCTATCGCACCACAGGTGTGGGTGTAGATTGAGGCTCCAGCGGCCCTGACTTCCTTCGCCAGCCGGCCCTCAAAGGGCAGGATAAAGTCAGTGTACATTTCGCGGCTCAAAAACGCGCTGCCGGCAAAGGGACTCGATACTTTGATGGCCGCTGCACCTCGGCGCACCTGGGCCAGTGCTAGGGCCACTGACCAATTGGTCGTCTGCTCGAGGATCTCCAGGCACTTCTCTGGATCATCGAGAATAGCGCAAAGACCATCTTCCATGCCCGTGAGATTCAAGAAATGATCGAACGGTGACCGGACTTCGCCGTGTACCGAGTACTCATCTCCCACCTTTTCCATCACACGATCGATGGTAGCAAACACCCGCTCGTCAAATGCGTCAGGATCGGTAACCGGATAGGTCCCTTTGCTTGCCTGAAAGGCGACGAAGCTATCCGGAGCCCAACCCAAAAGGTCTTGGGGGTCGAGTTCGTCAAGTGTGGGCCAGCCAAAGTCATCAGTTGCCTTGTAGTAGGCGTCATCATCACGAGTGCACTCGATGCGAGACCCATCCGAGAGGTAGAGCGTAGGTATCTCAGCATCGTAGTCCGTGCTTTCGACAAGATCCATGATGTCAGCGACGCGTCCAGGTTTGTGGCATAGGATGCCATCAAAGTTATACAACTCTCGAATTTGCATCAGGCAGTCTGCCCACAGATGGCTGTCGACAAAATAATCGATCGGATGCACGCCCGTATTAATGATCGTGTGTCCGTTAGCCAATTGGCACATGACCGGAAACCGCTCCGGCTCCTCGAGACGCATCGCTTTGTTGACAAGTTCTTTGGAATTCATAACGGACGAACTTTCATGTGAAAGGTGGGGTACGACCTGGTAGTGCTAATAAATCGCGGTCCTGTTAAAGCATTGCCGCTAGGCATCGCGGCCAAATCACATCGGCGCCATTCAAACGGCGAGTCTACACTTCGAGATAGAGGCAGTTATCCTCCACCATAAATTGAGCTCCAGCCTCTGCGGTGGCAGCGACAAGCGCCTCGCGAAGCATATCTCTCACGTCGGGCCCATGGTCAACACGGCGCATGATAGCCTCTCCTTTTTTATCCCCAATCGAGATAAGGATTTTCAAACCCTTGCGCTTGCAGGTGATTTTTCGGCCATCTTCGGTTTCAACATTCAGGGGCTTGATGTAAGCATCGGCATAATTGACGCCGATGCCCGAGCCGTCGGGCGCAGCGGGCGGAATCAGTTTTTCAGCTTCGGCATTCTCTGCCGCAATTCGAATTTTCATTGGGAGTTTCCTAAACTTAGAGCTTAACGGTCAGGGCGCGGCAAACGGACTTGCGCCATCGGCGGCAACAGGGCCCTGACGCGGACAAATCAATTGGGGCTGTGACCCATTGGCAGTGCGATGATCAAATAAATATTGAGCGATCTAAGATCGCTTGTCTAGTAGCTCGCGAAAATGTCGTATGTGGTCTGGGGTGCTTCCGCAGCAACCGCCGACAATGCCGGCTCCCGCGTCCAGTAGACTAGGCAATTCGCTGACCATGTCTTCCGGGCTTTGCCGATAGACAACCTTCATATCCACTAATTCCGGTATGCCAGCATTGGGCTGTGCCATCGTAGGGAAATCGCCGATTGAGCGGTATGCTGCCACGGCCTGCGCGGCCCATCTCACGTCGACACCCGCGCCGCAATTGACCCCCACAATGTCGGCTCCTGCTTCGACCATAAACAGGGCGGCCTCGGCGGGCGAGATTCCCATCATAGTGCGGATTTCTGTGCGGTCTTGCGAAATATCGTAGGCCATCGAACCAATCACGCACGGGGCGCCCGCTGCCTTGGCTTCTTCTATGCCAATGCCAAGCTCCTCGTAGCTGGTTTGTGTTTCAATAATCACCGCATCGACTCCCGCCTCGACGAGCGCGTCGGCCTGTTCGCGGAATGACTCGCGGACCGCTGTTTCGGTGAATTCGCCATAGGGTTCCAACAATCCGCCGAAGGGGCCAATATCGCCCAGCACATAGCCTTCTCTATCTCCAAAGGCCTGACGAGCGATCCTGGCACCGGCTGCATTGATCTCACGGACACGTGCGCCATCGTCGTGCCGGTTGAGCATGATGCGACAACCGCCAAACGTGTTGGTAATCAGGCAGTCCGAACCGGCCTCAACGTACCGGCGCTGGATTTGCAGCACGCGATCCGGATGATCGACATTCCACGCTTCTCCACACCCGCCTGGCTCCAGTCCCGTGAGTTGGAGCTCGGTCCCCATGGCGCCGTCGCCTAAAAGGGTGCGGGTTTTCATTGCTTCTAAAAGTCGACTACTCATTGATCATCCAAGGCAAAATGGAGGGTTTGCAATACGATGCGCCACTTGTGGTCTTGGCTCGCGCGCGTGCACATACAACCAGCGGGGCTGGTCGGCGACTGCCAGGCAAGTACGCTACTGAGCATTTGGCCGACCAGGGGCCGGTGTCCACGGAGCTGTGTCATATATCGCTCAGGCTTGTCAAGGAAGGCGCACATGCTCTGGTAACCCGTATGGCCTTCCGCGGGCTCACACGATGAGCTAACAATTCGATGGCCTCCGGTTTCTTCACGCTCCAGGCTCACTTCAAAGTCAAAAGCCAACGGAACGCCCATGTTAGCGCAAGTAGATCCATCGAACCGAAATCGCGCCAACAGCTCATTGTTGGACTGCGCAGTGACCTTCAATCGCTTGTCGCGCCATTTGGCAAGCGCCTTCTCAGGAAACGCATAGCTCGAGCTCGGCCGTTCCGTCGATGTGGGCATCGCCCGACAGCTCCAGTATTGGTCCAGGTCTTCGTCAAAATCGGTTCGGTGAGTGACACCAAACGCCGCCAGGGTCGATTTGGCAGGAACCAAGCCCCCGGAGGGAAGTAGCTCCAACGGCAACGAATCCGATCTGCCATGTTCGCAGAACAAGCGATAGAGTCGCGCCTGATCGGCCAGATCCCAACCGTCATATCCCGGGCTGTAGTGCGGCAACACGGTAGCTACTGATTTACCAACGTTTTTTTGGAGGACGTCGCCCGCCTGCCATCGCATATGTTCGACCGCGGCGATAGCATACGCATTCAGGAACATCGCTTCGTCGACCTGACCACTTTTCCAGAGCGCGTCAATTTGATGGTCGACCGCTTTACCGGCAGACAACCCTACAACGATAAGTGCGTGGGCCTCTGCACTGGCAAGACCACTGGCCAATAGGGCGCTGGACAACTGTTGCTGATCTTGCAAGTGAATCACGTCGCCGTCAATACGCTGGATTGCCACTTGCCGCGCCTCTGACCATGGCTCGCCGTGCGTGATGTACCATGTCTTAGCTTTATCGACGAGCACCTCGAGGCGCTCGTCAAGCTCTGCGCAAGCTGGCAGACCCACGTGGCGCCGAAAGAGGGCCCCGGGTACCTGATCGGTCGAGAGGTTGCCTACGGGAATTGATTGGACAGGTTGAGACATTATTGTGGACAATTGAGTGTTCTCATGGGAATGAACTGGCAACCTTCAACGAAGTGCTCGAAAAACTGGTCATCGGTCTCTAATTCAACATGGCTGATTTTCTGCACAACCGACTCCAACCGCTGGCGCGCAGTGTGCGAGCATAGGGCACGTGTCGCCCCCTCGATCGACGCATTTCCAATTTGGGCTAGTTTCCCGTTAGGCAAGTCGGGAATCAGTCCGATGCGCCGCGCCGCGCCCAAATCCAAGTGTTTGGCAAAACCGCCGGCGAGGTAAAAACGATCAAGATCGTCGACGTCGATTCCGTAGTTCTTCAGCACGATCCGCAGCCCAGCCACGTTTGCGCCCTTGGCTTGGGCTAACTCACTGATGTCCTGCTCGTGTATAAAAACCTGCTCATCTGGTGTCAGGCAAAAACGCTCTGACTCGTCGACAAATCGTCCTAGTTCGTTGATCCTGTCGGTGCGCAACAGCTCGCTCAACCCGTCGATCAATCCCGACCCACAAATGCCCAGGGGCTCGCCGTCGCCGATGACTCCAAGGGTAACCTCATCCCCGCTGGAAAGCGTGATGGTTTCGACCGCGCCGTCGAGCCCCGGCATACCACAGGAAATTGCTCCCCCTTCAAAAGCTGGTCCTGCCGGGCATGATGCGGCGAGGATCCGATGCCGATTGCCGACCACCAGCTCAGTATTAGTGCCAATATCCATCATGGCAATCGTACGATCTTCATCGGCCAGGCCAATGGCGAGGAGGCAGGCCGCGGCGTCAGCACCCACATGGCCGCCCACAAGGGGTAATCCATAGACGCGCGCCGACGGAAAGATTGGCAATCGCAATTTCTTGGCGGTGGTCGACAATGACGTGGTGTCGCGCTCGCCGCGGGCCATTTCATTTTCGGTCACTGAGCGATAGGGACGCTGGCCTACCGAATAGACGTCCAGTCCAAACAGCAGATCTCGCATGGTGGTATTGGCCGCGATGACGACCTCATACACGGTTTGCAGATCGCACTCCATCGCTTCTATCGCATGCCCTAGATACGCCAGTAAAGTCCGCTGCAAGAGATGGCTACCCTGCTCGGTATCGTACTGAATACGGGCCATGATGTCGGTGCCCGCGAAGCGCTGTGGGTTCTCAAATGATTGCACCCCCAAAATCGCGCCGCTTTCTAGATCAACCAGGCGAACTACCACGGTCGTCGTACCCACATCCACGGCTAGGCCGTGGAGCGGGCCGGCCGCTTCGACAAGTTTTTTGCCGTCGAGGAGCACCCACGATCCATCCCGGGTAACGGCGGGATCCAATGTATTCGGGCCAGGGATGTCCTCAAGTCCTGTGGAATCATGTTCGATCCGCATTTCGCCGCGGCGCAACGTATGGCACTTGATAGTCCCCGAACCTTCGACCACCTGCGCCCGGCAGGAAAGCCGGAAGTTGTCGCGCAAGTGTTCTTCCTCAGGCGACGTTGCCGAGAGCAATTCTGCGCCTGCGACCACTTCGACTAAACACTCCCGACATTTGCCGTTTTTGCGGCACGAGGTGGGCACGACCACACCCACTTGGTCGGCGCAATCGAAGAGCGATTGCCCAGCCACAGGTGTCAGTGTTTTCGAGTTAATTTCAACTTGCACGGGCAAGAGCGTTATCTTTCTTTTGGCGGTTTTTTCTAACCATTGATCAATGTTTGTTCGCATCAACTGGCCGGCTATCGGTCGCGACCTCGCCATCGAATAGCACTGTTTTTTCTTTTTGCAAATTGGCAACTGTCTTGAGTGGGTCGTGGCGTGTAAGAATCATCCGGCCGCGATATCCGGCAGCCAGCCGGCCAATCCTCTCGCCGAAACCGAGTACTCTGGCGCTGGCGCCGGTCGCCCCTTGCAGCACGCCCATCGTGGGGATGCCGGCGTCTTCCATGTGACACAGCTCTCTGAGCAATCCCTCGCCGTGAGGCACGCCACAAGAGCCCCCATCGCTGCCGGCTAGAATATCGACGCCCTTGCGGTAGCCGACGCGCAACATTTCCTGGTGCGTCTCGGTGATGCGCCGCAAATGGCCCACGACCTGAGCGTTCCATTCTAGACGGTTAGCATGGTCGATCTGTGCTTGAACCGGGGCCAAAGTCGGCACCCAGGCAATTTTTGCATCGCGCATGCGGGACAGCTGGTCCTCGGTGACAAAATAGCCGTGTTCAATCGATGTGACCCCCCCTGCGATGGCATGGCCAATCCCTTCGGTGCCCGACGCATGTGCGAAGGTCTGGCGGCCATACCTGCTAGCCGCCTCCACAAGTGTCGCGATTTCAGCGGCCTGCATCTGCGGCGGCGTAGTCACACGGCCCGCTTCGAAGTCGATAACTCCGCTTACGAGCAATTTGATGCGGTCGGCGCCACGGTCTACCCGCGATGCTACGCACTGCTCTGCACTAGAAAAATCCTCAATAGGCTCTCCCATGAACGCGCCGTAACGTCCGCGGTGGTGAATGGCCGCGCCCGGGCTGTCTATCCACGGACTGGCTGCCAACTTGTTTTGCATCGTTTTTGCCTCTGCCGCCAGCGCCAGCCCAACGGTCCGGTTGTCGCCTGCGTCTCGGACGGCACCCACGCCCGAGGCCAAGATCCTCGGCCAGCGTGCGCGGGCATGCGCCAGCATCGCATTTGTATCTTGCTGGAGACCCAGTTGGCGGGCTGCAAAATCAATAATAGTTCCATCGAGAAACATATGGGCGTGCGCTTCAATGAGGCACGGCATAATCGTGTGCTGTGGCAGCTCGGCATCGGGCTTACGCTGACCCGCGGGAAGCAGTTCCGCTGGCGGCGGACCGCCTACAAAGTGGATCTGCTTGGCATCGAAAACGATATTGGCATCCGGACACGCATTGTCACCAAATCCATCAATGAGTTGGCCAACTCGCAGCCAGACAGCACGGCGCTTTGATTTTGCGGCACAATCAGCGGCTAACTGCTCAAGTTCGACCGGGACGGCCGTTTTAGGCGAGGCGACATGCATCAATACAGTCCCCCTTTCGCCACAGGCGCACTGGGCCCGGCGTCTTTCGGAGTGGTTCGCCAGTCAATCGACTCAGAGAGGAGCATGGGGTTTTGTACTTTGTGTGGACTTCGAATTATCCGGGGCGGCTGTATCTGACGGACTCTCTACGCCCTTTTTCTTTGCAGCCGCATGGTCTCGGCCCAGCAGGGTGTTCGCCCAGCTGGAGGTGCCGCGTAGCGACTGATCTTGGATCGCCGGGGCATGGTCGAGTAACTGTTGCTCGCGACCCTCAGCCTTCAACCGGTCGTAGGCACGTCCCCAAATGCACTCGAATTCCTCTACCTCGCACTTGCCGTCACGGGTACCGCCGCAGGGGCCGTTCCGCTGGTTTTTGGCACATTGCGACTCGGGGCATAGAAACGCGATATCGGGAAGGGAACAGTCGCCGCAATCCCTGCAGCCAAACAGGGCCGCCTTACTAGCGTGCTCGACGATTCGCAATAGGGGTGGCCCTTGCTTCGTGTTTTTAGAGGACCCGTAAATGGACTTGCCCCACTCGTACAAGCGGCGTCCCGGAGTGAAGGCCCAATCATGAACCAGTTTGCTCATGCGGTAGCGAAACGTCACGTTGTGGTTGGACTGGCGGCTACGAAGCGACTCCTCGTATGCCTCGTTCAATCGGGCCGGATCGGCAAGCTTAGTCTCTCGATCCTGGGAAAAGTAGTAAAACTCGTCGGGTTCAGGATACTGCAGCTCGCGAGCAAATTGCTTCCAGTCGTCGCTGGAAAACGACGACTCAATGTCCAGAATTTCATGCACGTCAACTATTCGATGCACGCCGCCAAGATAGCCGCCTGCAAAGCCCAGACCACGAAAGATGGCCATCTGTTTTGCCGCCAGCTCCTTAAAATACCTGGCTCCGCGATCAGAACCCTTGGCCTGGTGCTCGCACTCCTCAAGCAAGCGATCGCTGACCACGACGCCGGGGATCGCCTTCTTATGGAAGAAGCGTGCGGCCGGCCTGGAGAGAAGAAAAACATTGCCCACCAGGGGAACATGCCCCAGATTGCGCCGCTGAAGATAGCAAGCAAGCTCGTGGCTCTTACGTGCATCAAAACCAATCTGTGCGATAATGAACTTCGCACCGCACTCGATTTTCTTTTCCAATTTAAACAGTTGCGGCATGACCTCGTTTTCGTGGCGCTTGAAATTGGTTGCCACTGCACCTGCGCAAAAGTTGGTCGCCTGAATCGTCTTTGAGGGACTTTTACGACCAATTTTCGGCCGAGATAGGCCGCGATTCATCTCATCGAGCATCGTCAGCAGCCCGACGGAATCGACATCGAACACGGGTTTCGCATGTCCGTGATAGCCGGCCGCCGGGTAGTCGCCGCTCAGCGCCAATATGTTGTGAAACCCCTCACTGGAAAGTTCCCAGGCCTGGCTTTCCAATCCATGGCGATTGAAATCCTTGCACGAGAGATGGATAATCACATCCTTCTCGGCATACAGAATCGGCTTGCCGAGGGCCATCGGGCTGAGTTGGGGATTACCCCCTGCATTGTCGGTAATTGAAACCCAGTCAATCTCGCTGGAATGGACCAGCTGCGTCGCAAATGACCGGGAATCAACCGCTTGACGATCAGTGATCGTACCTCGCGTGGTCACCAATTCGACGCCAATCAAAAACTGCGATTGATCAGCCAGTCTGTCGTACAGAGTGTACATGGCGGTTTGGCGTTCGCGGGACTTTAGGGACCAGGCAATCAAGGTCTGGCATCCAGCATTGGATACCTACATGCCAGACCCAGTTCCAAAACCCAGTTATGGGGGTAAAGAATTGGGGGGCCTTCGCACCGTCTGGTGGTTTTGAAATAGATTCTTGTAGCGCCCTGGCCCTGACTCCCTATCCAGGTACCGGCGCCATTTCCTTAAACAATTCGACCGCGCGCGATGCATCGGCACCGTAGCCGTCAGCTCCGATTTCCTCGGCAAACATCTCGCTGACCGGGGCGCCGCCGACGCAGACCTTCACGTGTTCCAAACCCTCTTCCTTGAGCGTGTCGATAACGACTTTCATATATGGCATTGTGGTCGTCAGTAGCGCACTCATGCCCACAATACTTGCATTGTGCTCGCGCACCGCAGCCACGAATTTGTCAGCCGATTGATCGACGCCCAAATCAATCATTTCGAACCCTGCACCCTCGGCCATCATGCAGACCAGATTTTTTCCAATGTCGTGCAGGTCGCCTTTGACCGTGCCCATGATCACCGTGCCGCTGGACTTGGACTCGCCTCCGGCGGACAAGAGGGGTTTGAGAAGTGCCATCCCTGCCTTCATGGCACGGGCCGCGATCAATACCTGTGGAACGTAAAGTCGGTTGTACTTGAAGTCCTCACCGACCACACTCATTCCGGCAATCAGTCCCTCTTGTAGGATTTCCTCAGGACCAATACCCTCGCCAAGAGCCTCCTCGGTCATTTTGCCGACCAGGGGCGCTCGGCCCTCGTAGAGTGTTTGGTTCATAAGTGGGTAGTCAGGCATGCATGCTTCTCCCAATTTTTTGGCAAGTCTGTCTGGGTGATTCCATTTGGGTGACCTGGTCTCGGGCACTCCAACTAGGGGACTGTGTGTTATGGAATCTATATAGGCCAAGCCTAGCGTCGCTTCGACCCCAGCTACCCAAACTACTTACTGAAAAAGACCATTTCTATACCCCGGTTACTCAATACCGATACTATTTTTGACCCATCACCCTTTTTGCGTTAATATATGCCAATAGTACTATCATTTCGGTCCGTGTCGGTCCGCGGCTGCGAGGGATCGCCAGCCGTTTTCGAGGGAAAAACAACCGAGAAACCGTATTTGTGAAACCTTTGTTTTAATGCAAGCTTCCATCCAAAAACTTACGGCTCCGCAAAAGGCTTCGTTTATCTATCACGTGAAGTCGAGCCCTCGCTTTAACTTTAATTGGCATTTTCACCCCGAATACGAACTCACGCTTATCACTCGGAGCCAAGGCAAACGGTTTGTTGCAGATAATATTTGCGACTACCGCGACGGCGACTTAGTGCTACTGGGCCCCAACTTGCCTCATACTTGGGAGTCGGCTCCGGCAGCCCGTGGACTGTCGCGTCACCGGGCCTGCGTCATTCAGTTTCCAAAAGACTTGCTCGGACAGGCGTTTGTCGAGGCGGCCGAACTTCGCCAGATAAAAGGCTTGTTGCGACGGAGTGCGCACGGACTCTGTTTTTCGGGAGGCTCTCGGGATGAAGCGGCTAGGCGAATCTTGGCCCTCGGAAAACTCTCGGGGCTGCGTCGGCTGACGGAGTTTTTGGAAATACTTGAATTACTCGCCCGCTGCAGGAAATCGGCAGTCATCTCGAGTTCGGGATTTATGCCGTCACTTGACCTTGCAAACCACCGGCGAATTGATCGGGTCTGTAGGTATATCAACAGCAATTACCAGCGAGATCTATCTCAACCTGCCATTGCTGGCATATTGCAAATGAACCCGTCATCCTTCAGCACTTTTTTTAAAAAGACCGTTGGGCATACGTTTATCGAATACTTGAACAATCTGCGAATCAGTCATGCATGCCGTCTACTCATAGAAACAGAGCTGCCAATTCTCGAGATTTGCTATCAGTCAGGGTTCAACAATCTGTCGAATTTCAACAGGCGTTTTTTGAGAGCCATGGGCATTAGCCCGCGACGTTATCGAGCGGAATACGATTCACGCGAATCGGTCGGTTAGCGCGACCCCAGAAATCTACCAACAGGGTTTGACCCTATTAGGCTGCTCTAAACCACTGAAATACGTGGCCGACCTGATGTGTAGGGAATTGATGATCTGCAAAAAGTACCTTCTTATCGGCTGCGCTCTACTCAGCTATGGCTTGGGCCCGGTAGCTCTTGCTGAATCGTTCCAAGATTCTGTCGCGCCTATTCGTTGAAGCCCATGGCAATAGCCCAGAACAGTAGAAACGCGTAAACGTACATGCCGTTTTGCGTGAAGCGAAAAATGCCTTCCCAGACCAGCGGCATCTGGCGGTAGCGCGCATCGAAGTGATCGGCGCCCGCTGCGCGGATCATGCCGAAATACGTTTGAACACTATAGGCCGCGTAGATCCCCGGCACCCCGAGTGAAATAAACCGCCCGCCAAACAGCAGAAAGAAACCAACGAGGTACCCTCGGAAGCCGATCGCGCGGCTTGTCAACGAAGATCGCAACTCCAGCCGCCACGCAAGCCAGACAAAAACCTGATGCGCAACCGGAAAGGCCACAGCACACCAGTAGGCGACGGCGAAAGGTTGGCCCGCGCGGATCCAAGCCGCCCAAGCCAGCGCAACCAGCGCGGAACCGCAAGCCAAATGGAGCGACTGTCCCACTCAGATGCCTTGGGCTGTCTTGGCGCTTGTCATGGTCCGAATTGTAGCCATCATGCTCCGCATGATGAATAGAACCCGCACGGCGGCTTGCCCCATCCGGTCGTTCGCCGGAGCTCGCCGCTCAGGTCGACCCGCCTTATTCTGCTTGGGCGACTAATCGCAGGGCATTCATCACCCGGAGGGTGATGACTACTATGGTACGATGGCAGCCAGCGGCGCAATGATCAATGGGCGCGGCGCTTTTCGAAACTTCCGGCCCGAAGGCGAAACTATTTTCTCATTCATTGGTTTCCGTCAGGCAGTAAAGATGTTTGTCGCCGCGGAGCACCAGATCGCGTCCCGCAATCGCTGCGGAGGCGCTCACCGATTCGGAAATTCGGTTGAGCGCGAGGGTCCGAAGCACCTCCCCGCTGGAGACGACAACCGTGGTTCCATCCAGGTCGGTGATATAAACGCGGCCGGCGGCGGCGACCGGTGACGCGTAGACGTTGCTAATGCCCTGGAGCCGGAATGGGCCCGGGCGGTCTTCGCCCGTGGTGGCGTCGACGCGTGTCAAAACGCTCTGGTAGTGCCTGAGAAAGTAGAGGCCGCCATCGTGCAGAAGGGGCGAGGGAACGTAGGGCGTGCCCCGCCGGCGGGTCCAAGCGATTCTGTCCGTGCCGGTAATGTCGCCGGCGGCACCGTCGAGGCGAATCGCCAGCAGGGCCTTGGTGTCGTAGCTGCTGCCGGCAAAGACCATGCCGCCCCCCGCTACGGGCGAAGCCACGACATTCGCCGACAGCCCGCCACATTCCCAGATTCCCTCGCCACTGGCCAACTCATATCCGCGCACACGATCGGTGCCACTCACGACAACCTGCGCTTCGCCCGCGTGCTCGACGACGATCGGTGTGGCCCATGACGTGACTTCGTCGCGCAGGACCCGCCACCGCTCTTGGCCCGTACGCTTGTCGAGCGCCACGATAAACGACTGGCCTTCATGGTCCCAACAGATAACCAGCAAATTATTGTAGAGCACCGGCGAGCTCCCTTCGCCGTGTCCGTGACGGGTGTCCATCAAGCCGAAGTCTTCTTCCCATATCAGCTCTCCAGCCAAATCGAGGCAGTAGAGTCCGTACGAACCAAAGAAGACAAACAGGTGCTTGCCATCGGTCGCCGGTGCATGCGAGGCCAGGCTCGCCGTATAATGGCCCTGCTCATCGGGCAGCGCTTCGCGGAGTTCGGTTTGCCAAAGGATGTTTCCCGTGGAGCGGCTGACGGCTAAAGCCACAAACTTGTGCCGATGGGTGACGGGCAGGTTGTCGTGGTTGCCCGGCGCGGTGCTGGGCCGTGGCGGTAGGGCATCGCCAACGGCAATGGCGGTCGTCAGAAAAACGAAATCGTCCCAGATGATGGGGGTCGAGTGGCCGCGGCCGGGGATGGCGGTTTTCCAGCGGATGTTTTTTCCCTCGTGTTCATCCCAAACCAGTGGCGGATTGGCATGGGGCGCCGCGCCGGTTCCCAGCGGCCCGCGCCACTGCGGCCAGTTTTCCTCCTCAGCGCTATGCAGTTGCCCGGTCAGGGCCGCCAGGGCGAATAGCCCTGAAACAGGTAGAAGACCGACAATCCGCGCTAGTCTCATGGCAAGCATTTTCAAAACTGAGCTAGCGTCGGGTGATCGCACCAAAAGCCTCTAGAACCCATTTCAAAACTCCCATTCGGCGCCAAGATCCGCGAAAATCGCGACCCAAAATCAGGTTTTGAAACTGGTTCTACTATGCGAGACCGCTTCGCAGGCAGATCAGGGATCGCTCGTCAAGTCGAACGCAAATTCATTCTTGCCAGGCTCAACGACCCTTTCGAGGGTCGACTGATCGTTGTATCGAGCGGGTAGTCGCAAGTGCTTGGGGGAGATTTCAAAATTCGTCACACGATCGATATAAACGTCGTGGGCACCAAGCGCCACGCCCTTGATATCCCTCAGGTAGACCAGCTCGAAGGTTCCATCCGGCTTCGTAAGCGCCTTGGAAGCGCGAAAACCTTTTCTCCAAAATTGAACCATAGCATCAGGCATCGGTTCTCCATCGAGTGTGACCGTACCTGTCACCTGTCCGAGTTCGGGACGGTCTCCGGAAGAACAACCCAGCGCGATCGCCAGAATCACGCTAAGATTTAACAGCCGGATCGTATTTGTCTTGAAACCATGCAAACACGCCATCGAGGGAGACCTAAAATTAGTTCCTGGAAACGATGTCTTCAACAGCGCGGGTACCGAGTCTGTGAAGAATCGTTGGATCAATATTCTCACTCATGAATGTAACGGATCCATCGACGAAACAAAACTGTGCTCCCCCGGGATGTTCGCTGCCAGGAGACTCATAGAACCAGTTATTCATTCCGCCGGGATGGAGCTCGTAATTGATGCCATCCATACAGGTAAAGAGGTTCCACACGCCAGCTAGTGCCCATGCGTCTTGTGCTCTTTGGGATCTAATTTTATGCCCTTGAACGCCTGAAGCTGGCTCATTTGGGCCCAAGGGGTCGTACATTCGTTGCAATTCACCCAGCATGATCGTATTGGAAGTACCATCCGTTATCTGGCGAAGGGCAGCGCCCGGTCCCCCCGGTTCGGTGCCAAATACGATGGGGCCAACAATCGGGGACCCGGTCCCGCCGGGCGGAATGTGGCCATGCGTGCAGGCCCAGCTCACATGCTGGTTGTAGTACCCCGCTGTTTCACTCCAGCAGTTTCCCGAACCGAGATTACCACCGTAATCGGTTCCACCTCCCAAACCTTGGCCGGAGAGTTGCCCCATTTCGACCCATTTGGGAAGTAGGATCTGCTCCTCTTCGGACTGAATGCCTGCTCGACGCGAAGGGCAATAAAGAAGGGGAATGTCCTGAATGGCGACATTCCTGAAGTTATCAAAAGGCGGATCTCCACCGAATTTTTGAGCGGTCTTGTCCCATTGTTCATAGAGGGCCGTTTGTTCGATCTGAGGAAGAATCTCAAAAATCCAGCTCGTCCAACTATGTTTATTGTCCTTAAACGCTTCAACGTAGACATTCACCTGTCTATTGCCGCGCTGATCTCCGTGGAACGGCAAATTGATGTCCCCAGCGGCAGGGAGTACACCTTGCCCCGACTCATAGTTCAAGCACGCCTTACCCAAGTTTGCCAGTTGATTCATGCACTGAGCGCGCCTGGCGGCTTCACGGGCTGCTTGAACGGCAGGTAGCAACAGAGCCACGAGCACACCAATGATTGCGATGACAACCAGGAGTTCGACTAAAGTGAAACCATGCTGAGGTCGATGAAACCGGCCTCGATCATCCATGGTGGAAAGAAAACGGCGCTGGATGGCAGTCATCGATTACTCCACAAACCACCTCAATCCGGGATTTCCCATATGGATCAGCCTGCAACCGCTCCAGACACGGGTTGCCTTTGATTGTAACCGCGGGCGCCCCCCCCCCGGGCCCCGGGGGGGGGGTTTTTTCGGGGTGGGGGGGGGGTGGGGGGTGGTTGGCCGG
>JAKVCC010000028.1 GCA_022448265.1 Pirellulales bacterium
ATCGTCACCTGCTCGCCCGAAAAAATACCGGAGCCGTTGGTAGACCAGCTCAAGGAAGGGGGCCAGATGATCATACCGGTGGGCCAGCGGTATCAGCAGAATCTTTTTCGCGTGACAAAGCGCTCTGGCAAGTTGGAGCGTGAGACGCTGCGAGCAACATTGTTTGTTCCCATGACCGGCACTGCCGAGGCCGAGCGCCAAGTGCTGCCCAATCCGAGACACCCAGTCATTGAAAACGGCCATTTTGATCGTGTTGTGGGAGACAGCCGGCTGCCGGCGAATTGGCACTATCTACGGCAGGCGCGGGTGGTTGCCGAGGACGCCGCTTACCTGTCGATGACCAATCGCGTGCCCGGCCAGGCCTGTCGCGCGCTGCAGGGCCTGGCGCTCGACGGTCAGGCAATCAGCGAAGTGCAACTCTCAGTCCGCCTACGTGGCCGGGACCTGGCGACCGGGCCGACGCCCCATCAACGGGCCGCGGTCATCATCACGTTTTATGACCAGCGCCGGGCAGTCATCGGCAGTTCACGGCTTGGCCCGTGGAAAGGCAGTTTCGATTGGAAAATCGAGTCGAAGCGCGTGCGCGTACCGTTTGCTACGCGCGAAGCCATCGTGCGGCTCGGTCTTCACGGTGGGGTAGGACAGCTAGATTTAGACGACGTGGCCATTGGGGTGGTTGGCACCAAGTAAACCTCCCAGACACTAAAATACGACAATTCTTCCCAGATTGCTTGTATTGAAGCGCGATATTGGTATCTTGGCGGGTTGTTGCGGGAAGCTGTTCCCGGTTTGGTGCCCGGGCGACCCACTGGGGAGGGGTGGCCGGCGACCGAAGCACTGGAGTTACGCGAATTGTATGGGAGACATCATGATGAGAATGCTTGGCGCGAACAAATTCTGGAAGCCTGCGCTGGCCGCAGTTGTGGTTGCGGCCGTGGCAGGCATGGTCGGTACCGAGGCAAGTGCTTCTTCATACGGTAGCTGGGGTTCGGGCGGAAGTTATGGCTCCGGCGGCAGCTACGGCTCCGGTGGCAGCTACGGGGGTGGCCTCTTCTCGCGAATCCGCTCCTGGCGTTCAGCGCGTATTGGTGCCCGAAGAAGCTACGGTAGCTATGGAAGCGCGGGTAGCTATGGGGGCAGCAGCGCTGGTAGTTACAGTAGTCCAGTAAGCTACCGTAGTTCGAGTCATAGTACTGCGGCCTATAGTGTGCCTGTCGAAGTAGGCTGTCCAGACTGCGCAGCGTCGACTGTTGAAACCGACTCCAATTTGCTCGCCTCCGGGAGTGCCGCCATTAAAGTGGTCTTGCCCACCGAGGCCAGTGTTTATGTAAATGGCGACAAGACCACCAGCACCGGTAGCATTCGCAACTTTGTATCTAACGGGCTCAAAGTAGGGCAAACCTATGCGTACAAGTTCCGGATAGAGTTTGAGCGGGATGGGCAGGCGGTTGTAGAGAACAAGACTGTGATGCTCCAAGCCGGCAATAAGGTTGCGATTTCGGTGGCGTCTTCAAGTGATTTGTTGCAGCTGGCCTCCGCAAAGGGGCCTGCGAAAACCAAATTGAAGCTTTTCGTACCGGAAAATGCCATGGTGTTTTTGGCCGGAATGCCGACTACCCAAGTTGGCTCCGAGCGTACATATGCAACCCATCGACTTCAGGCAGGTGGCCATTGGGATGGCTATACTGTCCGCGTTGAACTGGACCGCGACGGTAAGCAATTGGTCCAGGAGCGCACGCTCAAGCTTGAGGCTGGAGAGTTGTATGAGCTAGCGTTCGATTTTTCCGGGCAGGATACGTTGCAGCTTGCGAAGCTGGAAAAATAGTCCGTTATTTGCCGATTTCCCACTTTTCCCCGTATCGGTGTTGACCGGTACGGGGGATTTTCTTTTGCTAGTTGCACTTGGCCCCGATTTGTCACAAGTTTGGGGAACCGCAGCCCATGCTTTTGGCGGCGAGAGCCCGCCCCGTGTTTTTTGCTGCCGGGGTTTTTCGGTAAGGGCCACAAGCCATTTCTTCCAGCGATATGGGCAACCGGTGGAGGTGCAATAGCTTGCCAATGACGACTGTGTTTTTTGACCTGCTCGCAAGTCGTCGCCCAGGCCCACACTCAAGGATCACGACCCCATGTCGAAAAAGTGGCACGAAAACACTGCCGATGGGGCCCAGGGCTCGGCCCTGCAATCACCTCCAAGGCGCCAGAGCCCGCCGCCGGCCAGTGAGTTGGCGTGGCATCCGCTATGGCGTTTTCTGGTGAGTCTGCTGGTGGCTGGGCATTTGCTGGCAGTGTTTGTTGCACCTTGGGACCTTGCCACAGGCCCAGCCCTTCCTCCCGGATACATGCCCACGACTGATTCGCTTGGCCGTCCGCAGCGACCTGCCCCAAAGCAGTGGCAAGAGCCGCTCGTCACCCGCAGTCTACGAAATTTTTTCAATCATTACCTCAATCTGCTTTACCTCAATCACGGTTACGAGTTCTTTGCGCCGGATCCGGTTGGGACACATGAAATTGACTATCATGTAACCCGGTCCGACGGCCAGATTGTCGAGGGCACCTTTCCAGATCTTTCGACTCAGTGGCCCCGCTTGTATTACCACCGGCACATGATGCTGGCCGAGCAATCCGAAATGATCAATAACCAGCTCGTGATGATGGCCGAGCAGACGGGCGTGCGCAAGCCGTTTTCCGGGCAGGTATTTGCCGAGCATTTGGCGACACTGCATGGAGGTCGCGCCCGCCTTAAACTGAAAATACACATGTTGCTATCTCCAGACAGCGTATTGGCGGGTACCAGACTTGACGACCCGTCGACCTATCGCCTGCTGGGGACTGTCGATGGGAGTCCGCGGCCTGATCGAAGCGGATCCAGTCCGGTTGGGCAGTCCGGTGAGGCTCCGATTACTATTCCAGGAGCTGGCCAGTAATGGGAATGATTTCCGACTCGCGCGGCTACGTGGCCGATACATGGAAGGCTTGGAACCGTTTTTGGTTTGCTCCATCCGATCCGGCGACGCTCTGCCTGATTCGATTGCTGGCCGGTTCACTGTTGTTTTACACGCACCTGGTGTGGTCGTGGGACTTGCAAGCTTTTCTTGGACCGGACGGTTGGTTGCCTGTGGAATATCTGCGAGACTTGCACGCGCGACCTGCAGCAGACGGACCCCAGTGGTCGGTCTGGAGCCTGTTTTTTTGGATCGAAAAGCCGTGGATGTTATGGTGTGTCCACGTTTTTGCCCTGCTGGTGTTTTTCTTTTTGATGTTAGGTCTGTTTAGTCGAACGACCGCGGTACTAGGATTCTTATTGGCGGTCACCTACGCGCACCGCATATCTCCTGGGGCGTACTTTGGTCTCGATAAGATCAATTGCATGTTGGCCCTCTACTTGATGCTGGGGCCCTGTGGCGCGCGCTATTCTCTTGATCGCATCCGGCGGCTCAATCGGGGCGACAACCGTCCTGTGCTGCCCAGCGCATCCGCCAACCTGACCATACGGCTTATCCAATTGCACCTTTGCATCATCTATCTGTTTTCGGGGCTCGCCAAACACATGGGAGAAAATTGGCAGGCAGGTACTGCGGTGTGGTGGGCAGTGGCTAATTTGGAATACCAATCGATCGACATGACCTGGCTCGCCGGGTGGCCTACGCTGGTTGCGCTAGCAACGCACGCCACCGTGTTTTGGGAAATCTTTTACTGTTGCCTCATATGGAACCGCTTTGCGCGGCCACTCGTCTTATGGATGGCCGTGGCCGTACATGGGGGGATCGCCCTTTTTATGGGCATGATTACGTTTGGATTGGCAATGCTCTACGCCAATCTGGCCTTCCTCAAACCGGCCACCGTCCGCCGCTGGGTCGATCCGTTGGCCGATCGCGTGGCCCTGATGCTGGTTCGCGCCAAATAAGCGTGTCCTACCCAGATTACTCTACCGCCGGCAGGGCAGGGGGGTGTCGCCCCACGCTGTCCACTTTCGGCACGGCTGCCCGCCATTGGAGTATCAGATTCTGTGCCCGCTGATGGCGCACCCCGTATGGCGCGGCAAAGCGGCTACTCACCTCGGAACGCGCTGTCCATCGCTGCGCTAGTTGTCCTCGACTCTCGCTCCTCAAGCAAAGTAACACCCTTGCGTTGCCCAGGGGCGCGTGGCAATCTATAATGCGGTTTTGCCCGGAGAAAGCGGCGTTTTCTCGTGGCGGTTTTTGGTTGTTTTTTTAGGAGTGATATTGTGATTGAATCGATTGCCATTGTGGGCGCTACTGGCGCTGTGGGGCGCTTAATTCGCCAGTTGCTCGAAGACCGGGAATTTCCTTGCAAGAAGATCACGTTCTTGGCGTCAAAGCGTTCTGTTGGCACTCCGATTACGTTTAGGGGCGAAGAGCACAAAGTCCAATTGCTTAGCCCTGACGCCTTCAATGATATTGATCTGGCAATCGGCAGCACTCCCGATGATGTCGCCGAGGAATTCTGCCCTTGGGCTGTCCAACGCAACTGCGTGGTGGTGGACGAAAGCGGATTTTGGCGAATGGATCCTAAGGTTCCACTCGTGGTGCCTGAGATCAATCCGGAAGCGGCACTTGCGCATCAAGGCATCATCTCCAGTCCTAATTGTTCAACCACGCAAATGGTTTTGGCAATGAAGCCGCTGCACGACGCCGGAAAAATCCGTCGCGTTATTGTCAGTACCTACCAGGCCACCAGCGGGGCAGGCGTGCAGGGTCAGGCTGACTTGATCGATGGGAGCCGCGCGTTTTTGGACCAGCAAGACTACGACTATCAGGCGTTTGCCCACCCCATTGCTTTTAATCTGATTCCGCAAATCGGTTCGCACAAAGAGCAGGGCTACACCAGCGAAGAAATGAAGATGGTCTACGAGACGCAAAAGATATTTGGCGACGGATCAATTAAAGTTTGCCCAACGTGTGTGCGTGTGCCAGTGGAAAACTGTCACAGCGAGAGCATTTTGGTTGAGACAGAAAAGAAAATCACCGTCGAGGAGGCTCGCAAGCTATTTGCTGCAACACAGGGTATTCAGGTGATCGACGATCTTTCGCAGGGCGAGTATCCGATGCCTTCTACCTGCAGTGACGACGACCGCACATTCATCGGCCGGATTCGAGAGGACCTCTCCTGTGAAAACGGCCTTGCCTTCTGGTGCGTAAGCGACAATCTTCGCAAAGGCGCGGCGACCAATGCGATTCAGATTGCTGAACTGTTGGTGCGGTCGCAAGCGGCCACGTGAAAATTGAGGGGCGAGGTTTGGCGAGGCGATATGGAAGATTGTGGCCGCGCGCCCCGAGCGGAGCGTTGTTCCTGACGCACTCCGGACGATTTGCCGCTTGTCGGGAGTGTCGTTGCTTATTGCGGCCTGCCGGTTTAGGGCGATTTCGAAGTACCCGACAGTGATTGAAACTCTCTCGTCTGCTGATAGTCGATGGCCCATTACAAACTCACGCTGGCCTACGATGGCACCGACTTTCGTGGATGGCAAGCGCAGCCCAAGCAGCGCACCGTGCAGAGCGTTTTGCAGGAGGCCTGGCGCGAGATCACCGGCGAGGTGGTGCAGGTCACCGCTTCCAGCCGGACCGATGCGGGCGTCCATGCGTTGGGGCAGGCCGTGGGTGTAGAAACGCACAGTTCTCTGCCTCCAGAGAAATTGTTGAGCGGAATCAACGCCAAGCTGCCCGCAGATGTGGCACTGCGCGCAGTCGTTAGGGTGCCCGATGGTTTTCATGCCACCCACGATGCGGTGGGCAAACGTTATCGTTATCGAATCCATAGTGGACGTCAGCGGCCGCTGATGGATCGCAGCTACGTATGGCACGTGGTGCAAGAACTCGACGTCGAAGCCATGCAGGCTGCTGCCAATCACTGGATAGGCACTCACGACTTTGCCAGCTTTCAGTCCTCCGGTTCACCTCGCGAGAATACCGTTCGCACGATCCGCGCGATCGAGGTGAAGCGGGGTGAACTCACAGAGCAAATTCGCATAGAAGTCGAAGGTGATGGTTTCTTGTACAACATGGTGCGGAATATTGCTGGTACGTTGGTTGAAGTGGGGTTGGGAAAGCGGTTGCCGCGTTGGGCTGCCGAAGTTCTCGCTGCTGGCGACCGGCGCGCTGCAGGCCGAACGGCACCGGCTCGTGGGCTGGTATTATTGTGGGTCCAATTTGACGAAGGGGATGAGCAATGAGAGTTGACAGCCTTATCGCCACGCGGGTGCCGGTCCGCAGCCGGAGGGCACCGAAATTGGTTCCAATTGCCCCCAGTTGGAGCTGTGTGACCGCAGTCAATAGGGCTGCTTTCCGAAAAATCAATGGCGTTGGTGGCTCATTAGGGGTGCACAGATTAATAGCCTCTCATAACACCATCTCACCACTTCGCTGTTTCCTATCCGCCCTTAGGGGTCTAAACTAACACACCTGGAAACGCCCACGTGGCAACGTGGCTGGGGCGACTCGTGTGGCAGAGGCGCAGGTTGTGTTGCGCTACGATGCTGCTGAGCCCCTCGGTACCCACGCCCGATTCGTCTGCATCCCGCAATTCCTCATGCTTACCGGCCGCAAAGAATTCGTTGGTCCGTTCCGCTTGTACCACCTTGTTCGCGTTGGAACGACGTACGAGATTTGGGCGGTCCGCCCACTGGACGACAATACACCGTATGCCATGAAGTGGCTCCCGCCCGGTGAGCAGCATACCCGGCAGGCCGCGAACGCCCTGAAGCATGAATTCAACGTTGGCAAGTCCCTGAAACATAAATCGATCATTAGGACATGCGAATTTGGCACTGGTAAAGATGGTACGTACCTGACCATGGAGTTGTTCAAAACGCCGAACCTGAAGCAACAAATCATCGAGGGTGTCGAGCGATTGCATTACCGCCTGGAAGAAATCCTTTGCAATGCCGCGCTCGGCTTGGAGCACATGCATAGGGAGGGATGGACCCACCGCGATGTCAAGGCCGACAATTACTTGGTCAACGAAAAAAATGAAGTGCGTCTGATCGATTTCACATTAGCTCGAAAGATTCCTAAGGGGTTGTCCAAGCTGTTGGGCGGCAAGGCACCCGTGCAGGGCACTTACAGCTACATGGCTCCCGAGCAAATACGCGGCAAGGAAGTCGATGCCTGTGCAGACATCTATAGTTTTGGCTGCATGGTTTATGAATTGATGACCGGAAAGCTGCCGTTCACGGCAAGCAGTTCGTCGGAACTCTTAAATAAGCATCTTAAGGCCCGCCCGCCAGAACTAAGCATGTTGCAGAAGAACATTCATCCCGAGTTTGGTAAGCTGGTGCATCGGATGCTAGCCAAGGAGCCCAAGGAACGCCCCAATTCGCTCATGGAGTTCTACCGCGAGTTGAAGGCGGGCCGCTGCTTCCATATCAAGCCGAAGCCGCCGCTGCCCGCGGAGGAAGAAGCCGCGCGGAAAGCTCAGGAAGATGAACTGGAGTAGTATAGGCGAGGTACAAGAGACTAGACACTAAAGGCAGCCGTCAATTTTCTGGCGGCCGATAAATCCACATTCCACGATCTACAGCCCCTAATTCCCATGTCCACCGCTGACTTTCGCATGACGTTTGAGCAGCCAATTTTTGAGCTGCGCGAACAGATTGATGCGCTGGAGGCGTCAGAAAAAAAACCTCCTGAGATGCGCGAGCAAATTCGTCGCTTGCGGAAGCAGCTTACCGAAACCACCAGGGATATTTACAGCAATCTTGACCCGTGGCAAACAGTTCAGGTCGCACGGCACACCGAACGACCTAAGTTTACCGATTACGTAGGTCTCTTGTTCGACGAATTCGTGGAACTTCACGGTGACAAGTTCTTTGGAGATGATCGTGCATTACGGACAGGATTCGCCAAGCTTGATGAGTACAAAGTGATGTTGGTCGGGCATCAAAAGGGCAAGACACTCAAGGAGCGAAACGAATGTTATTTTGGTTGTGCCCATCCCGAGGGTTATCGTAAGGCGATGGAAAAGATGCGTCTGGCGGCCAAATTCGGGCTTCCGATTATTGTTTTGATCGACACGCCCGGTGCCTACCCGGGCATCGGTGCCGAGGAGCGGGGCCAGGCGCAGGTAATTGCCCAAAGCATGCTGACCATGTCGCAATTACGAACGCCGGTCGTTTGTATTGTGATTGGGGAAGGTGGTTCGGGTGGTGCCCTGGGAATTGGCGTGGGAGATCGGGTGGCGATTTTGCAGCATGCCTATTATTCGGTGATTAGTCCCGAGGGGTGTGCGGGGATATTGTGGAAGAGTCACGACTATGCCGAGAATGCGGCGCAGGCGCTACGAATAACGTCCCAGCACCTTGAAGGGTTGGGTGCCGTCGACGCCGTAATCGAAGAGCCCCTGGGCGGCGCCCACCGCGACCACCACCAGATGGCGGGCAGGCTAAAAATGTATTTACTGAAGACGGTCCGCGAATTGCTGAAGAAACCGATCGACCAGTTGCTGTCCGATCGTTACGAGAAGTTTCGCCGCATCGGCTCTTTCTTAGAACTTCCGGTGGAAGGGCCCGAATCGCCATCGTAGCCATCAGCCGCTGGTAGCCATTTCCGATGCTTTTGCTTTGTAGGACCTATGCCACCAACGTCCGATAATCATAGTTATGTTCGTTTTAGGCCTGCTTTCCCTGGGAAATAAAGGCCCTTTCTTACCGGGCTACCGGATCCCGATTGCGCTGCCCTTGGCTCACAGGGGCACTCGCGCCGGGCGGTCAGCTTGCCGATCCGTGGTCGGCCAGGCAGGCGGCTGCGTCTCGTAGACCGAGGGCCCAGCTTCGGAGGCCGGCTGTGGCTGTATACGCTCAGGTTTGGTGGAGCTCGGCCATTGGGTAGAACTGTGGGGAAACAGGGCCTGGAAGTCTTCGCCCGGGCCGGGGCGGTAATTCGGATCGAGGCGTTGCTCGATCCGCTCGACATAGGGGTGGATTACCTCGTGGACTTCGGGTGGCACGACCGCGTGGGTTTTGTCCAGCAGCCGGACGATATACTGTCCTGCCTGAGAGGCGATGATCGAATCCTTTTGATTCTGCGGCAAGATCGTGACCGCAAAAAAAGTGATCGCGATGCACAGAAGTACGCCCTTGGCAAAGCCGATCAGTCCACCCATTTGATGGTCAAAACCATCGAGTTTTACCCGGTCGATCATGCCTGAGACGAGCCGGAACAGGGTCCAAATTGCAAACGAAGTAGCAATGTAAATGGCCAACATCGCGACAAACTTGTTCCAAGGCGCATGGTGGCTGATTTTTGGCGCGAGATCATCCGCAAACTGCAGCGCGGTGAAATAGCTGACAACCAGCGATGCCAGCGATGCCACTTGCCAAGCCATGCCCTTCCAAAAGCCAAACAGCGTGGCCGCCGCCAGCACAAAAGTCATCAGTAGGTCGTAGGTCTGCATATTAAGATTTCGGATTTCGGAAGGCGGAATAAAATCGGGTCGGTCGAAGTATATCCGGCGCATGTAAATGCGGAAAGTGGAAAGCAGATTGCCAGTGCAGCAACCTGCCGGTAGTGCTAGCGTCGGCAATCGCGACTTTCCCTAGGCCTATTTCGTTGAATGTCATAAAGTGCCCGCTTTGTCCCGAGCCCCGGTTTCAATTCACACTCCCAACTCCGCAATTCAATGGCCGGCTTCAAAACACATATCACCATCAGCAGCGTACTGGGGGTGGGCTACACAGGTGTTGGCCTTTATGCAGAGATGCCCGTCGAGTCGGCCTTGATCGCAGGCGGCTTGTGTGGCATCGGCGGCATGTTGCCCGACATCGATAGTGATTCCGGCATCCCTTTCCGTGAGTCCATGGGATTTGCCGCGGCCATCGTTCCCCTCTTGCTGCTCGACCGCTTTCGCCAATTCAATTTGAATTACGAACAGATTGTGCTTTTGAGCGGGGCCATGTATCTTTTTGTCCGGTTTGGCGTCGCGCGGCTTTTGGCCCGCTACACCGTACACCGCGGCATGTTCCACAGTTTGCCTGCCGCATTAACATTTACCGGCGTGGCATTCCTGCTCGGCCGTTCTTCTGATTTGCAGCTCCGCTATTTTACTGCCGGCGGAGTCCTTCTTGGTGTCATGTCGCACTTGGTGCTCGACGAGATTTACGCGGTTGAGTGGATTGGAGGCCGCTGGCGTTTCAAAAAATCATTTGGCACGGCTTTGAAGCTCTGGGGAAACAATACTTGGGCCAATATTTCGACTTACGCAAAAATGACGATCGTTGTTCTGATGATTTTGAGCGAACCGATCGTGATGGAGCGCTACGGTCCCATAGCACCCGCGATGCTGCGGGACACTTGGTCACAACACATCGCCGGTAGCCAAGACCCCGACACCGTCTCGCCAGAAGCAAACCTTCCCGCAGACTGGCAACCCACCGAGGCCTTCGAGGCAGACGGTCCGAACCAGCCGGTTGTGGACCGAACAATCTACGACACTGCGCGACGAATTTGGCGAAGCTTGCAGGAGTGAAATCGCTTTTGCGTTACCACGCAGGCGTCATGTTCTCAAAATTTAAGAGAAGCGAAGGCGAGCGCAGCGAGCCGTTGTGCCGCTACTGCCTCCTGTTTGCTGTCTGGGGTGTCTACGATCCACCACGCTCTGCCGAGTCGATCCACATGGTTACCGGGCCGTCACCCGTAAGCCTGACTTGCATCGCAGCGCGGAATTGACCGGTGGCCGTTGCTATGCCCTGCCCTGCCACATAGTTGACAAACTGGTCGTACATCCGCTCGGCTTGTTCGGGTGGTGCGGCGGCCACAAAGCTGGGGCGACGTCCCTTGCGACAGTCAGCGTAGAGCGTGAATTGGCTGACCACCAGCATCGCTCCGCCGATTTCTAAGAGCGAGCAATTCATTTTTTCCTGGTCGTCGGGAAAAATCCGCAGCTGGATTATTTTTTCTGCCAGCCAGCTCAAGTCGTCTGGTGTGTCGCTGGCAGTTACTCCCAACAGCACCAGCACGCCCCTTTCGATAGAGCCCGTTATCTCACCATCGACAACGACATTGGCCTCACTGACACGTTGAACACATGCTCGCATGGCGATCAGCATAGCCGTGCGCCTTGGCAGGAACAACCGGAGCACCCTTGCGGCCAAAGTGTCCCGAGCTGGGACTGGCGCGCTCTCCGCCCCTGCACACATTCTATATCGGGCGTGTGGTAGCGGCTGTGGCATGCGCGGTGGTCGCGGATGAGGCATTCCGGGCCTGCTTGTCGTTGCGATCCGTGGGTGCCATACTTGTAAGCTGGCCTGAATTTTTTGGAGCTCGGCATGAGTCCGCTAGTACCACTCACTTATTACTGTTTGCTGATCTTAGTTGCGTCGATTCTTGGCGGTATGATCCCGACTTGGTTTCGGTTGACGCACCGGTGGATGGAATTCGCCGTTAGCTTTGTCGCCGGGGTAATGCTAGGTATCGGCGTGCTCCACCTGATTCCCCACGCCATTCAGCAGGTCGTCAGTGCCGGTCTGGATGCTGAGGCCAATAGTACTGCCGAGCTGAACGTCATGCTGTGGGTCCTTTGTGGTTTGCTGACGATGTTTTTTATCGAAAGGTTTTTTTGTTTCCATCACCATGATGTCCAGGATGGCCAAGTCGCTTGCCACCATGAACATGGGCCCGCTGGTGATCCCAATGGTGATGCTGGTTTCCGGACTGGCCGCAACCATGGCCACGACATTACCTGGAGCGGCGCCGCATTCGGCCTCACGTTGCACAGTATTATTGCCGGCATTGCCCTGGCCGCGAGCGTTGGGCACGGACGACAAGGGATGCCGCTGGCCGGCTTGGGCACGTTTTTGGTAATTCTGTTGCACAAACCGTTCGATTCGATGACGATTGCTACGTTGATGGCCCGCGGCGGTTGGTCCTTAACGTGGCAGCATCTGATCAATGGTCTGTTTGCGCTGGCAATTCCTTTGGGAGCCGTCATTTTTCACATCGGCATTGTGGGCGAGGCCGATGGCGGGGCCGCCCTCGGCTATGCGCTAGCCTTTGCGGCCGGGACATTCCTGTGCATCTCGCTGAGCGATCTGCTGCCGGAATTGCAGTTCCATGACCACGATCGGATCAAACTGTCGCTGTCGCTGCTGCTGGGCATCGCGCTGGCCTACGGAGTCTGCCGGTTGGAGTCCGCTACGCATCGGCATCCGGTTGCTACTTCGGCTTCTACGGAAGCAGTCGTGCGCCCGGTCAATGGTCTTGGGCCATTGGGACATCGATGGTTAGTTCAACGGGTTCGACAGCATCTACCTGAACAACGACTTCCAGACGAAAGTCAGGTGTGACGGTACGCCGGCCCCTATCGACACGATGGCTGAGTGTCTAGAGCGGCACCTATGTGCTCTCGATGCGACGCCCCTTCGTCGCTGCCATTTTCCGCTTCAGCGCTTGTGTGCTCAAGCCAATCGAGAATGCGCCAATCGAGCCAGCGGAAGTCGGGGTCGTCGTTACTGCGGGCAAGACATCCCATATGCCCGCCGCGCGGAGTGGTGATCACTTGTACGGACGGGCTACGCGGATAGGTGAAAAGTGGCTCTACCGGGACGATCGGGTCGTCCTCGCTAAAGAAGATCGTGAGCGGTTGTTTGATCGACGCCAGCTTTGGGCCGGGCGAGGTTTGTTGATAGTAGTCTTCCGCCGAATCAAACCCTCCGCTAGGCGCTACCACCAGCTCGTCGATATCGCGTAAGTGCTTCGGCCTCGGCGGAATTACAGATGGCGCCGTTTCGGGAAAAAGTTGCCACCGCCGTGTGATTTGCTTCCACAACAGGCGCACGAAGAACTTGTCATAGGGACGGCCCCAAAATGTGCGAAAGTAGTGCTCCACGTGCGTCAACTCGATGGGAGGACCGATAACGAAGGAACGCTCCAGGTTTCCGATTCGCATTTCACCGGCTTCGGCCAGCATGTTCATCACGATCGTGCCCCCCATCGAGTAGGCGACGATGGACGTATTCGAATCTGGATATCGCTCGGCAATATGATGCAAGGCAGTCACCACGTCCGCCGACCGTCCGCAATGGGTGGGCAATTTTGCAAGCCCCTGCCCTGCCCCACAACCGCGCAAATCCATGCGAAACACGCGGTAGTTCTGCTTGACTAACCGTTCGGTCATCCGGCGAAGGTAGGTGCTTTTATGAGAACCGGCTAAACCGTGAATTAGCAGCACATTGGGCTGCGCAGCCCCACCAGCGTTCGGCTGGTCTTCGTGCAATACAATCTGGTCGCCGTCGTCCAGCAGCACGTGATGCGCTTCGGCCCGATACGACGCGTAACGGCGCGGCCAATGGATGCCTAGCACCGTTTGTACATGGCGGTTGGCCATGAACGGGTGGGGAGCAAATTCCCATTTTCTGAACGGTTGATGCATGGGCTGTGAAGGAAGCCAGTGCTGGAATTACGTCATGAAAACCACTGGGAGGTTCGTGTGTCCCCTCCTCGGTTGGGATCGCAGTGTCCGCAATTTATCAAATAGGCTTGTTTTATGTTACCCAAATATTAGGGGAAACGCCGCATCGGCCGGGTGTCTTACGCAATACGCATATTTTGCCACTGTTCGCTGATTACTGCGATCCGCCGCCTCTTCGAGTCGCAGCAGCCTGGCATCCGAAGACTACTCACAGGCTTATGTTCTGCTTGCATTGGCTGCTGTCCATCTTACTGATCTCGGTGCCGCCTATGAGCGGCCGCCGTAATCAGTTTTTTGGCGGGAGGCAGCGAGTTGACCGCGGTGGCAGGGGGCGATTTGCCTCGCAGTGATGAACAGTACTGGGGAAAAAGGCCATGGAACGATCATTATCTTCTCTGCCTCAGGTTGCGTTTGTTATCGACCTGGGGGGCGATGGAGTCATGGAAGATGGTTGCGCCGGGATTGGTCACCTAGCTCAGTTATTTAGCGGCCTCCGCCTGCCTGCGACTTGGGCGGTTGGCAGTGCCGCGCAAGCCAGTTTTTTGGGAGGCTGTGACCGAAATCGGGACGACATTGATTTAGCGATTTCCCTCCACGCCGTGGACCATTATTCTCCAAAGCAATTTTTGGCGGCCCTTGATAGTCGGGTCGCTGCTTTGCGAGATGCCACCAGAACAGACTACTCGCTGGTCGTCGGAGACGCGAATGAGCTGCGCAAACGTGCATCGGTTTTAGCTGACAACGGCATCAGCGCGATTCTTTCGAGCCCGGACGCACGCACGGGGCCGGCGGCTCCTAGGCCTTTGGCTTGTGGATTATGGCAGCTTCAGGCTAGCTGGGAACAGCCATTTCCACGCAGACGCTGGCGGTCATTTTTACCGCGTCCGTCGATTGCACGAGCAGTCATTGCTGCTGGAGCAACTTGCGGTACGACGTTCGCGGTGATTAGCGCAGCGCAGCTAGGGCGCCAAAGTACGCGCAGCCTACATGCAATTGAAAAAATGTTGCACGAGGTCGCCAATGCGGTGAGCAGCAAGCGGTTGGCGGTTGTCAAGTTGAGCGAAGTGGTTTCCGGGCTGATGAGACACCGCAAGATAACGCCGCAGCGTTCCATCTTGCGCCGCGCGGCCTAATGCCCGGGTGTATCGCGCTGCGAGTTAAGATGCGACGAAACCCCGGCTACCGCAACTCCCGTAGCGTGTTGAGGCTGAGATAGACGAGGATAGCGGAGGCAAACACCGCGCCGATGTCCATCACTTTCCCTTCCGTCCCAAAGGGAATTCCCGTAAATAGGTCAATGCTGAATAGCAAAAGAACCAAGGCCGCAACGACCAGGCCCGCGATCGTCAAGGCTTTGGCCATCAGTGTTCAGACCTCTTCGTCAAAAGTATTAGATTCAACTTTCATGATCCGTAACCGGATTTTGAAACTGGTTCCAGTATAGTTGCCGAATTCTGGTTGTCAGGACATCGCCCGTCAATGGCAGAAAAATGCGCGATTTTTCCTGAAAATACATGCTGCGACCGGTCATGTCTCGCACGTTGGCAATATAGTGTGTGTCATTGTCTCGCCTGCAGTAGGTCGTCTATTTTAAGGTTGCCAGCGGCGACTGTTACGGATGCTCGGCGTCGAGGCCGCGCTCCCGGCGCAACAGCGCGACCGCATCCACAATGGCTTGGATCACGCCTTGATGCGCGACGATGTTGATCCAAACTTGGAAATATGTCCAGGCGATAACCGCCAGTCCAACTAAGGCAGCCATGTTATGTACTCCCGCCCACGAGGCGGTGTCGGGGCGTCCCGTCCCAGGGTCGGACGCCGCGCCCAGGGCTCCCACAACAACCACAGTAAGCATGCCCAGCACACACCAGGGAAAGGTGCGGCGTTTGAGCTGGGTGCTACGCCCAAGGTAAGAGGGTTCCAAGCGGTAGGTTTCAGTCACCTCCTTGCACCACCGGCTTGTGCCAATGAAATAGGTGATCGCGATCGAATGCACAAATACCACAGCCAACGCAGCGGCTGTGCCGGTGAGCATGTGGACTCCCCGCATGCGGAATGTCGCCGCATCAATCTCGTGGCCGCCGTAAAGGTCACCGATGCAGAGCCCCAGCACCACCGCCACGAGGAACAAACCCAGCGAGGTCGCGGCAAGGGTAGGGAAAATGCGGGACATTTGGTTTTGGAATTCGGGTTTAGCAAGCGGGATCGGCAATTTCAAATTGGAGCCGCCAATGCGAATGATTTTAGCGAGCGGCCGCTAGTCGCGGCAGGGGCGTTGTCTTGTCTTTCCAGAGCGCTAGAATATAAGCGATTAGTTTTGGGGTTCTTTGGCTCTTGCCTGTTGATTATTGCTTATGTCTGCGCCTGACTTTCCGAATAAGCCCTTGCTGGCTGTGACGATGGGCGACGCTGCCGGCGTCGGTCCCGAGGTGGTCGTGCGGTCTTGGGCCGATCCGCTCATCCACCAATTGTGCCAACCCGTTGTGATCGGGCATCCCGAGGTTTTGCGGCAGGCGGCCCAATTGGTCGGTGCGCAGTACCGGATCGATGAGCTAACCCATGTTGGCGAGCTTGTGGGGCAGGCATGGACGGCCGATACGATTCCCTGTTTGTCGGTTGCCAGCGATAACCTGCTGGAAGTCCCGCGCGGGACCATCGACGGACGCACCGGCCAGGCCGCTTATGAGGCGATCGTCCGTGCCGTGGACGAGACGTTGGCCGGCGTGTTCCAGGGTGTGGTGACGGCGCCGATTAGCAAAGCGGCACTGCACGCGGCGGGGCACTCGTATCCGGGCCACACCGAATTATTGGCCGACCGATGTGGCGTCTCTGATTTCGCGATGATGCTCTATCTGCCCCAGGCGGAAGTACCTAGTTGTCCGGCCGGTTTGGGTGTCGTACACGTGACGCTGCACATGGCGCTCCGGGAGGTTGTCGACTCGCTCACGACCGGAGCGGTGTTGGCGAAGTGCCGCCTGGCGGCCCACGTCATGCGAGACGGCTTCGGCTTGGCCGAACCGCGCGTGGGAGTTTGCGCCTTGAATCCGCACGCGGGAGAAGGAGGCCTTTTCGGCGACGAGGAATCGCGATTAATTGCCCCGGCCGTCCACCAGGCCCAATGCGAGGGAATCGATGTCGAGGGCCCCTTCCCCACAGACACACTCATGGGCCGCGCACGCGACGGCGAGTTCGATGCGCTGGTGGCCATGTATCACGACCAGGGGCACATCGGCATGAAGCTTTTGGGAATGCACCGCGCGGTTAACATTACGCTGGGTTTACCCATCGTCAGAACAAGTGTTGCTCATGGCACGGCTTTCGACCGTGCCTGGCTGGGGACCGCTGAGGCAAGCGGCATGGCAGCTGCAATCGTCACCGCGGCTCAGTTGGCGTCGCGGCAGCAAGCGAGCCGCGCGCAACAAGCCGATTAAATCGCCTGTGCGCGTTTGTAACGAGCCGCTTTGTTATCCATATCACAGACGTTTTCTGACGATCTGCGTCTATTGGTTGCATTCGATTTATCCGCTCGGCAGTGGCTGGTTTAGGCTAAAGCAGACCTTGATGTCGACAGAGCTGATGGCAAGAGGGGTTTGGTGCGGCCGGTGGTCTGGCTAAGGTCGAGCGCCAAGAAGCTAGTTGCCCTTATGGGGTGCCGCTGGACGGCTGCGCTATAATCGAGGCACGACTTTCCTGCAGTCGTTCGACGACCAGGGCCGTTTCGTCTTTCCAAACCACGTCGTCATTGAATGAGAACCGACTCCGATCAATACGGGTGGCGAACTGAACTTCGAATATCTCGTACCGTACAAGCGGATCGTGTGTGGGGCGCTGCCCTGCAATCGTGCTGGCGAGATAGGAGTCGCTCGCTCGGCGCTGCTCGAGCAGATACGGAAACATGTTTTCGCCAACCAGCACAAGCACATGGTGCGGAATCTGCTCCGGCCACTCAAGTAGATCAGCGGTCGCAAGTTTTTCACAGTCAGGCCATATCTTTTTCAGCTCTGACAGACGCCAATGCCCGATGAGCGCATGCACGGGCATGCCGCCCAGTTGGGCGGCCCGCGGTTCGCCGAAATCGAAGTTCACTCTGTGCGCTGCCAACATTTGAGCAAGTCCCCCCTGCCCTGCCGTTGCCAGCAGTAGTTGATGGGCTTCGTGTGGGTGGGCCCGCATGTGGGATTGTAGCAGTGCCACTTCGAGGCGACGCACCTGACGTCCGCTGGGAAGACGCTGGTCAGTCCACAAATGTTTGCCATCAAAGACTTGGACGTAGCTAGCGGTCTCCTCTGCAATCTGGGTCTTCATCTCCCAATAGGTCAGCGGTGTTCCTTCGGTGCCCTGTTGCCAGTAATTACCCGAGCCAACCTGGGTGTGCTCACATATGCGGGCCTGGTAACGGAGTCGCGCAGAAATGCTGGCATGGCGCTGAATCGTCGCCATCACCTTGGCCAGCATCAGGTTGCCACCGGTGGGCGCTGAGAGCGCCTGTCCTGCCGTGTTGGGTACGGCGCCTAGCCCAAAGCCGCAGCAGATTATTGTCAATGTTAATGGGCGCAATATAGATTTCCTTTGCCGATTTTGGCGGTTTTGCCAAAGAATCCGGTTAGACCACGCCGACCCTTATCTTGCAGGTGAGGTCCGCGATGGTTCAGGGAGTGATCCGCATCGGGTTACGCCAGTGCGCCAGCCACGAGTGAGGATTCTAGTGGGAGTCCGCTGGCCTGGTCCACGGCAACTCACCGACGGGCTCTGATAGCAGTCTGAAACGCGTAAGGCCCTAGGAAACAACCGACCAAGGAAACCACCGCACGAGAAACTGATACACCGGGGGATAAGGCCATGAAGACGATACGCTTTACATTTTCCATTTGGACGCTGATGATAGCGACGACCTGTTTGGCTCCAGGCGACTGCTGGGGACAGCGGAGGGCTTTCAATTTACCGCCATCGCAGCGGCTGATGGAACCGGGGCCCGGAGTGGGAGGCCCTGGCCCCGGAGTCTTGATGGTGGGTTCGCCAGGAGCGCCTTCTAGGGGCGTGTCGCCTGCTGCGGCCGCCAGTGACAGAATGGCCGGGGCTCCACCCATGAGTGCCAGTGCCACCTCTCAAATGGCCTTCTTAGGGGTGGAAGGAGGCGAAGTTTCGTGGGATTCCAGTGGGCAAGGCCAATTTGATAGCGTTCCGCTGGTGATGCCCGGTCGACAGAATTTTCCGCAGGGGGCCATCTATCGACTGAAGCTGACCAATCTGCCGGACCGCGAAGGGGTTGAACTGTACCCGACGCTCGAAGTCGCGCCAGTGACTCCGCGCACGGATGCCTTTCTTGCCCATGCGCCGATACCCATCCAGTTCACCGACGAGGACCTGGACCAGGTTCTTACCGGCAACTTTGTTACTAAGGTGATTTATCTACCCGATCCCGAGTTTCAGGAACTGGCCCTCTCTGGTGTGGAGACTCTGGTTAGTACCCGCCTGGGTCCGGGTGTGGACCCGATAGCCGAGGCCGACCGCCGCGGCTCAATCATGGCGATTTTGCGCGTCGGTAATCTGGATCTTCAGTTACCTGGCCAAGGGTTGGCCATGCAAGGTGGAGTTGGCCAAGCACTGTATCAAGACGGTTTAGGTAGCCAGCAGGCGGATCCAAAAGGGTTGGCACCCCAGGAAGTTCCCAGCCAAGGTGGCATCCAACAGGAATATAGTGGACAGGAAAATGTTGGCCAAGAATTTGGCAGCCTGGAGTCTGACGGCGGTTACTCGAAAGGATATGGCGCTCCAGCGCCGCCCCAGGGGATGCCCACTTCTGCATTTGCTCCGCATGCAGTTCCCCCCCATCTGGTCTCGGGCATGACCACGCCTCAGTGGGGAATGCCCTCCGTAGGAACTCCGATTGGCTTGCCGGGGCCGCCGCACATTCCTTTGGGTCATAAGGCGGGCCTCACGTCGCACACCATTCGCAATCATACGCGCGTGAAAATTCCGCCACCGGTCCACAGAATGAAGATTGACGTCAAGCAGCGACCTGGAATGAATTACCCACGACCAGTGAACCACGTCAAGATTGCGGAAACCAATCGAGCCGGTTTTCGCGTGCAAGGCGGCACGTTGGCGCCGGCATTACCGGCGGCGATAAAAAAACTGGGGGCTCTCCTGGGCGCGCCGCGAGGCAACTGCCGCAAAGGATATTGCGACTAGAATCTAATTATTATTTGTAAACCCTTGAATTCCATATGACAACGGTCCGCATGCTTGTCGCCGGTAAACTTCAAAGGGCAGTATTGGTCTGTCTCGTGTGCAGTACTTCCGTGCTGGCTCAAGACGTACCAGTACACTGGCATCACGCCGGTAATATGCCGCCGGGAGCGATTGGTCGCCAGCGACTTTTAAGAGGCGGATCGTTGTCAGGGTATTGCCAGCCGGTGGAGATTCGAGCTCCTGCGGGAGCTCGAATCGCGCCGGCGGTAAACCCTCATGTTCTCGAAGGGCAGCCAGATTGCTTGGTCGTGGGGTTGCAGATCGGGCCGGTTTATCGTTTTCGCGTGACCGAGATTTCGGAGCACCCAGGACTGGAAGTATTTCCCACGGTGGAACTGGTCGATCGGCTCTATCCGCCGCCCGGGCAGCGACTTCGCTTTCCGATCCCTATTGAACTTACCGCGGAAGAATTGGTTCGGGCAGCTGAGGGCGGGTTTATTACGCGGGTGATTTACCTGGAAGATCCTGATTTGGCTCCGGCTATTGCCCGCAATGGGCAGCAGCAACCTTGGTTGGAGGCCCGGCCGGGCGAGGATCCGCTGGTAGTGGCCGACCAGTTGGGGAGGCCGATGGCTATTTTGCGACTGGGAGGCCGCGTACCTAACAATCAGCCGGGTGACGCATTTTCACATGGAGTACAGCCGGCGATCGTCTACGACCATCGGTCACCGACTCAGCATCAGCGCATTGCAAAATAGTCCCACGGCCAAAATCACTATGTTGAATTCTTCGGCACGTTCACCAGCCTGGTTTCGCTACCTCGTCGTCGCAGTGGCAACCCTGATGCTTTGTTCCTGTCGTGTTGCGCTGCCAGAACAGCAGCCAACGGCTGCGCCCAAAATTAGCGATCTTGGAATTAGATCCGCCACTCATGTTTCTCTGCTAGGCCAGAAAACGGGGAGGGCGGTTGTTCCGGCGTTCTATCAGGTGGATCCCCATTCTCCGCCCTCCGAAGTGCGCCGCGCCGAATATGCTGCTGGAGTCCGCCCACCGGCCTGTTCCTGCCTGAGTTGTTCGCCTGCCGCCGGCGGTCCTTCCACCGTTTGCCACGATTGCCCTCAAGCAGGTCCGGGCGATGAGTATTTGTTTGATGGTGGTGATGCGGGTTTGCCGGCGGGAGTGCGCGCAGATTGGAAAATTGACGGCCTGGAGCAAGAAGACACTGTTGCGCATTACGACACGGTCGATGGTCGAACTGTGATTACGCCCAGTAACCAGGTTTGCATTTACGCGCCTCGCTTCGGGGCGGTGCGCCGCGTGGTCGATTTGCACCAATATGCTCGTTACGACATGCCGGGCGGATTCGAAAACCCATTGTCGCTGGCAAAAATTGACGACAACGAAGAAGTGATCATGGCGCGTTCGCAGGTAGAACCGACTTTGCATCGTCGCAAAAAGGGGTCGAGTGCTTTGCGCGAACGCCGGCAGTTAGGCGCACTCAATCAGGAAGTCCGCTTGGCTGAGTTCGACGGTACTTTGTCGCTCTATGCCGACTTGCAGATTGTGCGGGTCGGTACCTTCAATACTGAAGAAAAAGCCTTGTTGACCCGGGCTAGTCTGGCTGCGACCACATGGTCGGGCGACCAGAGTCCGCAAGTCACCATCGACAATGATCAGGCGCAAGCGGCTGTTACGAGTGTCCAACCTGGCGCTGTCTATCATACCAAAGAGCCCAACAAGTCGCGGCTCCGCTTGATCAAACTTGCCTCGACTGGCGCGGCGCGACCAGGCGACCAGATAGAATTTACATTGCGATACGACAACATCGGCAACCGTGAGATGGGCAATGTGACAATTGCCGACAATCTAACGCCGCGCCTCGAATTTATACCTGGGAGTGCCAAGTCAAGTCGGGAATCCAACTTCAGCACTGAGCCCAACTCAGGAGGTTCGGTTGTCCTTCGCTGGGAGATTATCGAGCCGGTCGATGCAGGCCAAGGCGGCGTCTTGCAGTTTAAATGCAGGGTGCGATAGGCCATCTGGACCAGCTGAGAGGAGCGAGAGACCGTGTTTTGCCAGGTTTCTAGACTCCAGGTCCCAATTCTGAGTCGAATTGCAAACAGGTATGTAAATTTCCCCAGGATAACCCCGAGTTAGTTGTCCAATTGGTTCAGCGTCTCCTTAGATAAGGCTTAAGCGATGCCCTATTGCTGGAGTTTCTTCACGCCCGGACAACTGGTGTTTGGATCGGGGGCCATTGATCAGTTAGGCGCCTGGTTCCAACGGCAGCAGTTGCAGCGAATCCTGGTGGTGACCGACCAGTCCCTGCAGCAGGCTGGGGTGGTGTTGCCAGTTGAGCAGCAGTTAGCTGCTGCCGAGTTAGAGTTCAAAATTTTTGTTGGCGGCCGTGCAGAGCCTTCCCTGGAGATTGCTGACCAGGTGCTGGCCGAGGCAATCTCCTGGCAACCGGATGCTGTCCTGGGATTGGGAGGCGGCAGCAATATGGATTTGGCGAAAATTGTCGCTACCGTGTTGAGCCACGGTGGCAAACCCGCAGACTATTTTGGTTTTGATCAGGTCCCGGGGCCCGTGTTGCCACTGGTTTGCGTTCCTACCACGGCAGGGACGGGGAGTGAAGTTTCTCACGCTGCCGTCCTGACCGATGCCGAGAATGGAATCAAGGTTAGTACGATGAGTAACTACTTGCGCCCGGACTTGGCGCTGGTCGACCCCGTACTGACCTATTCTTGTCCGCCCCAGGTGGCGGCTGATAGTGGCATTGATGCGTTGACTCATGCGATTGAAGCCTACACGGCGGTTGACTATGACCGCATGCAAATTCCCGCCGGGGAGTCATCCAGTTACACAGGCCGCCAGCCGCTGGGAGATTGCCTGTCTGAAAAAGCAATCACCCTGATCGGCCAGCACTTGGTCAATGCCGTGACTGATCCTGACGACCACCAGGCGCATGATGCTATGTCGCTGGCCGCCACACTGGCTGGGATGGCCTTCTCGAACTGCGGTGTGGCGCTGGTCCATGCGCTGGAATACCCGCTGGGCGGAACGTTGCACTGTTCCCATGGTGCTGGCAATGGATTGCTGTTGCCCTACGTGATGCGTTTCAACTTACCGGAGCGCGAGTCGACGATGGCCCGCATCGCGCAGCTATTGGGGTGTGATCTTGATGGGATGGACCAGCCAACAGCTGCCGAGGAAGCGATCCTCAAGGTCGAGCAACTGCGTCAAGCGATCGGCATTCCACATCGCATCCGGGAACTGGGAGGTCAGCAGGAACAGTTGGCTGGATTTGCGGAGAAATCGTTTGCCATTAAACGTTTGCAATGGGTAAACCCCCGGCCCTCGAGCTACGAGGATCTGCTGGGAATACTTCAGGCAGCCTTTTAGCAGATGTTCCCACTCTTGCGGAGCATAGTCAGGGTTTACGTCGTACCACGTATTATCCGCTGAGTCGTTTCAGTAGTTGTCCCAAATAATCTTGATGGAGGAATTGCTGGCAAAGTATCCGAGTCGAGCTCGGCAGATCAAGGCCTGGCAGGACACGACTGGGAAGTCGCGTCACAGGCTATCGCCATCAACCACCTCGCCGTCGGATCGATGCGCCAGTCGAAGAAGCGTCTCCTGTGAAGTGTCGAATGAGACCACGCGCACCGAGCCGTCGCAAAAGGCAAACAAACCGCCACTCGAGTGCCTACTTCCGAACGCGTTCTTGTCTGCGTAGCCAGGTCGGTCCGGCCAATAGTTTGCAAGCCGGTTACCGGCGAACAACCAGCGGACATTATCGGGATCCCAGCCGTTGTACATCGAGTGATCGTCCCCGAAATCCTCACCGGTTTCGTACATGTCCGGGTTGGAGTATTTTTCGCCAATCATAAGCGTGTAAGACGTCCCATCGGTGACCTCCGCCAGTCGATACACAGACCGCTGGTTCATAATGCCAGTGTTTCCCCTTGTCTCCGGTTGCCATCTGAACCAGGACGCCTCTGCCCGCTCGAGGCTACTTGGAAAGTTGCACGGGCAAACATTCTGGGTGCCGTTGTTGGCAACGTAATCGGTCTTGGCAACCGGCGTGGGTCGGCTAGCGGCGTTATAGATACCCAAGCCAGCACCAGGGTCTGGGTAGGTCTGCACGCTCCGCCGGCTGGGGCAGATGAACATCGCGAGTGGCGTTTGCATCAGTTGAACGCGACTAAGTGCCTTGGCCTCCGGCTGCTGGCCGGCACCCAAATCGTGCAGCGAGGCTTGCTCTATATAGGGAAGAATATTGTAAATCCAACTGCCCGGCTGCTCTTTGCCAAAGCCCCGATCCGGGTCGCCCGTCCATCGCCATTCCCACCCACCAGCAGGGAAGTGTTGCTGGGCACTAATGTGGTTGTGGAATCCCAACGCGATTTGTTTGAGATTATTCTGGCACTGCGCGCGCCTGGCTGTCTCGCGCGCAGCTTGCACGGCTGGCAGCAGGAGTGCCACCAGCACGCCGATGATCGCAATCACCACCAACAATTCAACGAGTGTGAACGCTCGGCGTGGACGTTTTATAAATCTGATGTTTCGCAGGGGAGATTTTTGCAATCTATTATGCCAGGGGCAAGTTGCATTGGATCCAATATAGGCCGGCATTGCCAAATATTCAGCCACGCCTCACTAGCCGCACACACGGTCGCAATATTATAATCTAAATCTCTTGTTGTTTTTCAAGCATAGATCTTTAAAAGCAACAACGCAACAAAGGAACGGAGGAACGGATGAACACGAATTTGCGCGATCGGAAAAGGGATTTGCCCGGGTACTGCGCGATATTCATGTCGAACGTCATCTTGCAGCACGCTGTTTGCTGGCTAGATGGCCCTCTGCGTATTCTCTCGACGCGGAAGGTGTGCCGTTAACCCCTCTCTCTCACCGTCAAGTGTCCCAAGGAGTTTGCTCACATGTCTGTCCAAAAAGGCAGCTGCCCTGATGGTGGTGGTGCGCACGGTACGCGTCGCAAGTTCATGAAGTCGACCGCTTCAGTCGGTCTCGCCGCTGCTTCGTCCGGTTTGCTGACGGGCATTCCTGCCATTGCGAAAGATGCCCCGACGGCCAAGCCGGAGACACTGGTTCAACAACTTTTTGGCACACTAAATGACCAGCAGAGGAAGCAGATTGTTTTTCCGTTCGACCACCAGCTCCGTTCGACAATCGATAATAACTGGCACATCACCGAGGCACGGTTGGGTCGTGACTTCAACAAGGACCAGCAGGATTTGATTCGCCAAATCTTCAACGGCTTGCATAGTCCTGAATGGGCCGAGAAAGTGGTTGCGCAAATTGATCACGACGGTGGCTTCGACGACAGCTCGATTGCCTTGTTTGGTGAGCCGGGTAGCGGAAAATTCGAATTCGTGTTGACCGGACGGCATGTGACGCGACGTTGCGACGGCGATTCGGTCGCTGGTGCGGCCTTTGGCGGACCTATTTTCTACGGCCACGCAGCCGAGAGTTTTCACGAGTCCGCAGAACACACAGGCAACGTTTATTGGTATCAGGCCAAACGTGCCAACGAATTGTTCCAGGCTCTGGATGGCAAACAACGCGCGCTCGCACTGCTGGCCAAGTCCCGTGGCGAACACGGCAACAAGACGGTGAAACTGCGCGGCAATACTAGTGACTTGGACGGCATTCCTGTCAGTGAACTATCGGCGGACCAAAAAGGCCTGGCGGAGAAAGTTATGGAAGACCTGCTTGCACCCTTCCGCGAAGAAGACCGCCGAGAATCAATGAATCTGATTGTCAAGAACGGCTTCGATAACTTGCACCTTTCGTATTACAAGGACGAAAACATTGGCAACGACGAAGTCTGGGACGTCTGGCAGGTCGAAGGGCCTGCCATGGTCTGGTACTTCCGCGGCAAGCCACACGTTCACACCTGGGTGCATATTTGCGAATCCGCCTGATTCGCATAATTCGTCAAATGCTGGATGATTTTTGGCGAGTGCGCCTTGTTGCCGATTCCGATAAACTGACGGGAATCTGGGGACGGACTGATAGGAAATTTGATTTCCATCGACAGCACTGGTTGTACAACGAGGAACTGATGATTCAAAGGGGAAAGGAGCCCGAGTGGGGCCATGCCCACTCGGGCTCCTTTCCCCGGCCGGTTTTTCGGGCGTTTTTTGTGAAATTGCGACCCCTGGGACAGCAAAATACA
>JAKVCC010000029.1 GCA_022448265.1 Pirellulales bacterium
TAGGCTGATATTGGTCTGTGGTATGTACTGTGTAGGATACGTGGGAGACTTTGAACCTTGCACGCTAGTTCAGGGGGAGTCGTTGGTGAAATACCACCCTTTGCAAGCTTTAGTTCTAACGCTGATTCCTGTGAATCCAGGCAGCGAACAGTGTCAGTTGGGCAGTTTGACTGGGGCGGTCTCCTCCCAAAGAGTAACGGAGGAGCCCAATTAGGTACCCTCAGCCTGGTTGGCAATCAGGCATCGAGCGTAAAGGTATAAGGGTGCTAAACTGCGAGACTTATCAGTCGAGCAGGTACGAAAGTAGGGCTTAGTGATCCGGTGGTTCCGTATGGAAGGGCCATCGCTCAACAGATAAAAGGTACTCCGGGGATAACAGGCTTATCGCTCCCGAGCGTCCATAGCGGCGGAGCGGTTTGGCACCTCGATGTCGGCTCATCACATCCTGGGGGTGAAGAAGCTCCCAAGGGTTTGGCTGTTCGCCAATGAAAGTGGTACGTGAGCTGGGTTCAGACCGTCGTGAGACAGGTCGGTCCCTATCTACTGTGGGCGCACGAAACTTGAGGAGGTTCTTCTTTAGTACGAGAGGATTTAGAAGGACGACCCTCTGGTGTTCCTGTTGTCGCGCTAGCGGCACGGCAGGGTAGCTAAGGTCGGAAAGGATAAACGCTGAAAGCATATAAGCGTGAAGCCCGCTCCGAGATTAGGTTTCGTATCCCAATGGGAGGAAGTCCCCTGGAAGACGACCAGGTCGATAGGCCGGATGTGTAAGTGCAGCAATGCATTCAGCTAACCGGTACTAATGGACGAACGCTTGGCCACATTTATCCAACGCTCTTTGATTCCTATCAAAGGACAAAGGAAAGGATGTGTGAACTCAGACTTCGCACATTCCTGCCGCTCTTGCTTACACCAAATCGTTCAAGTAGGTAGCGGGCTACCGCCCCTGCCTATTTCTTCTGGTGACCATACCGTGGTGGAAACACCTGTTCCCATTCCGAACACAGTAGTTAAGCGCCCCGGGCCGATGATAGTGAGAGCACTCGCGAAAGTAGGTATCGCCAGATTTTTATTTTCGCACTAGTCGCTTGCGGCTAAGTGAGAATTGAAGACCCCGCAGGGATTCGTCCCAGCGGGGTTTTTTTGTTGGACTTCCAAATTTTTCTCCTGTCCACGATGGAGATCGACGAAGTGACCTTCTTCTGTTTTTAGCACCAGTGCCCTAACAGAGAGAATCAGGATTGGCACAGCCACCTTGCTGGAGTAAGACCGCAGGCGCCAGCAGAAGCAAGACAACTGGTGGAGAATGCCGCAAGAATTTAGGAATTCAATGCACTATGGAATCGGTGGTGCCCGTCGACTTGGTCCAGCCATTGGCGAAGTTCTTTCGCGATAAAATCGGGGCCATTGTCACTACGAATGAACTTTGGATCATCGCGTACGGCAAACAGATAACGCAGTACTTACACGGCTTGCCTGGCTGTAAACGAACGTGTGTCTTTAATCGCCAAGCATTCACGAGTGACCCCATCGATCGCCTCCACGTGCTGGGCCCAGACGCGCACCAGCCGAAGTTCGCGCAATACGTCACACAATCACCTCAGAAACTTCAGCACCTCGTTCCAGCTTACCAGGGACAAAATTGATCGAATCACTGATCTGTGTCGTTGGGACGATGCACACCTGGCTCCCAATCGGTTACTTCACGGAAAACGCGTACACGCATGTGTGACGATAGGTTTCTCCCGGATTGAGCACGATGCTCGGCCAGGCGGGCTTGTTGGCCGAATCGGGGTAGTGCTGCGTCTCCAGGCAACAGCCACTACGGTGTGCGTAGCTCTTGTCCCCCTTGCCCTCCTGGCCATGCAAGAAGTTTCCGCCGTAGAACTGGATGCCCGGTTGATCGGTAAGCACCGTGAGCAACCTCCCTGACTGCGGTTCGTAGAGTTCCGCCGCTTTGACCAGCTGCCCAGAGGACACACCGTCACGGTTGATGACAAAATTATGGTCATAACCCTTGGCGGCTGTCTGTGTGAGCTGCTCCACACGCTCGCCTATGCGTGTTGGATTGCGGAAATCCAGGGGCGTCCCCTCCACCGATTCGATTTTCCCCGTGGGGATTAGCGTAGAATCAGTAGGCGTGTACTTGTCCGCATTGAGTGTCAAAACGTGATCGTTAACGGTCAGCGCCCCTTGGCCAGCCAGGTTGAAATACGCATGGTTCACAAGGTTAACAATCGTTGGCTTGTCAGTCGTGGCGGTGAACTCAATGCGCAACTCATTCTTGTCGTTCAAGGTATAGATAACATAAATCTTTAGATTCCCCGGGTAGCCTTCTTCGCCGTCAGGACTGGTGTACCAGTACTTGACACCGCGTTCTGTATCTCGCTCAAATCGCGATCCGGACCAGATCACTTTGGAAAGCGCCCGAGGGCCGCCACCGTGCAGATGATTAGGCCCGTTGTTCGTGGCCAATTGGTACTCTTTTCCGCCAAGGCTGAACTTTCCGCCGGCAATCCGATTGGCACATCTGCCCGCAGTGACTCCAAAATACTGGTTGTCTTCGGTCTCATAGCCTGCGGGGCCGTCAAATCCAAAAACTACGTCCGCAACTTTGCCATCGCGATCAGGAATGTCGACACCGATTAATGAGGCGCCAAGCGGGCACGTGCGGACAACCATATTGGCGTTGCTCTTCATCCAGTAATAGTCAACCTCTGCGCCGTCTGCTGTCTTACCAAATTCGAATCGGTGAACGTGAGCAGACGCCACAGCAGCGTCCGCCGCCACAAGTAGCAGCACTGCCAGGGCTATACCGGAAAACTTTTGCGCCATGGTGCTAGCCTCCAAGGATTGAGGAGTTGGGATATTTGGAAAATGGAATTTCAATTTTTTCAGGAAAAACACGGGAACCAGATTCTAGAATCGCATTTCAGCGGCCCGGTGGCAACTGCTAGCGGTATTCTCGTAATGTAGCTAACCTAATGGTATTCTAAAATTACTGAAATTCTGACGGCTTATGACTTGAGACCGAGCGGGCGCCGGGTTCTACTTAAGGATTGGAACAAGGCGGACAGAGGTCAGATATTGTTACCCATGGGAGATTGAGAGATGCAAAACCTTCAACTAACCCGCTTGGTCTTCTTCGCCCGCCTGACAGTGTTGGCGGCACTTGCTGCGTGGATGATTCCTAGTCAAGGGTTGTGGCCGTCGCTTACCATCGATGGCGCTACACCTATCGCTGACTGCGGCAAATGCGAAAAGGATGACAAAAAAGACGACGAAGAAGTACTGCTGGTCGATTGCGGCAAATGCGAAAAGGATGACAAAAAGGACGACGAAGAAGTACTGCTGGTCGATTGCGGCAAATGCGAAAAGGATGACAAAAAAGACGACGAAGAAGTACTGCTGACATAGGTCTATTTCTATCGAAAGATGGTTGGCTAAAATGCCTGCGGGACGGCTATCCATGCCGGTGCTTGAGTTTGGCCGCCCTGGCTAACATTGCCCGTTGGCTGCCGCCGACATTTCACACAACACGACCCCACCGGGAATTGCGTCTCCGGGAGGGGTCTTTTTTTTTTGCAAACTTGGAATAGAGTGTCTCAGCAACTTGCTAAAGAGCCATACCTTGCTGGTATGACAGCAGCCGATTGCTCTTCGCCTCAGTCCGCCCATTCGCTACGCTCCACTACTGCGCGGGCTAAGCCATGCCCCCTTCTTTCGCATGCCGCTGAAATTGCCATGGCACAGAATTCGCTTGCACTGGCTACGGACTACCAATCGTTATTGAACCACACATTTTAGTTCACGTCGGCAACTACAATGGTTGCGTTGGGACCTCCCCTAGCATTCAAGCAAAGCGACCCCCACTCCCCCCCTAACCGTAAGACATTGGGTTGGCTTACCGCAACGAGCACAATTCCCCTATGGGCCGAAGCGGCGCGTAACAACAAGATGAATAACCAAGCAGGAGGATCCCGCGATGCGACGTGCTAGTACAAACTGGTTGGCTTTGATCCTACTTGAGGGCTTGTTCTTGATATTGCTGTCTTATTCCCACGCCAATTCCGGTCAAGGTTTTTTTGACATCGGCTCCAAAACTCTTGGCGGTCGGATGATTTTTTCTGATGAGGTTGTTTATCACGGGTGGCGAATTCAGAAGAACTCTCTGTTGGGGCACTATCGGCTGCTTGAGCCGGACGATAGCCGATACACGTTTGGATCGCTGGAGCACTGTCTTGAAGAACTCGAAAAGGTAAAGATTGAAAAAGAGTTGCCCCCCATGCCAGAAGAGGTGGTCATCGTCGTGCATGGCCTCGGAGCCTATCGCCATTGGATGAACCCCCTCTCAGAGTTTCTGGCTGAAGAGGGTGGCTTTGTAGTCATCAATGTAGGCTACCCATCAACGAAGGGCGAAATTGGTGAGCATGCTGCTTCGCTAATGAGTGTGATCCAGCATCTGGACGGCGTCGAAAAAATAAACTTCGTCGCCCACAGCATGGGAAATATTGTCATTCGCCATTGTTTGAATGATTTGGCCTCGCTGCCCGTGTCGCAGCAACCGGACATCACCTACGGCCGGTTTGTCATGCTGGCCCCACCGAATCACGGTGCGACCGCGGCAGAAAAATTGGCTGATAACAAACTTGCCCAGATATTTGGAGGCGATGCGGTTCAACAGTTGGCACCAAACGTCGGCTGGCCAAACCTAGAAAAACAACTGGCAACGCCCAATTTTGAGTTCGGCATCATCGTTGGCGGCGTGGGCGATGACGAGGGCTATCTGGCCGGCATTCCGGGCGACGACGACATGCTGCTCTCTGTGGAGACCAGCAAACTCGCCGGAGCGAGCGACTTTGCACAGGTAAAGGGGATCCACCAAACCTTACCGAAGAATGAACAAGTGCAGCAGTACGTACTTCGCTTTTTGCAAACAGGAGCATTCATGCCGTCCGGTCGGCGATATCCAATCGATGCGGTTGAGTCTCCAACTATCCCGGCACGTTAATCCGGATGGCATCAGTCCGCACTCGGTCTGCCGACGGTGACAGTTTCTGCCGGCCCCTCGCCGACCGCTGAAAGCAGCTCGTTTTTCTGGGGCTGTGTCAGATTGGCCAGTGACTGGTAATGGTCGCGATTTGGGAACGACAGACAGCACAGGGCCGACACGAATCGCACATTATTGAGGTGTGGCTTGAGGTAGTGTGAGCGTCCAACTTCCGGATAGGTTGTCTGCTGGCAGAGCTTATTTTGATATTCGCCGAGGCGATTGGCATTGATGCCCTTCACACCGATTGCGGCGCAACCTCGCCGAGACGTTTTGGGCCATTTCTTGAGAGTCTTGTCGTGAACATTGCGGGTCACCAGTATCTTTTCTGCGGCGACAAAGGATTGTCCGTAACGATGGCCGAGATTCATCATATCGTGGTCGAAAGCTCCAGAAATAATCCCGCCACGCAAATTGGCTCGTGCGACCGGAGCCCCACCTTCTAAAGTAAGTCCCTTCAGGCAGCCACCACCCAGGTAATGCAGGGCTGCTGCCGAAGTGATGCCGCCATAACTGTGCCCAGAGAGCATCACCCGCTGGGAGAGGCTCATCATTTGGACGAGCTTGGCCATGTAATAGCCCTGGTACTCGGAGTAGACGTACTTGATCCGCAGGTTCTTTGAAATCATTTCACGAACCCGCAGTCCTTCTGTTTTGTATACGCGCTCGGCGGGCCACGACCAGCAGACGAGTCGCTTTTTCCCAGAACAGCAACGCATCCTTTCATAGATTTGCCAGAAGCCTTTCATCGCGTTCTTATGATTTAAGCTGTTGCCGTGAACATAAAAAAGCGTCGGCATAGAAGCTTCCTGAGCCAAAAACGATTCCCGGCTCTCCTTGACGAAACGCCCACAGCACCGGTCGTAGCGCTGGTAGGCAATACCTTCGAATCCCTTGTCAAGATTCTTGCACAGCGGGGCGCAACGCGTGTTTATGAGCCACATTTCCGGCAACTCGTAACATAAGCACTGGTTGCATTTCCAGAGGTCGCATTCGTCGCATTGATCGGGGGTACAGTACTGCGCCGACGCAACCGCGGCCGAAACCACGACGGCCAACAACCCAACGGTGGCCAGACGCATCAGACGACAAAAGAGCGAATCGCGTATCAACAGATCAGTCATGGATTCAGAATTCCTATGTTCGCCTGGGGAAGGCTACGGTGGGGCCGCTATCAGCGGGGCCGCAGGGATGCTACGCGTAGCGCAGAACCTGTGGCATTGTGAAAAGGTAACCCGCATTGAGAAAACGCAGCGTCGCCAGAGCGGGAAAGACGCAGAAAAACACTGCCCACAACAGAATCCTCCCACACAATCCCTACAGCCATAAAAGGCATGTGCCTTTATAGCTGTTTGCGCATTTTTCTCGGCCTGCCCCCTGGAGCGCAATGTTGATTCCAGCCCCAATCGACGCGAGGTCGACTCGACCTACGATTCTTCACCAAAAGGCTTTTCCCGCTTGATCGACCGCTGTAGTTGATCCTGCTCTCTGGCACTAAGCGGCTCTGTGACCAGCTCAATCCAACCCTGCCGGCGAGGAATTGGCAAAGGCTCAGAATGCCCTTTTCCTTCCTGCTGCCATGACACCAACGCCATAAACGTCCAAATCGCTACTGATCGGCCGCCGAACAAAGTTTTGCCGTGTAGGCATTCCGCTCAACATGGCGGCAAACCGCCAGGAAATGCTCGTTGCCTTAGACCGGAAACGATTGGCATCTGCCTTGATACAAATGGCCTTCACCGGCGCCGTAGTGTGCGTGGTGCCGTTGCGTATGGGTCAGTCCAAGCCACTGCCCAAAGCGGCCCATGGCGCCGTGCATGTCAAGACTGACAACCAAATGCCAGTGATTGGTCATCAGGCACTACGAGAATAGACACAACTGAACTTGGTCCATTGCCTCAACAAGTATTTGTTCAAACGCCTCGTAATCGACAGCGCGTGGCGGCCTTCCCATTATATCACCTCCAGAAAGGCGATAGCTTGGTGCGACCAAACTACCCAGTCAACCAAAAAGGTACCTGATACTTTTTACAAAGGCGTCGATCTGGCTATTGGTGCCTACAGTGATTCTTAGGCCGTCGCCGTAGTTGGGATAGTTCATATAACGAACCAATATGCCCTGGGTTTTCAGGTCCTGGTAAAGTTTTTTCGCGCTGTGGTGCGGATGGCGGCACCAAACAAAGTTTGCGTGCGAAGGCACACATTCAAAACCTAACTCCTGCAGCAAATCGATTAAGCGGGTGCGCGTCGCAAGAATGGCCCCGCGCGTTTCGTCGAACCACTGTCGATCGGCGAGGGCCGCGGTCGCCCCTGCAATCGAAAGCGCATCGCAATTGTAGGAATCCTTCACTTTAACGAGTTCGCGAATGATGTGCGGCTGGGCAACCAGGAACCCAAACCGCAACCCGGCCAGCGCGTACGATTTACTCAAGGTCCGCGACACCATCACCTGGTCGTTCTCGGCAATAAGAGACAGACAATTCGTCTCGGAAAAATCCACATACGCTTCGTCCACTAGAAGCGGGCAGGGCAGGGCAGCCGCGATTTCCGCAACCTTCTCAGGAGAAATTACCGTGCCGGAGGGACTGTTAGGATTCGCCAAAAAGGCCAGCCGTAGTCGCTTCTTGGCAGCTGTAAAATCAGCACCCAGAGACCAGTCGTCCTCAAAATCGACAATATCGCATTGCGCTCCCTGTATTGCAGCAAGCGTTTCATAGAGCACATAGCTGGGCCTGGGAAAACGCACCAGGTCGCCACCCTCGACAAACGCGCGCGTGACAATCGTGAGAATGTCGTCGCTGCCATTGCCACAGAGAATCCAGTCGGGCCCGATACCTGGAAGCTCCTCACGCATTAAATCTGCAGCGCAAATACGAAAGGCAGTGGCCCCAGGATCGGGATACTTTTGCAGCCCCTGCTGACATACGCGCCCAATGGCAGCTTTCACTTTGGGAGAACAGGCGTAGGGGTTCTCGTTGGTATTAAGCTTGATTAGCTTTCCGTCTTGCGGCTGTTCACCAGGAACATAACCGTCCATCGATGCTATATTAGAACGAAAGTATTTCATCAGTTTGCTGTCTTATTGTATTGGGCACACCCATCGGGCAATGGTTCGGAAGGCTACTCAAGCTGTAAACACTCTGCTGGTCGAATTCTCAATTGTCTCAGGATAGGTAAAAAATGAAAGGCGCCCCATCGGTTGGGATTGATTTGGCCGGCGCTGCACCCACCCAACCGACGCCTGGTGTGGGCGAAGCAATGCCAAGGTCCTTGAGTCGCCTCGCAATATTTGCGATCGTGTACTCAACAGAGAACAAGCAGGCGGAGAGTCTTTTGACCTGATTTTGGGGACGAAGGTGGCCGCGGGCACCAACGGACGACCGGCGCGAAACGGCCGCCTCTGTAAGGCCGGATGTATTTTTCCGCCCAGTATGAATAATAGTGGTATGAATAATAGCAGTGTAAATAATATCGCGAATAACAATGTGGATAATAGTCCTTGGGACAGGAAGTCACAAGCAAGATATCTGCACCCATCGAAACAAAAAGGTGAGCTTCGCGGTGGCTGAAGAACCTTTCAAGATCAGGACAAGTACCCAATCTGCCGGTCACCGATCGAGCCGCGCGAAGCGCACGGTGCTCCCTTGGCTGGTCCTCGCTGGTCTGGCGAGTCTGCTTTTGGTTGGTGGCGCGATTCTCCTGACTGGCAGAGCGCATCACAAGGACAGCTCTGGCGCAGAAACGGCTAAGCTCGATCAGTCGTCGGCAAAGCTACTGGGCAATCAGGACGCGCGGGTAGCTACGAACACGCCGGCAGAGCAGGCCGTCGCTTCGGAAAATCCGCGGGAATTGGCCATGGCGGATGATGGCGCGTCGCTCTGGATTTCACCTACAGCGGGCGGGCCGGTTTCGCTGAACTATTTGCCGCCCGCAACCCAATTCATCCTCCATCTGCGCCCTGCCGAACTATTGGGCCACACCGAAGGTGAAAAAGTTCTCGCTGCGCTGGGCCCCTGGGCACAACAGGCGACCGACGTGCTGACCCACTGGACCGGCGCACATCTCGAAGAAATCAGCTCGCTCACTGTGGCTGTCTATCCGGACGATGACGGCGTCCTGGCCTATTCTCTTCGAGTTGCGCTTGTTGCACCCTGGACAGAAGAGCAACTAACGACGCGAATTGCTGAGGCAGTCAAAAAGAAGATGGGCTCGCAATCATTCCTGGAAACCTTGGGACGCGCCTGCTATCTGCCGACCGCTGCGGGCGGAAATCTCCTGGTATCTTGTCCGCAGGGCATGCTTGACGAACTGATCCGCATGGGCGACCAAGCCTCGCTTTTTCCGCGCGACATGCAGCGCCTCCTGAATGGGACGGACGCCAACCGCATGGCAACGCTTGTGTTTCCAAACAAGTTCTTACAGATTAGCGGCTATAAATTACTGCCCGGCTCCGGGAAACGCTTGCTGGAGGCCTTCGATGCTCTGGCCGGTGACGATGCAGCAACGGTAGCATTTAGCGCTCACTTGGACGAAAATTTTTTCTTGGAAATGCAATCGACTGTAAATCTTCATCAACGTCCGCATGTATTTGCTGCAGCAATTGCACGCCGCATGCAAATATTTCCAGATGAGATGGAAAATGCACTGCATGCAGAGCCTGCGCATCCTTTCGGTCGCAAGGTTGTGGGCCGATTTCCGAACATGCTGCGCAAGCTGAGCAATTACACGCGTTCAGCTGAAATTGAGGGTGTCACGGTATTGCGCTGCTACCTCCCGGTTTCTGCAGGCCACAATCTGCTGATGGCCACGGAGCTCCTGCTGCATGATTTCGCCGTCACAAGTCCGATTGCCTCAGCCAGGGCGGTGACGAAGCCCCTTGGTGTGGACGAGCGCTTGCAAAAAGTCACTTCACTTGCCTTTCCCAAAGAATCGCTCCAACAGGCACTCGACATGCTTGCCGAGGATTTGGGCCTGGATATCCGCATCGCCGGCGGTGACCTACAATTGGAAGGGATTACCAAGAATCAATCGCTCACTCTCAATATGCGCGACCGGACCGCAGCAGAGATTCTGGTTGAGGTGTTACGAAAAGCAAATCCCGATCAAACGGCCACCGGCCCGGGCGATCCGAAGCAGAAACTGGTTTACTTAGTAAGCAATAGCGCAGATCCGTCTCCAGCCATCATAGTGACAACACGCTCGGCCGCTCTAAAACGGGGAGACTCCTTGCCACCCGTTTTTGAGACAGGCGCGAAGTGAACAGTTATACTGGTAAGCACCGGAACATCAGAGCGAGCAGGTGCCGTGGAAATCTTCAAGATCCGTTGCCTGACTTGCCAGGCGAGCCTGGCGGTACACAACCGGGCCATGCTTGGCCAAATTGTGGCCTGCCCGCGCTGTGGCGGCATGGTGGAAGTGCAGCCGCCCCATCAAGGGTCGGCAGCGGCTACCACCGAAAATCTGGACGCGTCTGCTAACTTGCACGTGGCCCAAGCGGCCGCGCCGACGGACGGCAGTGCCGAGAGCATCGCCACACATGCGGCCGCTCGCCTGATGACGGCAGCAAAAACATGTCAGCTCGTCACTATTTCTCTGGCAGGTCTTTTCGTCGCAGCAAGCCTCTTGGGCATCGTGTTGCTCTATGGTAACAGTTCGCCCCTCGACGCACGTTTGATTGACGACTTGGTGATTGATAACTCGGTTGACTACCCAGTGCGCAATACTCCTCGGGCCGCCCCCGCACCGGCCCTACCAGTTGTACCTACATCCCAAACAAAGGTGGAAGAACCAGACAATTTAGCGCAGCTCGTCAAAGCGCCGGCGACGACGCGAGAAATCGCCTCCGACCAAGGCCCAGCAACTGGCCAAACCGGCCCGCCCCTCACGTTGACCAATGAGCCCACCGACGGGATTAAGCTTCAGCAACCAGCGGCGACTCCCGAGGAATCTGAACAGGCACCAGTTGCAGCTAATCCCCCCCCTCCAAAAACCCCAAAGCTCAATCCCCTAGAACTGGACCTGGGAAATCTTGATCTGGCAGCATTGCATCGCAGCACTGCCAAACCAAACGCAGAGGCCTCCCTGAGGCCGGTGTTTTCGCCGAACGACGCGCTGAATGAGCCCTCCCCAGAACCAGCGATGCCAGTCACAACCGCCCGGTTGGTACGGCGTAGTCCAGAACAGAATACGGCGCTCCGAGTCGGTGATGCTGCGGCGCGGCTGGCGGAGGTCATTCCCACTTTGAAATTCAAATCGATACCATTAGGAGATTTTTTTCGCCTTGTCAGTCAGCTAAGCGGAGTCCCGGTGAGCGTGGCCTCGGAACAGTTGCTGATGGCGGGGATCACCCTCCGCAAACCAGTTTCGCTCGACGGCATCGATATCAGCCTAGACATGACCCTTCATCGCGTTCTGGAACCGCTACAGCTCAAACACGTTGCGCAAAACGGGCAGGTGATCGTGTGGCACCGAAATTCAGCAAAGATAAAAGAATTAGATTATCCGATCGAAGACTTGGTCGACTCGACGACAAGCGCAGATCGTCTGTCGGAATGGGCACGAACACTGATCGCGCCGGCAAGCTGGAAATCGGAGGGTGGTAGCGGTTCTCTGGAAATTCGACAGGACTCGCTTCATGTCGTTCAAGCACAACAGATCCACTACCGACTCTTAGTTTTCCTGGACCAGTTGCGCCTTGCCCGCAAAATCCCCTTAAAGAGTGGCTTCCCGGTGCAGCAACTGGTGGGCGCCTCCGCCCGGAAAATGACTGATGCTAAGCTCAGCGCGACAGTAACATTTACTTTTTCGCGTTACACGTCGCTCGATGAGGTTTTCGCACATTGGCAACGCGAACTCGGACTACCGCTTGCCATAGATTGGCCGGCCCTCGCCGACCAAAAGCTCTGGCCGGAAACTCGCATTGCCTGCGCGATCGTCAACGCGCCTTGGCGAGCGGCCCTCGACCAAGTGCTACCCCCCTTAGGGCTTCGCTGGCGTGTGGTGGCCGGTGGAATGGTCGAAATCACGTCTGCGGAGAAATACGATCACCAACTGCAACTTGCAGTACTCCCTCTGCAGACCTTATTCCGAGATCGGCCTGAAACCCTGATGAAGGAATTGCAAGCTACTGTCGGTACACAAAAAGGGGCTACGATGGTATACGACGCCTCGGGCAACGCGCTGCTCGCCCTGCAATCGGCCGCGGCCCAACGCCGCATTCTTCGTCAGCTGGTCGAGCGCAAGCTCCTGTCTACCGACTAACAGGGAGCCTATCCAAGTATCTAAATACTGCTATTGCGTGCAGCCTAGTGCCGGCGCTCCTGGGCAAATAGACAGAACTATGTAGCCGGCCCCGCCCCCACCGACGCACTCGATTCACCCAAGCTCGAATCAACTGAGACTGCCCAGTTGCCGCTCGACAGCGCCGGCAATTATTGCGCAAGCACACATCATCTCGTCAAACTGAGAGAAATTGAGCGACTGGTATCCATCGCTGGCAGCCTGCTCCGGACTCGGATGGACTTCCACAATCAATCCGTCTGCACCCGCTGCGATCGCCGCGCGCGCCATCGCAGGCACCAAATAGGTATGTCCCGTCCCGTGGCTGGGGTCGATCACCACAGGCAAATGGGTGCGCTGCTGCACGTAGGGCACTGAAGCGAGCGGCAGGGTGAAGCGGGTATGGGTTTCGAATGTGCGAATCCCGCGCTCGCAGAGAATTACATTGGGATTTCCGCTATCCAGGATGTATTCGGCGGCAAGCAACCACTCATCGATAGTCGCGCTAGGACCCCGCTTGAGGAGCACCGCGCGAGGCGATTTTCCGGTCGCTTCCAGCAGCCGATAGTTCTGCATGTTGCGTGCACCAATCTGTAAGACGTCGGCATATTCGGAAACTAGGTCAACATCATCCGGCGACACAACTTCCGTCACGACTGCCAAATCTGTCTGGTTACGCGCCTCGGCCAAAAGTTTGAGTCCCTCTTCCTTCAATCCTTGAAAGCTGTAAGGACTCGTGCGCGGCTTGAATGCGCCGCCCCGCAAGGCGGAGGCCCCTGCGTCCTTGACGGCGTGCGCCGCCGAGACAATCTGTTCTTCCGATTCGACAGAGCAGGGACCGGCGATGACACCGATGTTGCCATTACCAACCGCCAGCGTACCGGCCCTCACGGTCGTGGACTCGGGTTTCAACTCCCGGCTCGCCAGCTTGTAGGGAGCAACGATAGGCAATACCTCGTCAACGCCAGGGCCACTTTCCAGAGACCCAATCCCAGCCACGCGCTCTTCGCCGACCGCCGCAATGACCGTGCGCTCGGTACCGCGGATGACATTGGCCTTTAATCCTTTCGCTTCGACCTCGCGGATCATAGTTTCAATATCTTCTTCAGAGGCCGTGTGCTTCATGACAATAATCATTTTTTTTCCGTGCTGGAGTAAGGGAGAATCTTGGTCTAAGGCGCTTTATGTCTGTAACTGAACCCAAAAAAAGCCCCGAGTACCACGTGGGCGCTCGGGGCTGAAAAAGACGACATAGGTGCTTGGCAAATGCTTACGCACGTCCTCCGGCCCCGCCACCACTTTTCCAAAAGTCGCAGCGAGTCGAGATAAACCAAAAATAAGAGCCGCAAGCAGATATCATACACCCATTGTTTCCACCAACCCCAAAATGGACAAGCCAAAAAAAGGGCCAGACACCTGTTTAGCGTAAAGAGGCCGTATATTACTCTGGCATTCGCCTTCTTGCAGCTGGCAGGGCATCGGCTACGTCGGGCACCTCGGCCGCGCCGGTGGGTATGTAGAGCGATGCGTCCTCAAAATCATCGCCGATGGGCTCAAACTGACCGCCCAAGTGTTTGGCCAGAAACGCCTCGGTCACCGCATTGAATGACATGCGGTTGTGCTCGCCGGAAAAACCGTGCCCTTCGTCGGGATAAAGAACGTAAGTCACGGGAATCTTTTTCGCGGTCATTGCCTCGACAATCTGATCCGCCTCGAGCTGCGTGACCCGCGGGTCGTTTGCCCCCTGACCGATTAGTAGCGGCCGCTCGATTTGGTCGACGCGGGTGAGTGGCGAACGTTTCAGTAGTTCGGCCTTGCCGGCATCGGTGTCGATGTCGCCAACACGATTTTTCATGACGGGCATCAGAGGAATCCAATAGGGCGGTACATTTTCCAGCAGAGTCACCAGGCTCGATGGACCGACGATATCGACACCGCAAGCGAACACCTCGGGTGTAAAGGTCATTCCGACCAAGGTCGCATAGCCCCCGTAGCTGCCCCCCATGATGGCGACCTTATCGGGCTGGGCGATGCCCTCCGACACGGCCCAATCGACTGCGTCGATCAAATCGTCGTGCATTTTTCCGGACCATTCATGATTGGCTGCATTGATGAAATTTTTTCCGAATCCGGTCGACCCCCGATAGTTGACGTTGAGGACTGCGTAGCCACGGTTGGCTAGCCATTGATGGGTGCCGTTGTATCCCCAACCGTCCCGTGCCCACGGCCCCCCGTGTACATCGAGTACCAGCGGCAGCGGCTCTGAGGGCCGCCCATCACCATCCGGATCGCTTGAGGCAGGCAATGATAAATAGGAAACCAGCTCAAGCCCATCGCGGCTCTTGATGATGGGAGCATGCATCTTCACGAGGGAGTACTGGTCGAGATCGTCACGACTGCTAAACAGAAATTGAACTTTTCTGTCTTTCCGCTCATAGAGATAGAACTTCAACGGCCCATCATCCAGTACGAACGCGACGGTCCAACGCGTGTCGTCAAGAGTACGGCTCGTCACAATCAGTTCGCCGTCTTCGACCGTGGCAAGATAATCCAGATCGGCGCGGATCGATTCATCGATGATCTGCCACTCGCGACGGGAATAAGTAAAACCGACCGCTTGAATCGTTTTTTCTGTCGGGTGGATCAGGACTTCGCCGACGTCAGCGCGGGCATCCTCAGCCACCAAAGAGGACTCGCCAGTTGGAAGATGAATAGCAAACAGAGCACCTGTGTCACGATCACGGCTGTCTTGCAAATAAAGTACCTTCCCCGACTTGTCAAAGCTGGTCGGGCCCGTGGTCATCGCATCTTCCGGCCCAGTCTCGATATAGGGTTCCCACTCGGCCCCCTTGCCGGTTTTGCCCGCCGTCTTGGGCTTGAGCAAGAGCTGCCCCCCATCAGGCGTAAAATTAAAAGCAAAACGGACCTGAAAATCATCGTCCGTCACGTAGGCAGCGACACCTTGGTTCTCCTGCACGAGTCGCCGCTCACCCGAGATGATGTTGACACGGTATATGTCGTGCAACTGAGCCACACGGTCGTTAATCCCGATCAAGAGCTCGTCGGGAAACTTATGACTCGTGTCCTGGATCCTGGCGTGGACATTTTCCACCGGCGTGAGGTCTTTAGTTTTTCCGGTCTCGACGTGTGTAGCGTAAACGTGCCAGTTTTCGTCGCCCTCCTTGTCCTGAGTGTAGAGAATGTGCTCGCCCGTATATGCCCAACTATGGCCGCGGATGTTGCGATTTTTGTCATTGGTAACCGGTTTGGCTGCCGGCAAGTCGTCCGCTGGCGCCACCCACACATTGAGGATGCCTTCCACGGGTGCCAAGAAGCTGAGCCATTTTCCGTTAGGACTAATCCGGGCCGAAGCTTTTTGCGGATTTCCAAACAGTACGCGTCGGGGTATCAAGAGGGACTCCTTGTTTTGTGGGACCGAAGTAGCGGTAGGGCGCTTTCCGCAACTAATGCTCGCTAGAAAAACAGCGGCCAAAAAAGTCAGAAGTAGGACTACAGTAATTCGGGAAGGTGCGCTGGATTCCATGACGGATGTCGTTCTGCGGTAGGGCGGGCAAGTAATGGAGGGCAGACCGGGTATTGTTCCCGCTTTGCGGCAACGCAGCAAGCGACCGGTGAAAAAGTTCGCAACCGGTGCCAAAAAGACCGGCAAATAGGCCTCTGGCTGCGCAAGTTACGTGTTCGCAATGGAGCGAACTTCCCCAGCCGGTCCTACGCGGTAGAATGTCGCTCGAGGGTTCATCAGGCTGCCGACCGTTTCTAATCCGTTTCTCACCCTGGCGACCGGGACTTCCATGCGGGCGTTGCCTTCCCGTGCTGATCGACACCCGTCGCCCCGGCCCCTTTTGCTGGCGACCCTGGCCTGGGCAGCGGGTATCCTGGCGGATCGCCAGGTTTTTCCCGGGGCCAGCCCCAACCTTCTGCACTGGTGGCTGACTGCAGCTGTCCTATTGCTGTCCACAGCAGTCTTCGTCCGCCTAGGCCGACTGTGGGCCTCTGCCGGCACTCTACTATTGGCCATAGCCTGCGTAGGCGGAGGTTGGCACCATCTGTACTGGAACTACGTCGCCAACAACCAGATCGCCCGGTTTGCCCTCGAGCACTCGCAGCCCGTATGCGTTGAAGCGGTTGCGGTCGATCGGACAAAGTCGAGCCCCGCCCCGGCAGTCGATCCATTGCGGGCCGTCCAGGTGGGCCCGACAAGTGAATTACTCGTCCGGGTGACGCGACTCCGCGACGGCCACCAGTGGCGCAATGTGTCGGGTCGTTGCCGTTTAAGAGTGGCGGGAGAACTCGACCGGATAACGACTGGCGACCGCCTGCTTGTATTTGCACTCTGCGAACGGACATCGCCGGCGGTCAACCCAGGGCAGTACGACTGGGCCACTGTCGAACGGGGCGCTGGCCGCTATTGCGAACTTTTCTGCCGCGCACCGGAATGCGTTACCGTACTGGAGGCGGCCACCGCAGGTGTGGCAAGCCGCTGGATAGATCGCCTGAGGCAACGGTGTGAGTGGCGGCTATTGCAGTACGTTGGAGAAGAGAATGGCGACCTAGCATTGGCAATTCTGTTGGGAGCGCGCGAGCGACTAGAAAAGTCAACAACCGAGGCGTTCCTAAAAACTGGCACGGTTCACTTGCTCGTTGTATCAGGATTGCACGTGGGTATCTTCGCACTGGTTGTCGGATGGATCGTGTGCAGCGGCATCTTTTCCCGCCGCTGGGGCATATTACTAACGGCCCTTTTGGTTATAGCTTACGCGGCAATCGCCGGCGGACGTCCTCCCGTGGTTCGCGCCGCGGTGCTGGTTTTGTTTGCCTTGCTGGCGATGGTTCAAGGGAGACGCACTTCGATCATCAATCTGCTGGCTGCCGCTGCGTGGGTAGTGTTGATCTACAACCCTAGCGAGTTATTTCGCGGCGGCACTCAACTTAGCTTCCTATGCGTTGCAGCTCTGATTGGCTTTGGAGAACTCGTCCGCAGGCAACCGCCCCGCGACCCGCTCCAGCAATTGATCCATGACGCCTCTTCCTGGCGGCGCAAGTCGCTTCACTGGTGCGCCAAAAAGACAGGAAAATTGGCTCTCGCCTCCTTGGTGATTTGGATCGTTGCAGCGCCGCTGGTTGCCTACCATTTCCACATTTCTACGCCCATCGGAATCGCTATGACCCCCTTGATATGGCCGCTGATCGCCGGCGCGCTCGCATCCGGATTGGCTATTTGTACCTGCGCCTGGCTACTACCGCCCGTCGCTTCCCTGCTGGGACTACTTTGTTCGTGGTGCCTGGGCACAACGGAGACTATCGTGGAACTGGCCACGCGATCGGGAGCGGGCAGTTTGTACTGTGCGGGTCCGCCCCTTTGGTGGCTGTGGGTCTTTTACGCCGGCCTCGGGCTGATCAATCTTGTGCCGCGCCTGCGGCTTGCCTGGCAATGGCAGCTTTCGTGCGCTGCCCTGTGGATCACCTGCGGTTTGGCGATTGCGGCCTCGCGAAATCCTGGCGATGGGCTGCGCTGCACTTTTCTGGCAATGGGCCATGGCACGTGCGTTGTACTGGAGCTGCCGGGCCGACAGACACTTTTGTACGATGCAGGTAGCCTTAGTTCGCCCGTCGGTGCCAGCAAAACGGTGGCTGGCTATCTTTGGTCGCGGGGCATTACGCGAATCGATGCAATTATTCTGTCGCACGCGGATATCGACCACTACGACGCCATACCAGGACTCCTGGACCGATTCGAAATTGGAGCCGTTTACGTATCGCCACAAATGTTTGGGCCCGCTAAGACCGAGGGCCCATTGACGGCGCCCGACTACCTGCGGGGCCGCCTGCAAGAGGCGGCGGTTCCTCTTTACCAACTCTGGCAAAACGACCGACTCCGAGTGACCGATCCCGGGGTTGCAATCGAGATTCTTCACCCGCCACGTGCAGGCGTCGGCGGCAGCGACAATGCCAATAGCATCTTGCTGAGCGTTCGGTATCAAGGCCACTCCATTTTGCTTCCCGGCGACTTGGAGTCGCCAGGGCTCGAAGCGGTTATTTCACAACATCCGCGCAACGTCGATATTCTCATGGCACCTCACCATGGCAGTAGCCACAGCGACCCCCACAGTTTTGCGTCCTGGTGCAGCCCCCGATGGACGGTGGTTAGCGGCAGAAACCACGGCCAAGATTTTGAGCTTACCGAGACCGCCTACCAGAACGTCGGAGCACAAATCTTGCATACGGGCAAATGCGGGGCCACCCATTTTACCCTGTATGGCCAAACTATTGAGCTGGCAACATTTCGCCAGACCCCTTCAAACAAGCCGGTGCCGTAAGGCCAGCGGGCTAGCCCGCATGTTTCATACGCCTACGCTGAGCACCAAATTTTAGCGGACCGCTTGCTTAACTGTCGACGTGGGGCTGATTTGCGGCGACGAGCGCACAGGGCCCCTTGCTCGATTGGCCAGAGATCCTCCAGGCCAGAGAAGAACCGGCCTTGCCATTTACACAATTTACGCAATTTCCCAGTACTCTGCCAGGTGATTGGCCTTAGTCTTCGTGAAAGGGGAAACGCTATTACACCCCGGTTTTACTACTCCTAAGGCCATCGCGCGATAGGCGTCGACCGATAGGTGCATGCACTATCCGGGCTAGCGTCCAGGAATGATATTTCTTATTCTGACCCAATGGAATGAGGTGAGTCCATCGCGTCCCTGGCACTGCGGTACTATCCGAGGTGAATCACAAGGAATCGGGGGCAAGTAGTTAGGCATACACGGACCAGAGGAACTTGCTGTGTCAATGAATGGATCAAATACGGAGAATGGATCAAATACGGATTCCGCTACAAAAACCCGCGAATCGCTCCGTCTAGATGCCTTTAAGCTGAAAGGGCTCAATTGGCCCGTCGTGATCTGGATTGCGATCGTCCACGTACTGGCCTTGATTGCGCCGTTCTATTTTAGCTGGCCAGCGTTGATCGCCTGTGTTGCGCTGGCGTTTGCGACTGGGAGTTTCGGTGTTTGCATGGGCTATCATCGCCTGCTCACCCATCAAAGCTTTAAGACCTACAGGCCTATTCGCTGGTTGCTCGCCTTTCTGGGTGGCCTGTCAGGCGAAGGGTCGGCGCTTACATGGGTGGCCCAACACCGTAAGCATCACGCCTTCAGCGACCTGGAAGGCGATCCCCATTCGCCAAAAGATGGTGGCTGGTGGAGCCACTTGCTGTGGTTCATGCCCGACTTTGGGCGAAAATGGCACCGAGACTTGGTCGCCCGTTACGCGCCCGACATGGTCAAAGACAAGATGATGGTTGTGATGCATCACCTGTTTTTGCCTTCCCACCTGATGCTAGGCGCTGCTTTGTTCGCATTTGGATACTTGGGTCCCGAGAGCTGGGGACTGGGCACGGGCCGCGCGGGTTGTTCCATGCTTTTTTGGGGCTTAGGTGTCCGCATGGTCTACGTTCTGCACATTACGTGGTTTGTGAACTCCGCGACGCATCTCTGGGGTTATCGTAACTACGAAACGTCAGACGACAGCAGAAACCTCTGGTGGGTAGGCCTGCTGGCTTGGGGCGAGGGTTGGCACAACAATCACCACGCCTACCAGCGTGTGGCCAGCCAGGGGCATCGTTGGTGGGAAATTGATGTCACTTATTGGGCTATTCTGTTAATGGAAAAGCTGGGCTTGGCCTGGGACGTCATCCGACTCAAGGACGTGCGTAAGGCTCTCCCTCAATAATCACCCGCCCGATGATCTTCCCCATATTGCCACCGGCGGGGACGGGCATGGTCTCAGGCTCGACGATTTTGCCGTTTTCCGAAGAAAATGCGGAACGGCTGCCCCACGACGCCCCGATTTCCCTCGCAAGGCACCCCTAAGCCGCCGTCGCCTTCGCAGGGCCATCCACCCATTTGCGCTTGCGAACCTGCGTGAGAACGCTAGATTGGGTGGTTGAATAGTATTTTGGTATCACTTGTTTTGTTGTGGAAAGACGTAGCCATTGGCCGAGGCCGGACCACCCGGCCCGAGCGGTGCCAGGCACGCAAGCAACCGTACAGAAACAGGAAAAGATGTCGGTTACCAAAGAGCGAAAGCAAGAGTTGATTGGTGAGTATGGACGCGCCGCGTCGGATACGGGATCACCGGAGGTTCAAATCTCGATTTTGACGTCACGTATCGCTGAAATGACTGGGCATCTGCAGGTTCACAAGAAAGATTTCGGTAGCCAGCGAGGTCTGATGCGCATGGTAAGCCGACGTCGACGTCTCTTGGATTACGTGAAACGCAAGAACCCGCAACTGTATCTCGATTTGTTGCGCCGTCTGAATATTCGTAAGTAGCCTGGGCGAGATTTGCGCGAGTGCCACCGGTACCCCAGTGGAGCAGGTGCCACCGTAGAGTTAGGCTAGGGCGCGGGTTCCGAACGCAGGCCAATGCGTCAGTGCACCGCCCGAACAGGCGGCTGTTTTTCCTCTAAGAGCAAATCCTCTCAGGGTAAAACTAGGCTTGCTGGTAGGACTGGACCTCTAAAAATGCGACCAGCTCTAACAGTACAAGTGGCGATTGCTGAGCAGTGGACAACAAGTCCCAATAGTTAGTTGAATACAAACAGATAAGGCCTCGGTAGTTAGGCCCCAGCTGGCGCATCGTCGCTCCAGCGGCTGCGACTTCCCACCTAATGTAGGAAATTTAAAAAGTGAATAAGATTCGTGTAGAAAAAAAAATTGGTAAAGGAATATTTTCCATCGAAACCGGCGCGCTTGCTAAACAAGCTGCCGGGAGTTGCATCGTACAGTACGGCGACACCACGGTACTGTGCGCAGCGGCCACGGGTGCCCCACGACCGGGCATCGATTTTTTCCCACTCACCTGCGACTATCGCGAGCGCACGGCTGCGGCGGGCAAATTTCCCGGCGGTTTCTTGAAGCGCGAAGGCCGGCCGACGATGAAAGAAACGCTCACCGCGCGCTTGATCGACCGTCCGATTCGCCCCATGTTTACTCCCGGCTTTAACGACGAAGTTCAAGTACAAACGTTTGTCCTCTCCAGCGATCGCCAGACAGACGGTGACGTGTTGGCCATGAATGGTGCCTGCGCAGCTCTGGGAATTTCGCCATTGCCTTTCCTCGGCCCGCTTGCCTCGGTACGCATGGGATATGTGGGCGGCGAGTTCGTCCCGTTTCCGACCCAAGACGACCTCGAGACTAGTACGCTGGATCTGATCGTTTCAGGCACCCAGGACGCAGTATTGATGATCGAGGGCTTTGCCCGTGAAATGCCAGAAGACACGATGGCCGAAGCCATTATGGAATCGCATCGCGTCATCCGCGAGCTGTGTGATTTGCAGCAAGAGCTGATCGACAAGGCAGGGGCACCCAAAATGGAATTCGTGCCACCGGAGTCCGATGGCCTCTTCGACGTGATCGTCGATCGCTACGAAGGCGCCTTTAAGCAGGCCATTCAGACGGAAGGAAAACACGCCAAGGCCGAAGCGACGACAGCACTCCGCGGCCAGGCTCAAGCCGAATTGATTCCCGACGAGAACGCGGAAGGCGCCTATTGCGTCCGCTCGTTCCGTAAAGGGTGGCATGACTTGGAAGAAAAAGTTATTCGCGAACAGATCCTCAGCGGTACTCGGTCGGATGGTCGCAATCCCAAAGATTTGCGAGCCATTCATTGCGAAGTGGATCTCCTGCCACGTCTCCATGGTTCTGCCATGTTCCAGCGGGGAGAAACCCAATCGTTGATGACCGTTTGCTTGGGCACGGGGCGTGATGAACAGCGCGTGGACGGATTGTTCGAGGAATACACGAAGCGATTCATGCTCGATTATAATTTCCCGTCGTTCTCGGTAGGGGAATGCCGCCCGATTCGTGGCCCAGGCCGCCGCGAGATAGGCCACGGCGCGCTTGCTGAACGAAGTGTCAACCCGGTGCTGCCCGATCACGACTCGTTCCCTTACACAATACGTGTAATTTCCGACATCCTAGAATCAAATGGTTCCAGCTCCATGGCGAGTGTTTGCGGAGCAACGTTAGCTTTAATGGCTGCCGGGGTGCCTATTTCCAATCCGGTGGCGGGTATTTCCGTTGGCTTGGTAAAGGATAACGAAAACTGGGTACTGCTCACCGACATCATTGGCAACGAAGACCACTTTGGCGACATGGACTTCAAGATTGCCGGCACACAAAACGGCATCACGGGCATCCAGCTCGATTTGAAGATCAATGGCATTAGCGAAGAGATTATCCGAGCCACGTTAACGCAGTCACGCGAGGCGCGCCTGGAAATTCTCCGCCACATGCTCGCAGCGATTCCCTGCCCACGGGACAACATCGCCGAAAGTGCGCCCCGATTGCTCCGCACGCAGATTAATCCCGAGAAGATCGGATTGCTGATCGGCCCAGGAGGCAAGACCATTCGAGGAATCCAAGAAGACGTGGGCTGCACGATAGACGTGCAAGAAGACGGCACCGTCACCGTGGCGGCCGCCAACCAGGCTATTGCTGAAGCAGGCCTGGGGCGCGTTGACGCGCTCACGGCCAGTGTGCAAATCGGAAAGATCTATGACGGTACCGTGACGAGCGTCAAAGATTTTGGTGCCTTCGTCGAGATCCTTCCGGGCCGTGACGGGTTGTGCCACGTTAGCGAGTTGTCAAACGAGTATGTGGGCAACGTGGCCGATATTTGCTCAGTAGGAGATGCAATGAAAGTGAAAGTAATTGCTGTCGATGAGCAAGATCGTGTCAAACTGAGCCGCCGAGCTGCCATGCAAGAATTGGGCGAAGGCGAGGCAGCAGCTGGTAGCGAAGCAGTTGATTCTGCAACGTAGTAGAACCTGTTTCAGAACTGGCCCTAGCCCACCTGCAAAATACCGGGCACCACCCCGCTGCCTGCAGGTAGGGCAGATTTTTCTGCAAATTGACTCCACGCTCGTACTTGGCACATGCCGAGTACGGGCGTTTTTTCGGGGCGAAAGTGCGAGGATATCACTACCCATGCACAAAGCTGCCTTGGCCACCGGCTTGAAAGAATCGAGCTGCGGGAAACCTGGTATCGCCTGGAGATTTTGAAATCGGTTCACAACTGAGTTGGATAAGCGCAACTTAGGTTCGCTCTATAACCTGGACATTCTATGACTAGCCCAGCGCCTGCTCCGACCAACGAACAAACGTCTCAGGCAGTCCAACGATTGATGGACCAATACACTGAGATCGCGCGCTTGGCAGGCGCCTTAGCACACGAAATCAGGAACCCACTCTCCACCATTCGGCTCAACATGGAATTGCTGGCCGAAGACCTGGAAGAGATTCAGTCTCCTGCCCAGCACCGGACATCGAAACGCATCGACCTAGTGCGGCGGGAGTGCCAACGCCTGCAGGTGCTTCTCGACGACTTTCTCAACTACGCCAAAATTCGACACCTCGATCTGCAGCCAACCGACCTGAACGCGGAGGTGATGGAAGCGATTGAGTTTTTCGGGCCCGAAGCGGTGGAGGCCGCGGTCGAAATTGTCCACTATCTTGACCCGGAACTGCCGAGCGTGATGCTCGATCGTGAAGCGTTTCGCGGGGCTTTTTTGAATCTGATGCTCAATGCCAAGCAGTCCATGCCCAAAGGGGGCCAACTCGTGGTCCGCACCTCGTCTCTCAAAGAAAATATTTCCTTGTATGTCATCGATTCTGGATGTGGCATGGACGAGCGCACCGCGGCGCAAATGTTCGACGCTTTCTTTTCAACCAAGCCGGGAGGCTCGGGCTTGGGGCTGCCCACCACGGCAAAAATCATTGAAGCCCACGGAGGACGAATTAGCGTTCAGAGCGAAGTCAACCGCGGGACACAGTTTACCGTCGAGCTTCCGCTCCCAGCCCGGCTCCATTAATCGCCTACCACAGGCACGACGTGGGCGGGAGGCCGAATGGAAGCGATCGCTCCGCCGTCAGTCGACACTCGGCCGACCCGGACGCCGCCCCCTGGATTCTCCTCCGGTTGCTTTTGGTTTACCGCTTATTGTAAAACTATCGTCTATGCCTTTGCCACAAACTACCGCCAGCACAGGACCTCCGATTCGGGCGCTGATCATCGATAATGATGTTGCCCACGCGGAAACGATGGCCGACAGCCTGTCTCGAGTAGGATATGCGTGCACGGTGGCAACCGGCGGTGCCGCAGGAGCGGCCCTGTTGGAAAAGGACGCCTTTGAGATTGTGGTAAGCGACCTGAAAATGCCCGATGTCGGAGGATTGGAAGTTCTCGCCCGGTGCAAAGAAGTGATTCCCGATGCAGAGGTGATATTGGTCACCGGCCACGGCACTGTGCAGTCGGCCGTGGAGGCAATGCAACAGGGAGCGTTCAACTATTTGCTCAAGCCGCTGGACTTGAAGCAATTGCGCGCGGTCGTCGACAACGCCTCCCGCAATCAACATCTCCGCCGAGCAAATGCTGAGCTAAGTCGCCGCCTGGACGAGAAGTTCGGCTTCGAGGGCGTCATCGGCAACAGTCCACAGATGCATGAAGTGCTTGATCGCTTGCGCCGGATCGCGCCCACCGACGCAACGGTACTGATTTACGGCGATACCGGCACAGGCAAAGAACTGGTTGCCCAAGCAATTCATCAAAATAGCCCGCGAAAGAAGCGTCCGTTTGTAGGGCTGAACTGTGCCGCTTTGAGCGAAAACATTCTCGAAAGCGAATTGTTCGGCCACATCCGCGGCGCGTTCACCGATGCGAGTGTCGATCGCATCGGAAAATTCGAGTACGCCCACGGCGGCACCTTATTTCTGGACGAAGTTGGGGACATGCCGCTCCCTACCCAAATCAAATTGCTGCGCGTCCTGGAGAATAGCGAGATCACGCGTGTCGGATCGAACGAACCCATCGCAGTCAATGTACGCATCCTGTCTGCCACCAATCGTGACTTGGAAGAAGCGATCGCCTCCGGTACGTTTCGTGAAGACCTGTACCACCGGCTGAAAGTCATTTCGCTCCGTCTGCCGTGCCTGGCCCAGCGCAACCAGGACATACCGCTGCTAATCGACCATTTCGTCAAGATGCACAGTCAGCGTCACCACAAAGAGA
>JAKVCC010000003.1 GCA_022448265.1 Pirellulales bacterium
GCTTTATGAAACTGTCCACGGCGTATTACACTTCTGAATGGCTTTGGACGGAAAAGGGCGGAGGAGAATTCGGTAGCGACGGCCAAACCTATGATATCGGCTGGAATGAAGTGATCATCCCCCTGGCCGATTTTATAGAATCTAGCTCGAACACAGAGACCCCGGACTGGTCAAACATCACGCGAATTGAATTGGGCACGAGTAGTGGTGGTGGTTGGAGTACCAACCCTACAGATGTGGTCTTTGACAACTGGATGGTTACTGGAAAACCGGCCAGAGTATTCGGTGGTGGAGTGCCGACCGGTTATGCTTCACTAAATGGAGGTACCACCGGGGGTGGGAATGGGCCGACCGTCGTCGCCACAACTGGTGCGCAGTTCCAGAGTTTTGCCACACAATCTGGCCCGCTAAATATCCTGGTCCAGGGCACGCTGGACATCGGTGGCGTGGGCGTCGCTTCCAACAAAACGATCCTGGGCGTCGGCTCCACTGGCGAGCTCGTAGGCAGCCTTGGGCTTAGTAATGTCAGTAATATCATCATTCGGAACCTTTCGCTTTCTAACCCGTCTGACGATGGGGAAGGCGACGCCATCACAATGCGCGAGTCGACCAATGTCTGGGTCGATCACAATCGAATCTTTGACTCGCCTGATGGACTGGTCGACATCGTCAGAGAATCCGACTTCGTCACCGTCTCTTGGAACAAGTTTTTCTATACGCAAGACTACGCCACGAATGTCAACCCCAACCATCGCACCGCGATGCTGATTGGCAACGACGACCACGCCACGGCAGACGCTGGCAAGCTGAATGTAACTCTGCATAACAATCATTGGGGCGACAGAGTGAGCCACCGCATGCCCCGCGCACGCTATGGCGATGTGCACGTATTCAACAACTATGCTAACTCGCCTGGCAACAACTATGTCGTCCGCTCGGACGTTGAGGCGGAAGTGCTGGTAGAAAACAACTACTTTGAGAACGTGGACGATCCCTACAAATCTGCCTGCGATTCTTGCAGCGAGCAACGGACTGGCCTTATCGAGGCCAGCGGCAACGTTTTTGTGAACACCTCTGGCGACACGGCTGGCGGCGATAATGTGTTTGATCCGCCCTACAACTATTTTCTCCACGATGGGGCAGACGTGAAGAATGTGGTGCTCGATTACGCGGGAGTGGATACCTTGGGTGATTACGATGGAAATGGGGTGAGAAACGGACTCGATTTTCTGGTGTGGCAGCGAGGGGAATCTCCCACTCCAAACAGCCAATTGGATCTTAACGATTGGGAAGCGTACTTCGGCGACGTGAGCCCGTTAACAGGCTTAACAACAGTCCCCGAGCCGGGTGCCATGATACTAGTGTTCGGAGGATCATGCCTCGGCCTGTTACTGCGATGGCGTAACACTTCTACTGAACTGAATGAGCGGCTCCAGTAGCCTTAGGTGGGCGTGATATTAGTCATTTGGTCGGAGCTGTCGACGACAGTCGATGGCCCCAGACAGTCAATGGCGGATCTGCATCGGCCGCCCCCACCAGAGCGGAATCTCATCCACTCAAATCTGTACAACACCCCTCGCATCGACCCAATTGGAACCTCTCGCTAGAAAGCCCTACTACGGAGTGAATGGCGGCGTTACGAATGACCACCAATTGGACCGACTATGAACTGGTAGATTTTGGCCACGGCCGCAAGCTCGAACGCTTTGGACCCTGGCTGCTCGATCGACCCTGCGCTGCAGCAGATGTTGCACCGCAAATGCCGCTGGCGTGGCAAGACGCGACCGCGCGCTACGAAGGCCAGCGTGCAGCGGACGGAAAATGGGCTCCTGCCGCCGACAGCTGGAATCCGCCGCACTGGCGTGTTTCCCCGGCCAACCTGGAGATCACGTTTGAACTTTCGGCCCTACCCTCCGGACAGGTGGGAATATTTCCCGAACAGGTTGTCAATTGGCATTGGATCGCCGCTCAAGTAGAACGCGGACCCAAGCCTATCCAAGTACTCAACCTGTTCGCCTATACCGGAGGCAGCACCTTGGCGGCCGCCCGTGCCGGCGCGGCAGTTACCCATGTGGATGCGTCCCGCAGCATGGTCGCTCGCGCGCGGACTAATGCTGCTGAATCTGGGCTGGGCACCCATCCCATACGCTGGATCGTCGAAGATGTTACCAAGTTTTGCCAGCGGGAAGTGAGGCGGGGTAACCAGTATGACGCGGTGATCCTCGACCCGCCCAGCTATGGACACGGGCCCCAAGGCGAAGGATGGTCGATCCGCCGCGATCTGCTGCCGCTGCTGGAACTCTGCGGCGCCCTGACGGCCCAACGCCGAAATTTTGTACTTTGCACGTGCCATACACCGGATATCGGACCGCCCGAGCTAAGCGCGTACATGTCGGACGGCCTTGCTGGCCACTGTGGCCAGCCGCCACACAGCGGCCAGCTGCGTTTACACACCAGCCAGGGACGCAAGCTTGCCAGCGGTGTATTTGCTCGTTGGCCCGCATAGGGGACCCGTCGACCCTCCGCAAACCCCATGCTGGGGGAAACGCGACCAGGATAGACTGCTATATTGTTAGATACGCAAGCGGTGGCGTCCGTCTCGTTGACGACCGTCGGCGCACTAGGCTACTGGGAAACACCAATCCATGTTCGCCGAAAAAATTACAAGCCGGCACAACTCCCGCGTGAAAGGGGCAGCAAAGCTGCGGCGGCGGCGGCAGCGCGAGAAGCAGGGTCGCATTCTTATCGATGGTGCGCGAGAAGTTCTCCGAGCTCTCGATGCGGGCATTACGTGCGTTGATGCCTTCGTTTGTTCAAAGTATTGTACGTCGGAGGACGCCCGCGCGGCGCTAACACGTCTGAGTGAAGCCCAGTCGGAGGTGGCCCCAGTCACGCCCGAGGTCTGGGAAAAGCTCCGATTTGGAGACCGCGACGACGGCGTGGTCGCCGTGGCACAAACTCCCCAACGGCGCATCGACCAAATGCGCCTGCCGCCCCGGCCCCTGGTGGCCGTCCTCGAGCGTCTCGAAAAACCAGGCAACGTTGGGGCCATATTGCGCACGGCCGACGGAGCCGGTATCGATGGGGTCATTTTGGCCGATCCGCAGACCGACCTATTCAATCCCAATACCATCCGTGCCAGCTTAGGTACGGTGTTCTCTTTGAATGTCTGCACAGCGACGGCAGAGGAAACGGTCGCCAGGCTCCACCAACTGCAGCTCACCGTCGTTGCCGCGCAGCCCGATGCTACGCAGCTTTATTCGGCCGTTGATTTTCGCGGGGGGGCTGCCATCGTCTTGGGAAGCGAAGCCAAAGGACTTTCAGCTAGCTGGCAGAGCAAGGAGGTCGTCCGAGCAGGCTTGCCCATGGAGGGCATTGCCGACAGTCTTAACGTGTCGGCCGCCGCTGCGGTGCTGTTTTACGAAGCTAGGCGACAAAGGAACCTTTGAAACGCAGCGCGAGAGGGGCGTTTAAGATTCCAGACGCCGCGCCGCGCTTAGCGTGTTGACCAGCAGCATCACCCGGGTCAGGGGCCCAACGCCGCCTGGGACCGGTGTGATGTGCCCCGCTACTTCGCGCGTACCAGAGAAATCGACGTCGCCCACCAAACCAGCGTCCGTGCGGTTGATGCCCACATCGATGACCGTCGCACCCGGCTTGACCATATCTGCCGTCACAAAATTGGGCCGCCCGATTGCCACCACCAGAATATCGGCCAGCCGCGTAACGGCCGGCAAGTCTTGCGTGCGGCTATGGCAAAGCGTCACCGTAGCGTCCAGGCCACGCTGGGCGAGCATGACCGAAAGCGGCTTGCCGACGATGTCGCTGCGGCCGACGATCACCACATGCTGGCCGGAGATCGGCAACTCGTTGCGGACGAGAAGCTGCTGGACTGCGTGAGGAGTGCAGGGCAAATAGCGTGGCCGGGCCTGTACCAACAGGCCAACATTCTCAGGGTGAAAAGCATCAACGTCCTTGAGCGGGCTGATCGCCTGCAGGACGCATTCTGGGTCGATTTGGGCGGGCAGCGGCAACTGTACCAGGATGCCATGCACCTCGGTGTTTTGGTTCAGCTCGTCAATCCGCTCGAGCAACTCCGCCTGCGAGGTACTCTCGGGCAGATCGAAAAGCTCGCTGCGGATACCAACTTTTTCGCAATCACGACGCTTGTTGCGCACATAGACTTCGCTCGCCGGATCACTCCCCACAAGAACTGCGGCTAAGGTGGGAACGGGGCTGCCGCTACCAGTAAACTGAGCAACTTCTTCCGCCAATTCGGTTCGGATGTCTTGGGCCAGTTTTTTTCCGTCTAGAAGGATTGCAGGCATGGCAACTGAAATGGAGAATGCGGAAGGAAAGCGGGTGGATACCGAGAGGCTGTAGCCACGGTGCCACAAAACTGTTGGCGATCCACGGGGGAGTGGGCCTCGACGTGGCCACAACGATCGGCCAGGCAACCGGGAAGGAGAGGTGCCGCGCGCTCACGCGAGACCCAGCACCATCGCAGGAAGCCTAGTGCAATTGTAACTGCTGCCGGGGCATCTGTCACGCGGGCAGCAGCTAACCGAGGCTTAGCGCAGAGTTGAGCCATAGCAGAGAGTGGAGAACCGCACAGGCGTAAGCTGCCGCCAGCCAGTCGTCGGCCATGATGCCCCAGCCGCGAGGCAGGCGTTCGAGGTAACGAATTGGCCAAGGCTTTGCGATATCGAAGAGCCGAAACAAAAGCCAGCCCACAAGCCAAATTGCCAAAGTTTTGTCGGCAACTCCCAGATACACGATGGGAAGTGCGGCGATCTCATCCAGGACGATCGCCTGAGGGTCTTTGCTGCCGCCGATCGCCCGTGCGGCGACCGAGCAGACGGCAGTACCGATTAGGCCTGCCAACGCGATGGCCAACGCTTGTACCGCGGTACCCGGCAAGTAGCCCACAGCCCACGCAAGCGGGAGGCCCCACAGACCCCCCACCGTCCCCGGCGCCCGACTGACCAGCCCCAAACCCAAGCCCGTGGCAACCCATACCGCCCCGCGAGTACCTAAACCTCGATTGCCCATGGTCGGGCATGGTAAGGCCTTACCCCCCCTCGGGCAAGATACTACCTGAGCTTGCCAATTTCTCCGTTTGGGCCGACCCACTCCGCATGGCCCACCCTAGCCCACCGGGCTATGATAGACTTTTGGGCCCCATTCGGCTGAGCCTACAATCGATCCCCGGCGAAGTGACCGCCCACGCGGAAAGTACCCATGACGAACAAACCCGACCCCAAGCCAGCCAAGCTCAGTGATGTGGAAGGCTTTAAACAGCAGAGTCACTTTCTACTCGACCCGATTCCCGCAGAACTTGGCGACGAGAATGAATTTTTTGGTAAAGCGTCTATCCAGGTCCTCAAGAATCACGGCACCTACCAGCAGGACAACCGTGACACGCGCAAGCAGGGAAAAACCTACAGCTTCATGGTGCGCACAGCCATACCGGGTGGCAAACTGACCAGCGCCCAATTGCTGGCCGAGCTGGACCTGTGCGACGAGCTGGGCAATACGACGTTGCGCATCACCACCCGCCAGGGGCTGCAGTTACATGGCATTCTAAAGGGCAACCTCCGCGAAACGATCCGCCGGATCAATGAGTCGCAGCTCACGACGCTGGCCGCTTGTGGCGATGTCGAGCGCAATGTCATGTGCTCGCCGTGCCCCTACAAAGCAGATCCGACTTACGACCAGATGCAGCAACTGGCAGACAAACTTGCCCAACACTTGCAGCCGCGTACCACCGCCTACCACGAACTATGGCTCACCGACCAGGAAACGGGAGAAAAACAGCTGGCCGGTGGAGGCTCGGCGGGCCACGAAATCGAGCCCCTCTACGGGCCAACTTATTTGCCGCGCAAGTTCAAGACAGGGATTGGCTTGCCTGGCGACAATAGTGCAGACATTTATTCGCAGGACCTGGGTCTGCTGGCCGTATGTGAAGACTGTAGTATTGTCGGATACAACGTGCTGGTCGGAGGCGGCTTTGGCACCACGCCCAGTGCTGTCAAAACATTTCCCGCAATCGCCCAACCGATGTGCTTCGTGAGTGCGACGCAAGCGGTTGATGTAGCCACAGCCATCATCAAAGTGCAGCGCGACTTCGGCAATCGGGCCGATCGCAAGGTTGCCCGCCTTAAATATTTAATCCACAACTGGGGCATCGATCGGTTCAAAGCCAAGGTCGAGCAATACTATGGCGACCAGCTTCCCCCGCCTCGCGCTATGCATGTCCATGCGTTCAACGACGGCATGGGCTGGCACGCCCAGGGGGACGGTCGCTGGTTCTACGGCCTAAATATCGAAAACGGCCGCATCAAGGACGAAGGCTTATACCGGCTGAAATCGGCCCTGCGGGAGATTTGCACAACCTTAGCTCCTGCACTTCGGCTGACGCCCCACCAGAGTATTATCTTTTGCGATTTAGAGAAAGAAGACCGCAATCGCCTGGCGAAAATTTTTCGCGAGCACTGTGTTCCGCTTTCGGAGGATTTTTCCAATGTGCGCCGCTGGGCAATTGCGTGTCCTGCGCTGCCCACCTGTGGATTGGCGATTACCGAAAGCGAACGCGTGCTGCCGGAGTTGATCGACCAGCTGGAGTCTGAACTGGAAGCATTGGGACTCGCCGGAGAGGTCTTTACGACGCGAATGACCGGCTGCCCCAACGGATGCGCCCGCCCCTACAACTCCGACATCGGTCTGGTTGGCAAAACCCTGAACAAATATACCATACTGCTTGGCGGCCGCCTGCTCGGCGACCGACTCAATGTGATTTATAAAGATAAGGTCCCCACATCCGAAGTGGTGCCAACCCTGGTCGCCGTGTTCCGCTATTACAAGGAGGCCCGTCAGGAAGGCGAAAGCTTTGGGGATTTTTGTCACCGCCAAGGCGTTGAGGAACTCTTGGCGCATTGCGACGGGCCTTAATCTGCACATTCCATCTGCATGCACACAGGCTGCACAGAATCACTCTACTTGATCGTCACTTAAAATGTCGCCTTTTCCGCTGGCTGTGTCGTCTCCATCCGGCCCTCGGAAAGTCCACGTTAGCCCGAATATCTCATTTCCCCCTTTGCCATGAAAAACAAAATCGGTCCCAAGGACACCCGTATTGGCTGGATTGGCACCGGCGTGATGGGCGCGAGCATGTGCGGCAACCTGCTGAGCGCGGGTTACAAGGCCACAATTTTTTCTCGCACCCGCGCTAAAGCGGAGCCCTTGATAGCGCGAGGCGCTACGTGGGCCGATTCGCCGCGAGAAGTAGCCCACCAGGCCGATATCATCTTTTCGATCGTGGGCTATCCGCATGATGTGCGGGAGGTATTACTGGGTGATCAGGGTGTGGTAGCTGGTAGCCAACCGGGCAGTGTGCTAGTGGATATGACTACCAGCGAACCGGCGCTGGCAGTTGAAATCGCCGCAATCTGTACCAAGAAACGCCTGGTAAGCATCGACGCACCCGTCTCGGGCGGCGATGTCGGCGCCAAGGGCGGCACCCTTTCGATCATGATCGGCGGCGACCAAGCGACCGCCGACGCGCTCGAGCCTTGCTGGCGCGCCATGGGTTCCACCTGGGTGTGGCAAGGGGGACCAGGCGCGGGCCAACATACTAAAATGGTCAACCAAACGCTCGTCGCCGCCGGCATGGTAGGCGTTTGCGAGGCGCTGGTTTACGGCCATCGGGCCGGGCTAGACCTGGAGCGGGTCCTGCAGTCAGTTGCTAGCGGCGCGGCAGGCAGTTGGTCGCTTACCAACCTGGGGCCGCGCATCATCGCCGGCAACTTCGACCCCGGTTTTTTCGTGGAACATTTTGTCAAAGACATGGGTATCACCCTGGCAGAGTCGCAGCGGATGGGGCTCCAGCTTCCAGGTTTGGAACTGGCCGCGCGGCTCTATCAAGAAATGGTCGCATTAGGCCATGGCCGCAAAGGCACCCACGCGCTGATACTGGCGCTGGCAAAGTTGTCTGGCGTGGCCTGGGAAGACCGGCAATAATGACGCTGCCCAGATGGGCCTTCCCCGAAACTCTCTCCCCCTACCCAGAGGCCTCCCGTGATTCGACTTTTGCAGCTTACTACCATTTGTATCTGCGGTGTTTGTCTCCTGGGTGCGCCCACCTGGGCGGTCGAAGCCTCAAAAGGAAAAGTCACCAAGAAAGTCTTTTTTGATATCGCCATTGACGGCCAGCCGGCGGGACGGATTGTGATTGGACTTTTTGGTGACGACGTGCCCAAAACGGTGGATAACTTTCGCGCTTTGTGCACGGGTGAAAAAGGGACCGGCGACTCCGGGAAACTCCTGCACTACAAAGGCAGCATTTTCCACCGGGTGATTCCCCAATTCATGCTCCAGGGAGGCGATTTCACCAACTTTAATGGTACGGGCGGAGAGAGCATTTACGGGCGGACCTTTGCCGACGAGAACTTCAAGTTTCGTCACCACGGACCGGGTGTCTTGAGCATGGCCAACTCGGGCCCCAACACCAACGGCTCGCAGTTTTTCCTCACCACTGTTTCAACCCCATGGCTCGATGGCAAACATGTGGTGTTTGGCCGTGTCGTCGACGGCATGGAGCTTGTCAAGACGATCGAGGGCCTGGGGTCGCAAAGCGGCCGGACCCGCAAGAAGATCCTGATCTCTGACTGCGGAGAGCTCAAACCTGCCGCGACGTCGGCCACCAATTAATGCCCCCATCAACTCTGACTGACGGCCTGGCAAAAGCCCAGTCGTCCAGCTCAAGTCCCTAAAGAACCGGCTCGGACGACAGCTGCGTCTCCGGCCAGCTAACGCAACTCAGAAGCCGGTCAAACACCTCGGGTGGACATGCGTCGTGCCGCTACACCCGGTACAGCTGCTGGGCAAGATCGTAGAGATGGCCCCCTATCTGCCAGCATTCGTCCCGGCCCCCTCCCGACCAAATCCATGAACCACCCGACTCAAAGATCATCCACGGAAAGGAGCGGGGGAAAGATTCGCATGGAAGTGGTGCATCGGACCGGTCGGTCAATCCAGTGGCAACCGGTGCCCCAACTTGTCGCGCTTGGTCGCCAGATACTCTGCATTGCCCGGATGAATGGGCGGCACGATAGACACCTGGTCGACGACTTCTAGGTCAAAACCGCCATAGATAAATGCATCAGTCTTCTTGGGATTGTTGGTCAGAAGCCGCACCTTGGTTAGTCCCAAATCCTTCAACAGTTGAATGCCAACGCCATAGTCGCGAGGATCGGCCTTATATCCTAGCGCCAGATTTGCCTCCACCGTGTCGAGCCCCTCATCCTGCAATTTGTAGGCCTTGATTTTTTCCACCAGTCCAATGCCGCGCCCTTCCTGCGGCAGATAAACCAGCACACCACATCCCTCGCGGCTAATCATATCGAGCGCCAGGTGAAGCTGGTCGCCGCAATCACAACGGAGCGATCCCAGTAAGTCACCCGTAAAACAAGACGAATGCAATCGGACCAACGGAGCCACTGATTTGGCCAGATCTCCAATGACATAAACAATCGGCTCCTGCGATTCATACTTCACTCCGTACGCGATCAACTGGCCATCGCCATATCGGGTTGGCAGGTTCGCCTCGACCTGCCGATAAACGAGCTTTTCACGCACCCGTCGATACGCGATCAACTGCTCGATGGAGATGATTGGCAGCTGAAATCTTTTGGCCAAATCACGGAGCGCCTCACGACTCGCACGATCGCCCCGTTCATCGAGGACTTCGCACAGCGCACCTGCTGGATTCATACCCGCCATGCGCGCCAGATCGACGGCCGCCTCGGTGTGGCCGGCACGGCGGAGTACGCCGCCCGCCTTGGCCACCAGTGGAAAAAGGTGGCCCGGACGGTGGAAGTCGGTCGGCACACTGGCCGGATCACAGAGGGCCAAAATCGTCTGGGCCCGTTCCGCAGCCGTAATGCCAGTGCGGGTGGTGCGGTGATCCACCGGAACGGTGTAGTTGGTCCCCAACGGCGCCGTGTTGTCTTCCACCATCGGCTGCAGTCTGAGCCGCTCGCTGACGCTGGGAAGAATGGGCATGCACAGTTGGCCCCGGCCGTGCGTGATCATAAAATTGACCGTCTCGGGGGTCACCGTCTCCGCGGCACAAACGAAATCCCCTTCGTTCTCGCGGTCCTCCGCATCGACAACAATGACAACCTTGCCTTGCCTAATTGCCTCAACGGCTTCTTCAATCGTAGAAAAATTTCCGGACACTAATCCAGTGGCTCCAAAGGGGGAAACAGAATTGCTGTGTCAGCAGTCGAGAAGTTGCCGTTCACCGCAACGTTAGCGGATATTATAAGGGGTAGTACCCATAAGGGAAAATGGCCAATTGCCAAGAACCTCTGCACCGGACCCCAACGTCGCAGCGACGGCTTGGAAGTACCACGAATCCGGTGTTGACGGCCTGCCCCCGCTCTCGGAAAGAATCTCCCATGCCTCATTCACGTACCGCAAGTTTGCTGCTGGCCTTGGTAATCCTGCTCACCAACTGGGTAGCACTGCAGGCGGAGGACATCGAAACCCGCTATGGGGAGATTTACCTCCAGCGAGAATCAGGCCCGCTCAAGGCCGATCTCTATATGCCCTCTGGCAAGGGCCCCTTTCCGGCCGTGCTGGTGGTGCATGGCGGAGCTTGGTGCATGGGCTCGCGCGCGCAGCTTTCTGGCTTTGCGCAAGCCGCAGCTCGCCATGGCATGGTGGCGGTGGCAATCAGCTACCGACTTGCGCCGCAGCACAAGTTTCCAGCACAGATCGAAGACTGTAAAGCGGCTGTGCGCTGGATCCGTTCCCAGGCGGTGGAGCTGAAAATTGACCCCCAACGAATAGGCGCTTTCGGCTATTCGGCTGGGGCTCATCTGGCCACCCTGCTGGGTGCGACCGATAGCAACGATGGACTCGATGGCGTGGCTGACCCCGACAGGCACCTCAGCGCGCGGGTGCAAGTGGTAACCGGCGGTGGATTGCCATGTGACTTCCGCGTGCTGGAGCTCGATTCCCAGGACCTTGCATTCTGGCTGGGGGGCACGCGGCGTGAAGTTGCCGAGGTGTACCGGCAAGCGTCGCCACGGGCCTTTGCCTCCGACGACGATCCGCCCATGTTTTTTTTCCACGGTCAAAATGACGACCTCGTGCCTCTGTCGAGCCCCCGTGCAATGTGCGAGTCGCTACAGGCGGTTGGCGTGACGGCCGATCTTTACATCGTGCCAAAAATAGGCCACACCTTTGCCGCATTTGATCGGACAGCACGACAAAAAACCCTGGCCTTTCTCGTCCAACATCTAGCAGCGGACGTCGAATAATGTGCAACGCTCTGTTTTCACCGCTGCCCCGCGAAGAATACGTTGAGCAGCTCCACTTTTTTACAGTACTCGGCGAAGGGCTGCGGAAAAATAGCCCCGCGCAGGATGTCCTGGCTTCAGTGCGCGAGGAGGTGCTGGCCACCACCAAACTGCCCATGGCAGTTGATTTTCTGCTAGCGGAACTCCGGCATCAGGGAATGTTCTCCCTGGGGATGCAGAGGCTAACCCACTACTTCACACCATTTCAATGCTATGTAATGCGCGAGGCGGAGAGCGACCATGGACGCTTTGATCTCCGCATCGGCCTGCAGATTCTTGGGCGCGAGGCCCAATATAGAATGGACCAGGCCATCAGCCGCACGGGCCTGTTTCTCTACCAGTTTGAAGCCCTTTGCCGCAACCGGCTCGGCTATGACGATGGGTTGAAGGCGATGGCCGCCGACCCCTCCTACGACCTGCCCTGGCGGGAATGGATTCTCACAGTAAGACGCCAGATCGGCATCATCGAATTGGCCGACATGATTTATGTTCGTAGCGACTTCTACCACGAGCGGTCGGGCAAGGCGCGCGCCGCTGCACCTGGCCCGCCGATTCATCCCAACCAGGATCGTTTAGAAGCAGAATCACAGGTGCTGTTCGACCGGCAAGAAGGCCGAATTGCATGGGCAAACCGTCAAAAAGACCCGCTGCTGCTGTTCTCTGCGCTCCACCGCCAGCTCGGCTACCCACAAGTTCCCCGCACCCAACAGGCGGCTCCCGAAGAGCGCCTGCTGCCTGTGCTGGCCCGCCGGGTAGAGCAGTTGGAAGCCCGCCTAAAACTGGTCGAGGAAGAACAGCGTGGCGGCATTCAGTTGGAACAGTTTTACGGGGCCAATCGCGAGGACGACGATGCAAGGCGAGGGAAGGCTTAAAAGCAGGGTGCCAGAACTGACGGGCTGCAACTCACCGAGGACGCAAATCGCGCAGGCATGCCTCCGCAGGCGAGCAAGTTGTCGACTAACAGCTAAATTTTTGTGTGAAACGGGCTCTAAATATCCAGACCTTCAAAATTGCAAAAATGGCCTTGTTTTGCGGTTCTACCCTCTGTTGTGGCATGGTAGATTTCAGTCAGGTTAGCTTCTGTTTACTTGATTCCGATTGCGTTGCCCACACTCTATAAAAGAAGGCGCCGGCACGGTGAGTTTTCAGCTCAGTCTTAATACCGAGTCGGTATCGGCTGCCTATCCCGATCAGCCGCTGTTCGTAGCTCCTGACGCATCGGTGGGCGAAGTGCTCCAACTCCTCCGCGCCCAGCGGAACGGTAGCGTCCTGGTTTGCGAGACAGGGACGCAAAATACGGAACCCGGCAATGGTCCTCTGCTGGGCATTTTCACCGAACGTGATGCGCTCAAGCACATGTCTCTTGCCAAAGGCCCGTGGGCCGAAGGCGGTAGTAGTGAGGACGAGGCAACTGGGGGGCTGAGCGGTGAAGCTGTTGATAGGGGAATGGCCCAACCCGTATCGGCCGTCATGTCGCCAGACCCGGTTTGCCTGAGGGCCGATACGAGCGTCGGCGAAGCAATTCAGACCATGTCGAAAGGTGGCTATCGACATCTGCCGATTTTGAACGAGGCCGATCTGCCCACTGGTATCGCCACCGTCTATGGAATCCTACGTTTTCTGGTCGACCATTTTCCACAAACGATTTACAACCTGCCCCCCGAACCGGGTGCAGCACCGAGCGAGCGCGAAGGTGCCTGATACCGCAAGCTGAACGACCCACGAAATCCTAATCCCTAGGAATCCTCTCTAAACACCCTGCCCAGAGTGAAGGAAGTGTCGGCAACTATGGCCAACTCGACTGTCTCCAAGTCCGTCTCCAATCTGCTCGAAGCGACAGTGCGCTTTTGCGGCGACTCGGGTGACGGCATGCAATTGGCTGGAACCCAGTTCACCAATACTTCAGCCCTAATAGGCAACGACGTTGCCACATTCCCTGACTTCCCCGCCGAAATTCGGGCGCCTCGCGGCACCAAGGCAGGCGTCAGTGGTTTTCAGATCCATTTTTCAAGTAACGAGATCTACACGCCGGGCGACACGGTCGATGCTTTGGTGGCCATGAATCCGGCCGCCTTGGCGACCAATTTGGCCGATCTCCGGGACGGCGGCGTCCTGCTAGTGAACAAAGATTCCTTCGAGAAAAAAGGCTTGGAGCAGGCTGGCTATCAGTCCAATCCTCTGGAAGACGGCAGTCTCAAAAAATACAAAATTCACTCGGTCGAAATGACTAAGCTCACCCGCTTGGCCGTCCAGGATTGCAGCTTGAGTCAGAAAGAGGCCGACCGTTGCCGCAATTTCTTCGCCATGGGGCTCGTGTTTTGGCTCTACGATCGGCCTCTCGAGCCGACGTTGCGATTTATCGAACAAAAGTTTGGCGCCAAGGTTCCGCAAGTCGCTCAGGCGAACTCGCTGGTCCTCAAAAAAGGTTTTCATTACGGTGAAACCGTGGAGGCGATCAGCACGCAATACCACGTCGATGCGGCCCAATTGCCTCCCGGCACGTATCGCAACATCATGGGAAATGTGGCTTTGGCCTGGGGTTTGATTACCGCAGCGCAAAAAAGTGAAAGGCGATTGTTTCTTGGTGCATACCCGATTACTCCGGCCAGTACAATCTTGGAAGAACTCGCAAGGCACAAAAATTTCGACGTGCTAACGTTTCAGGCAGAGGATGAAATTGCGGCGATGACTGCGACGATCGGCGCTTCATTTGCCGGCGCGATGGGTGTCACCGCCAGTAGCGGCCCCGGAATTGCGCTCAAGGGCGAAGGTATGGGGCTGGCAGTGATTACCGAACTGCCCATGGTAGTGATCAACGTTCAGCGGGGCGGTCCGTCCACTGGCCTACCAACAAAGACCGAACAAGCCGACTTGCTGCAGGCCATGTTCGGCCGCAATGGCGAATGCCCGATGCCAATTGTGGCCGCCCGCAGCCCGGGCGATTGTTTCGATGTTGCACAAGAAGCCTGGCGACTGGCCGTGCGCTATATGACACCTGTTCTGCTGCTAACCGATGGTTATGTCGCCAATGGTTCCGAGCCTTGGAGGATCCCAGAGGTCGCTGAGATTCCTAAAATACCGGTAGAACACCCTGCGCCGTTGAACGATGGAGATCTGTATCAACCCTACCAGCGCAATGAGCGCCTGTCGCGACCTTGGGCGGTGCCGGGCACGCCCACGCTTGAACATCGACTGGGTGGGCTCGAAAAGCAAGACATCACAGGCAACGTCAGCTACGATCCTGTCAATCACGAACACATGTGCAGGCTGCGGGCCAAAAAAGTGGCGAACATTGCCGACGACATCCCACTTCAAGACCTGGATGGCCCGGATACGGGCGAAGTACTGGTGCTCAGTTGGGGCGGCCCGTACGGTGCCTGTGCCACCGCCGTCCACCAAGCCCAAGCGGCCGGCAAGAAAGTGAGCCATTGCCATCTACGCTACTTGAATCCCTTCCCTAAGAATCTCGGCCAGATTTTGCAGCGTTTTGGCAAAGTGCTAGTCCCCGAACTCAATCTGGGCCAGTTGGACCTGATGATCCGATCCCGATTTATGATCGACACGGTGGGCCTGCATAAAATTCAAGGGAAACCATTTGCCGTGGCGGAGATCCTCGCCAAGATCGAGGAGCTTGCGTAATCCACATGGCAACAAATTTTTCCCCAACATCGTAACCAACCAACCCCAACAGTTCTTCCAAGCATCATGAGCATCGAAACGACCCTTCCGGTTTTGAAACCAGCAGATTTTGCCAGCGACCAGGATGTTCGCTGGTGCCCCGGCTGCGGCGATTATTCTATTTTGGCGCAGATGAAGAAGATGCTGCCTACGCTGGGATTACCGCGGGAGAATATCGTCTTCATTTCGGGAATCGGCTGTTCCAGCCGTTTTCCGTACTACATGAACACCTACGGTATGCACTCGATACACGGGCGTGCGCCAGCGGTCGCAACTGGATTGAAGTCGTGTCGGCCAGATCTTCAGGTATGGGTCATTACCGGAGATGGTGACGGCTTGTCGATCGGTGGCAATCATCTGATGCACTGCATTCGCCGCAACGTGGATTTGAACATCGTGCTTTTCAACAACCGCATCTACGGTTTAACCAAGGGGCAATACTCGCCTACTTCGCCACTGGGCAAAAAGACCAAGAGTACACCGATGGGGGCCATCGACAATCCGCTGCATCCCCTTTCGATTGCCATTGGGTGCGAAGCGACATTTGTCGCGCGTAGCGTTGATACTAACATTCGGCATTTGAGTACGACCCTCAAGCGTGCCGCCGATCATCGCGGTACCGCGTTCGTCGAGGTCTATCAAAACTGCAATGTGTTTAATGACAAAGCCTGGGAATACGCTACGAATCGCGAGTCGAAAGCCGATACGACACTGGAGTTGGAGCATGGCCGACCGCTCATCTTTGGCAAAGATCGCAACAAAGGCATCCGCCTCAACGGCCTCGACCCAGAGGTGGTTGAACTGGGCAAAGGCATCACTGAAGACGACTTGCTGTTTCACGACGAGCGCAGCCCGGAGCCAAGCCTAGCGTATTTATTAAGCCGCATGAGGCACGAAGACGGCTTCCCAGAACCGATCGGCGTATTCCGTTCCGTGGATGCCCCTCGCTACGACTCATCGATCAACGAACAGGCGAAAGAGGCTACGCGGGTCAACGGTGTCGGCGATTTGGAGGCCTTGTTCCACTCGGGCGAAACATGGGAGGTGACATGATAGCTTGTCCATTTTGTGGATCGGAAAATCCTGAAGGCGCCGACAACTGCGAAGATTGCTCGAATTCGTTAACTGACCTGAGCATACCACGCCCTACAACACCAGTGGTCCACAGCCTGCTCAAAGACCGCATTGCGTCGCTCAAGCCTAAGACACCTTTCGCTGTGGCACCGGAAACGCCCATCGGCGAAGTTCTGGACCACATGATTGACGAGTCATTCGGCTGCGTGATGATCGTCGCCAACGACATGTTGTTAGGCATTTTCAGCGAATTTGATGCGCTGATGAAGCTCAACACGGACGTTGCCCAGCATGCGAGTCGACCCATCAGTTCGGTAATGACCCCCGATCCGGTCGCATTGGAGATGAAGCACAAGATCGCGTTTGCCCTGCACAAGATGCACGTCGGCGGCTATCGGCATTTGCCTATTTTGGAACAGGGCAGACTGGTTGGCGTGATTTCAATTCGTGACATTCTCAAATACCTGACCAGCCACATCATGGCAGAAGCGACCTGACCCTCGCGCCAGCGCCCCCTAAACATGGCCAACCGGAAGGCTCCGGTGCACTACAAGTTGGGCCCTACTGGCAAACGAGTTGGTGATTTGTCCGCGGCTCGCGCGGTCGGATGATTAGCGAGAACAACCTGTCCACCCAAAATTTGGACCGGACTCCTTCGTCCTATACGCTATATTGTTGTCTGTATACGAGGAAAGAAATCCCATGCGCCGCATCCGCTCTCAGCCCTCCCTTGATTCAACTCCTTTGGGTTTTACGCTAGTTGAACTATTGGTGGTGATTGCGATCATAGGCATCCTGGTCGCACTGCTTCTTCCCGCAGTACAAGCGGCTCGCGAAGCGGCCCGACGATCCCAGTGTCAGAACAATCTGAGGCAACTGGGAGTGGCCTGCATGAACTTTGAGGGTGTGGCAGGGCATTTTCCGCAGAGCATCACTCCGGGGCCATGCTGCAGTACGCCCAGCTACGAGTCCTGGTCGATCGTCATTCTTCCCCACATGGAACAGCAGGGGCTCTACGATCACTACGAGTTTGACGTGCCTAATGACGATCCGCCTCAGAAGGACGCGGCGGGCAACTTAATCGGCAACGCGCTGGTCAGAACAACGTATCTCGAATCCCACGTCTGTCCCTCGGACTTTAAGAAGAACGTTGTAGCGCAACCCGAATCGGGACGGGGAAAAAACTACGAGTACGCCCGCGGCACGTATCGAGGAAATGCCGGATATTCTCCAGGGCATGGGACGGGTTGGTGGGATAGTTTACAAGGCATCAACAATCTCCCCAGTGGCTGGAAAGGCCCATTGACCACCAGTTGCGGTGACAGAAATATTTGGGTGACTAACTTCTGTGAAGACAAAGGGGTACTCGATCCGCCTGCCTTACGGCAAGTTGTCGACGGAGCCTCCCACACGTTGTTGATTGGCGAACAGACGTCCGAGAGCGACTCCGAATCGTCGGCCAGACGCCGGACGTTCTGGGCCTATACCTACACCTCGTATAACAAATCCGAGGCGTCACCCTATACAGCAACGCTCCTTTCTGACTACGACCGTTGTCGGAAAATTACCAATGGAAATCACTGCAAGCGTGCATGGGGTACTGCCCACGTGTCAGGAATCCAGTTCGTCTATATCGATGGGAGCGTCCATTCCGTGTCGATCGACATTGATTTGGAAGTATTTAAGGCGCTCTCCACGATTGCCGGTGAGGAACTAGATACGACCTTCTAGCTATGAGACATCTTCCAAAACAACCTAGTGGATTAAACGGGCGGGCTGCCTGCTTGGCTCTCGGATGTTGGCTTCTGGTCGGTTGTGGATCCAAGTACGACCTCGTACCCGTGAGTGGGCGTGTCACACTCGGCGGTCAACCTGTCGAGCAGATCGTGGTCACGACGCAGCCGCGGGGGACAAAGGGTAATTCCCGGCCCGGCCCTGGATCGTTTGGTCATACAGACGCGGACGGCCACTTCACGCTTGAGTTGCAAACCGAGGAAAGGGCAGGGGCCGTTGTCGGAGAGCACATCATACGGCTTGTTGACAAGCGCTCCGAAAAAGCGTCGAACGACGACACTTACAACCCGCGCACCGATCAAGATCGCCTGCCCGATCGCGCCCAAGATGGTTCTATTCGGCTTATGGTGCCGAAAGGCGGCACGGATCAAATGAATATTGATCTCTGACTCGTTGCCTCCCCTCATTTTTTGACTCGGATATCCAGAAGAACGAAGGATAGTCGTACGCCTCATAAAGGGGCGCCACGTAGTCGCCTACGCGCACATCTTCCGGCGCGAGCGTCTTAGCCAGCGACGTCGCCAGACGTGCGTCTGCAGTTTTTGGAACAGAACGGGCCATAGGCGAGCGGACACACGCTGGGCCATAGAGGTTCAATTAGAAAACCGGCTTGATGGTCTGCAGCCGTGCCTCCGCCAGAGCCATCAGTGCATCTTCGGCCGCTTCGTCCGCCGCTTCGTAAGTTACCGAAAAACGCAAGTAGGCTCCAGCGTCATCCCATGGCACCGTACAGATCGATTGCTCGGTGATTAGATACTGGCTCGCCTCTTCGCCACTGGAAAACGTCGCCCCACCTTCTAAACCCTTAGGCGATGGCGTGTACAGAAAGTACGTCCCGCCAGGCACCTCACAGCGAAATCCACATCGCGTCAGCATTGCCACTAATTTTTCCAACCGCCGCTTGTACTTGGCGTGGATTCGGCGCGGGATCGACTCGTCATCCAGCGCCGCAGCGGCCGCCTTTTGAATAGCAATGAATTGGCCGGAGTCACAGTTATCCTTCACATCAGCAAACGCACTCACCAGCCGCTGGTGCCCACAAACCCAGCCCATTCGCCAGCCAATCATGTCGAAGCCCTTGGACATGGAGTGCACTTCGACACCCACGTCCTTGGCACCCGGCACACTCAGGAAACTACTGGGCTCGCGATCAAACGAGAGCAGGGCATGGGCCGCGTCCTGCACAACGACCAATTGATGCTCGAGGGCGAACTGGACAACTTCCTCGTAAAAGGCGCGCGGAGCCGTCGCCCCCGTGGGACTGTTGGGATAACACAACACGAGTAACTTGGCCTTCGCCAAAATATCCGGCGAAATACCGGCCAGATCTGGCAGGAATTGATTCTCAGCCAGGAGGGGCAACTTGTGCACAATACCGCCATAGTAGGCTGTATGGGTGCCCGCAACCGGGTAGCCCGGCACCGTCATGAGTGTAATATCCCCCGGATTGATCAGCGCCGCAGGCAGCATCGACAATGCAGTTTTGGAACCAATGCAATGGTTGACTTCTGTCGTTGGGTCAAGCCGCACGTCGTACTCGCGCAACATAAATCGGGCGACAGCTTCCTTGAATTCGCCCACACCATTGTCGGCATAGCCGCGATTCTCGGGCTTGGCTATTTCCTGAGCCAGCACTTGGCAAACGGCGGCGTCGGCCACCGAGTCGTTTTCACCGATCCCAAAATCGAGTAGCGGCCGCTCGGGATAATCGGCGAGCGCCTTACGTTTGGCACGCTTGATTTTCTCAAACTTGTAAATCGCGGTACCCTTGCCGTAATGGGCCCCACCGATTCGCTCGGAAAATAGTTGCTGAAAGTAGGGGTCGGTCATTTTATGTAAGAGCGGAAAAAGCAACCACACGGCACGCGCGCGGACGGCGCTAGCCGCAGGTAGTCAAGGTGGCTTCCCAGGCGGCGCCTCGGGCAAAGAAATACGAATCGCTCAGACTACCGCATCGCACTTAAATGGACAACCGACTGCATTGCCAAAATTGAAATGTTGCGCACTGCTATTGCAATTGACCTGTTCCCGTTGGCTCCCGCGCCTCGTACGACCTTATACCACGGCCGTAACTCTCTGTCCCCTGGTGCAAAAAACCACTGGCATGGTGATCTTGGTAGCACGGCGACGGTCCTTTGGTATTGGGCAAGTGTATAGCCAGTGTTGATAAGAAAGGGTTTTTCGTATCGTTAACTGGTACACTCGTGCCGCAGGCCCAGGTGGCCATGACAGGAACAAGGGCCAGCCAGAGGCAAAAGATACTGATTGCCACGGCGCAGTTTGAAAACTGCGATGGCAACAAGGTGTTTAACCGCGGTCGCATCGACCAGCTAGCCGGGCAGGCCGTGGCGGGTGGAGTCGAAATCGTCAGTTTTCACGAGGGCTGTATTCCGGGTTACAGCTGGATCCAACCTTTGGACAAGGCAGAACTGCCCGCCGTTGTTTGTCTGGCAAGAGCGGACCACAGTGCGATTGGAGAGCATCTTTGCCAGCTAAGATATGTGCTCGTCGCATTAAGATTCCTGGCGGCAACGCCTGTACCGTGCCGGTGACCGTGCGGGTCGGGCAACAGGCCGCTCGCCTCACAATGCGACTCCCTCGGCATCCTCGGCATCCTCGTCCTCGACCGGCACCCGGACCAGCGCCGCTAGCGTATCCCCTTCGTCAAGCGACATGATCCGTACGCCCTGCGTGTTGCGACCGATCTCATTGAAGTCGCTGACCTTGACCCTTTGGATCTTGCCGCGGGATGTCATCATCATCAATTCGTCAGTTACGTTGACGCCGACAATGCCCATGACCGGGCCGTTGCGATCAGTCGTCTTGATATCGCGCAACCCTTTTCCGCCCCGGTTTTGGGTGCGGTAACGGAAAGCCGAGCTGGTTTCGTCTTCGCTCGAGTCGTCCACCTGGGCGGCATTCGACCCGAAGGGCGTGCGCTTCCCATAGCCGTTCTCGCAAGCAGTGAGCAACGACGAGTCCGGGTCGGCGACTACCATTCCGACAAGCTTATCGCCCTTACTTAAATTGATACCCTTCACGCCGCTTGTATTGCGACCCATGGGCCGGGCGTCTGCTTCGGTGAAGCGAATTGCCATGCCACCCGCCGTAGCGAGGATCAATTCGTCGCCCGGCTTGGCTACCACCACGTCAACCAACTCGTCGTCGTCTTTCAGCTTGATGGCAATAATGCCGGTCTTCATGGGACGGCTATATGCTTTCAGCAATGTCTTCTTCACCAGTCCATTGCGGGTTGCCATCACGAGCGAATGATCGGGCAGGGTGAAATCTCTGACCGCGCGGCAATCGGCAATCTGCTCGTCCTCCGCTAGGTTCAACAGATTAACGACGGCACGCCCCTTCGCATCGCGAGATAGTTGCGGCAGGTTATAAACCTTTTGCCAGTAGACTTTGCCTTTATTTGTGAAAAACAGCAGGTAGTCGTGAGTACTGGTCACAAAAAGGTGTTCGACTGGATCGTCATCATCCGTTTTCGCGCCTTTGATACCCTTGCCGCCCCGCCGCTGGGCCCGATAAACGCTCGCGGGCGTACGCTTGATATAGCCATTGTGCGAGATTGAAACGACCATATTCTCTTCTTCGATCAAGTCTTCCAAATCAACGTGTCCGATCTCTTCGGAAGAGATCTCCGTGCGCCGCTTGTCGCTATGCTTAGCAATCAACATCTCACAATCTTCTCGAATGATGGCGTAGATGTTGGCCTGATCAGAAAGAATCGTATTGTAGTTAGCAATCTCGTCGAGCAGGTTGTTGTGCTCGTTAGCTAACTTTTCCTGTTCGAGATTAACCAACTGGCCAAGGGTCATTTTGAGGATTGCGTCAGCCTGCACGGGCGTAAGCGAGTACTCCTCAGCCACGCCGCGCTCTTCTTGGAATTGCGCGAATCCCTTTGCGCCCAAGGCCCGCTCCAAAAGGGTGCCAGGCGTCTTGATTTGCATCAGGGCATGCTTCGCCGCTGGCTGGGTCTTCGACGCCCTGATCACCCGGATGACTTCGTCAATATTGGCGTGGGCCAGCAGCAAGCCCTGCAACGTGTGCTTGCGATTGCGCGCTTTGGCGAGCAAGAAATTCAATCGACGCCGAATCACGGTCACGCGATGCCGAATAAATTCTTCAAGCATCTCTTTCAAATTCAGCACCCGCGGCTTGCCGTCGACGAGAGCCAGAAGAATGATGGAGAAGGAATCTTGGAGCGGTGAGAACTTGTAGAGCTGGTTCAAGACGACTTCTGGATCAGCATCTCGCTTGAGTTCCAAAATGAGCCGGACCGGCTCCTTGAGGTCACTTTCATTGCGTGTCGCGGCAATTCCCGAAATTTTTCCATCGTTGGCGAGTTGGGCGATGCGTTCCTCAATGCGATCGCGGCTTTGCTGGTAGGGAATTTCGTGGATGATAATCCGCGTTTTTTTACCCACTTCTTCGATACTGGTGCGCGCACGTACGGTAATCGTACTCCGTCCCGTTTCGTACCCCCTCCATATTGCTTGACGGCCACAAATAATGCCACCCGTGGGAAAGTCCGGACCTGGCACGCACTCCATCAACTCGCGAATAGAGCTATTCGGGTTATCGAGCAAGGCGATCACACCGCGACAAACCTCTCCCAGGTTGTGCGGCGGAATACTCGTAGCCATTCCAACCGCAATGCCGTTCGCCCCATTCACCAAAAGGTTGGGGAACTTCGATGGCAACACGGTGGGCTCGGTATGCCTTCCGTCATAGGTCGGCACGAAGTCGACCGTGTCGAGCTTCAAGTCCTCGAGGATCAGCGCGGCAAAGGAGGAAGTCCTGGCTTCGGTATACCGCATTGCGGCGGGAGGGAGCCCGGCGATCGAACCGAAGTTCCCCTGCTTGTCCACAAGTACGTGCCGCATGTTCCACTCTTGGGCCATGCGGACCAATGTCGGATAAATCACACTCTCGCCATGCGGATGGTAATTGCCGCTGGTGTCACCAGAAATCTTCGCACACTTAACACGAGAGGCACCCGGCGTAAGATTCAGGTCGTTCATTGCCACTAAAATGCGGCGCTGAGAGGGCTTGAGCCCGTCGCGCACATCCGGGAGGGCTCGGCTGACGATGACGCTCATCGCGTAATTGAGATAGCTGTCTTTCAGCTCCTCTTCGATCGGCAAGTCAACCAAACGCGCGGCGATCGCTTCTTCGGGGTCGTTAGGACCAGTCGAGTCAGTCGACACGGTGGAATTCCTTTCACGTGGGGCAGCAGCGAGGACACGACAGGCGAAGCCAGCATGCGGGCAGCGCGCCTTCGGAAGCAGCCCAACTCTGCAGACCGCCCGAGGCTGTAAAACACTAATTTACCAGGGTTCGGAGGGGCTCACAACGGGCCCGTCCTCGGCAATTCCGGGAACCAGAGCACCCGCCGGCACCAGAACCCATGGGCATACTCCAACTGACAAGCGAAATGGAAGATTGGGGGCTGAACCTCACCCAGCAATTGCAAAGCGCCAAAGGCTCCGGTGGAGCGAAGCAGACCAATTGGCAACTCCCCTGGCACGCTAATCGCTATTCTGGCGCTGGCTATGGATCTGTCTCTCCAGTGGCAAAAACAGCTCCTTCTGGAGCCAAGGGAGACGAACTCCTGAGGCCTACAATCGGCCCGTGGTGGCCCGTCGCACGCACTTGCACGGCAGCTGCCCCTAAGTAAGGCTCTTCCCCCGGCAACCCAATTTTTGGCATTGCTCTAGCGACGTTGCAAAGAACTCTACGTGGTCTTGGCTTCAATCCCGACTGCCCTGGGTTTTTCCGGCAGGTGGGCTTAAACTAGAGTCCCCATTGAATCCTACATGGAATTGCCACCCAGAATTGCCACCCAGAATTGCCACCACTATAGCCATGGTCACCACCACCATCCCCGGGACCGATACCTCGAGCAATCTGCCACCAGTAATTGAAATTGAGTTGCGCGAACCCTGGCTGGCAGCCCTATTGGCCTGGGTGCTCCCCGGACTCGGCCACATTTATCAGGGCCGAATCGGAAAAGGCGTACTTTTTTTTATATGTGTGCTGGGCACGTTCGTGTATGGCATGTATCTAGGCGGGGGCAAAGTCGTTTATGCCGCCGTGTCTTGGGAGCAACAGTACCGATGGCAATACTTGTGCCAGCTCGGCGTTGGCTTACCCAGCACACCCATGCTTTGGCAGCGAGAGAAAGCACTCACGGTGCACCGCCGCCGCATAATTCAGAAGAATAGGGGCATGGATGTCGAGCCCGAGTACAAGGGTTTCATGGCGCCTCCCAGATCGGAGCCCATGCGGTGGAAGGATGATTCGGGGAATTGGTGCCGGCAGCCCAACGAGCTGGCCATGTGGGTTGTAAAGCACCACCCAAATTTTGAACTAGGCACGACGTACACCGTCGTCGCCGGCTTGCTCAACATCCTGGTAATCTGCGACGCGGCGGCAGGACCCTTGATCATTTCGCCGGGCAAGGAGAAGGATGAGGAAAACGAACAGGGCAAAACGAAATAACTGTAGCATGAACGGATCGAACCAAAGTGCTTTATGAACCTTTGACCTTGCTGCTAAGCTCCCAATTCGCGCCGCTGCTCGCGGCCGTGAATCTGTGGTACGCACTGCCTCTGATCGTGAGTGTGAGCTTAGTATGCGCTGCAACTCGCCACGAGGAAATCGGTATTATTCTGGGACACGCGGTACGCTTTGGCCTCTGGATTATCGCCTTCATGGGCGGCGTAATGGCCGTCCTGAAACTGCTGGACATACTGTCCTAACGGGACATTACATTCCGATTCCATTACGCTCCTTGCTTGTCGCAGCACCCACACGAATCTATGCTGCACTCCAACACACTTTAATAAATGCGTCCGTAGCTCAATTGGATAGAGCACTGGTCTTCGGAACCAGGGGTTGGAGGTTCGAGTCCTCCCGGGCGTGCTGAACCTAAACCCTGCCGAACCAAGAGTTCTGTCGCCTGCCGGTGGTCGGCTGTGGTAGTCAGGGAGGGAGCCATATCAATGGCTTTAACTCCCTGGCAAATCAAAACGTCGAGATTGCCTACGTCTGCGATCCGGATGAAAAGCGGCGGACCACGGCGGCGGGTAAGGCCGGCGATGCCAAGCCCATCGGCGACCTTCGCAAGATCCTCGACGACAAATCAAGATCACGGTCGCCGGAGGCATGAATGGCTACGTGGAGAGTCTCAACAGTCGCTGCCGAGACGAGCCACTATAGTGGGCAAGACTTTTTACTTTACAACCCCAGCTTCCTTCATGTCCCAGGCATTTATCACATGCGCCCATCCATCGCCACCCTCACTGAAGAAATAGATCTCTTTTGAATCAGCCCTGGTTGGATAAACCCTTGAGGTTATTAGCTGGCGATTATTTGCGAATACTTCAATAATGGACTTGTCGATAAAAATGTCCAGCCTTAGCAGATCGTCCTCTTCCAGGTGAAGTGGGGCTGAGTGAACTGGAATATCCCGGTGGTGGGTTGTTTCAAATATCTTGGTCTCATCCTGATGGCCGCTCGTATAAGGGTTAGGGAAAACTCTCATGCTTTTTTCACTCGCACTTGATCTACTGCTGTCTATGGATAAAGTGCGTTTCCTTTGATCATACTCAATAACTGTGTACTCCTGCATGTCGGGGGAACACAGCACTTTAATCCCTACCTTGTCCGAATTCATCGGTGCGATAACAACTTCAATTTCAATCGAACAGCCTTTGATATCGCCTGGCTTGAAAGGCTTGCCTGACGGAAGGTGCCTGTGTTGATGCGTTCGCTGATTGGTTCTCAATGATCTCAATTCTTTAACTGGCCTAACAAGCACTTTCCCTTCATCGCTGAGATACATCTCAGCCGGAAGCGAACATACATTAAGCCAGTCTTTGGCTCGTTCAGAGATGGCTCGCTGTTCCTGCACCCATGCAAAAATAATCCTTCTGCCATTAGGGCCTAATATGCTCTCTGAGGCAAAATAGCCGCCTCCGATCCAGTTCATTCTCCGGTGCGATTCAGGATAGAACCTCTCTCCCTTGTAGTCGCCGATAAAATACTGCTCGCCGTAGAAATGACTGATAAACTTCAGAACATATTTATCTCCAAGCTTAAAGAATTCCGGGCACGCCGCGTCTTCCCATGGAAGAACCCACCCCATGTCCATTGGTTTTTGCATATCCATAAACCTGCCAATGTATTTCCAGTCCAACAGGTCCTTGGACTTCAACAAAAATGGCACTGGCCCTTCGAGATGACTTCCCGGGAATTGCGCATTCCCCATGATCATGTAGAACTCTTCCCCCTCTCGCCAAACATAACAATCGTGGGGGGCATACAGCTCGTATTCAGGTTGCCCTTTTTGCGGCGTTGGTAGAACTGGGTTCTTTGGATGGATCTTCCATTTGATCAGATCCTTATCCTGCGCCGTTGCTATACTTATCCCCCCGGCGACTGGAGGAGAGCCCGGCCAATCCCAAAACACCGCTGTTGGCACGCCTTCATTGTTGAGCACAGTACAACCACTAAGTGCCACTTCAATAGGCTTTTCATTTTGGAATGCCGCCGGATGCTGCTGCCAGTGCACAAGATCTTTGCTTGAGATATGGGCCCATCCCCCGCGCCCCAAATAACCCAGGTGATATTTGTTATTGAAGTAAATGCCGCCGTTTACGTCACCGCCGGTATAAACAATGTGATACCGGGGACGGTGCAGATCGGACTCAGGCTTGTTTTCTTCTTTTTCATTGCCTTCTGCCACGGCCAAACCTATTCCCAACACACGAGACGTGGCAATCAAAAGAACCATCCAAATCATTCGCGTCATCATCGAACTCCTAGACTTATCTGCAAACATTCTCTATTTGCACGATTACAAACTAGTGCCTGATCCTGTTGATACAATAATCTTGTTAGAGCCCTCCTGGCAGGATAAAAGCGGGGACTCCGATGACTTTAAAAACGGCATGTGCCGTTTTTAGTCCACTCGTGTTTTTCATTTGCTTTTATTTCTCGAAAAACAACGCAGTTGTTTGATGTGGATTACAAGGTCATTTAACCGTTGTAAAATGCGAGTATTTCTCCGAAACGCCGTGCTTTGAGAGACTCACTGGTGCAACTTCGGAACCAGGGATTGGGGGTTCGAGTCCTCCCAGGTGTGCTAAGGTTTTTGACAATTTGAAAGTTGGCCCAGCCCCCTCAAGCACGTCCAAGTTTGGATAGATAATTCTTGGCGCGCAACAAGCTGAGGAAGGTGATAGGATGCCACGGGGTGAGCTTCGGAAGCTCATCAGGAACTCTCGAAAGTTGATTTTCCGAATTCCTTTCCGGTCGCTCGAAGGACTTGTGTGACTCGCTCGTCTGGCCACCGGTCCAGCGGCAAATAATTTGGGTGCCGGCCTCCGCGGTGTAGCGGATCATTATGCCGGGTGTTGTAGCAGCAAATGAGTGACCAGCGCGGCTCGTCGCTCGTGTTCTGATCGGAGCAATGCAACAAATTAGCGTGAAAAAAGATCGCGTCACCAGGCTCCATTTCGCAATACACCAGCTCATGGCGCTCGGCAGCGGCACTTACCCGCTCCGGGTCGGCTCCAGTCTGATCCCCAGTTTTCACGTGGTCGATGCGTCCAATCAGGTGAGACCCACGCAACACTTGCAAGCAACCGTTTGCGCGCGTTGCTCGATCAACAGCGATCAAACAACTCGCCATATTGGGATAAAGACAACCATTGTTATACCAGTAGCCATAATCTTGGTGCCATTCCCAGGCACCGCCCACTCGCGGCTCTTTGATCATCATTTTATGGTGATAGTGGTAGATCTCGTCGCCCAGCAGGCGCTCCATCATGGAAACGACTCGCTCGGATCTTACGACCGCAGCATAAATAGAATCGTCATCTAATTCATTTCGCAACGCCAACCGTGTCGCGCCGCCAGACGCATCCTTGCGGGCATAAGATTCCGCGGCCAGAGCTTCATCTGACTTGGCGCCATGCAATAAACCTGCCATCTCGTCGCTGTCAAACAACCCTCGCTCGAAGATGTAACCATCTTTCTGAAAATTCGTGATCGGTTCATCACGGTCAGTCGAGAAATTCATGGCAGTTCCTTTCATCTCGATCCAGGAGGCGGGTGGCTTCTCTCAGCCCATCAGGGCACTTCACACTTTGATGGGTGCTTATGCGATAATGTCGTGGACCACGTTGCCGTGCACGTCGGTCAGCCGGAAGTCGCGGCCCTGATAGCGGAACGTCATTTTTTCATGGTCGATTCCCAACAAATGCAGCATGGTAGCGTGCAGATCGTGCACATGAAAAATATTCTCGATGGCGTTGTACCCGAGTTCGTCGGTCGCGCCGTAACGAATGCCCGGTTTTACGCCACCACCACAAAGAAACATCGAGAACCCACGAATGTGGTGGTCGCGTCCATCGCCTTGCGCCATCGGAGTGCGACCAAACTCGCCCGTAAAAATGACGAGCGTTTCATCCAGCATGCCGCGCTGGTGGAGGTCTGTGATGAGTGCCGCTGTACCTTGATCGACGTGCTTGGCGGTTAAAGTGCTCCCAATTTCAATCTGGCCGTGGTGGTCCCAGCCACGGTGATATAGCTGAATAAAACGTACCCCACGTTCTGCCAGCCGGCGTGCCAACAGGCAGTTCGCGGCGTAGCTGCCGTCCGCGCCTTCGGTGCCATACATATCGAGCGTGGCGCGCGTTTCGCCCGATAGATCCATCAATTGTGGCACGCTCGTTTGCATCTTGAACGCCAATTCGTATTGTGCAATGCGCGTGGCAATTTCCGGATCATCCACGGTGGAATCGTGAAGTCGATTGAGCGCTGAGACCGTATCGATGACCTGTCGCTGCCCGTGCCGGGCGACACCAGGCGGATCGTTCAGGTAGAGCACAGGATCACCGGCCGATCTGAATTCGACGCCCTGGTGCCGACCCGGAAGAAATCCACTATGCCACTGCCGCGTTGCAATGGGCTGGTTTTGTCCCCCGCCGACCGAAGTCATCACCACAAACCCAGGCAGATCCTGCGATTCGCTGCCGAGTCCATAGGTCAACCACGAACCCATAGACGGCCGCCCAGAAATCTGTGTGCCCGTATTCATAAATGTATGGGCCGGGTCATGGTTGATTTGCTCCGTCCGGGACGAATTGACGATGCACAATTGGTCAGCCACGTTCGCGAGATAGGGAAACAGGGTGGAAATCCGCTGCCCCGAAGCGCCGCAGTCGCGAAATGCGTGCCGTGGCCCCATGCATTTGAGTTGCGCAACTCCCTGCAACTGGGCGATCGGCTGGCCGGCAGTGAAGGATTCAGGCATGCCTTGGCCATCCATTTCACGCAGTTTGGGCTTTTCGTCGAAGGTCTCCAGATGCGACATGCCACCCGCCTGACACAAAAAAATGACCCGCTTTGCCCTGGGGGCAAAGTCCAGCGGACAAATCCGTCCGCGTTCGGGCGCCACCCGCGCCAGTATATTGCTCTGGTCGAGCAGCGTTCCCAGCGCCATCCCGCCAATACCGTTAGCTGCACGCCCCAGCCATGCGCGTCGCGTCAGCCGACGACTGATTTCGATACGCCCAGGGTCCATGCGTTTCGTGTCCATTGCCGTTGCCTTTGCCCCTAGAGGGCTAGTTCCTGGTGATCGTTTCATGCAAATTGAGAATGGTCCGCGCCACTGCTACCCAAGCTGCTTTCTCTGGACTCGATTCCCCTCGACTGGGCGACAAACCAACAGCCTGTGCTTTTTCCGCGTCTTTGGTACGCAAGGAGTAGTCGTGAAGCTGGCGATCAAATAACTCTAGCAGCAGTTCAATCTCTTCCAATCGCGGCGCGCGCTGCAGCGCCAACCGATACGCCAGCTCAATGCGGCCAGTTGGCGTATGTTCTACCCCGGCCATCATCCGACCTGCCAGGGCTCGCGCCGCTTCGACATAGGTTGGATCGTTCAACAGGGCCAGTGCGGCCAAGGGGGTATTACTACGAGGCCGTTCGACGGTACACTCTTCCCGCGAAGGCGCGTCAAACGCCGCCAATGACGGATGAAGAAACGTGCGGCACCAGTACGTGTACAACCCGCGTCGATACTGATTGCCATCGGTGTCGTGCTCGTAGGTGCGCACCGGAAAATTGAGGTGTGCCCAGTAGCCGGCAGGTTGATACGGCTTGACACTGATGCCGCCGAGGTTTGGGTTGAGCAATCCGCTGATCGCCAAAGCATTGTCCCGCACCATCTCCGCATCGAGTCGAAAACGATTCTGCCTAGCGTAAAAGTCGTTCTCGGGATCGCGTTGCCGCACAATTGCCGCACCCAGCGACGACCTTTGATACGCAGCTGAAGTGACCAGGAGTTTCAGTAGCTTCTTGGTATCCCAACCGCTTTGGACAAACTGTGTTGCCAACCAATCAAGCAATTCAGGATGCAAAGGCACGTTCCCCTGAGCACCAAAATCGTCGGGCGGATGGACGAGGGCCCGGCCGAAAACAATTTTCCAAAGTCGGTTTACGTGTACCCGCGCCGTCAACGGGTTTTCCGCGTCAGCAAGCCAACGTGCTAGGTCAAGGCGAGTCGCCCGGCGACCTTCTACATCAAGTGCTCCAAAGATTGCCGGAATCGCTGGCTGCACCACCTCGCCCGTTTCATCCAACCAGTTGCCGCGCGGAAGAATTCGCACCTCGCGCGGCGTTTCGAGGCGGCGACTGACGAGAATTGCCCGCTGCGGGCCCCCGATTTTTTTTTGCCGCTCGAGTAGCGCCGAAAGCTCCTTATGAGTGCTGGCAAGGGCTGGCGCAACGGTGCGAAAGTAGGCGGAGAGCTCCGCGTTCTGGGCGGAGGTCCGCTCCGCCGCGGATTTGGATAGTGTACGCGCCACCGACTGGACGAGTACCGTCTTATTCGCATCGAGGGGTCGCGGGGAGTCGGTTGCCCACAGGCGAAACCGTCCCGCTACGTGGGCGTCTCCATAGGTCTGCTTCATCACAACTTGAATTACCCGAGGTCCCGGGCGGTCTGGCAACGACGCCAATTCAAACACCGCATGATGTGCCTGATTCACCCTGGGCAGGATCGCCCACCCGGAACCGATGTCACCGTCGATCGCGGCCTCTACGCTATAATGGGTTTGAGAAAACGTGGCGGTTGCGCCCTGCAATTGCGTTGGCTGGCCGTCCACAACCACTTCAAATTCGTTGAGTACAAAGTTGCCGTTCGAGCTCCGTCCAGGGCCACCACCGGGTGACAGTGCGTCGGGCAGCACCTCAAGATAGAGGGCAGTAATTGACGACAAATCCGACTTGAACTGGATCGTGTACTGGTCGCGCTTGGGCGATTCACCCTCGGCAAGATGAATCGAATTGTCGTCCTCGGCAACCAACCGGAACCCCGCCTGGCTTGCCTGCGATACAGGCTTGAGCAAAGTCCAGTCATCAAGTGTTTTCTCAGGGTTCTTCTCCCAGGCGAGTTGTGCTGCAGCCAACTCGGGTGTCTGAGTTGCTAGCACTTGCTGCAACTCCGCAATCCGATTGTCCATCCAGGATTGCTCCGGGTGGTGCCGAACTTGCCGCATCATTGTTGACTGTTGCGCGCCAACGGCTACTTCCTCGATATCAGAAAAAAATGCTCCCCATGAGTAAAAATCTCGCATCGTGAGCGGGTCAAATTTGTGATCGTGGCACTGTGCGCAGCCCATGGTGAGGCCAAGAAAGATTGCCGAACTGTTACGCACGCGGTCGGCCTGATAAATGGCCCGATACTCCTTCGGCTGCGCTCCGCCTTCTTGGGTCGTCATGTTTAGCCGATTGAACCCCGATGCAATCTGCTGTTCGAATCCGGAGTCCGGCAGCAAGTCGCCGGCCAGTTGCTCGAGCACAAACTGGTCGTAGGGAAGGTTGTCATTAAACGCCTTGATTACCCAATCGCGGTACGACGAGTGGGGACGAAACTGGTCGCCGTGCAGGCCATTCGAATCTGCGTAGCGCACCACGTCTAACCAGTACATCGCCATGCGCTCACCATAATGGGGTGAGCCCAAAAACCGGTCCGCCAGATTGCTGTAGGCACCCGCCGATGGGTCGGCGACGAACTGCTCCACCTGATCCGGCGTTGGCGGCAAGCCCACCAGGTCAAATGATAGGCGGCGTATTAGCGTGCGCGGATCAGCGGCCGGAGAGGGCGCGTAGCCCTCCTCTCGCAGCCGGGCAAGAAGAAAGCGATCGATTGGGTTGCGGACATCAGCCCCCTCCACCTGCGGCGGCTCGCCATGGCCCGGCAGCCGTAAAGACCAGTGCCGATCGAACTGGGCTCCTTCCTCGATCCAGGCCCGCACCAGGGCAATCTGCTTTGCGTCAAGTCGAGGCCGCTGCGATTCGACAGGCGGCATCTGATCTTCGGGGTCGCTCGTAATAATCCGGCGAAAAAATTCACTCGCTTCGGCATCACCCGGAATGATAGCCGACTGAACTGCCGTCTCGCGCACGTCCAAACGCAACTCGCCCTCGCGCGCCGCATCGTCCGGACCATGGCACTTGAAGCAGCGGTCCGACAAGATTGGCCGGATTTCGCGAGAGAAGTCAACCGCGGAAACCGGCGCACAGGCAGCACTCAAGTAAGCCGGCGCAATGACCAACACGCCCAACGACGTGCGATAGAGTTGCCTCACCCCAAAAAATCCCGAGAACAACTTGTTGCATGACATTCCTAGAACCACCGGTACATTTCGAAGCAACGTCTCGTCAGAACCCTAGAATCCTCGATTGCCACCGATTATAGCACCGATTCGAGCAAAATACTGGACAATCAACCAATTGAAAAATTGAACACCACAAATACACAGGATCACGGAGGCACACAGAATGTCTACAAAACAGACCGAAAAACCGAAGGGTTTCGCAGGGCACTCTCCTGGCCAAACTCCACCAGCTCGAAAATTGGCATTCACTCCTCAGACGGCCCCGAGTAGCGCCTGATCGAGCAAGTGATACTTGCGCCCCAATAGTTGCGTACCGGCAATCAAATTTCAGGCAAAGCCGTCTTTACAGAAGTGCCAAAAATCCGGCCTGGCGCGGAAATATCGATCTGGAATGGGACAAATCGCCGGCAATCTCCGAGGCGGATTGCCGATACTCTGTCCGTGTTTTTGCGCATGGGCTATCCTAGAATACGGGAAAGGGAAATGGTTCCCGCCTTTGGCTTTAGGGGCGACGACGCATATGCCATTAAGAACCGATATCAATCCAGCTTATCTCATTCGACTCGGCGTCGTCGGATTGCTTTGCACGGGCATGTGCCTGTACTGCGTTTACGATGGGACGATAACCTATCCAAATCAACAGCTGCATTTTGACCAGTATGAAGAGTTTGCAAAGGGAAATGCGGATCTGGATGAATTGGATCGCGAAACGAAATGGAATGAAGTGGCTGTAACCACTCATGGTTGGTTGGTAAAACACTTCAAAGATAAGAAGGGGCACCTCCAGCGGAGGACCACCTATCACATCCGACAGCAGTTCGCGATGGCCACACTAACAGGGCTGCTCGGATTTATCTTTCTCTTAAAGCTAATAGGCCATTGGCGATGCTGGATCGAAGCCACTGAAGACGAGTTGAGCAGTAGTGAGGGCCGGAAAATTGCGTTTGATCAAATTGGAGCACTCGACAAAAAACTTTGGCGGAACAAAGGCATTGCCAAAGTTCTCTACGAGCAGGATGGCCGTAAAAAAAAGATCGTGCTGGATGACTGCAACTACGTGCGCAACACCACTCACGCCATTCTCCGGCATCTCGAGGGGAATATTGACCACGCTAAAATCATTAATGGCAAACCCGAGCCGCCTTCGGCACCAAAAGCGTCTCTGGCCAGTGACGCCGCGGACAACCAAGAGACCACATCTGCGCAAGCTACCGGCGAAACGACATCTTGATTCCGCTCTGCTTAGTGAGTCCGCGTGCCGAACGGGCAAGGCTCGAATTGCCATGTTTTCGCCCGACTGATTAGAATGGACGATTATGCTGCTCTCGCGTATCGGCCCCTTCGCTCTCGAAGAGCCCCTGGACGGCTCTGCTGAAAGCAACGTCTTGCGCGGAGTGCACGTCGAACGAAAAATAACTATGGCGATCAAGCTATTGCCGCGCAGTGTCGTTCGGCAGGCCATGGGCAGAGGCAACTTTGCAAGTGATGTCAAACGCCTCCAAAAACTCATACACCCGGGCATTGCCAGGGTGTTTGGTGGGGCGGTCGAGCAAGGGCAGCCCTACCTGGCACTCGAGATGGTGGGTGGCGAATCTTTGCGTGACCAACTCGACCGGCGCGGCCGCCTACCCTGGGAAATGGCTGTCGACATCGTAGATGCGGTATGTCTTGCCCTCGATCACGCGCATCGCGAAGGCTTCGTGCATCAACGACTCACGCCAACACGCATCCTGTTGCCGGAAAGCGGCGGTGTCAAACTAGTAGGGTTTGATTGCGTTTGGGCCGACCGGGACGAAGTCCTTGGCTTGCGTTCGGAGATGCAAGTAGCCCACTATCTGGCGCCCGAACAGTTTCGCGGAAAACAATCGGCGTCCGTGCCACAATGCGATCTATTCAGCCTGGGCGTGTTGCTATTTGAATGTCTGTCGGGCGAACTGCCGTGGCCAGCTGATTCAGCGAGCGAATTAGTGCAGGCGCGACGCACCGCGGCTGCGCCGCGAGTTTCGACAAAAGTTTTCGACTTCCCCGTATGGCTCGACGCATTGGTGTCGCATCTGCTTGCGGTAAAACGATCAGACCGATTCGCGTCGGCGGACGAGGCGCATCGGGCGATTGTCAACGCCAAGCGCAAGGCCGACTCGGGAACTGGCGCGGCACAGCACGCATGGTCGGGAAAAAAGGGGGCACTTGGAGCCGGTCAGGACCGAGGAGAACTACGACGCCTCCGTCGGCAGCGCACGGAACTTGGAGGCGACGTGCCCTTCTACGAGCGAGCCTGGTTTTTGGCATCTTGTTTGGCGGGCGTCGTGGGTGTGGGAATCTGGTCCTTGTGGCCACTTAGCGAGGAAGCTCTCTTCGCGAAGGCCAAGCCATTGATGGCATCAGAAAGTGCGGTCGATTGGAAACGGGCAATTGACCAATACCTGGTTCCTCTTCGTGAACGATTCCCCGAATCGCAATACGCGGAAGAAATTCAAGCATTTGAAGATCGCTATGCCATGCAACGCGCCGAAGCACGGATTGAAAAGCACCAGAAGGGCGGGGTCAAAGCACGAAGTGAGGCGGAAAGACGTTTTGCGGAAGCCTGGAAATACGAGCAGTTCGGCGACCGCTATACCGCATGGGAAAAATATGAAGCCATGATCAACGTATTCGGCGATACCGAAGACCCCGAAGATCGTGCCCTTGTAAATCTGGCGCGCCTAAAAATACGGCAGATCAAGGCGGGCGACGATCGCGAGGACGGCCTGGCATCATTTTTCCGTAGTAAAATCGATCATGCCAATGACCTGGCAGAGGAAGGCGACTCCCTCAAAGCACGAGACTTGCTGGATAGTCTGGTGACTCTTTACGCCAGCAACCAGGAAGTACGTTCCCTTGTCGACGAAGTCCGCGACTTAATCCGCCAGCTGGATGACGACGACAAATAATCGCCCGGCAGCCAACTGGAAGATCGCACTGACGTTTTTTCCTTCTGGAATCTAGCTCTAGAGGCCCACCTGCATGGCAAGCCACGGGCGCTCAATACTGCGTACCGCCTAGTCAGCATCTCGCGCCACGCCCAGCGCCAATGGCCACCCTTAAGGGAATGAGGAAATTTGCTCCTGCGCATCCAATGATCGATCACTCCAATTGTCTTTTGCACCCGGTGGTAGCGAGTTGCAGCGATGGCACGAAGTCATTGGAATCACAGGGGCCAATGGGAGCGAGTCTCGTGCATCGAGGAGGCGAATTGCGCAGTCACGCTGCACCGGTGAGCGAGCAAGGTGCACACTTGTAGCACAATAGGGGGCAGAAATGAGGGCGAAATACGGAGTCCCAATCCTTTCAGCCCGCAAACTCGCCGTGTCGATGATTCGACAGCCTCTGAAAACAAGCTGTCGCACCGTTGTGGAGCCATTGTGTGGGGGCTATAATCCCTGTTTAACTATTTTGCCTGTTCGGCCTCAAACAACTGCTGCCTGGACTTCCGCCCATGCGATTTTGGCTTCTGGATAGGATTTGCTCCTACGAGCCCAACAAAGAACTTACGGCAGTCAAAAATGTCTCGCTGGCAGAGGATTATCTAGGGGACCACTTTCCTGGGTTTCCTGTGCTGCCCGGGGTGTTCATGCTGGAAGCGGCTACCCAGGCTGGTGCCTGGCTGGTGCGACTCAGCGAAGACTACGCGCATAGTGTCGTCGTACTCCACGAGGCGCGTGCCGTGAAGTATGCAGATTTTGTTACAGCCGGACGCACACTCACCATGCGAGTTGAGCAAACTAAGATCGACGAGCGGTTCGTCAACCTAAAGTTTCAGGGAGATGTCGAAGGCCGTGTCTCCGTGACCGGTCGATTGGTACTGGAACGATACAATCTTGCCGATTCCGACCCGACACAACAAGGCCTCGACGATCGAATGATCGCGCGGCTGCGCGATAGCGAATCATTATTGACTCGCGGAGTGGGGTAGCGGCAGCCTAACGAAACAGCAGCGAGATCCGTAAGCTGGCGGAGCCGCCACGACGGAACGGCTGATACCTATTGACATGTAGTGGAGGTTCACAAGCGATGCCATCCAAAGAAGAAATCTTTGATAAGGTGCGTGAAGCACTCGTAGATGCCCTTGGAGTCGATGACGACGAAGTTATACCTACTGCCACACTCCAAGGTGATCTTGACGCTGAGTCGATCGACTTCCTTGACATTGTATTCCGCTTAGAGAAAGCGTTTGACATCAAGATTGAGCGCGGCGAGCTATTTCCCGAAGATATCTTGACAGATGCCGCATTTGTCCAAGACGGCAAAGTCAATGAGGCTGGAATCGCGAAACTCCGCGAGCGGATGCCGTTTGCCGACCTGACTAATTTCGAAGCCGAGCCAGTCATACAAAATTTGGGCCAACAGCTTACTGTGAAGGACATGTGTAACTTCGTAGCGCATAAATTGGCTGCCTAGTAATGGCTACTAGCCGGTAACTAGTAGCTGGCAAATTTTTTCAGGGAAGCCCCTCCATCATGCGTTGGTTCTGGATAGATCGTTTTACGGAATTTGTGTGTGGGTCGCACGCAGTAGCGACCAAAGGCGTTTCGTTGTCTGAAGGCCACTTGCACGACCACTTTGTTGGGTATCCGATCATGCCCAACTCGCTGATCACCGAGGGCATGGCTCAGGCGGGCGGACTGCTGGTTAGCGAGCAATACGGATTTGGTGAGCTCGTGGTGCTAGGCAAACTGGCGAAAGCCAAATTTTACTCCTGCGTACGCCCGGGTGATACCTTGACCTACCGCGTAAAAATTGACTCGGTACGTGACTCCGGTGCCGCGGTCACCGCCACGGCACATGTGGGCGATCGGCTCCATGCCGAGACGCTTCTGTTTTACGCGCGACTGGGCGAGGATAGCGAAGAGTTGATGGGGGCGCGGCTGTTCCGGCCAAGCGATCTCCAACATTGGCTTTCCCTGGTCCAAGTGTTTGAAGTTGGAATCCATGCCGACGGCACTCGAATGCAGGAGCATGAATATCCGCTTTCGGAAGGCTTGGGCACTTGAGCCGCGGCTTGTCCTGGTAAGTGATCAGGGCAATTGACTATTCGTTGCTTAGATTTGCCGAAGAACAGGAACTCACTCATGCGACGTCGCACCGTTATTACCGGGATTGGCTGCGTAACTCCGCTGGGAACCAACAGCGACGAGCTATGGAACAACTTAGTTGCCGGCAAGAGTGGTGTAGGCAAAACCACCTTGTTCGACGCTTCAAATTTCCCCACGCGTATCGCTGCAGAAGTGCGCGATTGGTCCATAGCCGACGAAGGTGAAGACGCGAACGTTTGGAAAGACCGCAGCCGGCACTCCTGTTTCGCCGCAGGTGCTGCCAAGCAAGCCATGGCCGACTCGGGTGTTCTCGACTCGGTGGATCCGACTCGTTTTGGCGTTTACCTGGGCGCTGGAGAAGGGCAGCAAGATTTTCTCCATTTTTCTGAAATGATGGCCGCCGGGCTAAAAGGGGACGAATTCGAACTAAAGGGTTTCGTTGAAAAAGGCATCGAAGTACTCGATCCAACAGCAGAGCTTGAGCAAGAACCCAACATGCCAGTTGGCTATCTGGCAGGCATGTTTAATGCCCAGGGGCCCAACGTCAACTGCCTTACCGCTTGTGCTGCGAGCAGTCAGGCGGTGGGCGAGGCCACCGAGATTATTCGACGCGGAGAGGCCGATGTCATGCTCTCGGGCGGCGCCCACAGCATGATCCACCCCTTTGGCGTCACGGGATTCAATTTGCTCACGGCGCTGAGCGAACGCACGGGCGCACCGGAAAAAGTCTCGAGACCATTTGACTTGAATCGTGACGGTTTCGTGCTGGGGGAAGGGGCGGCCATCGTTGTGCTGGAAGAATACGAACACGCCCGAGCCCGAGGAGCGCAAATGTATGGCGAGATCCTCGGCTACGGCACGACCGCTGATGCGTTCCGAATCACCGACACGCATCCCGAGGGGCGAGGGGCAATTAGTTGCATCAACATGGCCCTCGCTGATGCGGGCAAGAACAAAGATGACATCCATTACATCAATGCCCACGGTACGAGTACCGTGGTCAATGACAAAGTAGAAAGCTTGGCCATCCGCAAGACGTTTGGCGACCAGGCCGACAATATTCCTGTTTCGAGCACAAAGAGCATGACCGGCCACTTGATCGCCGCCGCAGGTGCGACCGAACTGATCGTTTGCCTTATGGCGATGCGGCACAACGTAGTACCACCAACAATCAATTACGAAACACCCGACCCTAACTGCGACCTGGATTACGTGCCCAATACGGCCCGTGACCACACTTGTAAGACCGTGCTGTCGAATAGCTTTGGTTTCGGTGGGCAGAATATCACACTGGTTGCCACAGCTGTATAAGCGGCGGGACTTCTGGTCGGGCGGGCGCCATGCAAAAAAGCCAGCCGCCTGTATTGTGCTTCTTTACACAAACAGTGACTGGCTTTAGCGTGCATCCCTTCACGCAATTCTTTTTTGCGAGAAACGGCGAGCGTCAGTACGGCCCTATGGATGGTGGATCGTCTGAGAAAAAGTCTCGCGGACCCCTCACGGTGTAATACGGATAGGCGACCTGGCCCCCGGGCGAACTTGGCGCAAAATTATACGATTCCGGATATCCACCGCCGTGAGGACAAAATCCGCTGGCTACGCGTCCGGCAAACCGTTGACACAATCCACAGCCGCTGCCGCCACACGCGTTGTTACATCCGCAGTCCGCAAAGCCGCAACCTCCATCACTCGGTCCACAACAGGCGTCATCACAGCAACACCCGGCGTCACAACAATCGTCAGCACATCCACTCAGTAGCCCCTTCGAGCAGCCGCTCGGGCGGCAAGCTGTGCGACAAATACCCGGGCCCGGAGCCGACTGGAAGCGGGTGATATGACACGGTTGTTTGCCGCAATTTAGGCGGCCCAACAATCGGTTTCCTGCGCAACCGCTGGTTGCCAGGATGGCCAGGGTAATTACGGGTAAGAGTTGTCTCATCGATACTTCCCCCTCATTGAGAAATCTGGGCTGCTCGCGGGGCGCAAGAATTGCCCAACCAAGAAGGGGTCGTTCTTGCGGTTTGCGGGTTGTCGCGTCTCGCGGCGCGGGTGCACGAGCAAGGCAGTAAAACTGGTATCGGCGCCTAAATCGTCAGAATCCAACAAATCGGACAGGTCGGAGCTCAGAAACTTAAGAGAGCTAGCACCGGAAGTAACGGCGAAATAACCAAGCGACACTCGTGTCAACTAAAGGCCGTATTCCATCTGTAACCTAATGGCCTTGCCACCTACTTTCTGTTGACCTTGGCGCACCTCGAACCAGGCTCTGTGGCGAAGTACGCACCCCGATACTGCAAGCGGCGCCACCGGCTTGCATTGGTCATTTGTAACAAAAGCATAGAACCCATTCCCAAACCATCCGTCGGCGGCAAGATCCCCGAAGATTGTAGCCCCAAACTGGGCTTGAAGCCGGTTTAAGTCGTTTGCGCCGGGTGCTCTTGGTTCGCCGCATGCTATTTGCTACAACCGCAGCCGATTTGACCGGCATTCTGCTGGCACCGCTATCGGGCGGATGCCCGCTTTTGATCATGGATGATCAGTGAGCAATTTCTTTCGCGCTATCCGCCTGGCACTCCGACATCGGCTGACTGTAATCGGGTCGATCGTGTGCTCCTTAATGGTTGCTATTCTTTGGGCGGCCAATATCGCAACAGTCTTGCCGGTTGTGGACGGCGTCATGCAAGACAAGTCGATCCCACGGCTACTCGACGAAACGATCGTCGCGGCGCAGCGCCAGGCCACGGATCTCGAGGAAAAAATTGCCGGCCTCGAAAACCAACGAGTGTCGGCTCCACCGAGGACGCAGAGCCGCCTACGGGCTCAGCGCGACGGATTGGAGTATTGTCTTGAAAAGGCCCGGACAAAAAAAGAATTCTGGCAATGGTTTCAGCCGGCCGCTCATCGCCTGTTGCCGGCAACGGCATTCGGCACGCTGGTAGCTGTTTGCCTGGCCTTGTTTGCCGGCACGCTTCTGAAGAGCTTGTTTCGTATTGCGGGCAGCTTCTTCATGGCTCGACTGGGACAATTAACGGACTTTGAGCTGCGCAAGCAGTTTTTCAAGCGCACGCTGCAACTTGACCTGGCAACCTTTCACCAAACGACCTCGGGAGACTTGATAAACCGGTTCACTGGCGAAATCGGATCCATCGCCGCCGGGACACAAACGGCATTTGGCATGGGCATACGCGAACCACTAAAAATGTTGACGTGCCTGTCCCTGGCAGCTTGGGTGAGTTGGCAGTTGCTACTGCTGACAATCCTGTCCGCGCCGCTCGCTGGCTACGCGATCCACTGGCTTTCCAAGGCGCTCAAACGGGCGAACCGTCGGGCACAGGAGGAATTTTCTAGTGTATTCGATCTATTGGAAGAAACATTTGGCGGAATGAAGGTGATTAAGGCCTTTACGATGGAGTCGCGCGAGCGCGGTCGGTTTCACCAGGCTTCGAAACTCTATTATCGAAAGTCGATGAAAATCGCTATGTACAATTCCCTGGTCAGCCCGACAACGGAATTGATGGGGATTGGCATGATCGTTGCCGCCATGCTTGCCGGCGGGTATTTAGTCCTCAATGGCGAAACCCATTTGTTCGGCATTCGCATCAGCGACAACACCTTGTCTCATGGCATGATGGGACTTTTCTTTGCAAGCTTGGCCGGTGCCAGCGATCCTGTCCGGCGGCTGTCAGGGGTCTTCAATAGTCTCCAGCGGGCCGCAGCCGCCAGCGATCGGGTGTATCAGCTACTCGACCGTGAATCCCAAGTCGTCGATCCTCCCGTACCGGCCAAACTGCCCAATTGCTTAGACCGTATTCAGTTTCGCGATGTTACGTTTGCTTACAATCCGTCGGAAGTGATTCTTGATAGAGTCGATCTGCAGGTCAAAAGGGGTGAAACCATTGCCATCATGGGCCCCAACGGCTGCGGCAAGTCAACGCTGATGAATATGCTCGCTCGTTTCTATGATCCGTTAAGCGGCGCGATCACAATTGACGGCATTGATGTGCGCGATGTGCGGCTACACGATCTGCGCAGTCGGATCGGACTGGTTGCGCAAGAAACAATGCTATTTGACGATACAGTCGCCAACAATATACGGTACGGCTCACCCACAGCCACTCAGGACATGGTTGAACAAGCTGCCCGGCAGGCACACGCGCATCCGTTCATCACCAGGCACCTCGGCGAGGGCTATGAAACCCGTTGCGGTCAGGGCGGCAATCTGCTTTCGGGCGGTCAGCGCCAGCGAATTGCCTTGGCCCGCGCCATACTGCGAGATCCGGAAATCCTCATCCTGGACGAAGCCACCAGCCAAATCGATGTCGAAAGTGAACAATTGATCCATACGGTATTGGAGGAGTTTGTTTTGGGCCGGACCGTGTTTATGATCACCCATCGCCCCAGCACGCTGGCCCTGGCCGACCGGATCGTCGTGATGGAGCAAGGCAGAATCGTCGATACAGGTAGCAGCGAAGAATTGACGAGCCGCTGCGAACTCTTCCGCCGACTAGCGCATCTGGAATACCGAGAAATCGCTTGAAGAAGTGTGTGGGCAGCCAGCCGGCGTTTCACTTCACCCTCAGACACTGCTGTCGCACTCTATGCCCTCATCTCGCGGTACCCTAAGATGAAGCAGACGAAGGATCCGCCTGTCGCCGCGTATTCGTCTAATTGGTCCGTGGTACACCTTGGGCCAATCTGGACTCACCGACTGTTCTTCCGCTTACCACTTCGCGATGTCCGTCCATCAACTCCACACGCTGCATCATCGCTCCTTTGATGCAATGAAGTTTGTCTACCCGGTGCTGAGCCGGCGGTCGGGGGGCATTTCAGTCGGGATCAATCTGAACCCCGACAAAGTGTGCAACTTCGATTGCATCTATTGCCAAGTTAATCGGCGCAGGCAAAGCCAAACACGGTTCGTCGACATGGAGGAACTCACTCAAGAGCTGCGTGAAATGTTGAAGCTTGTCGCTACCGGAAAGCTTTACGAAATGGAGCCTTTCCATAACACGCCTCCCGGACTGCGGCACTTGAAGGACATTTCTTTTTCAGGTGACGGGGAACCGACCACGTACAGAAACTTTGACTCCATCATCGACACGTGTGCGGACGTGAAAAGAAAAGCTGGTCTGGACAACGTGAAGATGGTATTGATCACCAACGCCAGCATGTTTCACCGCAGCCATGTCGAACGTGGCTTGAGAATACTTGATGCCAACCAGGGAGAAATTTGGGCCAAGCTGGATGCAGGGACCGAAGGCTATTATCATCTGATCGAACGTACGCCAATTCCATTCCGACAAATCTTAGAAAACATCACGGCCGCTGCGAAATGCCGGCCACTGGTGATTCAGTCACTGTGGATGCGCGTCAACGGCGCGCCGCCATCCGCTACTGAACTAGCCGCGTATTGCGAGCGTCTACAAGAGATTCTCGGTGCTGGAGGCAAACTTAGGCTCGTGCAGATCTACACCGTAGCGCGCCCGCCCGCCGAAAGGAGCGTCGCTCCGCTGGAGGATTCGGAAGTCGATTCCATCGCCCATATGGTCCGCAAGCAAGTGGGAGTCGCCACCAAGTCCTTCTATGGCAAGTCCTTCTAGGGCACGTCCGACTGGTGGCCCATCAGGATCGCCAGGCCCGGTCGAATTCCTCGTAGCGCAAGCTTGGCAGCGGCCTCGCTTGACCTCAAGGACGGCACGCAATTTTTTCTGCAAGCGTCATGGAAGCAATAGAAGACTTTACGTTCTTTGTGCCCTCCATGCTCTTTCGGGTTTGTCTGGATGTCTTCTTCAATCGCCTAGTAACTTGTCCATTCTCCTGGCTTTCTCGCTGAAACTGTTGGACCGTGAAAGCCCAGGACACTATACTAGCGCCAGTTTCAAAATCCCTGCTGGGCATTGAGAGACATTGGGAATCGGGCATTGCCTGGTAGTTTTGAAACGGATTCTCACTTTCCTGCAAGCAGCCAACGGATTCTCACCTTCCTGCGGTTAGCCAACTGGTGGCAAGGTTTCTCTTAGCGGAACACATTGATACCCTTTTGCGGGCCCACAGCGAGAACGATTTCATGAAGATTGCGGTTGTCGGTACGGGCTATGTCGGATTAGTTAGTGGGACTTGCTTCGCCGATAGCGGCAATGAAGTGGTGTGCGTTGATGTTGATACAGATAAAGTCGCCGCCTTGAGCGAAGGCAAAGTGCCCATTTATGAGCCCGGCCTGGAAAAAATGGTAGCGTATAATCTCGCGTCCGGACGATTGGCATTCACCACAGATCTGGCTGCGGCGGTCACCCCGGCTGAAATCATCTATGTGGCTGTCGGCACTGCCCAGGGAGGTGATGGGTCTGCCGACTTGACGGCGCTTTGGTCCGTAGTGGCAGCCATCGCGCCCCATTTGCAGGCAACTGCTGTTGTCGTCATCAAGAGCACCGTCCCTGTCGGCACCAATGCGCAGATCTACGCTCGGCTGAAGGAACTGACAGATCGCGAGTGCTACGTCGCCAACAATCCCGAATTCTTGAAGCAAGGCGCTGCGATCGACGACTTCGAAAAACCAGACCGGGTCGTGGTCGGTGTCCGTGAGCGACATAGCGAACAAGTCCTTAGACAGCTCTACGAACCCTTCTTGCGCACTGAGCGTCCATTTTTGGTGATGACCCCTGAAAGCGCAGAAATGACCAAATACGTTGCCAACGCTCTCTTGGCGACAAAAATCAGCTTTATCAACGAGATGGCAAACCTTTGCGAGCAGATGGGCGGCGACATCAATGACGTGCGCCGCGGCATCGGACACGACAGCCGTATCGGATTTGCCTTTCTCTTTCCGGGAGCAGGCTACGGTGGCAGCTGTTTTCCCAAAGACGTACGTGCATTGGCAGCCATGGCGGCGGATCATGATGTCGCTTCGGAAATGCTTTCAGCCGTGGACTTGGTCAATCAGCGCCAAAAGAAAGTAATCGCCAAAAAAGTCGACGCACACTTCGGGGGACGCCTGGCTGGAAAAATGATTGCTGTTTGGGGATTGGCTTTCAAACCCAAGACAGACGACATCCGCGAAGCGCCTTCGTTGGTGCTTATCGATCATCTACTGGCAAGCGGCGCGGTCGTCCGGGTCCATGATCCAGAGGCAATGCGAAACGTAGAGGCGATCTACAAAGACAAAATCACCTGTTGCGCACAGCAGGACGACGCGCTTCAAGATGCCGACGCACTGGTAATCATGACGGAGTGGAACTTTTACCGGCGTCCCAACTGGGAAAAAATGCGAGTTTTGATGGCGTCGCCAACGATCATTGACGGCCGCAACTTATACGATCCGATGCGGATGGCTGAGCGGGGTTTCCGCTACTACAGCGTGGGGCGTCCAGCAGTTTAAGCCGCATCGGCCGCCGCATACTCCGCACCTGCCGGTTAGCGCAAGCACCCCTTTAAACAGATTTTGGTCATTAATTCTCGTCGAACCTGAGTCAGTCGCCCCCCTGACATCGTGCACCATGACGGACAGGCGTTGAGTCTTCATAACTTCAACTAGGAACTTCGACCATGCTTCGTGCAACGGCTATTCTCGCTCTTGTGGCTCACATGACCCTCACTGGTACGATCCGCGCCGACGTACCTCTGGGTGGCTTTATTCCGCTGGTGGGCATCGGCATGACCAATGAATTCAAGACCATCGAGGAAATTGACTTGGGCGGAATACCGTTTATTGCGGATCCCAGTGTCGCGCCAGGGGGACCTCTACTTGGGGTAGGTGGAACTCCCTACTTTGATCTAGCGCTGCTGGATACAGGGGCGGCTACGCACATTCTCACGCAAGATGCCTTTAACGGTTTTGACCTACTTGGTAACGGCATGCGGGGAACCAACATCCAGCCAGTGGGAGGCGCAACAGGGATCATTGATCTGGAGATCAACGATGCAGGAGGCATCTACGCATCTGGGCTAGGCGACCGCACTGCTGCGGGGACCCAATTGGGACTCGCAAGCTCGAAGCTCCGCGGGCAAACAAGTGTTGCCACACTTACGGCCCCCGCCGAATGGACGCTCCCCAATATCCTCGGCCTGCCGATGGCCGCCCAACACGCGATTGCCATTCAAAATAGCGATCCGCAAATCTTTCATCATCAGGGACGCACGGTCCGCACACCGCAAGTAAATTTTCATGATCTGGGTTCGGGCGGTGGCGGAATTGTGCGCCGCGCACCGCTGAAACTCCATCCAGGCATCGGTTTTATACAAGGCCCGCAATACGTGTTCAACCTCGCTTTTGATTCTATTTTGAGCGGTGGCGGAATCGCGATCCACGATGATCCTGCGTCACCGTCGGTTATCATAGACACCAACGGAAATGGGGGTGGATTGTACATCGAAATTGATCTGACTCATGGCGCGAACGCGCTCCAAGACAAAGAAGTCCTATTCGATACCGGAGCCGACCTGACGGTGGTGAGTCAGATCACCGCAGCTCGGCTGGGATACGATCCGGTTCTCGACACGCCCGATTTTGTTCTGGAAGTGGAGGGCTCAGGCGGCGTTGTCAGTGGCATTCCTGGCTTCTACTTAGATGAGCTGAATATCGATACCGTGGGTGGCTCCTTCACTGTGCACAATGTTCCAATCGCAGTCTTGGATGTCACCAATCCCAATGAACCCGGCAATACGATCGACGGCATTTTGGGCATGCACTTGTTTACCGGTCGTGATTTGGTGATCGATGCCGACGCGTCGGTCGGACAGGGTGGAGCAGGGCCCAGTCTGTACATTAGTGACCCGGTGACGGATTCTCGCTCTTGGGCATCTCCTGCCGCGACCGAAAACTGGTCGACCTCCGGCAATTGGTCGACCGCGGGTGTACCAACCACAATGTGGGACGTGAACGTTTCCAACGTCTCTGGAGACCCCCAAGTTGCTAGCCTGACGGAAAATTCGACTGTGTTTCAGCTAGCCGTGTCCGGCGACACGACGGACGCGATGACCGTAGACATCTTGGCAGGCACCACGCTCACAACCTTTGGAGAAACCAAAATCGCAGACGGAGGGCGCGTGCAACTCCACGGCAGCGGCGCGAAAGTCGACGCTCAGTTCATCAACATCGAAGGAGGCACGTTAACTGGAGAAGGCGACATTTTTGTTGGTTCCGGGCCCTTGACCGGCGCAGTTCGCAATTTCTCGGGCAGGATCGAACCAGGGCAACAAATTGGAACTCTCAATGTCTTCGGCGACCTGACCAATCTGGCAGCGGCAGCGATCGCCTTTGATCTAGCGGGCACAGTGCCAGAAACTGACTACGACCAAATTAATGTGGACCGATTTGCTTTTCTTGCCGGCACACTCGAGGTTGTACTGTCGCCCGGCTTCAGTCCGGTAGTCGGCGATAGTTTTGAGCTGCTGACGGCAGTTGACGGCGTGGTGGGAGAGTTCGACACACTGCAATTGCCCGCCGGTTTTACCTGGAATGTTGGGTATTCTGCAAATAGTCTTGTATTGGAGGTCCTTCACTTAGGATCTCCAGGCGACTTTAACGACGACGGAAATGTTAATAGCGCCGACCTGGCGATCTGGCAAAACGACTTTGGCAACCCCTACCATGGTGTCAAATTTTTGAACTGGCAAAGGAACTACCAAGGCAGCGCAGCGGCCGAAACGCAAGCAGTCCCTGAGCCAGGGCCTTTGCCGCTGATACTGCTGGGACTAATCTTCAGGCCACGCCTACGAAGGTGGCGGTAAGCGGATTTTACGCCAAGTGTGTTAGGCTTCCTGCTTTCGGAAAGATCCGGACTCTCGGACAGCAGCGCAACCGGAGACTTGCTATCTTGATCCGGGCGAGGATGAATTGCCATGTTCCATCCAAGCAAAACGGGCACCGATAAGTTATGATACAAAGAGACGTTATCCAATCGGCTGTGCCAATATGCCTTGCTGTCGGCCGTGCCGGCATCGTCAATGTGTTGCTTTAAAGAAAGACCTTGATTGTCCGAGCCACCTGCTAAGCCTGAGGTGTCTTCAATCGCGCGAAGGGAGTTTCTGCAGCGCGTACTTAAAGGCACGTTACTGGGCGCTTCAGCTGGCCTGGGCTACGCCTACGGCTTCGAGCCGCATTGGATTGAAGTCGTGGAACGATCGCTGCCGATCGACCGTTTGCCAGAGCCGCTTGTCGGACGCCGGTTGGTGCAGTTGAGCGACCTTCATGTCGGCGATGCAGTGAATCGCGACTATATTACCAGCGCAGTGACAAGCGTCGCCGATCTGGAGCCGGACCTGATTGTCATTACAGGTGACTTCATGACCTGCGATGAAAATGAGCAGCTGAACCAGGTGGAAGAGGTCCTGTCTAGGTTGCCTGCCGCTCCATTGGGCCGTTTTGGCATTCTGGGAAATCACGACTACGGCCGCACTCACAACCGACCAGTTCCTGCTAGGGAACTGACCCAAGCCATGGAAAACCTTGGCATTCGCATGCTGCGTAACGAAGTGGCCGACACCAATGGCCTGCAGATTGCTGGTGTCGATGATCTATTGGCCGGGTACTGCCTGCCCAGCCCGACGCTAGCCGAACTGGACTTGTCGCGCGCGGCGCTGATGCTCTGCCATAATCCGGATGCTATGGACCATCCCATTTGGCTGGAATATCGTGGCTGGATTCTTTCGGGGCATACCCATGGCGGGCAATGTCGTTTGCCATGGCTAGGGCCTCCGGTGATTCCAGTCCGCAACAGACGTTATACGTCGGGCGAGATCCGCCTCACAGGCGATCGGCACCTCTACATCAATCGGGGCCTGGGACATACGCACCGCATCCGGTTCAATTGTCGTCCGGAAATCACGGTATTCACATTGCAGCGCAACGGAACAGCAGCGCCACACGTGTAAGGGTTTACCCTTATTCCAAATCTTCGTTGCGATTTCTGCTCGCCCGTGCAGGCACCTTTGCGAAATGCGGCCCGTGACTACTGCTCTGGCCAAACTTTTGACACCAACGTAACTTGGGCTGCATGTCTGCCCCTTCCGAAGCGCTCAACGATTCTCGATCAGGTTTGCTCCGCTGGGCAGTGGCCGGAAGCGTACTGGTTTGGCTAGCATTTCCCCCAGTGGGGTGGAGCTACCTGGCCTGGCTTGGGCCAGTGCTGTGGTTGCGTTGGATCGGCGCAGCGGATCTGCCTGGTTCGCGTCCCTATGGAGTATTGTGGCTAGCAGGTCTGGTCTTCTGGCTGCTTGCCGTGCATTGGATCCGTTTGCCCCACCCGCTGAATTACATAGCTTGGATTTCTCTTGCCGCATATTTGGGCGCTTACCTTCCAGTTTTCGTGGCGCTGTCCCGTGTGGGCGTGAAGAACTGTGGCCTACCTCTGTGGTTGGTTGCCCCGGTCGTGTGGACCGGACTCGATTGGCTCCGCGGGCATCTTATGACAGGTTTCTTGATGGGGTCGCTGGCGCACACGCAAGTTGGCCTTCCCGTGATGATTCAGATTGCTGATCTGGGGGGCGAGTACGTCGTCACTTTTTTGATCGTGCTGGTTGCAGCGGGTATCACGCAAGTCATGGTAGATCACGCCTTGGTGCTGCGAGGGCAATGGCGCCCCCTGCTGGCCTTGCTGCCCGGGTTCGTCGCAATAGTCGCAGCGATTGTGTACGGACACATGCAGAGCGTGGATATCGGCCTCCGTCAAAAAGGTGCGTCCGGCCCGCGTGTCGCTCTTATCCAAGGCCATACCCGGGCCGACTGGAAGTACAACCCGGACCGTAAGCGCACGATCATGGAAGAACACCGGCGGCTGTCGCTCGAAGCTGTGCGCGATGCGCAGGATCACCCTGTCGATCTGATCATCTGGCCAGAAACGGCCTTTCGCGAGGCCCTCGCGACGGTTGAAGAAGGCTACCAGGTGCCGCCACATATCGATCCAGACAATCTAATAGTCGCAACGAACAAACTAGCCGAACTTGCTCGTCAGTTGAATGCAGGGCTCCTGGTCGGCATTGAACACTACCACCTCTCTGGCGCTGCCAATGGCCGCCCCCAAGTGGCTGTGTTCAATTCCTCTGCACTAGTAGATCGGCAGGGAATGGTTCGCGGCACCTACGACAAAATGCATCGGGTACTCTTGGGCGAGTACGTGCCATTTTCGGATTGGTTGCCGTTTTTAGACCAGCTAACGCCGATCACTGGCGCCATCGACCCTGGGAAGCGCCCCGTAGCCATGCAGCTCGACAACGTGGTGTACGCAACCAACATTTGCTACGAAACAGTCGTTCCTCACTTGATTCGACGTCATGTTGTTGAGCTTACCAATGCCGGAAAAACGCCCGACGTGTTGGTCAACTTGACCAACGACGCCTGGTTCTGGGGATCCAGCGAACTGGACATGCATCTGGCCTGCGGCGTGTTTCGGGCGGTGGAGATGCGCAGGCCGATGGTGATTGCCGCCAATGGGGGGCTGTCGGCGCACATCAATCCTTATGGCACGGTAGTACAAAAAACTCCCCGCCAGCAAACCGCTACGCTACTAGTCGACCTCAAGATTCCCGCGCGCGCGGGCAGCCGCCAGCACAACAATCCGTACCCAAGCGCTTACGCCGCCTATGGTGACTGGTTTGCAATCGCTTGTGTGGTATGCTGTGTGGCTCTAGCCGCACAGCCGTTTTGCCGCGCGAAACGTGGCGCGCCACCAGCAGCACTCTACGGCAGCCCGGCTAAGGAACCCTCGGCGTGACCGGTTTTCCACGGGAGATCGCTACTTGCGGCGAGGACTCGGATACGTCGCTTACGCCACAGTCAATAGAAACCAACCTTTACAACACCTTGCGAACAGCGTGCGGCACCGGCAGCAGAGCGTGACGTGACTTGCCTTGGACCCCTGTGGCAATGCGGCTCAGAACCTTTGCTCGCAAAGGCGTTTCTGTTGGCCAGGGCGCTGATTTTCTGAAATCTGCAATCCCCAGTCCGCAATCCTAATTCCAACCTGACCCATGTCTGTCGTTTTACAATTGCAGAACGCTTTCAAGCGATACGGCGAGCAAGAACTTCTCGATGGGGCCAGTTGTGCCCTGGCCGACGATCAAAAAGTCGGACTAATCGGCCGCAACGGCGCCGGAAAAAGCACCCTCTGCCAAGTCCTCCTGGGCGACGAAGGGCTTGATGCGGGTGAGGTGGTTCGCAGCCGCAAATTGCGCCTCGGGTACTTGCGCCAACATGATCCCTTTCACGACGGCGAAACGGTCCTCGGATTCCTCAAGCGCGACAGCGGCCAGGCCGAATGGCGGTGCGGTGAGATCGCCTGGCAGTTTCAGCTGCCTGACGCGATGCTCGACCGCGAGGCCCATGAACTCTCTGGGGGCTGGCAAACTCGCGTGAAGCTGGCTGCTTTACTGCTGCACGACCCCAATCTTCTCATCCTGGACGAACCGACCAACTTTCTTGATCTGCGCACGCAGATGCTGCTCGAAGAGTTTTTGTATAACTTTCGCGGTGGATGCCTAATCGTTTCCCATGACCGCGCTTTTCTTAAACGGACCTGCAACCATACGCTGCAGATTTCTCGCGGCAAGTTGACGATGTTTCCCGGCGACGTCGACTCCTACCTGGAGAACCTCGCCGAGCGCCGCGAACACGATCTGCGCGTCAATGCCGCAACGCTCACCAAGCGTAAACAACTCGAAACCTTTATCAACAAGAATCGGGCGAACGCCAACACGGCCAGTCAAGCCCGTAACAAGGCGAAACAGCTCGAGAGGTTGAACCTAGTTGCCGTGCAAGGCGAAGAAGCCACCGTCAGATTTGGTTTTCCGGTAGTCGACGCCCGCCAAGGCTGCGCCGTGCGGACCGAGCAATTAGAAATTGGCTATCCGGACAATTCCGTGGCTTCCCAAATCCAGCTTGAAGTTGATCATGGCTCGCGAGTCGGCATTGTCGGTGACAACGGCCAAGGCAAGACAACATTTTTGCGCACTATTTGCGATTCGCTCCCCCCTTTAGGCGGCGACCTCAAGTGGGGCTTTGGCTGTCAGGTCGGGATTTACGCCCAGCACGTTTACTCGACGCTCCCCGATAGACAAACGGTGGAGGATTATCTCGATCGGCAAGCGGCTCCAGGCACCACCATTCAGCAACTCAAAGACGTCGCTGGCAGTTTTTTGTTTAGCGGCGATTTAGTCGAAAAACGCATCCAGGTGCTCAGCGGCGGCGAACGGGCCCGACTGGTACTGGCCGGGTTGCTCTTGCAGCGCCACAACGTACTGATTCTCGATGAGCCGGGTAATCACCTCGACGTCGAAACTGTCGAGGCGCTGGCCGACGCCTTGTGTCGCTATCAGGGCACCGTCCTGTTTACCAGCCATGATCGGCATTTTATGCACCGCGTGGCCACAGCCGTGATCGAAGTGCGAGATGGCTGCGTGATGAGCTATCCAGCCAGTTACGACGACTATGTTTATCGAGTGCGCAAAGAGCTCGAAGCAGGCCTGCGGGCTGAGCACACCATCCGCGGTGCGCCCGCACCGGCAGCTGGTACCAGCGCGCGAAAAAAGGGCGGCCGCGAGGAGCGTGATTTGCAAAAACAACTCAAAGCCGTGGAGCGCAAGATTGCCCGGCTCGACGACGAAAAAAAGTCGCTCCACGACGGCCTCCTCACCGCAACCGGAATTAAGGATGCCCAGCAATTACACGAACAGACGACTGCACTCTCCGAGGAAGTACAGCAGCTAGAAGAGCAATGGCTGGAGATCTACCAAGCCCTCGAAGGGGAGTGAAAAGAGAGGCGCATCACCAATCTTGCGAATCGGTAATTGGCACACTTTCCTGTTGTCCCGCCAGCTACAGCAACCTTGATTAATGGGTGCCCGATTTATGGGTATCCGCATTGTTGTGTTTTATCCAGTCAGCAGGCCGCCACAAAGGACATCCACCAACGCGCCCGCAAAGGCCAATGCCTGTGGATATCCAGCGCCCTTCACTGACACTCCGCGCGTTTGTTATAGAAATGCTGGGAACTACCTGGCACACGAACGAGCGACAATATACGACCTGCACTTCACCGACTTCGAAATCAAGGAAATTAAAGCACGCGTTGACCGCGAGGGCCAACTATGTATAGAACTCCTGAGCGAGTGTCTGCCGTGACCATCTATTGCAAAGTTTCGGCAATTCTTCTCGGCTCGCCCCCAGAAGGGCCTAACGCACGTGCAAGTCAGATTTGCTTGCCCCGCCAAACACCCACCACCGCGGGTGGGTAAGTGCGCACATCCCATCCAGGCCCGTGCTTTTCTTTTTGCACCCCGCCTGGCAAAAAATCAAAATCAAAACGGTCGTCTGCTTCGGCAATAACGATACTACCCGGCGGCGCGTGTTGCATAATACTGGCTACCAGCTCGCACATCGCATCGCGGCGATCGACGTAAAAAGTGTAGGGAGGACTGCAGAACACCAGCCAGGGAATTGCCAATTGAGGATCGCGGATTGCGAAATCGTCTTTCTCTTCCACTTCCGGAATCCGCAATCCCACTGCCTTCGTTGGCAAGTCTCGTTTCGACCACAAAAACGCGCTCGTTGTTAAAAGGGTCGTCCGCTCCTTAAGCCCCAGCGCTGCAATGTTGTCTGCCACCACGCGGGCTGAGGGTACATGCTTTTCGATGAACGTTGCGCTGACGGCTCCGCGGCTGATGGCTTCCAAGCCAAGCGCTCCTGTGCCAGCGAACAAATCGATCGCGTGACATCCCTCGGCATCAGTGGTTACAAGGTTGAAAATCGCCTCCCGTACCCGATCCTTCATGGGCCGCGTTTGGGGGTCTCCGTGATAACGAAGCTTGCTACCGCGAAAGTGACCACCGATAATCCGCAGTTCGGTTGCGGCCTGCGGCGTCTCGGTCATTGACTTAGTGGGGCGTTTCATATCATTGCTCGTTATTCTTGCCGGATCGCTGGGTTTACCCGATGGGTCTCGCGCCATACCTTATCACCGGTATTCTGCCACGGCCGGGGGGTTGGTGGGGAGTGGCCTCCAGGATTGGGCGAGCACCCGCCTCCAAAACTACGCACCCTGGCGCTCACGGGGCTTGCCTAGTAGGCCGGCCCTCGGCGATATGCGGCCACAGCTAAGCGCTTACATCTCTAAGCTCCGGAAAACCGTAGGCATCTGCTGCGTTTTTCGAGTCCAAACTGTGGCACTGCCCCGTCGAGAGGGCCGAAGACTCGCTTGACAGCATGCGGGCCACGAAGCTAGTCTGATAGGCTAGTATTCTTTTTCTCGATGTAGCCTTGGCGGCATATTCTGGATTCCGATACTGGATGGCTCCTGCTGGGCAGGTGTTGCTCCGCGTGTCGTAACGCCCTCAACTCCGACAAATCGCTCCTAATTCATTGGGCCCTCGTGCCTGGTAATCAAAATTGTTTCAGCTGCGCTGCGACACGGCTGCTTCGTTCTAAAAATCTGATCTCAAACCGGCGGACACCCTTCCCACAACGGGAAGCAGGGAGTCTTGCCACCGCGACGTAAAATTGGCAGCAATACTATGCAACTCAAGTCTCTGAAAATATTCTGCGACATCGTCCGTTGCCGTAGTTTTTCGCGCGCGGCAGACGAAAATGGAATCTCGCAGTCGAGTGCCAGCCAGGTAGTCCATCAATTGGAAGACCACCTGAACGCCCAACTGCTCGATCGCTCGAAGCGCCCCTTCGTGCTAACTCCTGCCGGCGAGCGTTACTACAAAGGCTGCCGCCAAGTTGTCAGACAATTGGCCAGCCTAGAGGCTGAAGTGCGAACCATCCGCGACGAGTGCGCCGGACAACTGACGGTGGCTTCGATCTATTCGGCCGGCCTGGCGCATATGAGCGTTTTCATTCGACGTTTCTCGGCGAAGTACCCCGCCGCCCAAATCCGCTTGGACTACTTGCATCCGGAACGAGTGTGTCTGGCAGTCGAAGAAGGTGATGTCGATCTGGGTATCGTTAGTTATCCAGAAGAAACTCGCACACTGAAAACACTGCCTTGGCGACAAGAGGCGATGGTCATTGTCTGCCATCCACAACATCGCCTGGCTCAGGAACAAACAGTGCCGTGGGCAGCTCTCGCCGGCGAATCCTTTGTCGCATTTGAGGCGAATCTGCGCATTCGAGCAGAAATCGATCGTGCCTTGATTGTGCATAAGATCGATGTGAACGTGGCGCTCGAATTTGATAATATTGAAACGATAAAACGGGCCATCGAAATCGACGAAGGCATTAGTATCTTGCCTGAGCCGACCGTGGCGGGAGAAGTGGCATCCGGGCGGCTTGCAACCGTGGGATTTGCGATCGACCCGCTCGAGCGGCCCTTGGGTATCCTCAGCCGTCGCGAACGCCAACAGGGAACGATTGGTCATCAATTCGTCAAAATGCTGCAAGAGGATGCTGGATTTTGTGCGACCCCAAGCAATCTCCCCAGACTAGCACTATCGGTGCCGGCCAAGTCCTTTTGAACTGCCTACCGGGCGTAACGACAACGAAACCAAGCCAGTTAAATTTTTGGGAAACTTAAGATGGAAAACCGTAAATATCCGCCATCGCTGCCACCCAAGCAGGGCCTGTACGACCCGGCCAACGAACACGATTCGTGTGGCGTAGGCTTCGTGGCTCACATCAAGGGTGAACGCAGCCATCAAATTCTGATCGATGCGGAAGAAATATTGCGCAATATGGATCATCGGGGTGCTTGTGGTTGCGAGCCCAACACGGGAGATGGGGCAGGAATACTAACCGCGCTCCCACATGCGTTTTTACAAAAGGTTGTAAAAGCCGACTTGGGTCTCGACTTGCCTCCGGCCGGTAGCTTCGCTGCGGGCAATGTGTTTCTTCCCCAGGTGGCCACCGAACGGGAAAAATGCAAGGCCGTCTTTGCCGATCTCGTCGCGGCTGAGGGGCAAGAGCTGCTAGGTTGGCGCAGCGTGCCAACGGCGAAGGAAGATGCCAATATTGGCCCCACTGCGGCCGCCGGTGAACCGGTCGTTGAGCAGCCTATTATTGCCGCGGCCAATGGCCTTTCGAGCGACCAGTTTGAGCGTCAGCTCTACCAGATTCGCAAACAGGTGAGCCGCCAGCTGCGGACGGACGATTCGCTCAGCCAAGCAAAAATGTTCTATGTCTGCTCCCTATCGACGAAGGTGATTATTTACAAGGGAATGCTCAGCACGGAGCAGCTGCTCGCCTATTTCCCGGATCTCTCAGATCCTGACTATACAAGCCATCTGGCGATGGTGCATTCACGGTTCTCTACCAACACATTCCCTTCCTGGGACCGCGCCCAACCCCTGAGATTCATGAGCCACAACGGGGAAATCAACACTTTACGCGGAAACATGAATTGGATGCGTGCGCGCGAAGGCGTTGCCGAAAGCCCAATATTCGGCAGTGATCTGCAAAAGCAATTTCCTGTCGTTGAACCCGACTGCAGCGACTCTGGAACCTTTGACAACGTGCTAGAGTTCCTGCTGATGAACGGCCGGACGCTTCAAGAAGCCGTAATGATGATGGTTCCCGAGGCGTGGCAAAACCATGAGACCATGTCGGAAGAGAAGCGTGCTTTCTACGAATATAATTCCTGCTTGATGGAGCCTTGGGATGGCCCAGCTTCGGTGGCATTTACCGACGGAAAATACATTGGTGCCGTACTCGATCGCAACGGGCTGCGACCGTCTCGTTACTATATCACGCACGACGACCGGGTCATCATGGCTAGCGAAGCCGGCGTGCTGCCCACCGTAGCGCCTGAAAACGTCAAGGCCAAAGGGCGCCTGCAGCCAGGACGCATGTTCCTGGTCGATTTTGAGCAGGGACGCATGATTCCAGACGACGAGCTCAAAAATGAGTTTGCTTCACGGCAGCCCTATGGCAAATGGCTACAGGACGAGCGGATCGAGCTGAATGAGTTGGCGCTCCAGAAGGAACCCCATGGATTCGATAGCGACACATTGCTCAGTCGTATGCAAGCCTTTGGCTTCACAGTTGAGACCATGCAATTCATGCTGCTGCCGCTCATAAAGGTTGAGAAGGATCCGATTGGTTCCATGGGTAACGACTCCTGCCTGGCATGCTTGAGTGACAAGCCGCGCATGCTTTACGATTATTTTCGCCAGCTCTTTGCCCAGGTGACCAATCCGGCAATCGACTCGATCCGTGAAGAAGTGATCATGTCGGTGGAGTGCTACATCGGTCCCGAACAAAACCTGCTGGAAACCACTGATAAACACGCCCATCGATTACGGCTGCCCCATCCGATCCTGTCCAACGAGCAGCTCGCCGCCCTCAAGCATATTGCCGACGATCAAGAAAAAGGGCGCGGCTGGAAGACCAAAACAATCGACATTACCTGGCCGCGCAGTGCCGGCAAGGGGGGGATGTCCAAGGCACTTGACCGCATTTGCGCGGAATCCGAAGCCGCCGTTGATGCGGGCTATTCGCTTGTGGTGCTGTCCGATCGAGCTGTTTCGGCCGACAACGTCCCCCTAAGCGCTCTCTTGGCGACCGGTGCGGTACACCACCACCTAGTACAGACAACCAAGCGAACACGAGTCGGCATTATTATTGAAACGGGGGAAGCTCGCGAGGTACACCACCATTGTTTATTAGTCGGCTACGGTGCCGACGGCATCAATCCTTATTTGGCATTTGAAGCGCTCTGGCAAGCCCGTCGCGACGGCTTGCTCAACTCGGGCGAAACCGACTCTGCAGCTGAAGAATCTGGCAAAGGGCATTCGCACCAATCCATTGATTCGGGGGGCAACAGCGAAGTCGTCAATTCTGTTACCGCCGCTGATCATGCGCTAGTGGCACGCTACCGCAAAGGAGTCGCGAAGGGCATGCTCAAGGTGATGGCAAAAATTGGCATCTCCACATTGCAGAGTTACAAAGGTGCCCAGATTTTTGAGGCGATTGGCCTGCAAGACGAAATCGTCGATCGCGCGTTTGTTGGCACCGCCAGCCGTATCCAGGGTGTCGATTTCGACATCTTGGAGGAAGAGGCTTTGCGCCGGCACGCCCTGGGTTATCCCGAAAGCAAAACGGGCATGCTACCCTTGCTCCCCAACCCGGGCGAATTCCACTGGCGAGCCGAGGGAGAACGGCACATGTGGGATCCGCAGTCGATTGCCGACATTCAAACGGCCGCGCGCAACGGAGACCAAGACGCCTACCGCCGATTTGCCGATCATATCAACCACGATGCACAAACGCGGTGCCAGCTTCGCGGCTTGCTTAAATTCAAGGACAGCGATGCCGGTCCGATTCCACTCGAAGAGGTCCAAGAGGCCAAAGAGATCGTCAAAAGATTTTGCACAGGAGCCATGTCGTTCGGCTCAATTTCCGCTGAATCGCATGAGTCACTTGCGATTGCGATGAACCGCCTGGGCGGCAAAAGCAACACGGGTGAAGGAGGCGAAGATCCAGCACGCTTCGATCCGCTTGCCAACGGCGATTCCAAGCGATCGGCGATCAAACAAGTTGCTTCTGGCCGATTCGGGGTAACGATCAATTATCTCACCAATGCCGACGAACTGCAGATCAAGATTTCCCAAGGCGCAAAACCGGGCGAGGGGGGCGAGCTACCTGGTCGCAAAGTCGACGAAACCATCGCCCGCATTCGCTACTCGACACCCGGCGTTGGTCTGATCAGCCCGCCGCCCCATCATGACATTTATTCGATCGAAGATCTCAAACAATTGATCCACGATCTGAAAAACGCAAACCGCGCGGCTCGTGTCAGCGTCAAGCTGGTGGCAGAAGTTGGGGTTGGCACGATTGCCGCTGGCGTGGCCAAGGGCTTTGCCGACCACATTCTTATTTCTGGCGATGGTGGTGGCACAGGCGCGTCGCCGCTTACCAGCATCAAGCACGCGGGATTGCCGTGGGAGCTGGGCATCGCTGAAACACACCAAACGCTTGTGCTGAACGACCTGCGCAGCCGCGTCGTGCTGCAAACCGACGGAGGCCTTAAGACCGGTCGCGACGTCGCGATTGCCGCCATGCTCGGGGCGGAAGAATTCGGATTTTCGACGGCTCCCCTTATCACGATGGGCTGCATCATGATGCGCAAGTGCCATCTCAACACGTGCCCGGTGGGGATCGCGACGCAAGATCCCGAACTCCGCAAGAAATTTTCAGGAAAACCTGAGTATGTGGTGAATTATTTGTTTATGGTCGCTGAAGAATTGCGGGAAATCATGGCCCAACTGGGATTCCAATCGATCGACGAAATGGTAGGGCGGGTCGACTGCTTGGAAACCAACGAAGCAATTTCGCACTGGAAGGCCGATGGTCTAGATCTTACCGACTTGCTGTCGCCCATCGAAACACCGTACCCTAACGCAGGCCGCTATTGCACGCAGGGACAAGACCATGGACTGGACCTGTCGCTCGACACCACCAAGCTGCTGGACCTTGCCAAACCGGCTTTGGAAAAAGGAACAAAAGTGCGGGCCGAATTGCCGATCATCAATACCAATCGCACGGTCGGCACGATTCTTTCCAACGAAATTTGCAAGGCCCATGGGGCCGATTGCCTGCCAGACGACACAGTCCACTTCAAGTTTTACGGCTCGGCAGGGCAGAGCATGGGTGCGTTTCTAGCCCGAGGCGTGACGCTGGAACTCGAAGGAGACGGCAACGATTACATCGGCAAAGGTCTTTCCGGTGGCCGGATCGTCATCTATCCGCCCAAAGATTCAACATTTGTTGCAGCAGAAAACATCATTGTCGGCAACGTTTGCCTGTACGGCGCCACCGGCGGGCAAGCCTTTTTTCGCGGCCAGGCGGCCGAACGCTTTGCCGTGCGCAACAGTGGCGCACTCACGGTAATTGAAGGCGTCGGCGACCATGCCTGCGAGTACATGACCGGCGGCCGCGTCGTTGTGCTGGGGCCCACCGGCCGCAATTTTGCGGCAGGCATGAGCGGTGGCATCGCCTACGTGTGGGACCCGGATAGAACATTTCTGCTAAACTGCAACCTGGGCATGGTGGAGTTAGAAAACGTTGTTGAAAACGACGACGTCGCTCAGTTGAGGGAATTGATTGAACTGCACCACAACTACACAGAATCGTCCGCTGCGGCTGACATCCTCGACCGCTGGGAAGAGACCTTGCCCCAGTTCGTAAAGGTAATGCCGACGGACTACAAGCGCGTGTTAGAGGAGCAAAAAATGAAGGTGGAAATTCCGGACACGGTTTAGAAAAACGAACACAAACAACTAGCAATTCAGACCTTTCGACAAAACATTATGGGCAAACCAACCGGTTTTAAAGAATTCAAACGCGAGGCAGTTCCGTATCGCGATCCGGCTGAGCGGGCTGGCGACTTCCTGGAGATCTATACCGATCCTCCGGAACAGCACTTGCGCACACAGGGTGCCCGCTGCATGGATTGCGGCGTGCCTTTTTGTCAGTCAAATTCTGGGTGTCCGATCGACAACCTCATCCCGGAATGGAACGATCTGGTCTACCAAGGCCGCTGGCGGACGGCCCTTGATCGATTGCACAAGACGAACAACTTCCCGGAATTCACCGGCCGCACCTGTCCCGCCCCTTGCGAAGGTGCCTGTGTATTAGGCATTACCGACCCGCCGGTGACAATCAAGAATATTGAAAACGCAATTATTGACCGTGGTTTTTCCGAGGGCTGGGTCGTGCCGCAGCCGCCCACGCATCGTACGGGAAAAAACATCGCTATCGTCGGTAGCGGCCCTGCTGGCCTAGCAGCTGCGGCGCAGCTCAACAAAGCAGGGCACTCGGTGACAGTCTACGAACGGGCCGACCGCATTGGCGGTCTATTGATGTACGGCATCCCCAACATGAAGCTCGACAAGGGAGTCGTTGAGCGGCGGATTGATTTGATGCGCGAGGAGGGCATCCAATTTGTTACCTGCGCCCATGTTGGGTTGGAGGAAGATTTTGAGCCGGGCCACATGACCCAAATCATGCAAGAACGGGGCTGCCAGATGCAGTTCATCGATCCTGCGTCACTGCTAGCCGACGCCGACGCACTGCTGCTGGCCACCGGAGCGACCCAGCCGTTCGACCCCACAGGCCGCTGCCCCGGCCGAGAACTAAGTGGCATTCATTCGGCAATGGATTTTCTCACTCGCAACACGAAAAGCCTCTTGGACGGTGACATATTCACAGCCGCTCAGGCCGACGGCGAGTACATTTCGGCTAAGGACAAAAACGTGGTCGTCATTGGCGGGGGTGATACGGGAGCCGATTGTATCGGCACCTCGCTGCGGCACGGCGCCGCAAGTATCGTCAATTTCGAACTGCTCGACACGCCACCGGCTGAGCGCGCTGAAAATAATCCTTGGCCCCAATGGCCGCGGGTCTACCGGGTCGACTATTCGCATGCCGAGACGGCAGCCCGTTTGGGCGAAGATCCACGACAGTACAACGTGCTAACAAAAGAGTTTGTGGACGACGGCAACGGCAATGTTTGTGGCGTGAAGACGGTTGCCGTCGACTGGTCGCAGCCCGGCGAAAAGGCGCCGTTTAGCGAGGTTCAGGGGAGTGAGAAAATCTGGCCGGCCGAACTGGTTTTTTTGGCCACTGGTTTTGTTGGCCCAGAACTCCAGGTCGGTGAGATGCTCGGTTTGGAAACCCAAAACCCGCGCGGTAATTGGAAAACATTCGCCGCTGATCACGGTGCCTTTGCCACTAACATTGATGGCGTGTTTGCCGCCGGCGACTGCCGCCGCGGCCAAAGCCTTGTCGTGTGGGCTATCAACGAAGGTCGCGGAGCAGCCCGCGCCATAGACGAATATCTGATGACCACCACTCGCTTGTCAGCTCCAGGGCTCAATCTGCCCCAGCAAGTGGTATAGGCGAGGAGTGTTCGGGCGGGGAGGATAATCTGGCGCGTCCACCATAGCGAAACTATGATGCGCGGGCTTACCGCACGGAGAGGCGTCTTGCGCATCACCTTTCTCCGCCACGGTCTAGCTGCTATCCTACACACCATGGTCATTCGATTTTCATCATTCGGACTTTCGAGCTGCGCATGAAAGCACGTAATCGTCGGATCGGCTTAATTTTGTTCTTGCTGTACCTGGCGCTCTACGGCGGCTTTGTGCTACTCAATGCTTTCTCGCCAAAAACCATGGAGACAACTCCGCTGGCGGGTATCAACTTTGCCATTCTCTATGGCTTCGCGCTCATTGTCGCGGCTTTTGTGCTGGCATTGATCTACGGCAGGCTCTGCGGCCGCGGCAAGGACCAGCCGTGATCTACTCGCCCTCGCCTATTGCCGTAGCCCTTTTCTTGATGTTCGTTGGCATCACTTTGGGCTTGAGTTTTTACCTGGGCAAACGGGCGAAATCATCCGAGGGATACTTTGCCGCCCACGGCCAAATCCCCTGGTTCGTCAATGGCGTCGCTTTCGCGGGTGACTATCTGTCGGCAGCGTCGTTTCTAGGTATCTGCGGCATGATTGCCTTTCACGGTTACGACGGATTTCTCTACTCAATCGGCTTTCTAGCGGGCTGGGTGGTCGCACTGTTTGTCGTGGCCGAGCCGATGAAGCGGCTGGGAAAGTTCACGTTTGCTGATGCGCTCAACGCAAGGTTTGACTCCCGCGGCATCAAGCTGGCGGCGGGCATCAGCACACTGGCCGTGAGCATATTTTACCTGATCCCGCAAATGGTAGGCGCCGGGGTGCTCGTGCAACCTCTGCTGGGCCTGCCTCACTGGGCCGGCGTGGTTATAGTCGGAGCTGTGGTTATCACCATCGTCGTAACCGCCGGCATGGTCTCCACTACCTGGGTGCAGTTCCTCAAAGGTTCGCTCCTAGTCATTTTTAGCGCCGTGCTCACCGTGATGATTCTGCAGCGCGGTTTTGAAGTACAGACCAACCCCGCTGAACAGCAAACGGTTACCACTACCGCTGATGGAACATTAGTAAACGGCATGCCACTTGGCGACGGGCCGGGACAAAACTCGTTAGCACCCGTAGGGCACATCAGTAAGTTGCCGGGGGGTATCACCAAAACAGGCCCCGTCGGTCCCTTGGAGTTTTTTAGCACCCTGCAAGATAGCGAAATTGTTCTCTGGGTATCAAAAACAACCGCGTCTGCAGACGGCAGCCAAACCACCACCTACCACCCCCGGCCAACGCCGGGCAGCCAGGTGCTCCGCCCAGGTCAACACCCTAAATTCCGAGGCATTCGCGGCGACGCATTTGGTGACAAGCTAAACTTTCTGTCGCTTATGCTGGCGCTCTTTTGTGGCACCGCCTCGCTGCCTCACATTTTGATTCGCTACTACACCGTGAAAGACGAAGCCGCCGCTCGCAAAAGTACGATTGTTGGAATCGGTTGCATCGGTTTTTTTTACGTGCTGACTCTTTATATGGGATTGGGGGCAATGACAAGCGGTGCAATGGATGTTACCGATAGCAACATGGCAGCTCCCTTGTTGGCCCGCAGCATGAGTGAATTATTGTTTGCGATTATTTCTGCCATTGCTTTCACGACCGTACTAGGCACTGTAAGCGGGCTGATCCTGGCTTCGGCTGGGGCTGTCGCCCACGACTTGATCGGAAGTTTTTCCGCAACTCCGCTCACCGGCCAGGAGCAAGTGCGTATCGCCAAAATCGCTTCAGTAGTCGTGGGAATGATTGCTATCGTGCTGGGAATCTTATTTCAGGAGCTCAACGTTGGCTATCTGGTTGGATGGGCTTTTAGTATTGCGGCTTCCGCCAACCTGCCAGCGCTAGTAATGCTGCTGTTTTGGAAGGGCACGACAAAACAAGGCATTGTTGCCGCTATCATCGTGGGGATGACCAGTTCGCTCGCCTGGATTCTGTTGAGTGCCGACACCTATGCCAAAGTCTATGGCCTACCGGCCGAAGACGCGCTAACGCCCTTTAGCCAGCCGGGCATTATTACTATCCCACTCGGGTTTGTTACGCTGATTCTTGTGTCGCTGTTAACCCGCAGGACATAGGCGCAGAGAGGGTGCGAAACTCCCTTGGGCGCGTGCTTCTGTGCGATCTTTGCGCTCAAACCCCCGTCAAGGACTTCGTCATGCAATCTCAAGCCGTGATCTTCGACGTCGACGGGGTACTGGTCGATTCCTACCAGGCCCACATGAGGAGCTGGCAGCAGATGCTTGCCGAACACCAAATCGAGTTAACCGAAGACCAGTTTCGTACGACGTTTGGCCGCACATCGGCAGATATCCTGAGGGAATTGTGTGGCAATAAGTTTACCGAAACAGAGCGTTTGGCGATGGACGATCGCAAAGAAGCCCTCTATCGAGATTTAATCCGGGCGGCGTTTCCCGCCGTGGATGGGGCAAGGGAACTCATCGATGATCTGACGGCGGCCGGCATTGCACTGGCAGTCGGATCATCCGGTCCGCCCGAGAACATCAAGCTCACGCTAGACTGCCTGGGCCGTGCGGAGAAGTTTAGCGCCTGCATAACCCGCGTCGATGTCACATGGGGCAAACCCAACCCGCAGGTCTTTCAGCTTGCCGGCGACCGTTTGGGCCTGCCACCGGCCCGCTGTTGTGTGGTCGAAGACGCCCCGGCAGGCGTAGAGGCAGCCAACCGTGCAGGGATGGCCAGCATCGGACTTACCGGCACGGTAACCCCCGGCGAACTGGCCCATGCCGATCTCGTGGTCGAAGCGCTGGGCCAACTATCACCAGAGGTGATCACCGGACTCATTTCGCGGAAAACTAGCTGCTAGTAATCGTTGTGCTGAAGATTTACCCATGCCACCGCCGGCAACAAGTTGCCTCCCGCCAAAAAAACCACTTGGTGCGAAACAGCGGTTCACTGGAACAAGAGCCCTGCTGCGGGAATCAAGGTGTTCCAAGGAATTTGGCGCTCGTCCAGCAGGGCGCCGCTGGCCCCGTCATCGCCACCAAGTTTTCCATAAAGGACTTGAATGTAAACACTTACGAGCGGATGAGACCCTTGCAGCAGAAGAATCGTTAATGACTCGCGGCAAGACCGAAGCCTCCTGATATTTGCACCCTTTCGCCACTGCCCTCTGCGCCTGCGATGCGTTTAACATACAGACCCATGTCCTGATCTCCATACAAACCCATGTCCTCATCTCGCACACGCCTTGCCCCCTCACCAACTGGGGCACTCCATTTGGGCAATGCCCGAACATTTCTTGTGAACTGGGCGATGGCCCGACAGAACGGCTGGAAGATCGTGCTGCGAATCGAAGACCTCGACGGGCCGCGCATTAAGGCAAACGCTGCGAAACAGGCAATCGACATCTTGCAATGGCTGGGGCTCGACTGGGACGAAGGCCCTTGCTATCAAACCGATGACCTAGCGCACTACGAATCGGCATTGGAGCGACTGGTGGCACAAGGGGATATCTATCCTTGCCGCTGCACACGAAAGCAGATCGAGGCAGCCAGCCTATCGGCACCGCAAAAAGGAGACCATGAGCTTCGCTATCCGGGTACCTGCCGGCAAGCACTCTCGACGGCCAAGAATCAATTTGCCTCGCAAACCGATTCTCATGCCTGGCGGATTCTCGTGCCGCCTGGGACAACAACCTTTGTCGACACCTTTGCCGGTGCGCAAATACACGATGTTCAACAATCGGTGGGGGACTTTTTAGTTCGCACCAAAGTTCAGCTGCCGTGCTATCAATTGGCAGTGGTCGTTGACGATGCGCGGCAAGGCATCAATCAAGTTGTGCGCGGTGACGATTTACTCAACTCCGTACCCCGTCAATTGCTTCTCTACAATCGTTTGCATCTTAGCCCCACGCCTACGTACACCCATTTGCCTATGGTGATTGGCGCCGACGGACGCCGACTCGCCAAGCGGCATGGCGATAGCCGTCTGCAGGCCTATCGCAACCAAGGAACCCGTGCCGAGCGCATTGTGGGGCTGCTGGCCGAGTGGTGCGGTTTGGGTCCGCGGCGGGAAATGACAGCCAAGGAATTTTCCGAGCAGTTCACACTGGGTCGGCTATCGCCAGATCCAGTCGTATTCCGGCGCGCCGACGACAGCTGGCTCGTCGATGCACAATCTTAAAGAGCGTGTTGGTAACTTTCTGTACAACGGGGGTGGCTAATAAATCTGCAAAAAATCTATCCTGACCCGAAGATCACGCGGAGGGTTCCTGGGATATTTTTGCAGAGGCACACCCCCGGATTGATCGGAAGTGAACCGCTCCCCTGGAAAACTCCAATGGGTCCGTCGAGATCGAAGAAAATCTCGTTTTTCTCGACCGCGATCCGGATGCAATCGGGTAATATTGGCAGCTTGTACGGGGGCATGTTGCCTCCGAGCAGGATTTCATTGTTCTGTCGATTTTTCCAATCGATGGAATTCGCAGTCACGACAACTTTCCACCCGATCCTCCTCGTCCAGGAGCCACCAACATGTCCACGATTGTCAGTCAAATTGACCTTCTTCCCGAAGTGCAAGAATTCTTGGGGCGCAGTCCCCTCAAGGCCTTGGTGGGCGGACAGGAGGTCGCAGCGTCCAACGGCGAAACCTTCCAGACTATCGATCCAGGGTCGCAAAATTTGTTGGCAGAAGTACACAACTTGCAACCTGACGATGTCGACCGGGCGATTGACGCCGCTGCTGATGCTTACCGCAGTAGTGGTTGGGCCACGATGCCGGTCAACAAGCGCTCAGCCCTTTTGCATCGCTTGGCCGACACCCTGGAAGCGCACCAAACAGCGTTGGCTCAAATAGAATCCATCGACTGTGGCAAGGTGTTCGCCCAGGCCGAGGGGGATGTGGCGGCGTGTTTCGGAACCTTTCGAAATTTCGCAGACGCGGCGCTAAACATTCAACCGTACACGGAACTGGCCATTAAGAACCACGAATCTCGCGTGGTGCGTCACAGCTGGGGTCCATGCGGATTCATCGTCCCCTGGAATTTCCCGTTGCTTCTGTTGGGTTGGGGATTGGCGCCCGCCTTGGCTGCTGGCAACACCGTCGTTCTCAAGCCGGCCGAAGACACTCCGTTGTCCTCGCTCTACTTCGCTCATCTGGCCAAACAAGCAGGTATTCCAGACGGCGTCATCAACGTCCTGCCTGGAATAGGTGAAATCACCGGCGCTGCGCTCTCCGCTAATCCAAAATTGCAGCGGATGTCGTTTACTGGGTCGCCTGAGGTCGGACGCCTGGTAGCCGAGGCGTCGGGCCGCAATCTTACACCCGTCAAACTCGAATTGGGGGGCAAGGGAGCAGCCGTTATTTTCGATGATGTCGACATCTCCGACACGGCCGACAAGCTCGTCCAGGCGATCACGTTCAACACGGGGCAAGTGTGCTGTGACGCAACCCGGTGGTTGGTCCAAAAGAATATCTACGATCAATTTGTCGATGAGTGCGTCGTGCGTCTTCAGTCCGTGAAAATCGGTCACGAAATGGATGAGGGAACCCAAATGGGTCCAGTCATGAACCAGATCCAGAGAAACCGCGTGTTGTCTTACCTGGAAAAGGGCAAAGCCGAGGGGGCTGAAATGCTTCTTGAAGGCGGTGCCGCAGAGGTCGAAGGGCGTGACGGTTTTTACGTCAAGCCAGCCTTGTTAAGCGGTTCATCAAGTAACGTCGCATCGCGCGAGGAAATCTTTGGTCCGGTCGCATACCTCAGCACGTTCGACGATGAGGGCGAAGCAGTGGCGATGGCCAATGATACAGAGTACGGTCTGGCCAACAGTGTCTGGTCCAGTGATCTGAGCCGTTGCAATCGTGTTGCCGAAGGAATGGTTGTCGCCAACAGTTGGATCAATGCCCACAACGTATTTGAATTTGGCATTCCCTACGCCGGCATCAACAAAAGCGGCATGGGAGGTGGCGTAAACTGCCTAGCTACGCTGATGGATTACTATCGCGACCAATCAGTGACGCGGCCGCTATAAAACGGAATGAGCGTACTGCAAATCCACTTCGACGATAACGTACTGGTAGCCCTCGACGACTACCATCACGGCGATACCGCTATGCACGCAGGTCGCGCCTACACGCTCAAGAGCGATGTGCCTGCCAAACACAAGTTCGCGATCCGCGACCTTTGTGCCGGCGATCGCATCATCATGTATGGCATCGTCGTTGCGGAAGCACGACATCCGATTCGCGCTGGACAGGCCATCACAACAGCCAACTCGATACACGCCACCGAAGACTTGCAAGGCGTTTCACAAGCTAAGCCCTGGACTCCGCCCGACGTCTCGCGTTGGAACCGCGCGACCTTCGACGGCTATCCGCGCGAGGATGGCCGGGTCGGCACCCGAAACCATTGGCTTGTGGTTCCCTTGGTGTTCTGTGAAAACCGCAACCTGCGAGTCATGCGCGAAGCAATGGTTGAAGAGCTGGGTTTTGCAACTGACCCCAGCTACCGCAATCACACACGGACACTGGTAGCCATGGCGGCTGCCGGAAAATCTGCGGCCGAGATTCGCGAGACGACGATTGCTGCGCCGACCAGCGGCCACAACTCGCAGCGCGTATTTCCCCATATCGACGGGCTCAAGTTTCTTGCGCATGACGGCGGCTGCGGTGGGGCTTACGATGACGCGCTCAACCTCTGCGGCCTGCTGGCCGGCTACATTAATCACCCCAACGTCGCCGGCGCCACCGTGCTTAGCCTGGGTTGCCAAAAATCGCAGATTTCTGATCTGGAAAACCAACTTCACTTGCGAAATCCTAACTTCAACAAGCCGCTGCTGATTTTCGAGCAACAACAGATTGGCTCGGAGCAGACTCTGATGAACGAAGCAATTCGACACACATTCGCAGGATTGGTGGATGCCAATCAAGCGCGGCGCGAACCTGCGCCACTGTCGCAACTAACGGTAGGCATGGAATGCGGAGGCTCAGACGGATTTTCTGGCATCAGCGCCAACCCGGCGATTGGCCACTGTAGCGATTTGCTTGTCGCACTTGGGGCGTCGGTCATCTTGTCCGAATTCCCAGAGCTGGCAGGCTGCGAAAATGAGCTCGCCGGTCGGTGCGTGGAACCCAAGGTTGCCAAACGTTTTCTCGACCTGATGAAGACTTATGAAAATAGACTGGCCGCCGACGGCAATTGCTTCGACGACAACCCGTCGCCCGGCAACATTCGCGACGGGCTGATCACCGATGCCATGAAGTCGGCGGGCGCTGCCCGCAAGGGCGGCACTTCGCCGGTCGTTGACGTACTCGACTTCCCGGAACCGGTGACTCGTCAAGGTCTCAATTTACTTTGTACACCGGGTGGCGATGTCGAGTCGACCACGGCCATGGCTGGTAGTGGGGCCACAGCAATGTTGTTTTCAACTGGCCTTGGAACCCCAACCGGCAACCCCGTCGCTCCGGTGCTCAAGATCTCGAGCAATTCCAAACTGGCACGCCAAATGCCCGACATTATCGATTGTGACGCCGGCGGCGTCGTCAGAGGCGAAGCGTCGATCGAGGAGGTAGGTACGCTACTGCTGGACCATATTATCGCCACCGCCAGCAACCGCTCGCCCAGCAAAGCCGAACAACTAGGCCAAGACGATTTCATTCCCTGGAAACGGAGTCTTTCGTTTTAACAAACCCTTCCCTGCAAGGTGTCGTCCGTCCCTTCTTGCGCCGCCCGTCTTAATTGTCTTCACGGCAGGGCCGCGTCCTCTGGCGATCCAGTGCCCTCGCACGCGTGCGAACCAGGAACACGACTTATGTGAGAGCTTTATTGTGATGCACTGAAATCTCGTCCGGTCAAACTGTATTCCACGGACCGTCGCCATGCTTCAAGTTGCTGTTGCATCTGCCCGACCACCTCAGGGTGGGTCGCCACAAGGTTCTTCTTTTCCTCGCGGTCATTCACTAGATCGTAGAGCTGCTGAGGTTGGCCTCGATTATCAACAATCAGTTTGTAGCGATTGCCCGTTAATGCTGCCTCGCCCCGAAAGTCCTTTTCCGTCGCCACCGGATGCCGAAAATTCATGAAGTGGTCGGGCTTGTTGTATTCACCCCGTGCCTGCCTGGCTCGTTGGCGAGCCGTCATCGTAATCATCTCGTTGAGACTGTCGTCAGATATCCAAGGCTCGTTTTTGCGCTCCGGTGCCATCGGGTACCACCAATAGCCGATGGGCGCGGATCGTTCTGTCAAATTGTCATCCACAATCAATTCTTTGAGGCTGACCCCATCGAGGGGGCGATCGGGATGTGGATGAGGAAGCCTCAGAAGATCGAGCAACGTGGGGAAGATGTCGGATGTTACGGCCGGAAGATCGCTGGTACGCGCCGTTTTTATCACCTCTGGCCATTCAATGATACATGGCACCAGCAAGCCACCTTCAAATAGTTGCCCTTTTGTTCCACGCAATCGTCCGTTGTACAAGTCTTTTTTTTGGTCATCTGCAATTCCTTCATGAGTAATTCCGTTGTCAGAATTAAACCACAGCAGGGTATTGCTGCGCACATTCAACTCCTCCAAGCCATCGCGCAAGGTGCCGATCGCTCGATCCATGGCCGAGATCTCAGCAAAACGACGGCCGATCGGACCACCCAATGCTTTGTAGAGGTCAACATCCTTTTTCAAGCCCGAGTAGGGGTCATGCGGTGAGCCAAACCAGATCACCATGAAGAATGGGCGTTTTTCAGCATGGACTTTGCGGGCAAACTGCAGCGCGGCTGCGACAACAACCTCGGAACCTTCGCCTTCGAGAAGCTCGGGCGGTGCGCCATTACGACTTAGCTTGGGATTCATTTCAAAAAAATTGTCGTGAGAGAGCGATTGGTCGAAACCCATGTTGTTTGGAGAAAGAGGCGACCCTTTTTTGACGGCGCCGATGTGCCATTTGCCAAAGTGGGCCGTCCGATAACCGGCCCCTTTCAGGACTTGCGCGATGGTGGTTTCTTCCGGTCGAATCGACCAATTCCACGAGAAGGCGCCGGAGCGATTTGCATTGCGTCCAGTCATGACCGTGGCTCGGGTGGATGAGCAAATGGGCGAACCGGCATAAAAGCGATCCAGCCTCAGACCCGTTCTCGCCATCTCGTCGAGAACGGGTGTTTGGAGATGCGGATGGCCGTTATATCCTGTTTCGCCCCACCCCTGGTCATCGGACATCACCAGGACAATATTCGGTCGGGTGGAAACATCGACCGCCATCGCGAATTGCACAGATGCGACCCAAGACAGGGCCAAACTCAGGGAAAACGTATGGATTGTTTTCGTCATCTTTTAGAGGTCCCAAACGAGTGTCGGACAAGGGCGATAGCATGACGTTGGTTGCGCAATAGCGGCCGGCTAGGTTTGGCCGCCAGAGGTCTCCACAAAACCCTTCTCGTCCAGGATGCGATGGATTTGCTTGGCAAAGGCCTCAAATTCGAGTTGCTGCTGTTCACTTCGTGGCAAACTGCTCCGGCCGAAATTGAATCCTCGCTGCGCTACTGCCGCTCGGAAGCCTTCGGGAAACTCGGCCGAAAAAAGTATCGTGTCGAATAGCTCCAGTAACTGAAATTGCAGCTCCATCGCCTGGTCATGCCGGCCCCCCCGAGTCATGTCGTATAGGGTCCGCGTCAACTCCGGCACCACGCCACTGCTGGCAAGGGTGCCGCCATCGCAGCCGGCCAGCAACATTGGCACGAGCACTGCGTCCCAACCGGTAAGGAAAGTAAAGTCGGGCTGGACTGGGCGGACCGCCGCCATCATCCGCAACATAAAGGCCATGTCCCCCGAACTGTCTTTGATGCCAACAATCCTGGGAAGCTCCGCGAGGCGCTGGATGGTAGGAATGTCGATGGGGTTGGCGAACATGGGGATGTTGTAGAGCGTCACGTCGATGACGCTGCCCAGCGCTATCTCCCGAAAGTACGCGTAGACCGCCTCCTGGCCTAGTTTGTAGTAAAAAGGCGAGACGATGGCGACCGCGCGCACGCCGTAGTCTGCGTATTGCTCGCAAGCCGCTAGTGTCTCGCGAACATTAGCCTCGGCAGCCCCGGCAAGAATTGGCACTCGCCCAGCCGTCTGTTCGGCAACGATTTGGACAATCCGGCGGCGCTGCTCAGCCGTGAAGCGGGTGAACTCACCTGTCGAACCGTTTGGATAAAGACCGTGCACGCCCTTGGCGATCAACCAGTCGATGTAGCGGCGCAACTCGTCCTCGTTGATGTTGCCCTGGTCGTCCAAGGGCACGAGGGTTGGTGTAAAGATCCCTTCGATTTTTTCAGATTGGCACATGCGACTAGATCTCCCTGGAAGACTACAACCGCCCCTATGTTTCACTATCCGTCGTTGCGCGGCAAATGGACCGGCGCCATTGTCGACAAGGCCCCGCCATCAGATTCGTTGGTAGCAGTTTACCGTTGTCGCTGCCAGATGCAAAACCTGATTACCAACAGGGGTTCAGAACCCACGAGTGGCTGTCTCCTTGTCCTGGGGATGCTCGCTACCCGATGCCATATATTTCGCCCTGCTCGGCTGGCCAAACACCTGGAGTTGGGTTCATACAAATCCCGGAGCCACCACAAACTTCGGAAGCTCCCACACAAGCCGCCCCCACTTGTGCAGTGTATCAACCGCTCGGGAAGTGTGGGGTTCCAACAACCAACCTTCCACCACCCCTCGTCTCTGACGCCGCTTGACCGGACCCCTATCAAGAATGTAAATTTGTTGCACCCCGTTGCCATGGATGACGGCGAAAGTTTGTCGCAATTCTCCTGAATATGTTCCTTTTTGCAGAGGCGCCCGGCGCTTCATTCATTTAAATGTCTAAACTACTCGAGACGAAGATCCCTGGGGCGATGCGCCCCGTTCAAGAAATTGCCGCCGAACTTGGGCTCGCTCCGGAGGCGATATTTCCGCACGGCCATCGGATAGCCAAAGTGCCGATCGGCGAACTTGAGCAACGTGCCGAGCAGCCTGACGGAGCGCTAATTCTGGTCACGGCCATGACTCCCACACCTTCGGGAGAGGGCAAAACCACCACCACGATTGGGCTTGGCGATGCGCTTAAGCAGGCCGGCCATCGCACGGCCATTGCCGTGCGCGAACCGTCTCTTGGGCCGTACTTTGGCATGAAAGGGGGTGGCACAGGTGCTGGTCATGCTCAGATTGTGCCCGCCGAGGATATCAACTTGCACTTTGTGGGTGACATGTACTCGGTAAGCAAAGCGAATAACTTGCTCTCCGCCTTAGTCGACAATCACCTACAGCATGGCAATGCGTTGGGCATCGACCCGCGACGGATTACGTGGCGGCGAGTGATCGATTTAAACGATCGCGCGCTTCGAGAGATAATCGTGGGCTTAGGGGGCGTCGCCCACGGAATTCCTCGTAAGGATGGCTTTAACATCACGCCCGCATCCGAAGTCATGGCTGTGCTGTGCCTGGCCCAATCTTATCGTGATCTGAGAGACCGGCTGGCTCGAATTGTTGTCGGCTATACATACGACCGGCAGCCAGTGACCGCCCAACAATTATTGGCCGAAGGTGCCATGACGGTGCTTCTGCGGGACGCCGTGAACCCCAACCTGGTCCAAACCTTGTACGGCACCCCGGCTTTCGTGCATGGGGGACCTTTCGCCAATATTGCCCACGGCTGTAATACCGTGGTGGCCACGCGCTTGGCCTTAAAACTGTGTGACCGCGTGGTGACCGAGGCGGGTTTTGCCAGCGATCTGGGCGCCGAGAAGTTTTTTCATATCAAGTGCCGCCTGAACAATTTGCGGCCTCAATGTGCAGTGATTGTCGCGACCGAGAAAGCCATTGAGTACCATGGCGGTTTCCAGGAGAAGGGTGGCACAGGCAATCTGCTCAAGCACATCGAAAATATCCGCGGCTTCGGCCTGGAACCGGTCGTCGCAGTTAATCGATTCCCAGACGATACTCCGGATGGACTGAAAAAAATCTTGGAGTTTTGCGAGAAACAAAACGTGCGGGCGGCAGCGTACGAAGCCTACGAAAAAGGGCCAGCAGGAGCAACGGAACTGGCCCAACTGGTCGACGATGCGATTGACGCAACCCAAGACAAAAACACGTTCCGCTATCTCTACCCGCTGGAAAGCTCGATTTGCGAAAAGATCGAAACGGTTGCTCGCGAAGTGTACGGGGCCGACGGAGTCGATTACGACCGTGCGGCACTTAAGGCGATCGATCTGATTGCCAAGCACGGCCAAGATCAAGTACCCGTGTGCATGGCCAAGACACCCAAAAGCATTTCCGATACCCCGCGCCTTCGCGGCCGGCCTGAGGGATTTCGCGTGCGGGTGAACGAGATCCGTCTCTCAGCCGGCGCCGGCTTTGTGGTGGCTATCTGCGGCGAAATGATGACTATGCCTGGCTTGCCCCGTGAACCAGCTGCTATCCACATCAAGGTTGACGATCAAGGCAACACGTCCGGGCTAGCTTAGAGTCCCGCCTAATAATGGGGCGGCTTCTCATGGGGAAGGTCCTCACCAAGGCGATCGCCTTGCAGGCCCTCGATGAGTTTGCGGTACGACGCCATCTCGTTTCGCAGTCGGTCCAATTCTACCTGCTGCGCGAGTACCACTTGGTTGAGTTCTTCGAGAGCGCGCTGCTGGAAGCTGAGCTTTTCTTCCAGCTCGACCACATGGGCGGCAACCTTAACTGGCAAGGCATCTTCTCTCATTGTGGATTTCGCTCGGGGACCGGGAATCCGCGGGATGAATCTGGGCATGCCCCTGACTATGTTAACTGTACCATGCGGGACCACGTAAGAGAATTGACGCGCCCCTACTGCAAACCCGATAATAGGGGTGCCCGTATCCCGTCCCCTCCAGCGATGAGAGAATTCATGGAAGCCCAAACCCCCACTCAACTTGTCCAAAAAAAATGCCTCCCCTGCGAAGGGGGCGTCGATCCGTGCCCCCTTGATGCGGCCAAAGAGCAACTCGAAGCGCTCCCGGGTTGGTATTTGACCCACGATGGCCAGAGGATTCGCAAAGACTGGAAAGCGAAACACTTTCTCGCTGGCATGGCTTTTTTTCAGGGCTGCACCGAAGTTGCCGAAGCTGACGGCCATCACCCCGACCTCCATATCGAAGGCTACCGCAATGTGTCGGTCGAGCTATGGACCCACGCCATCGGCGGTCTGTCGGAGAACGACTTCATTCTGGCTGCAAAAATCGACCAGTTGCCAATCGAGTTGCAAAATTAACCAACAGTGGGCAAACAATGTTACACGCTACCTCCCATCGATGTCGCCGTTGGCCGCAGCACAACGGCCCGCAAGGCTCTTCACCGAAATACTGTAGGACGACACACCATCTGTTGGGTGGCAACACGGCATAGCATCCCGCATCTCTCAAATCTCACCTTTCTGACCTTCACCGTTTAAGCTCTATGGCTTTTCCCTGCCTGATGGTTCGCAGCGACGCAGAAGACGTCTGCTGCCGCGTGGAGACAATCTCTCACGACGATCTTCCAGAAGGCGATGTGTTGATCGAAGTCGCCATATCATCGCTCAACTACAAAGATGCGCTCGCATGCCAGGCCCATCCTGGCGTAGTGCGCCAGTTGCCGCATATTCCGGGAATTGACTGTGCCGGACACATTGTGGAAAGCGCTGCGAAGCGGCACAATTCAGGCGATCCTGTGCTGGTGACCGGCTATGGGCTGGGCAGTGCGCAGTGGGGCGGCTATTCGGCTTTTGTGCGGGTGCCGAGCGCATGGATCGTGCCGCTCCCCGTCGGACTCTCGCTTGAAGAAGCAATGGTTCTGGGTACAGCCGGATTTACTGCCGCGCAGTGCGTCAGTGCGCTAGTCCACCATGGCGTGCTTCCCAATCGGGGCGAAGTAGCGGTCACCGGCGCGACCGGGGGCGTCGGATCGCTGGCAGTCGCCCTCCTTGCCAAGCTCGGCTACGAAGTGGTCGCCGTTACGGGAAAGCCTGAAAACACAGCTTGGCTTCAGCAACTTGGCGCCAAAAAAGTTGTAGCCCGCGCAGAGATCCAGGACGAAAGTGGCAAGCCGATTCTCAAATCGCGCTGGGCCGGTGCCGTCGACACGGTGGGCGGCGATATCCTCGCCACGCTCGTGCGCAGCACTGCCCATCGTGGCTGCGTCGCCGCCTGTGGAATGGCTGCCGGCCCCCAGCTCCCACTTACCGTCTATCCGTTTATCTTGCGAGGTGTAACACTGGCAGGCATCGATTCTGCCGAATGTCCGCTAGAGAGTCGAGTAGAAACATGGGATCGCCTAGCCGGCTTGTGGAAGCTCGACGGCCTCACAAAACTTGCCCGCACGGTAACTCTGGATGAAATCTCCGCGGAGGCCGACAACATGCTGGCGGGCAACTCTGTTGGCCGCGTTTTGGTACGGCCCGTAACGAGCGCAACCAAATAGCAGCCAAGCCGATGTGTAGAATAGTGGTGAGAAATGATCCATAGAATGCTGACGTTGACAAAGCCAATCGCTACGATGCACGGTTCACCGCCCGCCCACCGGTGTGACCCCATGCCTCATCTCTCATATGCAGCCGCTTGCCGCAATCCGTTTGATCGTCTGCACAGGACTGTTTCGCGACGGTGGGCAAATGCCGTTTGGGTAGTCGTCATGTCCTGCCTGCATCTTGGCTTCCCGCGGGTGTCGTTAGGCGTCGATCGCCCCAAACTGGCTGAGCAGGTCACCATCCACCGTGACTCATACGGCGTGCCCCATGTGTTTGGACAGAGTGACGAAAGCGTGATCTTTGGCTTTGGCTACGCCCAGGCGGAAGACTATTTTTGGCAGGTAGAAGACGCTTATATATTGGCCCTGGGTCGCTACGCCGAAGTCTATGGGCCACAAGGACTGAATTCAGATCTACTCAACCGGGCTTTTGAGATTGTGCCCCGCAGCCGGCGCGACTTCGCGGCGCTTGACGCGACTTCACAGCGACTTTATGCGGCGTTTGTGGCTGGCATCAACTACTATCGAGATGCGCACCCCGAAGTGCAAGCTCGCTTGATCAAGCGTTTTGAGCCTTGGCACGTACTGGCCTATCATCGGCACATCGCATTGGAGCTTTGCTTTCGTTTTCTAGGATTAGACGGAAGCTATCTACCAAGGCGCAATCCCAAAATATGGACGGCCACCGGTAGTAACGGTTGGGCCATTAGCGGAGCGCGGACGCGGTCGGGCGGCACGATGCTGCTAGCCAACCCTCACATGCCTTGGTTTGGTTTTTCCCAGATGATGGAGGCTCATCTCCACTGCGAGCCGGGTCCGCACACCCCTGGATGGAACTTCAGCGGGGCAGGATTTTATGGCTGCCCGACACTGCCGCTTGGGCACAACGAAAAACTCGGCTGGACGCTTGTAACCAATGAGCCCGACATTGCCGATACTTGGCGCGTAACATTTGACGATCCGGACGAACCCCTCGCCTATCGCTATGCCGACGGCTGGCGCACGGCCGACACTTGGCGAGAGACGATCCGCGTGCGTAAGTCGCGTAGCATGGAGGACCGTGTACTCGATTTCCGAAAAACCCACCACGGTCCGATCGTCGCCCAGGAAGACGCGCACACGATGCTCGCCGCCAGAATTTCCGGGCTGTTCGACACCATCCCCATGCGACAGTGGCTACAAATGGTCCAAGCCCAAAATCTAGCCGACTTCCGTCAAGCGCTGGGCATGATGCAATTGCTCTACATGAACGTGCTATACGCCGATGTCGATGGCAACGTCTTCTATCTCTACACAGGCCGCATACCACGGCGCAATCCCAAGTTTGACTGGTCAAAACCTGTGGACGGAAGCGACCCGGCTGCCGAGTGGCTGGGTGTCCATTCTCTGCAAGAACTTCCCCAAGTACTCAATCCCACGTCGGGATTTGTGCAGAACTGCAACTCCTCGCCCTTTATGACCACTGCTGGCAACAATCCTCGACTGGAGGACTTCCCCTCGTATATGATGAGTGACGCAAATCACACCAAACGGCGGGCGCTGCGTTCCTTGGAATTACTCGAGGGCATGAACGATGTCACATTTGACCAGTGGCAACGCGCGGCATTTGACACAGAAGTCTATTGGGCGCGCCACGAATTTCCCCATTATGTGAAAAAGTACGCGCAGCTTCAGCGGAACGATCCTGCCTTAGCCGCGCGCGTCCGCCCGTACTGGGAGCATTTGCTGGCGTGGGACACGCGGATTAGCGCCAAGTCGACCGCTGCCAGTCTCTGCCATGCCTGGTACGAACAGCTTTTTGGCTGTGATTATCCGGGAGAAACCATGCGCGGGCTCTACGTTGGCAAGCCCCACAAACAGTTTGAGGCGCTGGCCCTAGCCGCAGATCGCTTGTACGCGATGCACGGCGACTGGCAGGTGCCCTACGGAACCGTTTATCGTAGCCAGCGCCAGCCACGTCTGGCAGATCTAGTTGATGCCCGTTTCGACGACAACATTCCCGATTTGCCCGCCGTAGCCGGGCATGGGCCGATGGGGATCGTATTGACCCAGTATTTCACGCCTAGCCTAAAGATACCCTGGGTGGTTTCGCAGCGCCGCCGCTATGGACTAGTGGGCACTTCGTACCTCGCCGCGTATGAGTTTACGACCGACGGAGTCCGTGGCGCCAGTCTGGTCCCGTTTGGCGCAAGCGGCGACCCTACCTCTGCACATTACTTCGATCAGGCGCCACTGCTTGCCGAAAAGCGGTTGAAACCAGAGCTGTTCACCAAGCACCAAGTCCTCGCCGGCGCGGCGCGCAGCTATCACCCAGGCGAACAGTGAACACGCGTTGTGTCACCAGCACGGCGGCTCGTCTACTCGACAAGCCGCCGTTGCAGTATACTGCAATATTGAAGGGTTCTGGGCCGTCCCCGGTTGGGCCTCATTTTTCCCGCAAGCCAAATGGTTTTACAGTCTCGCCATGCCTAAGTATATCGTAAGACATGGGGTCATGCGGCAACTCGGAGTGTTTGCCACCCGTGGCCGACATACCTATGGACGCGGGGTGCAGGTCGTGGCACGCACCAGTCGCGGACTGGAACTGGGCGAAGTGCTGTGCGAAGCGACCGAACATGCCCTTGCCAGCATGAAAAATCCCAAGACAGGCCAAATCTTGCGCGAACAGACCCACGACGATCAGGGTGAATTGCGACGTCTGTTGGAACAGGAACAGGAAGAATACAAAATCTGTGGAGAGCGCATCGCACAGTTGGGCCTAGACATGCGTCTGGTCGATATTGAGCATGTGTATGGCGGCGAGCGAATTATTGTCTACTACCTGGCAGAAGAGCGGATTGATTTTCGCGAACTTGTAAAGACTTTGGCGGCCGATTTCCAGACCCGTATTGAAATGTCGCAAATCGGTGTCCGCGATGAGGCTAAGCTTCTTGCCGACTATGGTGATTGCGGCAAACCGGTTTGCTGTAATACCCATTTGTCGGAAATGCCACCTGTTTCGATGCGGATGGCCAAATTGCAGAAGGCGACGCTCGACCCCAATAAGATTTCCGGCCGCTGCGGACGCCTCAAGTGCTGCCTCCGATACGAATACGACACGTATCAGGAGCTGCAAAAAGACTTGCCTCCGGTTGGTTCAGAGATTATCACCGGAGAAGGCAAGGCCAAAGTTCTGGCACAAGAAATATTGGCGAGCAAATTACTCATCCAAACGGAAGATATGCGAAGGGTGATGATCGATGGATCCGACGTACTGACTGTACTCAAAAGAGGCTCGCGACAGAAAGCTCGTTCTACAAACAAATCGGTGGAAACGCCTGCAGGGCCTTCAAGAAAGTCAGCACCGCCTGGGCACCCGCCGCCAGAAAAGTCCTCCCGACACAAAGACGCGGGCCCCCCAGGTGGGTAGAATGGCTACAGGAAGGTCGGCAATATCCCAGAAAAGAAACACCAACGAGAAGAAAACAAGTAGGGTAGACCGATAGGCAGAATAAACAGATCGATAGATTGCACGGATCCGCAAAACAAACTGCGGTCGATTCCGTACGCGGATAGTTGATACCGTAATTCATTCTGCAATCAATACAGCAACTAATACTCCAGTTATTACTGAGCCACTCACTATGCTTGATCCCAAACAGGCTATTGCCGAGCTGTTGCGTCGCGATCAGCGGTATCATTTCGATGCCTACGTTTTTGTTTTTGAGGCACTCCGGTATGCCCAAGACAAACTTGGCATGGGTACCGAGTTCGACACGGCGGACTTCGACGCGGAAGACTCAGTCGACGAGCAGTTGGACGGCCTGGAGACCAAGCGCCATGTAACCGGGCAAGAACTTTCCGAAGCGATGCGGCAATTTGCTCACGAGCAGTACGGATACTTAGCCAAGAACGTGCTCAATCATTGGGGAATCGCCTCGACAAGCGACTTCGGCGAGATTGTTTTTAATCTCATCGAGATCGAGCAGATGCGCAAGACGCCTCACGATCGCCGGGAAGATTTCGACGATGTGTTTGATTTTGACGAGGGGTTCCAACACAATTTCCAGTTCAATGTTCCCGACTCGAGCGAGGAGCCACGACGCTGATAGGCGCCCGTTCCGAGCGGGCCCTTTCACCGGCTAGGTCTCTGCCAGCTACAATGCCACCTGCTTCGATGCCACCGACTGAGACTGGACGAAAACGACCTGTTCAGTTGGTGGCTTCCTCTCTGTTACTTCTGGCGTGGATGTTGTTTCTAGCCTGGGTTGGAATGAAGGGTTGACGAATGTTTCGCATCCGGATTGGCAATGCGCGTGCGTTATCGCCACCGGCGATGCTGCTGCTGATCGCCGCGACTGTACCGGATGTCATGATGGCTGCTGAACAGGTTGGCCCCCTGGTCGAACGCGCTTCGCGTTTTCTGGCTACCACCCAAAACGAGGATGGGTCGTATAGCAGCCAAATGGGCACCGGTATAACGTCTCTCGTAGCCACCGGATTGATGCTAAATGGCCGCTCTCCTCAGGATCCTCTCGTTGCCGATGCGATCGCCTACCTCGCACGGAACGTGCAAAAAGATGGCGGCATCTATCAGGCAGGCAGTCGATACCGCAATTACGAAACTTGTCTGGCTATGGTTTGCTTCAGCACAGCGAACCGAGCCGGCCAATACGACCAACTGCTCCAACGGGCGGAAGCCTTCGTCAAAGAACTACAATGGGATGAGGGGGAAGGACATGATGAGTCGAGCACCAGCTTTGGCGGCGCGGGATACGGTAAGCATGGGCGGCCCGATTTGTCGAACGTGAGCCACCTGGTCGATGCGCTCAAAGCCGTGGGCAATGGTCCCGACGATCTGGCCATGCAAAGGGCGCTGGCCTTTGTGTCGCGTTGTCAAAACCTCGAAACCCAACACAACGACACGGCGTTTGCCGCTAAGAATCCCGACGGTGGCCTTTACTATACTCCGGCTGCAGGCGGATTGAGCCAGGCCGGCACAACCGCTAGCGGAGGCCTGCGTAGTTATGGGTCGATGACCTATGCGGGATTGAAGAGCATGATCTACGCGGGTGTGGGTCCGAACGACCCCCGTGTAAAGGCCGCCTATCGCTGGGCGCAGAACAATTACTCGGTCTCAGAGAACCCGGGTATGGGCAGCAGTGGATACTATTATTATCTCCACACGTTTGCCAAGGCGCTGAGCGCTATCGGCGAAAAGGAGATCGCCGACGCAGATGGCGCCAGCCACAATTGGCGGCAAGAACTGATTGTCACGCTGGCTGAGCAACAGCTTGAAGATGGCAGTTGGCTCAACAGCAATGAGCGATGGCTGGAGAGCGACACAAATCTGGTAACCGCCTACGTGTTGATGACGCTCTCTTACTGCCGCGAAAAGTGACTCTGGGGACCTGGCGGCTTGCTGCGAATGCATTTCGCGAAGCGATTGCCAGCAATAGTAGCACGCACTGCCCGTCCGCCGAGTGCTATTTGCGTCTCTGGTGCGATTTGCTAATTAATGCCTCTGAAAAATTGTGGCATCAGTGCTACAAATCTCTTAGTAAATCGGAACACTATTGATCAAATCGGGATTTTCCCATGGAAAACACGAATCGTGTCCTGCCGTCGCGTTCGCTTGTTCGTCGTCTTGTAGCCCCGTCAGGCGTGGCAATCGCCCTTTTAGGCGGAGGCGGTTGGGGCGTTTATCAGTTCACCTCCGACACCTCGAAAAATTCTGTAGCTTGGTCTGAGGATAGCGCGGAGAGTGCTTCTGCCGCCAAAGACGAACTCAAAAACCTGTTTGCATCCGACATACAAAGCTCCGCCCCAGCTCCGCCCATACAAACGAAAACAACGGACCGCAGTACGCTGCAAACATCTCCGGTACGGAGTCCTGCGGTCAGCGATCGCTACGCGCCCACCTCCAAGGGGTCGCCTTCAACCGAGCCCGTGAACGCCTTTACTCTGCCGCCCGTCCGTCAGACCGAAGAGGGTGTCGGTCTGGCCGGAGAGAAAACAGAGCCCAAGCAGCCGCCAGTAACCACCGTGGATCGCTACGCAATCAGCGATGCCGAGCTGCCGCCCTTGCCGCCTTTGCAGCCCACGCCCGCACCGAATCTTGTTGAAGCCGCTGCAAATGAGGCCGACGTGACGCGCGGACAAGAGCCGAGCGCCAATCCCCTCCGCAGCGCTGCGCCGCAGGGCGCCAATCTGAGCGATGACCAGGGCCCGGCAAAGTCGCCAACAGCCGCTACGAATCCGTTCGCCGTAGAAGAGCCAGCCTCGGCGGCACTAAGCCAAGCTCGCCCTTTGCAGCAAAATCTTCCTGCCCACGGCCAGTCGCGCCAGATCGTCCCGGTTAACAATCGCTATCAACCGAGTCCGTCCCCAGATGCCCGTTATGCGCCGACCGGTGGCCGTCCACAGGTTGACGTGCAGCAGACCTCGCCCTCATTTGCCCAAGACGCTGGCCGTAAAGTTCCGCCACAGACAGCACCCGCGAAACAAGTCTTTGCAGGGCAGAGCCGGCCGGCATCTCCATTAACCCCTCTGGGGGGTGCCGAGAACATCACGCCAACGCCAGGCCTGACCAACCATCCGGGAACTGGCCGCCCCGGCGAACGGCTCCTGGAAGGGCTGCAAAGTCCGTCAATCGCCATCCAAAAACTAGCTCCCGCGGAAATTCAAGTCGGCAAACGCTGCACCTTTGCCGTTCGCGTTCAAAACACGGGCCAGCGAACTGCCCAGCACATCGAGATTCACGATGAAATACCGCTGGGGACGGAGCTGGTCGGAACGGCGCCACGGGCTTCGGTCTCGGGATCGCAAGTCATATGGGAACTGGGCACGCTGTCGGTCGGCGAGGAGCGGACGGTGGAAATGGAAGTCCTCCCCGTTGAAGAAGGCAATCTGGGAAGTGTCGCCACAGTTTTGGTCGGCGCCCAGGCCTCGGCCAAGTCGCGGTGCACCCGACCTGAATTAGCCCTCAGGCTGTCGGCTTCCAAGCCGCAAGTTCTGTTGGGAGAGCAACAACTTGTGCAAATCGAAATCTCAAACCCTGGCAGTGGCGACGCCACAGGCGTGATGCTCCTAGAAACTGTCCCAACCGGTGTCAGTCACGAGGCGGGTCCCACCCTGGAGTTTGAAGTGGGAACGCTTCGTGCGGGTGAATCACGGCGACTGGAGTTGGTGCTATCCGCCGAAAAGGCTGGCAAGATTAACAACGTCATGACGGCTCGTGCCGACGCCAGCCTACAGATCGAGGCCGAATGCGAATTTGAGGTCATCGCGCCGGAATTGGAGTTGTCGATCGAAGGACCGCAAAAACGGTTCCTGGAACGGCCGGCCACCTACCGAGTTACAGTCGACAACCCCGGCACAGCCACTGCCTACGACGTGCAGCTGTTGACCCATCTGCCGAAGGGCCTGCAATTTGTCAGCGCTAACAACATGGGCGAATATGACTCCGCGGCACACACGGTGGAGTGGAATTTGATCGAATTGCAGGCCACCGAGCATGGCGCCGTGGAACTGGTCGCCTTGCCGATCGAACCCGGCTCCCAGACCTTGCAGGTAGCCGCCAAAGCACGACAAGGCTTGGAAGATCGGATCGAAAAAGAAGTACAGGTCGATGGCTTGGCAGCGCTCATGTTTCAAGTCGCTGATCTAGCTGACCCGATCGAAGTGGGCGGAGAGACGACCTATGAAATCCGAGTCGTCAACCAAGGCTCCAAAGCGTCCACGAATGTGCAGGTAGTCGCTATTTTGCCCACAGGCGGCCTGCGCGCGCTGTCTGGCCAGGGTGAGACGCGCCACACCATCGATGGGAACCGGGTTGTTTTTGCCCCCTTACCCAGTTTGGGGCCCAAGGCCGAGACAACCTATCGAATTCAGGTTCAGGGCATCCGCTCCGGCGATCAGCGGCTGAAGGTACAACTCCGAACCGACGATACTTTGGATCCGATCACAAAGGAAGAAAGTACCCGCGTCTACGCGGACAAATGAACGGACAGATGCGGGCCTGCGGCTCAGTCACCTTGCAATGCCGCCAGATGAACTGCCACGCATTCGGCCAGTACCGGCGGGTTGTAGCCTCCTTCTAACGTACTGACGATACGGCCCTCGGCGTAGGCATTGGCCACTTGCACCGTGGTCGCGGTAAGCCACTGGAAATCCTCAACTTCTAGCCCAAGTGATCCAATCGGGTCGGCCCGATGGCCGTCGAATCCAGCGCTAACAAGCACTATCTCTGGGCGTATGCGCGCAGCAAAGTCTTCGAGCTCGCGCACAAAATTGTCTCGGTAGACTGCACGCGTTGTGCCAAATTCAAGCGGAAGGTTGCGCGTGGCACCCAGTCCTTCCCCGGCGCCTGTTTCTTCAACAGTCCCTGTACCGGGATAAAAGGGCCAGCGATGGACTGAAAAATAACCGACACGCGAATCGTCATAGAATATGGCCTGCGTACCATTCCCATGATGGACATCCCAGTCGACAACCAGTACCCGACACGCACCAATATCAATTGCCGCCTGGGCGCCGACAGCCGCATGGTTGATCAAGCAGAATCCCATGGCCCGATCCGCCAAGGCATGGTGCCCCGGAGGACGGACCAGGCACAGCGCGCGATGCGAGTCGCCCGCCATCACGCGCTCGACGGCATCGGATACGGCACCTGCGGCGAGTGCTGCTATCTCAAACGATCGGGGGGCCACGATCGTATCGCGATCCACCAACCCGCCGCCCCGGGCCGCTAGGTTTTCCAGCCCTGCGAGGTGACCAGGGCGATGCACTCGCTGGAGTTGCTCTACGGAAGCAGCTTTCCACGCAGGCTGGGTACACGTGACGTCCGCGCCCGTACTTTTAAGCAATTGCGTGACCTGGCGGAGTCGCTGGGCGCATTCCGGATGGTCGCCGGTCTCGTGCAGCAGCAGCCGCGGATCGCTGTAGAGGAGTACCATCACCAGCGCCTAAGGAATCCGGTTAATTTGACAGTTCCACGTGACCGTAAGTATATTAAAGGACGGGACTCCAGCTTAGAAGAGGGTCCAACATCTCCCCCATTTGAGATGTTTGTACTCGCGGCCAGGCCTACAGATGATGCGGGCAATTGTTTTCGCTGGGACACGCTTTTCGGCCGCCAAAACAGCACAAGGAACAGCGACTATGTTTGCGCGGTACGGTTCTGATATCGCGTCTAGTCCGGCGCGCCGGGTCTGTGCCGCCTCGACGATCGGAGTTTTGATCCCACTTCTGATCACTTTGATAGGACTCATCGCGGCACCGCCCTTCGCAGCTGCACAGAACTTCAAAAAGCTTGAGCCGAAGCTAAGTGGTAAACAAGCAAAAGCGCTGTCACGTGGCTTTTCTCAAATGCTCCGCGATCCGGACGCTTTCGAGGCTGGGAAGGCGAGAATTGACGAATACTTTAAGGGGTACTTTTTCCCCGCGATGACAAATTACGGCCCGAATGAGTTGGGACAACTGGCGAAGTATCGCGAAACCCTCTTGAAGACAGTTCGCGGGGCCACCGTAGACGCAGCGCAGCAGCAACTGACCGACTTATCGCTCAAGGCGGGAATTGAATTGTCTCGAGGCAATTTTCACCCCGCAGTTCGCTACAACGGGACACTGATCATCGGCCTGCTGGATAAGAGGGTTGCAGCCAATGGACCTCCCGAGCCACTTCCGGCAGCCACCATCGCGCTGGTTGATTTATTGGAGCAGGATAAAGCTGCAGGAGGGGGCGCGGCCGTGCGTGTTCCGGCCTCGGTCAAGGCCGCAGCTTGGGTGGGACTGGAAAGGCACGCCCGCTTTGGAATCCAAGCCGACTACCGAGAGCGTGTGACCCAGGCCGCCCTTGCCTTGGTGGCTGACACGGAGCCGCAAGAAGAGCTTTCGCGCCCGGTACACAACTGGATGAAGTGCATGGCCGCACGCGTGCTGGCCCAGCAGTCAGCTGACGGCCCGACGGCCGAAGTCCACAGTGCGTTAACTGAACTGATTGCCGACAACCAAATGGACTTGGAAGATCGCTGTTGTGCGGCTGAGCTACTACAAAAGATCGACTACAAAACAGGCGGCAACTGGGATGGTGCCGCCACCGTACTCGCGCTCGGCCAATTGGCCCAAGACGTTTTGGAAGAGGAAGCGGAAGAGTCGGTCGAATTTGAAAAAAAGAGGCTCGAGCGCGCTCCCGCATTTCGTTCGCCGCGCCGCCGCAGCACGCCTCGGCGGGGCGGCACCAGGATCGATGGCCCCGAATATCCTCGCAGCCGCCTGGTCGACCGGCTTACAAGTATCACAGCCGGGGCAAACTCTTTGGCGAAAGGGCTTCTCGAGGCATCCGAGCAAAATCTCCAACTGCTCACTGCGGCTCTTGAACAGACGATCACTCTGGTTGTCGATAAAGACTCGGGTGATCTTCTCGTCACCCAATCGGTTAAAGAACTAAAAAGTACAGTCGACACCTTAGTGAACGGCTGGAAACCGCCGGCTGCCGAGGCTGCCGAGGCCGGCAAAGAGGACGCGGCCGACGCCACGGGTTAGGACCATTTTCCCGCCACAAACTCATTTAGATTGGCCATAGCGCTGGATTCATTTGCGCCTCTGACGGTACTTACGTGTCGTTTGGAAATTATGTCGCTGCCAAGATGCTCAACCTGTTTGATGTTTGGGCTGGCCAGCATCTCGCGCAAATATGACCAACCTCTAATCGCTCGATATCGCACCCATCTGACCCGGATGCGAGTTCGTTTGGCAATCTACGCATTCATAGGCGCTCAAGTGGGGTGGCTATTGCGGCGGCTCCTGAGGCTGGTGGATTAACTCCAGCGGTGTACAAAACGTCTGGCGATTGACAGCGTGAAGGCGCAATATTTCCAATTAAAAAGAGCCAAGGCTTCATTTCATCCCGTAACCGGATCGGTTAGCAGAGGTGCGTACTTCAAGCCAAGCAAGAACCTGTGTGTTGCTCGGTATTCTTCCAATACCAATGGGTTGTTGTGATCAGAACGCGATTGAAAGTCGCTGCGCAGTTGAGCGCGAAAGCGGTCGGCTAACCGAGTAGCTTCAGCTCGTACCCATTCGTTCTCGGAGTCCCCGTAACGAACCATCTGGTACATGAGCAATTCCAAATCATGGCGGTTACGGGCATAGCGCGGACCGGCCACGAACGCGGGCCAGTAGATCGCCCCGGTGGTCAGGTTCAATTGGAATCGATTGAGTCGGTATTGGCGGGCCATTTCGGTGTCGCGTTGGTAGCGCAGTTCTCTGCCCTGGTCGCGCCGCGATCGCTTTTGCTCTCGCACGTGCTGCCGGTAGTTGCTCAACAACTCTTTGCGCGCCAACACTGAGACAGTTTTTTTCAGCTCATTGTCGTAATACATCGACTCTGACTGGCGGCGAAGAAGGTCAGCCTGGGCTTCTAGCACACAATAATTCCCTTCCGCCTGAACCCGAACAGCCTGGCCACGGAGAAATCCCTCAGCGGCGGTCGATGAGTGACGGTGAGGCGCTTCGGGCGGAGCGTAGGGAAACGCCACTGCCTCGGCGTAAGAATGGACCGATTGGGCGGTCGCAGTTGCAGAAAAAAAAGCAGTAATCGCAAGTGTGATGGCTCGGAAAGAATGTCTCATGGCCTATCTCCTGGTTTGCTGGTTTTCGCCGAGAATGTGAAGCCGTTGCAATTAACAGCCATTGGTGCGAAAACTGTGCCAAAAGATCAGGCAATAACCTAAGGAGTCGGTGACAAAGCAAAAATCGCTTTTTTGTCGGTGTTTTTTCCCTAGCAGCACGGGGCATGCCAGGACGGCGGTCGCCAGCCGACAGCTCTGATCTCAGAATCCGTCTAAAATTGAGACGGGTGAATCCTATTTGAGTGCTTGCCCCGGTACGGCCTGTGGGTGTTACTTTCGTCCAGATAGCTGGGCTAATTTGAGGGGCCAGGCATCCCGAAGCACCACGAGGTTCTTTAGGCGGTGGGCGTCAAAGCGAGAGAGCACGAAAATTACTTTCTGCAAGAGCTTTCACCCCACCCGCTGTTGCCCATGCTTGAAAAGACTGTTTGCCTGGGGCAAACGCAATAGCCAAAAACAAAGGCGTACTTCCAGAAGAGACGTGTAGAACGCCTCTAACGCATACCGCGCGCTGCCACCTTGCGATCAGACTGGCGCGAAGCTGCGCGGGCAACTGCGAGACAGCCGACAAGCAGCGTCAAATACACGATATCGCCAGCGATCATCGTGCGATAAAAGGGAATGCCAGCTGTGAAACACGCCAGCAATCCAGAGGCCGTAGCAGGATAGTCACTCCTAGCAGCCCAAACGGCGAAGTTGGTCACCAAGTAAAAGGCCGTGGCGGGCACGATTCCGCACATGGCCCAAGCCGCCGCCCGTCGCCAGGCCTTGGAACCCAGGCCCTCTGTCCGGCGCATCGCTCGTCCCATCCAAAGCGGCACGATCATCATCAAATGCACCGTGCTCTGCACGATGTAACTATTGTGCGCCGCAACCATCAGGTCGGATATCAGTAGCACACCTACCGGCAACAAAATGGCAGGCATCAGTTGGCGAAAGTAATACGCACCCAATACAGTCACCGCAGCTAGCGGTGTAAAATTCCAGTCGGGTTGCGCCCAGCGCCCCAAGACGCCAATCGCTAACAAAAGACAAAATACGGTCAGTTCTCGCGTGGTTTCACGGTTCACGTTGCTGCTCTTTTGCAAAAAATGACGGTTTCTGGATCGCTGCCCACGGGGACAACCCGCGGATCCCAGATCACGGCTCGGTCAACGCCTCAGGCTCAGTGTACCCATTGAGGGCAAACTTCCACAAGACATGTGCCCCCGGCGCAACCGCTTGCACACAAAAGCTGGCGCGGCCATGCTCACTATCCACCTCAAATTTCCAATTTTTCCCGGCCACCCCCTGATTAGACAAACCATCAATCCCTGTGAGAAAACCGCCTGCTCCCTCGCCCTGCTGCGAAAATTGCAGGCCGGGACGAAATTGACGTGCCTCTCCAAGAAGCCCTGCTACGGTCATTTCGGGCCGCCACGGGAGAGCGGCAAACCGCTTCTGCACGCCATTGCCAAAATCGATCTCCAGGCTCACCGTTTCGCCCTGGGGCACCACCGACGGGATCCACCCGTCCGTCCGACCGGCCTCTCTGCCGCTGGGACCATCGGCAACTGGGCCCGTCGCGCCAGGGGCGGTCGCAACGGGATCGGTTCGCCAGGGTCGCTGGCTCACGACTCCCACCAGCACTACGATCAATGCCAGAAGGGCGGGAAATACCCACCCCCCGCTGCCCGAATCGCTGGGCCACGCTTCGTCTGTGCCTAGTCGCCTGGGTTTCATAGAATACACCCTACCTGACCGTCGGAGCGACGGTCCAGTCCTGACCGATCTGTATTTTTCTGGGCGATTTCTGATGTCAGACAACAGCCTCCTTTCTCTCCAAATGACCAACGACGACATTGGCGTATTGACCCTCGACGATCCGCAGAAGTCGGTCAATATTTTGTCGCGGTCGTTTCTGGTCGACTTCGAAGCGTGTCTCGATCAGCTTGAAGATCGCACCGATGTGGCGGGACTGGTGATCCGCTCAACCAAGCCTGGCAACTTTGTTGCCGGGGCCAATTTGCAAGAGTTCGTCGCCGACATTGACCAACCGGCCGACAAGGTCGTTGCTCTCGCCCGTCGCGGGCAACAACTCTTTGGCCGATTGGCTCAATGTCCCTTTGTGACCGTGGCCGCCATCGATGGGCTCTGTGTGGGTGGTGGCTCCGAGATGGCCATCTGGTGCGACCGTCGCATCATGGCAGGAGGCGAAAAGACGCGATTCGGATTTCCGGAAGTGAAACTGGGACTGTTCCCCGGCTGGGGCGGAACCGCGCGAACCCCGCGCATCGTCGGGCTAGGGAATGCCGTGGAGCTCATTACCAGCGGCGATCCAATCGACGCGGCGGCGGCGCTGGCCATGGGGCTCATCAGTCACGTTCTGGATACCTCCCAAGATGGGCAGGTGTCATCGGCCGATGCGCTCTTGAGCGCGGCGGTAGCCCTGATTCGCGATGAACAGAAATCTCGCCAGTTTCTAAGGGACCGCCAGCAGTGGGCGGCGCCCATAGCGATCAGCGAAACTGAGTTGGGATTCTTGGGAGCCACCGCCAGCGCCTACATTCAAGGACAGACCAAGGGCCACTACCCGGCACCGCTGGCAGCGCTGGAAGTTTTGCTAGGCGGAGCGGGGCTCGACGTCGAGTCAGCCTGCCAGCTTGAGGCAGAAGGTTTTGCTCAGTTATTTGGCTCGCCGGTAAATCGTGCCCTGCTGAACGTTTTTTTTCTGAGCGACCACAACAAAAAAGAACACGGCCCGGTAGGTACCCGGCCGCGCGACATTCGGTCGGCGACCGTGTTGGGCGCTGGCATCATGGGACAAGGTATCGCAGCGGCTAATGTCAAGCGGTGTGTCACTGTCGCACTGGGCGATATCGCATCAGAAGCTGTGGCACGGGGCGTGCAAGGCATCATCAAGGAGGCGAGTTACAACAAAACTACAGGCGGCCCTGACATTGAGCGCGCCTTGCAGTACACGCCTCTGGTCAATGGCACGATGAGTGACAGCGAACTAGCTGCGTCGGACATCGTTATCGAGGCGATTTACGAAAACGTCGATGCCAAACGGGCCCTCTATGCGCGACTTGAGCCGCTGCTCAGCGAGGATGCAATTCTCTGCTCCAATACATCGACTATCCCGATTACGGAGCTGGCTAACGGCCTCCAAAATCCAGAACGCTTTTGCGGATTGCACTTTTTCAATCCGGTCCGCCGGATGCCACTAGTGGAGGTGATTCGCGGTGCGCGCACTTCGGACGACACGATTGCCACGGCCATCGCTTATGCCAAGGCAATCGGTAAGTCGCCTATCGTTGTGGGCGACGGTCCCGGTTTTTTGGTCAACCGCGTACTTTTGCCTTACATGAACGAAGCGCTCCTGTTGCTGGAAGAGGGAGCCTCCATCAAAGACGTCGACCGCGCTGCGACCCGTTTTGGCATGCCCATGGGCCCGATCACGCTTTACGATACAGTAGGTCTCGACATCGCCATGCATGCCGGTAGCGTGATGCAGCAGGCGTTCCCCAATCGAGTGGTCCCGGCAAAAATCCTGCCGGCGATGGTAGCGGCAGACCGGTTAGGAAAGAAAAACGGCCGCGGCTTCTTCGACTACTTCAGTGACTCGAAGGGCAGACAAAAGGCGAGACCTAGTGACGCGGCCGAGAAGATCATCCAACAGTCGGCAAAGGCTGATCCGAATGCAAACATCGATTTCGCAGATCGGCTGTTCTTGCCAATGCTCCTCGAAGCGACCAGGCTCATCGAAGATGGAATCGTCGCCGACGTGCGTGACGTGGATCTTGGACTGATTTATGGAATCGGATTCCCACCCTTCCACGGAGGCCTATTTCACTGGGCCGATGCGATAGGCGCGTCGCAGATTGTTGAGAAGGTCGCAAAGCACGAGTCCCTGGGCGCGCGCTATGAGCCGACAGATTTTCTTTTGGAACATGCCAAAAGTGGGCGAACGTTTTATGAAAGGCAATCATGAAATCCGCTGTTGTCGTAAATTGCTGCCGCACCCCGATTGGGCGTTCTCATCCCAAAACAGGAGTCTTTCGTGACGTACGCTCCGACGATCTTGCGGTGGCTGTGGTGCGCGGCCTTGTCGAGCGATCGGGCATCGATCCGTCGGAAATTGAAGATGTTGTCCTGGGCAACACCCAACAACAAAAAGAGCAGGGATTTAATGTGGCGCGAATCGTGTCGCTCATGGCCGGCCTGCCGAGTAGCGCGGGCGGAGCGACCGTAAATAGGCTTTGCGGCAGCAGTCTTCAAGCCCTCAATCAAGCTAGCCACGCCATTCTTGCCGGAGGCGAGGACGTGCAGATTGTCGGGGGCCTGGAGCACATGCAGCACATCCCCATGGACGCGGGGATTGATTTCAATCCCAAGCTATTTCACGTTACCAGCAAAGGCGCCCTGCACATGGGGTTTACTGCCGAGTTTCTGGCCCAGTCGCAAGGCATCAGCCGCGAAGACCAAGACGTATTTGCACTCGGCAGCCATCAGAGAGCAGCGGCCGCCACCAAGGCGGGCTTGTTCGAGCCGGAGGTCATTCCCATTTGGGGTCGCGACGAAGTGGGGCAGCGCGTCCTGGTCAGCACGGATCAGAGCATTCGAGCTGACACGAGCACCAAAGCTTTGGCATCGCTCAAGCCGGCCTTCATGCCGGGCGTGGGCACGGTGACCGCCGGCAATAGCTCACCGCTCAACGACGGGGCAGCGGCATTGTTGGTGATGAGTGAGGAAAAATCCAAGTCGCTCGGGCTCAAGCCGCTGGTGCGCATCCGGGCTACCGCCGTCGCGGGGGTCGATCCTGCGGTGATGGGCACTGGCCCAGTCCCAGCAACCAAAAAAGCGCTCCAGCGGGCTGGACTGGAACTGGGCGATCTCGATCTGGTCGAACTCAACGAAGCCTTTGCTTCACAATCGCTCGCATGCCTGCGGATGCTGGACCTCGACCAAGAAAAGGTAAACGTCCGAGGCGGTTCGATTGCCATCGGGCATCCTCTGGGAGCAAGCGGCGCGCGAATTGCGACGACATTGATTCATTCTATGCTTGACTCCGACGCCACCCTTGGTCTGGCGACTATGTGCATCGGCATTGGCCAGGGCATCGCAACAGTTTTCGAGCGTTGCTAGAAATATCTATGAAAGTTCTTCGCACTCAGCGCCGAGATGGTTTGCCGGGAGGGGGCTTTACTCTGGTGGAGCTATTGGTAGTCATCGCCATTATTGGCGTGCTGGTAGCCCTGCTGCTTCCAGCCGTGCAGGCTGCTCGAGAAGCAGCCCGTCGCACTCAGTGCAACAACAAGTTAAGACAGCTCGGCCTGGCGCTGCACACCTACCACGGCGCCAATCGGCAGTTGCCCTATGCATCGACCGTGTCTCCGTTTTGGAAGCAGGGGAAGACGCACTTATGGACGGACTTCATCCTGCCTTTTGTCGAACAGGCCAACGTCTACGATCAGTTGGATTTTCAACGCGGAAACTATCAGAGCCCAAACAGGGAAATCTTTGAGGGTCATAAGTTTACCTGGCTACACTGCCCAAGCAATCCGTGGGCGGGCACCATGCGGACCAAGACCGGTGGCACCTGGAATCTGGCTGGTTTTTATGGCATTGAGACCGATGCATCTTGCTACAACGTCTGTGCCGGACCAGGCGCAAAGGATCTGATCATTGGTGACTGCACCAGCCAAGCATTGGCCCCCATCTGTCAGGTTTCAGGGGATCTTGATGACGTCGCAAGTGGAACGTTTACGCAGGACGTCCCAGGCATGTTCGGGCTGCGGAGCATTTTTACCTGTCGGTTCAGTGAAGTGACCGACGGCCTGAGTAATACGATGATGCTGTGTGAACGGCGGCCCGAACTGAGTGATTTGCATGGCATGATCGAATGGAACTTCCCAGGAGTGCCAACATCGCTAAAGATCAACAGTCCGCTAATTCGTGAAGAGGAAACGAGCGCGACGGTCGCAGCCTGGTCGACCAATTCCGGCATGGCAAGTCTCCATCCAGGAGGAGCCCATACCTGCTTTGGTGACGGCAGTGTACATTTTCTGAGTGAAAATATTGATTTCGTTCTCTTCAACTATCTCGGAAATCGCCACGATGGCGAGGCTACGGGGGAATTTTAGCTCCCTGAGTTCGGACATTTCGTTGCGAGGTGGTCTAAGTCGTTGCGTGGCAAAACATGTGTGGCTTGCGGCCGCAAGTGTGTTTTCACACTTTGAGGATCGCGGACACCCAACTAACGCAGCCGCGGAAGGATTGGGGCCGCAACAGAAGTAACGGGGAAATGTGCGGGCCAGCACTTCTGGCCAGCCGTCGCCGTGGCACCAATGTTTTCCTGAATCCGGATGCTATCGATCCGTGGCGGGGCCCCGTTGATCCTTTTCTGCAGCATGCCAAGCGTGTTTTTCGACTACATCACTCAAAGGAGATTATCAAATGCATGGTAATAAGCGGCCATCTTCACTTTGCGGAGTGATTGCTTCACTCCTATTGACCGGCTGCGGTGGCAGTGAGATTCACACCGTTCCCGCAATAGGTCGGGTAACACTTGGCGGCCAGTCCGTTGGTGGGGCGGTCATTGGATTCGCATTGGTTGACGGAATCGAGGCCTACAACGCCTACACAGATGCCAACGGCGCGTTCTCTATGCGTTATTCGAACAGCATCGAGGGAATCCCCCCGGGTGAATATCGCGTGAGTGTCCGCAGTCTGTCCGATCTTGCACCGTATGGCCTGGGACTGCCCGCGGGGCACATACCTGGACAGCCTATCAAAAGAGAAAACCGCAAGAAAATTCCCAGCATGGTTCCGTATCGCTATCACGACTCGACCAAGTCAGGTTTGACAGCAAGCGTTGAAGAAGACGGTGATAATGATTTTGTATTTGCTTTGCAATCGAAGTAGCAACACACGTTAACTTGATTTGTGAAACGTGTAATTATGCAGAATGTCTTCTGGAAAGACTCGGGATCCAGCGACAATTTGGTGTATCATAGGCGCAAGGCGCAAGAAATTGAAGGTGGTTTTTTCGGATATTGGCAAGCCAGCAAAAAGCACTCGAATGGGAAATGTCGGATTTCGGATAGTTGGATTAAAAAATCCACCGCGCGCCTTCACCCTCGTAGAACTGCTAGTGGTGATTGCTATCATCGGCATCCTGGTAGCCCTACTGCTTCCAGCCGTGCAGGCTGCTCGAGAAGCGGCACGGCGCAGTCAGTGCAGCAACAACCTAAAGCAGATCGGCATCGGCGTTCTCAATTACTACGCCAACCATCAGAGGTTTCCCGCCGCCGGGAAGGACTATCCGAGAGGCTGCTGTAATTCCACCATCACCGCACACTACAGTTGGTTGCACAAACTTCTGCCGTACATCGAACAGCAGAACGTATTCGACATCGTCTCTGGCCTGGAAGGATCGGAGTTGGATAACGCCAACGCCGAGCTTTACGCGACGCCGATCTCGACTTACGCCTGCCCGACCCGGTTCGGCTATAGAACCGAAAATCGGCTCTTCGTCCCCATCCAGAGGACGGACTACGCCGCTTGCAACGGAATGGCGCGCTGTCAAGACAAGGAGGGTAATGACAGAACAATCAATACCATGCTCGACATGTCGGCCATATTCATGCATCCCAATCTCGGCGTTGTCCGGGCCGCCCACGTCACAGACGGTTTGTCGAACACGCTGATGATTTCGGAGAAGCAGATCGATCCCGATGGGAAGAGCGGTTTGGGCGACAACGAACCTTACTCCAACGCTGGCTGGGACCCCGACATCCTCCGTAGCGCACATAAATTGCCGCAGCAGGACAATGAGCACACCCTCAACCCTAATTCCTCGTATCGATTCGGCTCATCGCACGACAGCGGAATAATCGCCGTTTTGGCGGACGGTTCTGTGCACCTGATTTCGTACGACATCAACCTGCACGTTTTTCAAAATCTCTGCCGCAGGGACGACGGCAACCCGCTGGAAAATTTTTAGGCGCCAACCGAGGTGGAATCAATGCGACGACCTTGTCACCTGCTCTTCGTTCTGGTTTTGGGAACCGCCGGTTGTGACGGCTCTGCCTCCGAGAGTCCTGTCCAGCTGAATGTCGAGGAAAAAGAGCAAATCAAGCAGTATCTCCGCGAGGTGCACCAAAGTGAAGCAACGGGTTTTCACCCGCCGGGACAGCCATCGAAGTGAGAGCTTTCTGCAGATGACGCTCTACTGGTCTACGAATCTTTTGAGCATCCTGGTTAACCGCTGGTCGGCCAGGGTTGGGGAAAGAGGCTCGACGGAGCATGGCAGAAGGCGTCGCCCGGCTCGATGAAGATTCGAGGCCTTTTGGCAGGCAACTTTAGCCTCGTATGCTTTCATTTCACTTTTTGCCCTCAGCTACGTTAACCTTCAGGCTCCGTATCCGGGCCATGCCGCCCACCACATCAAAACTCAACTTCCCCTGGGGATAATCGTAATCTCTAAGAGAAAAAGCGTGGGCATCGTTAACCCAGCACTCCAGGATCGATCCGACCAAAAAGGCCTGAACGGTTACCGGCTTATTTGAATTCAGCTTAACCGGGCGAGGAAATGTTGCAGTCGGGCTATTGATCTCGATCTCGCTTGTGCGGCGATTTATAACCAGCTTATACCCTGACCGCTGGTCACCATCCTGCTCGCGGAAACCTACCGTTAAAACTGCCTTAGAATCCAACTGCACCGCAGCATTTAGCATATAGTCGTCAGGAACATCGAAACTGCAGTGGGCATACTCGTTAAGCAATGCATCGGTGTTAACCAATGCGCCACCCTCGTACTTCCATGAGTCTGTGACTTTATCCTTTGGTAACCAAGCACGTAACAGGGGCGAAATAACCGGCTTCGGTTTCCTCGCCAGGTCAAGCACAGTTTTGTTGAAAACCGCCGTTGCTTCTGAAACCGGTCGCGTGCATAGGAAACCTTCTTCGTCGGCGTAAGCTTCACGCGGAATGGCAACACAGTGTGTAGAGATCGGGTTGGCGTTGTCAACGTCACCGAAAAAATTCCGCAAGCCTCCGATTAAAACATGGCGCTCGCCGTCAAACAATCGCTTAGGCACAAGCAAGTGGGGCGTATCAAAATCGTACCCTACACCTGAATTGTTTTCACTCCATGGACCTGCTAGGTCCTTTGCACGCCAGTATGTAAAGTAGCTGACGCGGTACCACCACTCACCGATCTTGAAAATGTCTGTGCAGTCACCCGGCGCCAAGCCATTGATAGGTGCCACCTGCGTCCAATTGACAAGGTCGTCCGAAACTGCCAACGCGCAGGAATTCGTTGCCGAAACATACTGAGCAGACATAAACATCCACCATTTTTGTTCCTTCTCGTTCCAGACGATGCACTGATCCTTAAAGGTTGGCTGCTCTAGGGACCCTTCACGTTCGGGCGTTTGGGCTCTGGTTTTATAATGAATACCATCGGGCCCCCATGTCTCTTCCGGATGCTTGGTAAAGTTAATAAAATCCTTACTCGTTGCATGCATCATCTGCATCGCACCCTTCGGATGCTTTCGGTTAACGCCGGGATAAAAAATGTGATACGTGCCCTCGTGCTCCATCACATGTCCTGTAAAACAATACTCGCCATCAGCGTCTTCGGGATTTCCTTTGGCAAGCGCCATTGGCAGCTCTTCCCAGTTCAATAGATCACTTGATCGCAGATGCTGCCAACCGCCATCTTTAAGAATAAAAAGGTGGTACGCCCCTTGCGCATAAAAAGGAATGCAGTCACCGTGACACGGAATATGGTGAACAGGTGATTCAAATTTTTGCTCGCCTTTAAGGTGGTCTTGAGTTTCCGCCGAACTGTACGCCTCGAACCCCAAAGTCGTTGCGTCAGTTTTCTTTTCCTTATTTTCGTTGCCATGAACTGCGACAGAGCTTCCTGCCGCCAAAATGAATGCTGCCGCCAAAAACATCGCCAATCCAGCGCCACTGGAGCGCGCTTTCGTTGCTGACTGACAGCGTTTCATTCTCTGGTCTCCAACTTTCATAAATATCCCTCTCTCGCTTTAAACTCTAGCTCAATTAACTAACCTGCTGGCAGGAACAAGCACGCCGGCATGGACACCTCTGCCACAGTTTTCTGCCATGGTCCGCCGCTCATAGATCGGGGTGCAGTGTATGTAGGCGCGTCATCGTCGTCAACGATCTTAATCGCGTAAGATCAATACCGTTCCGTCTTGTTTTTCTTCGACTTTGTGTCATCGCTATTGCCGTAGAGGGAGTGCGTTTTCGTGAATCAACCAACCCGTCAAGAACGACGTTCGGTTTGGCCGCAAGCCCACCTGGATAAAACACCAGAAAACTGGCTATGTCGCCAATAGCAGGGGCGCCGATAGATCGATCTTGCATCAAAGGCCCCCCCCGGTCGCTTCGATTCCTTCTGCTTATTGTTTTAAGGTTTCTTCGGCGACTCTCTCACGCCGTACCGCTCTGCCAGTTCATGCCATCGCGCTTGCATCCTCTCCAAACGTTCTGGATGGGTGGCCGCTAGATCGTTGCTTTCAATACGGTCCTCTCTGATGTTGTAGAGCTCGCTCGAGTCCACCAGCTTCCAATCCCCTTGCAACAGTGCGGTCTTGCTGGAATTAAAATAGTAAAATAGCTCCTTGTGTTCTTCACGACGTTTTTGCGTAAAATGTGGCACGAGGCTGATGCCTCGCGCCGCGCCGATGGGTTGGCCATGGTGTTGCTTTGGGTAATCGACGCCAGCCAGTTCACGACATGTCGCATGCAAATCTACTAGGTGGCCCCGTTGTCGTTCAAAGCGACCAGGATTCGTAATTCCCTTTGGCCAATGCGCAATCAATGGAGTCGCGACGCCGCCTTCGTGCTGGTTTTGTTTGAATTTTCGCCATGGAGTGTTGCACGCGTGGGCCCAGCGTTGGTCGTAGCACCAAAACGAATCAGGGTTCCATGGCGCAAAATTGTGTTCGATCGTTTTCTTTTGACTTCGTTGAAAGGGGCAGGCGCCGTTATCGCTAAGGAACAAGATAAGCGTGTTGTCCGATTCGCCAAGAGAATCTAGCTTCTTCAACAATCGCCCAACATTTTGATCAACGCGATCAATCATTCCCGCATACGTGGCCATCATCAGATCTCGATGCGCTTGTTCCTGTGCTGATAGCAATTTGAATTCTTCAATGTTCTGTGGCCGGCTTGAGAGCTTTTGGTCAGGCGGGACCACGCCCATTTTTTTCATTCGGGCTAATCGTGTCTTTCGAAGCATGTCCCAGCCGTCCATGTACTTACCTTGATACTTGTTCACCTCTTCCCTTGGCGCCTGCAGTGGATAATGGGGCGCGTTGTATGCCACGTAAAGGAAGAATGGGTTAGCCTTTTGCGTAGTGTGCTTTTCGCGGTCATCCAGAAATCGCATGGCGTAGTCGGTGAAATCGTCAGTGCAATAGAACCCTTCCTTGGGTACCCAAAACTCTTGGTGATCCAGTCGAAAATAAGTCCGGCCGTAAACGCTCTCGCCCGTGAAGAAATTCGATGCGCCATTAAGAAATCCGAAGTATCTATCGAAACCGCGATCAACTGGTGAGCCCTTTAGGTGCCACTTCCCAGTCATCATCGTGTGATAGCCGCCGAGTTTCATAATCTCAGGCATCGTGATGCATCTCCGCAAAGCGCCTTTGCCGACCTCGGTGTGATAACGGCCACTCATCAACGTCGCCCGTGTCGTTTCACACTTCCCGCAATTTGTAAAGTTTGTAAAACGGATACCACCGGTTGCAAGTCGATCGAGGTTGGGCGTTTTGATCTCGCCACCGTAACACCCAAGGTCGGAATACCCCATATCGTCAACCATGATCAGAACAACGTTGGGGCGCTCCGCCTTGGCATGGTTTGCGCCGAATGCAATCGCGACCAGCACTAACACCAAGGCCAGGGAATAATAGTGAAATGGCATGTGCAGTTTTCGGAAACGTGGGGCATAGCTTATTGTATAAGCTAGGCAGTGACGAACTTTCTGAAACACAACAGGCTCCCGATGTAACCCCGAACGCAAATACCCACCCACCTAACCTGCGGAATTGGCACCTTCCGCGACATATCATCAGACGTAACGCACGGGGGCCTAGTGCAGCAGTAGAAAAATACGACCGAACAAGTCTAGCGCAGTCCCTGTGTTAGACGCTCCGCAATAATGAAACCAGACTCTGATTGTTCAGGCCTACATGGCTGCCAAAACTTGTCGCAGGTATTTCCCCGTATGGCTCGCATCGCATTGGGCAATTTCTTCGGGCGTGCCGACTGCCACAATGTGGCCGCCTCCAGCACCGCCTTCTAAGCCCAGGTCGATCACCCAGTCCGCGGTCTTGATGACATCCAAATTGTGTTCAATTACCAACACTGTGTGGCCAAGATCGACAAGCTTTTGTAGCACGGCCAGCAAACGTCCAATGTCGTCGGTGTGAAGCCCGGTCGTCGGTTCGTCCAGTATATAAAAGGTTGTGCCCGAGGCAGGACGTCCCAGCTCCGCGGCCAGCTTGATGCGCTGCGCTTCACCGCCTGAAAGTGTCGTCGATCGCTGGCCTAAGGACAAATATCCTAAGCCGACGTCAACCAGACTCGACAGCATCAGGTGTATCGCCGCATGATTTTCAAAAAAACTGGCTGCCTCGTCGATACTCATCGTCAACACATCAGCGATCGATTTTTCTCGATAGAGCACCGCCAGAGTTTGGCGATTAAACTGCTTTCCGTGGCAAAGAGGGCAGGTTACAAAAAGATCGGGAAGAAACCGCATTTCGATGCGCTGCGCACCTTGGCCCTGGCATTCCTCACAGCGGCCTCCTTTGGTATTAAAACTAAATCGGCCTAGCTTATAGCCCAACTGCTTGGCATGCTTCGTCGAGGCATACACCCGGCGGATTTCGTCGAAAATTCCCGTGTAGGTAGCCGGGTTGCTGCGCGGCGTGCGGCCGATCGGGGACTGATCGACGTGAATCAGGCGGTCGATCTTATTAGCTCCACGGATTGCCCGAAACGCGCCTGGCCTAGCGACCGCCCGGTGCAGCATTTTCGCCAGAGCGCGAGCGAGGGTGTCGACCACCAGCGAGCTCTTGCCGGAACCACTCACACCGGTCACACACGTTAGGGTTCCTAGAGGAAAATCCACGTTGAGAGATTTCAAGTTGTTGGCAACAGCGCCTTCGAGCCGGAGCATGTGTGTCTTTGCCACCCGGCGACGCTGGACAGGCAATTTGATCTGCTTCCTTTTGGCGAGATAACTGCCCGTCAATGAATGGATGTCCTGGGCCACTTGCGTTGGTTGGCCCTCGGCGACGATCTTGCCGCCGCGGTTGCCCGCACCCGGCCCGATGTCAATCAACCAATCGGCCGCGCGCATGAGTTCTTCGTCGTGCTCCACCACCAGCACTGTATTGCCCTGCTGCTGTAAGTCGCGGAGCGATTCAATCAATCGACGATTGTCTCGGGGATGCAGCCCAATTGACGGTTCATCCAGAATATACAGCACGCCCACAAGGCCCGATCCGATGCCCGTGGCCAGACGGACTCGCTGCATTTCGCCGCCACTAAGCGTGTCAGCTGCGCGGTCCAGGGCAAGGTAGCCGACTCCGACTCGACACAGGAACCGCAGCCGCCTAGTGATTTCAGCAACGAGCGGCTCGCCAATCGTTTCCTGACTTGGATCCAGCTTGAGCGAAGAAAAAAAAGCCATCGCTTCTTCGATGGACATCGCGACAATCTCGTGGATCGCCCGCTTAGCAAGTCGGCACGACCTAGCTTCCGGCTGCAACCGCGAGCTACCGCATTCGGCGCAGGGGACCCTGGCGCGAAACTCGTCGAGCCGCTCGCGCGCCTTGCCCTGCTTGGACTTGGCGTAGTCCATTTCTAAATGTGCCAGCACCCCGACAAATTTTTCGTCGCCCGTGAGCAACTGTTTCCGGACAAAATCCGGCCAATCGGCCAACTTCGTATCCCAATTTAGTTGGTGACGGCTAAGAAAGTCGTCGAGCCGCTCGTGCTGCCTCTTTTTGGTGGCACTAGTGCCGTCGCGAAACGGGGCCAGCGCTCCAGCATCCAAAGACAGGCTGATATCGGGCAGCACCTGGTCCGGGTCGAATCCCTCGCGCGCCCCCAAGCCTTCACAATTGGGACAAGCACCGTAGGGGCTATTGAAACTGAAGGTGCGAGGTTCGACTTCAGCAAGACTGCGCTTGCAATCCGGGCAGGCGTACACGGTACTAAAGACCTGTTCCGACCAACTTATGCCATTCACACTATTACTGGTGCCATCCTCGTTTTTGTCCTTGGCCGATGGCCGCGTTTCGACTGTAGATTCGGGAAATCGATAGCTGATACAGATCGTCCCCTCGCCATGCTTAAGGGCCAGGCGCACGGACTCGGCAAGACGTTTTTCCAGTCCTGCGCGAATCACGACCCGATCAACGACCGCCTCGATATCGTGCCTTTGTGAAGTCTTCAAGCCAGGGGCCTGTTCGACTTCGTAGGTCTCCCCGTCGATACGCAGCCGCACAAATCCTTCACTTTGAATGCGCTGCATGACGTCGCGATGGGCTCCCTTGCGCCCGCGCACCATGGGGGCAAGAATTACTACTTTCGTGCCCTCCGGCAAGGCACCAATTGCGGTTTGGATCTCGACGGCGGTTTGCTGGGCTATCGGTGTATTGCAATCGGGGCAGGAGACCTCGCCGATACGGGCCATCAATATGCGGAGAAAATCATAAATCTCGGTGATCGTGGCCACCGTGCTCCGCGGATTGTGGCCAGCAGAGTTTTGGTCGATCGCGATTGTCGGCTGCAGGCCCTCTATCAGGTCCACATCGGGTCGCTGCAGCTGATCAAAAAATTGCCGGACGTAGACCGAAAGGCTTTCAATGTACTGCCGCTGCCCTTCGGCCAGCAGAGTATCGAAGGCGAGCGAACTTTTGCCTGAACCGCTGAGTCCTGTCAGAACAACCAACTGCTCGTGGGGAATGTCGAGATCGACATTCTGCAGATTGTGGGTCCGCGCCCCCCGGATGCGAATCGCGTTAGGCGTGGCTTGGCACGCGGCTGAGTGCACGACTGGTGGCGAGGCAGTGTTGCGCGACATGTGGAGAAGCGAAGCCCTGTTGGGACCGGCTAGCGGGGCTAAAACCCTCTCAGGCTATCAGCCGGCCCCAGCGCGGGCAAGCTGCGGATAGGTCGTCATTTCTCGCAAATCGTTGATGCTAACGAAAAATGACAAAATCTCCGTGGCCCGCTCCATACTCACGAGAACCGGTTTAAAAACCTTGTTTTGCGAGCCCATCCTCGGAGATCTTGCTGCCGAACATATGGTTTTGTAATGGGTTCTACACCTAAACAAAGAAGCTTTCGCATCTATTATGGGTTGTTATAGCTTGGCAATCGGCCATTCCCCAAAGGGTCGGTTGCTAGCCCGCCATAGCCGGCTTATGATGAGTGGTTTCCCTGGAATCCGGAGTCGCCCCTATGCGCCACGTGCTCTCTGCCTTAGTGCAGAACGTGCCTGGAGTGCTGGCTCATGTCGCCGGCATGTTTGCTTCGCGCGGGTACAACATTGACAGCCTCGCCGTCGGCGAGACGGACGAACCCCACTTATCGCGCATGACGTTTGTCGTAGTCGGCGACGATGCGATATTGGATCAGGTCCGCAAACAGTTGGAAAAAATTGTCACGGTGGTCCGCGTCGATGACATTAGCTCCCAGGAGCACGTCGAACGCGACCTGATGTTGCTGAAGGTCCGTTGTGACCAGGGTCTTCGTTCAGACATCAACGAGCTCTGCCAGATTTTCCGTGGCAGGGTGGTGGACGTGTCCCCCGACCAGGTGATCGTCGAAATATCAGGCCAGGAGAAAAAAGTCCAAGCCTTTATCGAACTCATGCGGCCATTTGGCATTGTTGAACTCGTCCGCACCGGTCGGATTGCCATGGTCCGTAGTGTGCAGCGATCGCATGAAACCAGTTCGATCCACTCCGTTGCAGGCGAGCCGGCAACGACCGAATAAGCGGCACGGCAATCTTGCGCCGAAAACCCGCGATCCGTGGGTAGCACCGCAAGACACAGGATAATTCACTCTTAAATCCCTGCCAATAAAGCAGGCCTACACAGCAAACACAGGAGTTCTTCTCGATGGCAGCCACGATCTATTACGACAAAGATGCCGACCTCGATGTTTTAAAAGGCAAGACGATTGCCATCCTGGGCTACGGCTCACAAGGACATGCACATTCGCAAAATCTCCGCGACAGCGGTGCCCAAGTTATTGTCGGCCAGCGCCCGGGTAGCCCAAATTACGAACTGGCCGTTAGTCATGGCTTCGAGCCGCTGCCAATCGCCGAAGCCACCAAGCAAGCCGATATCATCAATCTCCTGCTACCAGACGAGGTGCAAGCCGACATCTACCGTGACCAGGTTCGCGACCATCTGCAACCCGGAAATATCCTGGCGTGCTCGCATGGGTTTAATGTCCATTTTGGGCAAATCGAGGCTCCCGCGGGGGTCGATTTGCTGCTGGTCGCACCCAAGGGCCCAGGCCATTTGGTCCGCAGCGAATTTGTGAGCGGCGGTGGCGTGCCCGGCTTGATCGCGCTCGGTGACAAGGCGAACGAAGAAACCTTCAAGGTTGGCCTCGCCTATGCCAAAGGCATCGGTTGTACGCGAGGCGGAGTCATTCGCACCACCTTTGCCGAGGAAACCGAGACCGACCTGTTTGGAGAACAAGCCGTGCTTTGTGGCGGGGCAGCAGAGTTGGTAAAGGCCGGATTTGAAACGCTTGTGGAAGCGGGCTACCAGCCCGAAATGGCTTACTTCGAGTGCCTGCACGAGCTCAAATTGATCGTCGACCTGTTTTATCAGGGTGGCCTCAACTACATGCGGTACAGCGTGTCGAACACAGCCGAATACGGCGATTATTCCATAGGACCACGGATCATCACCGATGAGACGCGAGCAGAAATGAAGCGCGTGCTCGAAGAAATCCAAAATGGGACCTTTGCCCGCAACTGGATTCTGGAAAACAAGGCTGGTGCACCATGCTTCAAATCCCGCCGTCGCCGCGAGCGCGAGCATCCCGTAGAAGTCGTAGGGAAAGAGTTGCGCAAACTCATGTCGTGGATCGACGACAAAGATGCCTAGTGACAAACATCGCTGAGACATCAGTCGGGCCCCCTGGCACGACACGGTTACTTCCTCGCTAATTGCCGCGGAGGTTTTCGTGCGTATTGTCGACTGGCGAAGGCCTAGGAGACCAGCTCGACCTGATCAGGGGCATACGGTCATCCGCCATCGCACGGTCTATCATTTTCACAGACTATGCACGCAAGAGCCTCGAGAGACGTGGTGTGAGAAGCAGATGGCGGTCGCCCTCAAAAATCTCAGAGCGATCCGCTATCGATGTGCTGCAGTGCTGCCTGCCGCGCTTCTGAATCACCTGCCAAATAGAGGGCTACCGGAGCCGTGAGCTGGGCCCAAGTTGTTTGCTGTTTCATCCACAAGATTTTTTCGTGGCCGGTTGCACGGCAGCAGACACGCATTGAATCGCCGCGCCAATTCTCCGGGACCACGAATCGAATTGTCAACTCGTGGACGCCTTCCAGAAAGCTTTGTGGTGACGAGCGGAGCTTAAAAAAAACACCATGCTCCTGGCTGATTGTGCCGCTGGCGACAGCCGCCCGCTGGGGTGCTACCCGCTGCTGAACCTCGGTAATAACCTCCCGCCCTGAGATCCCTGCACTCAGCGACGGGGTCACTTGCGCAACGAAAGTACCCGCAGGTACAGGTACGGCGCCGCCGAACGATGCACCCAGCGACTTGCCTGTTTCCGTCGTTTTAGTCCATTGAATGGGCTCGCTAAATGGACTCTCCATGCGTGTGTTAGGTTCAAAATTGTGGACGCGAATCTTATTGTCGCAGTCCCTAATCTCAATGCGCACTTCTTCCACGTCGTCAAGGTTTCCGGCAATCAGGTGGACCGAAACGCGCAATTTAACCTCGACAATTTTCTCGTCGGGGTAAGGCGTTCCCTGTGTTTCGAACGTGACCTCACGACATTCAGCTAAGCGGGCGAAATCGAAGGCCAACGAAGGACCTCCGGCGCATGCTACGCCCAGATTCAGCCACAGAAGGAGTCCAATTGCTGTTGCCGATAACCTAAAGGCTTTGGCAGGCAGAAAATTCGCTACCATCATCGCCGACTCCATTCGTAAGATTTCTTAATAGCGGCGGCGCGCCCCTTTTTGGCGCCGCCACTCTAAGCCCTCTTACGTAACACGCGGCAGAATGGTTTGGCACGAACCGTTGTTATTTACTGCCGTAGGCCTTTTGGAACGCCAAAATCGCAGTTTTTAATGCATTAGCCTTGGCAGGTTCGGCCGATTGCTTGCACTGCATCGCGGCCACCATCACGCCGTGGGCCGCGGTCAGCTTTCTGACGTAGGCTGGGTCGTCTGCTTTAATCTTTTGGGTCATGAAGTACTGGGCGATAACATGTTGCGTGTTGGTCGCATGCTCTTCTTTGGTCGAGATCCAGCGGGCCAGTTGGTTTTGCTGGGTCGCCGCGTGCGCTCCCGCCAGTTCAATGATCTGATCAATTGACTTGGCGATGGTTGACTGGTCCTCCAGCAACTGGCTAAACCGGGCACCGTCGTCATAAATCCCGCAGGGTACTTCGCAATGAGCGGCTAGGTAGGCCATTGGCGCCAATGTAGCACACGCCATCAGGACAATGGGCAATAGTCGTTTCATCTTGCTGTCTCCCTCTGTTGGATAAGATCGGCGGATCGCGAGACGTTGCCCGCGGCACCGAAACAATATAATCATCCCATCATGCGCGGTCAATTCTCCGCACGACTGTTGGTGACAACGGACACTTAAGTCTGACTGATCACGCCAAGCGACACAGGATTCTCCGAGGCAATCAAGATGGAAATGTGTTCCCGGTGGGACTCCTTGCGGTGCAAGTCCCAAGAAAGTGCATCGAAAAAATGGAGCCGCGTTAAGATGCCTTAGCGATTCACTAATGGAACGGCCAGTCCGGCACGCGAGCTTTCTTGCAACACCACTGGACTAGCCTCCACATCAGGCGGAAGGGTGCTACTGCCGCAGCCCTATCACTTTACAACAAGATGAAACACTCCGGCCCTGGACTCCACCTTTCACAGAAGATGTTGCTCCAGCTCAATGCCTACTTGCGTCACCAACACAAGCGTTCGGAGGCGCGTCCGTATATTCATCCAGCCCTCGAGTGCTGACAAGCGAAGCACCTGCACACCACAATGGTATGCCCCCAAGAAACGTTGACGGACTTGACCGCGGAATGAACCGGGCGTGCGCCAAGTAGCGGTCCGCAAAAGCAGATGGGCCTTCGCCAACGGCACAAATCACACGTCCAAATTTTTCACGTCCAGGGCATGCTTCTGAATAAATTCGCGGCGGGGTTCGACATTGTCACCCATCAGCACCCGGAATAGCTCGTCGGCAGCGCTGGCGTCTTCCATTGTCACCTTCAATAGCGTGCGATTGGTAGGGTCGAGTGTTGTTTCGCGCAGCTCTTCGGCATTCATTTCGCCCAAGCCCTTGAAGCGTGTGATATGCAAGCCCTTTTCGCCCGCTGCGCGAATCGCGGCCGGAAAACTTCGCAGGTCCTCCAAGCCACTTTCGCTTTCGCCGCGACGAAGGGTATAGCGTGATCCTTCCAAGCCGGTCCGATCTTCAGGAAACAGCGCGTCAATCGCGAACCCAAGATGGTTGAGATCGCCAAGTAGCGTGTTGATGGTCCGTACTTCGTGAAGTTGGATAATACGGAGCTTCGGAACAGGCGGGTGCGTTTCACCATTACTTTCCTCGGACCCCACCGCCGCCTGACTTCCAGATACACTGCCATCAACTCGGACTTCATGGCCTAACTTTCGCTCCTGCTCTTCCACATAAGCATCGAGCTCAGCGCGTGTTGTAAACCACTGCTCGTCGACACCTAAAAAAGTGTGGTAGACCGGTAGCTTGAGCGTGACTGGGTCTTGGCGCTCGGCATGACCCTTAAGGCTGATACCCCGTCGCTCCAGAGCGATAATCGCATCTTCCAGAGCGGCCAGCGTCCGGCATAGCCTTTCCATCTTCTCACCTTCGATCAACTCGCCATTGCCCGAGTCAAACGCACAATCACCAAGGCCCAGATCCAGGAGCTCGGCCTTCATTTCGTCTTCGGTCTGGACGTAATGCGCCTGCTTGCCCTTCCGTACACGGAACAACGGTGGCTGTGCCACGTAAACGTGGCCTTCGGCCACCAGGTCGTACATCTGGCGATAGAAAAACGTGAGCAGTAACGTTCGAATATGTGAGCCGTCAACATCGGCATCTGTCATGATCACAACCCGCCCATAACGGCGTTTTTTGAGATCCTGGTCCTCACCAATGCCTATGCCTACCGCAGAGATCATGCTCCGAACTTCCGCATTAGCTAGCACCTTGTCTTCACGCGACTTGTAGGCATTGATGATTTTTCCCCGCAAAGGCAAAATCGCCTGATACTCTCGGAGCCGGCCTCCCTCGGCACTACCCCCGGCCGAGTCTCCCTCAACCAGGTACAACTCGCACTTATCGACCTCTTTGCTGGAGCAGTCGCGGAGCTTGCCGGGCAAGCCGCCGCCGGACAGTGCGCCCTTCCGCTCGCGCAACATCGCCTTCGCTTTGCGCGCTGCCTCTCGGGCTTCGGCTGCAATCACAGCCTTGCCGACAATCTTTTTTGCCGACCCAGGATTTTCCTCAAGGTATTTCGACAAGTACTCGCCGACGGCGGAATTGACGATCCCCTCCAGCTCCGGATTGTTCAGCTTGACTTTGGTTTGCGATTCGAACTGGGGCTCCGGAACGCGCACCGATACGATGGCCGTCAAACCTTCTCGAAAGTCTTCGCCCGTAGGCACAATGTCCTTAAACAGCCCCTGCTTCTTGCCATAGCGGTTCAGGGTCCGGGTAAGTGCCGTGCGGAAGCCCGTAAGGTGGGTTCCCCCGTCGTGGGTATTAATGTTGTTGACGTAGCAGTGGATGTTTTCGGTGAATTCCGTCGCGTATTGAAACGCCACGTCAATGGCCACGTTGTTTTGCTCGCCGTCGATATGCACCACGCCTTCGTGAATGGCCTCGCTTGTACGATTTAGGTACTCAACGAACTCAACGATGCCGCGCTCGTATTGGAATACTTCACCTTCGTCGTTACGGTCGTCGTGAAAATGAATTCTGACACCCTTGTTGAGAAACGCTAATTCCTGGAGCCGGCGGTGCAGAATATTGTAATCAAACTTTATGTCGCCAAAGATTTCCGCATCCGGCTTAAACGTCGTTTTGGTGCCGCTGCGGTCAGTTGTGCCTATTTTTTTGACCTCCACAACCGGCTTGCCCCGCTCGTACTCTTGATGATAGACATGGCCGTCCCTACGGACCTCTACCGCGCACCACTGTGAGAGAAAATTAACGGCTTTGACCCCAATGCCGTGTAGGCCTCCGGAGGTTTTGTACGCATCGTTGTTGAATTTACCTCCGTACTTAAGCATAGTCATAACGCCTTCAAGAGCCGGCTTCCCGATGCTCTCGTCGACAGCTACCGGGATGCCGCGGCCGTCATCTTCGACCGTGACCGACCCATCGCCGTTAACAGTTACGCCAACCGCGCGGGCATAGCCATTCATCACTTCGTCGATCGAGTTGTCGACCACCTCGGTAACTAGGTGATGCATTCCCCGAACATCGCGATTGCCGATGTACATGCCCGTTCGCTCGCGCACGTGCTCCAAATCGCTCATGTAGCGCATCTGGTCGACACCATAGGCTCCGTTGGAGCCAGCATCTGAGGGCTCGCTATTTCCTTGCTCTTTCACCATTTTTTTGTCTTGGGTTGCTTGGTTTCTTTTTTGTTACCGACAAGTGCCGCCACTCGTGTTGCTGTTTGCCGCTAGGCCGTCAATCAATATCTCCGATGCGAAACCTAATTTGTTTGATCTTGGCCTCCGGCAAGGCCCCTTGAAGTCGGGCCAGCAGCTCCTCTTTGTGAAAAGTAAGCTCCTGAATCACCAGCGAGTTCGCTACCAACACTTCAAATACGCCTCTCCGCAGGCTGCCCACGCGTGTTGACGGAGCCATAGCGCCTGCCGCCGCCTGCCAGGCCGTCTCGCGCTCGCCGGTCGCCCGTATCTGGGCATATCCTCTTCGCTGAACCAGTTGAGCGATAATGTTGTCAATCCGCTTCGGACGTCTAGCAAAAAACCAGCGCCGGTGCTGTGCTCGGCGCCGTTCCAGGTCCTCAAACTGTTTGCCGGTCAACTTGCTCATCGGTCTCGAGCCAACGGCATGATCACGTAGCCATAGCCGTCGTCCGTGCGGCATACGGCTGCACTCTCGGAATCTTTCACTTCAAATGCAAACGCTTTTTCTGCATCAAGCACCTTGAGAAAATCAATGATAAAGCGTGGGTCGAGTGTAACGGTCAACTCATCGCCGTCGTAACCGATAGGTAATTCCACTCGGGCTTGCCCGACTTCAGCCGCTTTACCCGAAAGAACCAACATGCCGTCACCAAACGTAAAATCGACTCCACGACTCTCTTCACTGGTAACAATTGCTGCCTGACGTACAGCCGCATGGGTGCCACCCACCGCCAGATCAAGACTGACACCACCACCCTGTTCGGGAAAAACCTTTTTCCAATCTGGAAAACGCCCCTCCAGAAGCCTGGCTGAAATTGTTGCCTTCGCTGAGTGTACCAGAAATTCGTTTCCCTTTACGGCAACCTTAATCTCGGTATCGCCAGGAGAGACAGCTCGTTCGATAAGTTGCATCGCCCGCGTGGGCACAATTGTTGCTTGCGCCGGGTCAATGACAGAACCTGTTGTGCCAATCGGGCCGGTCATCTTGGCCAAACGGCGTCCATCAGTGCCGATAGCGGTTACTTCGGACTGGTCAAACTCTAGCTTGACCCCCCCCAGCGCATAGCGGCTGCTTTCGTTGTCTGTGGCAAACACCGTGCGGCGGATCAACTCTCGCAGCAATCGTGCGGGTATTTCATGATAGTTATTTTCCTCAAACGCCGGCACCCGCGGGAATTCTTCCGGATCCTCTGCCGACAGACGGAACTGGCTCCGTTCCCCGCGGATGATTACGCCCTGACCGTCTGATTCCAAATGCAACGTCTCATCAGTGCCCTCTCGCAAGATCGACCCAAAACGAGCCACCGAAAGCACCACTACTCCCGCCGTTTGCACGTCTACACCCTCTACGTGGTAGCGAATGCCAACCTCAAGGTCCGTGGCAGACAACACCGCGCCTTCTTCGGATACCTCCAATTTGACATTCTGTAAAATCGGCTTGGGGCTACGCGCCGGCGCTACAGACGCCACAGTTTGAAAGGCCTGCAGCAGTTGTTCGCGATCACATGATATCTTCATAGTCCGACCTGTCTTTAGTGTGACGTTTTCATTTTCAATATCGCCGGTTTTAGTGGTAGTTCCGGCAGTTGTGGTAGTAGACAACGGAACCTCCTAGGGGGTAGGACGGTTTTTTGATGAGGCAGGTTGTTATATAAAAGTTTCTAAGATAGTAGCAGTAGTAATAAGAAGTGAAATATTGTCGAAAACAGCTTAGTATTAAGCCTAAGTAGGTTATGTAATCTCACCTTAGTCGTTTTGGTTGGCGGTGGAAGAACTGTTGGTGGAGTGTTGTTTATTTGTTGGTATTGTGTCGACGAGTATGAACCTAGCACTTAAGGCCTCCAGGTGACTGTAAGGCGCCCCTGGGCGAGCCACGTAGCGAACAAGGTTTCGACAGGTTTTGCACCCCATGCCTGCTGAGGAAGCAGGTCCTCCATAGCTCTGTTCTACCGATGTTGAACATCAAGGTTCATCATCGTGTTCCGCTGAAACGGTGAATGCGTTCAGGCGGCAGTCAAGATGCGTCGCAAGTTCTCCAAGGTTTGTTGTGTAGCGGTGTCGGCAAGCAGCAGTTTTTCGATATTTCGATGTGCGTGCATCATAGTTGTATGATCACGGCCACCTAAGCCTTTACCAATTTGTGCGTAGCTGAGATCCGAGAGACTACGGGCCAAATAAACCGTGATGCCACGGGCGTAAACGAGCGACTTGCGCCTTCCAGGGCCACGCAAGGCGGTTTGGGTCAGCAAAAAATAGCGAGCCGTCAAGGCGACAATGTCCTTCAGCGAAGCCTGTGGCCCAGTGCCCCTCGCCTCGCCCCTGCTTGTTGCCGAAGCGGGTTCCGTCTCCGAGCGTTCTGTCGTCCCCTGCCGCACACGACTGCCCGAGGTGAAGCCAGGGGAGAAATCCGGCGCTGGATCCGCCAAGGCCAGCGGTGCCCCTTGGCGCGCAAGGCCGCTTTTGCCCCTAGCGAGGGTGGTTCGCCGCTCAATGTCTCGCCGCGCGCTGGCGGCGCGCTGGAGAATGAGGTCCCGTGATTCTGGGCCGGGAGGACGCAAGCGCACGACCAGTCCACCCGCAAGTCGATCGCGCAACCCGGCCTCCAGCCGGTGCTGGATAGCGGGTGGCTCTTGGGTGGTGAGCACGACCAGGCTTCCGGCTTCCTCTAAAATATCGAGCGCATCGCGCAGCTCGCGCTGTACAGAATCGCTCTTGGGGAGGCGATGGATGTCTTCCACGATCAATAGCTGCAAGGAGAACAGCTGTTGTCGAAAACCGCTTAAGTTGCCATCGCTATGGGCTGCCCGCACCTGCCGCCCGAAATCGGCAGCCGTAAAATAGCCGGCCGCACTGGAACTCGCCAATTGCGCCCAGCGGCGGGCAAGGCCGCGTGCCAACAAGGTTTTTCCGGTGCCCGTGGCGCCCAGGAGGACCAGCGGATGGAACATGGTCGGGGCCGCCGACAAGGGGTCGCCCGAAAGTAATTGTTGCAAGATGGGAACGGCCAGCCGATTTTCAGTCCCCGTAACGAACGACGTTGGCCCAATGCCGCCAGGCCCCGTCTTGAATGCGTCTTTCCCGCCGCGATTAGTGCCAATGTTCTTGCCCGCATCTGCGAGCGCCGGATCGGCTACACCACTGCCAATACCGACTTCGCCACTACCAAACAAACTGCTATCAGCGCAGAGCGGAGCGCTCCAATCGCAACTTGGCAATTCGATTTGCGTTACCCCGTAAACCACAATGGTTCCGTCCAGATAGGTACTTGAACTCAAGAAAAAAACACGCAGCCGCAACAGCTGTTGGAAGCAGAAGAATTCGATTTTACACAGGCTGTTTTAGGAGGAAAAACGAAACTCCGATTCTATCCGATTTCGCTTCAGAAAGGGAGGAGTTAAACCCCGTTTTAGCCGCTTGAGGCTTGTTGCAACCGCTTGCAGACGGCCAGGATACGGTACGCCCCGTCCGTTGCTTCCGCCTCTGTGGTGGTGGCCCCTAGGCTAAAGCGGATGGATCCGTCGATGATGTCGCGTTCCAGCCCCATGGCCTCCAGTACAGGCGAAGGCTCGCTCGACCCGCTGGCGCAGGCCGAACCGGTTGAGCAGGCCACGCCTTCCAGGTCGAGCGCCATCAACAGCGCCTGGCGATCGAAGCCAATGAAGCTGATATTCGAGGTGTTGGGAAGACGCTTGGACAGGCGACCGATCACGGCCAACTCGGGTAACTCGGCAGTCAATACTTGCTCGAAACGGTCGCGGAGTTCTGCCACGCGGCGGCGGCGGGATATGGCTTCACGATGCCAGCACTCCAGGGCCATGGCCATGCCCACCGCCAAGGCCACTGATTCGGTGCCAGGACGCAAGGCCCCTTGTTGGTGGCCACCAAATAACGTGGGCTGCAATGGCACGCCGTCGCGCAGTAGCAGCACGCCAATACCGATGGGCCCATGAAATTTGTGGGCCGTGCAAGCCAGGGCGGCGACGTTCAGGTCGGCGAAACGGATGGGCAGTTTACCGGCCACCTGCGCGGCGTCGGTATGGACAATGATATTGCGCCGGGCACACTGATCGGCTACTTCGAGGACAGGCTGCAAAACACCCGTTTCGTTGTTTCCGAGCATCAGGCTGACTAGGCGGGTTTCGTCACGCAGCAAAGGTTCGAACTGCTCGAAACTGACCACACCGTCGCGGTCGGCTGGCGCGAAATCAATTTCCCAACCGCCCAGCGCAAGGTGCTTGACGGTTTCTTGGACACTAGGATGTTCGATGGCCGAGACGACTAGATGCCTGGGAGAATCTGAGGAGCGCGCGGCGCTGTCGGCTAGGCCCAGCAGGGCCAGGTTATTGGCCTCAGTGCCGCCACTGGTAAAAATTACGCGATCGGCGTGCGGTCCACCCATGCGTGCCCCCAGCAGAGAGCCGATTTGCTCGCGGGCATCTTCCAACACCCGGCGCGCCAACCGGCCTGCTTCGTGCTGGCTCCCGGGGTTGGCCCAGTAGCGCAAGGTTGCGTCGCGCACCGCATCAACAACTTCCGGAAGCTGGGGTGTGGTGGCGTTGTGGTCCAGGTAGATGAGGGAGGGCATGGTAGAGGCGAGTTTAGAGTTTTAGGGCACGAGTTGTGTTTTGTCGGGCACAAATTAGGCCGGTCGCCTCGTGCTCGGTGCGCAGTTGCTATCATGCTAGCATCTTAGGCGCGAGTTGATGGAAAATACGTGGGCATTTGGGTGAAAACAACTCGCCGCTTCGCGGCTTGCCGAGGCCGCCACTTTTCAATTGCCCTTGCGGCTTAAAATTGTTGGTGGCTATTCTTCGCGGCTGAGCGGTCCATCGGACCGCCGGCAGAGACTTGTTTCAATGAAAAGCGGAAGAAAAATATCCATGGCAGTGGTCCTACGCGCAATGGTCCTGTTGGCAGTGCTGGTAGGTTTGCCCTCGGCTTGGGTCTACTATGGCCCGTTGCCGGCAGGCGCTCAAGCGCTGGCGAATCGTGTGGCAGAGATCGCCAAGAGCGCGTTGCTGGGTGACACAGTTGCCGTCCAGCCAGATCCAAGACTAGGAGAGGCGGCGGCCGACCAGCGCGCTGTCGCCGATGATTGGCAGCTTGCTCAGCCGGTCCGGTATCAGCCGGACCGGACCTTGTCCAAGAGTGGCATTGGAGAAAAACGACAGTCCCCAAAAACGGGTTTGCGGGAGCAGTTGGAACCCCATTTGTCAGTTCTCCGCAAACTGGGCGCTTCTGAATACACCTTGGAAGACTGGGGCCGGGATGGCCAGTTGGTTCGTTTCCGCTGTGCGGTTTCGATGGGCGAGGGAGAGGACTTCATCCGACAGTTTGAGGTGGTTGCCGCCGATTCTCTGGTGGCGGTGCGGCAAGTTGTGGGTGAAGTCAGCTCTTGGCAGAACGCACGCGGAATGGGCGTGCTATGGAAATGAGCTTTCGCCAACATTGTCGTCACTTGCGCAGCGCTCCACTCGGCGGGGTGCTCCAGAGTAGCGCACTCCGGTATCGGTTTCCCAAGTTGGTAGTGCGGGGGCGTCCGCAGCAGGTCGCCCAGCCGCTGAGGGGCGTAAGATCGCGGTCTCACCAGGAATCGGTGGACACTGCAGAGGCTGGGCTGGCACGTCTGGAGGCGGTACTTTTTCTGGCTCGCGAACCGCTCTCGACACGAAAGCTGGCGAACTTAGCCAAACTTGCCGATGGTACCGAGGCGCGAACTCTTCTCAAGGAACTGGCGAAACGCTTGAGGCAGCGTTCGAGCGCCCTCCAGGTGGTAGATGTTGCTGGAGGTGTGCAGCTCCTCACGCGGACTCAGTTAGCCGACTGGCTGCGGCGGTTGCATGGGGGGCCGAAGGAATTAAGGCTATCGGGGCCCGCGATCGAAACCCTGTCGGTAGTGGCATACCGGCAGCCTATCGTAAGAGCCGAAATTGAGGCGATTCGCGGCGTTCAATGCGGTGAAATCCTTAGAGTGTTGATGGAACGCGATTTATTGCGTATTGTCGGGCGAGCCGACGAGCTAGGGCGTCCGTTCCTGTACGGCACGACCAAGAATTTTTTGCAAGTTTTTGGCCTTCGGCGGTTGGAAGAATTGCCCTTAATCGATCAAATCCATACCCTCGTAAGTTGATTGTTTTTAACTGGCCGCCCCAGGGTCGCATATGCGGCAGGGGGTGCAAGTGAGAGATGGTTGGAGGAGCAAGCCGTGCAGTCTATTTTGAGTCGCCGCTCTCGCCGGCACGTTGGGTCCCCGAGCGAGTCGCCCGTTGCGGCGACCAGTTTGGCGGAGCTGGAACAAGAAGACGAAGACGAGCAAGACGAAGACGGGCAAGACGAAGACGGGCAATACGAAGACGGGCAATACGAAGACGAGCAATACGAATATGAGTATGAAGACGAGGACGCCACGGAGGACGATGCCGACAGCGATTTTCCCGATGCAGGAGACAACGGAGAAGGTGGCGGGAAGGACGACGAAGAATACGACTACGAATATGAGGACGACGACGACTCGGAATTTGAGTATGAAGATGACGAAGGCCCTCTAGCCGACGACGAGGACGAAAATGAGTGGGAGGAGGTCGAAGAGGACTCTGAAATTGAAGATGATTTAGACACTGAGTCAGGCGACGACCCGGCAGCGGATTCCGAAGATGAAGAATTTGAGTACGAAGACGAGTACGAAGACGACGACGAGTACGAGGACGACGACGGAGAGCCCTGAGTCGTTGGCCTAGCAGCGAGCGAGCCTCTCTTTAGTCCTCAAGGTGAAACAGGCGCTTGATTGCATCTAGGAGGCCGTGGGGAGTGCCGTTCTTGGCTGCATCTCGTAGTGATTCTAGCGGCGGGTGTAGCATTTTATTGACCAGCCGGTCGGCAAATTGCTCGATCTCCCGCTTGGCCGTCGCGTCCAAATCTGGCAGCCGCCGAAACAGGCGGTTCAATTCGGCCGCCTTCGGGCGCTCGAATCCCTCGCGAAGGCCACTAATTACCGGGGCGGTAGCGCGACGGTTTATCTCGGCCAGGAAGCGACCGGTTTCTTGGTCCACGATTCTCTCCGCGGATGGTACTTGGGCGGTACGCGCTTTGCGATTTTGCTCACAGGCTCGATCCAGATCGTCCAGCGAATAGAGGTAGACCCCCAGCGAGTCACCCACGCGCGGCTCGAAATCTCGCGGCACGGCCAGGTCGAGAATAAACAAAGGCCGTTGATGTCGCCCAGGAGCCACAAGCTGGCCAAAATCGTTGGCGCTTACGATTCTCTCGTCAGCCGAGGTTGTACTGATCGCCAGATCGGCTAGCACCAGTTGGTCCCAAAGCTGTTCCCACGGATGGTAGGTGCCCGACCACTTGTGGGCCAGCTCTTGCCCCCGCTTGTCGCTGCGGTTCACGACGTGAATCTGAGCCTGGCCCGCATCGCGCAGATAACGGAGTGTTTCGTCGGCCGTCTCGCCCGCACCGATAACCAATACGTGTTTGTCGTCAAAGGTCTCGAACACGCACGCGGCCAGGTCGGCGATGGCGACACTCGGCAGGCTCACGCGGTGCTTGTGTAGCGATGTCTCGCCTGCCACCCGCTTGGCCGTACGCAGCGCCGACTGAAACAATTCGTGGAGCAACGGTCCAGCGCAGCCAATCTCCTGCGCGCGTTGATAGGCCTGTTTGACCTGAGACAAAATCTGCGGCTCGCCCACCACCATGCTATCGAGACTCGCAGCCACGCGGTAAAGATGCCTGACAACATCCCATCCGGTCAGCGCGACGAGTTGCCCCTCGATGTCTTGGCGGGGGATTTGTCGGAAATCGAGTAAGGCGCCTCGGAGTTCGTCTGCGGTCGGTGCGTCGTCTTCACTTGTGGCCGCCGCGTAAAGCTCGACCCGATTGCAGGTGGAAATCAGCGCCAATTCGATGTGGGGAAATTGCGACTGCCAGGCGGCCAGCGCCTCACGCGCCCGCTGGGCATTGAAGGCGAGCTGTTGGCGGATACCCAAAGTCGCATCGCGGTGACTGCAGCCGATCATTTGCAGATTCATGGCATGATCTCCGTCACCGCCCGAGTCAGATGCAACGAATCTTGGAGCAGGATCACGGCTAGCACAAAAACCAAGAACGCGAAAGCAGCAACCGTTTGGTAGGCAACTTTGCGGCCCCGGCGCGCGGGGGGATAGATCAGGCGAAATACTTCGGCCACAACTAGCCAAATCAGCATGGCCGACAGACTCATTACCACCGGATCGGTCCACGGTATAAAGGGCTCCTGGTTTGACTGGACCAGGCGACTCATTACCCCAGTGAAAAAGCCACCGCCAACCAGCAGGGTCGCCGCGGCCAGCGCGCGGCTATTCACGCGCTCTAGCCATTCCAGGCTAGGCAGCCGCAGCGCCGTTCCGGTCGCCCGCTTGTGTTTGAGCCGATAGCTCTGAATGAGATACATCAACCCCGCTAAAAAACCGAGTAGTACCGCCACGGTTCCCAGCATAAGAAACATGCCATGGACTCGGCCCCACAGACGGGGACCTTGAAAGGTGGCAAGTTGCGTGTTTGAAGCAGCCTGGGCCCCGGCAATCAGGCCCAAGACCGCCGGCAGCAGAAACAGCCCCATAGATGATTTGGGATAGTAAAGCTTAGCCGCAAGGTAAATCAGCGCGAGCAGCCAGGCGGCCAGCAGATACCAGTCTTGGTGGGTTGCCAACGGCGCGCGGGGGGTGAGAGCAACGCGTTGTCCGAGAAACCACGTATGGGCAACTAGGCCTGCGGAGGTGGCCGCCAACAACGCCAGGCGGCGCCATCGCAGGTGGGCCCATAAGCTCAAAAACTCCAGCACCAGCGCAATGGCGTAGCTGGCAGTGAAGCACAGCATGTTGACCCCTAAATCCATGGGCTTAAGGTTCTCCATCCAAGCCATACTGCTTGAGCTTTTTGTGTAGTGTGTTGCGGTTGATACCCAGTTTGGCGGCCGCCTTTATTTGGACGTTGCTACAGCTTGCCATCACCTGGGCAATAACTTCGCGTTCGACGCGGTCGACGATATGGCCATGCAGATCGCCGTCCTTGTTTTCGGTCCCGCTAAGGCCGCAGAAAACCAGCTCTTTGGTAAGAGACTCAAAGTCCATTGCTCGCGCCCCCGGGGTGCGAGGCTGCTTTCCCGAGGTGACTACATCCGGGAGCAGCTCCCGAGTCAACTCGTCGCCCTGGGCCATAACAACCGAGCGCTCAACGTAATTTTGTAACTCTCGCACGTTGCCCGGCCAACTGTACTGCTGCATTGCCGCCAGGGCCCGTGGGTCGAAATGGACCACATATCGATCATTAAGTTCATTGTAGAAGTTGAGGAAGTGAGTCACCAGTTCTGGAATATCTTCCGGCCGCTCCCGGAGCGGGGGCAGACGGATAGGAACCACATTGAGCCGGTAGTACAGGTCCTCGCGGAAAAGGCCCTCGCCGGCAAGTTCCAGCAAATCGCGATTGCTGGCAGCGATCACCCGGGTGTCGACGCTAATGGTCTTGGTATCGCCGACGCGCTCAAACTCGCGCTCCTGGAGCACGCGCAGCAGTTTCACCTGCAAATGCAGGGTCGTAGAATTGATTTCATCGAGAAAAATCGTCCCCTTGTGGGCCGATTCAAATCGTCCTGTGCGATTGTCGATCGCCCCGGTAAAGGCCCCGCGAACATGTCCAAAGAGTTCGCTTTCCAGCAAACCCTCGCTGAGTGCTCCGCAATTGACTCGCACAAACGGGCGTTCATGACGATCGCTGAGCTGGTGAATGGCGCGGGCGACAAGCTCTTTGCCGGTGCCCGTTTCACCGAGTAAGAGCACCGATGCGGAAGATTTCGCCACTTGCCGCGTATACCGGTAGACCTCTGACATGGCACTTCCCGAACCAATGATACCGCCCAGCGGCGCGTCGGCTTGAGTCGGATCGGTCATGGAGATTCGCAGTGGCTGGTGTTTGTTGCTGATATCCTGGGAAATCTTTTCATAGCGACACCCTCAGACAAGCCTCGATCGCGTGCGGTGCACGGCAGCCGGCAGCCCTACTTTCCTTCCAGGATGTCGAGCACTTGGCTCAGCACGGCTTGTGTTTCGGCACTGGCCGTCTCGCTGGCGTTGTAGCGCTGGTACTGTAGGTGAACTTCTTGCGGAGTCAGCAACTTGCCAACCCGCTGAACGCTTGTTGATAAGGCGTCGGCCGCTTGGCGGCGTATTTCCAGGGGTAGCGGGCTAGCGCTAGCCAATTCAACCAGCAGTTGTTGGCTGTCGGCAGTTCCGATTACGGCCAGGACACGCGTTGATGCTTTGGCCAACTCCGGTACGTACGCGGTTTGTCCAAGCCGCTGAGAATCGCGGACCAGCTCGTCGTAGGGATGGCCGGTTTCCAGCAGTTCGGCCACCCAGGCAAGGGCCTGCCTAGCCTCGGCCAGACGCTGAGCAGGCGAATCGTCACCGGTTTCCAATTCTGCTAGACGCTCCAGAATCGATCGCATGGCATCGGCGGTGGTGGGCCGGGGTAGAGCAATTAGCCGGGCATCGCGCTCGGCGATGCCCTGGGCATGACGCAAGTTTTGAGAACTACAGAGAATTGCTATCGGTATGTGGGCCGTGTTGGGGTTGGAGCGGAGTTGAAAAACTACTTCGCGCAGCAGCGGCCGGCCGATGTCGCTATCGATGAACAACGCTTCCAGGCGTGAGGAGCTGATTGCCGCATGGACTGCCTCGTGGCCGGTGGTCGCCGGCAGGGCATCGTAGCCCTGGCCGCGTAATTGCGCGGCCCAATCGTGGGCCCGCGCAGAGACGGACGCTGCGACGACCGCTTGGCGCTGGCCCGCTGCGCTCACAAAATACCAGAGCGCCTTGGGGATACTGCTGGCCCCAACAAAGGTTTGTTGGGGCGCAATCTGCATGGTTGCTGTGAGCGCGCTAAACCGTACCCTACGGTCAGCATGCACGAGCGCGCGGGCCAGGGGTGCACGGCGGGTGCCTACGCCCTGGAGCGCGGCCGGATCGGCCCGCCTGCCGAGCTGCTCGGCTAGGCCTCGGGCCGCAGCCATCGAGCCGTTGACCAGCGCCTCGCCCAGGGTAGCGCTGAGTTCTGCGGTGCTCAGACTTTCGATCCACCGCTCGACTTCGCCTGATATGGGCTGACGTAGCGCGCCGGCCGCCTGATAAGTAGAGATAATCGCCAAATGGCGGTCTTCGGGTAGCGGATTGGGCAGTTGTACCAGGAGGCGGGCCACGCGCTGCGCAGCGAGTATTTGCCTCGTAGCAGCCGAAACCTCGCGAGCCTCGAGCTTGCCGGCAGTAGCATCAAACGACCACCACTGATTGTGGGCAGCTGGCGGTTGCGCGCTGGGCGCCACACCTGCCTGAAGACGAGTGACTTCGTTGCGGATGACGCTTCGCGCTTCGACGGCTGAGGGGAGCGAAAGCTTCAGCCCAGTAAGGGCCGCCTGGGCGGCCGACACAACACTTGGGTCAGACTCAGCACCGGCGACCATCGCCGCCAACCAGGGAACCGCCTCAGAAAGTTGTACGTATCCGGCCAGCTCTGCCACGTCCCGGCGCACCTGCCCCTGTCCGCGGGCGAGCACGGCCAGCAGTAGCGGATCCACCTCCGGGCGAGTTTCGGCCAAGGTCTGCATCAAGCGCGCCCGCACTTTTCTGTCGGATGCCTGGGCCAGGGCTTCCACGCAGGCAACCGCGCCGGCCGTTCCGCTCACCGCCAGATCGAGGCGGGCAGCATTGCGCACCGCAGCGGCCGGGTCATGGAGTTGGCCAATCAGTTGCGCTAACCGGGTTGGATCGCGAGATCGCTCGGCAGCCGCCCCGAGACACCCCTCGACAAATTGATCCACTCCAGAAAATTTTTCGGCATCCTGCTGGCTCAAAGCCAAAAAACGGGCCGTGCCAAATTGGGCTACTAAGGCCACCCGGGTTTCTGCATCGAGAGATTTCTGAGACAGAGATTGCCATTGGGCGGCCGCCACATCGGTCTCACCCAAGTCGATCAGCGTCAACAGGGCTCGCAGTTGGTCTGCCGGTTTTTCTCGCGGCAAAGCAAGTACGGCTGCAACGACCGAATTGCGCTGAGCGGCTTCGGCCAACACGTCTGCGGCTGACGGCTGGGCGCAGAGTGGTCGCGCCCAGCACGTGGCGAGGAGTAGGGCGGCGGCAAGCGGTATCGATGCGTGTGTGTGGATCATCTAAAAATGGGTGGCCTCATTGCGAGTACGCTCGGGATGAGTGCTCCGGAAGGCCGCCTATCGCCATGGTGGGTTAACTAACCAAGCCGCTTACGCCACAACGCGACTTGCCGGGCAACCTGTTTGGGCCCGGAGGAGCCGTCGCTGACCAGCGCGTTTACGGCCTGCTGGACGCCTAACACTTCAAACACTTTTTTGTCCAGCGCTTTGTGCGCTGCCTGAAATTCCGCTAGCGGCAGCCCGGCCAGGGGAACGTTTTGTTCCATGGCCTGGCGGACGAGTTTGCCGATGATTTCGTGCGCAGTGCGCTGGGCTACGCCCAGCCCAATGAGGTATTCCATAAGTGCCGTCGCGTCGAGATAGCCCCGGTCGAGGCTGACGGCGATTGCCTCACGGTTGAGCTTTGCACCTGCCACGACGGCAGTCGCCAGTTCCACGCATGCGGCCACCGTGTCGAACGAGTCGAACACACGCTCTTTGTCTTCTTGCAAATCGCGGTTGTAGGCTAGCGGCAGACCTTTCACCAACACTAGCAAACTCTGCAGGTTGCCCACCACGCGAGCCGTCTTGCCGCGGATGAGCTCCAGGACGTCGGGATTGATTTTTTGTGGCATGATTGACGAGCCGGTGCAATAAGCTTGCGGCAATCCGAGAAAATTGAACTCGGCAGTCGACCACAGAATCCACTCTTCGGCCCAAGTGCTTAGGTGCTCGGCAACGAGCGCGAGTGCAAAACAAAATTCGATGGCAAAATCACGATCGCTGGAGGAATCGAGACTGTTTGCTACCAGCCCTTCGAAGCCCAGTGCATTGGCCACATGCTGGCGGTCAACAGCAATGCTGGTGCCCGCCAGGGCCGCCGTGCCGAGCGGGAGCTGATTCACGCGGGTTCGGCAGTCGGCCAGTCGGGAACGGTCACGGGCAAACTTTTCGCAATAGGCCAGCCAGTAATGGTTGGCCAGAACGGGTTGTGCCCGCTGCAGATGGGTATAGCCCGGCAAGACCACGTCCTTGTCGCGCTTCGTGCGTCCGACAAAGGCTCGCTGCAAGTCGAGGAGGGTTTGGTCGATCCCATCGATACTATCTCGAATCCATAAGCGAAAGTCGGTGGAAACCTGATCGTTGCGGCTGCGGCCCGTGTGAAGCTTACGGCCCACCTCGCCGATGCGTTCGATGAGGGCCCGCTCGATGTTCATGTGTACGTCTTCCAGTTCCCGACGAAAAACAAACTCGCCGGCTTCGATCTGACGACCAATTTCTTCCAGGGCAGAGACTATTTGCCCAGACTCGTCGGCAGAAATCATGCCCGTGGCCGCCAGCATCTTGGCGTGGGCCGCCGATCCGCGAATATCTTGCGCGTAGAGCCGCTGGTCGAAGCTCACACTCTCGGTGAACTCTTCGACCCGTGGGTCAGTTGCCCCGTCGAAAACACCGCTCCAAGGTTTTTTGGGAGGGGAAGTCAAGGATGGACCGCCTATGGGGACAAGGGGCGAAGGGACTGGTGGCCCGCGGGATGCGAAATCCTCCACCGCCGCTTATGCAGACACAAGCAGTGTCTACACGTTCGGCAACACGTTCACAGTAAACAGTTTAGGACACTAGGTCAATCTTCCGCAGGCAGTCGTCGCCCAAGAATTAGGCACGCCGGGACCGCAGGAATTAATCCCCCGACCAGCATACTCTAACTTTCGGTGCTAGTTTCAAACAGCGTAAGCTGTTGAGGCGAAAATTGGCTGGCGATCCAGTCGGCCGGGGGCAGGCTCAGCTCTTCGGCGGCTAGGGCTTGGGCAATCCTGACGTACAAATGGCAGGGCCATCCCACTAAGCGGCGATGCACGACGTTTGGCGGCACCGCAAATTGCTCGGCAAGACGATTGCGCACCCAGCGCACCGCCTCCTCCAACTCGACCCAGCCCTGCTGCTGAACCAGCTCTCGATAAATGGCTTGGGCCGCATTAAGTACAGGGCTGGCCGGTAATAGCGCTGCCAGGGCAAACCGATCGCATTCGCGCTCCAGCCGGGCCCACGTACCGTCCCTGGGCAGTCCCAGGAACCAGGTGGCATCTTCGGCCTCTTTTGAGTGCGCCCATAGGGCAGCCGGCGCAAAGGTTTGAGCCAGCAAATGTCGGTAAGCTGCGGTCGGACGGGAGTCGGCTACGATGCGGTCGATCCAAAGCGTGGTGTGGCCTGCCGATTTGACGGCACATGCCTGGATGCTAAAGCGGGGGATCAAACCGGGCACGATTTCCAGTCGCACACCGGCCTCGGTCTCCAATACCGATTCGACATCGACCGGAGCGGTCGCGATTTGGGTACTGCGCCGGCCTAACAGATGCCGCACCCGCCATTCAACGGCTAGCTCGGTAAGAGATTCGGGTGTCGCCGAAGAGCAGGCGCCGTCGTCTGCAGCGAACTCAGCTCCCACAAAGTCGGCCAGCTCCGCGGCTGACTTCCGGTCGAGCGCGTGGCCATCTTCGGTACTCCACCACCACACCAGCGCCCCGCAGGGCGCTTCAGGGTCGGCATGCTTTTCATGCGCTATCGAGAGCATCTTTTCCCACAAGGGGGAACCTGGCACCAGCCCCAACACCTCGGCGACCAGCATTAGGGTTGATTCGCGGCGCCAAGGTGCGCGGCGGCCCGACTCGATGGCACTAACGACTGATGCCCGCTCTCGGATCAAGGAGGCGAAGCTCCGCAAACCCAGTCCAGCGCGCAAGCGATAATGGCGTAACAGCGAACCGAATGATGTCATCGGCGAAACCCATCCTGGGCGGTTTTGGGTCGAGCGAGAGAGGATTCGACCGGCAGACTGCCCATGATAGCCGATCTGTCATACCGCGCGTATGACCTGAAATGTCGGCCACTTGAAGTCCTTGCCCTGGGCGAGCTACGATGGATCGATTTTAGACTTATTGGGTGAGATCCTTAAAAGCGCCCATTCCATCTCTCTACGCGATCTGAAGTCCTACAAATGGCCCGTCGAGACGACATTCACCGTATTTTGCTGATCGGATCCGGCCCTATCGTGATCGGCCAGGCATGCGAATTTGATTACTCGGGCACCCAGGCTTGCAAGGCCTTGCGGGAAGAAGGTTACGAGGTGGTGCTCGTCAATTCCAATCCCGCCACGATCATGACCGATCCCTCGACGGCCGATCGCACGTATATCGAGCCGTTGACCTGGGAAATGGTGGCCAAGGTCATCGAAGCCGAGCGGCCCGACGCGCTGTTGCCGACTTTGGGCGGCCAAACGGGGCTCACTGTGGCGATGGATTTGGCGAAACACGGGGTCCTGGAAAAATTTGGCGTGGAAATGATCGGCGCGAATGCCGACGTCATCGACAAAGCGGAAAGCCGCGAGCGATTCAAGCAGGCGATGGACCGAATTGGTTTGGAGGTTTGCCGCGGCAAGACAATATCCACTGTGGCCGAAGGCCGGGAGTGGATCGACGAAAATGGGTTGCCCGCGGTCGTACGCCCCAGCTTCACGATGGGGGGAAGCGGTTCTGCCATCGCCCACAACCGGGACGATTTCGATGAACTGGTGCTACGCGGTTTGGACCAGTCGCCGACCAGCGAGGTGCTGATCGAAGAATCGATTATCGGCTGGAAAGAATATGAGATGGAGGTGATGCGCGACGCAGATGATAACGTTGTGATCATCTGCTCGATCGAGAACTTTGATCCGATGGGGGTCCATACTGGCGACTCGATCACGGTTGCCCCCGCGCAAACACTGTCGGACAAAGAGTACCAGCGAATGCGGGATGCCAGTCTGGCGATTATCCGTGAGATTGGCGTCGAGACAGGTGGCTCGAATATTCAATTTGCGACCCATCCTGACGATGGCCGCTTGATTGTGATCGAGATGAACCCCCGGGTAAGCCGCTCCAGTGCGCTGGCATCCAAGGCGACCGGTTTTCCGATCGCCAAAATTGCTGCCAAGTTGGCCGTCGGATATCGGCTGCACGAACTGCCCAACGATATCACACGAGAGACCACTGCCTGCTTTGAACCGTCCATCGACTACGTCGTCACGAAGGTCCCGCGCTTTGCCTTCGAAAAATTTCCGGAGGCGGACAATACTCTGATGACGCAAATGAAAAGCGTCGGCGAAACGATGGCTATTGGCAGCACGTTTAAGGAGTCGTTCCAAAAAGCGCTGCGCGGACTGGAGGTGGGCGCGCATGGCTTTGGTTCTGACAGCAATGACCTGTGGGGCACCGACGAGCAGCCCGACGAAGTAGAAATTCGTGCCAAGCTGTCGCGCCCTTGTCCCGAACGGGTCTGGTATCTCCGCTATGCGATGAAAAGTGGAATGACCATGGACCAGATCCACGCACTTACCCGGATTGACCCGTGGTTTCTGGACAACTTGTTAGAAATCGTCGAGACGGAAGAAATCCTGCGTGAGTGTCGCGACTGGGAAGGCGCTCCGCCCGAGTTGCTGCGCACGGCCAAACGGTTTGGTTTTTCCGACTGCCAACTGGCCCAAATTTTCGGCACGACTGAGGACAGGGTTCGCGATCACCGAATTAAATTGGGCATTGTTGCCAACTTCAAATCGGTGGACACGTGTGCGGCGGAGTTCGAAGCGTATACGCCGTATTTTTATTCGACGTACGAAGAAGAAGACGAAGTGCCGCCGAAAGGCGGGGGGCGCGCCTCGCAAGCCGTGCCCTTGAGGCGAATTATGATTCTTGGAGGCGGCCCGAATCGAATTGGTCAGGGTATCGAGTTCGATTATTGTTGCTGTCATGCAAGTTTTGCGCTTCGTGAACTGGGGATTGAGTCGGTGATGGTCAACTCCAACCCGGAAACGGTTAGCACTGACTACGATACGAGTGATTTGCTTTTCTTCGAACCACTTACCGTCGAGGACGTCCTCAATATTTGCGACCGTGTCAATCCGGACGGAGTTATCATCCAGTTTGGCGGGCAGACACCGCTTAACCTGGCCCGTGCGCTGCAAGATGCCGGGGTACCGATCATCGGCACTCGTGTCGAGGCGATCGAGGGCGCGGAGGATCGCGAGAAGTTCCAGCAGCTACTTCAGCATCTGGGCCTCCGGCAGCCTCCCAGCGGCATTGCCCGTACCATGGATCAAGCGCGCCGCATTGCCGAAGAAATTGGCTATCCACTGCTGGTGCGGCCGAGTTTTGTGCTGGGCGGTCGGGCCATGGAAATATGCTATGACAAAAGTCAGCTCGAAAAATTTGTGGCTGCGGCATTCGTGGCCGCACAGGGCCAGCCCGTCCTTCTCGATCGTTTTCTGGAGGGAGCGATCGAAGTCGACCTCGATGCAGTGTGCGATGGCACCGACGTGATTGTGCCGGGCATCATGCAGCACATCGAAGAAGCCGGCGTGCACTCTGGTGACTCGGCCTGCGCGATTCCGCCGTACAGTTTACCAGGGCCGGTCATCCAGGAGATGCGCGCCGCCGCCGTAGCTATGGCCCGAGAGTTGGGCGTCGTGGGCTTAATGAACGTCCAGTTTGCGGTGAAGTGGGAGGAAAGAGAAGGCGCAAATAGCAAGGAGGCAGTGGTGGGTGAACGCGCGCTGCGCAACACAAAATTTCCGACGGTCTACGTCCTCGAGGTGAACCCTCGCGCGAGTCGTACGGTTCCGTTTGTTGCCAAGGCGACAGGGATGCCGGTCGCAAAAATTGCTGCCAAGGTAATGGCGGGGGTTTCGCTCGCTGAGCAGGGCATTACCGAAGATCCGATTCCTCATCACGTGTCGGTTAAGGAAAGTGTTTTTCCCTTTATAAAATTTTCTGGTGTCGACATCGTGCTTGGTCCGGAGATGCGTTCGACAGGCGAGGTGATGGGCATTAGCTCTCGGTTTAGCATGGCGTTCGCCAAAAGCCAACTCGCCGCCGGTACTGTGCTGCCAAGTTCGGGCAACGTGTTTGTGAGTGTTGCTGAGAGGGCCAAGAGCCAGGCTGTCGATTTGGCCCGCCGGCTACATGCGCTCGACTACCCCCTGCTTGCCACCGAAGGCACCGCCGCAGTACTCACTGAGCAAAATATTCCCTCGCGGCCGGTGAAAAAAATTCGTGAGGGGCATCCCAATTTGATAGATTATCTTGCCGATGGCGAAGTCGCGCTGGTCATGAATACTCCGCGCGGCAAGGGTGCGCGTACCGACGAGGGCCGCATTCGCGCCGCTGCCGTGCAAGCGGGCGTGCCATGCCTCACCACGATCGAAGCAGCGACCGCAGCGGTGATGGCTATGGAAGCATTGCGCGAAGAAGACATGCAAGTGCAAGCGATACAAGATCGTTTTGTCACTACAGTTCGCTCGGCGGGCACCGCCGATCAGGACCGCGGCCAGAATTGATTCATTGGCACACACTGCCACACTGCGCTCCTGTTCGCACCCTTGCGCTCCTGTTCCCACCTTTTTCTGTCTAACGGCATCGCATTCGGTCGCATGCGCCGGTTTCACCCGTTGTGGGGCGCCGCGGAAGAAAACGGCAGGCAAACCGGATAGCAGCGGGCAACGATTTCGTTCCCGGACAATCGCCCTTCTCATGGCGGACTTCGGTGCCTATCATCCGCCCCATCATGGAGTGGAACTTGGGCAGCAACGTATCCGATGTGCTATCACTGGGGCCGCGCACCTCTGCCAAGCTTTTGCGGTTGGGTGTACAGAGCGTCGCACATTTGCTCGCCGCCAAGCCTCATTTGCTGAGCGTGCGCATGGCCGATGCGCGCATCACTTGGAAAATGGTTGCATGCTGGCAGCGCGAAACGCGACTGCGGGTGGACCTGCCCGAATTAAACGCAGGCGCCGCTAGGATTCTGGCCATGGCGGAGTTTTCTAGTCCGACAAAAATCGCCCGCTCTTCGCCGACGGAACTGGTCACAGCGCTGGAGCGGCTGGATGAAGAGCAAAGAGAGTGGGCCGGTTGGGCGCCCAGCAGGATCCCCGACTTTGGCGAGGTAAGCCGCTGGATTGCAATCGCGCAAGACAAGATCGGCCATCACGCGGCATGATGCTAGCAGAAAGCAAAGGTGCAACCACTACATTTTTGGTGTTGCTGCGCGCGACACACTAGCACCAGTGCCCGACTCGCCATTTGGACAAAGAGAGTTGGGGGAACTTGGCGCCGCCTGCTAGTTCCAAATAGTGTTGGGAATAATCGCAGTGCGCGCAAGAAATGTAGTACGGATAAAAAAATTATCAGCTCCACCCCGAACCGACCTTGACCAAGTTTTTGGCCTACCGTATTCTCCCCGCACCACGAACGAAACAAACACGATTTCGGATGCAAGGAAATAACAATCGGAGCCACGTGGTTGGGTCAGCTTTGGAATCGAAGAGTTGACCCCGGAGCGGTTGGAGCAGGCACGGAAGCCGCCCACCCGCTGCGATACACTCCCCCGGTCGCCTGCTCGACACACTTGGCGACCGACGGTACGCAAGCGCCGGAGCGCTTTCGTCCAATCGCTCCCGGAAAGGTAACAACGTCCTTTGCCCCCCTGGGACGCGTGCCTTTCTGGGAGCATTTTTTATGCGCCCAGCGGGTGGTCGGCCCAACCTCGCGTTGTTTGCTAAACCCTTGCGGCTTACAATCAACGAGAACCAGTTTTAAAACCTATGCTTGGGTCGCAATCGTCGGGGGTCTTGCTGCCGATGAATGGTTTTGAAATCGGCTCTAGCCTGTTCATCCAGCAACGCGTGTCAAGGAAGACCAACTGATGAACTCATCTACTGCTCGCCGTACCCAATCGTCGCAGTTGCCGCTATCAGAAGGCGAAGTCCTGCAACTTGGCCGCGAAGTGATTTGCGCGGAAGCGCGGGCACTAGCGGGTCTCGTGGGGCAGCTCGATTCGAGTTTTTTCCATGCGGTGGGACTCCTTTATCGCCTGCGTGGCAACTTGATTGTTACGGGCATGGGCAAGGCGGGACTGATCGGCAATAAGCTGACCGCCACGTTTGCCTCGACCGGGACACGGGCTCATTTTTTGCACCCCGGCGAAGCAATCCATGGCGATTTAGGTCGTGTACACGTAGACGACGTCGTTCTCTTGATTTCGCAAAGTGGCGAGACGGAGGAAGTGTTGCAGCTCTTGCCTGCACTGGGCCAGATGGGTGTGCCCCTGCTGGCCATCACGGCGAGCCCGCACAGCACCTTGGGTCGCAAGGCGGATGTCACTATCGAATTGGGAAAACTGAAAGAGGCTTGCTCGCTTGGTCTGGCACCAAGTACGAGTACCACCGCGATGCTCGCTGTTGGAGATGCGTTGGCGCTGGTTGTAAGCCGATTGAAGGGATTTGCCGCGGAGGATTTCGCACAATTTCATCCGGGTGGCTCGCTGGGACGAGATCTTAGTCACGTAGAAGATCATATGCGGAACCTGGAGGCATGCCGCCTGACAGGGGCGGACAGGACGATTCGCCAAGTACTCGTCGACTGCACCAAGCTAGGCCGGCGGTCTGGAGCGATCATGCTCACCTATGCCGACGGCCGACTTGCCGGGCTCTTTACCGATAGCGACCTGGTACGCTTAATCGAAAGCCGCCAGGAGTCTGCCCTCGACCGCCCGGTGAGCGAAACAATGATCACCACGCCGACTACTGTATCGGTTGGGGACAAGATGAGCGTGGCCATAGAAATCTTAGCAGGTCGGAAGATTAGCGAACTGCCGGTGATCGACCCGGCTGGTAAGCCCGTGGGTCTGATCGACGTCACCGACGTTCTAAGCCTGATGCCCGAACCAACCTTGGTCGCAGACGAGAGGCCAACGATGCGTTTGTTTCCCACAGAACGAGATAATGGCGCTGGATGAACCTCGCCCAAAAATGTGAGCAGATCCGTTTGATATTAACGGACGTTGACGGTGTCTTGACCGACGGGCGAGTGATCATCGACAACGAAGGCGTCGAATCCAAAGAGTTTAACATCCGCGACGGCCAGGGCATTCGCCTCTGGCAGCAATCGGGTGGACGTTGGGGAATCATAACGGGTCGTAGCTCGCAAGTGGTGCAGATTCGGGCAGCGGAACTGGGTATCGAGATTGTCGAACAAGGGGTTGCCGACAAATGGGCTGCTGCCCAATCGATTTGCGAGCAATTGCAATTGAAGCTGTCGCAAGTTTGTTTCATCGGCGATGACTTGCCTGATTGGCCCGTCATCAAACAAGCCGGTCTGGGTGTCGCTGTCGCCGACGCTGCCGAAGAGCTCCGCCAAGATGCCGATTACGTCACGAGCCAACGTGGAGGCGATGGTGCCGTCCGCGAAGTGGTCGAAGTCCTGCTAAAAAACACCAACCGCTGGAAATCCGTCCTGGACCATTATGCAGTGTGATTCGCATGAGCAGAGGGAGCCGCAGATGTGTGCCGTTAAACCTGCAATTATGGGATTGGTAGTCGTGGTCGGGTCGTTGTTTGCCGACTGACTATCGGCTGCATCCACTTACCAACTGCATGACCGCAGATTTCCTATTCTTTTTTAACCTTTCCGTTTCTGCATGCTCACCCGCCTCACACACGCCGCGATTGCATTTGCCGTGACCGCGGTGACCTACCAGGCCTACGTCCTGCTGGCAGTACCACTGCTGGAACCGCCGCCTGTCACTAGGGTGCAGGCCCAGTTGCCGACTGACCTGCCTGACGGCCGCGCCACACCAATTCCTCACAAGTACCGGGAAGTGTTGTCAGCCTATTTTCCTCCGGGGCATTGGACGCTTGCCAACCCGCCCAAAACCTTTGAAGTTGGCAAGGCAATGATTGTGCTGGACGACTACCGTCCCAGCGACGACGGTCTGGTACGTGTCAATAAATGCGCCTTGATATTTTTCCCTCATCACCGCCTGCGCGGAGAGCCTGCACCTCGCAATGCAGTGGTCCTGGAAGCCTCTCATGGTGCAGAGTTGCAGATGGACGAGAGCTTTCGCCCTGGTTTCGGCGGCTTCGGACGCTTCCAGTTTGGAAGGCTTTTGGGCCAGATCACGGTCCGCAGCCAGATGCAGGAGCCAGGCCCCGAGGACGATTTGCTGCTTACGACACGCGACGTCTATATGACCGAAGATCTCATCCGCACCAACTCCAACGTGCACATGCGGGTTGGTCCCCATGAAGGACGGGGGCGCGTGATGGAGATTCGCCTTATTGCTGTCGAGCAGGGTAACTCGGCGGGCGACCGTTTGAATTTGGGCGGAATCGACTCCATCGAGATACTCTACGATGTTCAAGCACAGCTAACGTCTGATTCCACTCGGTTGGTGGGAGGTGGCGTCTCGAACGAGGCGGTCCGCGTGCACGTGACAAGCAAAGGTCGGTTCCGCTTCCAAGTTGCCGACAACAAGGCTTCGTTTCAGACAAACGTGCAAGTTTCGCAGGTGCACGCTGGTGGGGTGCAAGACCAGTTGCACTGCAATGAGCTGACCTTATTTCTTGCCAGGGCCCCAGAAAATATGGCGGTGTCGCCAATCAAGTTGCAGCCCGGGTCGATTATGGCGCTCGGAACAGCTTCGGAGCCAGCCGTTTTGGATGCCCCGTCGCAACAGGCGACTGCCCGGGGTGAAAGGATGTGGCTGGAAGCTGGGTCGGGGCGCATCACTATTGATGGTAACGACGAGGTGGTGCTGACCCACCAGGGCAGCGAAATTCATGCCCCAATGGTGAGCTACCAACCTCCGCCACCCGATTCGCGGCGCCGTGTGGGCACGCTCCGCGCAGCGGGCAGTGGTTGGATTAGCATTCGCAGCGGTGATTCACCTTCGGCACAACCTTTGAAGTTGCGCTGGATCAAAGAGTTACGGCTAGAGCGGCGCGACGGGCATCCAATACTCGCTTTGCTCGGGCGACCTCGACTGGAAATGATTGGCGTTGGCCGATTTTGGGCAGATCGTTTGGAATTGGGTTTGCGCGAAAGGGTACCCGACGGGTCGGAAGACGATTTGCTTCCCAGTGATATTGTCGTGGACCGGGTCGTGGCGACAGGGGATATCGCCATGGAATCGGCACAACTGCGCGGACAAATCGCCAACCAATTGGAAGTACTCGTCGAATACGCCCCAAATAACTTGATATTGGCCAGCCCCCATGGCGAGGGCGCGGGTCCCCGCCAACGTAGGGGCGGTCGTCCTACTGCTGAGCGCGGCAAGTCCTATCAGATCGACGGCCATCGGCTGCAAGCCGTTGTTACGGTTCGCAATCGACGGCCAGAGGTGACGAGCATCGCCGTGGATGGCCGCGTCAAATTTCGCGAGACGCTTTCTGCGCAGGATGAATCGGAGCGGCCGTGGGAAGTGCTGGCAAATTCGTTACGCGTGAAGAATGCCGACACTCTGGCATCCCAATTTGAGGTGGAGGGAAATCCCGCCACGGTGCGTGTGGGGGGGCGGTTGCTGCAAGCCGAGCGGATGCAGTTCAACCGTGGCACAAGTCGCGCATGGATCCAGGGCTCCGGTGTCATGGACCTGCCGGTCGATCGCGATTTGAGTGGCCGGCCCCTGACTGCCCCACAAATGACGACAATCCGGTGGCAGCGGGAAATGGAATTCGACAAAGATCAGCTTACATTTTCTGGTGGCGTCGAGGTGGAGTCGGCCGAGGGCTTACTGCAAACCGAACAGCTCACGGCCCGTTTTAGCGCGCCAGTGGGCTTTGACGGTGCAGTAACGCCCCGACCTGTCGAACTAACCCAGTTGGAATGTTCGGGTGGCACGTTTGCCCGATTCAGTCAACGGGACGCCGGCGGGCTAACGTCGATGCAGATGGGTCACCTGAGCGAATCGCTGGTCGTTAACCAGCAAACCGGCAAGATTGCCGGCGTCGGCCGTGGCTGGATGGAATCGGTGCATTTGTCTAGCGGCGCAGCAGGTTTGTTGGGTGAGGCCGCTAGGCCGGCGGAGCGAGGCCAGCAACTTCGATTCCTGCGAGTCGACTTTATGCGTGGCGTTGAGGGAAATCTGAAGCGGCGCCAGATGGCAGTTGTTGGCGAAGTGGAGGCGGTCTACGGGCCCGTCGATTCCTGGGAACAGAAATTGAAGCAAACCTTGCGGGGACCTCCCGAGCCTGATACCACGTGGATCAATGCCGAGCGGCTGAGCGTGGCGGAAAGCCCTCTGGTACGCATGCAATCAACAACGGGTATAGGTCCGCTCGAACTTTCCGCTGCGGAGAACGTGACGATTGAAGGCCGCATGGGAGAGCGAGGTCGTTTCGCCACGCATTCCGCACGAGCCAGCTACGACCAGCTTAAAACGCAGCTCGTCCTGCAGGGTGATGGGCGTCAGCCAGCGACGATAACACTCCAGGAGTATGCCGGAGCACCTGTCCATGAGCAGGTAGCTAAGACGATAATGTACAATCATCGCACCGAAGCGATGCAAGTTGTAGGTTTTGTAGGCGGGGGCTGGAAACAGTTCGACATTGGACAGAAGGCTCGCGGCGAACAATCCCGCTGAGCGGCTGCGCGTGGCCATGCGAAGTATCGTTACGTAGGGTTACCCACTCTCAGCCGTTCCTGCTCCAAGCCGTCTATCAAAAAATCGATCGCCTGTTGGGCCATGTGCTCGACATAATCCCACGTGTGACCGCCCGCCGAGGTTTCCAGGTCACACTCGTGTGGTACGCCCAGTGCATCGAGCTTCATCCGCAGGCGGTCGGCCGAGTTGTACCACCTTGAGTCCATCGGATCACAGCAGAACCATTGATGCCGGGGCCAGTTGAGCGGATGAATGTGCAGCGTCGCAGTATCCTGTCGAGCATCCTCGGCATCGCGATACATTTGGGACAAGCCGGCATCGGCCTCTTCGATACAAATCTGAAAATCGATCGCCGGAAAAAATGCGGCCACCACCGGAAATGTGTTCGGATACTTGTACGCCAACCGTAGTGCCCCCTGGCCGCCCATGCTGGCTCCCAAGAGGGCCAGTTGAGGTGGTTTGCACTGCCACCGCTGCTCGACGAAAGGCAGCATCTTGGTGAGGAGGTACTGCTCCGCTGTGATCTGGTCGTCGAAATCAGCGCAAATTCGATCCGCCCACCAGCTTTGTTTCACCAAAGGGGCAATGATTCGCAAGCCATGACGGGCGAAGTGCTCCATGATCCGCGGCCGAGCGGCCGGTGTGCCCTGATAGCGGTCGTGCATATAGAGCACAACATATTCATGCGGGGACCGGATAGGCGGCTCATAGACCTGGCACGGGTGACCTGCAACGTCGACTTCCGTCCACTTGCCCGAGTCGTTAGATCCGGAATTATTCGGGGTTTGGCCCGCCGTGGTGGATTGGTCTTTTGCCATTGATTTTCTACGGCTGCAACGCACACACGGGACGGTTAACGTGTTGGCAGTGGGTCATTTTGGGTTGGCCAGATGTGGCCTTGGTCATTTATTCTATGGTGAAGGCAAACCGCCCCACTGCGAGAATGTTTGCTTTTCCGATATAGTTTAGACCCGTTGTTGTCTCCCCGCCATGAGCTAGCCGGTGAAGATCCTTCACGTGATTGCCCGCCTTGACGGTTACGGCATAGCCGTCCAGCTAAGAATGCTGGTCGATCGCCAGCGGGCCGAAGGGCACCAGGTTGAGGTGCTGGCCCTGGATGCCGAGCAAGCCGTTCTGAGAGCCTGGCGCGAGCAGGATATCGATTGCCGCACCCTCGATCGTCGCTGGCAATTCGATCCGTTTACTGCCTGGAAGTTGGCGAGGATTCTGCGGCGGCCCAGTCATGGTGTACTCCATGTTTGGGACCAGGAGGCCCTGGACTATGTTGGGGCCGTTCGGCCGGCTTCTATTTCTCGTGCCGTGGGGCAACCCATCATTGCAACTTTGTGGCATCCGGCCGAGAGAGCCCGGGGTGCCGCCGGCTTCGGCCGAGCGGCACCACATTGCCTTGTCGCCCCAATCCCTTGTTCCTTTGCCACGCACGTGATCCCACCCGGCATTCTGGCGGCGGGTGGGAGCCGCTGCAGCCGAGAGCAGTTTCTGGCCCAGCAGCATTTGCCGGGCGATGCCCAACTGATCGCGTTGGCCGGTCGATTGACCCGGGAAAAACGGATCGAAGAAGCGATCTGGCATTTCGAGCTCGTGCGGACCCTCAAGAAGCAGGCGCACTTGCTGATCATCGGCGACGGCCCAGAGCGGCCGCGATGGGAACGCTTTGCCCGCCTGGCATCTGAGTCAAGCGCCATTCGTTTTCTCGGCTACCGTCCCGATGTTCGCTGGTTGCTCTCCCATATCGATGTGTTTTGGTACGCCGGGGAAGACGACCCGGTGTCGCTGGTGCCAAGCCTGGATGCCATGGCTGCCCAGGTTCCCGTCGTAGTCAGCGACAGCCCAACGAGCCGCACGGTTGTAGAGGAAAACCAAAGTGGGTATTTGGTGCCACTCGGCGATCGGGCCGGCTGGGCGCGGCGCACATTGGGACTCTTGGAGAACAAGGCCTTGGCATCCCACATAGGAGCGGCTGGCGCAGGAACAATTGCGGATCGGTATTCAGTTAACGCGATGATCGACGCCTACGCGTCCCTTTATCGACAGTTGCCCGCTCCCACCAAATGAGAGCTCAAATTCCCAGAAATACTGTAGGCTCGATCTGTGCAAACCACTAGAATCACGCACGCATACTCATATTTTCGGTAACTTCTCGGACGCGTCCCACAGGCAGGCTAAAACACAATGAAAAACGTCCTAGCCGTAGTCTTGGCAGGTGGCAAGGGATCGCGGCTCGAACCGTTGACCCGGGATAGGGCCAAACCGGCCGTTCCATTCGGGGGGATCTACCGTATCGTCGATTTTACACTGTCGAATTGCATCAATAGTGGTATCCGCAGGATGCTGTTGCTCACGCAGTACAAGGGGATGAGTCTTGATCGTCACGTCTCCAATGGCTGGCGGCATCTGTTGTGTCGTGAGCTGAACGAATTTATCGATACGGTACCGCCCCAACAGCGGATCGACGAACAGTGGTACCAGGGTACGGCCGACGCGGTCTATCAGAATATTTACACTTTGGAAAAAGAGCGGCCCGACTATGTCGTCATCTTGGCTGGCGACCATATATACAAGATGGACTATAGCAAGATGGTTGATTTTCATAGGGAGAAGAATGCGGAGCTCACGGTTGCTGCGCTGAAAGTCGATGTTGAAGAAGCCCGTTCGTTTGGGGTGATGGAAACCGATGCCGAAAACCGCATCGTTGGCTTCGCAGAAAAACCCACTTCGCCCAAAACGATACCTGGCAATCAAAAGCAATGCTTGGCGTCGATGGGTATCTATGTTTTTAACGCGCACTTTCTTTTCGACCAACTGTGTCAGGACGCCACGCTTTCCGGTAGCGCACACGATTTTGGACGGGACATTATTCCTTCGATTATCGACGACCATCGACTTATGGCGTTTCCGTTTAAGGACGAGAACAGCAAGCACGACGCCTACTGGCGCGATGTGGGGACGCTGGATGCCTACTACGATGCCAACATCGAGCTCACGGGCATCAATCCATTGCTCAATTTGTACGACGATTATTGGCCCGTACGCACGTATCAGCCGAATTTGCCGCCCCCCAAATTCGTTTTCAACGAAGACTCCGGTCGCCGCGGCGCCGCCCACGACAGTATCATTGCTCCTGGAGCCATCATCTCCGGCGGAAAAATCACGGGCAGCGTCATCGGGCCCAAAGTGCGTGTGGAAGAGCGTGCTAAGGTTGCTGACTCGATCCTCTTCCATGGTGTCCGTGTGGGAGCCGGAGCCACGCTCCGCAAGGCAATTGTGGACAAGAATGTCTCTATTCCAGCTGGAGCAGAGGTGGGAGTCGATCTTGACCGGGATTGCCGTCGCGGCTTTACCGTGACCGAAGGCGGGGTGGTCGTCGTACCAGCGCTGGAGGGTGCGGAGGACTTGTTTGCCCGCGAGTAACGAGAATCGCGCTGACCCCTTAACGCAAAATCGACGTCTTGCTTTTGGCGGCCGTCTGTTCCGATTCGGGGGGTATCAATTCCAACGACTCGACGAGCTGACGATCGCTGTCGTTGAATTGCTGGAGCATCGATTGCTCCACGGTGACCGCAAGCGAAACCCGCGGTAGTCCGTCGGCGGCGATCAGGTAGTAACGCCACTCGATGGGCACGCCCTGGACTTCGCCCATAGCGATCACGCCCAAACATCCATAGCCCTGGGCGGTGGCCCAATGGGTCGAAGCGACCACTGTTTCCAGGCTCTCGCCCAGCGAATCGCGCACGTCGCGTTCGAATTGGTCGAGGCTAGTCGCTCGGCCCTGGGAACGGGCGGGCAAGGCAGTTAGGTTGCAGTGTGCCACCAGGTCGCCGTCTTTCATGTAGCGGAGCGATAACAGTTCGCTTTGCTCACCCGTGACGTACCAGGCTTTGTCGTGCGTGAAGCGATAGCCCTTGGTTCCCGCGTCAAACAACAAGTCCCGGCCGACCGGCAGCGACTGATTCGCTGCGAGTCGGGCCTGATCGTCGGTGATCGTTGGAGTATCGCTAATATCTTGGAGGGTGATTGAAATTTTCGCGACGATGTCCAGGCCAGGCACGATTTCGCTGGCCGTTCGAAGCTCTTTGATTGCCAGATTGAACTTCGCAATTCGTTTTTCCCCCAGGTCAAAAAGATAGGCACCACGGAGTTCCATCTCGGTGGGTGCTCCATCCATTGTGCCGTGTACCGTGCCGGCAAGGCGGAGTTGGACCCCGTTGTGGTCCGCACCGGCGACCACGCTTGCCACCTCGCAGGCGGCGACGTGATCCAGGCCCAACAGCGGACCGATCGCAGTGATCGGGTGGTCCCAGGTTTCGCCCTCGGCGACCGCGCGGTCTGGCAACAATCGCTGGAGGGCCAGAGTATTGCCTACCGTATTGAGCAGATCATACTGCTGTCGCGACAATGGTCTTTCCGTGCCGTTTAGCGCACTCCGATTGTCGTGCACTTCCGCGATCACCCGCTGCGCACTGGCAGATAGCGCCCGCCGCTCGCCGCCGTCCCCGACTTGAATATCGGCTGTGGCGTTTTGGTAGCAGCGTAACGATCGCGCCGTGCCGCTAGCTGACCAAGCTAGCAATCGCTCCTCGTAGCACAGCTCGCCGCGGACCGAGAGCGGCAGCTTCTCCGGTGTTTCGGCATCGCGGATTGATAGATCGCCGCCGACCCGTAGCTTGACCAAGGCGACCCAGGAGTCGCCAGCAGCCAGATCAGGGGCGAGCAGGAAACCCGGCTCGTCAGCGGTCACTGCTAGGCACGTGGTCGCCGACCAGACAAAGAGACACAAGAGCAGTAATCGCATAGGTTTAGGTCCTTAACGCGGGCTAGTAGGCTGCGCTTCGCCTAGCCGTTGCGCCGCGCACGGGCACACCCAGGGCGGTCATCGTCTTTCCGGGTGTCGGTCAGTTTGGCCGAAAGTCGCGGGCCTAAGAGGTTACCGAAGTTGCCCAGGACCCCAAACTGCGAATCTGAACGGCGGAGGTGTGCAAAGATAGCGAAAAATACCAAGAATTTACCTAAGTCATTTTGCAAAAACGTTTTACGGCACGTTCATCCGGTCTGGCGCACCACTGCTAGGTCGCTTAGGACGAACTTTCTCTCGACCCGCCAGCACTAATCTGCGTACAACCATTAGCCTTCAGTGGGCTAGCGTGGCTAGCGTGGGAAGGCAGAGCCGACTGAAGGGGCGGCCGAAACCTTGGGCACAATTTTTTTAACGGTCCGAGTAGCCGCTTGGCGCCGCGATTCGGAGTGGGGGAAATAGCACCAGCAAGGCCTGCCGAACACGTGGGCGAAATGAGTCGAACGGAACGGGGCGCAAACTCACAACAGAGTGGCATACTCTGAGAAGGGGTGGACCATGCACACAGAATACCGCAATCCAGTGATTCGTTGGCTCGGGGAGCGACAATGCCATCAGGCCTCCAGTGAGGCGCTGCTCAAGCAACTGGAGGCGACCGAGTCGGTAATCGCTGGTTTGGAGCCGAACAAGAGTTACGCGGCCGCGAAAATAGTATCGGAAATTGTGGGTGAGTCGTTGCCGGAAGCCGGCAATCGAAAAATTCCCGCTGCCGATTTGCAACACGATCTACGTTTGCTTATCGAAGACCTGTCAGACATTGCCAGTCTTAGCGCCGATGCGGTTGGCGAGCAGGTGTTTACCGTTGAGCAATTGGCCCGGCAGTTCAACGTTTCGACTAAGACAATCTCGCGCTGGCGGGCAATAGGGCTCGTGAGCCGTCGCCTCGTTTTTGACGGTCGTAAACGGGTAGGTTTTTTGCGGAGCAGTGTCGACCGCTTTGTGAAGAACAATTCCGATCGCGTCCAGCGTGGGTCGCGTTTCAGCCAGTTGACTGAACAGCAGCGGCAGGACTATGTGGATCGGGCCAGACAAATGGCACATGCAGGGGGTGGCCAGGCCGAGATCGCGCGGCAATTGGCTGAGCGTACAGGCCGTAGTGTCGAAACGATCCGCACCGCCCTTCGTTTGCACGATCTGGAAAACCCCGACAAGGCAGTCTTTCCAGCCGGCGGCGGGCCGCTGACCGACCTGCAAAAAACCAACATCTTCCGTGCCTACTGCCGTGGGACCTCGGTCGAGAAGCTGTGCGGTGACTACAATCGAACCAAAACCACCGTCTACCGTGTGATCAATGAGATGCGCGCTGAGCGGATTGCCGATCTGCCTCTCGACTACATGGAAAACCCTCGATTTTCGCGTAAAGGAGCAGAAAAAACCTGCCTGGGCCCCTTGCCCAGGAGTGGTTCGGTGCCCCGGAAGCCAAAGCGTCCGACTGGGCTACCGCCCTATCTGGCCAGCCTGTACGAAATCCGACTACTGACCAAGGAGCAGGAGCAGCACCTGTTCCGCGCGTACAATTTCCTTAAATTCCAGGCTGCGCGGCTGCGTGAACAGCTCGACTTGGAGAATCCCAAGTCGTCGCTGATGGACGAGATCGAGCGGCTCTACGCACAAATCGTAGATACCAAGAACAAGATTGCCCGCTGCAATTTGAGGCTGGTCGTATCCATCGCCAAACGGCACGTGTCGCCCGACCAAAACTTTTTCGAGTTGGTCAGCGACGGCAATCTCTCGCTACTCCGTGCGATCGAAAAGTTTGACTTTGCCCTTGGGAACAAGTTTAGCACGTACGCAAGCTGGGCAATTATGAAGAATTATGCGCGCACCATACCCGGGGAATACCGGTTGCGGGATCGTTTTCGCACGAGTCACGACGAGGTTTTCGATCTTACCCAGGAACATCGCGGGAACCCAGTGGTGGAGGAGGCGCGGCAGCAGGACCGCGTCGCCAAGATCCAGCGAGTCTTGCAGCAGCTGGACGACCGCGAGCGGCAAATCATCGTGGGGCGGTTTGGCCTGGATCATTCGCGAGAGCCGCGGACCTTGAAAGAGGTTGGGGCGGAGCTGGGTGTGACTAAGGAGCGCATCCGGCAGATTGAAGCCCGTGCCCTCCATAAGCTCCGCGTAGCAGCCCAAGAGCAGCAGATTGCCCTGGATCTCTAGCGCGCTGCCACCGCTGCCGGCGACAGAAAGCCCCCACACCCCCTATGCTGGCCAAGGCCACGCAATCCGCCCCCTGGTGGCCCTCGCCCGCGACGAAAACCGGGCCGCCTGGGGCGCCCGTGACCGGGCAGTCCGCTGGGGCCTTTTTTGGCCCGAAATTCGCAGGCTTTCCGCCTTGTCACTCTTCAGGACATAGCTATATTAGTTGATTCGCACGAGTTTACCCTGCCCAGGCTAGCGTAGCTCAATTGGCAGAGCAGCTGATTTGTAATCAGCAGGTTGTGGGTTCAATTCCCTCCGCTAGCTCTCGCCAGGGGCCGTCTAGCTGGGTTCGTGAGTCTGGGGCAACTCGTCGAGGCAAGTACGAACAGGCGGTATGCAGGTCGGTTTGATCGACACATTTACGAGTCAACTGACGTAATCCGATTGACGCAATCTGGTTGTGCTGACGGGGGGTTACCGAAGCGGTCAAACGGGGCAGACTGTAAATCTGCTGGCTCTGCCTTCGCAGGTTCGAATCCTGCACCCCCCATTAATTGAATTGCGGTTTTGGGATTTTGGATTGCGGATTGGAGTAAAGGACGATGGCCAATCCGCAATCCACAATCCACAATCCGAAATTCAGCAGGCGGGTGTAGCTCAATGGTAGAGCAACAGCCTTCCAAGCTGATGACGAGGGTTCGATTCCCTTCACCCGCTTTAAGAGGCGAATCGCTGTTGGCTACTGGTTGCTTGTTGGCGATTGGTAGCTGCAGGTTGGCGGTTGGTGGCGGAGGTATTGAAGAAAAGATTTTTTGTCGACAGCCGGTGGCCAATCGCATCCGCTGCTGTAGCTCAGTGGTAGAGCACTTCCTTGGTAAGGAAGAGGTCATGAGTTCAAGTCTCATCAGCAGCTCTCAGAATCCACTGGTCAATACATGATTCAGCTAATACATACGGCTAATACGCAACGCTCGGATAATTGACAATTCCATTTTTGTCACAGAAACACACGTCCCCAAGACAAGGTTAGGGAGAAAAATGGCTAAGGATACATTTGAACGCTCAAAGCCGCACGTCAACGTGGGCACAATCGGCCACATCGATCACGGTAAAACCACAACCACCGGAGCGATTCTGGCGGTCCAGTCAACCAAGGGGCTGGCTCAGGCTAAGTCCTATGCCGACATCGCTAAGGGCGGTACGGTTCGTGACGAAACCAAGACCGTCACAATTGCCGTCGCGCACGTCGAATACGAAAGCGAGAAGCGGCACTATGCTCACATCGACTGCCCGGGTCACGCCGACTTCATCAAAAATATGATTACTGGGGCCGCACAGATGGACGGCGCCATTCTGGTGGTGTCGGCTGCAGACGGCCCCATGCCTCAGACGCGTGAACATATCTTGCTTGCTCGGCAAGTGGGTGTTCCCCGGATCGTGGTATTCATGAACAAGTGCGACCTCGTCGACGACGAAGAGCTGCTCGAGCTGGTCGAGTTGGAAATCCGCGAGTTGCTTTCGCTATACGGTTTTCCCGGCGATGAGGTGCCGCTGGTGCGAGGCAACGCCAAGGCGGCGATCGAAACTCCCGAGGACGAAGCGTCGGCGAAGTGCATCGGCGAGTTGATGGAGGCTATAGATGCTTACATTCCCGAGCCGGTTCGCGAAAATGACAAGCCATTCTTGATGGCCGTTGAAGACGTCTTCTCGATCGAAGGCCGTGGAACTGTTGCGACCGGACGTATCGAGCGTGGCGTAGTGAAAGTCGGTGAAGAGGTTGAGATCATCGGTCTGACCGATGCACCTACAAAGACGACATGCACTGGTGTGGAAGCCTTCAACAAGACCATGGACGAGGGTTTTGCCGGCGACAATGTTGGTTGTCTGTTGCGAGGTGTTAAGCGCGAAGATATCCAGCGAGGTCAAGTGCTTGCGAAGCCTGGGAGCATCACCCCGCACACCAAGTTTGAGGCTGAAGTTTATGTTTTGAGTAAGGAAGAGGGCGGGCGGCACACGCCATTTTTCAGTGGCTATCGTCCGCAGTTCTACTTCCGAACCACCGATGTGACTGGCACGGCCAACTTGGTCGGCGATGCGGAAATGTGTATGCCCGGTGACAACGCGCGTTTGTCCGTCGAGTTGATGAAGCCCATTGCCATGGATGACGGAGTGCGATTCGCGATTCGCGAGGGCGGAAAAACGGTTGGCTCGGGAGTTGTGACTAAAATTGTTGAGTAGAAACCCGATTCAATCCACCCCCGGAGATTGGCGGCAAGATTCCTAGAGTCGGGCTCCGAATCAGGTTTTGAAACCGGGGGGCCGGTTAGTAGTAAATAGTCGGATGGCGAACTAGGCCCAGGTTGCTGGGGCAAAGAGTCGGATGACGAAAGCCAACTTTTGTCGTTCGGGAGTTCGTCATTCCCTTAGGGGCGTAGCTCAATTGGCAGAGCACTGGTCTCCAAAACCAGGGGTTGTGAGTTCGAGTCCCACCGCCCCTGCCATATAAAGTAATGTCGATTAGTTCCCGAAATGACGTCGGGCTAAATGTTTTGTGTTTCGTGGCGCAGGCGTTGAAATCGCCCCACTGTCACACGCGTTGTGCGGTGAGACGGTTGTTGGGGCTGGCGATAGGATTCGGCGTGAAAGGCGATCACGGTGGCTGAGTTAATTGCAGGAATGTTTAACGGTTCGAGTTACAAGCGAACTCAAGGCAAGGTTGCCCGGCAGCTAACCCTTGCCGCCATGGCAGTTGCCGTGGCGGTCGGGGCCTGGAAGCTTAGTAGCACGAGCGGCGACGGGGGTGTCTGGCAATACGTGATTCCGCTACTCGTCTTAACGTTTGGCTGGTGGGCCAGTTGGCGCGTAGTAAATATTCCACGCTTTGCCGATTTTTTGATTTCGGTAGAGGCTGAAATGAATAAGGTTTCCTGGCCCGGCCGGACGGAGTTGTGGCGGGCATCCACTGTGGTGATCATCGTGATTTTCTTTCTGGCGGGGCTGCTGCTCATATACGACTTGATATTAAAGTCTTTTTTTAGTTGGGTGTTTTAGGTTCGAGGGGGCCCGGATCTAAGGATTGTTTTGACACGGATGGGTTTTCACTTGGTGCGGCTACATGCGACAAGCCAGCGCGTAGATTAAGGACGCTCCCGTGAGCGATGAGCCAAACAAATTGGCAAATGAATTGACTGCACAACCGGAAAGTCCCGCAGCCGCCCAGGAGCTGCCCGCTTCGGGCTCGGAGCCTGGGGCTGATTTGGAAGCTGCTTTTGGCGCGGCCCCGGCGGCGAGCGAAGAAGGTGTAGATTTGGAAACCAAGCCGGACCTAACCGATGAGCGAAACGTGGAATCGGGTGTGGCTACAGGCGACGGGCCAGGCGACGGGCCAGACGACGACAATGCCAGCGGTCCAGGCGCGCAGGGTGGAGATGCCAGCAAGTCCGCCGAGGAGCCGGACGACGAGATTAAAATGGATTGGTACATCCTCAAGGTCCAAAGCAATCGCGAGAAATCGATCACTGCCGCCTTGAAGAGAAAGATTGCGATCGAGGGGCTCGATGAATTCTTTGGCGACGTCGTCGTGCCTATGGAGAAGGTCACGGAGTTCAAAGGCGGCAAGAAGAAAATCGTTGAGCGGAAGTTGTATCCGGGTTACATCGTGGTTCACATGCACATTAACGACGACACGTGGTTTGCCGTACGAGAGACGTCGGGCATTGGGGATTTTACCGGTTCTGGCGGTAAGCCGACTCCGATGCTGCCCCACGAAGTCGCGCGCATTATCCATACGGAAGAAGAAGTCGAGGAAGAAGCTCCCAAGCTCAATATTAGCTTCATGCTGGGAGATCGGGTGAAAGTCAAGGAGGGAACTTTTGAAAGCTTCGAAGGCGAAGTCAGTAGCATCGACCAGCAAAGTGGTCGAGTCACCGTGATGATCAATATTTTTGGCCGCAGCACGCCAGTCGAACTTGAGTACTGGCAAGCAGAACAGCTATAGCGAAATTAAACATGGCAAAACAGCTCACTGGATCCGCTAAGTTTCAGATTCCTGGTGGCCAGGCGACACCCGCCCCCCCGGTCGGAACGGCACTCGGAAAATTCGGTGTCAACTTGGGGCAGTTTGTACAGGCGTTTAACGACAAAACTAAAGATGCGGCCGGCATGATGATCCCGGTTGTTGTGAACGTGTACAACGACCGATCGTTTGATTTTATTACTAAGAGCCCGCCCGCGGCAGTACTCCTGAAGAAGTCAGCAGGTATTGCTAAGGGGTCGGGAGTACCGAATAAGACCAAGGTGGGCAAGGTGACTCGAGCCCAGCTTGAAGACATAGCCAACACCAAGATGAACGACTTGAATGCCCGTGATATGGAGCACGCGGTGCGCATGATTGCTGGCACCGCGCGCAGCATGGGCCTTGAAGTCGAGGGTTGAAGGTTGACCGAGTGGTATCGCCGACCCTTCGGGATGCCGCCTTGAGTCCTGGCACATGCGACGCACCAACTTGGGGCTCAACTTGATCTCAATGGATGCAGCCCGAGGACGTGAACGACAAGTTGTTCCCAGTTGAAATGCCAGAAATCAAATTGGATCAGAATAGCTTTAATTTAATTTTATTATAAGCACCTTGGCGTAGACCACGCCGTGGATTGTGAGAATTGCGAAGACGCCCATGCCCAAACTTGCCAAACGAATTAAGAAGTCGTTGGAAACGCGACCTGCATCGCCGCTACCCTTGGCTGAGGCAGTCGATGTTTTGAAGCAATTTGAAGCTGTGAAGTTTGATCAGTCCGTTGATATTGCCATGCGGCTTGGCGTTGACCACACACAGGCCGATCAAATTGTCCGCGGTTCTATTGTGTTGCCGCATGGCATTGGTAAAGAGCAGCGCGTGGCTGTTTTTGCCAAGGGCCCGATGGCGGATGCCGCCAAAGAAGCCGGAGCCGACTTCGTTGGCGACGACGATCTGGCCAAAAAGATCCTCGGTGGGTGGACGGACTTCGACGTATGTATCGCGGCCCCCGACATGATGAAGGTCGTTGGGCCTTTGGGGCGGGTGCTTGGGCCGCGTGGTCTGATGCCCTCACCTCGAGCTGGCACCGTTACGCCGGAAGTCGTAAAAACCATTGGTGAGTACAAGGCCGGGAAGGTTGAGTTCCGCAACGACAAAGGCGGCAACATCCATGCCACTGTAGGAAAGCTGAGCTTTAAGGCGCCCCAGCTTGTTGAGAACATCCAAACGTTTATTGACCTTGTCGTCGGCATGAAGCCGGCCGCCGTTAAAGGGACTTACCTCAAGTCTTCCCACATCAGTGCAGCCATGAGTCCCAGCATAAAACTTGCCATGTAACATTATGGCAAGGCGGCCGGCCGAAAGCAGCTGCGAACGAGTTACGAAACGGTGTCCATTCCTGATATTTTGCCCCTGAATACTGTCCCAGTATTGCAAACACCATTCTGCCAGAAAAGTTTTTAATATAGCGAGTGCCATGAGCAAGTACCTCAAGAATCTGATGACCGAGGAACTCAAGAATCGACTTGCCGATGTTGAAGGCGCCCTCGTTGTCAACGTGATTGGCATGGAAGCCAATGCCACGGTAGGGCTCAGGAAGGAACTTCGAGAAAAGAACATTCAATTGATCGTCGTCAAAAATAGCCTGGCGCGGCGCGCTACCGAGGGAACGGCCTTGGCGCCTGCCTTCGAGGGATCGCAGGGAACGCAAGCTGTTGTTTGGGGCGGCGAGGACGTGGTGTCGCTAGCCAAGGAAGTTATGCGGCTGGCAAAGGATAGTCAGTACGAGCCCTTTGGTGCCAGGGGCGGTGTGATGGATGGCGCAAAATTGTCGGCACAAGAAGTGGAGGCGGTCAGCAAATGGCCTAGCCGCCAGGAGCAATTGAGCTTGTTGGTCGGACAGATCTTGGGTCCAGGAGCCACGTTGTCTGCTCAGTTGCTTGGCCCTGGCGGGTTGCTGACCAGCCAGGTTGAAAAGAAGGCCAAAGAGTAAATCTTAAGTCAGAATCCGTCCAATATTTTTTGAAATAAACCTGTTGCCATCGGCGGTGCATTGGGGTCCGCCTGTGGTCAAGTTCAGCGAGAAAGGGAGCAACAGATTATGAGTGATGCAGCAGTCGCGGAATTTTCCGCCAGCACGAAAGAGTTGGGTGACAAAATCGTCACCCTGACGCTCAAGGAAGCTAAGGAGCTAAGCGATTATCTTAAAGACGAGCATGGTATTGAGCCGGCTGCCGGCGGCGGAGCGGTCGTCATGGCTCCTTCGGGTGACGGTGGCGGGGCTGCGGCCGAGGAGCAGACGGAGTTCAACGTGGTGCTTGAATCCTTTGGTGGTAATAAGATTGCCGTGATCAAGGTTGTGCGCAGTGCAACAGGCTTGGCGCTCAAAGAGGCCAAGAATCTGGTCGAGGGCGCACCCGGCAATGTCAAGGAAGCTATTTCCAAGGAAGACGCCGATAAGCTTAAAGCCGAGCTTGAAGAGGCCGGAGCAACCGTCACGGTCAAGTAGTTAAACCCGTTAGGCAGTTTTCGCCGGTATTTTCCGCCCTGGCAGAAAATTCCTTGCGGATAACTGGCTTAGCGTGTATTCGATTCCGGCGGCCAATATGTTGGGGTGTGGGAGTAAATTCTAGGTTTTCGCCACACCCAGATTAAACGTGGGAAGTCCAGTTTCCTTGCATTTTCATTGATTTACGGTCGACGTTTCGTCCTTCGCTCCCGGTCGTTCCGCAGGATCGGCGAGAGCGTGAAACGTTAGCCTCCTACCTCGTGAGATCGGAGCAGCACGCCCTATGGCAGTCACGGCTCAGCGACGTTTGTTAACGAAAGAAGTTCGATCATTTGGTACTGGTAGGGTCGGGCACCAGGTTCCAGATCTGACAGAGATACAGACGGAAAGGTACGAGCGTTTTCTTCAGTACAACGGCTCGAACAACTTGAAGCGGAAGGTCGCGGGTCTAGAGGGTGTCCTCCAGGAGATCTTCCCGATCGAGAGTTACGACAAGACGATCCGGCTAGAGTATCTCCGGTATGAGCTGGGCAAGCCTCGCTACGAACCCGACGAATGCCGCCAATTGCGATTGACTTACGGTAGACCGTTCCGAATTTGGTTGCGGCTGGTGAAAGATCAGCTGGTCGAAGAGGAAGTCTATCTGGGCGACTTGCCGGTCATGCTCGGCGGGGGCGAATTTATCATTAACGGTGCGGAGCGCGTCGTTGTCAGCCAGTTGCACCGCAGCCCTGGAATTGATTTTGTTTCGGAAGTCGAAGCAGGTGAGCGGCGGATGCACAGTTGCCGCGTCATTCCTGAGCGTGGCAGTTGGATTGAACTCAACACGACCAAAAAAGATAGCATTACGGTCCGTATCGATCAAAGCGGCAAGTTTTCAGCGATTACCCTGCTTCGCGCCATGAGTCCTCAAATGGGACTGGACGCGCAGGTCATGCGCACGTTTTACGATGTCTCGAAAACCAAAGTCTCCGATGGCCGGAGTGCGGCCAAGATTGAGGGTAAGGTTGCTGTGGACGATGTCGTTTATCCCGTGGGCAGCGAACGTGCTGGCGAAATCATCATCGAAGCAGGCCAGTGTATCACCAAGAATATCGCCGAAGTGATTTGTACGTCGGCTGTAAAAACTATCGAAGTGATGGACTTGCCCAAGACGCCGCACCTGCTGAATGCTCTCGCAGATGATAACACGTCGAGCCATGAGGAGGCGTTGCTGCGGATCTACCAGCGTTTGCGTCCTGGCAACCCGCCCCAACTGGAAAAAGCGCGCACGCTGTTTACGGAAAAATTCTTTGATTCTAATCGTTACCGCCTCGGTCATGTCGGCCGGTTCCGCATGAACCGCAAGTTGGGACTGGAAGTCTCGGAAAACGAAATGGTGCTGCGTCCGGAGGATTTGGTGTCTTCGATCAAGTATCTCCTGAACCTGGTTGCCGGTGAGCCTGGTGCGGAGGTTGACGACATTGACCATCTAGGCAATCGGCGGTTGCGGACCATCGATGAATTGGCATGCGATGAAATCCGCAAGGGCTTCTTGAAACTCCGCCGTACGGTCCAGGAGCGGATGAGCCTCAAAGATGCCGACGACATGACGCCTCGTAGTTTGATCAATCCCAAGAGCATCTCGGCGGCGATCGAGTTTTTCTTCGGGCGCGGTGAGCTTTCGCAGGTGGTAGACCAGACCAATCCGCTTTCGATGCTTACGCACGAACGCCGACTGTCGGCACTGGGGCCCGGTGGATTGAACCGCAAGCGGGCCGGTTTTGAAGTGCGCGATGTACACATTTCTCATTACGGTCGGATTTGTCCGATTGAAACTCCGGAAGGCACCAACATCGGGCTGATATCTAGCCTGGCTATGTACGCTTCGGTGGATGATTACGGATTTCTGGTAACACCCTACCGCAAGGTAAAGGGAGGCCAGCTTACGGAGGAAGTTGTGTGGTTGCGCGCCGATCAGGAGTCGGAAGCGTATGTTGCCTCAGCCGACGTGCCCGTGAAAAACAATCGAATCGCCGACAATACAGTCGTCGCTCGCTATAAGGCAGACTTCGAGTTAGTGCCCGCAGACAAAATTGAATATACCGATGTTGCACCGAGCCAAATGATTGGAGTTTCAGCCGGTCTGATCCCCTTCCTGGAGCACGACGACGCCAACCGCGCTTTGATGGGTTCCAACATGCAGCGTCAAGCGGTTCCGCTGTTGGTGGCCGAGCCACCGGTTGTAGGGACGGGCCTAGAGACCGATGTTGCGCGCCATTCGGGATTGTTGGTTCGAGCGGGCCATAAGGGCACGGTCACTTACGCTGACTCAAATCGGATTGAAGTTGGGCCTGAAGTGCATCATCTACGCAAGTTTGTTGGCCTCAATGAGCGAACCTGTCAAAACCAAAAGCCGCTGGTAAAGCCCGGGGACAAGGTGGAAAAGGGTGACATCCTGGCTGACGGAGCTGCTACCTACCAGGGCGAACTCGCTTTGGGGCGGAATGTGTTGGTCGCCTTCATGTCTTTTGAGGGCTACAACTTCGAAGACGCGATCATCATCAGCGAGGAGTTGGTGCATAACGACACCTACACGTCGATTCACATCGAAGAATTCGATGTGGAGATCCGCGAGACCAAGCTGGGTCGCGAGGAGTTTACCCGCGACATTCCGAACGTTAGCGAAAAAGCGCTGCGCAATCTCGACGAGAGCGGAATCGTGCAGATTGGCACTTACGTCACACCGGGCGACATTTTGGTCGGCAAGGTTTCGCCAAAGTCCAAAACGGAGTTGACTCCCGAAGAGAAGCTTTTGCACGCGATCTTCGGCCGTGCCGGAGAAGACGTCAAGAACGATTCACTTGAAGTGTCTTCTGGCATTGAGGGAATCGTGATCGACACGCAAAAGTTTTCGCGTCGCATGAGTTTGAGTGAAGATGATCGCAAGCTCTTCGAAAAATCCTTGAAGGATGCAGAAAAAGAGGGCAACGAGACAATTGCTGTTGCCTTTACGGCAATGGTGATCGACCTCGAGAAGATTCTGCAAAAAAAACTTGTCGACGAAGACGGAAGCGAATTGGTTCACAACCAGGATCCGCAGTACATCGCGGATCGCGCGGCCATGTTCCGACTCGATTCGCTGGAGGTTCGCAGTCCACAGCGACAAAAGGATGTCGAAAAGAGCTATCGAACCCTTTGGCCGGCCGTGGAGGAGGCGATCGACCAGAGAGACCGGAGGCTCAACTCGATGAAGCGGGGCGATGAACTCCGCAGTGGTGTATTACAAATGGTCAAAGTCTACATCGCCACCAAGCGGGTCATCTCCGTCGGTGACAAGATGGCGGGCCGGCATGGAAATAAAGGCGTCATTTCCAAGATTCTTCCCATTGCCGACATGCCTTTCCTGTCTGACGGTACGCCTGTGCAAATCATGCTCAATCCGTTGGGTGTGCCGAGTCGTATGAATGTTGGCCAAATTCTGGAAACGCATCTTGGCTGGGCCGGAGCCAAATTAGGCTTTCGGGCTATCACGCCAGTATTCGATGGAGCGACCGAAGAGCAGATCAACGAGGCACTCGATACGGCCGGCTTGCCGCGGCACGGCAAGGCGAAGCTGCTGGATGGTCGCACAGGCGAGCAGTTTGAGCAGGAGACAACCGTCGGCTACATCTACATGCTCAAGCTACATCACTTGGTGGATGACAAAGTGCATGCTCGCAGCACGGGTCCTTATTCGCTCATTACACAACAGCCGCTGGGAGGCAAGGCCCGTTTCGGCGGCCAACGGTTTGGTGAAATGGAAGTCTGGGCGCTGGAAGCCTATGGCGCAGCCTACATTTTGCAGGAACTCTTGACAGTGAAGAGTGACGACGTGGAAGGCCGTACGAAGATCTACGAATCAATGGTCAAGGGTGAAAACACGCTGCAAGCCGGCACGCCCGCAAGCTTCGATGTGCTCACCAACGAGATTCGAGGCCTAGGGCTGAATATGCAACTGGAGAAACGCCAGCTTTAGATAGTAATCGCGCAATTCATAATGGACAGCTAGAGATTACCGCAATACGTATAGAAAGATTATGAGGCCTCAGCGCCTCAGCGCACGACTTCTTCGCTTGAGTGCTTTAGGCGAATGAGGTTTTGGGCAATTTGCAATCAAATGTTTCGAGGAGCATTTATGAGCGTTCTTGAAGGTTCGAATTACGATCGCGTCAACGACTACGGGTCGGTCAAAATCAGCTTGGCGCGACCGCACGATATTCGCAGTTGGTCGTTTGGCGAAGTGAAAAAACCAGAAACGATCAATTATCGAACCTACCGTCCCGAAAAAGATGGTCTGTTTTGCGAGCGCATTTTCGGTCCAGAAAAGGACTGGGAATGTTCGTGCGGCAAATACCGGGGAATGAAGTATAAGGGCATGATTTGCGATCGATGTGGCGTGAAGGTGACCCACAGTCGGGTTCGGCGCAAGCGCATGGGCCATATTGAGTTGGCGGCTCCGATTGTCCATATCTGGTTTTTCAAGGCGATGCCAAGTCGCTTGGGTAGCCTGCTCGCCATGAAGACCACGAGCCTGGAAAAAGTCATTTATTTCCAGGATTATGTGGTCGTGGATCCGGGCGACACGCCACTCGAAGCGCAGCAATTGCTCACTGAAGAGGAGTACCGTGCCGCTCGCGAACAGTATGGCGAAGCGTTCGAAGCAGACATAGGTGCCGCTGCCATTCGGAAACTGCTGGGCAGTTTGGATTTGGTAAAGCTATCAGAGCAATTACGCCAGGAGCTCAAAGAAACTGGTTCCAAGCAGAAGGCGAAAGACCTGATTGGCCGCCTCAAGACCGTGGAAGCTATCCGCGATTCGGACAATAAGCCCGAATGGATGGTGCTGGACGTGATTCCAGTGATTCCTCCGGATTTGCGTCCGCTGGTGCTTTTGGACAGTGGTAATTTTGCCACGAGCGATTTGAACGATCTCTACCGCCGCATCATCAATCGCAACAACCGATTGAAGAAGCTCGTGGACCTCAATGCGCCCGACGTGATTATCCGCAATGAAAAGCGGATGCTGCAGCAATCGGTAGACGCACTTTTCGACAACAACCGCTGCAAGCGCCCGGTGCTGGGCAGTAGCAATCGCCCCCTGAAGTCGCTGACCGACATGATCAAGGGCAAGCAAGGCCGGTTCCGCGAGAATCTTCTAGGCAAGCGAGTCGACTATTCCGCGCGCAGCGTGATCGTGGTGGGCCCGCGACTGCGGCTGCATCAGTGTGGCCTCCCCAAAAAAATTGCGCTCGAATTGTACCAGCCATTTATTATCAGGCGGCTGAAAGAGCTGGGGCATGCCGACACAATTAAGTCGGCCAAAAAAATGCTGGAGCGCAAAGACGAGGAGGTTTGGGACATTCTCGAAGAGGTGATTACAAACCATCCCGTACTCCTCAACCGGGCGCCGACGTTGCATCGCATGGGGATTCAAGCTTTTGAACCGACCCTGGTTGAAGGCAACGCGATTACGCTGCATCCGCTCGTATGCAAGGGCTTCAATGCCGACTTCGATGGCGACCAGATGGCCGTGCACCTTCCGTTGTCGATCGAAGCGCAAGTGGAAGCACACACGTTGATGATGAGTACGCACAACATCTTCAGCCCATCCAACGGGGCGCCGATTATTAGCCCTTCGCAAGACGTGGTGATGGGTAGTTATTACCTCACCATGAATGTGCCCGAGTCGAAGGGCAACGATATGGCGTTTAGCTCGTTGGAGGAAGTCGAAACTGCCTACGCGGCTGGTAAAGTTGGCACGCATGCACGCATCAAGGTCCGCTTGCCAAGTGGCCGGTCTTTGCGGGAGGAGATGGGCAATGGGAGCGCCTATGGCGATCGGATTGATACGACCGTCGGCCGTGTCATTTTCAACAAGATTTTGCCCCAAGGTATGCCATTCTACAACATAGCGCTCCGTTCCAGTGAGTTGGCACAGGTCATCTCCGACTGTTACGAATTCATCGGCCGTCGTGCCACGATCGAACTCTTAGACGACATGAACCAGCTTGGTTTTAGGCAGGCGACGCTCAGTGGATTGTCGTTCGGTACCGATGACCTGATTACGCCAGATACGAAGGGCAAGATCATCGAGGATGCCGACAAGACCGTCATGAAGTTCAACAAGCTGTTCCAGCGAGGTGTTATTACCGAGGTGGAGCGGTACAACCAGATTCTTGACGCGTGGACGCACGCTCGCGAACAGATTACTGCCGAGATGATGGTTGGCTTGGAAAATGATTATCGCACGGGGGGGTATGTCAATCCGATTTACCTGATGGCGCACTCTGGTGCTCGGGGTGGTGTTGAGCAAATGCGGCAGCTCGGCGGTATGCGAGGCTTGATGGCCAAACCGTCTGGAAAAATCATAGAGACGCCGATCAAAGCCAACTTCCGTGAGGGACTGACCGTACTGGAATATTTCAGTAGTACGCATGGTGCCCGCAAAGGCTTGGCAGACACGGCTCTTAAGACGGCCGACTCGGGTTACCTAACGCGCAAGCTAGCGGACGTCGCGCAGAATGTGGTGATCACTCGTGACGACTGCGGCACGACGCAGGGCATTACCAAAGGGATTATCTACCGCGGCGAGAAGGTCGAGGTGAGTCTAGCTGACTCCATCAAGGGCCGCGTTAGCCGGACGAACATCGTCAATCCCATTACTGATCAGATCATTGTTGGTGAAAACGAGATGATCAACTCCGACATCGCTCGCAAGATCGAGGAGTTGGGCCTGGAGAAAATCCAGGTGCGGAGCCCAATGACCTGCGATGCACCGCTTGGCATTTGCCGCAATTGTTATGGCATGGACCTTTCAACCGGTTCTCTGGTGGAGGAAGGCATGGCGGTGGGCATCATTGCAGCGCAGAGCATTGGTGAGCCAGGTACGCAGTTGACGATGCGTACTTTTCATATTGGTGGCGTGGGCCAACGTGACGTGGAAGATAGTGATATCAAGACCAAGAAAGATGGAATTGCCAAGTTCGCCCGTTTGAAGGTCGTGCGGAATAGCGCGGGAAACTTGGTTGTCCTGGCCCGCAATGGTGAGATTTCACTCGTGGATGATCGCGGTCGGGAAGTCGAGAAATATGAGATTCCAGCCGGTGCAACGCTGCGTGTTGAAGAGAACGACCAAGTCAAGGCGGGTGATATGATTTGCGAATGGGATCCGCACAGCATTCCCATCTTGGCTGAGACGGGTGGTAAGATTCGCTTTGAAGATTTGGTGGATGGCGAAACGGTTCGGAGTGAAGTCGATCCAAGCGGAAAAACGCGCTACGTGGTCACTGAGCACAAGGGCGAGTTGCATCCGCAAGTCGTCGTCGAAGACCCGTCGGACGGTAAGATTCTTGACTTCTACTACATGCCGGAGCGGGCTCACCTGGAAGTCTCTGAAGGTGAGGTTATTACCCCGGGGGCGCTGGTGGCCAAGACGCCACGTGAGGCTTCTGGTACGCAGGACATCACCGGTGGCCTACCTCGCGTGACCGAAATCTTTGAGGCGCGCAAACCCAAAGATCCGGCGGTCATCGCTGAGATTGATGGTGTTGTCGATATTTTGGGAGAGAAAAAGCGCGGCAAAAGGTCCATTATCGTTCGCAGTGAAACGGGTATCGAGCGTGAACATCTGGTAACTCACAGCAAGCATTTGCGTGTCCACGCCAGCGACAGCGTGCGAGCTGGCGAGGCGCTGGTCGATGGCCCGCTTGTGCCTCACGATATTTTGCGGATCTCGGGCGAAGAAGCGGTGCAGCAGTACCTCACCCGAGAGATCCAGAATGTTTATCGCAGCCAGCGAGTGGAGATCAACGATAAGCACATCGAAATCATCGTTTCGCAAATGTTGTGCAAAGTGCGGGTTGAATCGCCTGGCGATACCGATTTGTTGCCTGGTAGCGTGATTGACAAGTTCGACTTCCGCTTGGCCAACGGAAATCTGACACAATGCTTACGGATTACCCATCCAGGTGATAGTGAGTTCGTGAAAGGTGCCATTGTGCCGAAGAAGGTTCTGGAACAGGCCAACGCCCAAATCGAGGCGCTCGGTGGTGAAATCGCCAAAGGGACTAAGCCCAAGATGGCTACCGCCAGTACCCAACTGCTGGGTATCACCAAGGCTTCGGTTCAAAGCTCGAGTTTTATCTCCGCCGCGAGTTTCCAGGAGACGACCAAGGTGCTTACCGAGGCCGCGTTGGCGGGCCGTACCGATTATCTGGTTGGCTTGAAAGAAAATGTGATCTTGGGTCACCTGATCCCTGCGGGTACCGGTTTCCACTCCATTCAGGAGTCGGAGGTGCGCATCTACCCGGAGGCCCTGGAAGAGTTGGCTGCAGAAAAAGAGCGAGTGTTAGAGCGGTCGTTCCCGCTGCTGGAGTCTGCCTTGCAAACTGGGCACGATGCAGCGTCCGCCAGCAATGGCGAAGAGGGTGTCTCGGTCGCGAGGGAGCCAGCCGCTGAGGTTCCCACCACCTTGGATGCACTGATGGGTACCGGGGGCGATGGCGCGGGGGAAGTGGGGGATGTACCCCTTAGCGAGAGTTTGCCTGCCGATTCATCACTGGACTCGCCGCCGTCGTTGGGCCACGAAGACCCCCGGCTGCCTCCGGAAGAAGAACTAGGTGAAAACTTGCCCATCTGAATGAAGGGGCTATTCAGGCAATGGCATGCCTGGGATGGGGCCAGTGGGACTTGGGCGTGGGCAAGGCCGCATTGACACAGGCACGACGTGGGGTAAATTGACGGGTCCGCCGCAGTTAGGTGGAGTCGTGCGGAGCCCCAGCTAACGAAACTAGGTAAAGGCGATAAAGCAGCAGCTGCGGCACACTAGCTCCGGGGCGACCCTCAGGTAAATCCAGCAAGGCATAGGGCGAGAGTATAGAACGCCCCTATAGCGACAGTAGGAGACACGAGAGATTTAGATGCCAACCATCAACCAACTCGTCAAAAAGAACCGCAAGAAGAAGCGCAAATTCAGCAAATCCCCCGTGCTGAATCAGTGCCCTCAGAAGCGAGGTGTGTGTTTGCAGGTTCGTACAATGACGCCGAAGAAGCCCAACTCAGCGCTACGCAAGATTACGCGAGTGCGTCTTTCCAATGGCAAGGAAGTCACCGTCTACATCCCTGGCGAAGGGCATACGCTCCAAGAGCACAGTATTGTGCTGGTTCGGGGCGGTCGTGTGCGTGACCTTCCTGGTGTCCGCTACCAGGTCGTCCGTGGAGCCCTTGATAGTTTAGGGGTTGAAGGTCGCAAGCAGTCGCGTAGTCGCTACGGTGCTAAGAAAAGTTGATCCGCACGTCAAGCCGAAAAGTTAAACTGCAGAGTTAAACCCCAGTGGCCCAAGCAAAGGGTGTGGCGAGCAAGGATCGAGTGTTCGCTTCACCCCGTTTCTCCAAAGCCTAAATATCAGATCCACGATCCTTCAATTCTAACCCCTCAATTTCTATGGGCCGCATTACTGCAAGTAGTAAGCAACTCAAACCGGATCCTCAGTGCGGTTCGCTACTGGCGAGCAAGTTCATCAATTGCCTGATGAATGACGGCAAGAAAAGCGTCGCGCAGCGGGTGTTCTACGACTGCCTCGACATCATTAAGGAACGTCTCCCGGACGAAGAGCCGATCGACGTTTTTACCCAGGCCGTCGAAAATGTAAAGCCGGCCATTGAGGTGCGTTCCAAGCGTGTGGGTGGTGCTGCCTACCAAGTTCCTATGCAGGTCAACCGCATCCGCCAGCAGTCGTTGGCATTTCGCTGGATTATGATAGCGGTCAAAGAGAAAAAGGGTCGGCCCACATCGCTGAAGCTGGCTGACGAGCTTGTGGCTGCCTACAAGCGCGAAGGTGCCGCAATGACGCGACGCGAAAATGTCCACCGGATGGCTGACGCGAATAAGGCCTTTGCGCATTTCGCGTGGTAGCAGAGGAAAAGGGCCAGCAGCCAGAATTTGGGGTTTTTGCCGAAATCCCAACCCCTGGCTCCTGGCCTTTTTCATGCGCTTGGCCGAAAGCCTATAGCCAATACCCCCATGCCCACTGAACTCACCAATCTCCGCAACATTGGCATTATTGCCCACATCGATGCCGGAAAGACGACGGTTACCGAGCGGATGCTGTACGTCAGTGGCACGAAGCATCGGGCGGGTGAAGTCGATCGCGGCACTACCACGACCGACGACGATGCCGAAGAAGCGGAGCGGGGCATAACCATTTATTCGGCCTGTGTCGCATTTCACTGGGACGGTGTTCAAATCAATCTTATTGACACCCCCGGCCATGTGGACTTTACGGCCGAGGTGGAGCGCAGCTTGCGCGTCCTAGATGGGGCAGTCGTTGTGTTTAGTGCTCGAGAAGGGGTCGAAGCCCAAAGCGAAACGGTTTGGAGGCAAGCGAACAAGTACCACGTTGCACGCATCGCATATATCAACAAACTTGATCGGGAGGGGGCCGACTTTAATGCGGTGATCCAGGAAATGCGAACGCGGCTGGATGCCAATCCAGTGGCGTTGCAGATTCCCGTTGGCCAAGGTCCCGCTCATATCGACAACCCGTTTTGCGGCGTCATTGATTTGATAGGCGAGCAGGTCCTGAGTTTTCCAGGGGGAAAAGAAGGTCGCGAGGTAGTTGCTCAGCCGATCCCTGAGGAGTTGGCTGACAACGCAGCCTTGTGGCGCGAGCAGATGATCAGCGAGCTTTCCGAGTACAGCGACGAGCTGTTGGAATTTGCGCTGGCGGAAGAGCCTATTCCCATCGAGCTCATTCATCGGGTGCTGCGCGAAGCGACAGTTCTGCAGCAGATTCAGCCCGTGCTTTGCGGATCGGCCTTGCATGGCATGGGCGTGCAGCCGTTGTTGGACGCTGTCGTAGCCTATCTGCCCAACCCGCTGGAAAAACCGCCCGTGGTGGGCTTTGATTCTTGCGGCAAGGGGTCTTCGGGCAAGGGTTCCAAAAATCGGAAACACGCGCAAAGTGTACCGGTTGAAGTTTGTCGTGAACCAGATCCCAAGGCCCCGTTCTGCGGCTTGGTTTTCAAAATCTTGCCCTATAAGACGGGCGACCTTTCCTGGGTTCGGATCTATTCGGGTACGCTCAAGGGTAATAGTCGCGTGCTGAATCCGACTCGTGACAAAAAAGAAAACATTGCTCAACTGTGGCAAATTCATGCCAGCAAGAAGGAGGAGCAGCGCATGTCGGCCCAAGCGGGCGACATCGTAGGCGTGATCGGCTTACGCGACTCGGTTACCGGCGACACCCTTTGCGATGCCAGCGATCCGGTGGTGCTGGAAGCCATTGAATTTCCAGAGACGGTCATTTCGATGGCAATAGAGCCGGAAAGTACGTCTGGCAGGAAAAAACTTGCCAGTGCGCTGGAGATGCTCCGCAAGCAGGATCCCACCTTTACCGCCACGGAGAATGAAGAAACAGGGCAAACACTCATCAGCGGGATGGGCGAGTTGCATCTGGAGGTGATCCAGCACCGCTTGGAGCGGGACTTCAACCTCAATGTGAAGGTACACAATCCGCGCGTAAGCTACCGCGAAACGATAAAGAATGCCGTAGAAGTTACCGGCGAGTGCAATCGTCAGATCAACGGAGTACAGCATTCAGCCAAGGTGTTGTTGCGTGTCGAACCCTTCGACACGCGCGGTGGTGGCGTAGTGATCGGCAATTCGCTCGACCACGGTCTACCGAACACAATGCTCATGACAGTGCTCGAGGAGCTAGAGGTGGCAGGGCAGGGCGGCGGTGTCCTGGGCTACCCCTTAATGCGTATCAAAGCAACACTACTGTCGGGAGAGATGCACGAAATCGACTCCACTGAAATTGCATTTCGCACAGCCGCCAGTTTGGCCCTCGACACCGGCTTGCGCAAAGCGGGCACGGTGCTCCTCGAGCCCATTATGCAATTGGAAATCAGCACCCCCGACGAACATGTCGGCGATCTGGTTGGCGATCTGCAGCAGCGCCGAGCCATCATCCACCAGACCCAAAGTCGGGGAAGCCTTACGGTACTTCACGCCGACGCGCCGCTCGCCGAGTTGTTTGGCTACTCCAGCGCCATGCGGAGCCTTAGCCAAGGCCGAGCGAGTTGCTCGATGACTCCCAGTACCTACTCAGCGGCACCAGATGACGTGATGCGGAAGTTTTTGTAGAGGCGTAACTAAGCTGACAGCACTTTCGTCCATGATAGCGCCGTGATAGTAGCGAGACGAGGGGTCTGCATGGGGCTCACAGAAAACCTAGCCCTGGCCTAGCTGGATCATCGGCCGATCATTGGCACAGCGCAGGATTACATATTAAGTTCGATCGTCACCGGCGCGTGGTCGCTGACGGCGAGTCCAGCCTGGCGATGGGTTCTCGAGTGGCAAAATTGCAGCCTGGCGGCAGAGTTAGCCAACATGTAGTCGATCCGCCAGCCCCGGTCTAGTTCGCGGGCACGGCCCCGATTGGACCACCAGGAGTAGGGGCCATCAATGTCGCCGACATCCTGACGTACCAAGTCGTGCCAGCCCGATTTGAGAAGCCGGCCAAACCACTGCCGCTCATGGGGCAAGAATCCCGAGTTCTGCGAGTTTCCTTGGGCATAAAAGATGTCTTGTTCGGTATGTGCAATATTGAGGTCGCCGCCCAGAATCGAGGGCCCTGTGCGCTTGAGTTGTCGGGTGGCCCAGGGCCTGAAGCGGCGCATCCAGCGCTCTTTTTCGACCTGTCGTTCGGGACTGCTGGAGCCCGACGGCAAATAGGCACTGGCCACGTGCAGTTTGCCAACGCGAACAAGCGTCAAACGCCCTTCGGGGTCTGGATCGGTTGGGCCAAGCCCCGTGTGGAGGAGCTGGGATCTTTGGCGGGTCCACACGGCAGTGCCGGCGTATCCTTTTTTTTGGGCCGGATTCCAGTGTACCACCCAGCCCTCCGGCTCCGCCCATGGCTTGGGGAGCTGCTCGGGCATGGCTCGGACTTCTTGGAGCAACAGGATATCCGGGCGGATCGACGCCAACTCCTCGGCAAACCCCTTACGCAAAGCCGCGCGGAGTCCGTTGACATTCCAGGTGGTGATTCGCATCTTTTCGAAGACTCCGGCAGGTGTAGCGCCTGTGGCCCCTCAAGGAATGTAGCAGGCCACTCGCTGTAGGTAGCATAACGGCAGACTGAGCCCCGCCGCAAAGCCAGGCCCCCGCCGGCCCAATTATTTTCGCTGCGAACCCCTCAGCCATTGACGCCACACGCAGATCGCCTTAAAATCTGCGATTCGCCACTATTTTTCGTGGCGATTACGGCGATCTTTGAAACTTGGGTTCCAAGCGAGTAGTTAGGTTCCATTGGAGCAAACGGGGAGTTCATGTGCCTGCGTCGAAGGAAGTAATTCGTATTCGGATGGAGGCGTACGACCACTCGGTCTTGGACCAGAGTGCCGCCGATATTATTGATACGGCGAAGCGGACCAATTCCGTTGTGCACGGCCCCATTCCCTTGCCGACACGCATCGAGCGATACACAGTGTTGTCAGGGCCTCATGTCGACAAGAAAGCGCGTCAACAATTCGAAATTCGTACCCATAAACGGCTAATCGACATCGTCCAGGCCACGGCCAAAACGATCGAGGCGCTCAATAAGCTGAGTTTGCCTGCAGGGGTCGATATTAAAATAAAAGCCACCGCTGGTTAGTTTGAGTCGTAATCGTGTGGTGATGTCGGACATTTTTGTCATGCCATGATTTGGGGCGGACAGAATTCCTGGCAAGACATAATTGAATCGTGTCGCGTCGAACCCTGTTTGGCGCTATTTGGTTTTAACACAATATCCAGTTCTAAGAGCGTTCGGTAAATTTGCTATGCAACGGAAGTTGCGTGGGTAAGCTTCGCAGTGGCGGATGTCTCCCGCGTTAACGAGATTAGCTATCGCAAACGGTCGGCGAGTCGAATCGCCGAAATCAGTCGTCGAAGGGTTGTAGGTAATGGCTAGTAAAAGCAATGCCAGTGGCCAAAGTGGTGAAACACCAGGCGGGCCAAGCCATGTTGTCGGGATTCTGGGTCGCAAGGTAGGCATGACTCAGGTCTACGACGAGGCGGGCCAAGCGCTTCCCGTAACAGTGGTTGCTGCCGGCCCATGCGACGTGCTGCAAGTTCGTACCGCCCATCGCGATGGCTATGATGCTGTTCAGCTAGGCTATCTCGACAAGCCCCGCCGTCTCGCCAGCCGTGCGCAGCGAGGCCAAGTTGCCAAGCTCGATGGCAAGCGGAGCAAGAAGCGGGCCGCTGCCGGGATTGAGCCTGTGCCCAAGGCCGGTTGTGAGCCGAAGCGATTTGTGCGGGAGATTCGCCCGCCCGACCCGGGGTTGACGGTTGGCTCCCAGGTAACGGTCGAGGCATTTGAGAGTGTCGTCGCGGTCGATGTGATCGCTACAAGCAAGGGGCGTGGCTTTTCGGGAGCCATGAAGCGACACAATTTTTCGGGACAGCGCGCGTCACACGGCGTGAAAAAGTGCCACCGTCATATGGGTGGCACCGGTTGCAGTGCCTATCCGGGCCGATTGTTCAAGGGCATCCGGATGCCGGGTCAATACGGTGCGAAGCGTTGTACGGTTCGCAATCAGATGTTGGTTCGGATTGACTCGGAAGAAAACCTGCTGATCATCGGCGGTGCGATTCCCGGGCCGAATGGCGGCTATGTCGTGGTGCAGCAAGCGAACAAGCTGGGGAGTGGAGTCCGGAAGCCTAAAGAAAAATCGAACGACAAGAAGTAAAGACAAGGTCTGATCCAAATCCGGCAGGCCGGCGCATACGCCTTGAGAAAAAAATGCCAAAACTAACGGTCCACGACGCGAAGGGGAAAAAGGTTGGCACCTATACCATCGAGCCAGCAGATCTAGCTCCGCGCATCAACAAGCAGCTCTTGCACGATGCGGTTGTGATGTACCAGGCCAACAGGCGTCAGGGATCGCATCAGACCAAGTCGCGCTCACAAGTTTCTGGTACAACCAAGAAGATGTACCGGCAAAAGGGCACGGGCAATGCTCGAGCCGGTTCTAAGCGGAGCGGCATACGTTGTGGCGGTGGGCACATTCATGCTATTCGTAATCGCGACTACTCCTACGCACTTCCCCGCAAGGCGCTGCAATTGGCGGCGCGGATGGCAATTGCCTCCAAGATTCGCGATAACGAATTGACGCTGATCGATAAGCTCGATTTCGACAAGCCGAAAACCAAGGAGATGGCTGGTATTTTGCAGCAATTGGGCTGTGATGGTGAGTCGTTGCTGATTGCGACGGCAGGAAACACGCCAAATGTCTACAAGAGTGCCCGCAACATCCATCAGGTGTCCGTGTCGTCGGCTGCGGAGTTGAATGCATTGACTGTGCTGTCCTCGCGTCGATTGTTGATTACTCCAGAGTCGTTGGACGAAATCAAAGAGCGTGCATCGTCAGCCCGAACATGTTCTCGTGGAGCGGGCAAGTAAAGCCTGAATCGTCATGCCTCGGCACATACCACAAAAGACGAGCGTCCAACTTGAGCCGCACCAAGTGATTATCAAGCCCTTGTTGTCGGAAAAGGGAATTCACCGCTCGACGCGCTGCAATGCTTACGCCTTTCAAGTCAGTTGCTTGGCCACCAAAACAGATGTACATCGCGCCGTTGAAGAGTTGTTTGATGTGAAGGTAGAAAAAGTACGCACGCAGAATCGGCGGGGAAAGCCGCGCCGTACCAAGATGCGATTTGGCTATACGCAGAGTTGGAAGAAGGCGATCGTGACGCTGGATCCCGAGCACCATATTGAGTTGTTTTAGAAGTGAAGCGAGTTTTTCGAGTTGTGAGGCGAGAGTTCCATTGCTCTCGGTAAGCGACTCCAATTTAGAAAGGCGAGAGTTGTGAGTTTTGACCCGCGAGCTTAGCTGCTCGCACATCAGAACTCGCGCCGCGCAACGGACCCATGGGTATTCGAAAGTACAAACCGGTGACGCCTGGTCGGCGCGATGCGACGGTGAGCGATTTCGCGGAACTTACACCAGGGGCCAAGGTGGAGAAGTCGTTGTTGCGCCCGATTGTCAAAACGGGGGGGCGTAATAACCAGGGGAAGATAACCGTTCGCCATCGAGGCGGTGGCCACAAGCGGCGCCTGCGATTGATCGATTTTCGCCGCAATAAAGACGGCATTCCTGCCACAGTCGATTCGATACAGTACGATCCTAATCGGTCGGCGCGGATTGCACTGCTTCACTATGCCGATGGCGAGAAGCGTTACATCGTGGCTCCTGATGGGCTCAAGAAGGGTGATGTGGTGCAAAGTGGCGCCGAGGCGCCGGCAAAGCTAGGCAATTGCTTGCCGCTGGCCAAGATGCCCTTGGGGACGACGGTTTTTAACATTGAAATGCGGGAAGGGCGGGGAGGAGTGCTTTGCCGGAGTGCCGGTACCAGTGCAACCTTAATGGCCCGAGAGGCGGATTGGGCACAAATTTCCCTGCCCAGTGGCGAAATCCGACGCATACCCTCTGCGTGTCGTGCCACAGTGGGGCGCGCGAGCAATGTCGATCATGGCGCTGTGGTGCTGGGTAAAGCTGGACGTAAGCGTTGGTTGGGGCGCCGGCCTCATGTCCGCGGTACGGCGATGAATCCTGTCGATCATCCACATGGAGGCGGTGAGGGTCGCACGAAGGGCGGCCGCCATCCAGTCAGTCCCGAGGGGAAGAGTGCCAAGGGCGGCGCCACGCGCCAGCGGCGTAAGGCATCGAACAAGGCGATCGTTCGACGTCGTCGCAGTAAGCGTTATGGACAATTGAAGCTAGTCAAGAAATAAGAGTCCCGTCGACTGTTGGCTCAAGCCGAAAGCCGATCCCCCCAAGCCAAAAAACTGAAAGCCATACCCTATGGGACGCTCACTAAAAAAAGGGCCGTACGTCGACCCCAAGCTGTATACCAAAGTCGAAAGGCAAAACGAAACGGGTTACAAGGATCCGATTACAACCTGGGCCCGCGCCTGCACCATTGTTCCTGAGTTTGTTGGTCATACTTTTATGGTCCACAATGGCAAAGCGCACCTCAAGGTCTTTGTCACCGAAGACATGGTAGGGCACAAGCTGGGCGAGTTTTCGCCTACGCGAAACTTTCGCGGCCACGGCGGTAAGGGAAAGTAGCATAGTCCCAAGTAGTGATTCACTTAACTTCCCCAAAACGCAATTGGATTTTGGCAGCCGGCATTTACTAACTGGAAACTTAAACCTCACACCTCGCAACTCAAATGGCCTATTCCGCTACGCATCGACATGCCCGCATCAGTGCGACCAAAGTTCGGCCGATCGCCGACTTGATTCGTGGCGAGAAGGTTGATGATGCCCTGGCAATTTTGCGATATCAACCGCAGCGCGGCGCGCGTATGTTAGAAAAAGTGCTGAAAAGCGCCTTGGGTAATGCCGAAGACCAAAGGGCTCCTAACTTGGCTGGATTGCGGGTGGTCGATGCGCGTGTCGATGGAGGGCCAATGTTTAAGCGTGTTCGGCCTCGCGCCCGGGGGATGGCACACATTATCAAGAAGCGTTTTTCCCACATTATAGTTTCGATCGAATAGGAGTTGGTTCCAGGTTATCGAACAATTGGAAGCTCGGCTTGGGGTGGAAGGACAAGTTCTTCTGCCTGGCGCCGACAGCCGCCAGTTGATAGCCGGCAGCCTCATTACGATGGGTCAAAAAGTCAATCCTATTGGTTTCCGAACGGGCATTATGCTTGGCTGGAAGAGCCGCTGGTATGCTCCCAAGAAAGAGTTTGCGGAGCTGTTGGTCGAAGACCAGAAGATTCGGAAATACGCACATACAAAATATAAGTTTGCTGGCATTGCTAAGGTAGAAATTGAGCGTACGCGAGACGAAGTCAAGGTCATTCTGTTTGCTGCTAGGCCTGGCGTGATTATTGGTCGCAAAGGTCAGGAAGTCGAGCAACTGCAGGACGAATTGCAATCGCTGGTTGGACGTCGGATCAACATTAAGATTGAGGAGATTTCCAATCCGAATCTGCAGGCACAGTTGGTGGCGGAAGATGTCGCAGAGCAATTGTCCAAGCGCTCTAGTTTTCGCCGCACGATGAAACGCTCCATGGAGCAATGTATGGAGGCGGGGGCCAAGGGGATTAAGATCCAATTGGCCGGACGTCTGGGCGGTTCCGAAATGGCTCGCCGCGAAAAACAAATAACTGGATCGATTCCGCTAAGCACATTGCGCGCGAAAATTGACTACGGTTTTGTGGAGGCCAAGACTGCCCAGGGGCACCTCGGCGTCCAGGTTTGGATCAATCAAGGTATGTACGAGGACGAGATCGATGGCGCTGATGCCCAAGAGGGTCAAGCACAGAAAAAGCCAAAGAGGTCGTATAAGAGGTAACGCGACCCGCGGCAATCGTGTCGTCTTTGGCGACTTTGGATTGCAGGCCTTGGAGGGCGGGTGGATCAGTGCCGCAACGATCGAGGCAGGGCGAATTGCCGCGCAGCAGCACATTCGCGGCGAAGGAAGGCTTTATATCCGCATGTTTCCGCACAAGTCGATTACATCGATCCCGTTGGAAACACGGATGGGTAAAGGCAAGGGGGAACCTGATTACTGGGCGGCAACTGTTCGTCCCGGAACGATTTTGTACGAACTGGCCGGCGTAACCGAAGAGCAGGCGAAGATTTGCTTTGCACGCCTCGCCCACAAGATGCCGGTTGGAGTTCGATTGGTTAAACGAAAGTAAGGTTGGCCATCGGAGATGGCCGTAAGCGGAATTGATAGCATGACAAAAGCAGCCGAGTTGCGTGAAATGAGCGACGAGCAATTGCAGCTTACACTCAAAGAGGCAGCCGAGAATTTGTTCCGTTTTCATATCCAAGCCCAGACGGATCGTTTGGATGCCCCCAGCGAGTTGCGCAGGCAACGGAGGCTTGTGGCACGAGTAAAGACAATCCAGACAGAACGGTCAAAAGAGGCCGCGACAGCAGATGTGTAACGGGCGATCGGCTATTTGCCATGTAGGGTCGTCCGTTAGAGGAGTGGCGCAGTGCCTGGTAGCTCGGGCGGAAGCCCGACGCTTGAACTTTGAAGCCTGAAGCTTGTTTTTGAAACTCGCAATCCGAAACACGAAACCTCGGTACCATGCCCAAAAAACAACTTATTGGCATTGTGGCCAGTGACAAGATGGACAAGTCGCGTCGCGTGGAAATCGATCGCTTGGTGAAGCACACCAAGTATGGAAAGTACATTAAACGCCGGACCGTGTGCCATGTCCATGATGAGAACAACGTGTCGCACGTTGGCGACACTGTGGAGATCGTCGAGTGCCCGCCGCGATCCAAGACCAAACGTTGGGACTTAATCCGCGTGGTTTCCAAGAGCCGGCTGGTTGATATTGCCGCAATGCGGGCCGCTGCCAAGGAGGAACCGGCCAGCGAAACTGAGGTAAAAGACTGATCGCATCGCGCGAACACGGCTAACTGCATTGCAGTAGTGAGAGTGGAGCAACAAAGAGCACCTAATAGGCTTGAGGCAGGACGATGATTCAAATGCAAAGCCGCTTGGCGGTAGCCGATAACACGGGTGCTAAGGAAGTGATGTGCATCAAGGTATTGGGCGGTAGCCATCGTCGATTTGCACGGGTTGGTGACATTATTGTATGTAGTGTCAAGAGCGTGATACCGGGCAGCGAGGTAAAGAAAAAAGCTGTGGTTCGCGGCGTGATCGTGCGGGTCAAGGCTCCCACGCGGCGATCGGATGGCAGCTATGTTCGGTTTGATACGAATGCGATCGTGCTGATCGACAAGGACAACAATCCGCGTGGCACTCGCATTTTTGGTGCGGTTGCCCGCGAGTTGCGGGAACGGAAGTTTATGAAAATCGTTAGCTTGGCTAACGAGGTCGTATAAGGAGAATGACGAAACACCAATAGCATATGAGTGTGGGCAGTCCGGCGCGATCTCAGGCGAGGTCGTCCGAATGTCGAAGCTTCCGCTTTTGCATTTTGATTTAACGCACGCCAGTCATGTGTTGTTTGTTTAGAGTTATTTGCACAGCCATGCTAATTCGCACAGGGGATACTGTTGAAGTTATCGCGGGCGCTGATCAGGGTACCAAGAGCCGTGTTATTCAGGTTGATCGGGAGAATCGCAAGGCTTTGGTGGAGAACGTCAACCGGGTTTACAAACACGTAAAACGCAGCCAGAAGCATCCGCAGGGCGGTCGATTGAGCAAAGAAATGCCGATTCAGCTTTCCAATGTGATGTACATCTGCGAGTCGTGCGGTGTGCGATCTAGGTTGGGTGCTCGTTTTACAGATGAAGGCGCCAAAGAGCGATATTGTAAGAAATGTAGCGCGAGCGCTGGCGAGATCGCCCCGGCCCGCGCGGCGCGCGCAAACAAATAAAGGAAAGGCTGGGGGGGGTATTGTGCCGCAGGGAGTCGGCCACGAACGCCCCGCTCGTCCGGTCCAGAAGATATCCGACAGCTGAAAGCGAAAGTGAAAGCCTAAATCACGATGACGCCTCGACTCAAAGAACGTTACGAAAAAGAAATATTGCCCCAGTTGGCTGAGAAGCTTGGGCGCAAGAATTACTTGTCGCTACCGAAGCTAGAAAAGATAGTGGTTAGTATGGGCGTGGGCAGTGCGATTGCTGACAAAAAGCACATGGAAGACGCGACTGCGGCGCTGGCAGAGATCACTGGCCAAAAGCCCACGATATGCAAGGCTCGAAAATCAGTTGCGAATTTTAAGTTGCGCGCTGGGTTAGCAATCGGCTGCAAAGTGACCCTTCGTGGCGAAAGAATGTATGAGTTCTTGGACCGTTTGATTTCGATGGCCCTGCCGCGTGTGCGTGATTTTCGCGGTTTGAATCCGAGGGCATTTGACCGTCGGGGGAATTACAGCCTGGGGCTCAATGAGCAGTTGGTATTCCCGGAATTGAATCCAGATAAGTACAGTCGTGTGCAAGGGATGAATATTGCAGTTTGCTGTTCTGGCGATTCGGACGACGAGTCGCGGGAATTGTTGCGTGGCCTTGGCATGCCGTTTCGTTCAGAGGATTCCGAGAAGTAGTTCAAGGGTCGTCGGGGGTAAATGTAGCAGTAGGGACGCCTAACAGACCCAACAGCAGAAGAGTTAATAGGTCGCAGCTCAAAAGACACATGGGGACGGAAAATCGCTAATTGCTAACGTCAATATTTGAAGCGTTACGAGGTTGTTTAGTTGAAAATCCGAAACCAAAAAAGAGACTTCCATTTTAGCGGTGGTCGTTAATCGAAAGGATGAACCGGTCAGGTGGCTAGCAAATCAAAAATTGCGAAGGCGGCAAAAAAGCCGAAGTACTCGACTCGGCAGGAGTCGCGATGCCAGATTTGTGGGCGGCCGCGGGCGGTCTACCGAAAGTTCGGTATTTGCCGGATATGTTTTCGCAGCCTGGCCGACAAGGGCCTAATTCCGGGTGTTAAGAAAGCCAGTTGGTAATGAAGGAAGGCCGAGCGGCAAAAAGCAGCAGCTGGCGAAATAATAGATGACGAAACTGATTGCTTTGGCAATCGGGCTTCGGCGTGTGTCATAAAAACAAGTTGAATGAGAACCCTATTGGAAATCGTATTGCCATGATGACCGACCCCATCGCCGACATGCTTACCCGCATCCGAAATGCGGTCCGTGTGGAACGGCCGATCGTCGAAATGCCGCACTCGAAGGTAAAGCGGGGTGTGGCGGAAGTGCTCAAGCGCGAGGGCTACATTTGGGATTGGCGCGAGGAAAAGGCCGACGGGTGTCCCGGCAAACGCCTCTGTATCGATCTCAAGTACGGCCCTAACGGAGAGCGCGTGATAAGGCATATCAAGCGGGTGAGCAAGCCGGGCTGCCGTGTTTATGGTCGAGCTAATGCGTTGCGCCCGATTCTCAATGGTTTGGGAATCTCGATTATCAGTAGCAGCCGTGGGGTTATCAGCGACCGTGAAGCGCGGCAGAAGAAATTGGGTGGTGAAGTCTTGTGTGAATTGTGGTAGGCGGCAGTCGGCACGAAGGGCCGATGGTATGGAGTGAAGGCCAAGGCCAAAAGCCTAAGTACTAAATCTCAAATCCCTAAGTTTGAATTCCAGCACATGTCCCGTATCGGTAAAAAACCAATTGCGATTCCTGCAGGGGTTAAAGTTGCCATTGCCAACCAGGAAGTTTCGGTGGAAGGCAAGTTGGGGAAGATTGTATGGAGCCACCGCCCTGAGTTGAAGGTGGCCGTGGACGAGGACGCCAAGATGGTCGTAGTAACGCGCAATGGGGAGGATCGCACGAGCCGGGCCCTCCATGGGCTAACGCGAGCGCTCATCCAAAACATGGTGACTGGCGTCTCGGAAGGGTACGAGAAAAGGCTGGAAATTCACGGTGTGGGCTACTTGGGGGCTATTCAGGGTAATATGCTGCAGCTCCGGGTGGGCTTTGCAAATGAAATACAAAAAACGATCCCGGCGGGCGTTGAAGTCACTTGCCCCGACCAGACCCATGTAGTTATCAAGGGCATCGATAAGCAAAAGGTTGGCCAGTTTGCCGCGGAAGTACGAGCCGTCCGCAAGCCGGAGCCTTATAAGGGTAAAGGAATTCACTACGCAGGCGAGCAAGTTCGCCGTAAGGCAGGTAAGGCGGCGAAGTAGTCCGCTAGGTTTAGTATGGCCGTTTTGGGCCGCTGCAAGTTATTGGTCACTGCAAGCCATTGGCCACAGGGTTTTTTGGCCGCCTGAAACAGAGGCGCTGGGGTTGGCGGGTGAGCCAACCGCGGGCAAGACGGGCCGTGCAATCGTTTGCTGAGAGAATTGAACCATGGATCACAACAAGGCACTTGGAAAGCAGCGCCGGCGGCGTTGCTTTCGTGTTCGAAAACGTTTGCGTGGCACGGCGGAGCGTCCGCGCTTATGTATCACGCGTAGCCATCGGAATATCTTAGCGCAAGTAATCGACGACATTTCAGGTACGACGATCGCCAGTGCGTCAACACGCGACAAGGCGTTGGCCAAAAAAGTAAAGTATGGTGGTAACGCCGGTGCGGCCGAGCTGGTTGGTCAAACGATCGCCCAGCGGGCAACCAAAGCAGGTGTCGGCCAGGTGAGCTTTGACCGAGGCAGTAGTAAATATCATGGGCGTGTCGCGGCGCTTGCCAATGCGGCACGCGAGGCGGGATTGCAGTTTTGATGGAGTGCGAGCTTCAGCACTTATTACCTCCCCCAGTATTACCTCACATAAGGCAGAGTTATTGTGTCTACGGGTACTCGAAGTAAGCGGCGCGGCAAGAAGTCCGATGAAAAGCGCGGCGGCGAATTCGCCGAAAGAGTCGTTAAGATCAAGCGCTGCGCAGCGGTGGTGAAGGGCGGTCGCCGATTCAGTTTTGCGGCATTGGTCGTCGTTGGGGATGGCAAGGGCAAAGTTGGTTGGGGCTATGGGAAGGCCAACGAAGTGCCGCCCAGCGTTGAAAAAGCTGTCAAGGAAGGAACCCGGAGCATGATGACTGTCCCACTGGTCGAATCCTCCATTCCGCACCAAGTGATTGGGCACTACAGTGCAGCGCAGGTCGTGTTGGTGCCCGCCACACCAGGTACCGGAATCATTGCTGGGGCTGCCGTGCGTGCCGTGTGCGAGACAGCAGGAATTCAGGATATTTTGACCAAGAGCTTTGGATCTAATAATCCGGTTACTTTAGTCAAAGCCACTTTTGCCGCCCTGGAACAGTTGCGGCCTAAATTAGATGTCGAACGGCTTCGCGGAGTGACGCTGCCATGATTCTTAATGATGTTCATCGGGGAATTACCCGTCACAAGAAACGTCGGCGTTTAGGCCGGGGAATCGGCTCGGGACAAGGCAAAACGGCTGGTCGCGGCCACAAGGGCCAGAGGTCCCGTGCAGGTTCGTCTAGCCACCCGACTTTTCAAGGTGGTACCATGCCGCTTGTCCGGCGCGTCCCGAAACGAGGCTTTAACAACCGCTGGCGCAAGACGCTTGCGGTTGTCAACGTCGGGCAGATCGAGGCGGCCTTTGAGGTAGGCGAGGAAGTAACGATGGAGGCGCTTGCAGCGAAGAATTTGGCGAAAGGCCGCTACGACCTGCTGAAGGTGCTAGGGGAGGGCGAGTTCAGCAAGAAGATCACGGTATCGGCACATCGATTCAGTAAGACCGCGATCGAAAAAATCGAAAAGGCCGGCGGGAAAGTCGTCATATTGCCCGGAAAAACGACGGTCACGCAGAAAAATCATGAGAAGACGCAATCCACGTCGTCGTAAGGATGCTGACCTATGTGGGAAAAGATTCGTGTTGTCTGGCAGATTCCTGAGCTGCGACGAAAAATCTTGCTGACCCTCGGTCTGCTCGCCATCTACCGGCTCGGTTTTCAGATAGCGCTACCCATCGTTGATATCGATCGGGTGGATGCAGCGGCGGGACAGACCGGCGGTATGGCCGATGTTTTGCAAGCGGTTGCCATTTTTAGTGCCAGTCAACTCAATCAGGTCACGATTTTCGGCTTGGGGATTATGCCCTATATTTCGGCCTCGATTATTTTCCAACTGCTGGGCAGCGTTTATCCGCCCCTGGAAGCATTGCAGAAAGAAGGGGAATCTGGGCGGAAAAAAATCAATGAATTGACCCGCTATGCTACCGTGGTGATTTGCTTGATCCAAAGTTGGATCTACATCAAAAGCTATGTGATTCCCTCGGGGTTTGTCGACTCGGTCTACCTCGATCCGGCCACCGGCGGTTTGAGTTTGGGCTGGTGGTTCGTGGCAATTTTGACGATGACCGCTGGTACGGTTTTTCTGATGTGGATCGGCGAGCAAATCGACGAATACGGCATTGGCAATGGAATCAGCCTTTTGATCATGGCTGGTATTTTGGCTGCGATGCCCGGAGCTGGGTACGATTTACTGAAGCAGGCTACGTTGGCGCTTGGCGGTGGGCCGGGTGGCAAGTTGGGCGTAGAAAAGTTGCTGCTGCTGGCCGCCATGTTTGTGGCCGTCGTGGTAGGGGTTGTCTATATCACCCTGGGCCAGCGACGGATTCCCATGCAAAGCGCCAAGCACGTACGAGGCCGTAAGGTTTATGGTGGCACGCGCCAGTATTTGCCCCTCAAAGTGAATCAGGCCGGCGTGATGCCGATTATTTTTGCGAGCAGCCTGCTGATGCTGCCGTCCATCTTTTTTGCACAGTTGGCCAACGTCCGCTGGGAGAAAGGTGGATTTTGGGAATCATTTTTCAGCTGGGCAGACACAATGTTTTCTATGAATTCCTTCGGCTATGTGCTTTGCTATGTGGGAATGATTTATTTCTTCTGTTTCTTTTGGACTGCAATCACGTTCAATCCCAAAGACGTTTCAGAAAACCTTAAGAACTACGGCTCCTTTATTCCAGGCTATCGGCCTGGAAAACGGACTGCCGACTATCTGGAAAAGGTGATGTTCCGTATCACCTACGTAGGCGCTGGCTTCTTGGCGTTGGTGGCAATTATTCCGGCAATTATTTCAGGTTCCATAGGCGTTTCGCCCGTGGTGGCCAGTTTTTATGGTGGCACCGGACTCCTCATTGCTGTTAGCGTTGCGTTCGATCTAGTGCAGAAAATCGACAGCCATCTGGTGATGCGAAACTATTCTGGATTGTTGGAGAAATCGTCGAGCACTTCGGGTGGGGCGGGCATTTGAACGGAAGGCCTCGGTGTGGGCATCGTTAAGGCAGAAGGGTGTCATGCGAATTGTTGTGATTGGTCCGCCCGGCGCTGGAAAGGGGACACAGGCCGCTCGTTTGGCGGAGCATTTACAGATTCCAACTCTCTCCACCGGCGACATGCTGCGAGATGCGTGTAAGCGGAAAACCGTCGTGGGAAAACAGGCGGCGCAGTACATGGAATCGGGGCGTCTGGTGCCTGACGAAGTGGCTGAAAAGATTGTCTTGGATAGGCTCGGCGAACCTGACTGTCGGGCCGGCTATATTTTGGATGGTTTTCCTCGTACCGTACCGCAGGCGGTCAACCTGGATTTGTGGCTTGAGGAGCGTGCGCAGTCCTTGACTGTGGCGATCGAGATCCAAGTTCCTGAAGAAGAATTGCTCAAAAGACTGGATGCCCGTGGCCGCCAGGACGACAACAGCGAAAGTGTCCGTACTCGGCTGCAAGAATATGACAGGCTGACTTGCCCTCTGTTGGACTATTACCGGGAGCGCAGGCTGCTCCAAGTTATCAAGGGCGTGGGTACTACTGACCATGTGTATTCATCGCTGCAAAAAACTATCGAGGGCGTGAGGCCTTAGCGTATGGATCGGCTTCGCCTGGGGAGATCAGGGAAGTAGCGAGGTTGTGTGCGTAGTGGTGTATTTAGTCGTTCGCAACACTTCCAGGCAACGCAAGCAGATGAATGAGTTTCAAGCGGAGGCACAGAGGCAGAAGAGTTTTTCACACCAATTCTTTGCGGCAGCATTTTTTGCCGCGACGTTTTGACCTTGTTTCACCAGGCTGAAATTTTCCGTTCACACGAATCTCGATTGGCATGAAGCGCGATAGAAACCACCGTATTGAACTGAAGTCTAAGCGAGAGATTGGCCTGATGCGCCAAGCGGGGCTGGCTGTGTGGCAGGCACACGCCATAGCGAAAAAAATGATGCGCCCTGGCATAGCAACTGTGGAAATTGATCGAGCGGTCGAAGCGTATTTCAGCAAGCGGGGCGCCGAGCCGCTATTCAAGGACTATCCCAATTCGGTGCAGGGGAAGCCCGCCTTTCCGGCGGTTACCTGTATGTCGGTCAACGACGCGGTTGTTCATGGGATTCCCGATGAGCGTCCACTGGTGGAGGGCGACATTGTTAGTATTGATACAGGGTGTCGGCTAAACGGTTGGTGCGGTGATGCGGCTCTTACCCACGCCATCGGTACGGTGAATCCCGAGATCCAGAAATTGCTGGATGTGACCCAGGGCGTCCTGGCACTGGCCATCGAGTTGCTCGCCAGCAAGGGCCGCTGGAGCCAGGTGGCAGACGAAATGGCTCAGTACGTGTTGGACGCGGGATTTTCGACGGTTGAATGTTTTGTGGGTCACGGCATTGGCCGCGAGATGCACGAGGATCCCCAGGTGCCAAATTTCCGCGGGCAGTCGCTTAGTGGAAGCAGCGATTTTGCCATCGAGGAGGGGCTGGTGATAGCGATCGAACCGATGGTCAATGCGGGTAGTAAGCGAGTGAAGATGTGCCGAGACCAGTGGACACAGGTAACCGCCGACGGCAAGTGCAGCGCCCATTTTGAGCACACCGTGGCAATCACCGAAAATGGGCCCGTGGCCTTGACTGCTGCCCCCAGCGAGGACGAAGCCGCACAGTTGCCCCAATAGGGATTTGGTCGATCCGATAGAAGGGTCGGTAGAGACGCAGCGAGAGCAAGAAAACAGCCTCTATCTTGACTGAAGGGCTTGAAGCAGGGGTTGCCAACAGGCTATATTGATATGTTTCGCCACTGGGAGTCGCCCTGATCGGGAGATGGGATGAAGGTCCGAGCCAGCGTAAAAAAAATGTGTGATAAATGCCAAGTGGTTCGCCGCCGCGGCGTGGTGTACATCGTGTGCAGCAACCCTCGGCACAAGCAGCGACAGGGTTGATTGGGGATTGGGTTGAGCAGCCGCAATCTGTTAACAGCCCGGCCGATTTTGGAGTTAATGTAAAATGCCCCGTTTGTTAGGTGTTGATATTCCGCCCGATCGTCCGGCCGCGGTTTCGCTAACCTACCTGTATGGCGTTGGTCCGCGGATCGCCCGCGAACTTTGCCATAAGGCCGGGATTAACCCGCAGGTACGCGCGCGGGACCTGGGCGAGGACGAAGTAGCGCGGCTGGCGGCCTTGCTCGACAAGGACTACGTTGTCGAAGGGCAGTTGCGTCGCCAGACGAGTCAGAATATCTCGCGTTTGCGAGATATTGCTTGTTACCGTGGCTTGCGGCATCGTCGCGGCTTGCCGGTTCGCGGGCAGAGGACCAAGACCAATGCGCGGACGCGCAAGGGGCCGAAGAAGACTGTCGCCGGAAAGAAGGGCGTTAAGGATTTGCGGTAGAGGGGTCATGGCTCGCGCGATGGGTGTGGGCTGGGGGCGTGGGCTGGCGGATACATTTTTCCAGCAATTCAGCATCATCGCGGCATTTTTTTGGGAGTGATATTCGAAGTGGCCAAGGCAGTAAAATCCAAGAAAAAAAACAAGACAGTGCGTCGGAACGTGACCGTTGCCGTTGCCCATATTACTGCAACCTTCAGCAACACCCAAGTTACGATTACCGATACCAAGGGCGACACCTTGTGCTGGGCAAGCGCCGGCACGTGCGGTTTTAAGGGAAGCCGGAAGAGCACGCCCTTCGCTGGGCAGAGTGCCGCGCAGCAGGTGGCGGAAAAAGCACGAAAATTTGGTGTTAAGGATGTCCAAGTCCAGGTCAAAGGTCCCGGGAGTGGGCGCGAAAGTGCCATCACGGCCCTGGAAGCTGCTGGGCTGAAGGTGAAGTCTATCGAGGATGTAACACCGTTGCCGCACAACGGCTGCCGGCCGCGGAAAAAGCGACGTGTTTAATGAACGCCCAGTTGAATGGCAGAGAGCCGTGTTGGCTGTCGGTTGCTTGCGAGTGGGGCCAAGCTGTTTGCTTTCCCCTGCTCAATTGCAATTTTAAAGTTTTCTCCGTAAGAATCGTCAGTCAATAGATAAGATTATGGCTCATTACACGGGTCCTCGAGCACGCATCAACCGTCGGCTAGGTGCTGCAATATTTGAAAACGCCGGCGCGACCCGCGCGGCGGAGAGGAAGCCGAATCCGCCCGGCATGTCGGTTCGTCCGCGCAAGCTATCGACGTATGGCGAGGCGATGCGCGAGAAGCAAAAAATCAAGTACTATTACGGTCTGGGGGAACGGCAGCTTCGCAAGCTTTTTCAAAAGGCGAAGCGCGCCACCGGAAATACAGGTGAAAACCTGTTGTTGTTGTGTGAAATGCGGCTGGATAGCGTCGTCCGCTTGGCCGGTTTTTCCAAAACGCGGTCCCAGGCCCGACAGGGTGTAGGCCATGGTCATTTTCTGGTTAATGGCGTAAGGACTGACATCGCCTCATATCAGGTCCGTGTCGGAGACGTTATTCATGTAAAGCGGCGTGGCAATCTGTCGGACGTCTATCGTGGCTATCTGGAAAACGCAGATGGACAAGTAGCGGACTGGCTTACAGTAGATCCCGCCCAACAGGAAATCATCGTTAGTCGATTGCCGGCGAAGGAAGACGTGACATTGCCCGTTGATATTGGCATGGTTGTGGAACTCCTGTCGCGTTAATACTTTCGCCGTGCATTACAAACCAGCCTTCCGCGGCAAAACCATCCCTAAAATCCGAACCTTGCTGGAAGTGCTGAAACACTGGGCCAACCCCTGCCTCAGCCAAGCAGGTTGATCGCGATAGTACCGTTAGGATTGCATCGCTTCTATATACGACACCGTAAAACACACCCACTAATAGCTACCACCGGGAGTGGAGGATTCTCATGCATGTTCGATGGCGTGGACTTGAATTGCCGAGTCAAGTGACTTGCGATACATCTACTTTGACTGACCGTTACGGTCAGTTCGTTGCCGAGCCATTTGAGCGCGGGTTTGGGACGACTATAGGTAACGGCCTGCGCCGGATCTTGCTGTCCAGCTTGGAAGGAAGTGCCGTTACGCAGATCAAGGTCCATAACGCGCTTCACGAATTTACGACGATTGAAGGTGTCTTGGAAGATATCACCGACATCGTCCTGAATATCAAGTCGTTGGTCGTAAAGAACCATAGCGATTCGACCAAGGTTTTGCGCGTCGAGCGCACAACTGCCGGGGTCGTTACCGCAGCTGATATTGAAACCGATGAATCGGTCGAGGTGATCAACCAGGATTTGGTTATTGCGACACTTACGGAAGACGTGCAGTTTGTCATCGAGATGGTCGTCGAAAATGGCCGAGGCTATGTGCCGGCGACAGAGCATGGCGCCAATATTCAAGAAGTTGGCATCATTCCAATCGACGCCGTCTTCAGTCCAGTAACGCGCGTTCGGTACTCTATTGATGAGACCCGTGTTGGGCAAAAAACAAACTACGACAAGCTTACGCTCGAGGTCCAAACGGATGGATCTATCAACCCTGAAATGGCCCTGGTGGAGTCGGCAAAGATACTGCGCAAGCATCTCACGCCGTTTGTCCAGTACACCGAATTGGGGCCCCAGGTCCACGCCGCTTCGCGCGGCAGCTCCATGAGCGGCGCTGACAGCGCTTTGGAAGCGAAGATGAACATGAGTATTTCGGAGCTCAACCTATCCGTTCGCGCTGGAAATTGTCTGGAAACAGAAAGCATTATGCAGGTTCGCGATTTGGTGACACGCACCGAAGATCAATTGCTGGAGGTTCGCAATTTCGGCGAAACCACTTTGGCAGAAGTCCAAATGAAATTACGCGAGTTGGGGCTGCACTTGGGCATGAGGGTGCCTAGTCCCGCCGCAAACGTCTAAAAGGCTTACGAATTATGAGGCACCGTAGAAAAGGCCGGACACTGGGCCGCAATCCAAGTCATCAGAGGGCGCTGATGCGGAGCTTGGCGAGCGCCTTGTTGTTGACCGAGCGTGATGCTGAGTTTGATGAGAATCAGCCTAAGGTTAAGGGCCGTATTATTACGACGGTGCCCAAGGCGAAGGAAGTCCGTCCTTTAGTGGAAAAGTGTGTGACGATTGCCCGCCGTGCTTTGGCAGCACGCGAAGCCGCCGCGGAACATGAAACTTCGGCAGATCGCGGCAGTCAGGAGTGGAAGGCGTGGCGTGCGAGCGATGCGTGGCAGGCATGGAGCCAAGCCATTGCTCCGGACGTCGCGGCGCGGCGCCGTTGTTTAAAATTGATTGGAGACAAGCAGGCTGTGCGCATATTGTTTGACGAGGTTGCCCCGCGGTTTGCCGATCGGGCGGGTGGCTATACGCGCATCGTACGTTTGCCCAAGCCTCGCTTGGGTGACGCCGGCATGCAGGCGATCCTGGAGTTTGTCGGAGTACGCGATCGAGTTGCTGAAAAGAGCCAAAAACCTTCCTTCGACGATTTAGAAGTGAAAGAGGATCAAGCGGACGGAGTTGATGTGGAAGGGGCAGATGAAGGTGTCGGGGAGGAACAATTGGCTGGTGATTCATCGGCCGAAGGGGCAGCGGCCGAAGGGGCAGCGCCCGACGAGGATGCTGAAAAATAGCACCCGTGCTTCAACTGCGGCGGCTCCAGTAGGCGCATTGAAATCGGTGGCAAACCCTCTTGGCAAGAGCGATGGAGAGTCACGGATTTGACTTCACTGCGGCAATGCGCCGCTTATGTGCAGATATGATCGCCCGTTTGGCAGAGTTGCAGCACATTGATCTGGGTCGTGTTGCGATGAGTCTTAGCCAGACCCGCAAGTCCGTCGCTTACGGCCTATACGCTTCCCTTACCCCGCTCCGTTTTGAAGGTGGTGCTCTCCAAAAAGAGCTTCGCGGCCGCCATTACGGGGTTGATCCTATGCGGGATGACAGTGGTCGGGAATATCTCTACATCTTGAGCTTTTACTTGCCCCGTTTTGCCAACACCACTTGGGAAGAAAAGCTTTCCACCGTGCTCCATGAGCTTTGGCACATTAGCCCTGAATTCAATGGCGATTTGCGTCGTCACGAGGGACGTTGCTATGCCCACGGTCGCTCCCAGCGGGAGTACGATGCCCGCATGGATCGGCTGGCCCAAAAATGGCTTGCATTAGGGCCTCCCGAGCCGCTTTACGACTTCCTCTTAAAGAGTTTTGAGGAATTGGTAGCAGAGCATGGCACCGTCAAGGGCACCCATTGGCAAACGCCGAAGCTGGTCCAGATGTAGGGGCGGATCTCTGCTAGCAGCGATCGAACCCATTGACGCAGACGCAGGTCGCAACTACCGTTCGCACTCTTCTTATTCTTCCCTTCCTATTGCGTGATAGCTCTGGGTCACCTGGCGAACAACACATCCGGTATGCGCGTACGCCAAACATTCCGACAATTCATTTTTAGGGCCGCTGCGATTCAGTCGGCAATTGGGGTGTTGCTCGCGTCGCCTGGTTGTAGCCCGCTGATCTTATCGCGGCAACTGAACGAGCCGCATTCGTTTTTGAAACCTGTCGAAACATCTCCGGAGAGCGTCACTCTGGAAATCTTTCAAGTGCGGTTGCCGGCCGGAGATCCCCATCTGGCAGAACAGTTGTGGCGCAGTGTTGACGAGTTGCGATTGCAGGTAGATACGCGGCACGAACTTATTCGCAACGGTTTTAGGGCAGGGATAGTTGGCGGCACCTTGCCAGATGGGTTGGCTGCCCACATGGATCTCCAAAGCCAGCAGCCAGAGGTGTCGCCTGAGCGGATAGTTACTGGCCAAAATGCCGACCCCACAGTGACGCGTCGTGTCGTGCAACTCAATCGCAAGGATGCTGCTGCCATCCACACTGCTGATTTGCAGCAGCGCGTTCACGTTCTGTTAAGCGAAGACGGAGGCATTCGCGGGAACACCTACGAGCAGGCAGAGGCTGTTTACTCGTTGCGAGCTGAGGCTATTGCAGGTCAGCGAATCGCCGTGGAACTGGTGCCGGAATTGCACCATGGCGAATTGAGGCCTCGTTACGTGGGGGGAGACCTGGGAATGTTTCTGATGTCTCAGTCACGCAAACGCAATACGTTTGACGGCCTGACGATGCACGCCCGACTCGCCCCAGGCGAGATGCTGCTGGTGAGTTGTTTGCACGACGCCTCCGGAAGTTTGGGCCACGCCTTCCACGCCCAAGATGATTTGGGACCCTCAGAATACAAGCTGGTGCTGATCCGCTTGCTCCAGGCTCCCTGCAGCGAGATCCTGGCAGCTGTGGAGCGCTAGTCCGTATTTCTCAGCACGATTTTGCTGCGAGTTGGCGATTTGTTTGCCCGCAGGACCGGTGTGCCTGCGGAATTCGCTTCCTTGACAAATTGCACCCCTGCTGAGGGCCTTCTAAAATTGCTACAATGGGTTTCGTCAACCATTCGTTAAACGAAGAAGCAAAAGTATTTGAGGAGTACAAGTTATGCCATTGGTACCCATGCGTTTGTTACTCGACCATGCCGCTGAAAACGACTACGGATTGGCCGCCTTCAACGTCAATAATATGGAGCAGATACAGGCGATTATGGAAGCTGCTCAAGAGACCGAATCTCCGGTCATCGTGCAGGCAAGCCGAGGTGCGCGGTCGTACTCCCAAGATAACTATTTGCGCCACTTGATGCTTGCCGCTGCTGAGCTCTATCCGAGTATCCCCATCGTCATGCACCAAGACCATGGCAACAGCCCCGAGACGTGCAAGAGCGCTATCGAGAATGGTTTTACGAGCGTCATGATGGACGGCTCGCTGGAAGCCGATGGGAAGACGCCCGCAGATTACGATTACAACTCGCAGGTCACCAAAGACGTCGTGGAACTTGCGCACGCCAAGGGTGTGTCGGTGGAGGGCGAGCTGGGCTGTTTGGGTTCGCTAGAGAGTGGTGAAGGCGAACAAGAGGACGGTCATGGAGCTGTCGGGCAGCTTTCGCACGACCAACTCCTGACTGACCCCGACGAAGCAGAGCGTTTTGTCGCCGAAACTAATGTAGATGCGCTGGCCGTGGCGATCGGTACGAGCCACGGCGCTTACAAGTTTTCCAATCAGCCAACTGGTGACGTCTTGGCCATGGATCGCATCGAAGAGATTCATCGCCGTCTTCCCAATTGCCACCTAGTGATGCATGGTAGCAGTAGCGTGCCACAGTATTTGCAAGACATTATTAACGAGTTTGGCGGCAACCTGAAGCAGACTTGGGGTGTACCAGTGGAAGAAATCCAGCGCGGCATCAAGCACGGTGTCCGCAAAATCAACGTCGATACCGACAATCGGCTGGCCATTACAGGTGCCATCCGCAAGGTGTTTGCCCAGACACCCGATAAGTTTGATCCGCGAGACTACTTGAAGCCGGCCCGTGCGGCCATGAAAGAGGTGTGCGTTGCCCGCATGGTTGCTTTCGGTCAGGCTGGCCAGGCGCCGAAGGTCAAGTGCGAGTCGATCGACAAGTTCGCGAGCTTCTACGCAGCTGTGTAGCACAGCCAAAATGGCCGCGGGGGAGAAATCCTGGATGTGGCGAATGCTGCCGCCTGCTTCTGGTTGAACATTTTTGGTGTCAGCTTTGTGACGGGCCTCGTTGCAGGGATACCGATTAGGTTCCAGTTTGGTTCGAACTGGGCCCGTTTTTCATCCGTGAGCGGGCCCAATCACCAGGAAGACGCTAGCGTTGAAAGGCATTTTCTCTATACCGGATCAATTAGCGCGATCAGCTTTTGTCCGGGGCGCGGCGCCATTTCCTTCTCATCAGTGGCGATGAGCAAGCTGCCTGTGTCGTTGAGGCAGAAAAGGACTAGGGCCGACTCACCATATTGAGCAAGAAAGTCGTCATAAGTAAAATCGCTGCTCAGCCATGTTTTCTTGATAGTCGCACCTGCTGCAAATCGATCTTCGAGTTGCTCAATGGTTACGGGCCGATCAAATAGCGTGCGGCCGTGGCGATAGGCGGTGACCGTTTCTGTTCGCTCGCTAGACGATTCGACTGCGGCGACCTGATAGACTTCGGCGTGGCCAAAACGCTCCGCAAAACCCATGGCGGCCAGCGTATTGACTTCGTCATTGGGTGTCATGGCGAGTATACGGCCAATGCCTCCCAGGTCAGTTTCTTCTTGTACGAATTCGCTGCCGACGCTGGCGTAAGCCATCGGGAGACCTGCCATCCGCGCCGCGGCATTGTTGCGCGGATTGGTATCGACCAGTAAGACCGTGAGACCCTCCTCCTGCAATGCGGTCGCGATCTCGCGTACGGCTCGCGTTGCGCCGGCAAATAAAACGCCTTGTGGATTCTCGCCAGACAGGCCCAGCAGGCGCGCCAGCGGGGCCAAGGTGAGGCCATAAACGGTCACCGTAGCAATGATGACCAGAAACGTCGTCAATTCAAAACGGCCTGCTTCACTGGCGAGCGGATGGTCGGCACCTAGCGCGCGTCCGATCTCCAAGGCAAATAGCGAGCTGACGGCGGCCGCCACAATGCCGCGCGGGTGCATCCACGCTAAAAAGGCGCGCTCCCGCCAGCTTAAGTCAGCGCCAAACGTAGCCACGAATATAGAGACCGGGCGCACCACAAAAATAAGTAACGCCACGAAAAATAAACTTCGCCACCCGAGCGTTGCAAAGGTGGCCATGGTAATGTCTAGCCGCGAGGCCAGCACAATGAAAAGTGTCGAGATCAACAAGACACGCAGGTTTTCCTTAAACTCCACCACGTGGCGGATGGCTACCGTGCGCTGGTTGGCCAGCATCACGCCCAAGAGGGTCACGGTGACCAGCCCCGATTCGGCCTGCAAATAGTTGGACAGTGCGAAGAGCAGGATCACGTAGGCTAGTACGATCGGATTCTGCAAATAGTCTGGCACCCAATAGCGACGGAGCATTTGCAGTAGTAGTAGTGCACTAAGGCCGCTTAGTACCAAGCTGTAGCACAAGGTCAGTCCCAAGCTGGTTATCGACTCACTCACAATATTTCCGTGCGTTTGATGCAGCACCAGTTCGAAGACGAACGCCGCCAGCACGGCACCGATTGGATCGTTGACGATCCCTTCCCATTTGGAGAGCGACCCTATGCGGCGGACGGGCTGCACATGGCGCAGCAGCGGTAAGATTACCGTCGGACCGCTTACCGTGAGCAGCGCTCCCAATAAGATCGACATTTGCAGGGAGAATTCCGCGATGGTAAAAGCGAACCAAGACGTCAGAAGCCAAGTTGTTACCAGCCCGATCGAAACCAGTCGCACCACGGCCACTCGGGTGCCTTGGATTTCGCGGAAGTTCAGGCTGAGCCCGCCTTCAAAAAGAATGATGCCTACCGAAAGCGACACCATGGCGAAAAACATATCCTCGTGGAGACCGGATTCGCCCTTGGTGAATTGCCCCAGGCCAATACCGAACAGCAGGAGTAATACGATCGCCGGCAAGCGAAATCGCCAAGCTATCCATTGGGCGAGAATGCCCAAGGCTAGTACGCCAGAAAAATAGAGCGGATAGTCCATTGTCTTCCTGAGGGGCCCATCTCTCTAGGTGTCTTGGGTGCCTTTTTCCGAATTTCGAGCGCCTGCTAGCCCAAGAGTCGACCCATGGGGATCCGCGCCGCGCGCTTCGCCAGGGCAGCCGATCCTATTCTATGCCAAGCTATCACCGCAAAAAAACTCCCAAAAACGTCCAACTTGCGAAACTTGCTTCCTCCGCCGGAGTTAGATTGATAGATGCCGTTCGAATTTGCTACCTATATTCCCGAGGATCACGCCATGCGCTGCCTTCCATCCACACTCGTATTGCTGCTATCGGTTTTTCTGACAGGGTCGGCCTGGGCCGGGGAAGACTTAGGCGACCAGAGCGAACGTCGGGGCCGAAAAGGGGAATTGCGACAGAAGATACTGGATAAGTTTGACGCCGATGGTGACGGTCGGCTTAATGAAGACGAGAGGGCTGCGGCCCGCAAGGAAATGCAGGCTCGTAGAGGTGGAGAAGAGCGCGGAGGTGAAAAATCGCGCAGGAGTCGAGAAGGGCGGCGAGAAAGAGGCGCGTTTGACGGGCCACAAGAAAGGGGTCCCGAGGAGCGCCGTAGGCCGAATGACCAAGGACTGGAAGGTCGGGGTGGTCCTGGAGGCCGGCGTCCGCCGAGTCCCGAGAAAATGTTTGACCGGTTTGATGCCAACGAGGACGGTCAACTCAGCCGCGGCGAATTCAGGAAGCTGGCCGAGGCAGAGCGCCGAATGCGCGATCGCATGAGGGGCGGCCCATCCGCTAGAGATTTTGGCAATCGCGGACCGGATGGTGATCGTGGATTCCGCGGCGAACGGGGGCCCAAAGGCGATCGAGGCTCCTTTGGTCCCAGAGGCGGCGACGGGCAGCGATTTAAACGGTCCGAGCGTCCTCAGCAGCCGCCGCTCGAGTTCGACTCCGCAGGCGAGGGGGCACCCACCGAAGCCCCTTCAACTTAGAGCCTGCCTCAGAACGGTCTGTGGGACAGCCGTATCACAGCCCCCTGGGAAGCCCCGAGCCTTTCTAATAAGCACCCCGCGGCCTTCCCAGGGCTTGCTACGGCTTGCCGTAGAAAACTGATTACTAGCTGGTCCCGCTAGCTAGGGCGAAGCTTCGCCAAAAATAACGAGCGTCCAGTTATCACCGATGTCCCGTGCGATGTATGCCCCCAGCTGCCGCACGGGGCCGGTGTGTTTGTTGGATCTCTGATTTTGGATTTTGTGAATCTCAGAGTTAGCCTGGCCGCCGGGGCGCGTTGCAGGAGGTTCTCAACTCGCATCTCGCTGTGTAGGCAGCACAGCATGCAGCACCTGTATCGCTTGTAGGCCCTGTCCCGACTCGCCTTTCCGCACTGGAAAAAGTTGCCGCCGGGTGGGCCTCTATATTATACTGCAATAGCAGCGTTTTCTTTCCACCTGCCACCGGTCCACCGGTTGACCCGCCGAGATTCCGCATGCGGCTGATATCACTGCTCTATTTTAACTGCTGGTCCCTGGCGATCGTGCTCGTGCTGTTCGCCATTGGGAGTGCGCGCGCTGAAGACCTCCTCGACTCAGCGGGCCCCCAGTTTGCGCCCGGGGTGCTGACCACGATTCCGCCCGACTTAGATCGGGCCGACACGCTTAGCGTACACGACATGATCGAGGTGCGCGCCAATGCCGACCTCCAGCGTGAACCCTTCACTACAACCGAAAGCCGAACGCTGTACGAAATGGCCAAATCGGTTCACTTTCGTCGCGATATTTGGTGCTTGGAGCTGGCGTTCAAGCCGCTGCGGATGACGCATGTCGACCTTCCCCGCGCGAGCGGCAAGGTCGAGCGGAAGCTGATTTGGTACATGGTCTATCGCGTTCGCAATTCAGGTGTGGGCCTGGGGCCGGAGCAGCAAGATGACGGTACTTTTAAAACGGCTCATCGGGCCCACGACCCACTGCGCTTCGTGCCTCAGTTTTTGCTGATGAGCCAGGATCGCGATCGCCAGGGCGAACGAATAGGCAAGACCTACCTCGATCGCATCCTCCCAGCGGCGATCGAGACGATTCGCCGACGGGAACTGCCCAGCGGCCGGCTACTGAGCAGTGTGCAAATGAGTGAGGCCGTGTTGGGCCTCGAAGGGAGTCGGGCTGTGGGCGGAGCGTGGGGAGTGGCGACCTGGGTCGACATAGATCCGGAAATCGATTTTTTCTCGGTCCTGGTTGGCGGATTGACCAATGCCAACCAGTGGCAGGACCCTCCCGGGCAGTTCAGGCTGGGCGACCCACCGGGCAACGGCCGTCGGCTATCGCACAAAAAACTCCAGCTCAACTTCTGGCGGCCGGGCGATACATATGCCGAGAACGAGCAGGAAATCCGCTATGGCCCAGCGCCTGGCAAGGCCCATTTGTATGGATCGGGCGAAGGCGTTGCCTATCAGTGGGTTTACCGGTAGAATCGACAGGCTCAAACGTATCGCGGCGGCTCCTGCCCCTCGAATCTTGTCCTCAAACCTTCCCCCGATCATAGCCAGGGCTCATAACAATGGCTCACAAAAAAGGACAAGGCTCCAGCCGTAACGGTCGCGATTCCAATGCCCAACGCCGTGGAGTAAAGAAGTTTGGTGGCGAAAAGGTCATCGCCGGTAACATTCTCATTCGGCAGGTTGGCAACAAGTACCACCCCGGCAAGGGCGTCGGGCAAGGTAAAGACTATACGCTTTTCGCGATTATCGATGGCCAGGTTAGTTTCGATCGCAAGGGCCGTCGTGTTAACATAACACCTGTGGCTTAGCCGGCCTCAATTGCTTTAAGATAAATACGAGCAGGGGATGCGCCGCGGGGTGCATCCCTTTTTCATTTTCATCATGGATGATGAGATACCCCGTGACGAAGAAGTAGGGCCTGATTGGGTCCATCGTTGTTCGTTCTTTTGTGCTGGTCGTTCCACCTTCTCGCCATGTTTACCGACCGTGTTACTGTGAAAGTAGAGTCCGGCAAGGGCGGTGACGGGTGCCGCAGCTTCCGCCGCGAAAAGTTCGTGCCCCGGGGCGGGCCTGACGGTGGGGATGGAGGTGCGGGCGGAAGTGTCGTTGTCGTGGCCGAGGCAGGTGTCGACAGCCTTGCGGCCCTGGTGCATCGCAAGCACTGGCGGGCCCAATCTGGCACGGCGGGAACGGGGAGCAATCGGCACGGGGCCAAGGCTGAGAACATTACGATTCGCGTACCGCCCGGCACGGTCGTCGTCGATGCCCAGCGAGATTTTGTGCTGAAGGACTTGGCGGCTCCCGGTGACACAGTCGTTGTGGCCCATGGTGGAACGGGTGGCAAAGGTAACGCACGCTTCAAGTCATCGACCAACCAGGCACCGCGTGAGTTTACGCGAGGCACGGTGGGCCAGCAGCGGCAGGTGTCGTTCGAGCTGAAGGTAATTGCCGACGTGGGCTTGCTCGGCAAACCGAATGCTGGCAAGAGTACGCTACTCAGTCGCGTGTCGCGGGCACGTCCGGAAGTTGCCGACTACCCGTTTACAACCAAGAGACCAAACCTGGGCATCGTACAGGTCGACATCGATCGCAGCATGGTGATGGCCGATATTCCGGGTTTGATCGAGGGGGCCCATGCGGGCGCCGGATTGGGGCACGAGTTCCTGCGCCACGTGGAGCGCACTCGAGTGCTGGTGCATTTGGTGGAGCCACTGCCTAGCGACGGCAGCGACCCCGCGCAAAACTACCGGGCGATCCGAGAGGAGTTGCAGCTCTACGATGTTGATCTGGCGGACCGGCCCGAGATTATCGCCGTCAGCAAAGCCGAGTTGCCCGGCGCTGCTGCGGTGGGCGAGCAATTGGCAGCTGATACCCACGGTGAGGTGCTGCTGTTTTCTTCCGTTACCGGCGCGGGGATCAAAGAGCTAGTTCACCGCATATATTCGCTGCTAGTTTCCGAGCGACAGCTATTATGAGCCCGAGTGCAGAGAGTGGATTGGTAGCGATTGATGTAGGGAGTAGCCGCATAAAACTCGGTTGGTTCCCGCCGCCCACCGCCTGCACCTCGGAAGGCCTCACGGACGGATTACCCATTACCACTCTGCGCTTACCGCAGCCCGAAGCCACCCTCGCGCTTACGCATCGCAAGGCGGACCCTGGCGACTTGATTGCCAAGATGGACCAGTGGCTTGAACCATTTTCCTGGAAATCGGCCCGGCGGCTGTTGGCTTCGGTTTTTCCTGACGTGAATCCTCTGGTGGCCGAATTGCTGCAAGATCGTCCGCGCCAAATCACCGCGGGTGACCTTCCGTTACAAGTCCGAGTAGACCAGCCCGACAAGGTGGGCATCGACCGGTTGCTGATTGCAGTTGTTGCCAACCGATTGCGCGAGCCCCATCGAGGGGCCATCGCGATTAGTCTGGGTACTGTGACGACTGTCAATCGGATTGGGGTCGAGGGAGCGTTTGAGGGAGGCGCTATTCTGCCCGGCTTGGCCATGTCGTCCGCAGCGCTGCACGCAGGCACTTCGAGTTTGCCCTATGTAAGGGCCGACTCTGCCGCTCGGCCGCCAGCGGCAGTGGGCATGTCGACAAGTGGGGCGATTGCTGGAGGCCTTTATTGGGGGGCGGTGGGAGCGATTCGAACCGTGGCCGAGCTGCAGACCCGTCCCGACGAGCCCCCGCCCCACGTATTTGTTACTGGCGGCGATGCGCCCCTGCTGGCCGATCAATTGGAGATCGCTGGCGCACCGGTCTGCCATGTGCCGCACATGGTCCTAGTCGGCATGGCGATCGCTGCAGCGAGTGTGTCATGAGTCAGCTCGCGGCCGCGGCCGCGACGTATGCGTACCTTTTGACGCCAAAGGGACAGTGCGCAGTCGCCGTGGTAGCGGTCACGGGTGTCAATGCGCTGGCTGCAGTCGATCGGTATTTTAGGGCGGCCAACGGGCGTCGACTGGGCGTTCAGCCTTTGGGCCGTATTGTCTACGGACGGTGGGGAGGTGCGGAGGGCGAGGATCTAATTGTTTGCCGCCGCACGTCGGCGGAGCTGGAGATTCACTGCCATGGCGGCAACCAGTCTGCGCCACAAATCATGGACGACCTCCGCGTTAGCGGCTGTACCCAGCGAGAATGGGGGGAGTGGCTGTTCCAAAAAAGGACGTGTCCCCTTGCCGCTCAGGCGGCAATTGCGCTCGCGGCTGCTCCGTCGCTTCGTACAGCGACGATTCTCCTCGATCAATATCACGGGGCCCTCCGTACTGCCCTGAGAAACATCGTTGCCGATCTAAAAGCGGCGCGCCCAAGCGAGGCGCAGCATCGCTTGGGCTGCTTGGTCGAGAGGGCCTCGGTTGGGCTCCACCTTACGCAGCCGTGGCGCGTGGTCCTGGCGGGACTTCCCAATGTGGGCAAGAGCAGCCTTATCAATGCCCTGGTTGGCTACACGCGAACCATCGTCTTTGATCAACCGGGCACAACCCGTGACGTGGTGGCTGTCGCCACGGCAGTCGAAGGTTGGCCCGTGGATCTGTGTGATACTGCGGGCTTAAAAAGCGGTGCCGAACCCATCGAAGAGGACGGCATCAAGATGGCCACGAGCCAACTAAAAACAGCTGACTACGTGCTGTGGGTGTTGGATGCAAGCCAGGTGTCCGACGTCTCTACGGCCTCGCCTTGGCAACTGGCGTGCGATCAGGCGCAATCCGTGGGCGTGCAACTCGATGCTGGGCGGACGCTAATGGTTATTAACAAAACCGACCTAATCGATTTTTCGTTGACAGACGGTCCCCAATCTATTGCCACCAGCGCCATCACAGGCGCGGGAATTGAGCGATTGCTGCGATTGCTGGCGTCGCGGCTTGTGCCCCAATTGTTGCCACCGGGTGCGCCCGTGCCATTTACAAGCGACCAGGTAAGCAGCCTGCAGGCCGCCCTTGCAGCGTGCCAGCAGGACGGTGTCGCCTCAGCACTTGCGGGCCTGTTGTCGAGCGCCAGTTTTGGTTCTCTGTGCATGCAGCGCTAGCGTGCATTCTTGCGCAATCCATATTTTTTCTTTGCGCCGCATAAATTGATGCAATTTGTTTGTGACGCAGGGCCGATAACGGGCGATATCGAACCACGTCGTATTCAAGGTAGGAGTATTCCATGCGAGGGGGCATCCAAAAAATCATATGGGAAAACGGCATGCGCCGCTTTGACGAGGTTGCATTTATCGCGGTTCTCACGACGTTTGTTCTGCTAACAGCTGAACTGGGTCGCGCGCGCGAAAAAAATACGGACGAGAATTGCTGCCCAACAACCCCCGTAGAGCAGTCGATTGTTGTTGTGACGGACAGAGCAGGCTGGGACGAGGGAGCGATCACGGTCGCTACTGACCAGAGAGACGACTCCCTTAAGCCGATCGCCAGAGTTTCCAGATCCGTCCCTGACTTGGCAGAAGAAACTGTGCAGCAAGGCCGGGGCCCCGACTTGGCCAATCCAAGTGCGGTCAAGGTTGGCGCGGCCGAAGGTGACGCGGACCCGGTTTTTGCCGAGTCCAACTCCCAGGTCATCAAATTTGAAGGGATTACGCCCGGCATTTCGCATCGTCGCGATGTGTTTCGCGCCTGGGGCGACCCTCGCTCCGAATCCACTGCGGCCAAGACGCTCCGATATCGATTCGACCAGTTCCAGTCGGTCTCTGTGGGTTTCGACGGCGAGATTGTGGACACCATGGTCGTGCGATTGGACGCCCCAATACCTCTGAGCGCTTTGATGCACCGCCTCAAATTGGAAGGCATTCGTCCCGCAGCGCTGACAAATGACCAGGGAGTTTTGCAAGCGCGTGCGTTTCCCGAAAGGGGTGTTGTATTGCATTTTTCGGCGGAACAGGCCGAAGGTTCGGTTGACGACACCAGCACCTTGCACGTTGGTGAGATCGTGATCCAGCCTATCAAGGCAGAGCCGTTTGTACTGCGTGCGGAAAACGGGCTGTCACTCCAACCCTCGCAGAGCCACGCGGATCTCGAGGCGGCGTTGCAACTCAATCCCAAGTACGCTCACGCGCTGTGGTTGATGGCGGAGCTCGAAATGAAGCGAGGCAAAGCGGTCGCTGCTGAGCGCTATGCCGCGGAGGCGTCCGAACTAGAACCCGAGAATCTTGCTTTCCGTTTGCAATGGGCTAAGTGCCTGCGACAATTGGCCCGATACGACCGGGCTGTTGCCGAGACAAAGACTGTTTTGGAAGTGGCCACTGCCGAATCGCTGCTTCGTGCAGAGGCGCTATTCGAAATGGGCATGCTCGCTGCCCTGGGCTCGCAGGAAGTTGCTAAGAGCGCTGTGCCGCTGCACCAAAAGGCCATGGAAATTGCCGATGCGCTCGCTGGCGGCGACGATCTTCAGATCAGTCGGGCCGCCAACAGGCTCCTGGTGGAGGCCCATTTGGCGACAGCTGTGGAAATTGCCCGCGGCCAGTGGAAACAAAAAATGGAAACGGTTCCGAAATGGATCGAACGGGCTTCTGCTTTGGCAGAAGGCATCATTGCCGAGGATACGACCCAATTGCACTTCCGCCTGAAGGTGGCTGTTAGTGCGTTGGCGGCTGTCGCGAGTCTTGACCAGCCCATCGATCCACAACTGTGGATTGAAGAAGTAGAACAAACCTCCCGAGAGTTGCGTCGCGCGAGTGACGATCCGATATCGCGAGACCAAATCGACTGGAATGTGGGCCTGGCGTATTTTCAGGCCGCTCAGATTGAGCATCGTCGACGTGAGCCGGAAAGCGCATTGCGATTTGGCAAATTGGCTGATGCCAAGTTGTTGGGCCTGGCCAAAGATCGCGACGAATTGCCCGACACGGCCTACCTAATGGGCCGGCTGTATTTCCAGATTGGAGCCGTTTACGCAGTTCACGAGAACGACCACGCTACGGCCTGTGAGTGGTACGAGCAGGCCCACGAAAGACTCCTCAACCCCGTTCCGGTTACGACCATGGCTTCCCCACAGCAGCACGGCGATGCGCTGGTGAGTATGGGATTTTCTTACTGGGAAAATGATAACCGTGAGCAGGCTATCAAAGTCACCCGCGCGGGAGTCGAACTGATTGAGCAGGCTGTTACCACGGGACTGCTTACTTCCGAAACGCTCGCCATACCCTATGGCAATCTGGCTGCCATGTACGAAGCGCACGGCGAAACCAAACCGGCGGCAAGGTACGCGGAGCTGGCGCGAAAACTCACGAGCGCGCCGCGCTAGTGCCGTGCGACTTTGCAGCACCTGCTGGCGAGACCTCCACGCCCCTTGCCAGAGCCCTCCAAAAGCCGATACTATTGGTTCTTGTCCAGGGTGCCCGTCCACGTTGCCCGGACAGTTTTCGCTGCCCGCCGAACTAATCGCCATTGGCCGCTGGCTAGGCCTTGCCCACTGCGTCCTACGAGCGGTTTGCTTGACCACGCGATGATTGGCCGTCCGTCGAGCAATTCAATAGACCCATTTGCCATAAGAAGGATTTTACAATGTCACGCTCCGATGCAGTCACATTCAAAGGCAATTCCATCACGCTCGCTGGCCAGGAAGTTCAGGTCGGCCAAGCAGCGCCCGACTTCCGGCTCCACTATTTTAAGGACGGCATGCAAACGCTCACACTGGCAGACGTGAAGGGCAAGCCGACGCTGATCAGCGTCGTGCCATCGCTGGACACGCCCGTTTGCGCGACGCAGACCAAAACGTTCAATGAAACGCTGGGCGCACTGGGTGACTCGATCAATGCGGTCACCGTGAGCCTCGATCTGCCCTTTGCTATGAACCGGTTTTGTGGCGCTGAGGGTATCACTAACATGCAATCGGCGAGCGACTACCAGGACCGCAATTTTGGTAATGGCTGGGGCACGTTAATTGAGGAATTAAAAATCCTTACGCGAGCGATCTTTGTGCTGGACGCGGATGGAAAAGTGATGCACGTCGAGTATGTTGGAGAAGTGACCGAAGAACCGAACTACAGTGCCGCCGTCATGGCCTTGAAGGCGCACCTATAGAGAGGCGGCTCCGAAGCGTATCGCGGCATTGCCTGTAACTCCAACGGACTGGAGGACGACGGGTCCCATGACGGCTGGCTACACGACGACTTGGCCCACAAGAAATGGCCTCGCAAGCGAGGGAGCAAGAGATTTTTCGATGCACCCAGCGTGATCTTTTGGGCCCGTGCTGATGCACACGGCAACCGGCGGTGAAGGCAGCGCGGCCGCCCTTGGTTTGTACTTGTGTTATCGGATCGCCCCCATTGCTGGCGCCGGTAAACGCATTGGCAATTTACCCGCGTCTGACGCCGTCGACTGAGTTGGCTTTGGTTTGATTCCTGTTTGAACACCGCGCTGATTACTCTACATCTGTATCGATAACGTGTGCGTCGATGACGCGCCCCTCTACGACCTGGCTTTCTGCCACGCTGTTACCGTCTGTTTGAGGGAATCCTGCCGAAGAAAACGATGTTTCCATACGCACGTGTTTGGCGACCCACATCTGCAAGCCCTTCCGTGCGGCTAAGCGGACCGGTGGCAGCAGCAGGGCCAGGCCAACAACATCGGTCAGCACCCCCGGTGTGATCAGCAGTACGCCGGCTACCAGGATCAGCGCACCGTCACCCAGTGCCTGGGCGGGCATGATGCCCTGGTTCATTTGACTACGAATGCGGTGCATTGCTTGCCATCCTTGCCATCGGGCCAGCGCTGCCCCCACCATGCCGGTGAGCAGCACTACGCTAATGGTTGTCAACAATCCGAATACGCCGCTGAGCCGAATCAACAGCCACAGCTCCAAGAGTGGAACCAGCGTGAATAATAATAAGAGGGGGAGTAGCATGGTATTAAAATCGCATATTGAGTGGTCCGTTGTTTCGGTATTCTATACGAAGTTGTCTCCGAATGAACTACGCGTACTGTGTTCCCACCTAAATTCAAGTACGAGACCAAGTACGGAAAATAGTTTTCGCCCCGGGCAGAGAATTGTTCTACACAACAAGGTCATCGCTCCCCAAAGTTCCTTTATGCCTGCGAGGCCATGAGTGCCGAGTTGAGTACCGCATCAACAAACGAGAGGATCTCCGGTTGCTGCGACCCTCGCGGTCCGGCGATGTTGAGCTTGGTGGCATTATGCTCGCCAATAAAGTCCACAATTTGCGCTCCCGCTGCAGCGGGAGACGGGCAAGTGTCGCGACTGATATGCAGCCATGGTTTGCCGAGTTGGCTGGCCACTTTGGCAGTGAGCCCTGTTCCACCCCGTATCTTCCGATCGATTGTGAGCAGCAGTGTCGCGTCGGAGTCGCGTACATTCCAGCGAGTCCGCTGGTCGTAGCGAGAGCTGGTGGTTTCCTCGAGCTGATAGATGGGCGGCAGCGCTCCATCTTCGGCCAGCCGGCCTCGTGGACACCAGCCTCCATGAGGGATTCCCGTGCGGATCGCAAAGTCGAGCGCCGCGCGATCAGCTCCAGTTTGGCCGCCGGAAATAATACAGAAATCTCGAGGCAACGGCATCTTAGCGTCTTAGGTTGGTGGACACCCCGTCGTGGTAATACTTCTCTATGCGCTCTTTGCGATAGGCCTATCGGAACTTCACAGAAGGTTAGCGCCGCAGGGCCGTCATCAAGATAAAAACGCCTAGCAACTTCATCGTCCCATTTCACGTCCCGATCAAAGACCAATGTGATTTCATCTTTCCTGGCACTGGAATACGGATTATCCGCTTCCAATTCGTCCTTGCGGCCGCACTTCATGCTCAGGGCCTAGGCGATCATTTGGCTTATTTGTGCGATATGAACGTTGTCGTCCAATACATTCAGAACACCGGCCAAACCTTGGAAGAGCCCCTGTTTTATCCACCCCGGGCCTTTCTCCGACGCCCTTGGGGTGCAAACTTGGCCTGCACTGCCGCCACGCCCTCCAGGAGCCGATCGATATCTGCCAGGCGGTTGTAGAGATAAAAACTGGCTCGTGTGCTGGCGGTGATGCCGAGGGTGGCGTGCAGCGGCTGCGTGCAGTGGTGACCGGCACGTACGGCCACGCCAAACTGGTCGTTGAGCACTTGCGCAAATTCATGGGCGTGGATTTTTTCAAAGGCAAAGCTTACTAGGCCTGCGCGATGCTCAGGTGCAGGCCCAAGAATCCGCAGGCCGGTAATTTGGCTCAAGCCCTGGTAAGCGCGCTTGACTAGGGCCTGCTGGTGACGGTGAATGGCGTCTAGCCCGATGCCACTCAGGTAGTCGATCGCCGCCGACATGGCAATGGCCGGCACGATAGGCGGGGTGCCCGCCTCAAATTTGGCGGGCAGGGCCGCCGGTGTGAAGCTCTCCAGCCCTACCTCTTGGATCATGCTGCCACCGCCCATAAAGGGCGGCATCGCGTCGAGAAGCTCTCTTTTTCCGTACAGAACGCCAATGCCCGATGGTCCCAGCATTTTGTGTCCACTGAAAGCCATGAAGTCAGCGCCCATCGTGCGCACATTGGTCGGTTGGTGGGGGACGCTTTGGGCGGCGTCGACCAGCACTAGCGCCCCTACCGCATGGGCCTGTGCCGCGATGGTACTGATCGGGTTGATTGTCCCCAGCGTGTTGGAAACAGATGTCAGCGCAACCAGTCGGGTGCGCGGTCCTAGCAGCTGGTCCAGTGTCGCGATGTCGAGGAGACCTGTTTCGGTAATCGGCACATGGCGCAGCACGGCACCAGTTTTTGAAGCGATCTGCTGCCACGGAACTAGGTTGGAGTGGTGCTCCATCGCCGTCAACAAGATTTCGTCGCCCGGTTTTAGATTGGCTCCACCCCAGCTCTGAGCTACCAAGTTGATAGAAGCCGTTGTCCCCTGGGTAAAGACAATCTCCTCGACATGTTCGGCACCGATCAGTGCGCGGACCTTTTCCCGCGCCTGCTCATATTGTTCGGTACTCCGTTCGCTGAGCGTGTGGATGCCTCGGTGGACATTGGAATAGTCCCGCTCGTACACGCGGCAAATTGCGTCGATCACCTGCCGCGGACGTTGTGTACTGGCCGCGTTGTCCAGAAACACGAGCGGATGTCCGTCCAACACGTCACCGGAAAGAATGGGGAAATCATCGCGGAGCGACTCTGGCAACAGGTCGGATTTTTGCGGCGCGTTTTTTTCGAGCGCACTCATCAGCTCGCTCCGTCAACAGGCGAATGGACCACCGACTGAAGGACTTTCCAAGAGAGTAGGCAGCATTTTTGCCGATTGGGTGTCAGGCGGGGTCCGTAGAGCTGCAGCATGTCGTCCGCAGAAAACTGCTTCAAATCGTCGATTGTTTTGCCATGCATTTGCTCCAGCAGCATCGACGCGGAAGCTTGGCTGATCACACAGCCTTCGCCTGTGAAATAGAGGTCGCAAATCTTGCCCTGGGCGTCCAGCTCTAGTTCGATCCGCACCACATCCCCGCAGAGCGGATTTTTCTCCTGGTGCGCATGAGTCGCCGCTTCAAGCGTACCCCGATGGAAGGGATCCTCGTAGTGGTCGAGGATATGCTCCTGGTAAAGTTCTTCCTGATCCATGTTCGACGGCAGGTGGTAGATGGATGAAGTGACAATCGATTGTTTCCGATCTTCAATCTAGCATCTCTCAGCTGTCCTACGAAGCCTTGGCCGAGGAGGATCTCAAATTCAGCCTCTATTTCGAAGGATTTCAGCGGCCGCGTTGGCGCCGCAAGCGCCCATCACGCCGCCTCCTGGGTGGCTCGCGGCGCCACACAGGTAGAGTCCCGGTACGGGCGTATGATGATCGGCCCAGCCGGCCACCGGGCGGAAACAATACAGTTGGTGCGGTGCCATTGCCCCCTGCATGATGTTGCCACCGGTGATGCCAAAGGTCCGCTCCAAGTCGAGCGGGCTCAGGACTTGCCGATGTTCGATTGCGGCGGGCACGTTGGGCGCGTAGCGGGCCAGCATTTCGACGCACCGGTCGCCGAACGATTCTTTAATTGCGTCCCAGTTATCTTCGGCCAATTCGTAGGGTGCGTACTGCACAAACATCGACAACAAGTGCTTGCCATCGGGGGCGATCGATGTGTCGACGCTGGTAGGCATCGTAATTTCAAGAATCGGCTCGCTGCTAGGCCGGCCATACTTAGCCTCGTCGTAGGCCCGATCAAGGTAGTCGAGCGTGGGGCCAATGTGCATGGTGCCGTGATGATGGGGCGCGACGCCGTCGCTGGGCAGGCATGCAAACTGGGGCGGCTCAGCCATCGCAAGATTTACCTTAGCCGAGGCTGACGCGTAGTCGATCTTTGCCACCGCCTCGCGAAATTCCTTTGGTAGCACATCGGGAGCCAGGAGCCGCTCAAAGGTGAGATGCGCGTCCACGCTCGAGGCCACCACCGGGGCCTCCAGCTGCGAGCCATCATCCAGGCCCACGCCGCAGGCGCCGCGAGAGTTGGTGTGGATCGAATGGACTGGCGCTTCACGGCGAATCTCGACACCCATATCCTGGCAGGCAGCGGCAATTGCATCAGATAGGCTGCCCATGCCTCCTGCAACGTAGCCCCAAACGCCCCTCGCGCCTCCCGCCTCGCCCATCACATGGTGCAGCAGCACATAGGCGCTGCCAGGCGAGCTAATCGAGGTAAACGCGCCAATGATTGCGTCGGTGGCAAGCGTGGCTTTTAAGACCTCGGTATCGAACCATCGCTCTAGAATCGGCCGCGCTGCCCCTGTAAGCAGCTCGACCGCTGCCGGTAGATCGGCGCCGAGCCTCTTGGCGGCGCCGTAGAGTTTCATGAGTTTTTTTCCGTCCCGGATTCGTTTACCCAGGCCAATTTTGCGCCAGTCCGGAGGCAAGGGCAGTGGATCGGGCGCTGCTTCGCTGAGCGCCGGTTCGAGTGTGCCGGCCACCCGCTCCAGGAGTGCTTCGTAGCGCGGGTAGGCAGTTGCATCGCGGGGACTGAACTTAGCGATCTCGCGTTGGTTGAAGGTGGCGCTGGGGCCCATCGTGAGGCTGCGGCCGTCAGGGAGTGGCGTGAACGACGAAGGCGAGCGGGGCAGGATCTTCAGTCCATATTCGTGCAGTCGCAGCGTACGGATGATCGACGTCTGAAACAAACTGATGACGTAGGCGGCGGTTGATACGCGGTAGCCGGGCCAAAGTTCTTCGGTCGCCGCGCAGCCGCCCAGTACCGCGCGGCGCTCCAACACGCACACCTTGCGGCCCGCCTTGGCCAGATAGGCCGCGCACACTAGCCCGTTGTGTCCGCCTCCGATAATGACGCAATCGTATTTGCCGTGTTTGGCCATGGGAGCTTCCTTGGTTAGACTCCCAGCGACTTGGCCGTCACCAGCCAATACAATTCGCCGCAGCCGTAGCCTGGAAGATCGTAAAGCCGCACCGCGGCGATTGCGCTTTTGGCAAAGCGAATGTCGGCCCGGTTGTCGCCCACCAGTGCGGAGGTCAGGTTGCCGACATCTGGCGCGTGGCCAACCCAACAGGTTTGCTGGCAGCCGGTTTCCTGAGACCATGCTACTAGCGTTTCGAAGTTGCTGCCGGGCGCAAGCGCGTCGAGCTCGGTGATCGCCGGTTGGTGGGCCGTGTACTGCGAAATAATCTCGGCGGTTTGCCGGCAGCGGAGGTACGGACTGGTGGCGATTGCTTCGGGGGCAAAGCCTCGTTCAGCAACGCTTTCAATCATTCGCATGTACCGCTCAGACCCTTCTTCTTCCAGTGCTCGCTGTGAGTCATCGGGCCAGCGGGGATCGCCAAACTCATGGGCCCAGGCATGCCGGGCTACGTAGATAAACTGTCCGCTCATCGAGTCCTCCATAGCCATTGGTCGGCAATCCCAAGTTCGTATTGTACTGCCGCAATCTCGGCTTTGAACCGCTTGGCATCTTGCGGATAGCCAGCCGTTGGCCGGAGCCCGCTAACCCGTTGCGTCCAAAAGGCATTGAAGGCGCGCATCGCAAGCTCGCGGTGGTACTTGGCCGTCATCGACGCTAATGCCACCGGCAGCTCAGCTTCGCCCTTGGTGCGAAACACCACATCCACTCGCGATTCTCCATCGCCCCAGCGGTACTGGCTCCGCGCTCGGCCTTCTTCCACGGTTTCGATCCAGTGTTCGGGGAAGTGATGCTGTAGGAGTGCTCCATAGTGATTCCGGCCGCCGTGTTTGTCAAAAGTGATGGAGACACGTGTTGGCGGATAGAGGTCGGGCAGGTGGGTGAGGAGCGATTTCACCAGTTCGATCGACACGTGCGAGAGGGCGGCGCCTTTGGTGCCGTGGTGGGTAACGAGTTGGTTGAATTCTTCCGGAAAGACCAGGCGGGTGTGGAGGTCGACCAGCTCGGTAGCAGCGGCCGCCGAGGCCTCCAAAAATCGATTGGCCAGCGCTGCCAATTCCGTTTGCGCCGTGTCGATCGGCAGACGACAATTGTAGTCGGCGTACCATGGCACCGGTGGAGGCCGGAGCAGCTCTTGTAAGTCGGCGGCCGGCTTGCCGCATACACCAAGTGCCGTAAGCACGCCGCGCTCCAGGTGGCGCAGCCCACAGTTTTTGGCGCGGCTGACTGGCTTATAAAGTAATTTCGAATCAGCGATTGTGATCCGGTTGCCATCGGGCGTAGCCGAAACCACATCGGCAAGCGCGGCATAAAGATCGCGGGGTGCCGCAACCGCCACGCCCGCGCGTTCCCCTTCTCCCTTCTTCCGCCTCCGTTCGGCCCTCGGCTCCACCCGCCACGCCGTGGCCGCCACGCACAGCGGACCCAAATTGGGCCCATACCCGGCTTCGTCGATCCCAATCATCCATGCCATGCGGGGCAGTATAGTCCCTGGATTGTGCTGTGGTCAAAAATTCCCTGTCAACAAAACCTTCACAGGGGCTATACAAGATTGCCTAAACGTAGCATAAGTGTCCTCGCGTCAAGCACTGCTAACGTGTGGCCGTCAAGTAGTTTTTGGGAGGGCCTGGAGTTCAGAGACACCAAGGCCTAGCGAACGGTTTGTCGGTTGTAACCTACTTAGTGTTCGGTTAGGTCCTCAAACAGCAGTAAGTCAAAACTTGTCTGTGTAGGTTGCGAGTAGGGCGCCACACGCTGACAGGCGATTGCCCAGGCTTCCTTGGCCGGTGGGGCAGTGCCGCCCAATTCGGTCCAGGGGATGGCCGCCTCTACGGTCCAGTGTGTCTGGTCTTGGCGGGCCGCGACGAACCAGCGGGGGTTCCAGTCTTTAGCCATCCAGCAGCGATCGGCGGTCCAGCCACGGTGATCCACGGCCAGGAAAAAACACGTGGCATAGTCGCGATCAAGGTCAAGTTGCAATTCAATGTGGTCGTGGGCGCTGAGGTTAGCGTCGTAATTTCGCTTGCGGTTGTCGACTGCGTACTCAGTGCCCGGAAATTTTTTGCAGCGAACGGCCAGATAAAAAAACTCTTTGTCCCGCGCGAAACCATAGCGGGTGGGCGGGCCAGCCCGGTCGCCCATGGCCGATTTCCAAAACGGCTCGTCCAGAATTCCATCCAACACGGGCCGCACATCGGCCTTGGCGCACTGCCGGGTGCGCAGCGGCGCATCGTCTTGGCGGCCGCTCAGGAGCCAGGCTTCGGCTCGCGCCCGCCCGTGCCACGGCTCGGCGCGCGGATTGTGCTTCAGTGGGGTGAGAAAACCTTGCGATTGCGCTGGCCGGCCACTACGGCGGGCGGCAACCGCACACTGGAAGGTGAGCCTGGGGTCGGCGGCCAGCGTACGGTTTTTGGCGCGGGCCTTGCGCGCACTGTGCAGCGCAAAAGTGGCCAAATCGGTTGTCGATGGAGCGTGCCCGGTGGTGCGTATCTGGCTGGTGGCAACTTCGCTACTGGCATACAGGCGGACCAACTGGAGCAGGCCGTCGGCCGTGGCGGGCTCGTTCGGGTACTGATCGACGAGCTGACGCAGGAGCTCGCCGGCTCGATCATATTGGGTGGCTGCCAGGAAGTCGTCGGCGATCTGGTTGAAAAGAACGGCCCCGTCCGCTTCCGAAAGTTTACTGGTGAGTTGCACGAGGTGGGCCACCGCCGCCGGGTCATCTTGGCGGAGGAGCACGATTTGACGTATCCGCTCGACTTGCTGCTCGGCGCCGGTTTCCGCGGCGAGCGATAGGCTCGCCGCAGGGAGCGCGGCGAGCGCCAGGAGCGAAATCCATGTGTTGCGCAGACCGATCATCAGCATTCCTCGCCCGGAGATTTCGAAACAAGTATTCTACCGGATAGGGCCACGCAGACCCAATTGGAGTTTCGGGTCTAGTCGTAGTGATTGTGCTAGCAACAGCGGAACGGGGCTACTCAATGTCCTATCATTTAGGCATGACTGGTCCCAGGCTCCGGCAGCGTCGCGCCCGACTCAGCCCTCAATGAACTCGTCGCGATTGATCGCGAAGATTTTACGGATGGTAAAGAGTACCCTGCTTGGCCTCAGCGGCTAAGTGAGCGATTTTAATCAAACGGTGGTCCTGCAGAACTAAATTCCTGAAGCTGCTCGTACTCGGCTTCAGTTTTCCGGAAAGCTTGTTCTGCAAAGTTGCCTGCGCCACACTCCGGTGTCTCTGGACTACCGCCCCTTTAGACTCTATGATTCGCCGATGAGTAGCGAGGAACCATCTTCCGGAGAACAGGCCAAATTACCGGCTGCGCAGAGGGCCGAACAGTCGCCGTCCACGCCACCCGCCCCTCCCTTGCCGGTTGCAATTGCTTCACCACCTGCAATTGGCGTTACTCCTGCGGCCGTCCCGCGGGGTGAGCCCGATTATTCCCATTTGCCGGAACTCAAACTTTCGGATCTGCACTTTAGGCCGCAGCGGCGCCGGTTGTTGCCGCTGCTACTGTTTGTGGGCACATGCGCTTCGACATTTTGGGTCGGCTGCACGCACTGGCGGCCCCTCGAACACCCCTTCCTCAGCAGCTACGCGGCCATGTGGGAGGTCATTAGCGCGAATTGGCTGACCGGCGTTCAATACATGGTTGCCGTCCTGGCTATTTTGTTGACCCACGAGATGGGCCATTTTTTGCAGACGGTGAAGCACCGCATTGCAGCCAGTTACCCGCTTTGTATCCCCATCCCGTTCAACGCGATTGGCACGATGGGCGCGGTCATCGGCATGGACGGCATGCGCGCCGACCGCCGGCAGATCTTTGATATCGGCATTGCGGGGCCTCTAGCTGGGCTAGTCGTGGCGGTACCAGTATTTTGGTGGGGGATCAGCGACTTGGACCTTTCGCATCGGCCACGCGCCGATGAAATCCAGCTCTATCTTCCCTGGATCGGCCAGTGGATGCTTGCCGCTGCGCATCCCGAGTGGACAGGGCGCGACTGGATTGGTTTGTCGCAGCTCAATCCTTGTTTTATGGCAGGGTGGGTGGGCATGTTGATCACGGGGCTCAACATGCTGCCGATTAGCCAGCTCGACGGCGGACATACCATCTATGCGCTGTTCTTGGATCGCGCGCATACGCTGGCACGTTGGTTTGTTTCGCTCTCCATTTTCTACATATTGGTGCACATCAACGACGCAGTAATGTGGACACCCATGTTGGTTCTGGTGATTCTGATGGGGATCCACCATCCGCCTACTGCTAACGACAACGTCCCGCTGGGCCCGGTACGGTGGGCAATCGGCCTGGCATCGCTAGTGATTCCCCTGCTGTGTTTTCCCCTGCAAGGAGTTCGGCAGTAGGCATTGCCGTCTACTCGCGACACCAGCGCTGCGCAAAGAATCGCCACTGCATGGCGACGATGTCCCCATCCCTTTCCGAGTGATGGGTTGTCGCAATCGATGCGACACAGCCTGGCGTTTAAGCTATGCGGGCCTTTTTAGGCAGCGTGCTGGTAAGCGCGTAGCCACCCTGCTTTCCAGGGTCCTTAGCCGCAACGTGTGCTAACATGGTTAGAGCTAGGGCGCAAGCAGCAAGCGCCCCGGATTCGCCAGGTAGCCCTTCACTTCGTTTAGGAAGCGTGCAGCAGCGGCGCCGTCGACGATGCGATGATCGTAAGTGATCGATAAGGGCATCATCAGCCGCGCTTGGAACTGGCCGTCGATGTATTGCGGCAATATGCGGCTGCGGCCCGCCAGGAGAATGGCCACTTCGGGCGGATTGATAATCGGCGTTGAGTAAGTGCCCCCGATGGCCCCCAGATTGCTAATCGTGAAGGTGCCGCCCCGCAGGTCATCCACACCAAAACGGCCCTCTCGGACCGACTCGGCCGCCGAGGCCAAATCACGGGCTAGTTGGGGGATGTTTTTGCGGTCAGCATCCCGCAGGACCGGCACGACCAAGCCGCTTTCCGTATCGACGGCAATTCCGATGTTGACGTATTCCTTATAGATAATCTCGCCCGCTTCCTCGTCGATCGAGGCATTGACCACTGGATGTTGCTTGAGGGCCGAGGCGACTGCCTTGATCAAAAAGGGCATCGAAGTCAGCTTGATGCCGCTTTCAGCGTAGTCGTGCTTGCTGTCTTTGCGGATGCGCTCCAATTCCGTAATGTCTACATCGTCGAAGTTGGTGAGTTGCGGGATGGTGTTGTAGGAATGGAATAGGTTGCGGGCAATTGTTTGCCGCATCCGCGACATCTTGTGGCGACGGACGGCTCCCTGCCCGTCGGAGTCCGGCGTGCCCGGTGGCGTAACGCCCGCGGGGGTTGCCGAGGCCACTTGTTCATTGCTCTGGCGGACGTGGGCCTGCACATCTTCGTCAGTAATCCGTCCGTCGCTGCTGGTGGGGCGGACGCGACGTAAATCGACGCCCAGTTCCCGCGCCAGGCGGCGCACTGCGGGACCTGCTGCGGTGGAGGAATGGCCGTCGCCGGGCACATCTTCGTCGGACGTTGTTGGATCAAGTCCGCTTGTTGGTGAGGGCAAGGGAGCTGGTGCCGGTGCAGGAGGCTTCACCTCGGCTGGTTGTTGCGTAGTTGCTGGGGCGGCCGGCGGCATGATGTCTGCGGCGGGTTGCGCTGGGACCGGCGTTGCCACCGTGGGTGGATCGGGTGCAGCGGGTGTTGGGGCGGCAGCGCTCGCCGTCGAGTCGGATGTCGCCGCACGGGAGTCGGCAGCCTCCATCTCGAGAATGGCTGCGCCTACCGAAAGCGTGTCGCCTTCGTTTACCAGCAGCTTGGTCACTGTGCCGGCGGTGGGACTGGGGACGGGCATGGTCGCCTTGTCGGTTTCGAGTTCGACCAGATCCTGATCCACAGCGATCACGTCGCCGACACTGACCAGAATCGACAGGACATCGCCGGACTCGATATTTTCGCCCAAATTGGGAAGCGTGATTTGTGTGGCCATGGATGGTTTCCCCTCCCTGAACAGAAGGGGTATTTCCTTAAGCGTAGAGCGCCGATGGTTTGTCGGGATCAATATCTAGTTTTTTGACAGCTGCGGCTACCTTTTTGGCATCGTATTTCCCCTGCTTCTGCAACTGGTGCAGCGCGGCCAGTGCGATGCACTCGGCGTCGACCTCGAAGTGGCGGCGGAGCGCACCCCGCGATTCACTGCGGCCCATGCCGTCGGTTCCCAGGGCAAAGAATCCGTTGGGTGCCCAGGGGCTGATTTGCTCGGCGAGGGCCCGCATATAATCGCTTGCCGCGATGACCGGCCCCTCGGTAGGGGCGAGTTGCTCTTCGACGTATGATCGGCGAGGGGTTTTTTCTGGGTTGAGCATATTCCAGCGCTGACATTCCTGGCAGTCACGGCGGAGCTGATTGTAACTGGTAACGCTCCACACGCCGCTAGCAACCCCGAACTGGTCGGACAGAATTTCGGCAGCCCGCAGAGCTTCGCGGAGAATCGCTCCGCTGCCAAAGAGTTGCACCTCGGGCACCTTGGTGGTGGCCCCACTCACCTTGTCTGGAGCGACGCTAGCGACCTGATACATGCCGCGGACAATCCCCTCTTCGCAGCCGGCTGGCATCTCGGGCATCAGGTAGTTTTCGTTTTCCAGTGTGATGTAATAGATGGCTGTTTCGTTGTCTTCGTACATCCGCTTAAGCCCGTCAAAAACAATCACGGCCGTTTCGTAGGCGTAGGCCGGATCATATGCCCGTACGGTGGGAAAGGCCATCGCGTTCACCAGGCTGTGGCCATCCTGGTGCTGTAACCCTTCGCCATTGAGTGTCGTGCGTCCCGCCGTGCCGCCCAGCATGAAACCCTTGGCCCGCATGTCGGCTGCGGCCCAGATCAAATCACCGATTCGCTGGAAGCCGAACATCGAGTAGTAAATGAACATCGGAATCATGTTTACACCATGCGACGCATAGCTAGTGCCGGCCGCGTTAAACGACGACATAGATCCCGCTTCAGTAATTCCTTCTTCTAATAGCTGGCCGTCTTTGGCTTCTTTGTAGTACGAAATCTGATCCGAATCGACTGGCTCGTAGAGCTGTCCGGCGTGGGCGTAGATACCCACTTGCCGAAACAGGCCTTCCATGCCAAATGTGCGAGACTCGTCGGGGACGATGGGTACAATATGTTTGCCGACCTGTTTGTCACGCAGAAGATCACTTAACAGGCGGACAAAGCCCATCGTGGTCGACATCTCCTTGCCAGGGCCCTTACTCACCAGCTTGCCCATCGACTTTTCGTAGTCGGCAAGTTTCGGCACGGCCATCGTAATAGGCGCCGTGCAGCGGGATGGAGTGGGGCCGCCAAGGGCTGCACGGCGCTCGCGCAAATAGACCATCTCGGGGCTGTCTTCAGGCGGACGATAGAAGGGCGCCTCCGCCACTTTTTCGTCGGAGATTGGAATGCCAAAACGGGTGCGAAATTCGCGCAACTCGTCCTCATTGAGCTTTTTTTGGTTGTGGGTAACGTTGCGGCCTTCGCCTCCCTCACCAAGTCCATAGCCCTTGATAGTCTTGGCGATAATCACCGACGGGCGATCCGGGCAAGTCACGGCAGCCTGATAGGCGGCAAACACTTTTTCGGGGTCGTGTCCCCCTCGGCGAAGCTTGCTGAGTTTTTCATCGGAGTAGTTTTGCACGAGTTCCAGCAGTTCGGGGTATTTGCCAAAGAAGTCCTGGCGTATGAAGTCACCTCCTTTGACGATATAGTTTTGATACTGGCCGTCGACGACTTCCATCATCCTCGCTGCTAGTAAGCCTTGCCGGTCTTGTTCGACGAGCGGATCCCAATCGTCGCCCCAGATCACCTTGATCACATTCCACCCGGCGCCGCGGAACGTGCCTTCCAGCTCTTGGATAATTTTTCCATTGCCGCGCACCGGCCCATCCAGGCGCTGGAGATTGCAGTTGATGACAAAGGTGAGATTGTCGAGTTTTTCGCGGGAGGCGAGCGTGATCGCGCCGAGTGTTTCCGGCTCATCGCATTCGCCGTCCCCCAGAAAAGCCCACACCCGCTTGTTCGAGGTGTCGACAATATCCCGGTCCCGCAGATACTCGTTGAAGCGTGCCTGGTAGATTGCCATGATCGGCGCCAGACCCATCGAGACGGTGGGGAATTCCCAAAAATCAGGCATCAGCCATGGATGTGGATACGACGACAGCCCACCGCCCTCGCTCAGTTCGCGGCGGAAGTTGACTAGGTTTTTTTCGGTCAGTCGTCCTTCAAGAAATGCCCGAGCATACATGCCGGGCGCTGCATGTCCTTGGTAATAAACTTGATCGCCATCGTAGCCATCACTTCGACCGCGAATGAAATGGTTGAGCGCTACTTCGTACAGGGTCGCCGAAGAAGCAAACGTCGAGATGTGCCCGCCGGGGGCTGCCGGATCGCGGTTGGCGCGGGCGACCATGGCCATTGCATTCCAGCGGACGAAGCTCTTGATGCGCCGTTCCAGCTCCCGGTTGCCAGGGTAGGAGGGCTGTTGGTCCCGGGGGATGGTATTGACGTACGGCGTGGTCGCGGTGAAAGGCAGTTCGACACCATTGCGATGGGCCGACTCTTCCAGGGCCGCCAGCAATTGCTTGACCCGTTGAGGGCCTTTGCTTTCCAGCACATAATCCAGCGATTCCAGCCACTCCGCCGTTTCGGCTGGATCGATATCGTCGAGAATCGGCGACTTCGGAGGGATTGCGTTGGTGTTAGCCATAATTGCAGTTCCTACTTGCTCTGCGGTGTCCTCTTTGGGCGATAAACTTCCGTCGCTGTCCCTAGGTAGACTTCGCCGGCGAAGGCCATCGTTTCACTGAGTGTGGGGTGGGGATGGATCGATTCGGTCAAGTCGATCGCCGTGCAGCCCATCTCAATTGCTACAACTGCCTCGGCAATCAGTTCGCCAGCACCCGACCCAACGATGCCGCAGCCCAACACGCGGTCCGAGGCCGGATCGATCAGCCACTTGGTGAGCCCGTCGGTTTTGCCCATGGCAATGGCCCGGCCACTGGCTTGCCACGGGTATTGGGCAATCTTGACTTCGCGCCCGGCTAGCTTGGCTTCTTCTTGGGTGAGGCCCGCCCAGGCGATTTCCGGTTCGGTAAACACCACCGCGGGAATCGCCATTTTGTCGAAAGCGGCCGGCTCGCCGGCCAGCACTTCGGCAGCCACCTTCCCCTCGTGCGACGCCTTGTGCGCAAGCATTGGTTCGCCGGCTACGTCGCCGATCGCCAGGATATGGGGGTCGGCCGTACGCTGTTGGCTATCGATCTCCACAAAGCCGCGGTCGTTGACGACGACCCGGGTATTTTCCAGACCAAAGCCCTCGGAGACGGGGCGCCGGCCTACCGAAACGAGTACTCGATCGTAGGCGGCGGCCTCCTCCATCTCGGGACCCTGCATTTGGACCTTCACATGGCGGCCGGCGTCTTTCATCCCGACAACTTTTGTATTTAGGTAAATGTTCTGGAAAAGTTTTTCCAGCCTTTTATGCAGCGGTTTGACTAGGTCGCGATCGGCACCGGGCAGGAGCCCGCTGGTGAGTTCGACGACCGAAACCTGCGTGCCAAGTGCGGCGTACACCGTGCCCATCTCTAATCCGATGTAGCCGCCGCCCACTACCAGAAGCGTCTTCGGAATATCTTGCAGGGCTAGAGCTCCGGTCGAGTCCATCACCCGTGCACTGCCGGTTTGGAACATAGGCGGCATCGCTGGGACCGAACCGGTGGCGACAATACAGTGATCGAATGTGATCCGCTCGCTCTGGTAAGTCTGGGGGTCGCCACCTTCGAGCTGCAACGTTTGAGAATCGACAAAAATCCCCCGGGCATGGATCACTTGCACCTTCCGCTGCTTGGCCAACTGGGCCAGCCCGTTGGTTAAGGTCTCGATTACCTTTTCTTTGCGTGCTCGCATCCTATCGACATTGATTTTCGTTTTGCCAAAGGCAACGCCCCACTCGCCCATTTCACGCGATTCGCTAATCACCTTAGCCACGTGCAGGAGCGCTTTGGACGGAATGCAGCCGCGCAGCAAACAAGTGCCGCCTAGGTGGGGGTTCGCCTCAACGAGCGTGACCTTCATCCCCAGGTCGGCCGCCAAAAACGCGGCGGCATACCCACCCGGTCCGCCGCCAAGGACGATAACTTGTGAATGCATACAATTCTCGAATCAAAGGAGCGCACACGGCAGAATCCCCCCTATTTTACCGGACTGCGGCGTTCTCACAATGGGAATCAGGCGGCCGGAGCCAGTAGAGCCGCCTGGTTGAAATTATCCGCAACGAGACCAGCGGAATGAGCCTCCCAGGGCACCAAAAACACGGGGCATAGTGTCATGGAATAGCAGACACTGCTCTGCAGAAATTACCACAGGCAGAAGCAGTGTAAGGACTTGCGACGCATCCATAAAATGCCCTGCACGCGATAAGTTGTTCGTAGCCTTGGCCATTTTGAGAAGCTGCTCGATCTCCGAAAAATTTTTCGCCCGTCCGTATTTGCAACTGCTCGTACTTTGCTTGTCGGCCTTCCTGCAAGACTGCCAGGATGATGTCAATTTGGTCGCGATGCGTAATGTGTTCGATCATCGCCAAATGCATGGCTTCGCTAGGTCGCGAGCCGCACTCTTTTCGCAAGCCACTTCCCAGGATTTCAACAGGTTTTTTGTGCCCTTCCACTTCAGCGGATAGTCCCCGCTGTAGACCAACTAGTTTGCGCCTGAAGATTTTGCGCGATAGCCGAGCTTACGCCTTGCCGAGCAAGTGACGCAGCGCCGGCTCCAACAGGGGATACTGGAATTGGAATCCGCTACCAGTCAAAACGGTGGGGACCACGCGCGTGCTGCTTAGCAGTAGTGCGTCAGCCATTTCTCCAAAAGCTAGGCGTGCGGCGAACTCTGGCATGGGCAAGATCGTAGGTCGCGATAAAATCCGCCCGAGGGTTTTGGTATACTCTCGATTTGTGACCGTGCCAGGCGCGACCAGATTGATGGGGCCGGAAAGCGTTTTGTGTTCAAGTACGAAGCGGATTGCCCTGACCACGTCGTCCAGGGCAATCCAACTAAAATATTGCCGGCCATTGCCAATGGGCCCCCCCGCGCCAAGCTTAAACGGCAATAACATCTTGGCCAGTGCGCCGCCGTCGGGACTCAGTACAACGCCAATGCGGAGGTTGGCCACCCGAATAGCTGCGTCGCGGGCGGGCTGACAGGCCCGCTCCCACTGCATGCAGACTTCTGCCAAAAAATCGTCTCCGCTCGCAGCCCCTTCGTTGAGTTGTTCATTGCCCCGGTTGCCGTAGTAACCGATGGCTGAAGCCGAGATGAGTACCTGCCCCTTGCGCTCCAAGCTGGCCATGGTGCGGCTGATTAGCTCGGTGCCGGCAACACGGCTGTTAAGAATTAGCGTTTTTTGTTTTTCGCTCCAGCGGCGCCCCGCGATGTTGGCCCCTGCCAAATGGACGACCGCCTGGGCGCCTGCTAGCCGATCGCGATCGATTTCGCCTGAGACTGGGTCCCAGTGCATTTCGGTGTGCGGATCGCGCACCGCGCGGCGCACCGCGCGGACCACGCGCCAGGGCCCTCCGTCCAGGGCAGATACCAAGCGGGACCCCACCAGCCCGGTTGCGCCGGTCACTACGATTTCTGGCGGTGATGAAACTTCGGACACGATGAGAACTCAAATCCCAATAACTCAAATTCGAATAACTCAGATGCTAGTGCAGACCGAGTCAGACCAGGACGCCTGATCCAGAATAGAGCATGAAAAAGGCGAATGACCAAGGACTCCAAAGCGGCCGCAGTGCCTTGGCGCACGGCGTTCTCGCCGTGGGGCGTCGATGGCCAGTAGCTGTCCCGTCAGGCGCAACCTTGGCTGGAGGCGGGGCAGCGGGGGTTTTCTGTCGGGCCCAAGCCGCAAAATCCATCTGTGCCATCGTCGAGTTGTAAAAAATTGATTTGCCAGTAATTGGCCTGGTAGGTGTCGCTCGGCCGCAATGCACGACCCCACAGCTAGAGACACCCGGCCACGCCGCCCCGGGCAGCGTATTCTATCTCGGTCTCGGTCGGCAGTAGTTGCGTCTTGAGTGGCTGTCACAAAGGCGGAAAATTCCCTATTGGTCATTGGCGAGGCGCGTATGCTGCGATGGGAATCGACAGCCGATTTTATTTTTTTTTGCGCTGATAGTCGCGGCTTGCTCTTTCTAGGATACGTCGTTCGCGTTGGGTGAGGCTGTCTTGACCATGCTGTTGGATTTTTCGCAAAAGCTCATCCACGACCTGGTCGGTTTCCGACGGAGACTCATCTGGGTCGTGAACGCGAAGCTTGTGGCGCCGGTGGGTCCGCGGCAGTGACCAACCGCGCGGGAGCCTCTGGGAAAGATTCCAGCCAAAATAAAAATAGAGGCCAGCGAACAGCGACCCTCCGAGGTGGGCCGTGCAAGCCACGTTGCTCGTGCGGTCCATGGCCCCCAATAGATCGCTGCCAACAAAAAACATAGCGAATAGCCACGCCGGAACGCCAAAGATGCCCCAAATGTAAATCCGTTGGCGAGGATAATTGATCGCGAACAGAATCAAGACGGCACTCAATCCACCGGATGCGCCATACATCATTGGTCTCGTGTCACGCCCGGCGCCGACCATCACCTCCGATAAACACCAGGCTGTTCCGGCAAAGACAATAGCGATCAGATAAAAAGCCAGGTACTCCCGCTGTCCGTAGCGACTCTCCACAGTTCGCCCAAACATCCATAGGCCTAGCATGTTAAAGACGATATGCCGAAAGTCGTTCAAGTCGTGCAGGAAGCCATAGCTCAGAAGTTGAAACCACAACCAGGGGCGCTGGAAAGAGTCGGTGTAAACTGAGAAATATTTGGTGACCCAGCCATAGTCGCCCACAAATTCTGGCCGCGCGGGTTGGGTGAGCAGTTGCAGTACGTAAATGCCGAAGGTGAGCAGTACGATTTTTGTGGTTAGCGTAAGCGGACCTCGCGCCCCGAGGTGAAACCCTGGCTGGCTACCGTAATGGTCGTCTCGTCCGTAGTCGCGGTCGTAGAGGCCCATGTTTTTTAAAGGCGAGGTGTGAGTGTTTGCAAATGGACCGCGGTGCTCTCGCTCCGATCGAGGAGCGAGCGCAGAGCCATGTGGAATTCTAGGCCTGATCACTGCGGAAGGCGACAGCAATGATCGGACAGTTTGTCCGCTTGGGCTAGGCCTCGATGGGGCACCGCTCATCCGTTAGCGCGGGAGGCCCGGCCATGGACATGGCGGGCGTGAAAGAACCGGCCCTCCAGCTGGCTGCCAGACAAGGGGGCTACCAGCAATTTTTTAGCTCAAGGGCCGATGCGATTCAAGCTCGCCGGTGCAGGGGCCGTCGAGTTGATGTAGCGCAGTAGGCCTAGCTGCCGCTTGGTCAGCGCTGCAGCGAGGCCTGAGTTTTCCGTCAGCTTGGCGTCGATGAGTTGTTGGGCATTTTTGAGTTGCAGCAATAACATATCGCGATGCGACTCGATTGCTTCCCGATCCCTTTCCATGCCGGTCAAATCTACCGCGAGATTGCGGATTTCTTCTTCACGAAATTCGCCCAGTTCTTCAGCACTTTTGAGCGCCGTTTCCTTCAGGCGGTTGTCGCCGGCAACGGCTTGGATACTGGCTAGCATCACGACGCGCTGCTCGGCCAATTCGCCAAACAGAATTGCGTAGTCCCTCAGCGGACGGCTGTACAGTCGCTTGACGGCAGTATCGATTTTGTCGGGTCCTACGCGCTCGTCGTTCTCGTCGAGACCGATAACGTCCCATTGATCATCGTCGGCCGTGGCCGGAGTTCCATGCCGGACATGTTCGTCGAGGGCCTTGGCCGGAAGCAGCTCTCGGAGTTCCTTTTCTGAAAAGTTGGCGAACAACTCGTGCCGGTCCGCAGGCATTGTCTCGTATAGGCTCCACGGCCCTTGGCTCTGGTCGATCCGTTTGCCGGTACGTGCATGCAGCAGGTGAACCGGCTCCAGCTTGACGCCGGTGGGACTTGTTTCGACGACGCGGAATTCACCTAGGTACTGCGCACCATTGTCCGGTTCGGCAACATCCGGCGGTCCGGCTTCAAAGGCAAAAATGATTGCGTCTTGTTCGATGCTGTGGGGTTGGGGCTGGAGAACTTCCACTTCTATGTGTTTTTGGGCGTCCAGTTGGCCCACTGGCCGCACCTGCCGCCAAACCCGTCCGCGATCGCGAACCGCAATGGCCAGCCGATGTTCGAGCTGCCGCAGCCCTTCTCTCTCGTCAGTGCCTTTGATCCAGTCCTCATTTTCGGCTTTGGCGTCTGCCAATTCCTTTTCCAATCGTGGGATATTGGCGCGGAGCTTCTTGTGCGCGCTCGCCGTCTTGGTCGCCAGGTAGAGCACGCCCAAGCCGGACAAGAATACAAACAACACCAGTACCACTTGGGTCCAGTGCCAGTTTTTTGCGCTCAAGAAAACCGAGATCAGCCCTGCCAGCAGCGCGACCGCAATCAGTATTTGAAGGACCAGCGCCAAGCGAGTGTTCCTTTCGAAGGATCTTGGATAGGGCGGGAGTCAGGGAGGAGCGAGCCAGCGACGCGCCCAGCCAGACCCATTCAGCGCAGACCGGCCACCGGGCCCATCCCGGTGGTTTGCCAGGTCCGGAATTCCACGAATCCACGGATCTGGCTACAACCGATTGAAAAACCAACAATTTTGGGCAAAGTTCCCCAGAATTGTGGCCTCAAGCCAGGTTTTGACACCGATCTCACTATGTTCGATCCTAAGTACCCCTCTTGGCAGCGTCAAGTTTTTGCACGCCTACTGACCTAGCGTCGAATCCGCCTTTGGGCTGGAATCCCGCGTAATCGTTATAGCAGGCACAGGACAATGCGTGATGGCGGCTTGCCGTTCCTGTCGCCTTTCTCTGCGACCGGGGGCCCAGGCAGAGCCTTGAAAACGATCATTGGCGGTCCCGGTTGCCCGATTCGACTTCTGTAAGCGCGGCCACGAGCGTTTCGATCATTGGACCGGTGTGTGCGGCAGTGAGCCCCAACCGCAACAGTGACTCGCGGGGCGGAACTGACGGTGGCCGAATCGCGGGTAGCCACAGCCCCCGCTTGCGCAGTTGCTCGGAGATTTGCAAGGCCGCGCGCGGTGCGCCCACGCGCAGGGGAATGATCTGACTGGCGCTGCGTCCCGTATCCCACCCGAGTTGTTGTAGCCGGCCTCGCAAGGCCTGGGCTTCGGCCAGGAGTGCGGCGGGACGTTGCCTGTCTGATTCTACAATGTCTAACGCCGCCAGAGCGGCGGCGCTTAGCGCCGCCGGATGGGCTGTAGAAAAAACGTAAGTCCGCGCACGGTTGGCAAGCCAGCGCACCAGTCCGCGCGAACCGCACACAAACCCGCCAGCGACTCCGAGCGCTTTGCCGAAGGTCCCCACCCGCACGTCGACGCGCGCGGATAGTTCCGGATGAGCTGCTGCAAAATGTTCGACGATGCCGCGGCCACCTGAGCCAAACACGCCGAAGGCATGGGTCTCATCGAGCATAAGCATCGCGTCGTACTTTTCTGCCAGCGTGGCGAGTTCGGGCAGAGGAGCTAGGTCGCCATCCATGCTAAAGAGCGTGTCCGAGACGATCAGCCGTCGTCGATAGTGCGCGCCGGTTTGGAGTAGCTGCTCGAGTGCACTGGCGTCCGCGTGCGAATAAATGTGTCGTTCTGCGCGCGACAGCCGGCAACCGTCAATGATGCTGGCATGGTTTTTGGCATCACCATAGATCGCGTCGCCGCGATCCACCAGCGCAGGGATCACGCCGGCATTGGCGGCAAAGCTGGTGGGAAAAAGTAGCGCTGCCTCGGTTTGAAGAAACTGTGCCAGGCGCAGTTCCAGCTGATCGTGAAGCTGCGAGCGTCCGCAAACGAGCGGACTGGCCCCGCGTCCCACTCCATGTTGCTGGCAGGCACGAATGACCGCTTCGGTCAGCCGTGGATCGGCGGCCAGTCCCAGGTAATCGTTTGACGCAAAATTGATCAGCCGCCGACCAGCCTGTTCAACGGTTGCCCCTTGCACGCCAAGCGGCGGCGGTACGCTGCGCAGCAGGTCGCTGCGTTCGAGTTGCGCGAGCTCTTCGGCTATCCAGTTCAGAGGATCCATGGTCCAATGGTAGCCGGGCAGTGGGCTATCGGCCATCGCTTGCAGCGGGGCGGGGTGCGACCAGTACATTTGGAACTGAACTCGTCCAAATCGGTCGCGCAGGTTGAAAAAGGCGGGCCGGTGAGATAAATCGAGAGAACCTAGCACAGGCCCCAAAATAGAACGCCACCCACAATCGAGCTGACAGCCGATAGCGGGCGGAACTTTTCCGAGGCCTCAGTGTCTAAAACAACAGCAGTAGCACGTGAACGACCTGCCGTGTGAGGATGCAACTCTTGTCTCTGCTGCCCAGGGCGGCGACCAGGGGGCGTTTGGCATGTTGGTCGAGCGATACCAGGACCGCATTTATAATACCTTGCTGCGCATACTGGGTTCCCGCGACGACGCACTCGACGTGGTTCAGGAAGCGCTGGTGCAGGCTTATATCAAACTTGGCTCGTTTCGGGGCGAGTCGAAGTTTTATACGTGGCTCTATCGCATCGCCATCAACATGGCCCTCAGCCATCGTCGTCGCGCGGGCCGGAGTGGTCCGGCGGTGTCGATCGAGGATCTCAAAGAGCGCATGGGAGACGAGCCTGTCAGCAAACAGCCCGCGCCTATTAGTGGATTGATCAGCGACGAAAGAGCCTTGGTCGTGAAGCGCGCCCTGGCTGAGGTAAGCGACTCCTATTGCCAGATCCTGGTGCTTCGTGAAATGGAAGACTGTTCCTACCAGCAGATTGCCGAAATCTTGGAGTTGCCGGTCGGCACCGTCCGCAGTCGGCTATTTCGGGCCCGACTCCAATTGAAGGTAAAGTTGCAAGAATTGATGCCAGAAGAGCAAGTATTCGAATGACCGATGACACCCCATCTATGATCGACGAATCTGACGGTGAATTGCTGAGCGCTTTTGTCGACGGCGAGCTCACTGAAGACCAGCGCGTACACGTCGAAGCCCGCTTGCGCACAGATCCGGTGGCCCGGAGGTGGGTGGAGGAGCTTCGCGATCTCTCGTCCACTCTCCGCGCACTTCCGCGGGAGGCGGTGGGCCAGGACCTGAGCGGCAAGGTTTTGGAACGCGGCAAAAAAACTCTGGCCCGGCGACCTCTTGCACCGCGGCGCTGGACGTGGGCGGCGCTGGCGGTAGCAGCCGCCCTACTACTCGCTATTACGCTGCCACAGACGGCGCCTCAGCAGGAGCACTTATTGACCAAGAGCAGGGGGCTGGCTGGAGGGGAAAACGCCCAGGCTGATGTGGCTGAGCTGGCGCCTGCATTGCGCGTGGGCAGCGATAGCGGCGGGGCGCAAATCGGCTTGGCGGATTCCAGCGGCGCAGATGTCGATGATGCGGATGATTGGGTCGCGTCCAAGGCTGCCGGTAACGACGATCTCTACGTCGAAGGCGAGAGAGAAATCGAAAGGCTGGGTCGAGGCGGAGGCCTGCGTGGCCCGAGCAAACGTGAGCGCCTGGAATTGGCGCAGGCCGATTATGACGTGCAGATCACGTTTACCCGACCGGATAAGTTTATTAATCTTCTGGCGGAGCAGCGCGTTTCCTATCGGCGACTGCAGTCGAGCCAAACGGCCCAGACAAAAGAAAGCCGAACATCGGAGCGACTTCTGGTCGAAGCCACCGACGAGCAAATTGAGCGCGTCCTTGCCGCATGTCACGCCGATACGTTTTATTGTCGCTCGCTTCGCGTTACTGGCTCGGCACCTGGAGTCGAGCAGCCGGTGGCCTGGAAGCGATGGCAGCGCCAGGAAAGTTTGGCGAAGGAGAAGAAAAGGCCTGACCGGAAATCTCGCCCGGAAAGCGACAAGAGTGTGGCCAAAGAAAGCCAAACCGATCTTGAACGCGCAATCATCCTGCCGGAGTCAGGTTTGTCCGAGGTTGGCAAGCAGCAGCTCGTCCAAGGAGGCGGGGGTCGGAAAACTGAGCAACCGTCTTCATCTGAGCTGCGTGCCCGCGCCGAAGTAGGCCAGCGGGTGGCCCCGTTCGCTGAGCGGCCGCTTCGCGTGCTGTTTTTACTGCGGTTGGCTCCAATCGGCCAACCGTGAGCGGAATACACTTCCATGGCCCCACGCTTGATCCAACTAGCGAAACAGGCAGGGTTCGTTAGAATCTCTGTGCGGCTCGACCTCCTTGTAGGTACCCCATAGGAAACTTATGCAATGGCTGACGTAAAGATCCACATGCGCCCCAATGGCCCGTTTCTCGTGGAAGGCCCATTTTCTTTGACCGATTCCGAGGGAAATGCGTTTAGCATCAGTCCCGATAAGCCGGTGGTTGCGCTCTGCCGCTGCGGCCAGTCGGCCAACCATCCGTTTTGCGACGGCACGCACAAACGGTGCGGGTTTGAGTCAGATGAACGAGCCCCTGCCGAGTAGCGAGCGGCTATCGACAGGTTATCCCCCGAGCGTTGCCGGCTGCCATTGCTGCCATTGCCCATAGAATTTGCTTGGCATGGCTGCTGCGATCGTCTTGTGACGGGCGAGCCCTGCTTTTCTCGTCCGGCTGGCACTCTAGCCAGTGGTTCTTGCGCCGAGCGGCGTGTTAGAATCCGCCCCGCTAGCTCCTCAAGGAGCACTGCTGGAGCGGTGACACTGAAGTTGGGTTGCCGGATTATTCTCTTAACCATGGATAGAGTCCCCTATGGCTGAACATGAAGTTGCCGCCGATACCCCGCCGCGCGAAGAGGCGACTACCGACGACGTCGCGATCCCCTTCGTAGGCCAGTGGAACCGCCTGGTCAGCACGACCAATTGGGAAAAGGGTCAGATCATTTGCCAATGGCGCGAGGCGATGATGGGCCGTGCGGCACCGGTCACCGCGTATTCCGACGAAGTCTGGGCCCAGCGGGTGGGCGGGGTCACGAGCCAGCATGTGGGGCGTTTACGGCGGGTCTCGCAGCGCTTTGGCGACGTCGCCGAACAGTACCAGGGTCTGTACTGGAGCCATTTTCAGGCGGCCCTGGATTGGGACGACGCCGAGATGTGGCTTGAAGGCAGCTTGCAGAATGAATGGTCGGTGTCGCAAATGCGCGGCAAGCGTTGGGAGACGTTGGGGATGCCAGCGGATGAGCAGCAGGCTGCCGCGGCCCAGGACCAGGCTGAAGGTGATCGTGAAGCGGCGGCCGAGGGTGCGTCGTCGGTGGCTAGCGAAGCCGAGTCGGCCGTGAATGGCGATGATTCCTCGGTCAGCCTTGCGGCCAGCGCAGGCAGTGCGCCGGAGACCCAAGCAGACACGGACAGCGCGCCGAACGAAACATCCGAGTTTGCAAGCGGTGGGGATGGCACCGAACCCATTCAGCAGCGCACCCATCTTCACGTCAAAGTAGAATCACTGCCTGACGATCTGGCGGAAGCCTTCGAAAGCTTCAAGCTGGCCATCATCGCCCACCGCCGCGAAGGCTGGCGAGATACGACACCTGAGTCGGTGGTGGAATGCCTAAACGCGCTGAAAGAGTTGGCGATGGTTGAAGGCTAATGGCCGAAGACCGATCTCTGAAGATTGGCAGCTGCAGGCCCACTTCCTCCGGCGAGCAGCAGGTTGTGGACTCGCAGCACGATAGTAGCGATAGATGCACGCTGGTGCTCAGAAGACAGGCGACGACACGACCGCCCCACGACGGGCGCCCGGCGGCCCAGTGGTATTCTACCCCCCGCTGGCGACAAACTGTTCCGCATAGTCGAGCGTCCACTGCTCAACCAACTGCCGAAAGCTATCCAAGTCGGCGTCTTTTAGGAGCTGGTAGTGATTGCGGCTAAAGTTCTCCTTGTTGTGAATCGCCCCTTTTGCTTTTAAGTCGAGCACGTGGTAATTGTTGTGTGGACTGATCGTCATGGTGAGTCGGCTGAACAGATTGTCGCGCTTGCCCGCATTGAGCGACAGATCATCCCGACGGATAGCCGCTCCCCAGCCCTGATCATCAACGACGCTTTCGAAGTCGAATCCGGGAAAGTTTTCCGCCAATTGTTTGAGGCACTCCTCGATATATTCGGTGAGTTCCCGGCGATGTCCCGAATGGAGACGCCGCCACTCTTCCTCGCTCATCGCCTGAGCCGCCTCGGCCGCGGCCTGGGCATCACGGGCCTGTTGACCGCGGTCCGCCGCCCGCTGCAGTCGCTGTTTGAAGTCCATGCTGGCATCTGGGTTGAGAGTACGGAGTTGCTTTCGATCATCCAGAACTTGCCGGAGAGGTGCAAGCCCCGAAGGGTGAGAAGGCCCGCATGAACAAGGACCAACGGCATCAGGACCAAGTCCCCACGAAAACCGGTGCTTTATTCGGCCATGGGGTCCAGCAGATTGCACGTACTGTTCCCTGTGTGCTTCGTTGGCACGACCTAGATGCTAGCGGCAGATGGCGGAAAAATCGGAATTTTCCTTCAAATAGAATCAACGCCCATTATTGCTTTGGTCGATACGTCCAATACGAAGGGGGGCGTTGCGTCGTGCCGGCAGGGATTGTGCCGGATCGCATCGAGTCTCAACGCACACTTAAGGCCTATCCAACACGCCTCAAGAACCTTGCTATTGGCTACCAGGCGCCGTCGGTGTCGGTAGATGGATAGGCAATCCCTCGAAAGGAATCGTCAGCGATGCCACACTCCCATCTCAAGTTGTACAGTGGTCCCGAACAGACTGCCGCTTACGCCACGCCGGAAGACAATGTAACCGTTTCGGTCGGCGAGGTTTTGCCGTTGATTGCTGACGCCGTGAACAAGCAGCGTACCTGGATCGCGGATTTTGAGCATGAAGACATCACCATTTCGCGTGATCTTTTTGAAGTGCTATCAGCCTACCAGTTTTTCAGCCGGCCCTCGGCCTGATAATTCTTCGCATCTAACCAATAAAACAGCTCTGGACGATCCTTCGCCAGGGCTGTTTTTTGTTTTGTGTTCTGCTGGTCGGCAGCACCACACGCGATGCAGCACAGTCCGAGCCCTGGTGATCCTATGGCAGCGCAGTGCTCGTCGCAAAACCGGACTCGGCCAATTGCTTTACAATTGCCGACACAATTGCGTTACCCAAAGTCGCTTGGCCCGACTCCTCAGTCAAGCGCTGGCGTGCTTCAGAGAGGTACGCTTCGCGCTCGGCGGCGACCTTAGCAATCTCCATTTGTACGCGATTCCGTTGCGCCGCCAATGCTTTAACGTAGGCTTCACGTTTTTCGGAGGGCATTGTTTGCAGGACGTCAGGCAGTTGCTTCTCTTTGACTTTCGTCAAAATCTTGTCATCTTCGCCAAAGGTATCGACTAGGCAGCGGGCTACGTTGCGATACGCGGCACCCGACTTGGCGAGCACCCGCCCGACGGCCACGCCTTCACCGGCGGACGCGGCGTTGGAGTCTTGGGCAAGCTGATTTTCGGCAAAGGCTTTGCGTTTGTCTATGTTGCCGTACCATAGATACGTTTTGTTCAGCTCGGCGTTGAGCCGAAGAATGATTTCGTCCTGCGGGCACTTGATATGCACAATCGCGCGGTCCTGGTCGATATTGAAGAACTCGCCCTCGGCAAGCAAGGCCCCTTGCTGCCACTGGCCGTCGACTCCCGCAGAGTGGCTTCCGCAGTGGATCGTGTTGACAACGATACCCATCTCGATTGCGCGCTGGCACGACTCGCGATAATCAACTGCGCCCTGGGTAAACCGCTCATTGCCAGCAATGAAAATCGCTTTGTACGCATTGGGCTCCTTCGACCATTCGAGGCGGAGAAGGGCTTCTCTCAGGACCTGCCCGCAATACTCGTCGCCGCCACTGGTGGAGAGGCCAAAGAGGGCTTGCGACAATTTGTCCAAGTCGTCAGATAGCGGCACCACCTGCCGGAGATAACCTTCGGCCGCGGGCAAGCGGGTGTTGCCATACTCGAATAGCGCGACCCGCAAGACAGGTGTCTGGCCGTTTTTCTTCGCTTTGGCAAACTGCTGGACGATCGTCCAAAGCTGGCTTTTGGCCTGGTTGATCAGTCCGTCCATCGAATTGGAAGTGTCGAGTAGAATAGCGACGTCGACGGAGGCCCGCTGGCCCGCAAATGGGAGCTTCGCGGCCAGCTCAATCTTGGCCGGAGATTTTTTTACCGTGATCACAACCTCGGTATTTTTGGCCAGCGTGGCAGTTGGGGTGGTGAGAAGCGCGAGCATCGCCACCCAGTTGGGGATAAGGGGTTTCATGTTCCGTACCTCCACGATGTTTTCGGGGAAAGAAAAGGGGCTCTCTAGAAGTCTTAGACGCATAGTCGCGGCGAAAGTTCCCTTCCGCGCCAAGAATTCTTCGGCTGCCCCCTCCGCCCAGCAACCGCCTGTTGCAAGGGCGTTCTATAGGCATCGGTTTCACCGCAGATCATTGAAAAGCCGAAAAGGGGGCTAGCGGCTACTCGCTTCATGCACAAAGTCGACTAGGTAGCGCACATTGTCCACTGGCGTTTGCTGCAACACTCCGTGGCCGAGGTTAAAAATATGGCCCGGTCTACCTGCGGCGGCGTCCAGCACTTCGGTTGCGCGAGCGGCAATCGTAGGGCGGTCGGCAAGGAGGACCAGTGGGTCGAGGTTTCCTTGCACTGCCCGGTCGTGGCCGACCGCTGTCCAGGCGGCGTCGAGTCCAATTCGCCAATCAATGCCCATGACGTGGCCGCCGGCGGCAGCCATAAGTGGCAGTAAGGTCGGGTTGCCCGTGCCAAAGTGGATCAAGGGGACCCCCGGTGTTAGGTTTGCAGCGATCGCCTTGACGTGCGGTTGCACGTAGATGCGATAATCCTCTGGCCCCAAGCAGCCGATCCAGCTATCGAACAGTTGCACGGCTTGGGCCCCAGCAGCAATCTGTGCGTTAAGGTATCGCTGAATCGATTGCGACAGTCGCTGCATCAGCTCGTGCCACGCGGAGCTTTCGCGGTACATCAGTGTTTTGGTGTGCCGAAAGTTGCGACTGCTGCCGCCTTCGATCGCATAGCTGGCCAGGGTGAACGGCGCTCCTGCAAATCCGATTAAAGGCAGCGCTTCCGGAAGATCGTGCCGCGTTTGAGCGACAGTCTCACAAACAAATTCGAGTGCGTCGAGGTTTTCCAACTCCCGTAGGCGGTCGACATCGCGCGCCTCGCGAATTGGATTGCTGATTTTCGGCCCGTCGCCAGCAACGAATTCCAGCTCCATGCCCATCGGTTCGAGGATCGGCAACAGATCGGAAAAAATAATCGCCGCGTCGACGCCCAGTTGGTCCACGGCAGTACACATGACTTCGCTGCACAGATGCGGCGATTTGCAGAGCTCTAAAAATGGCGTACGATTGCGGACTGTGCGGTACTCGGCCATATAGCGGCCAGCTTGACGCATGAGCCAAATGGGTGTGTAGGGTACGGTTTCACCTCGGCAAGCGCGCATAAACACACTATTGTCGTAGGCACGTGCACGCGGATTGACCTGTTGCTGCGAGATCGGTTGTGCGGCCATTCGGCCGACCGCTCGGCGCTTGCGCTCGACGAGCGCTGCAGACGCCGCAGCCGTTTCCCGTATAAGGTGTCCCAGCTTGGGATGCGTGGGCTCGAGGTCGACGCCGATTGTGTGCTCACGCAGCTTTTCGCTGGTGGTTGGGCCAATGGATGCCACGACAACGCGGCGCAGCGCGTTGGCGACTTCTGATTTCAACGCTAGTTGCTCCGCGACCCGCAGCAAGTGAACCAATTGCTGAGCCGAAGTGAAAATTGCGATATCGATTTCGCCAGCCACCAGTCGGCGGATGTTCTCCTCGAGGGGGCCGATATCAGTCGGTAATTCCCAGCGATAGATTGCTACCGATTCGACCAGTGCCCCGCGCGCTTCGAGCCCGGCGGTCAAGCTAACGTTGGGCAGCCCATATTCCTGTACGGCTACGACAAGATTTGCGATGGGCAGTTTTTCGTCGATCGTCGTGAGCACTTCTCGCCAGGTATTTGGTTCGGGAACACGCCATGAAGGTTCGACCCCCATTTTCCTCAGCGCCGCGGCCGGCTTGGGTCCGCGAACAACTGTTTTTATGTCGGCGAGCGCGTCAAGAAAGCGTTTGCGTGGCACATGGCGTTCGACGCGATCCAAAAGCATGCGCGTGCCAACCCCTGTGAGAAAAATCACTACGTCCACCTGGCCGGTAATGAGCCTGTTTGCAAAGTCGATGCACCTTCGGTCTTCTTTTACCGCCACCTCGCGCATCGACGGACTCACCAGTGGCACGCCCTCCATGCGCTCGATCAGGCGCTCCATCTCTGCAGTGCGACGGCTCTCAAAGGCGGCAACACGCAGTTGTGAAAAACAGGCTGGAGAAGAAGGCATGACGGCAAGTGCTCAGGTGTTGCAGGAAAAATTGTGTGGTTCGAAAACCCATTTGGTTCGAAAAAAGAGGATAGCGTGTTGCAGGCGATTGTTCATTGTAAGGTGCGTTGTGAGGCCGAGGGTGCCCGATTAGAAAGTTTCTGGGAATACAGCTTGAAGGAATTCTGTCAAGCGGTCTGGCGAATCTATTTCCGCGCGTGTTTCAACGGTCAGAGAAAAACTTGCTTGACAGGACGGACCCGCCCTTCTAATAATGGCGTCCTTCCTGAGGCGGGCTAGTTCTTTTGTTCGGCGTTACTTTGAGTCCAGTCCGTCCGAGGGCATCACAGTACGCCATGCCAATTTTTCGGTGGTCGAGTCCGAGCTTCGAAAACGACCCTCGAATCCAAACTCCAACCCAATTTACAACCTGCAATCGGACAAGAGCAACTGTCCGTCTTTAAGTCGCACATTTTTCGAGTCTGGTCGTTGCTTTGAGCCGCGCCAGAAGCTGTTTTGCGCGCCGATGGCAATTTTCTACTACCAGCCCTGCTTGTAGATGCGTTGAATCATCGTTGAGTCATTAAGGAGGTGCACGCCCACGGGATTGACTGTTGGCAATGGCTAGGACTCGTTTCTATTGCCTTTGCGGAACGGATGCCCGCCTCCTTGTTTAAGAGCTGCACGGATGCTTGAACCGACGGCCCCTGGCATGACGCCCGGGGCCGTCGGTTCGTTTTAATGGTTGGTTTTTGATCTGGTCCGAACCAGGATAAAAAGCTTACCGTGAAATGGGTTCCCTCGCTGAGCCGAGCGCTTTTACCGAGGTTTGGGTAGGGCTCTTGGTAAGGGGCATTTGGGTCTATGGCACGTTGTCTGCTGGCACTGGGCTCTAATCTGGGCGATCGGTGGTCAATGTTGGCCAGCGTCTGCGGGGCACTCGCCACTTTACCCGCTTCGCAGCTCCTGGCGCGGAGCCGCTGGCATCGGACTGCTCCGATTGGGGGCCCTGGCCAGCAGGGAGAGTTTCTCAACGGTGCGGTGGTCCTCCAAACTGAGATGCGGCCCACCCAGCTAATAGCGTCGCTTCACGCAGTGGAGTCTCGTCTGGGGCGCCAGCGAGCGATTCGGTGGGATGCTCGTTTGGTCGACATCGATTTGTTGCTCTATGATGATCAGCAGATCGACTTGCCCCGCCTGACGGTGCCGCACCCGCGAATGACGTTTCGCCGTTTCGTCTTAGAGCCGGCGGTTGAGGTGGCCGGCTCCTGGCGACATCCCCGCGACGGCTGGACACTGAGCCGCACACTGGCCCATTTGGACCGATCGCCCTGCTGTGTGCAGCTGCACGCCGCGCAGGAGAGCTTGGCCCCTTGGCTGGCCGCAGCGCTATGTCATCGGCTAGGTGGTACTTACGATGCTCACAGCCGCTTTGGAGTGTGCCTGCGCGGTATCTCCAGTACGGCGGGGACGTTAGAATCGGTTACCGTCGGGGGGCTGCCCGCGAATCCGGTCATCCATATTGCAGCCGGACCACCTACCAAGGGGGGGGCGTTGAAATTGCCAGCTGGAGAGCAGACATTTTGGCCCTCGCTGATGATTGTCCTAGAACCAGACTCTCCAGAGGAACTGCTAGCACGAATTGGTGACAAAAAAGAGGCTGGCCAGAAAAAAAAACAAAAAAATATTTCCCCCAATGTTCAGGAAAATTTGTGTCTTCCAGCCCCTGGTCCGAAGGCAATCATCCGTTCCAGCGACCCAGCCACCGTCGTCGCAGACGCATTTGCAGTGCTCTGCAGCGCGTGGCCCGATCTGGCTGGTGGATAGAATGCGCCAACAACTAGTTCGCCTGTTAGTTCATATGTAAGCGCTGGCCATCTGTCGCGACCGGTAGTTGATAAAACAACTGGAAGTCAATAACAATTAGCAGTCTGGGACGTTTGGCAGACTGTGACGCCGATTCAAACCACAACTCTTATTCAATGAGTATGCCGTCTCACCAAACAAAAAAACCTTTGCTCAGCGCGGGCGAACGATCTGCGCGGCGGGGCAGTGCCAACCTTAGTCGCGGTACTGAATCTGGCGCTGGCACCACGCAAGTAGTGACATCTTCTTCCAGGATGCGGCTAGCTGTACAAGCGGCCAAGACTTCGGGCAAGACCATTGGCTTTGTGCCGACGATGGGGGCTTTGCATCGAGGACATCTTTCGCTAGTGGAGGCTTCGCTGTCGCAATGCGATCAAACGGTTGTGAGTATATTTGTCAATCCTACCCAGTTCGGTCCAGACGAAGATGTTGGGCGCTATCCACGCACTCTGGACCGCGACTTGCGGTTGTTGGAAGAACTGTGCTGCCCCTGGGTCTTCGCCCCAAGTGCCTCAGAAATGTACGGAGCGCAGTTCGACACAAGCATCGATGTCGGTCCGGTTGCCGAACCTTTCGAGGGTGCAATGCGACCTACCCATTTCCAAGGCGTCGCGACAGTAGTACTCAAGTTGTTTCAAATCGTCCCGGCCAACCACGCTTACTTCGGGCAAAAGGATTATCAGCAGTCGCTTGTTGTGAAACAACTGGCCCGCGATCTCTCTGTGCCGATCGATATTCACGTGCAGAAAATTGTACGTGAAGAAGACGGCCTGGCGTGCAGTTCGCGCAACGCGTTCTTAAGCCCTGCCGAGCGAGTTCGAGCCCGTAGCTTGTGGCAGTCGCTGCAGCTCGCTGAGCAGATGGTAGCAGCGGGCGAAAAAAGTGCTGATAAGATAATCGGCCAAATGCGAGAGCAATTGGCGAGGTGCGAAAACGTCGAGGTCGAGTATATTGCATTTTTGGAAGAGGGTACTGTTTGTGAAGTTACCACCGTCGACCGTCGTACCGTTGTCGTCATCGCGGCCCGTTTCGGCCAAACACGATTGATCGACAACCATATTATTGGCTAACGGCCCCATGTGCTCCGAGTTGTTTCGAATTCCGTTGCATTGGCTGAGCATTCCGGTGTGGGATAGCGTTGCGCCTGGCGCGCTGTTGGCCGGACTCCTTTGCTGCGGAGCCATTGGGACGCTCCTGTGGGGAAAGCGAACGAATCGATCGGCCGAGGCGTGGGGCTACCTTCCAGGGTTGCTCTTGTTAGCAGCGGCGGCCGTGTTTTTGCCCAAGCTGTTCCCAGGCGGATTGCCGATTCGCGGCTATGGCGTGATGGTGCTACTGGGATCGCTGGCAGGTATCTGGCTGGCCGTGCTCCGCGCACAGCAAATGCGTCTCCACCCCGACGTTATCTTTTCGCTTGCGTTTGGCATGTTTGTCTGTGGCATAGTCGGTGCTCGACTTTTCTATGTTGTCGAGTATTGGAACCCGCGATTCCAGTTTGACGAGTGGACGAACACGCTAGTGAAAATCGTCAGTTTTACCCAGGGGGGCCTGGTCGTCTACGGTGCGCTGTTGGGTGCCACGATTGCTTTTATTGTATTTGTCCGTCGTCATCGATTGCCCGCGCTGGCGATGGCTGATCTGATTGCACCGAGTTTGCTCGTCGGCTTGGCTTTTGGGCGAATCGGCTGTTTACTTAACGGCTGCTGCTATGGGGGCGAGTCGGCTCAGTGGTGGGCAGTGACGTTTCCGACCGAGAGCGTGCTGTATCAAGAACAAGTCGTAACCGGTCGTATGCATGGTATAGAGCTGGCGTTTCCCGCGGACAAACCGTTCGCCCTGGTGGCCCAAATCGATCCGGGGTCGCCGGCGGCCCAATCAGGATTGACCGTCGGCATGCGCATCCTTCGCTTCAATGGTGCGCCAACGCCATACGTCGATAGGGAACTCTTGCGTACGATTGACAAGCAGGTTCCCCTTGTTTTGCAAACCGATGATGGGCAATCCATTCACCTTCCCGCACCCGATCCGCGCAGGCGTAGTTTGCCGGTGCATCCGACACAGGTTTACAGTGCCGTCAACGCGGGCTTTCTGGCGTGGATGCTTGGCACCTTCTATCCATTTCGCCGCCGTGACGGGGAGGTGGCCGCACTGATGCTTACCATCTATCCGATCTCGCGATTCTTGCTGGAAATCATCCGTACAGATGAGTCGGCCGTTTTTGGGACCGGGCTTAGTATTTCGCAGAATATTAGCTTGGTGCTGCTGGCCGGCGCGCTGGTGTTCTGGGTTTACCTCCGTCGGCAAGAGCCGGGGCGGGCCGTTTTGGCCCCACTGGGAGAACACAATACGTCGAGGAAGCCAAACGCACAGGCACCCCGTTTCCGCGAGTAGGCTGTCGGCTTGTAGCCTAATCGGGATGAGAAATACTTGCCTAGCCAAGCTCGACAATCGGCTGCTGCGCGCGACGTAGTTGCCCGCAGGCGGCGTCGATCTGGTCACCCTTACGGTGACGGAAACGCACCCGCAAGCCGCCTGTTTCTAGGATTTTGCGAAACTGGATCTGGCTGGCGTGGCTTGGGGTTTGATAAGGCAGCCCGGCGACCTGGTTGTAGGGAATGACATTTAGCATTGCTTCGCGTCCGGCTAGTAATCGGGTCAACTGATGGGCCTGTTGTGGAGAATCGTTGACGCCTGCCAGGAGTACGTATTCGAATGTCATGCGCCGGCCGGATGCGTCGAAGTAGCGGTCGGCTGAGGCTAGGATAGCGTCGAGGCCAATCTTGTCGTTCACTGGTACCAGGCGGTTGCGGAGTTGGTCGTTAGGCGCGTGCAGCGAAATAGCCAGCCGATAGGACGCATTGCTGCGGGTGAGCCGATCAATGGCCGGCGGCAGGCCAACTGTGGAGATGGTGATGCGCCGCGTACTAATATCCAGTCCATCGGGGCGATGCGCTTCAGCAAGTGCAGGCAATAGCGCGTCGAGATTTGCTAGCGGTTCGCCCATGCCCATGACCACAACATGGCTGAGCCGTTCTTCACGGCGGAGCAGCAGTTGCAGCCGCAGAATCTGCTCGACGATTTCACCGGTCGTCAGATTTCGCTCGACTCCGTCTAGGCCGCTCGCGCAGAACACGCAGCCCATCCCACATCCGACTTGCGTACTGATGCAGATCGTGCGGCGGACCCGGCCGCGGAGCAGCACGCACTCAATTTGCCCGCCGTCGGCCAGTTGTAGGAGCAGCTTTTCGGTTTCGTCTGCAGCGTGGGTGTGACGCACGATTTGAGTGGTCCAGAGTTGCAAAGAGCCAGCCAGATCTGCGCGCAGCGATTTGGGCAAATCGGACATCTCCGCCCAATCAGAGGCCCGTCGTTTGAACAGCCAATGCCGCAGTTGCTGGCGGCGAAAACGCGGGAGGTTGCGCCTGGCGGACCACGCTGCGAGCGTGTCGTCAATAGAGTTCAGGAAATGTGGCGATTTGTCGATAGCCGATAGCCCAGCTAGGGCTGCGAGTTGGAAAGGATGGAAGGCAGCCAGGTGCAAAGATAATAGGCTCGCGGCGCGGTAAGATTGAGCCAGGTACTGAGATTAGCACCTAGCACACCCGCCCCCTGCGACCGGGAACCGAGCAGAGCGCTTAGCGACGTGGGCGGTTCGTCGTACTTCACGCAGCGCAATTGCTTGGGGTCGTGGCCGGCCAATTCGGCCGCACGCTCAATGGCCGCTTCGATGAATCCAATTTTGTCGATCAGGCCCTTGTCGACGGCCTGATCGGCCGTAAAAATTTGGCCCGTCGCTACAGCGTCGAGGGCTCCTTCGTCGGCCCGAAACTTCGGCCTTCCGCTACGAACAATCTCTTTGAATCCCTCGAAACTCAAGTCAACCAACTCCTGGAAAAGCTTTCGCTCCTCGGCCCGTTCTTTTTCGCTGAGAATGCGCGTGGGGCTGCCCATCAGCTTGTACTTGTGGCTGGAAATGGAGTCATCCTTCACTTTGTAGTCCGCTAGCATTTCTGAAAAATCGTAGTGGGGGATCACCACACCGATAGATCCCGTCCAAGTGGTCGGCTCGGCGAAGAGACTGTCTTCCTGCTCACCGACAGCCATGGCAATGTAATAACCACCGCTAGCACAAATACTACCCATGCTAACGACCAGGGGCAGTTTGCGTTCCTGGAAAAGTTCTTTGATGTGATGGTAGAGATAATCACTGCCGGTGACCGTTCCCCCGGGAGAATCGATACGCAACACGACTGCCACGACATCTTTGTCCTCGCGCACCCGGTCGAGTTGCTCTTTGGCAAAGCCGTTGCCTTCCATAATGGTGCCCGCAACGGTGATGATGGCGATTTTTTTGGTCGCCTTCTTGGAGAGCGAGTGATATTTTTCTTGCGGCCCCCCCGGAGGGCTGAAGTAGCTTTGATAGCTGGATGTTAAGGCGATGATGCTCATGACGGCCAGGACCAGCAAAAAAAGCGAGAATTTGCCGTAGCGGCCGAAGGCTGAGGTGGGTTGCTGAATAATGACCTGGGGTGGGACGCCCATCGGCGGTATGGGGGAAGAAGTGGTGGCAGACATGGGAATCTCCGGGGGAGCAGTTTGGTGACTTATTGCCTATTCTACAGCCTTCGTGCGGCGGGACAACGACTAGCGTCATGCGAGCGACGTCTTGCCACAGTTTGCGGTGTTGCCTCTCAACCGCCTCAGCCGCTACAGTAACCCTACTTCTACTTGTCGGCGGTACTTTATTGAAAAGGGTTTTTCGCGTTGTTCGTCTGTTCGTCCATTGAGAGTTTTTCTGGCATGCCGCGGGAAGATATTTTCCCGATGCTGGTGGACTTAGAATTCTCGTCGGTGGAGTTGCCCATCCACGAAGAGGGTCTGAGTTGGGTGCGTCCCTCTGCGGTGCTGGCTAACTTGGAAAGCGCGTTTAACGTTTGCCGGGAAACCAGCCGATTCAATATCGCGGCCCTGAGCGTAGCACCATTGGCAGAAGGCGATTTGTACTACGAGCAGTTTGCGGCGTGTTGCAAGCTGGCCAAGGCGCTGAAAGTGGTACCCCTAGTCGTGCCGGCGTCCGAGTTGGGTACGCCCTTCAATGCCGAAATTGAACGCCTGCGGGAGCTGGTGCGCATCGCATCATTCGACGGCTGTTTGGTCGCGCTGAAGACACAAATTGGATGTATGACCGAAGACCCCGCCACCGCGACGGTGCTTTGCGACAACGTCAAAGGAATGGGTTTGTCGCTGGACCCCTCGCACTATGTCACCGGTCCCTGGCAAGGACGTGATATCACCAAGGTGATGCCGTACGTATTCCACGTGCGGTTGCGAGATTCGACCAAGGCGGACTTCAATGTGCGCGTGGGTCAGGGCGAAATCGATTACGGCAAGCTCATCAGCCAATTGGCCCATGCGGGTTACGACCGCGCGCTGTCGATCGATATGCCTCCAGTGGAGGGTCAAGACCATCGGGCCGAGCTGCGTAAGCTTCGGCTATTGCTGGAAAGCTTGCTCTAAAGCAGTTGCCCGGTTGCCCCAGGTAACGCGCCGCTGGATTGGCTCAGCCGAAAAATGGGCCAGAGTTCCTACCTTGGCCGTACCGAAACGAAAACTTTTTTCCATCGGCGGGGTTCATTTAATTGACCGCTCGGCGACAAGATTCCCGAGGATTTTAGCCTCATACCAGGTTTTGAGACTGGCTCTAGTGTTTGCAGGATCGTATTGGCGATAGATAGCGGAGATTACGGTTGTCCATTAGCGATTCCACCGCGCAGCGATACACGGCGCATGATCCCGACGTGCGCTTGATGCTGCAGGTGCGCGATGATGATGCGCAAGCCTTCGAGGAGCTGGTGGGGCGCTACCAGCAGCGTTTGGTATCGTTGATGACCCGTCTGGTGGGGAGGCGCGACATGGCCGATGACCTGGCCCAGGATGTGTTTTTGCGCGTGTACCGCGCGCGACATCGCTATGTGCCGGGCTCCAAATTTTCAACCTGGATGTATACGATTGCCCATAATGTGGCTGCGAATGCCTTGCGCGGATTGGCCCGGCGGCGCGAAGTGAATCTCGTCGGGCGCACAAGCGGCGAGCAGGGGGCCGATCCCATGGATGGGGCAGCCTTAGCCGCTAGTGGATTGATGCCGACGCGACAACTGGAAAAGGCAGAACTGGGCGAAGTGGTGAAGATGGCCGTGATGGCCCTCAGCGAGCGCCAGAGGATGGCAGTGCTTTTGAACAAATTTGAACATATGAGTTACGAAGAAATCGCTCAGGTAATGGAGTTGACTCCCTCGGCAGTCAAGTCCTTGCTGTCGCGGGCACGCGCCAATCTTAGAGAAGTCTTGGATCCCTATTTGCAGCAGGGAACCCGGGTCGCGGAGGGTACTGATCCTGCTTGACGGCAGATCAAGAAATTTTTTTAGAACTGACTTTGATCGTCTCATAACAAATCATTTTTTGAGCCATGGAAAACTCCTCATCCCCTCGCGACAATAGCCAACGCTTGGAGCAGATCGTCGCTTATCTCGACGGCGAACTGTCGCCCGAAGAAAGCGCGCGTGTCGAATGCCAGCTTGCGAGCGATGAGAAGTATCGCCAGGATCTGCAGAGCATCGACCGGACTTGGGCGGCGCTCGATCAGCTCCCAGCACCAGTCGTAGGCGTCGGTTTTTCGAAAACTACTATGGAATTGGTGGTCGGCGATGCCGTTGGCGAAGTACATGCGCGTACACAAGCATTGCCGATGAAGCGTCGCCGCCGAACCTTGGCAACAGTACTGATGTTTGGGACGTGTGCGCTCTTGGGCATGTTGATGTTTCGCATGATCAATCGCGATCCCAACCAGCGGCTCATTGCGGATTTGCCGGCGATTCACTACGTCGATCTATATACTCAATTTGAGGATCCTGATTTTTTGCGGGTCCTTGAAAAAACGATGGGCAAGCCGCCGTGGGACAGCGATACTTTGGCCACCCCGCTGCAGCAACACCTCGAGCAGTACAAGCTGGTAAGTACGGCTGAAACGCGAGGAGATTGGCTAGAGGGGCTGGCTCCCGAAGAAAAATCTGCCCTGCGTGCCAAGTACAATCACTTTTATGGATTGTCGACCGCTGAGAGAAAACGGCTACGGGGGCTACATCGGGAGGTGGCGGAAATGGGCGATGGGGCCCCTTTGGCCACGCTCGTCCAATATCACCAATGGCTCAAAGGCCTGCCCGCTAGCGAGCAGTACGAACTTCGCCAGCAGCCCACTGCCCAAGATCGTGCTCGCGAAGTTAAGCTCTTGGTCGAAGCGAAAGGGCGGGCGGCGGCGCTGGAGTTGTCCGATGATCAATTGCACGACCTGGTAGCAGCGGTTAGCAAGCACGTAAAGCAGGAACTTCGAAAGCGGGGCCGAGAATTGTCAGACCGGGAAAGGCGCGTCTTGAACAACCAAGACCCAGCACAAGTACTGGGCTGGGTTTTCCGCTCGATGAAGCAACACAAAATGCAGGACCTGCGACAAGATATGCTGCAAGTTCTTCCCAACGAGGCTCTCGCCGAATTGAAAAAAATGTCACGACAGGAGTTTCAACGACAGGTACAGAATTGGCTCATGCAGGCTCGAGTATTGGTTGCGACTCGCGGAAGGCAGGGTGAAGTGACCGAGGAGCAGCTGGAAGAAACCTTTGCTGAGGAATTGCAGGGGGCAACGCAAGAGCGGCTATTGGCATTGCCTCGCGAAGAAATGCGAGAGCAGTTGAAAGGCATCTATCGCGGAAGTGATTGGCAAGATCGTTGGCGCCAGGGGCCTGACCCGTCCCATCTCCGTCCGGCTCCAGGACGACCGGTGGAACGCGACAGGCGGCGCGGCGACAGGCGCCCGCCTGCTCCACCAAGGTTCCGCGAGGGCCGCGACGAGCGGAATCGCCCCCTGCACGAGGAGGATCAATCGCGACCACATCGCCCGCTGCCAGAGGACCGTTAAGGGCTGGCAGACTCGCGCCATGTCCTGCCCGCGCCTGCCAGACATTTGTTGGGGCCGGCAATACCCGCGGCGAGGATGGGACGCTGAGGCGTACAAGGGCAAATTTGCCAGTCAGGTGCGGCAAGTCCTAACGCTGCCGGCTATTGCATGAGTTGCCCGGCCGCAAAACCTACCAGGTCGTTACGCGATTGACAAATCTCGAAGTAGCGCTCCCATTGGCCAGCCGTTTGCGCCAATTGTAATAGCGAGGGCGCCAGAGATGAGAGTACACAGTTGGCCGGCACGATTTCTGGGTACTCGGCAAGCGCCCGATCCGGCTGACCGGTGCGCACCAGTAATATCAAATACGATTCGATCGCGGACGTCCCGTAGGATTCGACTGACACACTGCGCGCTTGCTTACTGAAATACTCCACAGCCTGCTCCTGCTGCTCTCCGAGAATGGCCCGGAAGAATTGCAGATGAGTGGCAAATAGGTCTTCAAAAGGAGGTTGATCGGGATACTGGAGCTCTTGGTCCAGCCGACTCCCATAGTCGGCTAATTCGATGGCTAACTTGAGTAGCGCAGGTTCGGTCAGCAAGCGGGCGAAGCGCACGGTCGTAGCCAGGTGTGACGTATCGACGTGATACGCGCCATCTTGCATGAGCGATGGATGTTGATCGAGTAGAGCGATCACGGACACCCCTTCCGGAACCTCTTCTTCGAGACGCTCCAGGTGCCCCTGAACATTGCCAAGAAGTTCTTCATGAAGGTGCCGAACCAAAACAGCAGCGCACGCTATTTGGCCGGCTACGGGAAGTTGTGTGGAAAGGCCTCCCAATTCGGTAATCGCGTTGCAGGTGCCGCGCCGCGCCAACAGCCAAGCAAAGCCACGCTCCGGATCGATCGCCTCGTAAAGCGCCAGTTCGATCAGCTCATCGGCCTGCTCGTCGTTGGGCACGACGGTTGCCAGCCAGTCGCTCACCATTTTTTTTTCGCCAGCGGGACGCAAGTAGCCCCACGCTTCGCGGGGCTGGCCACTCTCCAACAGGAGTTGGCCCACCTCGCGGCATGCGGCCATGTAAGCGGTTTCTAGACGCGATCGCTCCGGTTCAGGCAGATCATCGATCGAACTATTCTGCTCCAAAGGGAGCGCGAGCCGGTGTCGGCACTCCAATAACCTCAAGTCAAACAAGTGATGGAGTTGGCCCGACTCGACTAATTGCTGGGCAGCCCGCTGGAACATTTGGTCGGCGTTTTGCGCCAGGGCAGCGATTTCTTCGAACATGGATCAGCCAGCCACATGGAGCCATTGATGCAGAGTCGGGGTCTGGTATCGCACGAAAACTTTTGGCAGATACCCACGCAAACCCGTTTCAAAATCCGGTTTGGGGTCAATTGGTGGATCTTGCGGTCGACCGACGGTTTTGGAATGGGCGGTCAACGGAATGCACTGCGCACCCGCAGTATTACGGATGTCCAGCAACGTTTCAAGCAGGACCGGGCGGCGCCAGTTTTCTGGCCGCTGTTGCTCAAGCGGGGGCGAAGGAGCTGCAGCCCAGCATCTGCTTGCTCAGCACTTTGCCAAACGCGCTTTCAGAAGACAACTTTGTCGAGTTATGCGCTATGCCACTTAATTTGCCGAGCGATGCACACCATGGGAGCATTCGGCGAATCGAACTGCTCGCCTCGGTGCCTCAGATCCACTATTTTCAAAATGCACAGGCAGCAACCTGACCTCGGAAAAACATTTGGAAGCAATTTCCGGACGGACACCAGCTAGGGAGAATGCCGATTCAGCATGCTGGAGTCGCTGGGCGAGAGGCATGTGACTTGGCCCGGAGCCATGGCCCATTGCCCCCCGCTTCCTCGCACTGTCATTGACCCAAATTGTCGAGTTAGGATACGATTGCCCGCCTGAGCAGCTTGCCCATCCTTATTGCCTCGCTCAAAATTCCCTACCTGCCTCAGCATGCCGCGTTATTCGAGAAAAACTGATCAGCGGCCATCGCCTTGGGAATCGTTAGTAGCTTACACGACTTTGCGGGCCCTGGTTGCGGTGGTCGGCCTAGCCTTTCTTGTGGGGTGCGACCGCGCGACTGCCACTGGTAGCGGTAAGGTAGCCCACCTTTCTATGGCAACCGCCGGCCCGAATACCTTGGATCCGGTCCAGGGATCAACCCAATACGACAATCGTGCCAGCATCATGGTCTACCAAACCCTGTTGCATTACGAGTACCTCAAGCGGCCTGTGACGCTGAGCCCGTTGTTACTCACCCAGCTGCCGACGATTTCGGAAGATGGCAAAGTCTACCGTTTCGAGCTCAAGCGAAACGTATTTTTCCACGATGACCCCTGCTTTCCGGATGGCAAAGGTAGAGAGTTGGTGGCCGCCGATGTTTTTTATTCTCTCAAGAGAATGGCGGACGAGAGCAATCTTCCCAAGGGTTGGTGGTTGCTGAAAGACTCGATTGAGGGTTTCGATGCGTATTATGAGCAACAAAACGATGCAGATGAATTTGACTACGATATGCCTGTCGCCGGCATGAAAGTGATGGACGACCATCATTTCGAAGTTCACCTGACAGAGCCGTTTTATCGCTTTAGCTATGTCCTAGCCATGTTTCAAACAGCAGTAGTTCCCCGCGAAGCTGTTGAGTTTTACGGAAAAAAATTTGCTCGCCATCCGGTTGGTACGGGGCCTTTTCGATTCAAGCGATGGGATACGGGAATACAAATCGTTTATGAAAAAAACCCAAATTATTGGGAAGAGTATTATCCAGAAGATCCAGGGCTAGAGGAGGATGGCAGCGAGCCTTATCCGGGGTACCTGAAAGACAAAAAACTAGGGTTTTATGAAGATGCGGGCAAGCGACTCCCTCTGCTTGACCGGGTCGAATTAGAATTCTTTGTGCAGTCGCAGCCCAAATGGTTGAAGTTTCGCAATCGTGAGCTGGACTATACGACCGTTCCGGCTGAGAATTTTGAGGAGGCGTACGTCAAACGGACGGCGCAAGTTAGGCAGGCATTTTCAGACGAAGGAATTCGGTCCCATCCGGAGCCGCTCTTAGACTTGATCTACTACGGCTTTAACATGGAGGACAGAGATTTTGGCGGATATGATGACACGCACAAATGGATTCGTCAGGCCATTTCGCTGGCTATTGATTGGGACGAGCGCAACGAGGCTTTTTACAACGATTTGTGTTTGATTTACGACGGCCCGATTCCAGCGGGCTTGGATGGACATCCCGACGCCCATGCGTTGCCGCACGCCTATCGAGGAGCCGATCTCCCTCGCGCTCGCCAGCTTTTGGCCAAAGCCGGATATCCGGGAGGCAAGGGCCTACCAAAACTGGTTTTTTTCACGAGTCGGGGTGGGCGCAATGCCGAAATGGCCGAGATGTCAAAGAGGCATTTGGCCAGAATCGGGGTGCGAGTCGACATTCGTCTGGTCGATTTTGCGACGCTCAGCGACGCCCTTCGCAATCGCCGGGCCCCTTTCTTTGCACTTGCTTGGGGCTCTGACTACCCCGATGCAGAGAACAACCTGCAGCTTTTTTACGGCCCCTATAAGTCGCCGAGCTCCAATAGCTTTAACTACGATCAGCCAGAATACAACGCGATGTACGAGCGCATACGGGTGATGTCGCCGTCGCCAGAACGCACGAGACTTTACGAGCAAATGCGCGACATGGTCGTTGAGGATGCGCCGATGATTGGGTCGATGGGCCGTACGCGATACTACCTCATTCATAAACACCTAAAAAACTTTAAGCCAACAGAAGCTTTTTTTAATTGGCCCAAGTATCTCAATGTGAACTAGCTAGGCGATGCAATTGCTATGTGGGCTTACATTATTCGACGCGTTGTTTACAACATTCCAGTCTTCCTGGCGATTGTGTTATTGGTGATGGTGCTGTTGCGCCAGCAAGATCCGGTACCTGGATTGTTGGGTAAGAACGCTACGCAGAAAGAATACGACAGCAAGCGGAAAGAGCTAGGCCTCGACCGCCCCTTGATGGTTCAGTATGTGTCGCTGCTCAATCAAATTGTTCGTTTTGATTTCAAACAGGAGATGTGGACGCAGCCCGGCATGACCGTGGGAGAACAACTTCGTAAAGCTATTCCCCCATCGCTATCATTGACATTGCCTGCATTAGTCCTAACAAGCTTGGTTTCGATCAGCATTGGTTTGTTCTCGGCCTTTGCCCGGGGCCGGTGGCTCGACAAGGCCTTGGTCTTTTTTGCCGTGCTCGGGATGAGTGTGAGTTTTTTGGTGTACATCATATTCGGTCAGTATTTGGGCTCTTACCAATTGGGCCAGTTGGCAGGGAGGCCTATCTTTGCCATCCACGGCTATGAGCCGGGCCTCGAGCACTGGGCGTATTATCTGCTGTTGCCAGTGCTGATTAGCGTGGTCGTTTCAATGGGCTACGACACGCGCTTTTACCGCGCCGTGATGGTCGAAGAAACTGGTCGTGATTACATTACGACTGCTCGATCGAAAGGCGCATCCACTGCAAAGATCATGTTTGTGCATATGCTTCGCAACGCGATGATCCCGATCATTACGCGCATCATGATCACGCTCCCTTTTTTGGTAACCGGATCGATCTTGCTGGAGACCTTCTTTGGCATACCTGGGATGGGGAATGTTTTGTTAACTGCCATTCTGAATAGCGATTTTCCAGTAGTCGAAGTGTTTGCATCCATATTCTCGGGCATGTTCATTGTGAGCATTATAGCGACAGATATACTCTACGCCGTGTTTGATCCGCGAGTACGACTTCAATGATTTCTAGCCTTCGCCGATTGTTCGAATCGCGCGCCGCTCGAAAGCTGCGGCGCGACAACGGCGCGCTTGTTGCGCTGCTAGTTATTTGTGTTTATTTGCTCGTGACAATTGCGGTGATGTGCAACGCGATTTCTCTGAACGACTGCTCTCAGGTGATTGGTCCCAAGAGCGCAGCCGGTTTTTTTTTGAAAGAACTGCCTGAGCGGCGATTTGAAATCGCCCGAACCAGCATGCTCAAGCCGGTAGCACGAGCACTGCAGAATTCAGATCCAACCGCCGCTCTGGCCGATGTGAAGCTGGGTCGTTGGGCGGTGGCTGACAAACGGCTCACGCAGTTGCAGAAAATCGTCTCCGACGCAATTGCTATCCAGCACGAATTGGAAAAAAGTGAAAACCTCGACCAAGCTCCGGAACTCGAGCCCAAGCTTGTCGAGTTTGAACGGAAAACCGCCGAATTGATCGAGCCACTTTCCCGCTGGGACCGACTGGCACAGAACGCGGCGATGTTATTGGGGACCGATGCTCAAGGCCGCTCCATCTTCTTTCGGGCTTTGTATTCGATAAAAGTTGCGATCCAAATCGGAGTGGTGACCGCGGTAGTCTCCGTATTGATCGGCGCGATTCTCGGAGCCGCAGCGGGTTTTTTTGGCGGCTGGGTCGACCATTGCGTTGTGTGGTTGTATACCACCTTTTCTTCCATCCCCAGCCTGGTGCTGCTAGTAGTGATTGCCTACGCCTTTTCGGCTTCGGACGCAAAGGAGACCTTGTTGCCTGTTTACGTCGCCTTTTGTGCGACCTTTTGGATTGGTACATGTCGGGTGGTTCGTGGTGAGACGATGAAACTCAAACAACTTGAGTACGTGCAGGCGGCCAGAACAGCCGGTTTTGGCAGTGCTCGCATTCTTTTCAGGCATGTGCTGCCTAACACGGCGCATTTGATGTTGATCAACTTTTCGCTGCTGTTAATCGGCGCAATCAAGTCCGAGGTGATTTTGAGCTACCTTGGATTGGGTGTGCAATCCCAGCCCAGTTGGGGGATAATGATTCGTGATGCGGGCAACAATGGCGACGTAATGTCAGGTTTTTTCTGGCAAATTGGCGCAGCTACCTTCTTCATGTTTTTTCTCGTTCTGGCATTTAATATTCTTTCGGACGCGTTGCAGGATGCGTTTGACCCCAAGCATCTCTAAAGCCCCCAGTCGCCCATTTTATTTATGCCGTCTGTCGCACCACTGCTGGAAGTCAAGGATCTTACGGTCGGCTTTCGTACGGACAGGGGGGACGTGACCGCGATCGAGGATGTTTCGTTTCAGGTGCGACCGGGGGAAATCTTGGGGATCGTCGGCGAATCGGGTTGTGGAAAGTCGGTTACCAGCCGCAGTATCATGCGGTTGCTTCCGGAGCAAAATAGTTTTATCGATCACAGAAGCGAGATTCTTTTCAACGGAGTGAATCTGGCCCACACGGACGAATCAGTGATGCGATCTATTCGCGGCAACCGCATCGCGATGATTTTCCAGGAGCCGATGACTGCGCTGAACCCCGTATTTACGATTGGCTGGCAGCTCGACGAGGCGCTCAAATACCACACACCAATGAATAAGCTCCAGCGCCGAGAGCATGCGATCGAGATGTTGCGATCGGTTGACATCCCTCATCCTAGGCAGCGTTATTGCGAGTACCCTCATCAGTTGTCGGGAGGAATGCGGCAGCGGGTTGTGATTGCGTTAGCATTGTGCTGCGGGCCGGAATTGCTTTTGGCTGACGAGCCAACAACTGCCCTGGATGTGACCATCCAGGCGCAGATTCTCAGTCTGATGGATGAACTAAGAAAGAAAAGTGACACGGCAGTCGTGCTCATTACCCACGATCTTGGCGTGATCGCACAGATTTGCGACCGTGTGGTCGTGATGTATGCTGGACAGATCGTGGAGACGGCTGATGTGGAGTCGCTGTTTGCGCGACCGCAACACCCGTACACGAAAGCGCTGCTGGAGTCGATTCCGCTCCCTGGCCCTGCCCATCACCAGACGCGTTTGCCCACCATCGATGGGCTCGTGCCGAGCCTGTTTGAATTGCCCTCAGGGTGCCGCTTCCAAGACCGTTGTCCATACCAGGATGAGCAATGTGTCCGCGAGCCACCGAGCTTAAGCCAAGAAAGCAATTTGCGAAAAGTCCGTTGTTTTTTCCCGATCAACGAGTCGTAAACGATGCCCCTTGTGGAAGTCTCCAATCTGGTCAAGCATTTTCTCGTGAGGGGCGGGGTATTCAATCGCGTTCTTCGTCAAGTTCACGCGGTGAATGGCGTGAGTTTCGCCATCGAGAAGGGCAAAATTCTGGGCGTGGTGGGCGAGTCGGGCTGCGGGAAGTCGACACTGGGAAAACTGATCGTTCGCTTGCTGGACATGACAGCGGGCAAAGTTCAGTTTCGTGGGCAGGATATCAGCCACCTGAGTGCCTCCGAGCTGATGTCCGTGCGCCGGAAGATGCAAATGATCTTCCAAGATCCCCACGCATCGCTAAATCCCAGAATGACTGTGGGAGCGGCAGTTCGCGAAGTCGTTGCCTTCCACAAGATTGTGCCGAAGCGAGAGATTCGTGACGAGGTTGACGCGCTGTTCGCGAAGGTCGGTATCCATACCGATTCCCAAGAAAAATATCCCCATGAGTTTTCCGGTGGGCAGAAACAGCGGGTTGGCATTGCCCGATCCCTGGCGGTGAACCCCGAATTTATTATTGCCGACGAGCCGGTGTCGGCCCTCGACGTTTCGATTCAAGCGCAAGTGCTCAACTTGTTGATGGATCTCAAGGACGAGTTCGATCTGACCATGCTATTCATTTCTCACGATCTGAAGGTGATCGACCATTTTTGCGATTCGGTGCTGGTGATGTACCTTGGCTTTGTATTGGAAGAGTTACCTTGCCGCGACATTCAAGCAGATGCCCTGCACCCCTATACAAAGGCCTTGCTGGGAGCGAATCCCGTCGCTGATCCAACGCAGCGGCACGAGCTGACAGTTCTAGCCGGGGAGGTTCCCAGTCCCTACGACTTGCCTCGTGGCTGTCCGTTTGCTGCGCGTTGCGAGCTGGTCACGAACCAATGTCGCCAAGAGATGCCACCCCTGGTGGAAAAAGAGTCAGGGCATCGCGTGGCGTGTTGGGAGGTATAGCAGGAAGCGGCGGAGGTATGCCGCAGAGTTCGTTGCACAGGGGGGGCTGTAGTCCTGGTGCTGTCTGCGTATGAGGGATGCTTGGCGTAGTGATCGCAAAGGAAGCGGCAACCCGTTTTAAAACGTGGCTTTTGGATAGCGCGGCGCGGGAAACTTAGCAGCATCTGCTAGTTTTCCCGTTGTGTTTTCCTCAATAGAATCGTATCGACAGCCCAGTGCCCGCAAAGTAATCGTCCGCGGCGTCGTTGATTCCGAGTCCGGCTCGAATGTCCCACTGCACATCGTCGCTCAGCAAGACCGTGAATCCGCCATTAAAATAGTACTCCGGTTTTGCGGTATCGGCGCTGTGCGGAAAGAAGGCAAACCATTCCGTATACGCCCCGAGACGTTCCGCCAGGGAATAGGCGACTGTCCACGACTGCGCCCACTCGGTGTACGCCTCGGTGGTTACACCATCAATGGCCCGATTAAACTGGGTGCTGCCGGCGGTAGAGACTATTTGGTTTACCTCCCAGCCATAGATCCAGTTTAATCCCGGCAGAACTTCATTCGCCGAAAACGGATCAGCGCCAACCGGTACGTTCATTTGTGGAATCAATGCCATTTCGGGCAGGATTCCTGCTTGGGGTGTCAATCCGATTTTGAAGCCAAGGTACAAGTCTTCGGAACCCGATGTTTGAACATCATTGAGCAGCTCCGTGGCGTAGTTCCAGCCTACTCGTAGTTCCAGCCAGTCCGCGATGAGTCCCGCCCGCAGCAGTGGCTCAGGATAAGAGTGGTGTATTGTCTGATCGGTGCCGTCGTTGTCGAAGATATAGGTGTAGCCTATTTCGAGCTGTGCGACTCCTATGCCGACCGTGGAGCTCGCCTCGGTGAAATCAGGCCGGTCGGTTACCAGCGGGGCGTCGAGGTCCGGCCCACCCGAAACACAGGCCGCCGAGCTCCACCTGAAAAGTGTTCCAGGGGAGTCAGTGCAGAAGTTATCTTGGCCAAGACACGGAGTGGTAGCGGCCACTAGCAACAGGAGCGAGAAAGGCATGCACGTAAAATTATATTGGCCAAGACGATAGGCTTTTGTGAGGCGAGAGTTCATTGCGGAAAATCCAATATAACGTGGCATTAAACGCCAACCCGTGACGGTAGACAGGAGTTACACCCCACTGTCTGCCATCGGCAAGGCAGACGCCGCTACAGCAGCGCAATTAGGTGTTTTTGAGTCAGTAGCTCCTAAGAGGGATCGCTCGCAAAAAAATCAGGAAGGGCGCTTGCAGAATCGTTCCAGACACTAAACTTTGCCAGCCAGCCAGCCTGGCGGCCCGCAGTACACCCGAGGCTAGCACCTGCGGCTGATTGGGGGGGTAACCACGAACCCGGGTTTATTCCTGTTCAGCGATCGCCGCGCCCAGTCAGAATTACCTCGCTTCGCAAAAGCACCACGTCCTGGAGATGACGGCCGGGTGCGTGTTGGTCGTCGGCATTTAGAAATAAGTGGTCTTTAGAATCGCCGTCAACGCATTGTCTGATGTAATGAGTGCTGAGATCTTGGTAGAGGATGTTCTGGCCACAGCCGCCATGGTTGTCGCTTTGAAATCCAGCGACCGAGAAACTTGGTGCATCCGCTAGTAATGGCGCATGGCTGCCTCCCACAAACTTCGCCGGGTGATACTCGCCATGAGTGTTCACATAGCCGATTCGGTAAGCATAGCTGCCCGACATGCGCTCGCGCAGCGCCTCCAACATTCCTTCAGGTGCGGTGGCAAGTTCCTCGCGGGTGGGCAGTCGCAGTACGTCGATGCCTGCAAAGATGTCAGCGGCCAGCTTGGTCGACGGGCAAACCAAAAAATGGCTCAGCGCATCTCTCGTCAAAATGCCATGATCGGCCAGCTCGAGCACAAAAATCCCAGCGTTTTCACCGGGCTCGATTTTAGGTAGTTCGCCACCACGCTGCTGGGCATATTCCACTAGCGCGAAGCCTAAATGGCGCAGATTGTTTTGGCATGTAAGCCGGCGCACAGCTTCTCGACTTTCGCCGAGCGCAGGAAGCAGCAACATTCCCACTGCCAGCAGGATGCCGGCGGTGACGGTGATGTCGGACCACGACCAGGTTTGGCGGTGCGTGGATGGCTCGCGCGACTCCGTCAGGGAAGCGGGGGTTGTCGGCGATTGGTGCCGCGGCAGCGGGCAGTGATCGCCCTGCTTGGATGCTGCCGGTGTACTTCGGACCGCCTGCTGGACGAAAGAGCAGGTGCGGTGAACGAGGTCTTCCGGCGGACATGTTTCGCTTTCCGGGTCGGCCTGGTAAGCGATTGTACATCGGCGCAGTCGTTCTAGTTCGTGTTGCCAAATCGGATCGCTTTGAAGACGCGCCTCGACGCGAGCCCGTTCGTCGGGCTCCATGTCTTCCAGCAGATAGGCCAGCAACGCGTCTCTCATCGAGTTGTCCTTTCTGGGAGAGAGCAGCCGGCCGCCGGCCGCCGGTTATCGGCAGGCCTGAGCCCTATCGGGGCGAAAGCCTTGTGGTGAAGGCCAAGAGTCTCTGCACAACAAACGACAAGCCCGCCACCATCGGTGGCCGGCTTGTCGTTGTTTTCCCAGTTGATGTCGCAGTTGGTTTCACAGCTGATGCTCAGTAGAGCGTCTAAAGCGGACCAGCCTAGCCTGGCCACTCTAAACTCAGGGGCGTCCCGCCGCGTGACAATCACGCCACGATTGGCCAAGGCGCTGAATGGCTGCGTGCAGCCTGCTCTTGACCGTCCCCACCGGTACCGACATAAGCTTGGCAGCATCACGGTATTTCAGTCCCCGGAAATAAACGAGTTTGACGGCGCTCTGCAAAGGATCAGGCAAATTGCCCACCGCGTCTCGCACCCATTCCGCCCGCTCTCTGCCAACAACGGCTTCGCAGGGGCCCGCCTCTTGCGTGGCGACCACCTCAAGCAGGCTGCCCATTTCTTCGTCACCCGCCCCATGCGTTTGGTCAAGGCTCAATCGCCGGTGGCGACGATTGCGGCGCTGGGCATCAATGGCTTGGTTGGTGGCGATCGTGTAGAGCCAGGGGCGGAATTTTCGGCCGGGCTCAAATAGCTCGCATTTTAAATGCACTTGAAGGAAAGTTGCCTGGAATACGTCTTCGGCTAATGCTGCGTCGCCGAGAAATCGTCGAAGGTAATTGAATAACTCACGTTGGTAACGTGAGACCAACTCTGTGAATACCGTTGCCGTTTCGGTCGTCCGGTATTCGAGCAGTAGCTGTTCGTCACTACGTTGGCCATGATCGACCTGCATCGCAGCGGCGCTGGGCAGATTATCGACAGTTAATTCTTCCTTGTGCCTACTAATCATTTCTACGAACTCCTCGTAATGAGAGTTCGACGTTTCCAGGAGAAAATCCTTTCTCCCAACCGTCCAAATAGGAATCCGCTCCTCCTCGCAACAACACGTGTGCGCGTCCTTGGGTCGCGGAAATGCCGGCAATACCGGCCTGGCAGCTTGGATGGGCTCCGGTCACCTCGCCTTCGCAAAAGGAGTTGTGATCCTAGGCACCCGGCCTAGTTGCCGCCTCTTATGGTGCAAGTCCTATGCCGTAGGCAGGGGTGAACTGGTCTACCACCCTAGCTGTCAGGGTCGCAACTACCATCAAGCTAGACATTTACGCACCCCACGACAATGACGGTTCTCGCAATTTTCCAGGTAATATCCGCATGCCATTTTTGCATATTATTCTACAAATTTTCCAGCTCTGTGTCCCAGATACGGACGTATATGTGATCAATTTCAACACACTCGCGCGATCGCGATACAGTCCTGGAGAGGGGGGAGTTTCGGTTCCGAGCGAGTTGGGACAGTCGTCTACGCAAGACTCGGCGACCACAAACACGGTTGCCACGGGGCCCATTTAAACCCGTGCGATCCGATTGCCGCCTACCCTTCGCACGAGGTTCCGCATCTCCAGCACGCTAACGGTTGACAGCACCCGGTGGACCGGCAGGCCTGTAGTTTGGGTCACCTCGTCGATGAGTGAACCCTGCGATTCGACTGCCTGGAGCACTTGGTTTTCAACTTCGTTGAGCGCCAGTTCAGCCGGAGCACGCACGGTACTGCCATCTTCACGCTGGACTGCGTGCGCTAGCGGGCCCAGCTCTTCGAGCACGTCGTCGATCGAGGAGACCAACTTGGCGCCATCCCGGATCAGTTGGTGCGGGCCGGTGGACAGTCGACTATCAACGGGTCCCGGTACGGCAAAGACCTCTCGGTTTTGTTCCCAGGCCAGACGTGCAGTGATGAGCGCACCCGATCGCTGGGACGCCTCGACAACGATCGTACCAAGTGTCAGGCCGCTAATAAGTCGATTTCGCTGCGGAAACATTCCGCCCAGCGGCGGCGCGGTCGGTGCAGCTTCACTCACCACTGATCCTTGGGCGGCGATTTGTTCTGCAAGCGAATGATTTTCGGGCGGGTATGGTCTTAATACACCGCTGGCGAGAACCGCAATGGTTCGTCCACCAGCAGCCAGAGCCGCCCGATGCGCGGCAGTATCGATTCCGCGCGCCATACCGCTGACTACGGTAATGCCGGCATGGGCTAGGCTTGTCGCAAAACGGCTGGCTTGCTGCAAGCCGTACTGACTGGCATGCCGGGCCCCCACAATCGCCACGGCAAGCCTATCAACGGATTGCAATAGGCCGCGCGTGAAGAGTACTGCAGGCGGGTCGGGGATCTCGCTTAGCAGGGGCGGATATTTGTCGTTGGATTCGAGGAGAATATCGATACGGTTGTCGCGGGCCATCTGAAGCTGTCGGTCAACATCGATATCGGTGCTTGCCCTGGCGATGGCGGAGGCCAACTTAGGCCCGACACCCTGTACGCTTTGCAATTCGCTAGGGCTTGCACGAAGTACCTTCTCGGGCCTGCCAAAATGCTCTAGCAGGCGTCTTTGCATCAGGGGTCCCACGCCGGCGACCATGGCTAAGCACAGGTGTTGGCGCACAGAATCACCCATCTTGTCGGTGGATGGATTCAAAATTGCCATTTTCGATTATTATTCCTTCAGCGCTGCCAGCACATCTTCGATGCGGACGTCCTCGACCAGCTCCACGTGCCCCATTCGGTCGGGTAGGACGAATCGCAAGCGGCCACCATCGACTTTTTTGTCGTGGTGCATCAATTCGACGAGTTGGTCAGCATCGAAGTCCGGCGGCGCAAGGGGGAGCTTTAGGTTTTCCAAAAGAGTTCGTTGGCGGTCGACAAAAGTTTTATCGATGCGACCGATTCGTCTGGCCAAGCGCGCGGCGCACATTATGCCCAGCGAAACAGCTTCGCCGTGAAGCAAAGAACCGTAATTACCGGCCGCTTCAAATGCATGGGCAAATGTGTGGCCGTAGTTCAGAACCGCACGGTGGCCTGTCAAGTCGCGTTCATCGTTTTCCACGACGTCGGCCTTGAGCCGGCAGCATCGTTCGACAATCACGTGGAGTGTCGACGGATCTTGGGCATGGATTGCGTCGGAGTGCTGTTCCAGGTAGGCGAAAAAATTCGCATCGAGAATGACACCGTACTTCACAACTTCGGCGAGTCCGGCGCGGAATTCGCGGTCGGGAAGCGTTTTCAGCACGTCGACATCAACGAGCACACCGCAGGGCTGCCAAAAGGCACCAACCATGTTTTTTGCAGACGGCAGGTTGATCCCAACCTTGCCCCCTACCGAACTGTCGACCTGGGCCAAGAGCGTGGTGGGTACTTGAAACAAATCGAGTCCTCGGGAAAACGTGGCAGCGACGAATCCGGCTAGGTCACCTACGACACCGCCGCCGACCGCGAGCACTACTGACTGCCGACTGGCACCTTCGGCAAGCATCGTTTCCCAGAGTTCTGTAGCCACCTCCGCCGATTTGCTTCGTTCGCCTGCCTCGACGACCAGGATATGTACCCCCCACCCGTTGTCGGTGAGTTGATCGCCAAGCTGGTCGGCATAAAGCTGATCGACGTTGGCGTCGGTTATCAGGACAGCGTGAAGGGAGTCAGTCCGCTCTCGCAAAAACGAAGCAAGTCCGGCCCGATTGCCGCTGCCGAACTGAATGTCATAGCTACGATCTCCCAGAGCGACACGTGTCGTGTTGACATCGTTAGGCACGGCGAACTTGCCTCGTGTAAGAGTACGACTTGGATTCCATGCTTAGTTCACGGAATGATAGTTTGCTCAATTGTGGAGGGCCGCAATGAATGCGGTTTAGCAAGCGGCTCTACATCCATAGGGCTCTTCGCGCCGCTGGTGGCAATTGGTATTTCATCCCGCCAACGGCAATAATAACGGCTATGAGACCCGCGCAAGATCGTCTTCGGTAACCACGATACGGCGGCAAAAGCCAGTGTGAGTGCGGATGTACTCTAAGTGGTCCGCTTCTTCAGGTTTTTCGTGTAGTGCCGCTGCCAATTCCGCCTGGTGGCGCGGGTCGAAGTCGGTTTCCTCCGGCCACCGGGTTTCCGTTTCCATGACCAGGGCTTCACGGTAAGGATCAAACTTGTCGGCCATCGATCAGTTCCATCGCCAAAGTGTTGGACAGGGCAAAGGGCTCACCCCAGGCTGGCGAAGGGTTTACCACAGATTGCAGACAAGTAGTATACTGGCACGCAGAATCGCGGGCTAGCCGTGGCAAACGTGGCAGGAGGGAGAAATGGAAGGATCGGGCACAAAGCTGGTAGTCACGCTTGTTGGCTTAGCCCTGTTGGCCGGCGGCGCTTCATGGATCTATCAATACGAGACCACCCACAGGGCGACGGAATTCTGGGGCCCCGAGGTGGCGACGCTGATCGCCCGACCGTCGCAGGTTGAGATGCGGCAATTTGAGCCTCCCGTGGTTGGGACTGAGTCGCTTTGGCTGCCGGGGGCTCTGGGCGCCCCGCAGGATTTGAGTCGAGTGCGAGGCATGGTGCATCTCCGCCGCGTCTTGTTCGGCGACAAAAATTACGTGTGGGATCAGCCCATCAACTTGGTCGAGGTGACCTGGCGGTGGCGGTTGGAGTTTGCCGCAAACAACCGTCGTGGTCTGATTGTGCTGGCAGACGATTTTGCCACGATAGGTCGTCTCGACGGCGAACAGCATCGTTTGCACGCCGCCAACTGTCAGCCAATGGCCGAAACACTGCAACAGTACTTTTCGGCTATTGGCTTGGGCCAAGACGACGGACCTGCTAGCACCGGCGAATAGTGACCTGGGAAGCGCTGGCCGCGACGCCTATAATCCGCCGCCTCTGCTGTACGGTGGATGATTTGCCTTCTGCAAGAGTGCGTCCCGGAAAGGCCTGCGCGTGCTATGAGATCGATCGCGATTATTAATCAAAAAGGCGGCGTTGGAAAAACGACTACGGCCGTGAACCTGAGTGCCGCCTTGGCCGGCCAGGGTTTGCGCGTTGGGCTGATCGACATGGACCCGCAAGCGCACGCCTCCCTGCACTTGGGCACCAGCGCGCAGCCCGAGCAGTCCACAGTCTACGATCTGATGACCGGCGATACCCCACTATCAAAGATTTGGCAACCCGCCGGTAAAAATATGTCCGTCGCCACTTCGCATATCGATCTGGCGGCCGCCGAGGTGGAATTGGCCGGCGTGGTAGGACGCGAGTTGATCTTGCGCGACCAGTTGGTTCTAGAGCGAGACCGTTTCGACTATGTCTTGATCGACTGCCCGCCCTCGCTCGGAATTTTGACAATCAACGCACTGTCGGCTGTCGACGATGTCTTGCTTCCGCTCCAGCCGCACTACCTGGCCCTGCACGGTTTGAGCAAACTGCTCCAGACAATTGATTTGGTAGCCACGCGTTTGAACGATCGGTTACGGTTGGCAGGCGTCGTGCTTTGTCTGTACGACTCGGGAACGCGGCTGGCCGCAGAAGTTGCTGCAGACGTGGAAGAATTTTTCCGCGAGTCGCAGCGCAGCCAGTCCGCTTGGCAGGATGTACACCTGTTCGAGACTCGTATACGTCGCAATATTCGCTTAGCCGAAGCGCCCAGCTTTGAGCAGTCGATTTTTGATTACTCCGCTCAGTCGGCCGGTGCTGAAGATTATTTCGGCTTGGCCACCGAACTGATTTCTCTTTACGCAGCTCAATCTGAGGCTGCTCGCAGTAGGTGCAACGACAGGTCGCGCTTGGTCGCGTGAGGTTTTACGCGAAAGAACCTACACCAATACCGATTCCAAATCAAAATTTCAAACAGCGCTACGTTGCACCTGTCCAGTTACTCGCTCTTCCTGCGCAGTTTGTGAGGTGGTGTCGCGTACACGTACTAAGCTGAGAGCCGTAAGCCAGCCAGAAAAATACCCCGGTCGACGCGATTTGCGCAGGTCGGGGTTTTGATGTTGTAGAAGCAGCGCCCCAGCATCATCCTAACAGCTGTGTCAGATCCTGAAACACGGGGTCGCTCCGCAACGGGTCGAAGTCGGGCTCGTCCTCGACCAGCTCGCGGAAATTGCCGTCGATGCGTAGCGCATTGGCCAAATACCTCAGCGCCTGGTGGCGGTCGTGCGCGAGACTCCAGTAGCAAGCCAGATTGTAATGCAAAATGGCGCTGCCCGGCTCAATATCGATGGCCGGTTCGAGAGAATCAATCGCTTGATCGACATGGCCCACGCGTTTATAGCACCAAGCCAGTGCCATGCGCACGTGGATGTCGTCGGGAATCAGTTCCAGACTACGGGAGAGCGGTGAAATTGCTTCCCGATAGCGCCGCATTTCTCGCAGGCACTCGCCCAGCAGATAGCAGCCTCGCGCGTCGTTGTGCACCAAGGGCGTTCGCCGCTGAATTGCCTGTAGCGCCTGTCTCGGCATACCCAGTTCCAGGTAGCCCTCTGCCTCGCGGCGCACGCGATATACTCGCTCTCGTAGGGAGTTAACCATCAGATTGAATTCATTCTACGTAGCGGCACTGCCCAAGTGGCCTAGCGGGCAGCACCCGTTCGCCCGGCGGGCAGGACCCATGGACACGGCCTACCGCAGTGGCCTGATCGACTTGAGATAAGGTAGTTGAGAAAAGCTAATTGATTCTACTCGCAATTTCGTGTTCGTCCAAATCGATGCGCGCAGTTTAGGTCGTAACTCATGTAGCCGTAACCGCTAACGGATCCAAATTAGAGTTCACCGATCTTTTCGGTTGAAACGGCAACATAAACTATTGCATCCGGCGTCCGCTGTGAGTAGGCGGTATTCGCAGCGATCGTGATTCTTGCGTATCCCCGCGATACAGAGGCGCGAGAGACGTCCCCATCCTGCGGGCCCTTAGACAGCGATTTTCAACGACTCAGGAGATGTCGACACGCCGGCCGAGTACGACGTTGCATAATCACTACGGCCTGACGCGGATCTGTGGCATTTTCGCATCCCGGCGAGTGTTGCAGGGGGCGCTGTTCCTAGGCGATTTCCCTCTATTTTTCGCACAAAACTGGGACTAGGCCGTTGGTTCCGCCTAGTGCAGGAACGCCCCTTGCAATGACCTGGTGTGCCGCGTCTGTCTCTCGCATTGTCCATCGGGCACGTGTTTGCGCGGCCATCTTTTTGGAGGCCTCGAGGTGTACCGATTTGTGCTGACGATTAGTGCTGTAGGGATACTCGGCATCTGCCTTGCCCATCTGGAAGTTGCCCAAGGCCAGCGGTCCACACTCCTCGGGCACTCTCGCACTTCTTGGGTGAGAACCAGCGATGGCTGGGAGCCCAGCGACTTCTTGTGGCTCGAGTCGCGTCCCTTTGTCCGGCCCGCCCTCCATCCGCTATTGGTGGCTGGTTTTCAACTGTCGGCCTCGTTATTCGCCCTGATCGCCTTTCCCAGTACCGGGTGCCGATTCGGTGCCCCTGCGACGCGCACAATTTAGCAGCCTGTCGCATAGGTGTTGAAAGTTTGTTAGCACATCTGCCGCTGGGCCCACGCGAGGCGGCAGGGCGAATCAGTGGTCCGCTGGCTGCCAGCATGATTAATTCGGCCATTTTGATTGGGTGGCAAGTTTTCTTGCACGAAATGTCCTAGCAATTGCCACTAATTCTACTAGGAGGCAACGTCTTTCCCCACGCTTGCAGACAATTTAACCGCCCTTTTGCGAGACCAGAGAAATTCCATGCGACTGACACTCCGCACGCTGCTTGCTTACATGGATGACATCCTTGAACCAGCAGATCACGAGGATCTAGGGAAAAAAATTGAATCGAGCGATTTTGCAACCGACCTGATCCATCGATCTCGGGATGCCGTGCGCCGTTTGCGGCTGGGCGCGCCGGCAGTTTGGGTGAATGACTCGGATGACGTACTGGGCAACCCGACTGTAGCCGATGCAAATGCCGTGGCGGAGTATCTGGACAACACGTTGCCGCCGGAAGATGTTGCCGATTTCGAACGCCTGTGCCTGGAGCCGAGCGGCGAGGCTGATATGCATCTGGCCGAGGCTGTTTCGTGCCACCATGTCTTGACGATGGTGCTCGGCGAGCCGGCCGAAATTGACCGCAATCTTAAAGAGCGGATCTATCAGTTGCCATCACAGGTGGCGAGTGGAAAGAAATTGCGAGTCGAATCTGCGCATGTTATGCGCCCGGCCAGCCCTGCAGCAGACGCCCCGGTAGCGGTTGCCCAGCGGTTGCAAGCAGCGGAGACTCTTCCCCAGCCGGCAGCCTCCGGCCAGTCGAATCTGCCAGATTATTTGCGAGCGGCGGTGGAGAGTCGTGGCCGCATGAAGCGGAGGGCGATTGCGCTTGCCGCCATTGGACTGGCGGGATTTTCTGCTTGGCTTACGTATCCCTTCGGGTTGCAAAGCGACGTGGACGCATTAAACGTCGGGGTAGGCGTAGAGAATTCTAGCGGCCTTCTGACAGAACCGGCTGACGATTTGCTGGATATTGGGTCACCGGATACTGGCGGCGGCAATGCCTCCAGGTTTGATCCTGAAGGCACCGAGGCGCCTCATGCGATTTTTCGCAGTGCCGAAGACCTGGGATTGACGACGCCCAGCGATGTCCTGGGTAGCGAAGCTCTTGACACAGTGGATGCTGGCCCGCCCGAGAGTTCGAAGATCAATCTGCCAGAGCACCAATCCTCCGGTGGCAACGTGGCAGATACCGCATTGCCGGTTGCGGGTGCTGTAGCCGTCGCTGCAACGGCAAATGCTGACAATCCGCTGGCCCTCGAACCAGATATCCCGGGAGTGCGCGGGGCCGATCAACCTATTGTAGAGGACGATGGCGGCTCAGCGGGGTTCCAACTGGAAGTTGCTGGGCCAGTGCAGCTCGGGAACTATTTGGGCAACAACGATATCCTGTTGCGTTTTAACCGGGAGCAGGGTGAGTGGGTTCGACTTCCGCCACGCAGCGCGCTGTCGACTGGGGATGATTTATTGACTTTGCCCAAGTTTCGCACCCATGTTGTCCTGGCCGACATGAATATTTACCTCTCTGGCGGCACACGGGCCGGGCTTCCCAGTGGCGATCGCAGCCTGGGCGAGAGTTCCGATGAGATTGATTTGATCGTTGACTACGGACGGCTGTTGCTGAATGCCGGACTCAAAGGGAACCGGCTTGCCATCCACATTGGCGACCAAGTGCGTCATTTCCGCTTGAAGAGCTCTGCCAGCTTGGCGGTCGAGGTGCGGCGCGTATTCGTACCGGGAAGCGATTTGGAAGGGCGGGCTCCCGTCGAGGCAGTCTGGTGCCTTACCAGTGGAACTCTAGTTTGGCCCAGTGCAGCGGGGGAGGAACAAACGATCCAAGCCCCCGCGAGGTGGAAAACGGCCGACGGCATCGATGATCTGCCGGAAAATATTGCGGAACTTCCAATCTGGATCGATCGGGAACCGATGACCGACTCAGAGCGTCGGGCACGAGCAACGTTGGCCGATGAACTAGCGGCAGGTAAACCGGTGAGCCTGAGACTTCGCGAATTGACCGACGGAAAAGGGTTGGGAAGACGCAAGGAAGTGCGGACATTGGCCTCTGAGGCGAGCGTCTATGTGGGGGTTTTCGAGTCGTCTGTCACGGCATTGAACGATAGCGAGCAAATGCGCCGCACCTGGAAAGTGCAGATACAGGCCTTGCGCCAAGCGATGGCTCGTAGTCCTGAAGTCGCTGGGCAAGTACGCGAAGCCATTTTCAATTTGCGCGGCCAACGGGCGATGGTCGATTTGATGGAACTGCTACAAGGCTATTCTCCAGAAGAGATTGGCGACTCGCGCGAGGCCCGTCAGGTCGGAGCCTTGGCTAAGCTGCTCGGCTGGCTGGAGCATGACAGCTTGGACTATCGCGTGCTGGCAATCCACAACCTCAACTCCATTACCGGCACTTCCCACCTGGAAGATTATCGGCCGAGCGGATCGAGTCAGAGGCGCGAGATTGCTGTTAAAAAACTCTGGGATCGCCTGGAATCGGGCGACATGGTGCCTGCCAAGTAGTGCCATTGCCTGATGGGCCGCATGGTGCGAGTGCCCTGGCGATAAATGCGGCAAAACAGAATTTGCAATCGGGCGTTCGCGCAATCCAGCCTGATTGGGAAAAAGCTGCAGATTTGGCACTTCCGGCACCTAGTTATGCGGTAAAAACACAAATCAGCCGGTTTGTCCCAATCCTTCTTAGCCGCTAGAATGGGGACTTGGTGGAGTCCCTCGCATCCAGGGAGGGATTGAGTCGCAGAGAGTCCGTGAGTTGTAGCAGGAGCGACGTCTGTGCAAATCAGCATCGCCATTCGCCACGGACACTTGAGCGAAGCATCTCAAGAAAAGCTTAGGGAAAAGGTGGCAAGAGTTGGGCGGTATTTCGACAGGCTGATGGCCATCGAGGTAGTCGTCGAATTAACCAATGAACAGGCTCCCCGGGTTGAGATCATGGTCTCGGCTGAGCATAAGCATGATTTTGTGGCCCATGGCACGGCAAAGAAGTTTTTTCCCACAGTTGATTCCGCCGTACAGAAAATTGAGCAGCAACTGAGAAAGTACAAGGACAGGGTCCAAAAGCGTCATCGAAATGCTGGTCGCAATTCCGGTTGCGTTCCGGGCGAAATCCCCGACCTTACCGACGAAATCCCCAATACCGAGGAAAGTCCCGACAGCGTTGTCGAAAAAACAGTTGTCGAAAAGGCGACTGGCAAGAAATCCGACCAGAGTTCCGAGGTGGGCGGGATCTGAACTTCCCGCTGAGAGCCCGTCAAAGGCAGCCGGTTTTTTCAGGGAAACCGGACTGCCAGAGCGGTTGGATTTCCTAAGGGGGCTTTCCCGAAAATGATATTGAAAGAAGGCATGGATCGTTATGAAGTTTATTGATTTTGTGAGTCGCGAGGCAATTCGCACCTGTGTAGAAGTAGACGACAAAGAACAAGTGATTCAAGCCATGGCCACCGCCCTGCTCGAATCTGGAAAAATTACGGAGGACCAGCGCGAGAGCATTGTCGAAGCAATACTAAAACGCGAAGAGTTGGGTAGCACGGGCATCGGTCGAGGAGTGGCGGTGCCGCACACAAAGCATCCTAGCGTGACAGAGTTGGTTGGCACGGTTGCCGTGAGCGAGCAGGGTATCGACTTTGACAGCTTGGATGGCGAAAAAGTGCACCTACTGTTTATGCTTGTGTCGCCACCGGATCGCCCCGGAGATCATCTGCGGGCATTGGAAAACATCTCGCGCCAGTTGCGCGACGAAACCTTTTGCCGATTCCTTAAGCAGAGCCAGGCTCCCGCAGACGTTTGGCAACTGCTTGAGGAGGCAGACAACAATGAGTTCGTATAGGGCAGTTTGTTTAGGGGCAGCTTGTGATGCCTGGGGGACACAGCCTGCAAGCTACCTGATAACAGAGTGAGCGATCGCCAAAGTAGGGCCCTCCAGTTGGCGTCGCACTTGATGCATACAAGCCATGGAAATTCCAGTCGTAGAACGGACCGTAGTTATCTCCAACCCCCAGGGTTTGCATGCGCGGCCCGCGGAGATGTTTGCTCGGCTGGCTCTGCGTTTTGATTCAGAAATTGAAGTGATTCGCGAAAGCCTGCGTGTTGATGCCAAGAGCATCTTGCATGTGCTGACATTGGGTGCTGGTCAGGGGACCAAATTGGTCCTGCACGCCCGGGGAGCCGATGCGAATGAAGCTCTGGAGGCACTGGCGCGTTTGGTGGACAGCGATTTTGCAACCGATGAAACATTGAGCCAAGAAAGTCACGGTTAGATCATGGCGTCGTTTGTCGCGTCCGAGGTAGTTATCGCGATCGATATTGCATGGCCTCGAATGGTGCGACGAGATGATTGGCCCCACGTGGGCTTCGCGCCATGGGACAACTGTTGAAGGCTTGCTTGGACCCAGAAACACAGCAGCGTCCGGCCGAGCGGCTGGTCAGCGAGTTTACCGTGGAAAGAGACAATTGGAATTTCCTGGCGAAGTTCCAGCGATGGCCTGTGATGGCAGGCCAGATAGGCCTAGAGACACTCTATCTCCACGAGATTCCGCCTGGCCAGGGCTCACCAGCGCTGCCCATGTGAGGGCGCAATGGAACGCCTCCAGGGTATTGCCGTATCGCCCGGCATTGCGATCGGTGAAGCACTCGTTTTAGACAACGAGGGGTTTAGGATCCCTCGTCGTTTCTTGCCGCGCGATGCGGTTGAGGAAGAACTAATTCGCCTCAACGGCGCCTTCGAAGCTGCGATCGCTGAAGTCGAGCACAACCGCCAGCAGGTTGCTGACCAGCTTGGCGATGAGTACGCAGCTATTTTCTCTGCGCATCTTCAAATGCTTCGCGATCGTCGTCTGCACGAAGAAATCGAAGAGATGATCTGCGGACGGCACTATTCGCCTGAGTACGCGGTTAGTCGGGCCCTGCGGCGCTACGCAAAAGTGTTTCAATCGCTCGAAGGCAATTACATGGCGGAGCGAGCGAATGATATATTTGACATTGAGAAACGACTGCTTCGCAATTTGTTGGGAAGGGCCCGCGAAGAGCTATCGACTATCACCTCTCCGGTGCTCGTGCTGGCCCACAACCTGACGCCAAGCGAAACAGCTAATTTGAACCCCCGCTTCGCGCTAGGTTTTGTGACAGAAATTGGTGGACCCGGTAGCCACACCGCCATTGTGGCCGAAGGCCTGGGGATCCCGGCGGTTGTGGGCATTGGCCCCTTTCTCACTGATGTCTCTGGTGGCGACACGGTTATCATCGATGGCGATCAGGGCCAGATCATTCTCCATCCGGACGAGGAAACACTCGCCCGCTACCGGCACGAAGTCGAAGATCAGAGGTCCTTGGCTGCTAAATTGGAATCGCTGCGCGAGTTACCTGCCGTCACTCGGGATGGGCAGCGTATCAGTTTGATGGGAAACATTGAATTTCCCTATGAGGTTCAGCAGTGCCAGGAGCGAGGTGCGGATGGCATTGGTCTTTATCGCACAGAGTTTATTTACCTGGGGCGCGACGACGATCCCACGGAAGAGCATCATTTCGAGGCTTACTCTCGCGTTGTGCAGTCGATGAAGGACAAGCCCGTCATCATGCGCACCCTTGATCTTGGTGCTGATAAGATGCGATCGTTGCCGGGTCCAGAGGATGAGCGCAATCCTGTCTTGGGGCTGCGCAGTATTCGCTTTGCACTCCGCAATCGCGATCTGTTCCGCACCCAGTTGCGGGCCATATTGCGCGCCAGTTCTCTGGGCGACGTGCAGATCATGTTTCCACTCATCACCACGATCATGGAACTTCGCCAGGCACGCATGGTCCTTGCCGATGTGATGGAGGACTTGGAAGAGGCGGGCGTAGAATTTGACCGAGAGTTGAAGGTGGGCATGATGGTTGAGGTGCCCTCGGCTGTGATGATGATGGACCGATTTGTGGAGGAAGTCGATTTCTTCAGTATCGGTACGAATGATCTGATTCAGTATTGCCTGGCAGTCGATCGCAGCAACAAGGACGTGGCCAATTTATATACGGCGGCAGATCCTGCCGTTATTCGCATGATTGAGCAGGCGGTGAGCGTCGCCAACGCGCACCATGTCCCGATTAGCATGTGCGGGCAGATGTGTGGCAACCCAATATATACGATGTTGCTGCTCGGGCTGGGAATCCGCCGTTTTAGTGTAACGCCTGCCGCCGTCCCCGAAATCAAGAGAGTGTGTCGAAGTGTGACTATCGACCAATGCCAAGGCGTCGCAGAGCACGTCAGCAAGCTGGAGAGTGCACGCGCTACCCGAGCCTATCTCAAAGAAGAGCTTACAAAGGTTTTTCCAGAATTGCCACTATAGCGGCATAGAAAGTAGACACTATGAAACATGAGATGTTGATCAACGTCGCCCAACCGGAGGAATGCCGGATAGCGATTGTGGAAGAAGGACAGCTTGAAGAACTGTATGTGGAGCGTAGCAGCCAGGACAATTACGTCGGCAATATTTACAAGGGCAAGATTGTCAATCTTGAACCGAGTATTCAGGCTGCTTTTGTTGATTTTGGGGTGGGGCGCAACGGATTTTTGCACATCAGTGATGTCGAATCGCAGTATTTTCGCCAAGCAGGGTTTGACCCGGACAAGCCGATTCAGCCCGATGGCTCGCAGCGGGAGCCCGAGCCAGCCCAAGTATCGTCTGAGGAGGGCGAATCCCAAAATGGTCAAACTAGCACGGCCAGCCGCACCCGCGTGCGGCCCGGTGTGCGCCCGCGCATAAAACCGCCCATCCAGGATATATTTCGCAGGGGCGACGAAGTCCTGGTGCAAGTTATTAAAGAAGGAATTGGTACCAAGGGGCCCACCCTTTCGACCTACATTAGTATCCCCGGGCGCTATCTAGTGTTGATGCCGGCACTGGGGCGGATTGGTGTGTCGCGCAAGATCGAAGATGAAGACGATCGTCGCCGGTTGCGGGGGATTTTGCGCGAACTCAACCCACCGAAGGGCGTGGGCTTTATCGTGCGCACGGCTGGCACCGACCGTAGCAAGCAGGAGCTTTCGCGCGATCTAGCCTATTTGCTGCGTCTTTGGAAGGTGATTGTGCGGCGCATAAAAAAAGAGCCTGGTCCGGTCGGCGTCTATGAAGAAAGTGACATGATCATACGCACGATCCGCGACATCTTCACCGAAGAGGTGGATTCCATCATCATCGACGAGGCCGCTGCCTACGAGCGCGCCAAGGAGTTCTTGCAGATCGTCATGCCACGGTTCGTCAACAGGCTCCAGCTTTATGAAGGGAAGGAGCCGCTCTACCATAAATATCAGCTCGACAAAGAAATTTCTAGCATCAACCAGCGCCAGGTGCCGCTCCGAGGGGGCGGATCCTTGGTGATTGATCAAACTGAGGCGCTCGTCGCGATTGATGTCAACAGTGGTAGCTTCCGTACGGATGGATCGGCGGAAGAATCGGCTTTCAAACTCAACCAGATCGCTGCCAAGGAAATCGCCCGGCAATTGCGCCTGCGCGACTTGGGCGGAGTGGTAGTTAACGATTTTATCGATATGCGTCGAGAGCGTTATCGCCGGACAGTCGAACGCACGCTGCGCGATGCGGTGAAACGCGATCGTGCACGCACCAAGATACTAAGGACCAGTCCCTTCGGGCTTATCGAAATGACCCGCCAGCGAATTCGTCCTAGTCTGAAGCGCAGCGCCTACAAGGAGTGTCCCGGATGTGCGGGATCGGGAGTTGTCAAATCGTCCGAAAGCATGGCGATCGAGGTCATACGCAAGCTGATTATGTTTGTCCAGCAGGAACAGGTTGCTCGCGTTACCGTTTCGGTCGAGGAAGAAGTTGCTAGTTATCTGAATAACCGCAAGCGCCGCGAACTCACGACTTTGGAAGACCAATACAAACTTGAGGTCGTGGTACTTAGTTGTGAGGACGTTTCGCCGGAGTTCGTGAAGATTGTCAGCGAGGATACGACCGGCCGCGAAATCCGGACGGCGGCAAGCTAGACGGATTTGCTCGCCACAATTTGACTAAGAGTCGGCAACCGGTTCGTGTGCCGCCGACCATTGCTTGCTCAAAGGTCTCGTGGCGAGCAGCGCCACGTTGTCTCGGATTGGTTAACCGCAGATTGTGGCGTCATGCGTAGAAATCCCCCTTCGTGACGACCCCCGGCACATAGAACGTGTCCGATCTGATGACAGACTTCTTGAATTGCTCAAATCGACCATGTCACTTTGCAATTCGAGCTGGATCGGAATCGCGACACATCGCAGTTTTCCTGTTTGAGAGCTGAAAAATTGAACAACTCGCCAGCCTAGCGCGAATGTCAACAATAGTACCGATGGGCGCTTACGCAGCCCCTGCGGCGGACACACGTATGGTGTGAGATCCATGGCTGTGTGATCGCGTTGAAGGCGCTGGTGGACGACATCGATCCGGGCCAAACGATAGCCTGGTGGTTTCAGTAGACTTGCAAATGTCGATGCTTTTTTCGGCGGGGAAGTTGCTTTGAAGCGGGCCCCTCGACGAGCTGCGTCCCATGGGCTAGTTTATAGGACTCGGTTTCTCCTCCCTCGGTCCGCGATTTACCTGTCTACGCTTGCCTGTCTACGTTTAGTCCTCAACCCCCCCAATATCCATGTATGCAATTATTGCCGACGGCGGTCATCAATACAAAGTCGAAGAAGGCCAAGAACTTGCCATTGATTTCCGCGAAGTATCTGCGGGTGAAAAACTCACCTTTGACAAGGTGTTGGCCATAAGTAATGGGACGGGCGACTTGAAGCTTGGTACGCCTGTCGTCGCCGGTGCAAGCGTGTTGGCTGAGGTCGTGAGATCGGAGAAGGGGGAAAAGCTGGTCGTGCAAAAGTTGCGCCGTCGCAAAAACTCGCGCCGCAAGACGGGTCACCGTGCGACACATACCCGGGTGAAGATTTCTAAGATCTCGGGCTAGGCGCAGTGGCTCAGTAGGATTTGACTGAGGCCGATCTTTTCATGACACAAGCTGGATCGCACCGTCGCGTCGAACTCCGCCTGTCGTAGTGTTGCCACCAGTCACGTGGTTACCGGTCGAGTGTGCGGCCAGGTTTCAGTCGGTGTGCGATGCACAGGCATGGCCAGCTCAGGGCGAGGGGCCCTAATAAATTTTGTCTGTTACGAAGCGATGCATTCGCCTGCGGCATGCTAGGATTTTTTCTCGCGCATTGAATTGTTGAATGCACCGAAGCAGCAAGTTCAGGCGCGGTTGTTTCTAGGCGATCGTCAGAAGCGAAGGGGCCGCAAAATTGCGGCCCAGGCCGCCGATCCATCAATTGTGATTAACGCCCAATAAAATGCAGCCCCTCTCAATCCGTCGATAGATCTACGGTGAGGATAATAGTCTGGGCAGAACATGTTTCCCGATACAGTCTTTATAGCTGCCTGTACTCTGGTTCGCGTAGGTGCGCTGAATAGTACGCATGCGATCCAGTAGTTCTGCCTCCCTCGCCCGCCTCGCGTGCCGCCAAATGCAGTGGCTGTTTTTATCGGGCCGAAGCTAAAAAGTGAGGCATCAAACTTTGGGTGTTCGGAATACTCGCGACCGGCGAAGGCCAGCTCGCAATCTTTCACGACGGACAATCCGTGCCGCCTGACCACTCTGATGAGGGGTTTTATCTGGATGCGGCTGCCAAAAAAGATGGGCGACCAGTACCAAGCGGCTCCTCTCGGTGAGCAACGCATCGACCTTAGCCAGCGGCAGCTCCAACGTGCTTGGATCCACGTCCACCGGTACTAGGCCGCCGTGGTGCTCAATAATCTGCAACATGTCCGGAGTCGTCACTGCTGACAGGACGGTGTTGTTGCCAGCGGGCAGCTCGAGTGCCTAGAGGAGCAGGTCGCGTCCAGAACGCACCGAGTAGCAGATAAGGGCCTGATCCGCTGGAAATCAGCCGACCACAGCAGCCTCCGGCCGAGGCGCGGTCAGGGCAGGAGTCAGTGTCAGTTTAGCCACCGCCAAGTCGCGCTAGCGGATATTAGGTCATTTCCCCGGCCACAACGCCCTAAGCCCTCCTGGCGCGATGTGCGCTAGCCGTTGGGCTGGGCCCTTACAATCTATCACGTAGAGCGACTAGCGCCGGGGCGGTTGGGTCGACAGGGAATTATCGCAGGACCCCGTATTGGCCCGCGAACCAAGCGATTTTCCAGGCTTTCATGTCGCCGGCCCAACACCAATCTCAAAGTGTCCGTGCGGGACGGCAATATAATTGGCCTGCGCAACCGGGAGGGGCGCAGTCGCGGAGCCAGAATTTTTTTGCCATCTATGCCGTGCGTTGCAAACGGCAGGGGCATATACGTAAATTTAACTCTGCCTGGGGTCTCACACCTGTTTTGGCGTCTTCATCAACTGATAACGCACGCTTAGCTAGCAGTTAACAATCGACACAACCTGTTGTATGATAGCAGGTTATATAAAACACAAAAATCGATTGACGAACTCTGCGAACTATGTAAGATCATGCACCTCAACTAACTGGATGTTGTGTGTCGAAGGGTATGTAATACAACATGTAGTTGTTTTAGTCAAAAAACAGCTCGTTTTTGATGAGTCAAGGTTAGGGTGGCCCCAAAATGTGGTGTTGTAGGGTCTGTTGAACGAGATCGGATTTGCGTCAACGCATGCGTGCTTTGTCAGTGTGCGGGAAAATGTACAAATGTACATTTGAGTAAGGATGCCCAAATTTTAACCAACAGGAGGTTGTGCCGTGGCGACTGTCGATCTGGGGACTTCTAGCACTGTGTCCAAGACATCTGCGTCCAAAAGCCGTTTGCCGGAGAGTCCAGAAGGCTCCAAGCCATTTCATGGACGTCTCAAGTATGACGCGACGTTCTGCCCGTCGACGGTCGCCAGCCCATTTGACACCGTCACCTGGGAGACGCGGAGCACCGCAATCAAAGGCGAGAACGGCGAGGTGCTGTTCGAGCAAGACAACTGTGAAGTTCCCGTCTCGTGGAGCCAACTCGCGACTAACATCATTTGCAGCAAGTACTTCTACGGCGAAGTGGGCAGCGACGAGCGGGAGTACAGTGTTCGCCAGTTGGTGCATCGTGTGGCGCGCACCATTGCCGACTGGGGCCTGGAAGATGGCTACTTCGCCAGTGCCGACGATGGTGAGCGATTCTATCGCGATCTGGCGTGGCTCTGCTTGCACCAACATGGCGCCTTCAATTCACCAGTCTGGTTTAATGTCGGCTTGTACCATCAGTACGGAGTGACTGGCGCAAAGTGCAATTGGCGATGGGATCCAGTTACTTGTGATGTTGTGCAGCCGGAAAATCCCTACGAATATCCGCAAGGCAGCGCCTGCTTTATCCAGCACGTAGAGGATAATATGGAGGACATCATGGAGCTCGCTCGCAGTGAGGCCATGTTGTTCAAATTTGGATCAGGCACCGGCACCGACTTGTCTACGCTTCGGTCGCAGCGCGAAAAGCTTTCCGGCGGGGGCCACCCCAGTGGTCCCCTGTCGTTCATGCGGGTCTACGATCAGATTGCGGCGGTAGTGAAATCGGGTGGCAAGACTCGCCGGGCTGCTAAGATGCAATCGCTCAAGATTTGGCATCCTGACGTGATGGAGTTTATCGAGTGCAAGTGGAAGGAAGAGCAAAAGGCGCATGTGCTGATCCAAAAGGGAGGCTACGAGGCTAATTTCAACGGCGAAGCGTATAGCTCGATCATGTTCCAAAACGCCAACCTGTCGGTACGCGTGACCGACGACTTCATGCAGGCCGTTGAAAAGGGTGAAGATTGGACGACCCATTGGGTCACTGACAAAAACGTCGAAGGCCCGACCTATCCCGCGGCCGAAATGCTCGACCGCATGGCCGACTGTGCTTGGCATTGTGGCGATCCGGGGGTGCAGTACGACACTACCATCAACAATTGGCATACCTGCCCTAACAGTGGGCGCATCAATGCCAGTAATCCATGCTCGGAGTACATGTTTCTCGACGATACTGCTTGCAATCTGGCGAGCGTGAATCTGATGAAGTTTCGCCGCGAAGATGGTTCGTTCGACAGTGATCGCTACAAATTGGCCTGCCGGACGTTCTTCATTGCCCAGGAAATCTTGGTCGATCATGCGAGCTACCCCACCGCCGACATCGCGCGCAATAGCCATCGCTTCCGGCCGCTCGGTTTGGGCTACTCCAACCTGGGTAGCTTGCTGATGGCGGGCGGCACGCCCTACGACTCGGATGCCGGCCGCGGTGTCTGCGGCGCGATTACCGCGATAATGCATGGGACGGCCAATCTTACGAGCAGCGAGTTGGCCGAGGCGGTGGGCACGTTTGACCAGTACGAGCCGAACCACGAACCTTTTTTGCACGTGCTGAAAATGCATCGCGATGCGGTGGATCAAATCCATCCCGAGTGCCCATCGGAATTGGTCCGCTCAGCGCGCGATGTGTGGGACCAGGTGCTCGCTGCGGGGCCGATCCACGGTTTCCGCAACGCACAGGCAACCGTTCTTGCGCCGACTGGCACCATAAGCTTCATGATGGATTGCGATACGACGGGCATTGAGCCGGACATTGCGCTGGTGAAATACAAGCAGCTGGCTGGCGGCGGCATTTTGAAAATTGTCAACCAAACGGTTCCGCTAGCGCTGAAAATGCTGGGTTACGACCAGCCGAAAATTGAATCAATCCTGGACTACATCGACAAGGAGGACACGATTGAGGGTGCCGACGCCCTCCTGGAGGAGCACCTGCCGGTGTTCGATTGCGCGTTTACAGCTCGTCATGGATCGCGGAGCATTGCGTGGCAAGCCCATGTGAAGATGATGGCCGCAGCGCAGCCGTTTTTGTCGGGTGCGATATCCAAGACGGTCAACATGCCAAAGGAGACAACGCCCAAACAAATTGGCGAGGCTTACGTCGACGGCTGGAAGCTGGGCCTGAAGGCCTTGGCAATCTATCGCGATGGCTCGAAAGACAGTCAGCCTTTAAACACAGCTCCACTCGCCGGGGAAAATCAGGTTGATTTGGCGAAGGATCTGGCCGGCAAGCCACGGCGGGAACGGTTGCCCGACACACGGCAGTCGCTTACCCACAAATTCAGCATCAGTGGTCACGAGGGGTACATCACCGTTGGTCTCTTCCAAGATGGCCGCCCAGGCGAACTATTTATTACCATGGCTAAGGAGGGAAGCACCATCGGTGGCCTGATGGACGCCTTTGGAACAGCCGTGTCGATGAGCTTGCAGTACGGCGTACCGCTGGAAGACTATGTCCGCAAGTTTTCGCACATGCGGTTTGAGCCCCAGGGTTTTACCAAAAATCGCGACATCCGTATTGCCAAGAGCCTTATTGACTACATATTCCGCTGGTTGGGCATCACGTTTTTGCCTGGGTACAAGGAGGCCCATGGAATGCTCTTGGCTGAAGACGGACCACAGGGTTCCGAGGATGCCGGCGTCGCGTCTGGTCCAGTTGCCGCTGCTTCCGCTGAAGAATCTGGGTTGGGCGGCCAGCAAGTCGGTACGGCCTCCGGCCCAGCAGCGTCCGCGCTCGACGCCGCAGGCGGCCCATCCAGGGGCAGCCACTCCGAGGGCAGGCAGGCCGAAGGGGGCCAGGCAATCCGGGATCCGCAAGTTCCTACCTCAAATGGCAGTGGGTCTAATGGAGTGGGTGGGTCCAGCAGCTATGGCGACAATCTGTTGGAACGGGCGGGCGTCATGCCCAAGACATTTGATGGTGGCCGTGGCGAGCAGTTTGCCGGTTTTCAGACAGATGCTCCTAGCTGCGACAGTTGTGGCGCGATCACCGTCCGTAACGGAAATTGCTACTTGTGTCACAATTGTGGAAACTCGATGGGATGTAGTTGATGGCGGTTTTTGGAAATCCGTATTTAGGATTGGCTAACTGTCGATCCGCTGTCCACAAATCCCAGCCCCAAAGCTATTTGTTCGCAGGATGCACAGGGTAATGCCTGCCCGCAAGCGTTTTTTGTGTGTTGCGAGACGCAAGTCGAAACCCGCGTCTCAAAAAAACCGGGTGACACCGCGACGGGTGTCGGCCCTACCAAGGGCCGACACCATGTTTTTGAGTCGGGGCAGCGCCGGCCACTAAACAACACAAAGTGCTGGCGGGTGGGGCCAGGCTCGCATGGGTTTGTTCACGGCCACTTAATAATTCAGTTGGTCTCGGGTTCGCGGAGAGTGTCAGGCATCTCTTCTTCTTTGCCAATAAATCGCATCGACACCGAGTTGACACAGTGCCGTGTGTTCTTGTCCGTCATGCCTTCACCCTCAAAGACGTGACCCAGGTGTCCCTCGCAGTTTTTACAGATAATCTCCACGCGACGACCGTCCGCATCGGCCTTTTGGCCAACCGCACCTGAGATTTCGTCATCGAAGCTTGGCCAGCCGCAGCCGGAATGGAACTTGTCTGATGATCGATACAGCGGGGCATTACAACGTCGGCAGATGTAGGTGCCATCCGAGTCGTTGTCGAGCAGTTCACCGCTACCGGGCGCTTCGGTTCCCTTGTTTACGAGCACTCGCTTCTCTTCCGCAGTTAGTTTGTTGTATCCCATGGGAATCTCCGTTTATCCGATTCGATTTGGAGTTTTGCAGAGAAGCATAGTATTTTAGCGACTACAAAGATATATTGCCCGGCTCCCCAGCACTCGCTCATGCAAACGAGCCAGGCACTTTTTTCGCTATGTTGTCCAATAGATGGCAATGTCTTGGTGTGCGAAAAAAATCTCCAGACTCGGGGCACCAATGTCTATAATGTTGTGACGAAAGCCTATCGCCCGTCATCCCGTCATCCCGTCCTCCACATAATTAAGAGTGCATAAATTGTTTCGCTCACGCCTACTTTGGATTGGTTTGCCGTGGTTGGTTCTGGTGATTGTGCTCTCCGCTGGCCTCATCTGGCGCGGCGAGTATACCACTGAGCAGATGGCCGAGCGGACCTTTGTGATGGCGGACGATTTTACAAAAGTTCGGAAGATCATGGTTCGCACCAACGCCGCCAAGGAGATCGTGACAATGGGGGGCGGTAGTGAGTTTGTGGAGCAATCGTGGGAGGGCGGAAGCGTCGACGTCGCGGGCGAGGACTTCGGCGAAAAGATCTTGCAAAACGTTCTCTCGAGCGATCCTGACTGGGCACTCAGGCTGTTCGGCACTCTCAAAGTTCGCACGCTGGACGAGTACATTGGCCAGCATGTGGTCACATTGGAGCAAGACGTGGAGATTACACCCGACTCGATCCGGTCGGATACGAATCTCAAGCTTGGCTCAGAGCGGCTGTTGGGCTATGCCATGACAACGCGGCTCGAGCGCGACAGTGACCAGACCCAGGTCAAGTTGAAACTGACGCAGCAAATTAAGACGGACGCCCCCTGGTTTGCCCACGCCATTGCCGACCGGCGAGTACGGGCCTCTGTCGAGCGGACTTTGGCCAACCAGGAAGTCGCTATGCGAAGGCTGATCGAGGAAAACAGCGACAAGACGTGGTTGTTCCCGTTGAGGTGAAGTTTGCGGGGCGGAATTCTTCCTCTCTTTCACTTGCAGTCTCTATCGCGGGCGGCAGGGCCCAGCCTTCGGTTTCTTGGAATTGCTGCTGTGGCCCCGCCTTGCATGACAACCCTCTCTTCCTCCTGCCATTGACCCACTTCTAACATCTCACTAAAACCGGTTTCAAAGCCTAGTTTGGGGCTACAATTCTCGGAAATCTTGCCACCAGAGGATGGTTTTGAAATGGTTTGCGCAGGCCTTTGCCTGCCATCTCAGTTGTGCTCCAAGGAACTACCATGGCGATTTCTCGGTCACCGCTTGCTGCTACGGACGCCGGTGCCAGCACCCCCGTCCCGATGCTTGATGTATCGCGTCAAAATAGGCCGCTGCGGGCGGAGATTGACGCAGCAATCCACGCCGTCTGTGATTCGGGCGCTTTTGTCCATGGACCGGCCTGCCGCGACTTTGAAGCAAGCATGGCGGCCTATTGCGGGACGGAGCATGCGGTCGGCTGCGCTTCGGGAAGCGACGCCCTGCTCCTGGCGCTGATGGTGCTGGGCATAGGCCCGGGCGACGAGGTCGTGCTGCCCAGCTTTACTTTTTTTGCGACTGCGGGCGCGGTGCGTCGACTCGGCGCCAAGCCAGTTTTTGCAGATATTTTTCCCGACACCTTCAACATCGATCCTGCCGATGTTGCCCGCAAGATCACACCCGCGACCAGGGCCATTCTGCCTGTACATTTATTTGGCCAGTGTGCCGATATGCGGGCCCTGGCCGATGTTGCGAGTAGGGCGGGCCGAGCAATTCCCCTGATCGAGGATGCAGCCCAGGCGATTGGCGCGGAACTCGGTGGCCGGAAGGTCGGTTCGCTGGCGACGATGGGATGTTTTTCTTTTTATCCCACCAAGAACTTGGGAGGTTTTGGGGATGGAGGGATGATTACTACCGATGACCCGAAACTGGCCGAGCAGCTCCGGGTTTTGCGTGATCACGGACAGCAGCCCCGCTACGCCCACTCGGTGGTTGGCCTCAACAGTCGTCTTGACACGGTCCAAGCAGCTGTGTTGAAGGTGAAACTGCCTCATCTAGATCGATGGGCTGCGGGTCGCCAGCGCAACGCGGAGCGCTACGCAGATGAAATAAAGCGCCTTGAAATCGACCAGCTGCTAAGAGCGCCCCAAGTGGCTTCCGGGTGTGGCAGCGTTTGGAACCAGTACACCGTGCGCGTGACCGATGGGCGCCGAGATTCTTTACAACAACATCTAATAGCCGCGCAAATTGGCTCGGCGATTTATTATCCCATTCCGCTCCATTTGCAGGCGTGTTTTTCCGAGTTGGGATATGAGCGGGGCACGCTACCCGTGACTGAGCAGGCGGCGGAGGAGGTGCTTAGCTTACCAATCTATGCGGAACTTGCGCTGCCCGAACAGCAGCGTGTGATCGAGTCGCTCGCCGATTTTTACGGCGTGGCCCCGGCTGCTGGAGAGTCGCCTCAGGCCGCGTAGCACACTGTTTCTACGCTAGTTGTTTTCGCTTTTCGCCCGTTTGAACTCAACCGTTCGGCCGCTCGGCCGCAGAGCGACCAGTGCGCCGAGAATTAAGCAAAGCAGGATAAGGCCCCAGGCCATGGTAGGCCCTTTCAGAGGGTAGGAAGCTCGGGTCGCCGAAGGTGGCATTTGTGTGACACCCATTCATTTCAAAACCATTTGTTGGCGGCAAGAATCCCCTAGAACTGGGATCCTAACCCTGATTTTGAAACTGTTTCTAGTTTAGTTGGCTTCGAAGTAAGAGGGAAGCGACAATCTCCCACGATCGGCCGCTCGTTGCCAACATGACGCCTACGAGCCTTGCCAGGCAGGCCTTCCGTATTCGTGGTCGTACACGGGCGAACGACGTGGATTAGGCAAAGTGGCATCATCTCTGGAGCAGGCGGCTCAGTGCACAAGATCCGCTAAGCCATCGATCCGACGACCCATGGCCACCTGGACAACCGGGAGGATAGTCATTCGGTGGACGTGAGCAAGCTCTAGTCGGTGGTGCTAGTTGAGGTCAGGGACCCAGCTGAAGCACGCGGCGGACTTCGGCGAGGATCGGCTCGGCATTGCCGTTCCACGCGACGGTTTGACTCTCGCCGCTGGTCAGATCCTTCACCTGACACTCACCGGCGGTAAATTCGCTGTCGCCAACGATGAGCGCTACGCGAAAGCCGCGCCGATTTGCGTACTGCAATTGTTTTCCCAGCTTCTTGGATTCGGGAAAAAACTCTGTCGCGATACCCGCGGCGCGAAGTTGGGCGGCTAGGCGGAGGTAGTCGTTACGTCGCGAAGCCGAAAAAAACGGCAGAAACACCTGGGCGGTCGTCTGGGCATCATCGAGTCTCCCCAGCTCTTCCATGGCGGCTAGCAAACGATCAAGACCGAGCGAAGCGCCCACTCCTGGCAATTTTTGGTGCGTATAGAGCTGGGTCAGGTTGTCGTAGCGCCCACCGCTGCATACGCTGCCGATTTCAGGCAGCTCGTCTAAGAAAGTTTCTACCACCATGCCGGTGTAGTAGTCCAAACCGCGGGCAATCGATACGTCAAGCTGGAGACGTTCGCTGGGCACGCCGGCAGCGCTGACTGCCGCCCGCAAGTCCTCCAATTCAGCTAGCCCCCGTTCACCCGATGCGCTACCTGCCAGCAGGGGTGAAAGCTCACTGAGGACATTCTTGTTGCTGCCTTCGATCGACGCCAATTGCAAAACAGCTCGCGTTTGCTCCTCGGTTGCTCCAGCTGCCGAGGCTAGTTCCTTGGCTACTCCATCCGGGCCCACCTTGGCTAACTTGTCCAGTGCGCGGAGAACCGGGGTCGATTGGTCGGTTAAGCCAAGTTTTTCGAGCAAGCCGCCCAGCACCAGCCGGTGATTCACACGGATCGTAAAATGATCAAATCCAAGAGCCGCCAACAAGTCATTGATCACAAGCAGCGTCTCGATGTCGGCTGTTGCTGAGTCGGTGCCGATGGTGTCGAAGTCGCACTGCATAAACTCGCGATAGCGCCCCCGCTGTGTGTTTTCGCCGCGCCATACATTGGCAATCTGGTAGCGCTTGAAGGGCGTGCCCAAGTCCTGAATGTGTTGGGCCACGAATCGGGCGAGCGGCACCGTCAAATCAAAGCGCAACCCGACTGATCTGCCGCCATGGTCTTCAAATCGATACAGTTGCTTATCGGTTTCGTCGCTGCCCTTGCCGGTCAGAATCTCCAGATGCTCGAGCGACGGGGTGTCGATTGGGCTGAAGCCATAAGAGCGGTAGACGCACCGCGCGGTTTCGATGATCCGTTCGCGCTGGATCATCGCTGCCGGCGGATAATCGCGAAAGCCTTTTAAGGTGCGAGGCTTGATCCTGTCAGACATGGGAGAGATTACGGATCGCGGATTTGGGATTGCGGGGCTTGGGGGCTGGTGGCTCGTTGTCGAGCGACTGTTTTGCTCAGCTGCTGGGCCTTGGTATCCAGTTTTTCTTCCGGCGAATCGTCATCACTCGTGAGCAAACGGCCGCCGGCCTGTTTGCAGAGAAAAAACTGGGTTGCCAGTCCAATTCTGGCAGCTAAAAATGGCTGGCAAAAATTGTGTCCTACAGCTAGAGGACGGACTCTACAGCACAGCCAATAATTTGGGTTTGCGGCTGCGGATGCTTTTGTTCTTGGGCTGAATTACCGCTTCGGTGTACTCGTGAACCTGTTCGGGAGTTTCTAGGTAGAAATCGTACGTCCAATCCTCCTCATATTCGCAGTTGTCGGTGGTGTAGTCGCGGCAGATCTGGGGACGGGTTTCGTAAATGCCACACATATTGTTGGACTGTAGATGCTTGCAGCGGGTGTGTACCAGCAAATACCAATCGTCATCTTCCTTAAAGACCGATGCCCGGTCGTGCAGCAGGTACCAGCGGATGAACTCAAGGTCTTCCAGGCAGTCGGGGGTTTCAATGGGCATTGCAAAATACTGACAACACTTGGCAGTACAGTATTCGCACAGCACTTTGCCAGGGGGAAGGTCATCGCGGCTAATACGTTCGGCGCCGTACTTGGTAGACATGCCGTTGATCCTGGATACTATGCGCAAGGGGAAAGTGAGTTGATAGCGAACAACCTAGCACGGCGGGCGCTCATTGAGAAGTACATTCGCGTGTTCCGGTCGTGGGTCCCCCTTTCCGCATCATTCTTAGCACACTTTCTTCACGCGTCACTGACATCAGTTCTTGCTCAGTAAACCAACGCACGGCATGCGACTCTTCGCTTAGCACCAGTTCTTGGCCTGTCGCAGCAAGTACGAGGAAGCGGATATCGTGGTGCTCATGGGCGGTCTCGACCACGTTGCCAGCGCCATCAAGTCGGGCGGGGATCCGATGCACGTCGACGTCCAGCGGCACCAGCTCGTCGTTACAGCCCACCAATTCGACTTGAGCCAGCCCCGACTCCTCCTGGAGTTCGCGCAGGGCGACCTGCTCGATTTGACACTCGCCGTCCGCGTGCCCTCCGGGCTGCAGCCAGCGGCCCAGCTTGCGATGGTGGACTAGCAAGCATCGCGTGCGATCGTGCGAAAGCACCCAGGCCGAACCGGTCACGTGTCCGGGGCGACAAGTTCGCTCAAAACATGCGGGCGTGCTTTCCACTAACTGGCGGATCCGCGCCACGACAGAAGATTCTTCCGGGTAGCGAGTTGCATAACGGTCGAGCATTCCTAATAGGGGTTGTCGGTGCATGTCGGTCGTCCGTGTTGCCAAAATACGATCCAGTTAGTCAGCTCTTGGCGCGTTGTCAGGCAGGTAAATTGCCCAGTCGGCGCTAGCGTGGTATTTGGAACGCACGATTTCATCTGTTTTCGATTGGGGCCATACCGCCAGCGAACTGGTTGCCTGCCAGCCCTCCACAAGGGACTCGGCAAGGGCCGTGCGACTGGCGGGTAGATTGGCGACAAATTGCGAGTGGCTCCGACCATTCCGATAGGCCGGCTCCCGCGTAGGCGTGGCCAGCAAGTATCCCACACGTGCCAGGTCAAAATCATACATCAGAGTGCCATGATACAAAACATGCCTTCGTTTGCAGCGCATCGCGTTTCCAGAAACCTTGAGCAACTGGGCAGCGGCAGGGGAGGGAAGGACCAAGTCGCTCGTGCCGGCCAGAGCAATCCCGGGCGCCAAAGGCGCTAATATCTCCACCATGCGTCGCAAAACAAACTCGTGACACTGGTCGACCGCCTGAATCTGTGGATACGTTTGGAGTGGGAGAACTAGCGCATACATCAAACACCCTGGCCCGGTAAGAATGGTGCCTCCGCCACTGCAGCGCCTGAGCACGGGAACCTGTTGTTCCCGGCATGCTGCCAGATGGACTTCCGTCCCGGCTGTCGAGGAACGGCCTAGCACTACCCCAACCTGGGAGGATTCCCACAACCTCAGCGCACTATCGACCGATTCCCCCGCTTCCGCTGCGTCGAGAAGGGCTTCGTCGAGCGCGAGGTTTTCCGCCAGGGTGTTGAGCGATAGATTGAGCTGGTGCATGTGGCCCTCGCCGCCCGCGGGTCGGTTTGTTAGGTTGTGTTTTTCAGTGGCCTTCCAAGCGGTGCGCCTGCCTGGCCTGTTTGATATTATCCCACGATTTGCGATGTCCTCCAACATGGTGTCCGAAAATCATTCCGCGGAGACTGCTACCGACGGGGCCTTGTCGCCGGACGACTTGTTGCCGCCGGTCGAACCGCCTAGTGCAGGATTTATCCTGCAGCTATTTATTGTGCCAGCCGCAATTGTGGCGTCTGTGGGGGTACTTTGGCTCCTGGTGACTACGCTGGCGACTGGCGGCGAGAAAAATCCGGACAAGATTGTCGGGGCTCTCCGCAGCTCCAATCAGGCTCGCTGGCAGCAGGCCAAGGATTTGGCCGATATGCTGCGCCTGCCGCGACACTATCCGGAGTTGCGAAAGAACGAGAATCTGGCCAGCAAGTTGGCCCAATTGCTCAACGAAGAAGTTGAGGCGGGTCACGACGATGAAAACTCTGAGCAGCTGCGCTACTTTTTGTGTCGGGTACTCGGCGAGTTCCATGTCGATGAAGGCTTGAGTGTGTTACTCAAAGCGGCCCGAGAGGACGTCGACCCCCTCGTGCGCCGTCAGGCAATTAATGCCCTGGCCGTGCTGGCACACACGTTCAATACGCTGGATCCTCCGATGGCGCTTGAAGATTCAAGTTTGCAAGATACTTTTGCACAATTGGCAGCAGAGAAAAACGACCTACTGCGCTCGCAAACTGCATTTGCCCTAGGTGTTTTTTCCATGCAGCCTGCTGCTGCCCCGCAGTTCACGGAACAATTGGAACTGTTGGCTGACGACCTTTTCGCGGACGCCCGCTACAACGCAGCCTTGGCGCTGGCACGCACGGGAAATGCCCGCGCCGCGGAGGCTCTGGTTGAGATGCTGCAGCCCGAGGCGATCGGACTGTCTGTCGCGAGGGAAGAGTCGTCCGCGACGCAAATATTTAAGCGGAATACTCTGTTGCGTAATGCACTTGAGGGCATCGCCGGGCTTCTGGAAAAGAATTCTCAACTCGATCGCTCAGCATTGCTCACCGCTGTTAGGCAATTCGTTGGCAGTGCCCATGAGTGGAAGGCGGGCGGCGACCTACCCAAGGAACTGGTCACGCGCGCGGAAGAGCTTCTCGTTGAGTATGGTGTGACTGTTCCGCGATAAGGTGTAGGGGCTATACGGATTGTAGCAGTAGTATCTTCCCCTTTTTTTGCGGTAGCTCTTGCGCGGTATTGCGGGTCGGGGCCACGTCCGTTCCCATGGGAAATAGCAGGGTGGGGGGGCAAGCTGGCAGGGAGTCAGCCGGACCCATTGTAGCACTGCTGTCAGAGAAACGGCGAAACAACAATTTGCCTTGGTGCAGTCCGTCCGCAAGAATCCTATAGACGATCGCCTGCTGCGGATCCAATGTACGGGCTGCGCGTTGTTCCGAAGCTGGCTACGCGATTTTCCGTAGGCTGTTTTGTAGTCGCGCAATGAATGTATGCGAAATGGCTACTGAGAGGGGCCTTTTCCACGGACTGTTTGGGTAAGAGTTCCCGTACGATTCTTTTCAAATATTTTGGGTTGGGGTTGATGCTATGAACAGCACGCGCTGCCTGTTATTGGCCATCTTATTTTCCGCACTGCTAAACGGCTGGAGCGTCTCGATCGCGCAGGCTCAGTCCGATGCCTGCGCGGAGCCGATTTTTCGCCTCCAGCGTGAAACCGTGTACGAGGAGCGTCAGGTTGCCGCCTATCGGATGGTGCCAGAAACTGTTTGTGAGGAGCGGACGATTTCACGTAAAATCCCCGTTTGGGAAACCCAATCTCGCGAGCGCCGCTATACCGTGACCCGTCCGGTTCGTGAAACGAGATTCCGCGAAGAACGCACCGTGGTTCAGCGACCTGTTTTCGAAACACAGTTACGAGATACCAGTTACAATCGTGTTCGCAATGTTCTGGAGACGTCGGCGCGAGAAGAGCGCTATCTCGTGAGCCGACCAGTGTGGGAAACCGGCGAACGCGAACAGTGCTATACCGTGATGCGTCAGGTTGTCGAGACCATCCAACAAGATCGCCGCTACACTGTCATGCGGCCCGTGGTACGTTATGTAACCCGTTATGCGGATCGAGGCTGCTACGTTGATCAGGTGGCGTGGGTATCGACGGCTCCTGTGCACCGGGGACTGAAGTGGTTGCCGGCCTCGCCTGTTGTCAATCCAACATCCGGAGCGTTACAGGTTCAGCGACCAGGGCTGGTTTGGGCCAACGTGCAGGCTTCGTCGCCCCAGCACGTCGTCCGCAAGGTGTGGCGACCTAATCTGGTAGCCTACCAGGTACCCGTTACGACTTACCGCCCGCAGCAGGTGGTCCAACAGGTGCCCGTGCAAGTTTGCCGTCAGGTTCCGCAGCAGGTTACCCACAAAGTACCCGTCCGGGTTTGCCGAATCGTGCAAGAACAGCGAGTGCGTCGAGTGCCGCATACGACTTGCCGCCAGGTGATTGAACGCGTCGAGCGGAAGGTGCCGGTGCAGGTCTGTCGCATGGTCCAGGAGGAGCGGGTCCGCCAGATACCGGTGACCGTTTGTCGTTACGTTCGGGAGGAACGTGTGGAACCCTATCAGGTGCGGGTGTGCCACATGGTTGAAAAGCAAGAAACCGTAAACGTTTCCCGCACGATCTTGCGAAAGGTTCCTGTTTCCTACACGTATCGTGTCCCTCGCACAATCTTGATGCGCATTCCGATCGAGCCGCCCTGTTGCGCCGCCGCAGCTTCTCCCGACGGCCCCGAGAACGATCGGTTGCCCAGTTTTTCCGAGGAAACGCCGGTGGCCGCTCAGCCCAAGCAGATTGCGCTGAGCGGCGAATCCGCTGCAAGCTGATTGGGGCGAACCGTCACCTGCCACCAATCGTTGCGTTGACAGTAGGGGGGCCCTTGCTGGACACTAGACGCCTGTTTAACGTCCCCCGATCCGTGGTCTTTTCCGTATGCCTGTCCCGACCCGCACTCCGTCTTGTTCTTCTCTGGCCGAGATAGGGTTGCGCGGAGAGCGAATCGCGTTTGTCGGACGGCTCTCTGGCATGACTCGTGCCGAAGCGAGGGGTTTGGTTGTCCAGCATGGCGGAGAAATCGTCGATGACGATACAACGATACCAACACTTGCTGTTATTGGCGACAGCCAAGAGGATTTGGCCAGTGCGCTAGGGAGTGATAAAGCGGCTTCTCGGCGGTTGGCTGAGGATATTGAAGCTGGTCGCACGCAACTGATCCATGAGTCGGAACTCTGGCAGCGCGTGGGGTTGGTTGGAGAAGATGCGGCGCTCGATCGCGGCGTGCAGCGACTCTACACGCCGGCTATGCTCGCTGAGCTCCTCGGTGTGCCTATTGGCGCGGTGCGTCGTTGGCATCGCCAGGGCGCGCTGGTCGCTTGCCGAAGCGTGCGCCGTCTTGCCTACTTCGACTTTGCCGAAGTCGCAGTTGCCCGTCACCTGGCGACATTGTACTCGGCCGGGTGTTCGCTCCAAGTGATTGACCGCAAGTTGGCAGAGCTGAAACGTTTTCTTCCCGATGTCGCGCGTCCACTGAGCGACCGTTCTATTATTGTCTCAGGGCGGCGTGTCTATCTGCGACGTGGAGACGACCTTACCGAACCGGGCGGCCAGTTGCTAATTGATTTTGACAAGCCGCTCGACCAGGTGGCGGACGACGATGCTGCGGCCTCGCAAGTGGTGCTACCCTTGTCTTCGGTGGGTTCCGTACCGGGCGCGAGTGCCGAGCATGCCGACCGAGCCACCTATTCTGGCCAAATGGATTCTGGTGGACACTTTTCGACGATGGACGAGCTTCAGCAATCAGCGCTGGAGTGGGAGGATCTGGGCGAATTGGAGCGAGCTGCAGAAGTCTATCGCACAATGTTGGTTGCCGGCGGCCCCTCGGCGGAGTTGCATTTTGCCCTCGGCGACCTGCTCTATCGCTTGGGCGATCTGTCCGCTGCGCGCGAGCGCTATTACGCGGCCATCGAATTGGATGAAGAGTACGTCGAAGCCCGCGCAAATCTGGGGTGTGTGTTTGCGGAGAAAGGTGAATTAGAGCTCGCTGTGGCGGCCTTCGAAGGGGCACTGGCCTTCCACCCCGACTATGCGGACGCGCATTACCATTTGGCAACTACCCATGATCGACTTCATTGCGGCAGCGAAGCCGAATTGCATTGGCACACTTTTCTAGCGTTGGCTCCTGAAAGCCCTTGGGCCGAAATGGCACGCGCGCGCCTAGGGCAGACTCAAAGCGAGGCCCCAGCATCCTCGGATCTATTGTCCTGATTTGATTCCACATGCCTGAAATTCTTTTTCATTATGAGCGGGTCAATCCTACCAGCTGGGCTTATCTATCGGGTTTGTTAACGCTCGCGCTCTACTTCAAGTTTAATCGGATTTGGAGTGTGCGCAATATCGACTTATTCCTAGTGATCCTGCTGGCTCCCGGCTTGCTTCTGGTCCAGTGGGCTCGCGAGAACGCAGGTGTCCAGGCTGCTGCCACTGAGATCGAGTACCTGGGGTTTTTCTGGCTGTTTTCCACAGGGGGCGTGCTACTGGCGCGCTTGCTGTTGGATTCTGCCATGGTGCGCCGGCCCCTGTTGGAGCCCAATCTCAATACACCGGGACTGATTTTTTTGGGCGGATCACTCCTTTTTTTCCTGATGGCTAATGTCGTTACTGGAACGCCGAGCGCCGACGACTTGTCTCCTGCGCGGCGAGCGGAGGATGTCCGTGCCGACGGGCAGGGTGCCGGTGATCCGCACGACAGCTTTGCCTCAGATGGTCCTGGATTTTGGTTTGTGTATAGTCTTCCGCGCATTGTTATTAGGCAGCAGGTCATGAGCGCGGGCGAACCATCGGGAAAAGAAACGCCTGCCGATCCTCGGCAGCGCGAGCTCATGATTCGCCAGGCGACGGCCCGTGTGATGGCCATTTTGGCCCACGTCATGATTGTCTTGGGTATGGGTGTGATTGGTTTCAGGCACTTTGGCAACGTTTCTGCAGGAATTGGTTCAGCGGCTCTCTACCTCCTGTTGCCCTATACGGCCTTGTGGACTGGGAGTGTCCAGCATGCCTTGCCGGCTTCGCTCTTGGTGTGGGCGGTGGTGTTTTATCGCCATCCCTTGCTGGCTGGCATGATGATTGGTTTGGCGTCGGGAACTATCTACTACCCGGCTTTTCTGCTTCCGTTGTGGTGCAGTTTTTACTGGCAGCGAGGTGTGAAACGCTTCCTCACAGGGGTTGTGCTGATGATTGCGTTGCTGGTGGCGACAATGGCCTTTACAGCCACAAGTACGGAACATTTTTTCGCGCATTTGCTGCAGATGTTCGGTCTCCGCTTGCCCCAAACGACCGACCTGGGGGGCATCTGGAAGACGTGGAGTCCCTATTACCGATTGCCGATTCTGGCAACCTTTGTTGCCCTCTCTATCAGCTTCGCCATTTGGCCATCGCAAAAAAACCTGGCCACCCTCATTTCTTGCACGGCGGCCATGATGTTGGCCGCACAATTTTGGCACCCGTACGATGGTGGGGTTTATATTGCCTGGTATGTGCCCCTTTTGCTGCTAACGATTTTTCGACCCAATTTGGAAGATCGTGAAGCGGCAACCAAACTCACCGAAGGTTGGTGGAAGGTGCGTCAGCGCACGCGAAAGACGGCCGCTAGCTCTTGAAGGGGTGCGCGAAGCTGAGGTATGGAAAAAATCGCCAGCGGCATACCGGTATATTATTGATCGCGGCGAGTATCCACAAACTCTTGGATCTGCTCGTTGATGTACCATCGCCGCCATGCGGTCTCATCGAACTCGAAATTTTGGCCTCCCGAGAGCTCGATCAGTGCATGCCGCGCGTCCACATTTTTGCGATGCACTTCAAGTACCTTGGGGCCACCGCCAAGGCTTAAGCCTCCCCCGCCTCCCAAGCCATTTCCCTGGCCAGATGGAGAAAACGAAGCACTCAGCTCTCCCGGTCGGGCGTCTGTGTTTCTGTATCTGTGCGTGGTAACCAGGGCATCAATGAGGGGGCTGATGGCCGCTGGATTCCCGATGATCTTCAGCGCTTCGGCAGCCCGGTTGATTATTTCATTGCTGTAATGCCGCTGGTCGAGGGCATTAACGTAAGGTGTCAATCGGATGGGATTGCCCCTTGCCAACAAGAGATCTAGACACTCCATTCGCACTTCGTGGAGCGGATCAGCGAGCGACAAATCCACCAGAGTGAGGACCGCAGCGGGATGATCCAGCTCGGCGAGAGTCGCAACTAATAAGTCGCGCACAGCTTGATCCTCTTCACGTTCAAGATGTCGGTTAATGGCAACAGCAGCGCGGGGATCGCGAATTGCCTCGATGGCGTCGACCGCCTGTTGGGTTCGGCGCGGATCGTTGAGCCACAACCGCCAGGTGCGAATCTGTCGAAACCATTTGGCTTCGGCCGATTCGCGTTTTGCCTTTTTTTCCCGTAAGGCGATATCTTGGGCAGTACGATATTCGCCCTTGTAGAGTATCAACCCGCGGCTTTGCATGATTTCATCCCGCGTCATCCAATGCCCTCGGTGCCGCTGGTAGCCGAGGCTCAAGCGGGCCTGCTTGTCTTCGGGGTCGATCGCCAAGATCTGACGCTGATGATGGTCGACTTGCTTGCTGAGTTTATGCTCCTTGCACCAACGGACCAATTGCCGATGGGATTCCACCGTGTCGGGCATTCGCCGGCTACGCTCCGCGTATTCGAGTTCGACTTTGTCTTGACGTTTGACATGAGCAATCTGACCTCGGGTCAAGGTGACCATTGCCCCCGACGGGCTTTGCAGTACATACTCGCCTGTCTCGCCACGATCGACCAGTTCGCCAACGATACGCCCACCTTGTTTCAGCTCAAAAATGTCTGCTCGAGCCGCCCCCATGAATGCACCTAGAAGCCCGATCACAGCCAGTAGGCAGGCATTTGCAATAGTTTTCGACACGGGGTGCTCCTGGGAGCGAGAAGGGGCTGGTTGATCCCAGTTGGTTCTCCAGTTCCAATTATAGACGCCAAACTCGTGATAGGAGGTGACAAAATGACAAACAGTTATGAAAGCCATTCCGCGGCCGAGCATCGCCGAACGGCTTTGGGAAATGTTGGTTGCGCTCTGGTAACTGTTAGCGATACCCGCACCGTCGATAATGATGCCAGCGGTCTGGCCCTGTCCGAGTTGTTGGCTGCCGCAGGCCACAAGGTTATCGAACGGGTCATTGTTCCCGACGAACCGGTCGAACTATGCCGTCTCGTCACGCGATTGGTTGCGGTAACCGAAGTTGCAGCGATACTACTGACTGGAGGCACCGGCATTGCTCCGCGAGATCAAACGCCCGAAGCGCTGCGCGGACTATTCACCCGGGAAATGCCAGGCTACGGCGAGTTGCTCCGCATGCTCAGCTACCAAGAGATAGGGGCAGCTGCGATGCTCAGTCGCGCCTGCGGTGGGCTGATCGGCCAAACACTGGTGTTGACCATGCCGGGTTCGCCTGCGGCAGTACGTCTGGCGATGGAAAAGCTGATCTTGCCTGAACTGGCGCATATGGTGGGACTGGCGGCGCGGAGCGAGGAATAAGGATCGCCGAGCGCAGCTAGCACTTGCAATTCGTCTGGTCCACATTTGTCCAATGCGGTAATGTCTGCGGCAGCGGTGGCCTCGATGCAAGGGGCAACAGTTTGTAGGGGTGGCGGATCGCGCTACGTGTATTCAAGGATTGAGACCTAAACAATAGCACACTGCCCAAGGAGGGGATGTGCAGCGAATCATGGCCTTAGCGACGCTCGCCGTCCTGGGCGGTCTGGGATACTTGTTTCTCCAGGGAGGTGGACTGAGTCAAATTGCCGTCTCACCAGGCAGTTTTGCTCCGCCGGGAAGGGCCCACTACCCGCCCGGGAATTGGAACGCGCCGCCATCTACGCACGAGCCTTACCAAAAAACTTCGACCGCTCCGCGCAGCCAGCGCCTGGCTTCCGCCGCGCCATCCGGTATCGCAGCGGGACCTACCATCCGCCTAGCCTCGTTCAATATTCAAGCCTTCGGCAACACCAAGGCTGGCAAAGCGTACGTGATGGAGGCGCTGGCGCAAATCATTTTGCAATTCGACATTGTGGCCATTCAGGAAATCCGTTCGCAAAACGAGTACCTGATCCCCAACTTCGTAGACCTGATCAATCGCAATGCCTCTGGTAAGCATTATGATCATGTGATTGGTCCTCGTGTCGGCTATACCAGTGTTAAAGAGCAATACGCTTTTATCTTCAATTCCGAACGGATTAAAGTGGGTCGCCAAAGCGTGTACACAGTTGGAGATCCCGACAATTTGCTCCACCGCAAGCCTCTTGTGGCCTCATTCAACGTGCTGGGGCCCGATCCGGACGAAGCTTTTTCGTTTACACTTGTCAATATTCACATCGACCCGGACGAAGTCCAGAAAGAAGTTGACGCGCTGGCCGAAGTCTATCGGGTTGTCCGCCGTTCTGGTGAAGAAGACGACATTATCCTGGTTGGAGATTTCCATGCCGACGATAGCCATTTGGGTCGCTTGGGCCAAGTGCCTGGTATCCATCCCCTAATTTCGGGCGTGGCGACCAATACCAGGCAGACTGCGCAGTACGACAATATCATTATCCATCGCCACTCCACCACCGAATACTCTGGCCGGTCGGGTGTGTTCGACGTTATGCGATTTATCAACAAGAATTTGGAGCAGACGCTGCAGGTTTCTGACCATCTTCCCGTCTGGGCCGAGTTCAGCGTTTATGAGCGCGACTTTGCCGGCCGCATTGCCAGTCGCCGCCGTGGCCGCTAATCGCCGACGAGCCTGTTGGCAGTCGGAACCTCTGCCTCGCCGATTTCTCAAGCAAGTGGGGGCATGCGGCGGGAGCCTATTTTTGTCATAATTCTCGGTTGTGACACCTCTACGATTCGATATATGCGTCTGGATAACGTTCACGCCGCCGCGGAGTGCCTGCACGGATTTTGCAACATTTAATTCTCTCTGCGTTTCTGTGCGCCCACGTTTTCTTCCGATGCTTACGAATATTGCTACGCCCCTGTTGGGGTGTCACAAGCTGTTTTAATAATCTTCCCGTGCTGAGTCTGAGGATTTCGCCCGCCCGATGGACACACCCACTGCCAAAAAGTTTTGCATTCTTGGTGCCGGTACATCCGGTTTGGCAGTGGCCAAGAACTTTCGGCAGGCGGGAATCGAATTTGATTGCCTGGAGCGGGAGGACGACATTGGCGGCAATTGGCACTTTGGCAAGCCGGCTAGCAGCGTTTACGCATCAACACACCTGATATCCTCTAAACGCCTGACCGAGTACACCGACTTCCCGATGCCGGAAAGCTATCCGGAGTTTCCCAGTCACCACCAGGTGCTGGCGTACTTGCGCGATTACGCCCGCACCTTCGGGCTGTACGACCATATTCAGTTCAACACGTCGGTACTCAAGGTCAAACCCTCAAGTGCGGGCTGGACGGTGCAGCTTGAGAGGGGCGAGGAGCGGCCCTATCGAGGTGTGGTGATTGCCAACGGACACAATTGGCATCCGCGGCTTCCGGAGTACAGCGGCGTTTTCTCGGGCGAGGTGTTTCATTCGTCTACGTACAAATACTCCAGTACCATGCAGGGCAAACGCGTGTTGGTAGTAGGGGGCGGAAACTCTGGGTTTGATCTAGGTGTGGAGGCTGCCATTCATGCCAAGGAGGCGAGTATTAGCTTGCGCCGCGGATACCATGTGCTGCCGAAAGTCTTTAAGGGAAAGCCCATCGACGCATGGAGCGAGTCGGTGCTCGCGTGGCGCTGGCCGTTGTGGGTTCGTCGGCTTGGTGCAAAGCTTGTCGTGCGCTGGGTATTAGGTCCTCCGGAGCAGGCGGGCCTGCCAAAACCCGATCACCGTTTGTTCGAGAGTCACCCCATCCTCAACTCGCAGTTGCATCACCATGTGGCTCATGGCGATCTTAGGGTGCGTAGCGATATTGCTGAGTTGCAAGGTAAAACGGTGCGTTTTGTCGATGGCAGCGAAGCCCAGTTTGACATGATTATCTACGCCACAGGGTTTCATCTTCATTTCCCTTTTATGGATGCCAAGTACCTGAACTGGAAAAAAAAACGACCACAGTTATTTCTCAACGTATTTCACCCAGAACGCGACGACTTGTTTTTTGCGGGATTGATTCAGCCCGATAGCGGGCAGTGGGGATTAGTCGACTACCAGGCCCAGCTAATCGCGCGCTATTTGCAAGCCCGCACAAGCAGACCAGAAATTGCCAACTGGTTTGCTCAACTGAAGCGCCGGCCGCAAACGCGTCTAGGCCATGGGATTCGTTACATCGATTCGCCCCGCCACCTGCTGGAAGTCGAACACTTCAGCTATCGCCGCCGACTCAGAAAGTTGATTGCTAAGTTTTCGTAGCAGGCGCCGCCTACTCGCGAATCGCACCAGCATCGAATTCGATATTGGGTGGCCAGCACAACCCTTCTCTAGAAAATGACTAAACGCTACATGCGTTGCCGAGGCTTGTGAAGCGTTGCAGCGCCAATAGCTCGCCATCAACTTTATTGGTCTACGGAACTGGGGAGTGCAATACTTAATGTTGGGGGGCGAGCGCGCCGTGTTAGACAGGTGCAGGGTTCCCCCGCACCTGGCCCGATCCAAGTTGTCAGAAATCCAGTTCCATCCGGTCCACGCCGATCTCAATATTGGGAAATATCTTACGCGCGCCCGCTACACCGAGTTCCTTGTCGTTGGCCAATAATGGGTTCACATGGACCAGCACCATGCGGCCAACCTCTGCGGCTGCAGCGACTTGGGCGACGGGACTCAGACAACTGTGGCCCGTCAACTCGGCATGTTCGGCCATGTCGTCACCGAAATAGCATTCGTGGATCAATAGATCGACGCCGCGGATTTTATCAACGTAGTCGGTGTCTGCTGCGGCAACCGTATCGGTGACGTAGGCCATGGATCGGTCTTTCCAGTCGGCACGGAAGCCAACCGAGCCGCCGGGATGTTTGAGCGGAAAATGAGTGAGTACTCCTCCGCCAGGCAAGGCAATTTCTTGCTCCAAGGGCCGCGTCTCAAAGGGAGGCTCGACCGGAAACAGCAATCTGGAAAACAAGTGCTGCCGAATGGCCGCAAGTTTCTCCTGCTCGCCATGAACCGTGATGCGCTCGATTTCACGGCCATGCGCAACGTCGAAAAGGAATGTCAAACCAATAACGTGATCGAGGTGCGCATGCGTCAGGAAAATATCCAAAGTTGACGTCTGTAGATATTCGCCCACGCGAAACATGGCCGATCCGGCGTCAAACAATACGCCCAGTTCGGGAAGCATCAAACACGCGGTGTGCCGGCGGTCGTTGGGATGATAGCCTGTTGTGCCCAGCAACAACAATTTCATGGTGGCCCTTGCTCCGTCATCAAAGTACGTTGATTATTGTACTGGGGCCTTCAATGGGAATCTATTGCCCTGGCTGGAAGATTCCTCGTGTCTCGAGCGATCCGGCTAAGAACCCGCTTGCAGAGGTCAATTGATGCTTAGCGCAGGCCGCTCGCCAGCCAAAATGACTTGGTTGGGTGATGCTTGTTGGATGCATCTTAGGCCTGGTGAGGCTTGCTTCGCCGACGGGCAAAGAAGTTGTCGCCTATACGTCTTTGGATGAAAAGTTCTCGCTGCCTGTTTTTGACGAATTTACGCGCCAAGTTGGTATTGTTTTAATCGCAAAATTTGATGCTGGCTCGACCAAAAACGTCGAGCTTACCCGCGCCTTGTTCGCGGAGTGAAATCGTCCTATGTGCGACGTGTTTTGTAGCAATGAGATTGTCAATACGCTGCGGCCGAAGGTTTTCCGCCACAATATCGCTCGGCTTGTGGAGCCTGGTTTGGCTTTGCGTCGCGTCCAGATTCGATCGATGGCCTGGCCGATTTTAGATAGCAGGGCCGCATCGGCATTGCCAAACCGCTTGCATCTGCTTTTGCTGGCACGCCTTCGGTAGGCCCGTCGGCTAGAGACCGCGCCGGTGACGCCGCCTGGGGCGCTGACCCGGTGGGGGCGGCTTGGGTTCCGGTGGCGCGTCGTCAATTGGTGCCTGCTGGGGAGGTGCAGCCTGGGCGACTGCTTGAAAGCCTTCGATCTCATCCCTGTTGAGCTGCGAATTGATGAGCATTTCAATTCGTGTGAGTTCCGTCCCCTGCTCGGGCGTGACAAATAGATAGGCGACACCTTCGCGGCCCATCCGCCCGGTTCGGCCCACGCGATGCACGTAATCGTCGGAGGACTGCGGCATATCGTAATTGATGATATGGGAGATGTTGGTCACGTCGATACCTCGACCGACGACATCGGTAGCCACCAGAATCCGTACCTTGCTTTCACGGAATGCGCGCATCACGCGGTCACGCGCCCCTTGTTGCATGTCGCCGTGGATACACTCAACCCCCTTGATCTTTTGGGATAGCTTGCGATGGACTCGATCGGTGCCCCGTTTGGTGCGGCAAAATACAATGGCCTGTTCTGGGGATTCACGCTTGAGCAGCTTGACCAGTAGTTCAAATTTCCGCATTTCTTCGACAGTGAAATAATGCTGTTCGATTGTTTCGGCCGCCTTGGTCAAAGGCGAGAAGTCCATTATCTCGGGCTTAACCATGTATCGCCTGGCCAACCGTTCGACACCCTTGTCGATCGTTGCGCTCAGCAAAAGCGTTTGCCGTTCTTTCGGGCAGCGGCGAAGAATCTTCTCGATATCGGGACGAAATCCAATGTCGAGCATGCGATCAGCCTCGTCGAGAACCACACACTGCAGTTGTTCCAATTGCAGCGGGCCGCGAGCCAATAAATCCAGTACGCGGCCTGGAGTACCGACGACTATATCAGAGCCCCGTTCGAGCTGAGATATCTGTGAGCGAATAGGCTTGCCCCCGTAGACGGCCAGACATCGCGTCTTGCGTCCCAGGGCCAGCTTGGCGATTTCATCCCGTACTTGGACTGCCAATTCGCGGGTGGGGACGAGCACCAGCGCACTCGGTCGACGCCCTCTTTTGGCTTGATCAATACGCTCCAGGATGGGGATGGCAAAGGCGGCAGTTTTTCCGGTACCTGTACGGGCCTGCCCTAGCACATCGCCTCCAGTCAGCGCGCGGGGAATGAATCCCGCTTGCACAGGGGAAGGCTCGTGATAGGCTGCCGCAGCCAAGGCCGACAACATCACGTCTGAAAGGTCGAGTTGGTTAAACCCTGCTGCCGGAGGCGCTGGCGCACCTTCAGCGCGAGGCGGTGAAGAGGCGCTGTTTTCGCGGGACTCTTGTTTGGGGGGCAATGTTTTGGGGGATTCCGTGAAGGGGCTGTCGGGCAAAGGTCCTCTCTGGCAAAAGCGCACTTTGCGCAAACACTGTCAAGGCAGGGGATTGCTGGCGACTAGGCTAGCACGCCGCGATTGTAAGGTCAACGAGCGCTCGCCCTACTCACGAACAAGAGCAGGCAAAGCAGGGCCGAAAATGCTATTTCTAGCATGCCCGGCCCCATTGTTTCGCCATTGCAAAAATCAGCCCGTAGCGGTGCCCATGGGTCGCCTTTATTTATTCCTTTTCGTAGTACACTTCTTGGGGGCCTTGTCCCTAGTGGCTTTATTTTTTATTGAATTTTTTGTAGCCCTCTTGGTGGCCTTCCCTTTGCCCCAGCCCTATTTGCGATAGCCCAGTAACTTTTCTTCAGCACGCGCGTAGAGCAATTGTTCTCTGCAATTGCGCACATTGAACCAATCCGCTGAACATCAAGTCAAAGTGAATTTAACTTGACTGCACAGCCCAATCCAACAAGGACTCGGTTTGAGCAAAAAACGCTTGATTGTCGCTGCCGATTGGGCTCTTGAAGAAGCTACCCAAGAATTTCAGGGCACCGATTTCACCGCGCTTGTGCGCCAGGGTGACAAATCGGACCAGATCAAGCGCCAGTGGGGCGGCAAGCAGTGAGTCGCACCCTTCCCACGTTAGCTGGAGCGTCATGGGAGTATCAAGAAATCCGCGGAAGTGCACGTGATCCCAGGCAGTTTTCCAGTCGCCCATACTCCGAATGTGCTCAATGGAAACCAGCGTTTGAGGAGCGTATCCAAGTATTTTTTCGAGGAGATGGTCTTTGCTCTGTACTTTTGATGCCTTGTTCGTCGGGTCGTCGAGTACCTTCCCATCCATGTTGCCAAAGATGTTGTGTCCTACCCAACTCTGCACCTCCAGGTTGCGGGCCGCAAACATGGGTGCTAGCACACTCTTGAGAAGTGTCTCTCCCGTCTTGGCATCGCAACCGGCGTGGCATGTACCGCGCATGCGGGCCAGGGCATCGATGCCCGGCGGCATCGATCCCAAAGAAGGGGTAAAGTTGATGTAGGGCATGCCTAGGTCGAGCGCCGCGATCGCATACAAGCTGCTTGCAGGTAGCGGACAATCTTCTTTGTCGAGCAGCGCTTGCGTATCGTCCCAGGTTGCTGGCCAATTTGCAGCATCGACTGGCGCTTCAGTCGATGCCAAGTTGATGACCACCACATCGGCAAGGGAGTGTTGCTGGCGGAAATCGGCCAGATCCCGCTGTACCGTTGCAATTGAGTTGCGGGGGTTTGGGTCGATGGCGGCGGTCTCACTAGCCAGTTGGCGGATTGCGTCGCCCACCTTCCAGAGGATTCCAGGCCGGATATTCTGCTCTGCCGACTCCATGTCTGCTTGGCAACTGGTGAGGACGTCTCGCGAGAAAACCCGACTGTGCTCGTGGAGCTGCCAGGCCGATTCGGAGAGGGTTGTGTCGCGGATTTCGTGGCCACCCACCACGAATTCATCCCAATTGGGAAAGGGCAGATCGGAGAAGGCAGGCAGAGCACTCACCAGACCAGTTTCTGCGGTGATTTGGCCCCGCAAAGCCGCCAGACCCACCACAGCGGAGGTCGAAACCCCTCCGCGGGCACCGATCAACCAGATTCCATAGCGTTGGGTACTCATCAGTGGTATCGCCAGTTTCTTTCGACGGACTCGAAGGCTATATTTCTACAAAGGGTTGCCACTTGGAACCTCTGGCAACAGAACATATCATTGTCCTATGGACGAGTGGAGACCGTCAACCGCGGGCTTCGCTCGATTGCAATAAACCTGACCCTCATTTCATAAATAAATTACATGTTTGAAACAATCGAAGCAGCCCCTCGCGACGCGATTCTTGGACTCACCGCAGCCTTTCGCGAAGATAAGCGACCCGAGAAGATAAACCTGAGTGTCGGCGTTTACCAGGATGAATCTGGCAAGACGCCCATTTTGGATTGTGTGCGCGCGGCAGAACAGCGGTTGGCTGATGAGGCAGCGAGCAAATCTTACCTGCCGATTTCGGGCAATGGCGAATACGGTGAGGTAGTGAGGCAATTGGCATTTGGCGCCGAGCATGAAGCCGTGCAGAGCGGGCGGATTGCGTTTGCGCAAACGCCAGGCGGCACGGGAGCCTTGCGTGTGGCGGGCGAGTTTCTTCGCACCAATGTGCCCCAGGCGACCTTGTGGTTGAGCGAACCGACCTGGCCGAATCACCCCAATATCTTTCAAGCAGCCGGTGTTTCCCTTCAGACTTATCCTTATTTTGACCAGGCGTCCAACAGTTTAGCATTTGAAGAGATGCTGGCGGCCATTGCAAAAATCCCGGCCGGCGATGCGATTTTGCTGCACGGTTGCTGTCACAACCCCACCGGTATCGACCCGACTGTTGCCCAGTGGAACCAGATTGCCGACGCCGTTCACGCTCGCGGCTTGATCCCGCTGCTGGACTTTGCCTACCAGGGTTTTGCCGAGGGCATCGATCAAGATGCGGCAGGGCTTAGGGCTCTGGCGCGTCCGGGTGCCGAATTGATGGTATGCAGCTCGTTTTCCAAAAACTTTGGCCTCTATCGCGAGCGCGTGGGCGCTCTCTGTGTTGTATGCCCGAAGTCCGATACGGTAGTTGCGGTGCAAAGCCAGTTGAATCGGGTGATTCGAGCCAACTATTCGAATCCACCTGCTCATGGGGCCGCGATCGTCAATTGTGTCCTGCGCGACGGAGCCTTACGTTCCGGATGGGAAGACGAAGTTGCGATGATGCGCAATCGAATCAACGGGATGCGCGAGCAATTTGTCGACCAATTGGCTGAACATGGTGTGCCGGGCGACTACTCATTCATTGCGCAGCAGCGCGGCATGTTTTCTTTTTCCGGATTGACCAAAGAGCAAGTGGATGCGTTGCGCGAGGACCACGCCATTTATGCTGTTGGCTCTGGACGGATCAATGTGGCCGGTCTGACCCCCGCCAATATAGGGCGGGTGGCGAAGGCGATTTCTGAAATTTCATCATGAAGGCAAACCAACCCTCTCTAGGGTGTGTATCGAGGTACCCTTCGTGTAGTTGTTTTGATACGCTAACGGCCAGAGAAGCTCTACTTGGTCTCTTGTTTCCCTAGAGCCGACTGTGAATATCCTATTCGCTACGACCGAGGCGGTGCCATTTTGCAAGACGGGCGGCTTGGGTGATGTGTGTGGAAGTTTGCCCAAGGCACTTGCTGGTTTGGGTCAAAGCCCAACGATCATCATGCCAGCATTTCGGCAAGCAATTGAATCGGGTTGCCCCTTGGAGACTACGGGCACGACTTTTGAGATTCCGATTGGGCAGAAGCAAGTTGTGGGCCAATTGCTTCGCAGCCAGTTGCCCGACTCTGACGTGCCTGTTTATTTGATTGAGCAGGCCGACTACTTTGACCGCGCACAATTGTACGGCGAGAACGGCGACGATTATCAAGATAACTGTGAACGGTTCGTCTTTTTTTGTCGGTCTGTATTGGCTGTGATCGAGAGCCTCGATCTGCAATTCGATGTCTTGCATTGTCACGATTGGTGCACAGCGCTACTTCCCGCTTATCTTCAAACACTCTATAGCGATCGGGCGCCTTGGAATCGTCTCGCATCGCTCTATACGATCCACAACTTGGCATACCAGGGCAATTTCTGGCATTGGGATATGGCCCTCACGGGAATGGACTGGAAGTACTTCAATTGGCGGCAGATGGAGTTCTACGGAAACCTCAATTTCATGAAGACCGGGATTGCCTTTGCGGACACGGTTAGCACGGTCAGTCCGACCTACGCTCAAGAGATCATGCGACCACCGCTTAGTTGTGGCCTGGAGGGTACGCTGCAGCATCGGCGCGAGGACTTGTTCGGGATCCTCAATGGGGCGGATTACGACGAGTGGAACCCCAGCACGGACCGATACTTGGGCGCCGATATTTACGACGTTGCGAGTGTGGAGACAGGCAAGCTGGTATGCAAGGCTCGATTGCAGCGAGAGATGGGACTTCATGAGGATCCCGACGTGCCCTTGTTGGCCGTGGTTGGGCGGCTCGCCGATCAAAAGGGTTTTGATTTGATCGCGCGCGTGATGCAGAAGTGGGTGGAAAGGGAAGGCGCTCAGTGGGTGATTTTGGGGACGGGCGATGCTAAGTATCATCAGGTCTTGGGCCAGTTGGCAGCAGAGAACCCGCAAAAGGTTGCTGTCCGTTTGGAGTTCTCCAATGAATTGGCCCATCGCATTGAGGCTGGAGCCGATATGTTCCTCATGCCCAGTCAGTATGAGCCCTGTGGGCTAAATCAACTTTATAGCTTGAAGTACGGTACGATACCGGTGGTACGCGCCACCGGTGGTCTGGCGGATACGGTCGTTGATAGCAACCCACAATCGCTGGCCAAAGGCAAGGCCACCGGATTTTGCTTTGCCGAGTACACTTCGCTTGCCTTGTCCGACACGCTGCAGCGCGCTTGCGCGTTTTTTGCGGACAAGACTATTTGGCGTCAGTTGATCAAAACGGGAATGAAGCAAGATTGGTCGTGGAGCCGCAGCGCTGGAAAATACATCGAACTCTACGAGCAGACGCGAGCGCGACATCGCCAAGAGGTACTCAACTGATTGACGTGTCCCTTTCTGAGTTGCGCTTTGATCCGATCGTAGGCCGGCAGGTATTTGTTGCTGAAGATCGTGCGGGACGTCCCAATGACTTTGTCCAATGGGCGAAGTCTGATAGCAGTTTTCCTGTTGCCGATGCAGCGGTGGCCGCTTGTCCCTTCTGTGCCGGGCACGAAGAGCAAACCGCGGGTCCGTTGCTCGTCGTACCCGACGCGCATGGTAATTGGCAAGTACGCGTGATCCCGAATAAGTATCCTGCCGTGACTTATGAAGCCGCCGTGCCAGAGCGATCTGCGCAAGTTCCACCGCTGCCGCCAATTCAAGAGGCATTCGGCTCTCACGAGGTGGTCATTGAGTCGCCGCGACACGTGTACGACGCAACGGAATTGTCCCTCAATGAGTTTGTGTGTGTGCTCACGGTGTATCGAGATCGCCTTGCGCATTGGTCGGCGGATCCCCATATTCAACATGTTTCGTTGTTTAAAAATGTCGGCTATGCGGCCGGCGCTTCTCTCGAGCATGCGCATAGCCAATTAATGGCGCTGCCGTTTGTCCCCGCGGGCATCAAGGCGAAGCTACGAGGGGCACGCAGCTATTTCGCTAAGCACGACGCCTGTATTTTCTGCCACCTGCTTGAACAGGAAGTCAATGCCGGTGTCCGCTGGGTTGCCGAGGAAGGTCCATTTGTAGCGTTTTGCGCCTACGCAGGTCGTCAGCCCTATGAGACTTGGATTCTTCCCACCACCCATGCCGCACATTACGGAGAATTGGGCGATGAAGATGTGGTGTCACTGGCGAAAATCCTGCAAAAAATTCTGCTCTGCATGCGATCGCGAATTCCTTTCTTATCCTACAATCTGATACTCCATACGGCGCCATTTGATCACGGTGGTGATTTGCAAGACTCGCCCTATTTTCACTGGCACTGGGAACTCGTCCCACGCACGAATAGGCTCGCTGGGCTGGAATGGGGCATGGGAGTGCACGTTAATCCAGTGGCACCCGAACGGGCAGCGGCGGCGCTGCGAGCAACGGCCCAAGAGCAGAGCCTGGAGGGGATGGGCCCGCCAGCTTAGCGCTGAAGTAGAATACGTCGACGATTGGAAGACGTTGGCATGTTGCCGCAAGCGAGAAAATGGCCGCTTTTTAGCAGTATTGTGGTCAGAAACGCCGGTTATTCCCGACGACCGCCTGTCTCGTAAGATGGGCAATCGCGGTAAGCTCTATGCCTTATACGGTTTATTGCGTTTCCTCGTGGTGAATCCTGTCGATCATTTACGAAATATAAGCCAGTCATGTGCTAGTCGTATCCCTGCTGAGCAGCCATCTTGCGGGAGTGATGTGTCTGCCAGCAGTTCTCTTGTCGAGCCTATCGAGCGAACCTCCAGGTTACTATGAATCCACTTCTTCGCCTCGTGCTTGTCTTTCATAACCATCAGCCAATCGGCAATTTTGATGGGGTTTTCGAGCAAGCCTATCAGGACAGCTATCTGCCGTTTCTCGATGTTTTTGAGCCCTACGATCGGTTGCAGATTGCCATCCACACCAGTGGTTCGCTTATGGAATGGCTCGACAAGAACCATCCCGAATACGTTGATCGTCTGGCCCGGCTGGTCGCCGCCGGCAGGATCGAAATTGTAGGCGGGGCGTACTTTGAGCCGATTTTGACGATGATTCCTTCTCGTGATCGCATTGGACAAATCACCACCTACAGCCGCTGGTTGGAAACAAGGCTAGGTGCAACAGTGCGCGGAATATGGGTGCCGGAGCGGGTTTGGGAACAATCGATGGCGAGCGACATTGTGCAGGCAGGAATAGGCTTTACCGTCCTTGACGATTTTCACTTTAAGAATGCCGGGCTGACCGCTGATGAGCTGCACGGCTATTACGTTACCGAAGACGAAGCTCAGGTTCTCCGCGTGTTGCCGGGCAGCGAGCCGCTGCGCTACATGATTCCCTTCCAACCGCCTGATGACACGATTAATTATTTGCGCACCGTTGCCAATCAGCATCCAGGGGCAGTAGTGGTATTTGGCGATGACGGTGAAAAGTTTGGGACTTGGCCCGGGACGAAAGAGCACGTATACGAGCATGGCTGGCTGGCGCAATTTTTCGATGCGATCTCAGCCAATAGCGATTGGTTAAAAGCTACGACGCCCTCGGAAGTAATCGACAACATTCCTCCGCTTGGCAAGCTTTATATCCCGGAAGGCAGCTATCGAGAGATGACCGAATGGTCGTTGCCTGCTGAAAGGATCAAAGAGTTCGAAGACGCCCGCCAGGCCGTGCAGCAACAGGGGGAGTGGGATCGCATTGCTCCGTTTGTGCGAGGCGGCTACTGGCGCAATTTCAAAGTCAAATATCCTGAAACGGGCGCGATGTACGCCCGCATGCAGTTGGTGAGCCAGCGCTTGCAGGAGGCCGTGGAGGCAGGTGCCGCAGGTGAACTGCTCGGCCGCGCCCGCATGGAGCTCTATCGGGGCCAGTGCAACTGCAGCTATTGGCACGGCGCTTTTGGTGGCGTGTATTTGCCCCACTTGCGCAATGCCGTATTTGGGCACCTCATTGCCGCCGACAACCTGCTGGATCAGATGGAAAACCGTAGTTGGCGTGAGGGCCACGACAGCTGGGTGGAACTGGAGTCACGTGACTTCAATCTGGATGGGCGTCCCGAAGCCCGGTTGGCGAACAATCGTTTGACGACCTTCGTCGCACCAGTCGAAGGGGGGCAGATTTATGAGCTTGACATCAAGCCTATTTGTCACAATCTGTTGGCGACGCTTACTCGGCGCGAAGAAGCTTATCACCGCAAAGTGCTCGGTGGTGAGTCGGAAGCAGATGGAGATGTTTCAAGCATTCACGACCGCGTTGTGTTTAAGCAGGCGGGACTCGATCGACGATTGGAATACGACCCCTGGAAGCGCAACTCCCTCGTCGATCATTTTTACGCAACGGATGTCGGAGTGGCGGACGTGACTGGGGGTCAGGCTAAAGAACAGGGCGACTTCGTGCACGGGCCCTACGAGGCTCGGCTGCGTCGAAGCGCCGCCCGTGTGCAACTGCAGTTGGTTCGCGAGGGCCATGTAGCGGGCCGGCCGCTGCGAATTACCAAGGGAATTACACTCAACGCGTCCGAGCCAGTACTTGAAGTAGCTTATTTGCTGGAGGATGTGCCGAGTGACAGGAAACTTTTTTTCGCTCCGGAGTTAAATTTCTCCGGGTTACCATCCGGTGCGGACGACCGCTCTTTCCGTGATTCCCAAGGCAACTTCTTAGGGCAACTGGGCGCCCAACTCGATCTCTATGATGCGGACCATCTAGGGCTGGTCGACGAGTGGCTCGGCATAGACGTGGGGTTGGCCTTTGATCGTCCAACGGCGATTTGGACGTATCCCGTCGAGACAGTAAGCCAGTCGGAAAGCGGCTTCGAATTGGTCCATCAATCGGTGGCTGTGGTGCCCCACTGGAATTTGGTGCCAGATGTGAACGGCTGTTGGAGCGTCACGCTTCGTATCACGGTGGATACCCGTCAAGCGGAAGAGCGGGGGATGAAGGGTGCCAAGCCTAAGTTTTCAGTTTGCCCGTCTTAAGGCTAAAGTATCTTTTCCAGCCCAGTTTCCCAAAGCCACCCCAGCCGACGGCGCTAGCGGTGGGTAGATGACCAAGACGTTTACTGGCACCAGGCAACCTGGAACGCCCCTGAGGCGAGCGTCTACGGCTCAGTCCCGCCTAATCGTCTTCGACGATAAACACTTCGCTACCTGGGCCGTGATCGGTGCAGTCCGATAGTTTTTGTGCGGAGAACTTCATGTCCCAGTGTGCTCAGATTTGTAAGGGCGAATCGATCGATCGAGCCGTCCACCCGCAAGGCAGAACCCCACCAGGGCCAATTTTCCGTCTTACCAATTCGCCAATTGATAGTCCTTGAGGAATTTCCCCCAGACATGTTTGCCCGAGTTGAAGCCGGAAAAGATGGGATCGCAGATCCGCGCAGCCGCGTCCACAAGGTCGAGCGGCGGGTGAAAGTCTAGCTCCTCACGTTTTCGTGTGGTGATGTGTTGCGGGTCTTCATCGGTGATCCAGCCCGTGTCGACGCTGTTCATGTGGATGCCGTCACGGGCATAGTCCTGCGCAGAAGTACGGGTGAGCATGTTGAGTGCGGCCTTAGCCATGTTGGTATGCGGATGCTTGTCGGTCTTGTAGGCCCGATAAAATACCCCCTCCATCGCCGAAACATTGACGATGTGTTTGTCGGGTGTCGACACTTGCAACATGAGGGGTTTCAAACGGGCGTTGAGAATAAAAGGGCCAATGGCGTTTACCAACTGCACCTCAATCGCCTCTACGGTTGACACCTCCGCGAGCCGCAGCCGCCAGCTGTTGACTGCGCGGAGGTCGACTTGCTGCTGGTCCTGATCGTATTGACCGGTGGGAAAATCCTCATTTCCTCCAGCCGTGTCGCCTGGTGCTAGGCAGAGCTGAGATAGCTCGGCGGCCCGTGTAATCCCGGCGATATTGCTGATTGCTTTGCCGGCGGCCGATTCCGAGGCGATTGTAGAGGGATCGACAGGGGCCGGACCGAAGGCGTCTTGGTCAGGCAACATGCTGTCGGTCGCCCGGAGCCGGTCGTAGGAAGCCAAAAGGGATCGTGCTTCGGCCGGCAGCGAGGTCGATAGACGCCTTTCGTTCTTTATCAGGTGCGCATAGAAGCCGGGTGGCCGGCGGACTGTTTGGCAGGCATTGTTCAAAATGAAATCGAGCCGTGGCAAGGTCGCAATTAGATGGTCTGCCAAGGCTTCAACGCTCGGCGTATGCCTGAGATCAAGTCCGTGCAGTTCCAGGCGTTGTCGCCACTGCTGACTATCGGCCTCCTCCAAGAAACGCTGCGCCCCGTCTCGCGGAAAGCGGGTCGTCACGACCACATGTGCCCCGGCCCGCAGCAGCTTGAGAACCGCCTGATAGCCAATTTTCACGCGCCCGCCGGTCACCAGCGCAAAGCGCCCCGATAAATCGGCAGTCTGCCCGCGCTTGGTCCAGTTCAGTACAGCACAATCAGGGCACAGAGCGTCGTAGAAAAAGTGGACCCGGCTGTACTCGCTTTTACACGTATAACAAATACGCGGCACTTGCAGTTCAAGGCCCAAGTGCGCGTCGGGATGATCACTCCTTCGTGGTGGTTCCAATTCAAACGGCGCCGGCGGTGCGCCTTTTTTTAGTTGTCGAACGCTGGGCTGTGACCGCATGCCTGTTCGAGCCAGCAGCTGCCTGTCAGCCACACGTTTTTTTTCTTGGCTGAGCTGTTGGCGTTGACGATTTCTGCGCTGTAGTTGTTTGCGGGCAGTACGATCTGGATAAGCGATTTGGTTTGCGGATTTTAGCAACCGCTTGCGCGATTCGTCCGGCAAAGCTTCCAGCAGACCCCGGTCAGCGGCGATGCGATCAAGTTGCTCAACCAAAGAGCTAAGTTCTGCTGCCGATAGTTCTTCCTCTGCCACTTCGGGCCCCTCCGATTAGTTTACCCGTGTCTAGCCACAAGTCTCATGCTAGCGGCGGCGCCTTAACATGTCGAGCAGAACGGCTGCCAGAAGGACTGCCCCTAACACGATTCGCTGGTTGAAGGGATCGACGTTGGTTAGGTTCATGCCGTTCTTGATCACTGCAATGATGAACGCTCCAATCAGCGTGCCAAACACTTTTCCGCGTCCGCCCATCAACGATGCGCCGCCGACCACCACGGCGGCAATGACTTCTAGTTCGTACATCAATCCGAACTTTGGATCGCCGGCGGCGAGCTGAGACGAGAGTACGATTCCTCCCAGGCCTGCGAGCGCTCCGCAAATCGTGTAGACAGCCATCAGCATGCGCTTGACCGGAACACCCGAGAGCCTAGCGGCTTCTTTGTTGCCTCCGATGGCGTAGACGTAGCGCCCAAAAACCATCCGCGACATGACAATGTGCGCCACGCTATAGAGCACGAGCATAAGCCAAACCGGGTTGGGTACCCCCAGCGTCTGCGACCCTCCAAGCCAGAGGAATGATGGCGGCAATTCAGAAATGGATCGCCCATCGGAGAGCCGAAATGCGAGGCCACTGGCAATCATCATCATGCTCAGACTGACGATGAACGGGGGGATTCCAAAGACGGTAATCATCAGGCCATTGAAGGTGCCCGCTGCAGCACACACTGCAATTCCGGCAGCGCAGCCCAGCACTACCATAGTAATTCCCGCGTCAGCGCCACCGCCCCAGTCTCGAATACATAACGCAGAAACTACCGACGCCAGCGCGACTAGAGATCCCACCGAGAGATCGATCCCGGCAGACACGATGACCATGGTCATGCCAATGGCAATTATCGCGTAAATGGCTGTTTGATTTGCGACGCCCAATAAATTGCTCATCTTGAGAAAGTCGGGCCATATATAGGGCCTGGGTTTAACGCATTTGTCGCTGCCCACCGACGGGAATCGGTCATAGACGCTCCATTTAGCCGTGACGTCGTTTGCTACGATCGCGTCGATCTGTTGGCGGCCAGCGGTGATCTTCTCAATTGCAGCACGCACGTCGTTGGGCACCCCATTGACCACCGCCAATACGCGAATACCGAGCGCCTGCAACTCCTTGGCAGCAGCGCGGGCGAAGGCGCGGTCCTCGCGGGTGTCTCGAGCGACAATCAGTACCTGAGTGTTTTCGCCCTGGCGCTGGGCGATCATTTGGGCGACCTGCCGTCCAGCGCTGGCGCCAGTTGGATGCTGCTCCTTGATCGTCAAGGTGGCGAATAGCGCGCCCAGCACTAGTAGTACCGCCAGCATGCCATAGTCGCTCAGAAATTGATTCACGACGGAGCCGGATGCGTTTCGATTTTCCATAGCCTGTTTCAGATCGCGGGCGGCCTTTACTGGGCCGCGAACTCCATGATCTGCTCCTGGGTGGCGGCGGCGGTGTCCTGGATTGTGCCCGTAATGCGTCCTTCGTGCATCACAAGGATTCGATCGCTCATGCCCAGGATTTCGGGCAGTTCAGAGCTAATCATGATGATTGCTTTGCCCTGTTTGGCAAGCTCGTTGATCAAAGCGTAGATTTCGTATTTGGATCCCACGTCGACGCCGCGGGTTGGCTCATCAAAGATCACCACTTCCGCATTTCTCTGCAACCACTTGGCCAGCACAACTTTCTGTTGGTTGCCACCCGAGAGGTTGCCCACAAGCTGCTGCGAATGCGACATTTTGATGTTGAGACGTTTTGCGTAGGAGTCGCAGGCGACGCGCTCTTGTCGTCCGCGGACAAATCCGCCATACGACAGCTCACTTAGGTTGGGCAAGCCAAAGTTTTCGCAAATCGAGGCACCCATGATGAGGCCTTGTTGTTTTCGATCTTCGGTGAGCAAGCAGATTCCAGCGAGAATGGCATCGCGGGGGCTGCGAATATCAAGCGGCGTGCCGTCGAGGGTTACCGATCCGCCCACCAGGTGATCGGCCCCAAAAATCAGCCGGGCCAATTCAGTCCGTCCCGCTCCAATCAAGCCCGTCACACCAAGCACTTCGCCACGGCGGACTTCGAAATCAAGTCCCACGGGGAACTTCGCGTGTTTGAGGCCGCGGACGACCAGCCGCGCGGGGCCCAGTTGGCGGGTTGTTTCTGGAAACTCCTCTTCGATGTTTCGGCCCACCATCATTTCGATTAGGCGCTTCCGATCCAGCTCACCGGTCGGTGCTGTACCAACTAGTTGTCCGTCACGCAGCACGGCCACCCGGTCCGAAATTTGGAAGATCTCATCCATCCGATGGCTAATGTAGATCACCCCGATGTTGCGTCGTTTCAAATCCCGAATGATGTCGAACAAGCAGGCGACTTCCTGGGTGGTCAGTGCCGCAGATGGCTCGTCCATCACGATCAGCCGGGCATTCTGTGAGAGCGCCTTGACGATTTCAACGATCTGCTGCTGCGCGACGGAGAGCTGACCACAGGGTACGTCCATGGGCACATCGACGCCCGTTTGCTGAAAGAGTTGGGCCGCTCGCCATCGCTCTGTCTCGCGGCGGACAAAGCCAAAACCCGTTTCGCGGCCCAGAAAAATATTTTCCCAAGGGGCCAACTCGGGGACGAGGTTGAACTCTTGAAAAATGACACCGATTCCCGCCAACCGGGCCGCCGCGGGACTGTCGATGTTTACTTCCTCTCCCGCTACGCGAATATTGCCCCGGTCGGGCTGGTGCGCTCCACCCAGCATCTTGATGAGCGTGCTTTTTCCCGCACCGTTCTCGCCCAGCAGTGCTACGACCTCGCCATGCTGTACTGATAAGGAGACGCCGTCTAAGGCACGTACTCCTGGATAGGACTTGTCGATCCCATGCATCTCGAGGAGGGGCGGTTTGCCGGTGAGCGCGGATCGTGCCACGATCGATTATCCCTTGAGCGATGGATCCTGGAGGGCGTCTACCTTGTAGTAGAGCTCCGAGGGAATCAGGATTATTGGTTCCACCTTGTCGCCGCTGAAGTGCTTGATGATTATCTCAACAGTCATGCGGCCAATACGATCGGGAAACTGAACTGGATCGCAAAGAATCTTGCCGTCGCGGATAGCCTCCTTGCCTATCTGTTGTCCGTCAAATCCAATGATCGTTACCTGATCGGCTTTGCCTACTCCTTCCAGAGCGGCGCGCGCACCAAGGGCGGACGGATCGTTGATCGCAAAGATGGCTGCCAAGTCTGGGTTGGCTTCGATGGCGTCTTTGGCTGCCGCAAATCCTTCATCGCGAACGCCGCCGCCGTCCAGCTCGGCCACGATTTCGATTTTGTCGCTGTCGGCCTTGGCATTGTGCGCGTCGATGATCTCTCGGAATCCCATCACGCGCAGTTGGCACGACTCAGCTTGAGGAAAATGCAGGATGGCGACTTTTCCGCCTGACTCGCCCAACTCGGCGACCATTGCCTGACCCGCCAAGCGGCCCCCCTGTTCATTGTCGGTGGCGATGTGCGTGACGACTTTTCCATCGGAGCCGATGTAGCGAAGGTCATTTGTAAAAACCGGAATCCCGGCCTCGTTGGCCCGTTTGATGGCAGGGCCAATCGATTGGGAGTCGCAAGGATTCAGAACGATCGCGCTGACCCCCTTGACGATGAAGTCGTCGATTTGGTCTGCCTGTTTCTTAACGTCACGCTCGCCAGAAACGAGGATCATGTCGTATCCCTGCTCTGCGAGTGCCGACTGCATATTGTCAGCGATTACCTTGAAGAAAGGATTGGCCAGGGTCAGTGCCGAATATCCGACGACGCCGCGAGTTTCAGCCGCCTGGTCTTTACCCTGAGAGTCTCCGCCAGGACTGGCAGTTTTGCTGCAACCTGCGACAAATATCGTCAGGATCAATAGCATGTGGCAGAACGAATGCGACATATTAACCTCGCTTATTTTCTCGGCGAGAATCTCGCCGTGCATAGTGACTAGGGGACTTCCGGCGGCTCGTCGGAAAGTTGGGTCTCGCGAGTTCCCTGGATCGCTTTGATCTCGCGACGCACCTTAGCGACTTCTTCAGTCGTTTCGTGCAGTTGGTAGGCAAGCGTGAACTGGCGCGACTGCTGCGGCTTTAGTTTTCCAATTCGGCCAGCCTTTCGCTCGACCATTCGATTGAAGGGAAAATTCGTGCCCGGCTCTAGACCTGTCACGTACCCGGCCGCGTCTGGCGCGGTGTTTTTCCACAGGGTGAACCAGGGAAGCTGGGCAGTCGACCAACGTATTGAGGCTCCGCACTGCCCCTGGGCGTTCTGGAGCAAGGCCAGCGTCTCTTGCCGGTCGTTGGCGTAAGGTTCGATTAAGTAAACCTGTTCGCTAAAGCCGGCTGTTGGCCCCAGGTAGGTTGCGTATTGGTTTATACTCCGGGCGGCAGGGTCATTGATGGGTGTGACGGTCTTGGCCGGCAAATGCACGGTCGCCCCTTCTTCCAGAAGTGGCCGACCATAGTTGCTGTGATAGATCAATTCAAACTCTTGTTCATACGCACCGTGATTGATGACTTCGTCGGTGATTTCAAATTCCGCATCGCCCGGAACGGTCGAAACTTCGGCTACCAACTCGAGTTGAGGGCCATAGAATAATCGCTCGTGGACTGCGCCGCGAACGCGAATCCGGTGCGGGGGGTCGCGGTCCACGATGACCTCGACGTGCGACGCCGGGAGATTGCCGATTCGCCCATGGAGGGAAAGGTCCATCTCGACTTCGCCGCCCGTGTTGTCGGTAAACTTGTCGCGGCCCGGTTGGCCGGCATATTCCAACCCGCAGCGCACAACGAATTCGTTGAAGCCTTCCAGCCAACCCAGCCCTCCGCGACTCATGAGGTCAATCGACGCGGGGTGTATAATCTCCTTGATGGGTGAGTCCCA
>JAKVCC010000030.1 GCA_022448265.1 Pirellulales bacterium
CTGGGCCTGCTACGGGAGCAGGAAGGGGTCGCAGCCCAAGTACTCATGAATCTGGGCCTGAAGTTGGAAGAAGTGCGAACGGAAGTGCTTCAACTATTAAGCCTGTGGAAAGAAAAAAAAAGTCTGCCGCCGAGGATGCAACCTTGCCAGCCTGTACCAGACACAAAGAGTCCCCCGTCCCTATTGGATGCGAGCGCCAAATCACGGCCGGTTAGCACCCAGGAGATAGCTCATCGGCGCGAAGCAGAGCTAACAGCCACAATGCGGGTGCTCGACGCGTCGTTCAACCGAGCGATGGAAGGTTTGCGCGTGTCCGAAGATTTTGTCCGCTTCGCATTGAATGATCATCATTTAACCGAAGCACTCAAGTCCCTGCGTCACGATTTACTTTCTACTATCCAAACGCTACCACGTTCGCAGCGTATTGCCTCGAGAGACATCTCCAGCGACGTTGGAACTGCAATCACAGTAGCAGGAGAAAACGATCGGCAAGGGCTGTCGTCTGTTTTTTTTGCTAACATCCAACGGGCACGACAATCGCTTCGCAGCCTTGAAGAATTCGGAAAAACCATTGAAACGCAGTTCGGCAAGCAAATGGAACTGCTCCGCTACCGCCTCTACACTTTGGAAAAAGCCGTCGCCATCACGTACGAGGCAGTGGACAATCTAGCGGAACTACCGCTCTGCGTGCTGGTCCACGGCTGCGACTCGCTGCCTACTTTTTCCCGTCTCACTAAGCAACTTGTTCATGCAGGAATCGGCATGATTCAGCTCCGCGACAAATGCCTGGGCGACGACCAGTTGGTGGAGCGGGCGCGGGTACTGGTAAAACTTGTTCGGGCGGGCGGCTCACCCTCCCCTGACCCTGCGCTTCGAGGGAGGCGGAGCGTGCTGGCGGTCGTGAACGATCGACCTGATATTGCTGCCGCGGTGGATGCCGATGGAGTTCACCTAGGGCAAGAAGACCTCAGCGTAAAGGATGCCCGTGCCATACTGGGTCCGGATAAATTAATCGGAGTCTCAACACACAGTCTCGATCAAGCACGGGCCTCCGTGCTGGATGGTGCCAACTACCTAGGTGCAGGCCCTACCTTTCCTTCGTCCACAAAGGCTTTCGAAGTCTTCCCGGGCCTTGAGTTCCTCCGAGCGCTAACCGAAGAAATCCGTCTACCCACCTTTGCAATCGGCGGCATCAACACCGAAAATGTCCCGCAAGTCCTGGCGACCGGTATCCACCGCATCGCCGTGGGAAGCGCCATCACTGATGCAAACGATCCGGTGGATGCCGCCCGCCAGATTTTGCAGGCACTTGGCAACCCCTGATTGGTCCCTTCCCCGGTCATCCAATGCCCAACAATCGACCAACGCGTATCGCCGGCATCGACTTTGGCACTGTGCGCATCGGCATCGCCACGGCCGATATGGAAATCGGAATTGCCGGCCCTTACGAAACCTATGTGCGCCGCAACGAGCAACTAGACGCGAAATATTTCCGACAACTGGCAACCGGGGAGCAACTGGCCAAATTCGTCGTCGGCTTACCGGTGCATCTCAGCGGCAACGAGAGTCAAAAGTCGTTCGAAGCGCGGCGATTTGGTGACTGGCTTGCCGAGCAGACCGGCATACCTGTCGAGTATTACGACGAACGCTTTACTTCGGCAGAAGCCGAAGCCGTATTGTCCCAAGCCAATCTAACCCAAAAAAAACGTAAAGCCCGCGTCGATCAACTGGCCGCCCAGATCATGCTCACCGCGTATCTTGAAAGTGGCGCCCAAGGAAATCAAGCGCCTGGGGGCATTGAGTGAATACGGTTCAATGCGATCGCACTTGGTTGGTCGGGCGTGCAGGTCATTCTGAGCCTGCATGGTTCTACGCCTTTTCAAAACGAGGCGTCAGTTCAACAAGGCCCAGCGACAACGCAGCCTCAAGCATTACTGCCCACTTATTCCATGTCTAAACTCATATTCGGCTGCGGCTATCTCGGCAAGCGTGTTGCCAATCTTTGGCGCGCACAGGGCCATCCAGTCCACGTTGTGACACGCTCGCGTCGCCGCGCGGAGAGGCTGTATCAAGAAGGGTTTCATCCCCTGGTAGCCGATGTCACTCAACCAAAAACTCTCGGCCGACTGCCGGGCGCAGAGACAGTGGTCTTCGCGGTTGGTTTTGACGCTGCAGCCGGCAAGTCGATTGCTGAGGTTTATGCGGGTGGCGTCAAAAACGTGTTAGCCGCCCTGCCGGCGGCAGTCCAGCAAATAATCTACATCAGCACGACTGGGGTCTACGGACCAGCCAACGGTGAGTGGGTCGATGAAACGACACCGCCTAATCCGCAGCGCGCAGGAGGCAAGGCGTCACTGGCTGCCGAACGCGTTTTGGCCGGTAAGGGAATCCTCTTGCGATTAGCCGGCATCTATGGTCCGGATCGAATTCCTTATCTCGACCAGCTTCGCGCAGGCAAGTCGCTCGCCGTACCAAGCGAGGGATGGCTGAATCTGATTCATGTCGACGATGCAGCGCAGATTGTGTTGGCGGTCGAGGCGTGGGCGGCCCTCAACGACCCACCTGGAGACCGACGAACATTTTGCGTCAGTGATGGCCACCCGGTAGTGCGAGCGGATTACTACCGGGAAGTTGCCCGTCAGATAGGGGCACCACCTCCTGTCTTTGTCGCACCCAACCAGCACGCTCCAGTGGTGGCACGGGCGCGTGCTGACAAACGCGTCAGCACTGCCAGGCTAACCGGTTGGGTACAAGTTCCCTTGGCCTACCCGTCCTACCGAGAAGGATTGGCATCTATTCTGTCAATTCCGTAAGAGGAGTTCCGCGTTCTTGAGATCTAATATCGACTAAAGCCCATTTTCAACCCATTGGTCGGCGACAAAATCCCCAAGAATTGTGTCCCCAAATTAGGTTTTGGAACAGGTTCTATTGACACCTGCGCTGCTAATAACCTCGTGCCTCCGCTGAAACTGGCTCTTTTCCTGCCAGAAAATCGATTACGGCGGTGGCTCATTAACTGCGTAGAAGTCTATAACTCTTATCACCGCGACCGTTGCACTCTCGGGGTCGGGGCCCGTAGAATCTCGTTGACAGTCGAACCACGAATCGATTTCTAACCTCCACTCCTTGAGCTCAAGCAGATGACAATGCTCCAGCGTACGCCCCTTTTCCCTAATGTGATTGAGCTCAACCATCAGGCGCGGCGAAGAATCACCTGCAGCGCTTACCTGATCTACAGCGAAGCCGAGTGGACGCTGTTCGACATTGGCTATGAAGACGCCGTCGACGACTGCATCGACCTAATTCGCGAGCTCGACTTCCCATTCAGCAAGTGCAAGACGTTGATCGCCTCACACGCGGATGTCGATCACATTCAGGGGCTCGCTAAGGCCAAACAAATCCTCAAAACCAGCGTCACAAGCCACCCCCAGGCGGCCCAATACCTTGAATCGGGCGACAGGTTGTCAACGTTTGCCGAGATCGCCGCACAAGGAATTCATTTGGATATGCCCCCCGTCACGGTCGAGACCAGGGTTATGGACGGCGACATCATTCGGGTAGGCGATCTCGAATTGGAAGTATGGCACACCCCTGGTCACACCGACGGCCAGTTGTCGCTGCGGATGGGCAAACTGCTTTTCTCAGGAGACAATCTCTTTCGCGATGGCTGCGTGGGCGCCATCGACGCCCACCACGGCAGCAGCATTCCCGACTTCATCAAGTCCCTGCAGCGGATCCAGTCCAGCGATGTCCAGTGGCTGCTTCCCAGCCACGGCCCCGTCTTCCGCAAAGACGACCGACTGATCCAAAGCACGATCGACCGCCTGGAAGGCTATCTGCACATGGCCGATTTCGGTACCTGTGCTATTGACTGGCCACTGATGGATCAGTGGGAACAGGAACTGGTCGAAGGAAAGATCCCGGAGTAAAAACCGGTCGGGCAATCCCAACACGACAGTGGGTCTGGCATTTCTAGCTGCTAGCGGCGCGAGTCCGATTGTATGGATTATGCCGAACATTCGCTCAATTCCTACCTAGTCGGCGTCCGATTCACATAGGGTGGAATGTTGCTGAGCGAAACCTTCCGAGTCGCAACTTACCCGCAGGGTGCCACACCTGGCCCCACCCGCTTCATGCTGTACGTCTTCCAGGGAGAAATCGATGGTCCGCAGGATCCTTTTGTCTGCTTGCTGGGGTGCAGCGATGTGCTGCTGTCTGCCGTCGCCTGACCTGGCCCAGGCCCAACAGGCCTACGGGCGTTCGTGGGGCCAAACCTACAATACGCAAGACTGGAACCGGTTCTACCACTATCCTTACGTGTACTACCCCCAGAACTTTTGGGGCGACGAGTACTACCGGAGTGCCGACAGCCTCTATCATCGCTATCCGCCGGAAATGCGCATTCCGGTATATAACAAGCATTGGCACAACTACTATCCGTCACGACGCAAATACCACTCGGGCCACCACTTCGTGCTGGATGTCTTTTAGCTCCGCGGACAACGCCTTGGCAACCGCTCTTCTCTCTGTATGGTAAAGTGTGCAACCCCCTGATTCAGCCGTGAGCGCCAGCCAAGGAAACACCCATGTCAGAAAGTCCGCTTGATGCAGCCGCGGCGGATCAAATCCTGCGCGACTTCACCGACCCCGAGACGGGGCGCAGCTTGAAACAAATGGACCAGGTTCGGGAGGTGAAAATAGAAGGCAATCGCCTTCAGGTCACCATCGGGCTAACCAGCTACTCGGCCCCACTCTGGGAAGAAACCAGCTGCCAGCTGAAACAACGACTGCAAACCGGACTGCAGGGCAATCCGGAGGTGACAGTCGATGTGGTTGAGTTTGAGCGCAAGGCAGAGCCCATTGGTGGAGTTGGCCTCACCGTAAAGAGCGTGATCGCCGTTGGCTCAGGCAAGGGCGGTGTGGGCAAGAGTACGGTGGCGGCATCGCTCGCGATCGGCCTGCGGCGCGCCGGGTGCAAGGTCGGATTGATGGATGCCGACGTCTATGGACCGAGTATTCCCCATCTGCTTGGCGTGGACGAAAAACCAACAGCCACCCAAAATCGTCTGCAGCCGATCGACGCTGACGGGCTCAAGGTGATGAGCATGGGGTTTCTCGTCCCACCTGCGGAAGCCGTCGTATGGCGGGGTCCGATGCTGCACGGCGCGATCACCCAATTCCTCCGCGACACCGACTGGGGCGACCTCGATTACTTGATTATCGACATGCCGCCTGGAACGGGTGACATTGCTTTGACATTGTCGCAACTACTGCCGCTCACCGGTGCGGTCATAGTTTGTACGCCGCAAGAAGTAGCCCTCCTGGATGCTGTGAAGGCAGTGGCCATGTTTCGCAAAGTGAATATTCCCTTACTGGGATTGGTCGAAAATATGAGCTACTTCCTGTGTCCAGACAACGGCAAGCGATACGACATCTTCGGAACCGATGGAGCGCAGCGAAAGGCCGAGGAGCTCGGTGTCGCATTCTTGGGTGAAGTCCCGATCCAAATCGCGATCCGCCAACGGGGCGACGCCGGCAAGACGGACGGCAACTTTCTAGACGAGGAATCGGCGCCTTATTTCGATCGGATTTGCCACGGCTTGGTGCGAAATATTGCCACCGAAAAAACGGCTGAGCCCCCCATGCCCAGCCTGTCTGTCTTGTAGCCTCTCGGCCTTGTAGTCGCTGGGCCTTGTAAACGCCGCAAACAAAAAAAAGGCCGCTCCGCATTAGCGTAGCGACCTTATGTTGCTCTCGACCCGCCAATCTGCCATCCGGCCAAATCGCCATGCTCATGGCAAGAGTTACGCCATGAGCGTTGGCACAGCCAGCGGCAACCATCGACGGTGGGGAAGCCAAACGCGTTTGGCTAGCGCTTCTTCTTGCGCGTGGCCTTCTTCTTGCGCTTGGCCGTCTTCTTCTTGGCGGCCTTCTTCTTTTTGCGCTTGGCCGTCTTCTTCTTGGCGGCCTTCTTCTTTTTGCGCTTGGCCGTCTTCTTCTTGGCGGCTCTCTTTTTCTTAGCCACTGTCAATCCTCCATAAAGAGTTTGCGGTGCCTTGCATGGCTAGACTGAAAAACTACTCTCCATAGCAAGCACACCACTAAGAAAACATGGCGCCCATCCGGGGCGACACGACATTTCACTGAGATTCACATCCTTGGTCGCTGAGATTGAAACTTGGGTATGAAATATCATAAGGCTGAAAAATCAAAACTGCCATTCACTATCGGCGGCCCTTGTTCCAACCATGGTGACCAACACCGCCAGAATGACTAGTGCGAATAAACCAAATCATCACACCTTCGCCAACCACTCGACGTATTTGTACGAATTCAACGAATTTTGTGCAACACTTTTATGAGAAAAAATACTCGAATCGATGAAAATTTAGTGTGCGAGGGGCCCTCTTATCACGAATTGACCAATGACAATTTGGCAATGTTCAAATTTTTTTCGATTCAATACAAAGAAATCGTTGTGCCGTCCTGAAATCGGCCGTTGGGCTGTTGAGCGCTTCTTGGAATTGAAAAATGCGACCACTGCGCGGGGTGCAACAGGTGTAGATACCAGCGCATCAACCATGAGTCATCGACCTTGCTCCAATCAATGGGATCGTCGACGACTTGTTCCAGCAACGCCTGCCACAAGTCGACATAATGTCGCCTACGCGGATGAATTGGATCCCACCCGTACCACGTACAATCTGCTGAAAAAACAGGGGTTTTCCGCGATCTGGCCAGTGCGTGCAGCCGACCGCTAAGCTGCTCGGCACGACGCAGCATTTCGTCCCATCCCAAACCGCAAGCGGGAAAAAAGATCGCGCGAAACACTCGATATCGACTCGCACTGACCGTCCGCAACACGTTCACCGGCAAGTCAGTCAGCATGACTTGCGCGCCAAGAGATAACAATCGATCGAGGCATCCCTCAACCCAACCAATCACCTGGTCAACGGGTACTTCATACGCTAGATCGTTCCCAATATCGGTAAGCCAGGCATTAATTGGCACAGTATTTTTTTGCGCGAGCGCGGGCCAAATATCGCACTGAAAAATTCCTGGAATTTTTTTTCCCAAACACTGTGATTCTTGACCGTAAGAACGGCCATGTCCTTTTGCAACATAAACGGCAAGCGGACTTTCGAAAGCGCATTGCACAAGCGAAACGGCCTTTGGAAACGCGCGAGAAAGGTTACTCGCACCTAACATGACCAACCGCCTGTGCGGTCGCAAAAAATCCTTGCGGCACCCCATATCTAGTTTAAAACTGGTTTTCAAGGACACTAATCGCTAGATGTTGTGTTGTTCGCGGCAATGCTTTGCATTGCCACAATGCGTGTTAAGGCGTCACGAAGCCTTACCAATGACTTGCGCGATAAGCTTCCAGCGTCTTATAGCTCGAATAGGCAAAATATCCAAACATGAGGGCAACCAATAGCGATTGCCAGAAAATCCCCACTAGAGCCATGGCGATCGCCGCGCCCGCCGACAGACGCAATGAAAGGATAATCCCCTCTCGCGGGCTGCCCAACAAACAAAGCTCCCTTGCCACCTGGCCGCCATCAAGCGGATAGATGGGCAACAGATTGATCACGCCCCATAGCACGTTTATCCACAAAAAGTGCTTCAGAAGTAGGTTCATGTGGGGGGAGCGAAACGCATCCCAAACAAACTGCATGCCGAGAATACGGATGCCGTCGATAGGCGTACCAGCGACCAAATCGGCACCGAAGACTCGGTCTCCGACTGCACATCGCGGCTGATGGCCGAGCAGGGCGACGCCCAGAAAAAACGCAGCCGCCAGCGCAAAACCAGCAGCAGGCCCTGCCAGCGAGATGATAATCTGGGAACGTGGGGAGCGTTCGCAATCTCCGCAGATTGCCAAGCCCCCCATGCCATGCAACACAATCCGTGGCTGGCCGCCGTAGCGCCTTTGCATAAGCCCGTGCCCCAATTCGTGGACTAATATTGATACAAACACAGCCACAACCCAACACAAGACCTGAACAGGTGGTGCCCCGCCCCGCAGCGCCAAGATTAATGAGATCACCCAAAAGAATGGGTGAATGCGCACCGGAAAACCGAACAGGCGGAAGTGAATATCAGCCTCACTAGGAGGGGGCTCGGCAAGAATCACTGCAGTCTCCTCGCTCTGCAACATGTGGTCGCTGGGACAAATAATCGCCAGGGACTCCGCGCCGTCACGCGGCATGGACAGTCGATCGCCCGTCGGCAATCTCCGAAATATACGCGGCCCCGCGCTGCGACGCTCCGCCATGGGCGACGCGCGCTTTGAGGTCCATGAGTTGCCCTTGGACTCTACTGCGCGATTTCTCATCCGTCAGCCATTCAACCATGTGCCGAGCCAACTCAGCGCTGCGGTCGGAGCAGGTTAAATATTCCGGCATCAGTACGTGTTGGTCCCGTGGATCGTCTGGGGCATAAATACCCGCCGACCGATCGGCAAAGGGATCGTCAGCGGTCAGCAGGTTTACCAGGGTAATGTAACGAACCTTGCGGAGCATCCACTGCACAAAGTACCACGGCCGCGAAATGCGGTACAAGATTACCGACGGCTTAGCGTGAAAGAGCAACTCTAATGAGACCGAGCCTGAACAGGCCATACAGCACGTCGCCGTATGGATCAGCTCGGCCGTACAATCCACGTACACCTCAACATCCGACTCGGCCCGCCGCACGCAGTGCTCGACCATGTCCCGCTGTGACGCCTTGTAAACGGCGACGGCAAATCGGGCATTTGGTACCTGCTGGCGAATGCGCCCTGCCGCGCGGAGAAACGTCGGAAGATTGTTCTTGATTTCCTGGTCCCGCGAACCGGGCAGGATGGTAACCATGGGGGCGCCAGCATCGTTCAAACGAGCCACAAAAGATTCATCGAGCCGGCGTGAGGTGAGTTCGTCAAAGTAAGGATGGCCAACAAATGTGGCGTGGCAGCCGCGCTTCCTGAACCATGCTTCTTCGAAAGGGAGCTTACAAAGGACATGATCGACGAAGCTGCGCATTTTTCTGACCCGCCAACTGGCCCATGCCCACAACTGGGGCGTACCGTAGTAAACGACCGGAATACCTCGCGCCTTGGCCTTGCGGGCAACCCACCAATTGAATCCTGGAAAGTCGATCAGCACAACCAAATCGGGCCTTTGACGATCAAAATAGGCATCGGCGCGGGCGATCAGCTTAAGAAACTCGCGCAGATGGACAAGCACCCGGAAGACCCCCATAAAGGCTAACTGGGTAAGCTCCGCATGCAACTGGCATCCTGCCGCCGCCATCCGCGGGCCACCGTACCCGACAAATTGCCAATCGGCATTCCTCTCTCGCAGCGCGCTAATAAGATTGCCGCCGTGCAGGTCGCCGCTCGGTTCACCCACCGAAAAAAATACTCGCATCGGAAAACCCTCGCCCCGCGCTCCCTAAGAACGGGGCGAAGTATGGCAAAATAGCAAAGCGAGTGAAAGTTCAATAATCGATGTCCGCAGGGCTAGCCACGCTGCAATCGCGGGGCGGCGCCCAAAATCAACCACCCAAATACTGAGATTCGGAAAATACCCGGCCCGGTTGCACGCGCTCGGCAACCCCAGCCGCGTCGAGGCCGAAAAGGGGACTCAGCTCTATATGGATGTCGGCGGCCAACTGCGCACCCGCCGCCTCCAACCAGCGGGCGGACTGGGCACACATCAGTCCCTGCACGTACGCGGCCGTATCTTTCGCAGCGCCCGGCGCATTCTTGAGCGGTGCAAAGCAATCCGGCTCGGCTAGCTCGACAATGATTGGCCGCTCAGCCGTTGGCAAGAGATCGAATATAAACCGCTCATATTTCAAAGCAGCCGTGGCTGCCCGCTCGACCCGATTGCCGATCCCATCTCCCGACGAGTCGTTTCCAGATAGGTCGCCAGACGGATCAGGCCCACTTTGGGCCAGGGCGGGCACCAGCTTCCGAGCAATATGGAAGGGGAGCCGATCCGAAAACTCCAAGGACCGCTCCAGAAGAGACAACGCGAAAACGTGGACCGCAATGCTGCCGGCCCAGAATTTCAGATCGCCAGAAGCATCGCGCAGTTGGGCCACATCGTCCGGAAAGTCACTATACTCGATAACGTGCATCGCACCGTCGATCATGGCAAAGTTGCCTAATTTGTCGTGCGGCTGCCCCTTGGCGACCGCTATCGAGGTGAGCTCCGATTCCGCCAACAGGTGGTAGCCCAAGACAATTGGATCGCAAATCGGTACCAGCGGGTTGTCGACCTGCAGGTAGAACAGGTGTCGGACACCATGCTTTTCAATGTGCTGCAGAGCACCGCTGGCGCCCAAGGCGGCGACGGTTCCCCCATGGCCATCGGGACTAAGCCATAGCTTGTGCTTCTCCGCCAGGAGCAATTCGCCCGTCCGCTCATCGACGGCCGGCATCGTACCCTGACAAAAAACAAACAGGTCATCTTCGGGCAACCCAAAGTTCTGGTTTTCGACCAAAGCCTGCACAGTCTGGTCGTGCGTCGCCGGACTAGTCATCAGGTAGAGCGGCACGGGGGCGCCGTAACGCTGGGCAAGTGCGAGGACTTTCTCGATGTGAATCTGCAGCAGCGATACGCCCGAAACGGGACCGATGGGGTAGAGGGCCTTAGGCAGGTCAAATCCAAGCCGACTCCCCTGCCCCCCCGCTGTAAGGAGTACGCCAAGGTGACCAGAACGCAAGGCCTGGTCGCCCCGATCGTACGCGGCTGCCGGGTCAATTCCCAACGCACCCCCGCCGGCAGTGGTACGGTCTGACAACCGGATGGCAGGGGGCGGCACTGCGCGGCGTGACAGCGCGGCCCAGTCGTGCTGATCGACTTGGCCGCGAAACAAAGCGGCCATCAGCTCCAGGTCAACACGATCGATTTGCGTTGCCAGTTGCGCCTGCTCCTCGCAGCCGAGCTCCTCCCAAAAATGGAGTAAATGCTGCTGCCCGTAGGGCTTGAGTCTGGCGTGCAGGCGCTGCTTTTCTTCGGCACTGGTCATCAAAAAATCCACTGCTCCACCCAGGCATATGCCAACAGGCAAAGCAGAGGGAAGGCTAGATACACCACTACATAGGTGAAGACTGAGGTCCAAACGTGGCGAGGCCAGCGTGCCATGGGAATCCCGATTGCTGCCAATAAATCTGCTGAACTGATTTATTATCGTTGCTTCCGCCAAGGTGGCTAGGGCTGAATTCCTGCCCGCATTCTTGCCAGGGTCCTCCATGTCGTAAGCCGGAAGTGCCCCCGTCGAATGGCAAAGCCCTCCCGCTGCCTCCCTCCATGCAACTTGAAGGACTCCCCTCGGCCCGCCTATACTGAGAGCCTGTCGATACCCTGGCCGAATGGTTGCAAACTCAGCAGCCGTAGGGCAATAGCGACCTGTGCGTGGCGTATTCGATCTGAACACCAATCCCCGCTCTCCCCCAGCGACGGATTCCAACAACCGGCTTGGGGCACCTCCGGCGTTTGTCGGCTTGGCCCCGCTCGGGGGAGGTACCAGCACCCTAGCCCATTCGTGGGGCACGGCAACGAATTTCCCTATTAGTTTTGGTCGTCAAGACAACGTCGGCCGACTAGCACTCTCTGCAGGAGAACCACTGGTGGCATCCGGAAAATACCTATTTACGAGCGAAGCAGTCAGCATGGGCCACCCCGACAAATTGGCCGATCAGATTTCGGACGGCGTGCTGGACGCGCTTTTTGCCCAGGACCCGAATAGCCGTGTTGCTTGCGAGACCATGGTAACAACGGGCGTGGTGGTAATCGCCGGCGAAATATCGACCGAAGCCTCGGTCGATATGCAGTCAATCGTACGCGACGTGATACGCGAGGTAGGTTATACCGATGCCAGCATGGGTATCAGCGCCGACCACTGCGCAGTGATGGTGGCGATCGACGAACAGAGTGCCGACATTGCGATGGGCGTCGATGGCGATGCGGATAAGGGCAAGGATATTGGTGCTGGCGATCAGGGGCTTATGTTCGGCTATGCATGCGACGATACACCTGAGCTGATGCCGCTGCCAATCGCTTTGTCGCACCGTATTCTGAACCATCTCACTCAGGCACGTCAAAATGGTGAAGTCGATTGGTTGCGACCTGACAGCAAGAGCCAGGTGACCGTTGAATTCGATGGCAATACGCCGCTCCGAATCGACACGGTGGTAGTATCCACGCAACACACTCCTGACGTGAGCAATGAGGAGATTCGCAACTTCATTATTGAAAAAATAATTAAGCCAGAATTGCCCGCCGGACTCGCGGGTGGCGACATTACTTACCATATCAACCCGACGGGCCGATTCGTAGTAGGTGGCCCGCACGGCGACTGCGGATTGACGGGCCGCAAGATTATCGTCGACACGTATGGCGGTTGGGGACGGCACGGCGGCGGAGCGTTCAGCGGCAAGGACCCCACTAAGGTTGATCGGAGTGCCGCCTATATGGCACGCTACGTCGCCAAAAACATTGTCGCCGCAGGACTCGCCCAGCGCTGTGAAGTACAGTTGGCCTATGCGATTGGTGTTTCCGAACCAGTGAGTATTTACATAGATACAGAAGGAACCGGCAACGTTGACGACGCCCTGATTTGCAAGGCAGTCAAACAAATCTTTCCGCTCAGCCCGGCGGGCATTATCCAGCACCTGGACTTGCGCCGACCTATTTTCCGACAAACGGCCTCCGGCGGTCATTTTGGTCGCTGTGAGCCGGAGTTTACCTGGGAACGAACCGACATGGTGGAAAAATTGGCCAGTGCCGTCGGAGTTGGTGCCGCGGCGACATAGGAGCCTAGCTAGCACGACAATGCCATAGGCTCAATGTGTTATTGCACGGTATGTTGGATTGCAGACGTTTTTTCTCTGCGTGCAATCCAACCCTTCGACACCTGTCATGAACCATGCTCCCGCACTGCCTTCGCCGTCCCGCGGCACGCGCAGTCGCCCCTGGCAACTCGCAGGCCCTCTTCTGACTTGGGCCCTGGTCGCCATGGTGATAGTGCAACTGGCTGTGGGTCTGCTGGTCGTCTGTCGCCGGCTCACCGGCGCGTTGACGAACGACTTATCCCCTGCTCAGATGTTGCTTGCCGCACTGATCGCAACTGCCACGGTGACCTGCACTCGCATTGCCTGGCGTCCCCTGCTTGGCCGCAATCCTTGGCACGACCCCTTGATCGGTTGGGGATCCTCATTGGCACTTGCACTTTTCGCTATTGGCTGCGCGTTCCCGGCCTATCAGACAAGCGACTGGATGATTTGGCTGCCATTGGTAATGGCCGATCAACTTTGGCGGAAGAACTTCTTTGATGTGGGCCAGCGCGCGGCCGAGGCCGCGGGAGGCACATCCAAGCGGAGCGTTTTGCCGGGAGCCGCCGCGCAGTTGCACCCAGTTGCGTCTTCAAGGACCGGCAAGATTCTGTCTGCCGAGTGCGAACAAGCCCATGACGAGGATGTTGTTCAACAGCTCTACCGCGTGCGCAACCGGCAAGGCCATGAGATGATTTACGGCGCTCTCCGCGCCGATTTTTCGGCGGGGCAACGTACGGCCGTCGTGCATGCCGCTTTCTGTCCGCCCCTGCCTTATTTTCCGGAAATCGAAGCCGACGCGATCTCGGGCCACGCGACTCGGATCAAAGTGGTCCAAGCGCTGGCCCACGGGGTTCGACTCGACGTGCGCCTCGCCGCTGTCGCCGAACAGGCCTGCTACGTTTGGATCGATATGGCTGCCCGACCCACGTCCCCCAAACCGAAGATACTCAGTGCCTGAAGGTCCTCGCATTGTGATGTGCTAGGTCTGGCAGTATAATCCGCGCCAGACAAGCATCGCACAAACCTGGCCGGCGAGAAGGCTGCCGCCAAGATGTCCAGGCCGGATGACCCAACGCTGTAAAATGGGACTGCCGTGCAAAATGAGACGGGAATGCGAATTGGGCTGGGCGAGGACACCCACCGCTTGGTGGCTGGAGGCCCCTTGCGACTCGGAGGAATTGACATCCCGCATGACCACCATGCCCAGGGCCATAGCGATGCCGATGTGCTCCTCCATGCGGTGACAGACGCCTTGCTAGGCGCCGCGGGTCTGCCGGATATCGGCCAACTGTTTCCCGACGACCTGGAAGAAAACCGGCACCGCGATTCCGCAGAGATGTTGTATGTAGCCTACGAGCACGTCCAACGCGCAGGTTTCAATTCAGTCAATCTGGATTGTGTCATTGCCGCTGAATCGCCAAAACTGGCGCCGCACAAAGAGGCTGTTTGTCGGCGCATGGCAGAAATACTTGCGATCGAACCGAGTCGGGTGAATATCAAAGCCAAGACGGGCGAAGGAGTTGGCCCCATAGGTGAACAAAAGATTATTCAAGCGCGCTGTGTAGCGCTACTGGAGAAAAAGAGGGAGTTATGACCACATCAACCAAGACTCGAAGTCCAATGCCAACACTATCAGACCCCCACCCTTCGCTGCAGGTGTACAACACTCTGAGCAAACGCAAGGAGGCGTTTCGCACCGTCAAGCCGGGCAAGGTTGGCATCTATCTATGCGGACCTACGGTATACGACAAGGCACACATTGGTCACATGGTCGGACCCGTAATTTTCGATTGTATCAAGCGCTATCTGGTCTACCGCGACTATGACGTACAATGGGTCGTCAATATCACGGATGTCGATGACAAGTTGATCAACAAGGCCAACGAGCGCGGCATCTCTATGCTGGAGGTCGCCGAAGAAAATATCGCCGACTATAACGACAATCTTGCGGCCCTGGGCGTCGATCAGATCGACCACTTTCCCCGCGCCACCGAATGCATGGACGAAATCATCGCTTTCGTCCAATCGCTGGTCGACCAAGGCTATGCCTATGCGTCGGAGGGCGACGTTTATTTTGAAGTTGGCAAGGACGTGCAATACGGCAAGCTCAGCAATCGCAGCGTCGCGGCCATGCAGGGCGAAGGAGGCGGCACAGCGGCACGCAAACGAGGGCTGGCCGACTTTGCACTCTGGAAGTCGGCGAAACCGGGAGAGCCTTCCTGGGATAGCCCTTGGAGCAAGGGCCGTCCCGGTTGGCATATCGAGTGTTCCGCGATGAGCAAGAAAATTCTCGGAGCAACGTTCGATATCCACGGCGGCGGCCTCGACCTGGTCTTCCCCCATCACGAGAATGAAATCGCCCAGAGCGAATGCTGCCACGACGCACCCATGGTGACCTACTGGGCCCACAATGGGCTGCTGCGCGCGTCAAGCGCGGCCGGCAAAGTGGGTGGCCGCGGCAGCAGCGCCGAACGTGCGGACCAGGAGGGGGCCGACGAGCAGCGGCTTAGCCACCCGGGAGTAAACCCTCAGCAAAGCGGAAAAATGAGTCGCAGTGCTGGGGCCGGCGGCCTAGCCGAACTAATCGCCCGGCAAGGGGGCGAGCGGATTCGCTTCTTTCTGCTCCGTACGCATTATCGCAGCACGGTGCTTTTCAATGAGCCTGCCCTCGATGAGGCCGGCGTCGGACTCGAGGGCTTTTATCGCTTGTTCAAACGCTACACGCGCATCACGGGTAAAGACTTTTACGACCTGCATCCCTCGACACCGCAAGCCGTGGAAAATGACGACTCAGCGAACAACTCATCCCTGGCAGAGGCCCTGAAGTGCCGCGAAAAATTCTTGAACGCGATGGACGACGACTTCAACACCGGTGGTGCTATCGGCGAACTTTTTGAATTGGCGAAAATCATCAACAAGTTCTGTGATGACAATGATTTGGAAGGTGACGGCAACAGCGACGATCGCGTGATCCAACTGCAACGACTGCTCGCCACGCTCAAAGAACTGGCGGCAATCCTAGGCATCTTTCTCCAGGCTCCCACTTCAGACGGAGAAAGTGAAGCCGGCGACGCTTTGCTCGGCCCCCTCATGCAGCTCGTGATCAGCATTCGCGCAAAAGCGCGGACCAGCAAAGATTTTGCCACGGCCGACACCCTACGTGCTGGCCTTGACCCACTGGGCATCGCCATGGAAGACCGGGCGGGAGGAACTGAGTGGAGCGGCGGCGACAACCAGAGCATGCCAGGCATCATGCAACTCTTGGTTGAACTGCGCAATACTGCCCGGGCCAAGAAAGACTTTGCCACCTCCGACCTCATCCGCGATTCGCTGGCGGCAATCGGCATAACACTAGAAGATCGGTCCGGCGGCACCGAGTGGAGCGCAGACGGAGCCAAGTGACGCATACCAACCCACGCGCCGTTCGACAAAATTCAAGTCCCTACCCCTTACCATCAGACCCCAGTCGCTTCCCCAATGCGCATCCTCGGCATCGATCCTGGACTGAACACGACCGGTTATGGCGTGCTGGAAATCATCGATCGCCGGCCGCGATTGGTCGAAGCGGGTGTTGTGCGGAGCGAGTCCCGGGCGTCAGTTGCTGAGCGCGTTGGCCAGATTCACGCGGGTGTCACCGATGTGATTCAATCGCTCGCACCCGATGTTATAGCACTGGAAAAACTCTACACCCATTACCAGCGACCGACCACTGCGATCCTGATGGGCCACGCTCGAGGCGTGATATGTTTGGCAGGCGCCCAGGCAAACATCGTCGTGGCCGACTATGCAGCAACCCAAGTTAAGAAAACGTTGACCGGCAACGGCCGCGCTCCGAAAACGCAGATGCAACTAGCTATACAACACGAACTAGGCCTATCGACCACGCCCGAACCGGCTGACGTAGCGGACGCGCTGGCGATTGCATTTTGCCATTTTTGTACAAATCTGGTTTCTATCTCTAGCCCCTGATCCCCAGCCACCAACCCCTCCCCCAATGATCACCAAAATTACGGGTAAGACCACAACTGTCGCAGGAGACTCGTTGACGCTTGAGGTCGGAGCGTTCCAATACGAGGTACTCATTCCGGAGTTCGCGCGCCGGCATCTTCAGGAACAAATGGGGCATGAAATCAGCCTACACACAATCGAATACCTGGAAGGCAATCCGATGCAGGGGCGGCTGACTCCGCGGCTAGTTGGTTTTTTAAGTTCGATTGAACGGGAGTTTTTTGAACTATTTTGCCAAGTGGATGGGGTGGGTGTCAAAAAAGCGCTGCGTGCGATGGTGCGACCCGTTGAAGAGGTCGCCCAACTGATCGAAGATCAAGACACCAAGGGCCTCAGTGGATTGCCGGGAATCGGCCCCGCCACGGCAGAGCGGATCGTCGCCAAATTGCGGCGCAAGGTACCCAAGTTTGCCTTGCTGGTGGCCCGCCAGGCGCCGACCCTGGGCAATGTCGCGCGGGACACGGTTGCCGAAGCCTTTGAAGTGCTACGGGCCCTGGGTCACAGCGAAACAGACGCCCGTCATTTGCTCGACGGGGCGCTGTCCCAGAAAAAAAAGTTTTCCGGCGTCGAAGCGCTACTGCGTTTCGTATACGAACAACGGCAAACGTAAACAGACCAAGTGGCTTTTTTGCCTTCTTGGAGACTCCTGACGGGCGTCATAACGACCCGCTGTCGGACACATCCTTGAAGGCCCTGATTGAGTTCTTGGGCGCACTACCACTAGGTCAGACGAAATAATCGTCTTCCCCCACGCGGCAGTACCACTCACGACGCCCCCTCACACGCGGATCATCGTCTCTGGCATTTCGCGCAGAAACAGGTAGACCATCACCGCTAAACTGATGACTTCCTTCGCCATGAGATCAAAAGCGATAGAGGTGCCGACGGTCGCGCTTAAATAGACAAACATCGCCGCGGTTAACAGCGAAACGCCAAAGAGGAAATTCGCCGTTAAGCTGATCGTATCCGCCTGAGGCTTACACATGGCACGCAATTCGTGAAAGAACTGATAGACCAGCAGGGCAAAGACAATCGTCCCGAACATCGAATACTCCCTGAGCGCGGGCACTAAGATAAAGGCGTCGTACAAACCATGGACGCACACCAGGGTGCCGAACACGCCTAAGGCGTGCAATCCCCATACCTGCGGATGCCGCGCGGCGCGATAGACCGCGAGCCCCAACAGACCGGTCAGCGTAATGTGAGCCGGATTCGCCGTCAAAAACCGCCCCAACACATCGGCGCCGCCGCTGCCGGCGAAGCAGCTGGCATTCTCGACGACAGCAAATCCCAATCCGACACAGCCCGACACCACCAGCGCAGTCAATTCGTCGCCAATGCGCAGCAACAGAGGCATCAATGGCAACAAGCATAGCAGCTTGGCGACTTCTTCCCGCAAACCAACTCCGAAGATGAAGAAGCGGAGGCCGGGAATTAGTTGCGGACTCTCATGGAGATTCCACACGTACTCTTGCCAAAGAATCAAGAAGTGCGTGGGCCAAATACTCAACATGCCCAGCGGTATCGCCACCACCGCGCACCAAAAACGTGTCTCGCGGCCGCCGGGCAGCCGCATGGCCTGCCAGAGAAAGGCCAGCCAACAACAGCCTGCCAGCGCCGCCAGCAGGGCCGGTCCGGGCGACAAGAGCCTACGGTAAGCCACCCGGGGAATGGCCTGCCACAATTGGACCCACGCGCCTTGCTCCGCGAGGGCCTCCAGTCTTTCGCCAGCCTGATCACTGCGATCCGTTTGCACAATCTTCGGTTTGTCG
>JAKVCC010000031.1 GCA_022448265.1 Pirellulales bacterium
GGAGTCCCGGTGGTACCAAAGTTGCCCAGCAAAATGCCAAGATCCAAGCTGTCGACAACACCGTCCATGTTAAAGTCGGCCGGGTCGAATCCCGAGAGCACGTCGTTTACATTCAAAATCATCGTGTCTGGATCCAAGGAACCACCAAACGGGCCAGGAGCAGCAACGTTTAGGAACAGGCTCTCACTGGTTAGTAGGCCATCGGTGCCAAAGCTGGGCGGAGTTCCTGCGGACGGATAGGTGCCGTCGGCAATCAGCGCGCGGCTGCCCACGCCAACGCCACCAACAACCGATCCCGGCACGGACAGGTCTTGCCCATAAAGGATCTCGATCGTACCGCCGGTGGTTACAAGGACCGGCTGATTACCGCCTGGGAATATTGCGCCGATTCCCGCCGCAATATTGACGGCGTCACCGTCGGTGCCAAAGTCGATATCGTCGATCAGTGCGCGAATTGCTGACAATCCGTTGCCGCCATCAACGCCACCTGTGGCAAGGACTTCTGCATAAAGTTCCCAGGTTAAGTCACCCGAGTTGTAGTCCAAGTCGAGCTCTACGTCGTCGGCACGCACGGTTGCCGCCCAACCAGCCACTACCACGACGGCAAGCAGTTTTAGAAAAAAAGGAACGTTGCTCACGTTAGATGACCCTCCGTTTGCCCTTCCCCCGACACCTCTTCAAGCCTCTAGCCCCTCAACGTTTCCCTACGTTAGCCGTCGCAAACCTTGCCGCAATCGCTCAAAGCTGTGCATGAGAAATTTTTGCTATTGAAAAATTAAATCCGTTTGCACGGATCCGCCAATTATCTGTTTCTGGTATCCCGGTTATCGCCTTGTGTTCCAAATACTCGCTTATGTTTCTGCTAAAGTGCCCTGAATCACGTATTCCTGTGACGCTGCTGCGTTTTTTAGCCAATTGCAACGAATGGTAAGCTGGATTCGTGAACGATATGTGAAGGCTAGGTGAAAGTTAAGCTAAATCTCGATTACCTGCTCCTTGGGCGATGCAAAGTCGCCAGCATGCCTACACCGCCATTCTGGGCAATCACGGGGATCAGGCCCGCTCGCAGGAAACCACTAAAACGCAGGACCTCCGACGGAAGATACGAACGCTGCAACCCAGATGGGTTATTCAACGAATGACGGAATATCGACACTCCCCTACCACTCTACCAAGGAACTAGGTGCTTACAACATTTTTGCGCTGAAATTACGAGAGAATTTGGGCCGTTTTTAACGGAAAAAAGGCCTCTAAGGGCCCTTTATTGCTTTGCTCTCAATCATTTGCGCTGAGCCTCGGCAAACGGCTAGAGGGGGCCCTGGCTGACTTCTTGTCCCATATCCTAAATGTTGTGGCCTAATGCACGGGGAGCAAAATGTATTTTACAATCATGGGAGGGGGTGGAGATGCTTTCAATGGTCTCGAGAGAGGGGAGCGACCCCGCTTAAGGAGCGAGGGGCAAAAAACAATGTGGAAGACCAGGCTGACCTGTGATCGGGTTGTCTTGGCTGATTGCTGGCGAAAGGCCTATACTCGCTCCTGCAACCTCTTGTAATCGCGCCGGCGGGCCCTCTTGGCAGGGGCTGCTCCTGCACGCATTTTTTGGCAGCAGCCTGGCAACCGTTTGGAGAACCAACAAACCATCATGCTTACGATAGCACTGCCAGATGGATCGCGGCGCGAATGCCAAGTGGGAGTTTCGGCCCACGATGTGGCTATGGACATTGGCCCCGGTCTTGCCAGGGCAGCCCTGGTCGCCGAAATCGACGGAGAGCTTTGGGATCTGCACGCGCCGCTTCCCGATAAGGGTGAAGTGCACCTCCGACTATTGACAAAGGCCGATTCCGAGTCGCTACAAGTGCTTCGCCACTCCTGTGCCCATGTGATGGCCCAGGCAGTGATGCGCCTTCACGAGGGAGTGCAGTTGGCCTTTGGCCCGGCTACCGAAACAGGGTTCTACTACGATTTCCATTTGGACTGCCCGCTGACCGAAGACGATTTTCCAAAGATCGAAGTGGAGATGCGGAAAATCGTCAAGGAGAATGCACCCTTCGAGCGGATAGACGTGCCTCGCGCCGAGGCCCTCGCGCTCTGCAAGGAATTGGGGCAGAATCTAAAGGTCGAACATATCGAGACCGGCCTGGCCGATCAACAAACACTCTCTTTTTATCGGCAGGGAGAGTTTATTGATTTGTGTCGCGGACGCCATGTGCCGACGACTGGGCATCTGGGCAAAGGTTTCAAGCTACTCAGTTTGGCCGGTGCTTATTGGAAAGGGGATGCCGCCCGGGAACAACTTCAACGGCTTTACGCGACTGTTTTTTTCGACAAGAAGGAACTGGCCGCATACCTCGATCGCCTTGAACAGGCCCGTCGCCGTGACCATCGCGTCCTGGGTAAAAAACTTGAGCTATTCGAAATTGATGATCGGGTTGGTTCGGGGCTTGTGCTGTGGAAGCCGCGTGGCGCGGTCGTGCGTGAAGAGCTGCAAAATTTCATTTTGTATCATCTCAAGCGGCAGGGATATAGCCAGGTGTTTACTCCGCACGTTGGCAAGCTGGAATTGTACCGCACCAGCGGTCACTTTCCCTACTATCAAGATTCGCAGTTTCCGCCGCTGATCGACCGTGATTCGCTGCGCAGGCTGGCAGATGAGGGTTGTAGCTGTAGTGAGCTTGCCAACTTGCTCAACGACGGTGAAATCGACGGCTATTTGCTGAAGCCGATGAACTGTCCGCACCACATACGTATTTTCGCGAGCGAAAAAAGGAGCTACCGTGACCTGCCGGTTCGCCTCGCTGAATTCGGTACCGTCTATCGATGGGAGCAATCAGGCGAGCTTGGCGGATTGACCCGCGTACGCGGATTTACGCAAGACGACGCCCACCTTTTTGTCACCGAGGAACAACTGCCCGCCGAAATTGCCGGTTGCCTTGAGCTGGTGAAGATCGTGCTGGGTACACTCGGAATGGAGAATTATCGGATCCGGTTGGGATTGCGCGATCCAGACGGCCAAAAGTATGTGGGAGAGCCCCAGCAGTGGGAGCAGGCCGAGGCCGCATGCAAGCAGGCCGTTGAGGCACTGGGCGTTGATTTTAGTGCGGAACCTGGGGAAGCGGCCTTCTACGGGCCGAAAATCGACTTTGTGGTCCGGGATGTGATCGGACGTGAGTGGCAGCTTGGGACGGTGCAGGTCGATTATCAACTCCCTCAGCGCTTCGCGCTACAGTACACTGGCTCCGACAATCGGCCCCATTGCCCCGTGATGGTTCATCGGGCCCCGTTTGGATCGATGGAGCGGTTTGTGGGTGTGCTCATCGAACACTTTGCGGGGGCCTTTCCACTGTGGCTCGCGCCCGAGCAACTGCGGCTGCTCACAGTGAGCGACAGGTCGGAATCGTATGGACGGCAGGTGGAAAAACGCCTCCGTGACGCTGAATTCCGCATAGCGACTGATTATCGAGGGCAGAAGTTGGGGGCCAAGATTCGCGAAGCGCAGCTCGACTTGGTGCCGTACATGCTGGTTGTGGGGGAAAAAGATGTCGAGAAGGGTACCGTGTCCGTCCGCGACCGGATCGACGGAGACTTAGGGGCCATGCCGGTAGACGAGGCAATCGCCAAGCTGCGAGCAGAAATCGCAGCCAAAACTGTTCGCCAGGTGGCCAGTGGTGAGCCTTAGCCTGCCGGAAGCGGCATATTTGGGGGGCGCGTCCTTGGCCTCGGGGTCGTTGAGCCCTGGCAAAGCCTGGGGGCTAGGGAGTCTGCTTGCATTTGGCAGCCGGCTGGGCGAGGGTGTCTCCCAGGACGGGCCGCGCTGCGGGGTCCGGTTGCTTGATTTCGAGCGATTCAGGGCGTGTTTTGCGACAACGGTTGACTCTTAAACCGTGTTGCCGATACTTAGTTTTACGTCTTTCCCATTCCCTCGCTTATTCCTCCAGGAGACACAAATATCGAACGTAAGCAGCAACGGATCAACGAACAAATTCGCACGTCCCCGCTCCGCGTAATCTCGGATGAGGGCGAGCAATTGGGCGTTATCGCACGTGACGAGGCATTGCAGCGGGCACGCGACGCAGGTTTTGATTTGGTGGAGGTGGCGTCGACTGAAGAGCCGCCGGTCTGTCGGATCATGGACTACGGAAAGTACAAATACCAACAGAAGAAGCGGCTCAACAAAGGCCATACCCACCACGGTAGGAATAAGGAAATACGCCTGCGACCCAAGATTGGCGACCACGACTTCATGACCAAGGCCAACCGGGCCCGAAAGTTTCTCCAGGATCGCGACAAGGTGATCTGCTCAGTTATTTTTCGAGGTCGCGAGAATGCCCATGTGGACGAGGGATTTAAGCTGGCCAAGCGCCTCGTCACGGAGCTTGAAGACGTCTCGAAAGTCGAGCAACAGGCTTCCATGATGGGCCGCCGCATTGTGGTGATTCTGGCGCCCAAGTAGACCGGTTTCGCAACCCGATTGGGGCCAAAATTGCCGGAGACCCTCTCGCCGGTGGACGGTTTTGAAATCGGTTATGGGGTCTTGCTGTCTGTCGAATTTTGCTACAATGCGGGGCTTCCCCAATTCGCGGTTTGAGGAACGAATGCGATGCCTAAACAGAAGACCCATAAAGGGACAAAAAAACGATTTCGCCTGACTGCTAGTGGTAAGGCGAAGCACCGGAGTTCCGGTACGAGTCATTTGGCCGGCCGAATGAGCCAAAAACGGAAGCGGAATCTGCGTGGCACCAAGTGCACAAACGACACAAATTCGAAGATGATCCAGCAGGCCCTGGCAGGAAACTAGGCATCAGTCGCTAGTCGTGCGTTTCAGGGCGCGACCGCGGTATAATATCTTTACGAGACCATTTTATCTTTTTTACTGATGCCTTGATATTGGCGCATTCTCATCGGGTACAGAACGTCGTTCGTAGTCGGACGGGACCTGGATGAGCAATAGGACAAAATGAGGTTTCTCCGATGAGAACCACAAAAGGAAGTGCCCGCAATCGGGCCAAGAATCGACTCTTCAAGAAAACCAAGGGCTACGTCGGCGGGCGCGGCACCCTCTTGCGGACTGCCAAAGAAACGCTGGTGCGGGCCGAGGCCTTCGCATTTCGCGATCGTCGCGTACGTAAGCGCGAGTTTCGCAAGCTGTGGATCATTCGTATCAATGCCGCTGCGCGCGAGCGAGGTTTGCGGTATGGCGAGTTGATCAACGGATTGAAGAGGGCCGACGTTGGCATCGATCGTAAAATGCTCGCTGAAATGGCTGTTAACGATCCGGGCGCATTTGACGCCGTCGTGGCAAAGGCGCGCGAAGCGCTAGCTGCTTGATTTAGCCGAGGCAGTATCTGGTGGCGCTCGCGGAATTTCTCGCTAGTTTGGATAAGCTTGCTGAGCAGGCGCAGACCGCCTTTCGCTCGGCCGATTCGCTCCCTGCGCTCGAGGTGGTTCGGGTGGAGTTGCTAGGAGCGAAAGCGGGTCTATTGCGTCGCGTGCAGCAAGGCCTGGGCGCTGTGGACCAAGCCGATAAGCCGGCAGCGGGCAAACGCTTCAACGAGGTTAAGCAGCTCATCGAGGGCGCCCTTGCGGATGCCCAAAACAAGCTCGCGCACGGCGGCGAAGACGTGGGCGACGGGCTGGACGTAACTGTGCCAGGTCGGCCGCTACGAGTGGGGCACTTGCATCCGATTACCCAGACGATTTGCGAGATGAAGGATATCATGGGGCGGCTGGGTTTCACGGCCGTCGAAGGGCCCGAGATTGAAGATGATTGGCACAACTTCGAAGCGCTGAACATCCCGTTGTCGCACCCCGCGCGTGATCCTCTGGACAACTTTTATTTGGCCGCCGCTGGCGCTCGGCCAGCCCAAGGGGAAACAGCTGGCGAGAATCTCCCACCCCTGCTGCTGCGTTCGCAGACCAGCACGGTACAAATACGAGTGATGGAGGCGGGTGTTGCGGAGGCCGCCAAGGGGGGCGGGCTCCCTCCTCCGGTTCGGATTATTTCGCTAGGGCGCGTCTATCGGCCCGACACAGCGGACGCGACGCACTATCCGATGTTTCATCAGATTGAGGGCCTGCTCGTGGACCGGGAAGTGACCATGGCCGACCTCAAAAGTGTGTTGCGACTTTTTTGTCAAAGTTATTTTGGTGGGGAAGACGAAGTCCATGTCCGATTTCGTCCCTCGTTCTTTCCGTTCACCGAGCCGAGCGTGGAAGTCGATATGAATTGGCGCGACGCCCAGGGCAATAGCAGTTGGATGGAGATGGGCGGAGCGGGCATGGTAGATCCCAACGTGCTGCGCGCTGTGGGGTACGACCCCGAACAGGTCAGCGGCTTCGCTTTTGGCTTAGGTGTTGAGCGCATCTGTATGCGGCAGCACGGGATCACCGACATTCGCGCACTGTACCAAAACGATATACGTTTTCTGGCCCAGTTTTGACGGAAAGGAAAAAACAGGGGTAGTCGTGGAGGCGGATCGATGTTGGAGACAATTTTGAAACTGCTTGGCAGAGAAGCGGTTTTGTTGCAAGGCCTAGAAAAACCACTGCACGAACAGCTACAAAAAACGCCTGCTAAAACAACCCTCCCTCAAGCCTTAGCCCCTATTTTTACGCTATGATCGTTTCCTGGAACTGGCTAAAAGACTATGTCAATCTCGACATGCCGGTCGATGCGCTGACCGAGCGGCTCACCCTCTCGGGCCTCAATCTGGAAGGTGTCGAAAAGGTCGGTGACGATGTGGCAATTGATCTGGAGGTCACCAGCAACCGGCCGGATTGCCTCGGGCATATCGGGGTAGCGCGCGAAGTGTCGGTGCTTTGGAAACAGAAGTTGAGCGAGCCCAAGGCCCGGCCAGTGGCTACTGGCCCGGCGGTTTCCGACTTGGCGAGGGTGGAGGTGGCCGCTCCCGAATTGTGTAGCCGGTATACGGCCCGCGTGATTCGCGGCATCAAGATTGGACCTAGCCCGCAGTGGCTGAAGAATCGGCTGCGGACGCTGGGTATCGCGGTTATCAACAATGTAGTCGATATTTCGAACTATGTGATGATGGAGTGCGGTCAGCCTTTGCATTTGTTCGACTTGGCCACCCTGGCCAGCCAAAAGATTGTTGTGCGTCAGTCGCAGCCTGGCGAAATGCTAACCGCCATTAACCACCAGACCTATCAGTTACCTGCGGCTGCTTGCGTAATCGCCGACGGCTCGCGGGCGGTTGCTCTCGGCGGCGTGATGGGAGGGGCGGATACGGAAGTCACGCCAGATACCCAAGACGTGTTGATTGAGGCGGCTTCGTTTGACCCGCTTGCAGTCCGCAACCTGGCGCGGGGCCTTCGTCTCCACAGTCCCTCGTCGTATCGGTTTGAACGGGGAGTGGACCCGGATCGTATCGACTGGGCGAGCCGGCGCTGTGCAGAACTCATCTTGGAGCTTGCTGGCGGCAGCCTGGCAGAGGGTGCTATTGATGTCGGGCAGCCGGCTTCCGAGCGTGAGACGATAAAGCTTCGCTTTCCTCAACTCCCCCGCATCCTTGGGATCGACGTGCCGGCAGCCGAGGTGCAGGCGATCCTCGCCGATTTGGGCTGCGCGGAATCGCATGTCTGCGACCATTGTCTCAAAGTTGTACCGCCCAGTTGGCGAGCCGATTTGACTCGTGAGATCGACCTCATCGAAGAAGTGGCCCGCGTGCACGGCTACGATCAGATTCCCGAAGACGCCAGTGTGAAGATGGTGGCATCGACTCGCAGCGAGGAAGACCGGGTGCTGGAGCAGGTTCGCGGTGTCCTGGGGGCGGCCGGTTTCGACGAGGCGATGACCCTTAGCGCCGTGGACCGCAATTGGGTGGATACTTTTCGCCCCTGGTCCGATGCCGCGCCGCTCACGGTTAGCACTCCCGTACTCCGCCGCGCCGAGTGCTTGCGACAAACACTCGTGCCCAGTTTGCTGGAAGCGCGGCGGAACAACGAAAAGCTATTTAACTCGGACATTGAGTTGTTTGAGATTGCTTCGGTTTATTTGCCGCGGGACGGCGACTTGCCCGACCAATGCCGGATGCTGGCTATTACCTCGGGTGGCCAGTTTTTGGATCTGAAAGGGGTAGTGGAAACGTTGGTTGCTACGGTAGCGCCTGGAGCGAATTTGACTGCCAGTGAGTGGGAAGACCCACTCTTTAAATCGGGTCGCGGTTGCGAGTTGCGGCTGGGAGAGCGCCTGTGCGGTGTCTTGGGCGAAGTCAGTCCTTGGGGACTCGAGCAGTTTGAACTGCGAAGTTCAACCGTTGTCGCCGAATTGAATCTGGGCGTTCTGGTCGACCATGCGGTTCCCATCCGTCGCGCGGTTAAGCTCTCTTCTTTTCCGCCGGTGCGTCGCGATTTGAATATTGTGGTCGAAGAGGGAGTGCGTTGGGCCGACATTCGCCGGATTGTCCTTGCCCATGGGGCTAATGTGGTCGAGTCGATCGAATTTCAAGATGATTCTTATCGCGACCCGGACCAATTGGGCCAGGGCAAAAAGAGCGTATTGTTTAGCATTGGCCTTCGTTCTGCCTCAGACACGCTAACCAACGAACGGGCTGACGCGGTCCGTAGCGAGATTGTCGCTGCGCTTGGTCAGGAACTTGGCGGCCAACTGCGGGCTTGAGGCCTGATGGCTGGCCCAAGCGGCTGGCGAAGAGTCACGCATGACATCCATTGAAGCTGTTACGGTACCCCAACTCTTAGCCAGCAATCTTGTCCGTCTGGGCGATGCGCCGGCTCTGGGGACCATCGAGCGCGGCGATCTTTACTGGCGAACCTGGCGGGAAATTGGTGCCGATGTCGACCGATTTTCTGAAGGTCTGCGCAGGGCCGGAGTGAGGCCCGGCGACCGAGTTGTTCAGGTTTCGGCGAATCGATACGAATGGATCGTTATGGATCTTGCCGTTTTGTCCTTGGGTGCGGTTCATGTGGCTCTCCATAGTTCGCTGTCAGCTGCCCAACTGGTCCGGCAGATCGCGGATAGCCAAGGGCAAGTCGTGGTTTTCTCGCAAGATGCGGAAGTCGATCTGCAAGCCCTACTGGACCCTAGCCTGACGGTACTGGCCCACAACGGCGCATGGATGGTAGATGCGAGTGTGATACGAGTAGAGAGCGAAGCCCGCCCGGAGGATCTTGCAACATTGATCTACACTTCCGGTACGACGGGCAAACCACATGGAGTTATGCTCAGCCACCAAAACCTGACTTCCAATGCTATTAGCGTGTCGGAGGCCGTTGGAACTAATGCCGATGAAACGCGACTTTGCTTCTTACCCCTTTCACACATCTATGCCCGTACATGCGACCTCTATAGCTGGCTCTATTGCGGTAGCCGCCTAGTTCTGGCCGAAAGCCGTGAGACGATTTTTCGCGATTGCCAGACCGCGCAGCCAACGGTCATCAACGGCGTACCTTACTTTTACGAAAAGGTTGCCCAGCAACTTAGGGATGCCCCGTCGGGCGCACTTCGGTCTCTGCTGGGCGGCCGGATCCAACGTTGCTTCTGCGGCGGGGCGGCTATGGCGCCGGAGGTGGAGGTTTTTTTTGCCAGTGAGGGTCTGCCGATACTGTCCGGATACGGCCTTACCGAAGCATCCCCCGTCGTAACGGCCACAGCTATAGAGGACTACGAGCCGGGAACCGTGGGTCGTCCGCTCGCCGGGGTGGAAGTTCGGTTGACCGAAGACCATCAGGTTTGCGTACGTGGTCCCAATGTGATGCTCGGTTACTGGCGCGATCCAAATGCAACCAAACAGGCCATTGTCGAAGGTTGGCTTAATACGGGCGACCGCGGCCAGTGGGAGACCAGCGGTCATCTTCGCATTCTGGGACGACAAAATGAGATGATTGTCCTGTCGACGGGTAAAAACGTCTGGCCCGCGCGGGTGGAGCAGTTGTTGGCGGGTTCGCCCCTGATCGAGCGGGCTTGCGTCGTAGGGGAGGGGCGCAAGTGCTTGGGAGGGTTGATCGTTCCAAATCCTGACGCGCTCAGAACCCTCATTCGAGAACACGGCTTGTGGGTTTGGTCGCGCCGTCGAGCAGTGACCCACGCACGGGTGCGCAAGTGCTTTCGCGTTGAGATCGACCGGCTACTGGCCAGCGTTAGCCGCGAGGAACAGATCGGCCCCTTTGCGCTGCTGGACCGAGATTTTTCACTTCACCGGGGCGAAGTCACGGCCAAGCTAAGTCTCCGCCGAACCGGAATCGCGGAGAGCTGCGCTTCGCTGATCGAGCGGCTCTATCGGTAAAAGCTGGCGACCTAACGCTATAACGGGCTAAGAAAATTCCGTGGTGGCCGGACAATCGCCATAATCGTTCTGGTGCCTAATTCCGCTTTGACCCGGGGGTGTGCACGACCTATATAACTTTGGAGGTCTAAGGGGCAACGGCGGTGGCCTATCGTTGACGAGTGATGTCCATTTTTTCCTCCGAATCTACTGGCAACACAGGCTTCAAATCGTCATGGAAGAAACGCAATCTTCGCCTGTTTTCGGCGACGACCGATCTCGAAAAACTGCTGAGACGTTATGCGCCTTGCGCGCGCAGGCCGACCAGACACTCGAAGGATATCGGCACCGCGTGAGCCACCTTCAGGCCGAGCGTGATGCGCTGCCCAGCCAGCTTCAGGGGCAGCAGGAATGCACCGCTTGCGCGAAATTGCGAGAAGATCTCGCCGCACAGTTGCGGTTATGTGCCGAGCAGGAAGCCAAGTGCGGTGCACTGGTTGATCAGCTCTTGGCCGAACTGCAGGCCCTGGAATCGGAGCACCAGGAGCAGCTACAGCAGATTAGCCGAAAATTTGAACTTGCCCTCACTGACGTTCACAAGCTGAAACGTGAGAACGCAGAACTTCATGCCGAGCTTGCCAGTCGTCCGGTCGCGAGCAACGTGGAATTTCCTGAATTGTTGAGCTTGCGATCGGAACGTGACGCTCTCGCCGCGCGCCTGACCCAGCTAAAAAAAGCGGCGTCACAAACGGTCGATACGGACGTGCAGCAAGAGATTACAGATTTGCAACGGCGGTTTGAATCGGCGGTTGACGACCTTAGGCAGCTCAAGCAAGAAAACGCGGACCTGCTCATTCAGCTTGAGGCGGCCTCGACGATCTCGGATCCGGCTGATACGGGGGGTACCGATTGGCAGTCACAAAAAGCTCGACTAATGGCTGCGCTGGACGCGGAGGAACGAGGTGCGATGACACCCGAGCGCAAGCAGGGGCGGGCAACCATTGAAGGGACGATTTTCCTTACGGATCAAATTGTCGCCGCCAAGGACAAAGAACTTACCCAGTTGCGGGCGAGCTTGGAGGCAAGGCCGGCAGAAGAAGATTTGCAAGTGGTGGAAGAAATAAAACAGGCCGTTCGCGAAGAAGTATTTGCCGACAACGAGCTCATTCAAACCGAGCGCAACCGGTTGAAGGAGATTCAACAAGAATGGCAAGACAAGTTGCGACAGGCCGAGCTGGAGATTTCCGTTGAGCGTGCCAAGCTCGCCCGCGAACAGTCGGAATTGGCCGGAAAAATGGCGAGCTTCAAGGAATCCAGCCTGGATAAAATCGAAGACAACGGCCAGCCGCAGCGGCGCTGGCTATCGGCGCTCGGCCTCCGCGACGACGAGGAGCAAGACCCATAGTGGGCTCCACACACTTGTCGCCGGTGATGCTGCCGGCAGCTGGAGTGGGAAGCCGGTGGGCCCTGTGGCCGATGAAATCAACACTCTGGCTAGCGTCGTTGACTTACACCACTCACTCCACCCGTTCGCCCTCTAGTCGATAGATGGCCACGACGGTGTTGTCGATTTCCTCGATCTTTAGCCCGAAGGTCCCCTCGACGGCGACGGGGCGTATCGTGTACTCAGCCGTTTGACCCTCTTGCATTTCCACCACGATACAGTCGAAAAGGGCAGCACCTGGGCCGAAACAGCAGTCCAAATTGTCGCGCACCAGGACAAACCTCGTCAAACCGTGTTTCTTGAGTGTTGGAAATATGTAGCCGCGGATGCGAATTCGTTTGCCGAACAGTTGTTCAATCTCGGGTGTCAGTAGGGACTGCTGGAAGGCAGCATTCTCAGCCATCTCAAACTTGATGTCGTCAAATGTTTTGTCGCGGATTGGGGTGGGCGTAAGTGGAGCTCGCACCTGTGGCGCAGGCCGTTGAGACGGATTTGCCGCATTCGTATTAGCCCGCTGGCATCGGATTGCGATTAGCGGCAGCACCAGGATGAGAGCCATCATTAGGCGAGCAGTAGTCATTGCACGTAGTCAGCCTCCAAGATGAAGACAGGGGCATCGGCTCGATTTGCGTTTTCCGGACGCACTTGAAGCTTGCCCCCAAGCCGGAAAATTCGCGTCGAATAGTCCGTCACCTGATTGCCGAGCATCTTGACGAGAATCTGGTCGTAGTATTTCACCTCCGATAAATCGCCAAAACAGCACTCATTATCATCCCGTACCAATCGAAAGCGGCTCACGTTGTGCCGCACCGGAGTGCCATTTTTCGACGTATGGGTTCCGGGACGCATATAGCCTTTGATGAAGACTTGCTGGTTGGCCAGTTGCTGGATATAAGGTGGCACAACTTTTCCGCCCCGCAGGTCGACTTCATCGGGACGAAATTCGTAAAACGCTGTTCGCACATACCCGTCCGGGACCTCCGTCACATGGACGAAGCCGGCGTAGCCAAGACCGCCTGCGAGGCTGGCTATCGACAGGACGATTCCCGTGAGTGCTGGGCCACTACCAGTGAGTTGATCGGGCATCGAACGAATTTTATGCAGAGCCAAAATTCCCGTCACGAGTCCTACCAGCGGAATCGGCGCCAGCATTAACGAGGACGAAAGGCTAATACGGGCTGCCGCAAAAACGAGCAATGACAAAAGGCCCAATCCGGCTGCCGCCATGGCACCCATGCTGAGCGGGCGGTATTCAAACTCTTCGTCCAGGTTGGCATCAGAGTCATATTCAGGTTTTGGTAATTCAGTCGTCATGCTTGACCGTGTCGTCCCCGTGGCTTCCAGAACGGACATCCGCCCCACGAATCAACAGAGCAAAAATGCCCATCATCAGCACCCCGGCGAGGATCGGCATGCCCACGAGCATCCACCGATTGGGAACGGGCACTTCTGTGGGCGGAGCGACCGCGACAGGGGCAGGGCGCTGGTCGATGGCTGCAGGGGACACAGGTGTCTCTACGGGCTCAGATGTCAGCGGGGCTTCTTTTTCCCCTACCAGGGGAGTTGCTTCCGCAGAATGGTCACCGGCAACCGTAGCAGGAGAGTCCTCCGTCTTGGTGATCGCGCGGGCAAACAGGCCCAAGTCTAAGAATCGTCGCGTTCGCTCAATACACGCTGGGTCGACTTTTTTCAGCTCAGTCAGCGCGGTGGTGGCCCGCTGGCCGACATCGCCTGGTTGTTCGGTGGCCGCGAATAAATACGAAACGACTGGCTGACGAATCCAGCTATCTTCTTTGGCGTTGTGGAACAAATCCACGAGTCGGTCGAGGACAGTCCAATCTCCCCATCGGGCCAGATCAGCAACCACCTGATCTGCGAAGAGCTCATTGTCGAGAAGGAGTTTCATCGAGGTTAGCAATCTCTCACGCGGGAGGACATCGGTTTCTTCTCCATGAAATCGCAAGGCCATCAAGGCGGCGTAGACGTTGCTGTAGTCAGCGCTTGGATTGTCGAGAAACTTTTTGTCGATCAGGTCGAGTCCGCTAGGTCCTTTGAGCTTGAGATACGCAGCGATGAGTGCGTCAAGGCAGCGCTGGCGGCGCCGGATATCGGCGCGGACCAGTTCCTCGATTACCGAGACGCCGTGGATTGGGCCGGTATGGCCGATAGTGGCAAGTAGTGTCGCAACGCCCGGTTTGACGGTTGGGTAGTCGTACAGAAGCAGCGACTCCAGCTTGTCAGCGTCTGCTTTTTTTCCGCAAACGCCAAACATTGTCAGGTAGAGGCGCCGCCGCGTCGGTCCGACTTCCGGGCTTTCGATCCAATGCAATAGCTGCTGGCGATCCATTCGGTTGGCTAGGTCAATCACATCGGCGTACGGCGCCCGGGCGAATTCGTCATAGGCGTCTTGGGCCAGGAGCGGATCATCATCTTCCAGGTACTGTTGGAAAAAGGCCAGTCGATCGGCCCCTGTTTCCGGCAGATCGGCCAATTGGCCGACGTAGTCGATTCCTCGCGGGGTCAGGGGCAACGGAGTCGTCCATTCGATGTGTGGAACAGGGAGTCCGCCGTCGAGCGACAGGGCGCTGATTAAAAAGGGCTTGCCAGTTTCATTGCTGCCGAAATACACCACCTTGATTTCGTCAAGCTCATTCGCCCGCGCGTCGCCGCGGAGCACCGTCTGCACGGAAAAACGGGCCAGATCCGTATCCTCATCCGCTGGATCGAAATCGGCAGCAGTATTGCCAGATGCCGCGGCCGTCTCAACCAACTTTGCGACGACACAAATCTCGGCCGCATCAATCTCTTCACTAATGGTTTGTTGCGTGGCCATACAGAAGGGGCAGGCCTGCACCAATTGGGGCGCCGTGAGACACGCTAGGCCGGTCAGGATGAGTGTGGTTGATTTCATGGCGATACGCATATGCCCAATTCCAAAAAGAATCCGCAGGTCCGAATTGCGCCTCCAATTCTATCGCAACATCCAAGGCGCCCACAAATGGAATCACCAGTCATCGGCCGCCGGTCAAGGAGCGGCCGACATCCGTACGGTAGGCCGTGAGCGCCGGCAGCAATCCAACCAGCGTGGCAAACACCACCAGTGCCGGGATTAACAGGCTTTCCTGCCAATTGAACTCCCAGAACTTGAGAGTGATACCGCTTTGTCCTTCGACATAGGGCGCGATAACTGCCAAAAATACGTGTCCTAGCACGACTCCCGCACAGCCGCCGATAAGGGCCAGCAAGATCGACTCGACCAAAATGATTCCCATTACCGCTGTCCGGCTGGCGCCAAGGGCGCGCATCACGCCAATGTCGTGGCTTCTTTCGCTCATCGAGTTATAAATGCTTACCAAAATACTAATGCCTGCCACGAAGATGATGAGTATCGTGAGTACAAATAGCACCACGGCCACTGGGCCAATAATATTGTCGTGCATGTCTTGTACCACGCGACCAGGCATCACGGCTATCGCAGTGCGGTCTTTGCCCTTGTTAATGCGGTAGTCCAGTGACATTAGCGCCAGGTCGCTGTTGCAACGCACGAGAATCGATGTCACTTCTCGCTGTGCTTCCGGCAACGGCTGGCGACCTCGGTTGGGATCGTTAGGATCGACATCGCCAAGGATTTCTCTTTCAGGAATCGGCGCTGCGGCGCCGTCTTCGGCTGGCATGGCATGGCCATCGAGAAGATAGAAACCTTCCATATTGGCAAAGATCGCACGATCGTTGGACGTGCCAGTTGCCTCCAGCACACCCACTACCTCGAACGCAACATGCTTATTGCCCGTGGAGCCCATTCCGTGGGTAGGTTGGAACGTATCGCCGACCTTCATTCCCGACTTATTGGCGACGACGGAGCCGACGACCGCCTCGAAAAAATGGTCGGCCTTGAAGTTGCGTCCCGAGCTGAACTTGTATGTCTTGTCGGAGCCATCGGCATTGGCGCCGTAGGCAATCTTATCGAACAGGTCAGGCGAGGTTGCCACGACTCGAAAACGCATGCCATTTTTGTGATAACTGTCGCCTATGCAGTAGGGAATAGCCACTTCCGTAAATGGAGCGTACGGACCGTCAATGAACTGCTTGTAATATTTGTAGGGGATCGGGTACAGCGATTCCCCGACGTGGAACACGGTGTTCATCACAAGCTGCACATCCCCCGCCTTGCCACCACCGACGATGAGGTGGTAGCCCTCGGCATCGCCCGAAAATTGGTCGACGACGACCACATGGATGACGATTACCAAAATCATTAGCGCCACCCCGAGGGCCATCGACAGCCCGGTCAGCGACGAGGCCAGGGCTCGCTGCTGCATGTTTCGCCAGGCGATTTTCCAGAAGGACATGGGTAGGGCAGGGGCTCGGAATCGGCGGCTGGAGACTGGGGATTGGGGGAGTGGCAGCTTTTGGCGGCGTTGCCCGGCAGGCAAACCTGGGGCGCCGCATGTCAGGGGACGGCGGGCTGAGCGCTCACGCCGGATGCCTGCGTTCCGACGCCGGACGGGTATTTCATCACTGTGTTCACTTCTTCCAGT
>JAKVCC010000032.1 GCA_022448265.1 Pirellulales bacterium
TGGCTGGGTCACAGCACGCAGATAGCAAACAAGCACTACTGGCAAGTAACTGAAGCGGACTTCGAGGCTGCTGTGAAGTCCAGCGCGAGAACTGGCGAAGCGCTCGCGGCGCAAAATGCGGCGCAGTCAGTGCGCGCAGGGGGTAGTTTGGCGTTGCAGAGGGAAAACCACCATGTGAAGAAAACGCCAGAATTGCAGGGGTTTGCGACTTTATGCAAACCCCTGCAACTTCAAAGTGTGGGCGACACGGGATTCGAACCTGTGACCTCCGCGGTGTGAGCACGGCGCTCTAACCAACTGAGCTAGCCGCCCGAAACACACCCAGCGTCCTCAACCGGACGCAGGGTAGCGTGGCAATAGTATAGCGTGGATGGATCGGGGCGTGAATGAAGCCCGCGACTCGTATCACCAGGGCGATTTAATCGGAGGGCAATTCGCTCATCGGCGGCGACTGTTCGCCAGATGAATCTACGGCCGAGTCGTGGGCCAAATCACCGGCCGCTTCGTCTAGGGGCTCGCTACCCGATTGGTCAGTCGCCTCTGACAGCGGCTGATCATAGTTCTTCATTTGATAGGGATCGTCACGATACTCAAGCCGCTCAGGCTCGCTGTAAATCGCATCATTGATATCGTGCTGGATACCCGTTAAGTTCCGCCGAAATTCCGCAAAGCTTTTGCCCCAGCTACGAGCTACCTCGGGAAGCTTGCCCCCATAGAGTAGCAAGGCCACAAACAAAACCACCAGCATCTCAGGCGGTCCTGGACTCCAGAAGGCAACCAGAGGAGAAACATGCATGGTAAGGTTGATCATCGTGCCTCAGCAAACCATCGTTACAGTTAAGTGAACCCTAGCGGCACGGTTGACAAAATCGTTGAGTAAATCCCAACAAGCGTGCTGAGACACAACCATCTAGATTACTGCGGAAGATCCGTGTGGTCTTCAATGGGCGCGCTCGCATCCGAATCACCGCCTTTGATCCCCTTTTTAAACTCAGTAATGCCTTGCCCCAAAGATCGCATCACCGATGGCAGTCGATTTCCGAATAGAAGCAAAACGACCATGGCAACGATGACCACCTGCCAAGGACCAGGCGAGCCGAAAAATGCCAAAAACGTACCCATGGCTACCTCAGTTCAAGAAACTGCAACACGCAACGCTCGCGCCAAATGGAATAAACTTTCCAACTATCGTATTTGCGCTAGCTACAATACTTTTACGAAAGCACTGGAACCCTGTTTTAAAACTTGTTCCGCAGCCACAATTCTCAAGAATTTGGCGGCCGACTATATAGTTCTAATTTGCCTTCTAGACGTCAGCCTTAATTCTACTGCACTGCAGAAGCAAGTCAAACGTCGCAGCAGCGATCCAAGACCCAGAAAAACAAGCGTCCGCGTGTCATGTCTCGCCTGGCGCTGCTGCCCTATTGCTGGTCACCCGCTCCCAGCTTTCCCTACTTCCGCACACTCTGCCACCCCTCGCGGCCCGCTACTTCGCTTGATGCCTCTCCAGGGTTGTACCGGTAATAAACCTCCAAACAGAGGGCCGACAAGGCGGTCGTGTAGACGCGCCCCCCATAGCCACCCCACACAGTATCCGAATTCCAGCTGCCATCGTCCTGCTGGGTGGTTAATAAGACCGTGGTCAGCGCCTGGTTCCAGCGCTGCCAGGCTTCAGCTGCCTCGGCCGATTGGTGACGGTTTTGGTGCAGGGCCAGCGAGGCATAATACCAGTAGTATAAATTTTTTCGCTCCGATCCCGGAAGTTCTTTCATTATCGACGCGGTCGCCTCGCCAAAAACGGCTCTGTTAGGATTCGATGCGTCGCCACCTGGCAGTAGTTGCCGGCAGAACATGGCTTCAGCCGTCATTGTGCGGCTAGGCGCGCCTTCGGGGCGGTACGCCGCCAATCCTCCGGATGAGCCGCGCTGCACGCGGCGCAAGAACCGCTCAACCCGTGTCCATGTTTTTTGGGGAATGTCGATATCTGCCAGGAGCGCACTCTTGAGCGTCATGAGTTGCCAGCCGAGTTGACTCGTGTCGCCTGTATCTCCGCGACGATAACGCCATCCACCGTCGCTAGGATGTTGCATCGAAAGTGTGTAGCGCACTGCGGAGCGGGCCATCGGTGCAAGCCTCTTGTCGCCTGTCAGAGCGCAGGCTTCGCAAACAGCGAAGGTCGCCATCGAGTGGCAGTACATGCGGGCAAACAACTGGGCGTCGCCGTGCAACGATCCGTCGGCTCGTTGCGTTTGCCGAAGATACTCTAGCCCTCGGGTGACCTCGGAGGTATAGGGTCCGCGGAGATGCGTGTGGCCGGAACCCAGAAATGCCAACAGCGCGAGTCCACTTACGCCGTTATCGGCATGGCTGCCCGAGTGCTGGCGATTATTACCCAATACAACACGCTCCTCACCAGCACCAAATTTGGAAGCATCCCAACCTCCATTTTCAGATTGGCTACGGGCCAACCATCCCAGGGCCGCCTGCACGGCGCGCTCGGTTTGAGCGCTGCCGCCACTTTCCTCGACCAGCGCACTGCGGTCCTCGGAAAACCGGTCGCTGTAAGTCTCGGGAACGGTGGGTTCTGGATGAGTGGGCGAAACTGCACCTGGGGCCGCCGGGCTCGTTGCTTCCTCGAGAGCTGTTTCGAGGGGGTCGCTGGCCGTTTCAGGTGCCGGCGCGCTGGCTTCTTCTGCTTGCACTTCTTCGCTGGGGGCTGAGGTAGGCTCCGGTTTGCTGGGTGTGGGCGCATCTTGAGGTTCGGTTTCGAGGAGTTCTAATTCCGGCGATTCCAAGGGTTCGACTGCCGGTGCTTCCAGCGGCTCGACTTCCGGCGCGACCAGGGGCGGGTCGTCCGCAAGTTCCCATGCGGGCACAATCTTGTCTTCGGGCTCCTCTTCCAGCGGCTGCTCCAGTTCGGTACTTGTCGGCACGACCCATACGCGGATGGAAGCCTCGCTGCCTAGCTCCGGAGCGCCCGCGACCATTCGTACCGTCGTGGCCGCAAACGCCAACAGCACGTGTACCCAAAGAGACAGTACGGCACATTTGCGCCAAGGCCGAGCCGTCGACCAGCGGGTGCGCATTAGCGCCACCAGCAGCACGGTTAGCGTGGCGAGTACTGACCACAAAACAAACCACGAAGTGGATGTCAGCCCCCAGAGGGCCAATAATTGGTGGTCAGATGCATGCATAAAACTTCGAAGTAAGCTTGGACGCCCTTCCTAACGCACGGAACTCTGGGTGCCCGTCGCGACACGTACGGTGACGCCAAGCTCCGATATTTTGGCGTCTTTGCATGCCGCCAGACTCTCCGCAACGTGCTGGAACGCACACGTAGCATCCCCACGAATCACAACGCTCAGCTCGGGGTATTCGCTGCGTGCCTGGCTCAGTCGTTGGGTTAATTCCTCGAGTGCCATGGCTTCCCCATCGAGGGCCACGGCCCCATCTGCATGCACGGAAACAACCCGTTGTTTTGGGGCAGACGTCATAGCAGCGGCAGCCGCAACCTCAGGGAGCTCGAGATCAATATCATGCTCCATCTTCGAAAAACTGGTTGCCACCATAAAAAAAATGATTAGCAAAAACACGACGTCGATCATCGGCGTCAAGTTCAGCGTGGGATGCTCATCTTGTTGTGTTTTAAGAGGCATACGGAATGTGAGACGTGAAATTAATGGTGTGCAAAAGACAATATGAAGGCAACACTTCTTCCATTTCACATCGAGTGGCCCAGGCTGCTTTAGGCTGCTTTCCTCGACTTGGCACTGCGTGTTCCGCGGCGTTCTTCCAATGCTTCGGCGGAGATTAAGTGGACCAGATCTTGGCCGAGGCGATCGATTTCCATCACCAGCGCATCGACGCGACCTACAAAGGCCAGGTAAAGTACCAGAGCCGGAATCGCCACCGAGAGTCCGGCTGCAGTCGAGAACAACGCACCGCGGATACCCTCGGCCAACAATTCAGGTCGTCCCATGGCGGAGCTACTGGCAATCGCCTCAAAGGCTTCCATCATGCCCCACACCGTGCCTAACAGTCCCAGCAACGGAGACACCGTGGCCACGCCATTGATGATTCGCAAGTAACGCCGCATATAGTTTGCTGCCCGTTCGCCCTCGTCGAGTACCGCTTGTTCGACTTCGACTGCCGGCTTCCCCCATTTGCGCACGGCGGCTTCAAAAACCCGGGCTATATGACTGCCGTTTGCTATGCACCGGTCAAGCGCATCTCGGCGATCCAGGGCCCCTTCACTAATTTGGAGCCGAAATCGCTCGGTAAATAAGCGAGGCAGAACGCGGTTGCGACGGAGACTCAAGCTTCGCTCAAACACCACCAGCAGCAGCACAAACGAACACACCAAGATAGGCAAGAGCAAGGGGCCGCCTGCCCACACCATGTCCCACAGGCTGGTGGTCTGCGTCGTCGAATCGGCCTGTTGGCCCTGGGCAAGACAGCAGCGCGCGCTGCTGGCCACAATCGCCAACGCGGCAGCCCCTGCCCTGTTGTATCGCATTAAATCGACGAGCTGTCTCAAACCCATTTTAGCTCCACCTGCCCGGCTTCTAAGGCAAAAAACCACTAGTCACCAACTATCAAACCGCACGACTATCGCCGCACCGATTGCTTTTCAGTCCAGCGCAACCGGGCTCGCAGTTGCGGAGCCAAGCCTGCCGTTTTTCCGCGATCGAGCGCGGCACGGTAAATCTCGCTTGCTCGATCCCAACGCTCAAGCAATTCCCAACACTTGCCTGCCTGGAGCGCCGCGCGGGCTTGCCAGTCGGGCTGGCCGTGCATCTGTAGCACCTTAAGGTAAGCCTGGTTGGCTCGCTCATAGTCGCGCTGATGAAAAAATGTTTCTCCTATCATCCACTGCGCCTGAGCGGTCGTTTCGGTATTTGCTGCGGCCGCATGTTGCAACGCGCGCCGATACGAACGTCGTGCCGCCGCCATGGCTCCACGACCCGCATGGGCTCGTCCACGTAGATAATCGACCTCATACTGCAGTAAAAATTCTGGGAATCTGCGATCCAATTCGTCTAACTGCTCCAATACCAGGAGCCATTTTTGACGGCACGCCGCTAATTGGGCCCGCCGGAGCGGCACCATGGCCACCCAGGGTTCCGCCATGCCAATCGTAAGCGTTTGTAGCCGGACAAACTGCTGGTACGCCCGGTCAAAATTCTTAGTATGAAACTCTGCCTCAGCTTTCCAAAACAACACGCGGGTGCGATCTGGTCCCTCAGCCATGCAACCTTCGAGCCCGGCAAGCAGGTCTTGTATTACGTGCCACTGGCTGTCCTCGCTAGCCAGCCGGCATTTCAGGCACAGCGCGCGGAGCCACAGTTGGTGCTGCCGATCCGAGTGGCCCGCCACTTCATCCGATAGCTCTGCGAGTAGCCAATCGACGTAGCTGAGTGCTGTCACCCTTTGTTGTTCATCGGCAGCTTCAACCGCCAACCAATAGGCTGCTTCCTGTGCATGGGTAGTCTGGGGGAACTTTGCGTGTAGTTCGCCAAATCGTTTGGCCGCGAGTTCGGGTTCTTTGAGCGCCAGATGGGTCCAACCCAGCATGGCGAGTGCCTCCGCGGCATGGCTGCCAGCGGGAAAATCTTGCAGCAGCCCCTCGAAAAGCACTCGCGCCTCGCGATAGTGAGCGAGCTGATAGACCAGCCGGGCAGTCCTGTGGAGCAACTGTACCCGGAGCGAGCTTGGGTGCTCCCCAAGCAGCAAATCTTGGTAGGCCGCCAGCGCCGCTTCGAAGTGACCTTCTTGCTCCAAACTGACCGCCTCATGCAAACGCTGGGCTAAGTCAGAATCGGACGCGGAACCTGCAGATGCAGCAGTTGCAATCGATAGCGAGAGCAGGCAGCGAATGAGGAACTGGGGCATCAAGTGCCTCCAAATACAAGCTCCCCAAGGTTGTTTGTTTACGTGCGCGCGTCCCGCGCAGGTCTGCCGATTTGCCGGCGGTACGTAGCCAAAAGATTCGGATGGCTACTCAAACTTAAAACTGGCTTCCCTGCCCGGTATCGATATTGCCCACCATGTGCAGATGGTTATGGTCGATGTAGATCACTTCCTGCGAATCTACGTCACGCAAAGTGTGCGGCACAGGCCAACCAATACGGCGGACATCTTCGAAATACACAGTACATTTGTAGTGGGCATGATGTTGCTGAGCCGGGCCGATCATTGGGTAGACGCGCGGCGGATCGATGTAATCAGCAATTAGTTCCTTGACAATGCGAACGTTGTTGCGACTGTGCTCATAGAGAAACGGAACCCCTCCCTCTACAGGATGAGCCTTTTCCATCGCCCGCATCACCTCGTCGTCACTGGGAGGATCGAGGGCTGCCACCTGCGCGCCCGAAGTCAGAGGGCCCAAAATCGGCACGCGATCGTAACGTTCCTTTTGCCAGTGTTCGTCTTCTTTTCGTTTAGAAAGCAATGGGTTGACAGGAACGGGGATCGAAAAGGGGCCTAAGCTGGGGCCCACTGTCGCGAGCCCCCAAAAGCAGCCCGTGGACGAGATCGCGGACAATGCAAACACAAAAGCTAAAGCCGCCATCGTGAATTGGTTTGGTCGTGCCATCAAATCTACCTTTATCCAGCCGTGAACTCGGAAGAGTGAATGGAAATATTATCGTGTGAGTCTAGGCAGAACTTGCGACCTTTTCCGATTGTGCCGTGAAAATAGTAGGCTATCAGCTATCAGCTATCAGCGATGAAAGCGATCTGTCGACTGCGCCGAGCCATTTGCACCGGCCATACCCGGCACAGGCGTCAAATACCCGGCTGAGTCGATAGCTGCAAGCCACTCGCCGCCGGCCCATGCGACAAAAAAACCCTCACCAACCGCAAAGATTGGTGAGGGCAGAATTGGCTTCAACTGACGATCGCTTTACGGCAACTACCTGCAGTCGGAAAAGTCGAGGTTCCAAAAACCGTCGTCCCATTCAAGGGTGACTTTTCGCCAACCGAGCGGCACCTGGGGATAGGGGTAAAACGGACCAATATAGGGCCAGGCTGAGGCGGAGTACTGCTTGGGATACGTAAGGGCTGCATAGTTTGGCGATGCCGCATAGCTAGGCCAAGCGTAGCCCGGCATCTGAGGATTGTCGTGGTTGATACCTTGACCCACCGCGACCGGTCTCCCTGCGCCCATCGTTGCCGGCCCCGTTCCTTCCATTCCGCCAGTTTGGCAAACTCCATTAGGGCAATTCTGTGCCTGGCGGCTGTAGGCTGCCGGATGGATCCCGCCCTGAGGCCTATTTGTGCGGGCGTATGGAACCGGCATGTTGCTGTGCGGTGTTCGGCGGCGGGTGGATGCGGAGTTGCGGAGGTTTTCTGGTTGCCGCTGTTCCGACCGCTGGCCAGCTTGGAGCTTCTGCTCGTGCCAACCGGCTTCCACGTGATTGCTGGCAACTTTGATCGCCAGATCACACTTGGGCGTGACCTGTTGGGCGCCATCATCCACAACCAGGCGACTTACAACGTGGGTCACGTGCTCACAATCGCGGGCCAATTGTTCAGCAATTCTTTTTTGCTCGAGGCTGGTTACGCTACCCATTAGCCAGGCGGCGCCGTCTTCGCACTTGACGCCAACGTAGTAGTCCTTGAGTTGTCCGCTTTGCTTAAGCGCCTTGGCAATTTGATTTGCCGTATCGCGACTGTCTGATTCGGCAGCCTGAATTTGAATCGTCGGCATTAGCACTGCAGTCAGCGCAAGGCCAAAAATGAAGCTCCGCATGTTTCGTTCCCCCTCCTGAGAGTAAACACCGTCGTGGCCCAAACGGGCTTAAGCCAAACGGCAAATACGCATCGCAACGCTCATCTGGCGCCATTCCCGAACATCGTCGGCACGGTTAGTGTTTCGGCAGGCAACCGTTCCGGAAGGGAGTTTTTTTCCGATTTTGCCGATGATTGCGGAGAACTCAGACAAGATAGGGAAAGGAGGTTTAGTTTGCGGCCAAAATTAGCTGGCGTACGATCGATCGAGACGAAAGTCGACCACTGCTAGCAGGATCATGGTCACCAGGGTGGCGGCCGAAAGATGCCAAAGCTCGAAACAGCAAACTTGGCCGACTAAAGTGGTGAGTGAGACACCAAACAGGCAGAAAAAGAAGCAGGCCTTAGTTAGCCCTTCAAAGCGACTGCTGGATTGCAGTCGAACAAACCACGATGCGGCCAGCCCCGCGAGGTGAATCATCGTCCAGGCAAGCGTTAGCGTTGTGGGATAGTCCATGCGGGGGTGTTCCGGAAATTGTTTCCGGCCTTATTTCAGAGTTTTTCGGGCTTGGCCTCGGGTAGGAAGTGAGCCGACGACCCAACGTGAATTTAGAGGTGATAGGTTCCATGCGACTCCACGGCCTCGTATTGCGATTTGCGTGCCAAACTCTGCGAAATTTTCTCCCGGTTAAGAGTTCCCGATTATTTCAGCGGCCCAGCGCCCTAGAAGGATGGACGCATGCCATTACGAACGGTCTGCCGAGTGCGTCCATTCTTGTAAACGCTACATGCTAGCAAGATGCTAGTTGGTCGGTAGCAACTTCTTGAGTTCGGTTTCGATTTCAGCGGCCTGGATATTATTGCTGATCACGACTCCATCCACTCCGACCAACAGCATCAGCGGCACCGTTACCACGCCCATCTCACGTGCGAGTCGGCTGTCAAACCCGCCCGGTTCGAAGAGCTGCTTCCAGGGAAGCCGATTGGCTTTCAAGTACGCCAGGAATTGATTGCGATCGAAGTCGAGGTTGACGCTAATGATTTCTAAGCCTCGGCTTCCACCATATTTCTTATAGAGATCGCTCAAGACGGAGTGGTCTGCTTTGCAGATCGGGCTTCCCGCTGTCCAGTACTGGATTACCACGACTTTTTTGCGGTAATCGCGGAGATCAATCTTGCCTCCTCCCACGTCTGTGCCTTGCAGCTGGATTTCACGCCCTTTGCTGGTCAAACGAGTGACCGCCCCCTTCGCTACTGCCGCAGCCGAACTCTCCGGATACTCCTCCAAGATCTGGCGAAATCGTATGACGGCTTCGTCAACATCGCCCGACATCTCGCTCCCCACAGCCAGCATGCGCAGTGCTTCGGCCCCGTGGTCACTCCGGGGATGGCGCTCGACATAGGCTTCTAAATCCTTCTGAAACTTGGCCTGTGCTTCGGCATAGTCGACGTCTTCGTCCGCCAACGTTACTCCGTAGTATTCAGCTAATAGGCGATGAAACTCAAAATACGCCACGATTTCGGGCGACTCGCCGTCGGCTGCCAGTTTTTTTTCCATGCGGCCTAAGACTTCCACGCCGGCTGGATAGGTTCCATCTTGTGTGGCCGCACTCACCATGTCGGCCAACTGCCTGAACCACTGTTCGCGCTCGGCCTGATTGGGCATGACCTCGGCAATAGCCTGAAGAAGTTTTGCCCGCGCTTCATTCAAAGAAGGTTTTTGCTGCTGTGGACTACTTGCCAGCTTCTGATCAAGTTTCTCCAGCTCCGCCAAAAGTTCTTGTACGCGTTCGGCCGGTTGTTCGCCGGGGCTTACCACCGCCTCTCGACCCGCGGCGCCCCCTAGCCCGGACACGTAAACGCTGATCCCCAATTGTCCGCCACCAAGGGTCGGGCCGTCGATCAGCTTCCAGGCTCCCTTCACACTGACCATCGTGCCGAGCTGCAATTGCTGATGGTCCTCACCCTTCTTGATCATTGCCCATGCGTTCTCGTACACCATGATGTCTTTGCTCGATCCGTGCGTCCCTGCCGGGATCATGCTAGGCTTCAATCCACCGAAGTCGCTGAACTCGGTAGTCTTATCAATATCACCTGCATCGACAAGCTTTTTGAACGCAACCTTAGCCTCTGTTGCCCGCTGCGTAAGCTGCTTGGCTTGCGCCTTGGCCAATCCGAGTTTGCTGATTTCCTCGGGAGTTAAAACCAAGCTTTCAAACAGCGGTGCGTTCCCCGCGCGCAGTGCCAACACGACTTGCTCGGCCGTTTCCTCAGGCGATATGAGTTTCCAGTTGTCGATGGTGTTTTTTGGGTCTTCATCTGTGTTGATGCCCCAGCGGCTGCCTGCCCAGTGGAACCAGCGATACTGATCTGCTTTGCCGTTAAAATCGGCGTCGATGTCGCGGTAAATTTCCAGGCCATCGCGGAAGTAGCTCCAGGTGTCGACATTATTGTCTCCGTCGGAATCGGCAAACTGCCGCAACACGTTGCCAGTCGGACCTCGCACGACCCAGGCAACCGAGCCGTTTATTTTCGACAGCTTGATCGTGCACCGCTCAACGTCTTTTGGGGCAGGGTTATCAGGATGGATACCCGCCTGGACGGGTTGATACTTCAGAGCATCGGTCACCGAAGGCGCAGCCCAGCCCGGCTGTGGCATCCATGTCCCGGCTAGAACTATGATCCCGGCCAAAAGCATGGTCGATTTCAAAGCGCGAGAGTAGCGAGCGTACCAAAACATGCTGTCAACCCTTCCAATTCGTGGCCAAGCCAGTCAATCGACGGACTCATTTTATAGCGGCTGGGACACCAAACGGACTAGACCGATGCTGCGGACATGCTCCAAGAATTGAAATGCCGTTTGACAGCAAAAGGCAGCTATCTAGAATGGCTGATTCAAGCCCCAACGCCAATTAGTAAGCGCGAGGCGTAATCGCTTCCCGTCACGCACGGGCGTGTAGCTCAGTTGGTTAGAGCGCAGCCCTGATAAGGCTGAGGTCCCAAGTTCGAATCTTGGCACGCCCACTGTGTTTGGCCAAGCCGGAGTTGTGTTATCTGCTAGCGCACATGACACAACTCCGGCTTGGCAAATGGGGGGTCTGGCCAAGACAAAGTTTCCCTACTTGGCGCCCTCGGAACCAACGATATGGCAAAGCAGCCAGAAATCGTCCATCGTTCTAGCGGGCAGACGAAGAATTTTGAGAGCTTCGGTCCATATCAGATTGAATCCTTGCTCACCGAAGCTGAGGAAGCGGCCGGAACCGTGTATCGCGTCCGCGTAGGTGCCAACGAACACACAGCTACCAGTTTTCACGAGGTGGCAGAAGAGTTCTATCACGTGCTATCTGGAACTGCCGAGGCAATTCTAGACGGTTCCACCTACCCGCTCAAACCAGGCGATTTCCTGCGCCTTCCACCTGGAACAAAGCACGCGTTCGTCACGGGAGATCAACCGCTCGAGATGCTGGATATTCACGTGCCCGGATGTCGTCCGGGACGAGATACTTATTTTGAGTAAATGGAGGTCTGTGGCACGGCCTCGGTAGCGGTTATTGTGCCGCCAGGACCTGCCCCCCCCCCGACCGTTAGTGCCGTCGCTGTTCTAGAAGTGGCTTGCAGTTCGACAAACCTCGCTAGAGCTGGATGCGAAAAATACCGGCCTCGGTGCGCCCTGGATTTTTCTCGCAGCAGGATAAGGTAGCTACCAGACATCTTTTTTGGCATTTGCCTACCACGGCTTCCGGTCGACAATAGTCGCTCGGTACTGATAGTATTAGGTGCGCAATGTTTACCAGAAGAGTTGTTTCTGTAACACGGAATCTTGTAACACAACTGGAAAAATCCATGTACCTGTTGTCACATCGATACTTGCCATGGACGCTAGTCGTTCTAGTTGCTTCTGCTGTGGCTTCCGCCGCCATGGCCAACTGGCCTGAGTTTCGTGGGCCCACGGGTGACGGAATATCCACAGACAGTGGAATTCCGGTCAATTGGAGTGCGGTGGAAAATGTTGCGTGGAAAAAAGAAATCCCTGGCGCGGGTTGGTCTTCTCCCGTGCTCGGCGATGGCCACATCTACCTTACATCGGCTCGCGGCAAGATTGAAGACGGGGATGTTTCGCTCCGCACGCTTTGTGTCGACGCAGGCGATGGCCGAATTGTATGGGATGTCGAAGTTACGCGCCCCGACACAGAAAAGGCTGCCAAAATTTATCCCAAGAATGGACTTGCCAGCCCCACGCCAATTTTGCATGAGAACAGAGTCTATGTGCACTTTGGCCACATGGGCACCGCCGCCCTTGATCTTGAGGGGAATGTTCTCTGGCTGCAAAACGACATCGAGTACGACCCACAGCATGGCGCAGGTGGTTCGCCGGCGGTCGTCGGTGATTTGCTGATATTCAGTTGCGATGGAGCCGACACCCAGCACATCGTCGCATTGGATCTTGCGTCCGGCGACGTGCGCTGGAAAGTTCCGCGCGACACCGAGGCGGGAAGACCCTTCTCTTTCAGCACGCCACAATTAATTGAGGTCGATGGCGCATCACAAGTTATTAGCCCTGGCAGCGGGTTCGTTGGCGCCTACGATCCAAGTGACGGTCATAGGATTTGGCAGGTCAACTATGGCGATGGTTTTTCGGTCGTTCCGCGGCCCGTGTATGCGCATGGGCGGTTGTATCTCGCCTCGGGGTTCATGCGGGCAAGTTTGTTTGTGATTGATCCGCAGAACGCCCAGGGTGACGCCACCAAAACCAACATTGTATGGCAACACGATCGCCGTGTGCCCCTAACTTCCTCGCTGCTGGTCGTGAGCGACGAGGTGTATTTCGTTTCAGACAATGGTATCGCCTCGTGTCTCGACGCCCACACCGGAAGCGTCCACTGGACCGAGAGGCTGGGCGGTAGCTTTTCGGCGTCGCCTGTTTTTGCCGAGGGTCGAATCTATTTCGTCAACGAAGAGGGTAAGACCTTTGTGATCCGGCGAGGAGTCGAGTATAATTTATTGGCCACCAACGACCTGGAGGAACGCATATTTGCTTCGCCGGCTACGGCCGATGGCGCGCTCTTCCTGCGCGGTGAAACCAGTCTGTGGCGAATCGGAAAATAGTCACAAATTCGGTGGGTAGCTTTGCAATTGGCCTCAAAGAGGGTAGTTTTCAAATCAATCCGCAATTCATAATCCCCAGTCAAATGGGGCCGTAGCTCAATTGGGAGAGCGCCGGCTTTGCAAGCCGGAGGTTAGGGGTTCGATCCCCCTCGGCTCCACATAATAAGTTTTTGTCTAGGCCCTTGTTTTGTTGCAAATAGGGGTTAGTCAATCAGTTTAGATTAGAATAGTTGCAGGCCGATTTTATGAGGCAAGTGGCCTACATTTGTCTATTGGATCTATTGGACTTCGGGTTTGCGAGAAGGAATGTTGTATGGCAGTCGGCCTGAGATTTGCGCACCGCGCCTTCACCCTCGTAGAATTGCTGGTGGTGATCGCCATCATCGGCGTCCTAGTGGCGCTGCTTTTGCCCGCCGTGCAAGCCGCGCGCGAAGCGGCACGGCGCAGTCAGTGCGGCAATAATCTCAAGCAGATCGGACTTGGCTTCCATTCCCATGAATCTGCGCACGGGATACTTGCGGATGGCGGTGAGCGACCCTGGGCGCTCCGTTCGATGGTCGGCGGGCGGCCGGCCACAGCGCCGCGGCAGAATGTGGGATGGGGATACCAGCTGCTGCCGTATATCGAGCAGCAGAACATCTGGTCTTTGGCGGACTCTGAGGAAATCAAGATCTACGCCACGCCGACTTATTTTTGTCCCACTCGAGGGGGCCCTCGATGGGTCCAAAACCGAGCGCGGACCGAAACCCGAGCGATGACCGACTACGCGGGGAACGGGGGAACTGACAGCACGGGCAGTAGCGGTTGGGGAATGTTGGGTAATGGAATCGACGGTGTCGTCGTGCGACGCCCCGTGCCGGGGGGGAAGCATTCAAACGGGCAGGACTATCCCGTCTCGTGGGACGTTGATCCACTCATTCGCGGCCCATCGGTGTCCCTGGGGCGCCAGATTACGGACGGAACATCCAATACGATGTTGGTGGGTGAGAAATGCCTCAACATCGCTATGCTGGGCGAGAACCAAACGGACGACGACAGTGGCTATTGGGACGGATGGGACTGGGACACCATTCGATGGGGATATTTTCAACCAAGCGCTGACTGGGGAAAAAAGGGCGTCGGGCACAGCGGAATGGCGGCACTGCATGGCGCGTTCGGCGGTTCCCACCCGAGTGTCTTCATGGTCGTGCGGGCCGATGGTTCCGTAAGGCCGATTAGGTTCGGCGTAGACTTGGCCGTGTTCCAAGCGTTCTGCTCGCGGGATGATGGGGGAGTAGTCGATTCGGGCGATCTATAAGTCAGGGCGGGTAATTCCTGAGCTTGCCGCCACCTTGCGCGCAGCGCGGGCTCTCCAACACCGGCATGAGATGCTTCGCTGCGCTCGAACTCACTCGGAACTGCAGCTTACCATGGTAGGTATCCACCAACATTCAGGTTGCCCAGCGCCGGCGTAACGTCAGCCCCATGCTGGCCAGCGATGCTAACAGCAGTGTGTGTGGCTCGGGGACAGCTGCGGTCGCTGCGCCCGACGACGAGGTGTTGAAGGCGGCCAGCAAGATGCCAAGGTCCAGGCTATCGACCGGCGAAGTGCCGTTGAGCTCGCCCGTACTCGGAGTCCCCACCGTCCCATAGGTCTCCAGCAGAATACCAAGATCCAAGCTATCGACCGTACCGTCCATGTTCAAATCTTCCGGGCCCGGAGTCACAGGGGATGTTGCCACCAGGAGTTCACCTGTCGTGTACAAGTCCGCCAGATCCCACACGCCGCTGGCCAACTCAGGTAGCAGGATGTCGCTGAAGCCCCCTTGCAGGTTCAAGCTCGGTTCCAGGTTGAACAGGCTGAATGTGTCTCCAACCTGGGGCACAAAGCTATCGATCAGTTGCACCTCAAGATCACCCGCCAGAGACATTGCCCCGGCCAGTGTCACCTGGTCGTACTGTTGGGTGGCTGTTCCACCGATCTCCAGGTTCAATGTACCCGCCGAACTGAGCACCACATCGGTGAGTCCTAATTGGCCGGCGCTGTTACCCGGACTGACATTGCCAAAGATCGAGGTGTCACTAATGGTTCCTGTACCCGAAACATGACCGAACAGTTCAAAGATCATCGCTCCGCTGCCCGCGATCACGCCGTCCGTTCCCAGTTCAACGTGTCCGAACAACTGACCGTGGCCGCTGACGTCGCCGATTTCATCAAGGTCCAGGCCGTGAAGCGCAGCAACGACAGTTCCTCCCTGCGTATTGACGCCCGCAGCGGTGAACGTATCGGACGTAACCGAAAGACTGCCCCCAGTATCGACCTGGACAGATCCCGAT
>JAKVCC010000033.1 GCA_022448265.1 Pirellulales bacterium
ATGGCCGGCTGGCCCGCCGTCTTAGCGCGCGGGGGGTACGTTTTGAACAAATAAACCATGGAGAGTGGGATCTCCACGGAGCCGATCTGAATATCCACACCGGGCTGACACGACTCTGCCGCGAAACGATGCAGGCCACAGCCGCGCTGGTTTCTGATCTGAAATCAAGAGGCCTGCTCGAGGACACCTTGCTGATCTGGGGCAGCGAATTTGGTCGAACGCCAATGCTACAGGGGGAGCTTGGTTTGCGGGTAGGACGCGATCACCACAAGACATTTACGATTTGGATGGCCGGCGGCGGGGTAAAGCAGGGCTACGCCCACGGCAGTACGGACGAGATCGGCTACCGGCCGGTTAAAGATGCGGTTCCCGTGCACGATTTGCAGGCTACAATCCTGCACCTGTTGGGATTGGATCACGAACGCCTCACGTATCGGTTCCAGGGGCGTGAGCATCGCCTTACGGACGAACAAGGACATGTTGTCCACAAGGTGATGTCCTGAGTGGCATTCAAGAGGTCGCCGGTTCGATTCCAATCGGGGAGACTGCAGGGGTGGCTGGAAAAACAAAGGCATTTGCTGCCGTTGGGCGTGCGGACGCGAGGCATGGGCGCCGGCCATTTTTCGGCATTTGTCAAGGTCCGTAAGCTGCAAGCAGACCGGTCATTTCTCGAATGAAATTGACACCAAAGCTGGGCTCCTCTAAATGGGGTTGCATTTGGCGATCTGTTTGATAACGTAAGTCCCGATCCGGGCGGTTAAAAAGCATTTTTGGGCGGTTAAAAAGCATTTTTGGGCGGTTGAAAAGCATTATTTCCGACCTGGAAGAATCTGGTTATGTCCAGCAGGCTCGCACTGGCCGCCGCAATTCCTACCGAATCGATGAATCACGGCCCTGCGTCATTCCGTTGAATACCACAAGGCAATCGCGGATCTCATTCGAGCCATTCATGACTAGCCGGCACAGCGAACGACTGTGTCGAATTCAGTAGCCAAACACAAGCAGAGTCACGGAGCATTAGATGGACTCAATTCTGCATTACTATCCTGTTCTTATTCCTCTCGCGCCGCTTGCGGCGGCGATTTACAGCGCGCTTCCGATCGGAGGTGCGGGCGACAGAAAGTACGGCTTTGGCGTGTTTGCGCACATCGTGGCCTTTGTGGTTGCGGTTGTCGCTCTCGGCGAAGCGGTCGCGGCAGGCAACATCGCCCGTCATCTCGTCATCTGTGAGACGCCGTGGAGTTTTCTGCCAACGATCGAACTCTCTATCGATCGTCTAAGCGCGGTCATGATGGTGGTTATCACCAGCATTGGCCTGGTGTTGTACCGCTATTCCATCCGTTACCTGCAGTCGGAACGTGGGCAACCCCGTTATCAGGCCCTGCTGGCACTGACAATTGCGACGCTGTTGGTGATGGTGTCGAGCTGCGATCTGATTCTGTTGTTTCTGGCCTGGCAGCTTTTGAGTTGGTTGTTGTGTCTATTGGCCTACAACCACGCGCATTTGCCAACCGCTCGCAGTTCGTTCCGCACGTTCATCATGCTCCGCGCGGGTGACATTGCGTTTCTGGCGGGCATCGCTCTGGCCTATCAGTTCTATGGAACCGTAGAATTCTCGGGTCTCTTTGAGCAAGCGGCTCAGACGCCGGTGAAGTTGCAGTTGTTCGGGAGCGGTCTGGAGATGAGTGGTGCGACGGCCGTGGCGCTGCTGATTTTTATCGGTGCAATGAGTAAGTCGGCGCAGTTTCCGCTTCACATGTGGTTGCCCGATTCGCTATTCGCACCCACCCCGATCCACGGGCTGTTGCACGCCGGAATCATTAATGCCGGCGGTTTCCTGCTGGCGCGTCTGGCCCCGCTGTACGTGTTGAGCCCTGTGACGCTGCATGTGGTGTTTGTCATCGGCCTGTTAACCGCCTTGCTCGGCACCAGCATGATGCTGGTGCAGAACGACATCAAGAAGACGCTGGGCTACTCGACCATCGGACAGATGGGCTACATGATTATGGAATGCGGGCTGGGAGCCTTCTCGCTGGCGATCTTTCACCTCATCGCGCACGGCCTGTTCAAAGCCACGATTTTTCTGAACTGCGGTAATGTAATCCACGAGACACGACTCGAGCCAAAGCGGCCATCTCAGCCGGGAGACAAGACACCGTTGGGTGCCGGTAACTGGGCGATCGGCTTTATTATCTCGCTTGCATTACCGCTGCTGATTGTGATCGGCGCGCACAAGTTGCTGCATATTCCGCTGCTCGAATCGCAGGGGCTGTTGATCTTTCTGTTCTTCAGTTGGGTGACTGCGACGCAAGCGATGTTGACGATCTATCGCCTGCGCGGGGCAAATTCATTCAAGGCGCAGGGCCTGATGCTGATTGCGGTCGCTCTGGTCACGGCGGCCTATCTGTTTGCGGCGGAGGAATTTACCAGCTTTCTGTATCCGTCGCCGGAAGTCGTGAATCAGTATTTTGCGGCTGCCGCGTTGCCTGGACCCTTGTTCGTGGCGATTGTCGGGGTCACCGCAGCGGTTATCGTCGTCGGTTGGGCCTTCGCATACATCAAGCGCCAGGGGCGCACCGTCAACCGGTCGCGGGCCCTCGCCGATCTCCGTACCTCGTTGTATCTGTTCTTCATGAACAGGCTTTATCTGGACGGTGTCGCTTTGCGACTGCGGAGTTGCTTCAAGCAAGCGGCGGAAACACTGGATCGCAGTCGGCTCTTTCTTCCGGTTGCGATTCTGGTCGCGCTGATTGCGGCAGCGAGTAAGCTTTCATCTCTGGCGGATACGTCGGTGGAAACGCTGGCGCTGTTAATTCTTGCCGCCTTGTTGCTACCGCTCTTTCCGTTGCACGGTCTTTACGTTGCATTTTTGACTCGGCTCCCCCGCGTTGGAGGCATCGTGCTTGCCGTCGCGATGCCGGTCGCTGGGTTGTACGTGCTCGCTGAAGTTTCGCCGACGCTGAGTCCGGTGCTGGGCGTCCTGGCGTTGATCGGAGCAATCTACGCCTCCATCAAGGCAGTCGCACAATCCAGGGTTCCACATCTGATCGCTTACACGGGAATGGCGTTTTACTCCATTCTCTGGTGGCACATTGCGATCGCCGGCAGCGTCACGGCCGATGCCTTTGTGTATACCGGGGCGGTTGTGCTGGTGATCGGCGGGCTGTTGCTGGCCTGGGACCGATTGAGCGTTCGCTATGGAGACCTGCCGTTGAACAAAATTGGCGGCCTGGCCCAACCGATGCCTCGGTTTGGATTGTGTCTGGCGTTGGTGGTGATGGCGGCTGTCGGCCTGCCACCGTTTGGGTTGTTGTTCGGCTACCTGGGTATGCTGTTGAATTCGCCGGCCCCGTCCGGCGGCCTGCTCATTATTTTGCTGACATGGTTTGCCGCGTCCTGGTACCTCTTCCGACTGATGCAGCGGCTTTTGTTCGGCCCGCACCGAACCGACCTCCGCTATGACGATCTCAAGTCGGGGGAAATGGCTGCCTTTGGCGTCGTCCTTGTCCTTTTGTTCCTGCTGACGATCGCACCGCATGCATGGCTCAACGCCGAGGTGAACGAGTTGGCACGTCGTATTGTGGAGATTCCATGAATTTGGTTACTGAGCCCGCATCGGTTACTGACAGGCAGCACCACGAAATCCGCGAGATGGTTTCGCGGGCCAGCGGTGTGATTGCCCATTACTGGCCGATGCCGACATTCGTTCATCACAATCCTTTGCATAACCTCGAATCGCTTCATTTCGAAGAGGCGGTGCGGTTGGGGCAGCGTTTTGTCGGAGGACACGGTTATCTGCCGAACGAAGTCTTTCGGGAATATTTTCAAACGGGTCGCATTGCACCCCAGCATCTCGAAGCAGCCCTTCGGCCCGTCGCACAAGAGGAGCAAGTGACGCTAGGGGCACAAACCGTCAGTCATTTCGACGTGCTGCGCGCTCATCTGTTGTCGGGCATTGCGGTTCCCGCCGACGAATCGCTATCGGCCTATGTCGATCGTTCCCCGAGTGCAAAGTCGATCAAAGCTCTCGCCGAGCGAATTGCGTCCGCGTTGAAGCCGTACGATCCCGGTCCCAGTCCGCTCGGCAACAGTCTGACACTGATGGCATGGTGCGACCAGGCCCTTCACACGCAGTTGACCGATCCGATCAATCGGGAAGTCATCAAATGGTGCGAAGCATTTCTGGACGAAGGTCACGCCGTCTGGTCCATGCCGGAACGAGGGCAAGGTTTTTACCAGGCCTGGAAATCGCTCGCGCCGCGCGAATGGTCCCCCTGCGGAATTCCCAATAGCGGCCAAAAAATTGAGAATCTGCCCGCATCACCCGAAGATGCTCTGGTCGAACACCTGGATGTCCTCGGCATTCCCGCGGAAATCCGTGAAGACTATCTGTCACTTCAACTCGCGAACTTGTGCGGCTGGGCGAGTTTCATCAACTGGCGGGGTGAGCTGAGCGAAGGTTACGAATGGCAGGAGGCGCACCCAATTGATCTGGTGCAGTATCTCGCTGTCTGTCTGTGGTACGAGCGCGAACTGGTCAATCAGACCTGCCAGAACGAACTCGGGATCGAAGGGACTTTCGATAGCATCGCATCCTGGATTGAGCGCGAGCAAAATGGGGTGGACGGGAGCATTCGCGGGCAAGCGGCACAACTTTCGGCAGCTGTCCGGTTGCACGATTTTGCGGAGGAGCTGCAGATAGCGCCCAGCGAATTGGCCAACGCGCCGACGGAAGAATTACGAAAAGTGCTGGACTGGATCGACGCCTTTCCGGAAGACGACCATGGGCCTGTGTGGCTAAGGGCATTTGAAGCCGGCTATCAGAACGATGTGCTCACCCGGATTTCCACCGGCGTCGAAAGCGCGGAGCAGTCCGCGACGGAAAAATCGCGACCGAACGCACAGGCGGCCTTCTGCATTGATGTTCGTTCCGAGCCGTTTCGACGACATCTCGAAGCCACTGGAAACTACGAGACCATCGGGTTTGCCGGATTCTTTACGGTATTTATTCGCCACAAGTCGCTGGGGAATCATCACTTCACCGAGCAGTATCCTGCGATCGGCGCCGCGAAGTATGCCACGGTCGAAGTCGCTCGGGAGAACCGAGAAAAGGAACTGGCCCGTCACGAAGCCGGGGAGGATGTTTTTCACACCGCGCACGAGTTGATTCACGATCTGAAGGCGAACGTGTTGACACCCTATATCACGGTGGAGTCCCTGGGCTGGCTGTTTGGATTTCAATTGTTTGGGCGGACTCTGTTTCCGCGATGGCATCGTAAATCGCGTGAGAAAGTCGCACAGATGGTGGCCCCACCGGTCTCCACAGATGTCCCTGTTGATGAATCGCAACAGGAGGAGGGACTCACCGTGGGATTGCCGTTCGATGACCAGGTGTCGATGCTGGAAACGGCCCTGCGCACCATCGGGCTAACGGATAATTTTGCCCGGCTGGTGCTGGCGTGCGGGCACGGCAGTTCGTCGGATAACAATCCCTACGAGGCGGCATTGAATTGTGGTGCCTGTGGTGGACATCGCGGCGAGCCGAATGCCCGCGTCTTCGCTGCGATTGCCAACAAACCCGAAGTGCGCGCACAACTGGCGGGCCGAGGTATTGTCATTCCCGAAGATACGCACTTCCTTGCCGGCCTGCACGACACGACCACCGACGCGGTCGTCTTTTTTGACGAGGAAGACATTCCCGCGACGCATCAGGATGATATGAAGCGTTTTATCGAGGATCTTCGTCAGGCAGCCGTCAACACGAACAGGGAACGCTGCACCCGACTGCCGCTGATCGGCAAAGATCCGACGGCTTCGACCGTCGCACGGGAAATCAGCCGACGCGCCGGCGACTGGAGCGAAGTCCGGCCAGAATGGGGACTGTCGGGCAACGCCGCTTTCATCATCGGCAGCCGCGAACTTACCAATGCCATCGATCTCGAAGGCCGGGCGTTTCTCAATAACTACGACTATCGGGGCGACGAAACCGGTGCGTTGCTGCAGGGCGTGCTGGCCGGACCCTGCGTCGTCGGACAATGGATTAACAGCGAGCACTATTTCTCGGCAACCGACCCGGAAGTGTACGGGGCTGGCAGCAAAATCTACCACAACGTTGTGGGCCGCTTCGGCATCATGGCCGGCCCGCAGAGTGACCTCCGCACGGGCCTCGCCAGACAATCGGTGATGAGGGACACGATGCCCTATCACGAACCGCTGCGATTGCTCGTCGTCATCGAAGCTCCCACAGAGCGTATCAGCCAGGCTCTGCAGGCGTTGCCGCACGTTCAGCAGCTCTTCGACAACGAATGGATCCATCTTGTCGCCGTCGATCACGACGCAGAGAATCTACTGCATCGCTACATACCCCAACAGGAGTGGTCGGCTATTGAATTCGACAGCCTTGCCGGCTAGTCGTGAATGGCTCGGATTGGAAGTGCGATGGGCGTCTGTTGGTGAAAAACGCCGGAGATAGGCAATCTGCTTTGCACAGTGAAACGCGACGGATTCGGGACTTTATCACTTTTTGGTTGGTCCCAATTTCCGGCCGACTTCTTCAGTGCAACCGAGTGTGGGGAAGCTGGGTTTGCCGATGAGTTTCTGTCGCCCGGTCGTGTTGTAGCGCGCCACTGGTCGATTTGCCGTGAAGCCCTCGCGCCGAATCTATGAACAACACAATGCCAATAAGGATCAGCAGCCAATAGACGTACACTAAAAAATGACGGTCGCCGATCCTTTTGTTAAGTCCTCTTCCCAACATAATCGCCACGAACATCACCGGCAGGCTCCATAAAAAGAACCACAGGACCTGCTCCGATAGATTACCAACGAGCGCGTGACCACTGACGATGGACAGGCTGATCGGAAAAAAGACCCCTTGCAGGGTTGCCCGGAATTTTACGGCCTCCCATCCTTGGGCCGTTCCGTAAACAACCAAGGGAGGCCCACCTGTGTTGTAGGCACCACACAGCAGACCGCTAACCAGTCCAAACAGGGGAGCGGTGCGATTGGTTTTGAGAACCAGCGCCTGTCGGCTTGCAAGGCAATAAGCTGCGTAGCCCGTCACGAGCACTGCAAGGATTATTTTGACAACGTCTTCGTCCAGCGAGCCAATTAGTAAAAATCCCAAGGGAACTCCAAGGACGCCCCAAAGGGCAAGCCTCCATGCACTGGAAAAATGCACATTTCGCCAGTCCCGGCAGGCGATCACGGCAGCCACGGTCGTCGAGATTAGCGCGACCAGCGGACGGGCCGTGTCCAGCGGCACCACCAGTGCCAATAGGGGCATTGCAATCAGCGCGTCGCCAAAACCAAACGTCGATCGAAAAAAGGTGCCCAGGAAAATGGGGGTTAAAATCAGTATGGTTCCCAGTAGGTCAGTCATGCGTTCTTTGGGCAGCTTTACGGTTTTGGAGGTTGGCTTCCGACTCTAACCGGTTCGGTGGTGCAGCACAAGAAATAACGATTCGCCAGCCAACGCGACTTTCTGTGCAGGGTGGCAAGCGGAAAGAAGTCCCGGATCGGCTTCTCTCGCGGTGGGTCCTCCTTGGCCGCATAGATCAGGATGACCTGCTGGGTGGCGAGTCGGGCCTGTTCTAAGGAATCGGGATCGCCGGCAACGGCAGTTTCGGCCTCTTTGAACAGTCGGTCCATCTCTGCAAATGTGGCCTGCGTGATTGTCGCCATCGCTTCCTCGGGAGCGTGGAATCTGGAGAAATGCTGGATTTTATTTTCGGTGTGTTATTTCTTTGCGGACTTGTCGAAGTTCGGCTAGCGTAAACGCATTTTCTTTAGCCTGGACTGGCCTCGGAAGAACCGCCATGCTACCTGCAAACCCAAGAATATCAACAATCAAAAGAGATCCTGTTATACGTCGGTGATGTTGCATCAAGATTTGCTTTTCTCAGAAAGGAGTCTTAGGAAAGAGTGGGGGGTGTATTCGACTTCTGTGTTAACCGACTGCCCGGTTCACCCCCCAGATTTCTGTGCTACTTCGTGCAGTGTGACTGTGACATCAATGGCACAGTTGAGGGGTGCTTGTTTTGGCAATTTATCTTAGAATCGTGCCCAGCTGATTTTGTAAGCACCCACCACCGTTGCCTTAGAGAGCGTTATGAAAGTAGCTGTCATCACCACGGTCTTCCGTCCCCTTTCGCACGCCCATGTCATTCTGGAAAATTTTCTGGAACCGTACTTGTTCAACGGCCGTAAAATTGTGCCGGACCAGAAGATTGTTTCGATGTACGTCGACCAATTTCCCAAACGGGACATGGCCCGCGAAGTTGCGAAAAAATATGGCATCCGCATCTATCCTACGATTGGCGAGGCGCTCTGCCGTGGGAAACGGCGCCTGGATGTCGACGCCGTGTTGCTGATTGGAGAGCATGGCCGCTACAGTTTCAACAGGTTCAGGCAGAAGCGTTATCCTCGCAAGCAATTTTTTGATCAAGTTGCTGCAGTCATGCGGTCAAGTGGGCGTTCGGTGCCCATGTTCATCGATAAGCACCTCAATTACCGCTGGGATTGGGCTCAACAGATGATGGAGACGGCAAAGGAACTAAAAATTCCGTTGATGGCCGGTAGTTCAGTTCCACTGGCCCAGCGCAGACCTCCTTTGGAACTCCCCAAGGGTGCTGCGATAGCTGAGGCTGTTTCGATTCATGGCGGGGGGATTGAGGTTTATGGGTTTCATGCATTTGAGTTGCTGCAGTCCCTGGTTGAATCGCGCCGGGGGGGAGAGACAGGGATCGTTAGCGTAGAGGCCCTCTCGGGTGAGAAGTTGTGGAAAGGAGATTGGTCGCAATCGCTGGCCCGGGCCGCCATGGCGGCTGAATTTGGCAGGCCACCCAAGTCCCTCAAACGGGTCCCAGGCGAAAAGGAAAACCCTTCGGCCGGGGTGATTGTTCGGTATGCCGATGGCCTGAAGGCGACCATGCTTATCGTGGGAAAAAGCGACATGCGGTGGAACTTCGCGTGCCGGCTCAAGGGGGAGCGAAAACCGAGAGCCACCAGCTACTACGTCGGCCCGTGGGATAATCGCAACCTGTTCAAAGCGCTCGCCCACGCGATTCAGCATCATTTTCGTACGGCCCAGGCACCTTATCCGGTGGAGCGTACCTTGCTGACGACCGGGTTGACCGAGGCATTTATGCGTGCCCAAAAAATTTCGGGACCGCTGCTTACGCCTCATCTTGAATTTTCCTACAAGCCACGCAATTTCAAGGCGATGCGAGAAATGGGGGCAACCTGGAAAATTCTCACCGAGGACATACCACAGCCCAAGGGGCTTGACACTTTTGTGGGATAACCGTGCGTGTTCACACCGCAGGCAAGTGTTTCGGAGCGCCTGGTCAGCTGAGAATATCGTGAACCACGTTGCCGAAGACATCGGTCAGTCGGAAGTCGCGGCCTCCGTGGCGGTAGGTGAGTTTTTCGTGATCGATGCCCAGCAGGTAGAGCAGCGTTGCGTGAAAGTCGTGGATGTGCACTTTGCCACGCTCGGCATAAAAGCCGTACTCATCGGTGGCTCCGTGGCGGGTGCCCCCTTTGACGCCACCACCGGCCATCCACATGGTAAAGCCCCACGGGTTGTGATCGCGACCGTCGTTGTCCGAGCCCTGTACCGTGGGCGTGCGTCCAAATTCTCCGCTCCAGACGACCAGTGTGTCATTCAGCAGGCCGCGTGTTTTGAGGTCCTCAAGTAGCCCGGCAATAGGCTGGTCAACCTCGCTGGCTTTTTCAGCATGACCGCGACGCAGATTGCCATGTTGATCCCACTGCACCTTGGAGTCACTGTGGGTCACTTGTACGAAGCGTACACCCCGTTCGCAAAAACGACGTGCCAACAGGCATTGCCGCCCAAAATCTTCAGTGACCGGGTTGTCCAGTCCGTAGAGCTTATGTGTTGCTTCGCTTTCGTCACCGATTTCCTGAATCTCGGGCATCGAGGTTTGCATACGAAAGGCAAGCTCAAATGAGTGAATGCGGCTTTCCAGGTCTGAACTGACTGGGCTGCCGATTTGGTCCCGATTGAGTTGCCTTAAAAAATCCAACTGCATGCGTTGTTCGGCCAGTGTCCATTGCGGGTTGGTAATGTGATGCATTCTGGCATTTTTTGCCGGGACACTGGCATTACTGATAGGTGTGCCAGCAAATTTTGCAGGCAGGAAGGCACCTCCCCAGTTATTAACGCCGCCATGCCCAAGCGTGGGGCAGATGGTTACGAAGGCCGGAAGATTGGCATTCTCGGTGCCCAGTCCGTAATTGATCCAGGCTCCCATACTTGGCCGCACAAAATTGTCGGCACCCGTGTGCAACTTGAGCGATGCGGCACCATGAGCAGGATTGGTGCCGTGCAGCCCATGCAGGAAGCAAATGTCATCCACGTGTTTTGCCACCTGCGGAAATAACTCACTCACGTAATGTCCACATTGGCCGTGTTGGGTAAATCTCCATGGAGAAGCCAGCAAATTTCCAGTGGGTGCAAAAGTCACCTTTGGCTTGGCAAACGGAAGCTCTTTGCCATGATCGCGCTGAAGCTGCGGCTTGTATTCGAAGGTGTCGACCTGCGAGGGGCCCCCTTTCATAAAAAGGAAAATAACGCGTTTTGCGCGCGGGACGAAATGCGGATTTTTCAGTTCCCGCGGTTTCTCCGCCAATACCTGTTCCTCCAGCAGTGACGTCAGCGCAATCGACCCGAAGCCCAGCGCAGTTTGTCGGAGGATGTCACGTCGTGAAATCATCGCAGGTACAAAAATTCGTTCGAGGAGATCAATACCTGGCAAAGCGCCTGCCACGATGCCAATGGACCCTTGTTGCTGTCTCTGTCGTTATCCATTTCAGCGAATTGCTTCACAAAGGTGATCCCGTTTTTACTTTCCTGCGCGGATGGCCTGCGGTGATAGACGAGTGCATAAAGCCGTGTGAGCCGTTGGCCACTATCGACGGGTTCCTCATTCAATAACCGGGTTGCCAGTGCCTCGGTGGTGCGCAACACAAAGGGACTGTTCATCAGGAACAGTCCCTGGGGAGCAACGGTAGAACTGGTTCGATGTCCCGTTACGGTGCTCGGGTCGGGAAAGTCAAAGAGTTCGAAGAGACTGTAAACGTGATTTCGAATCACCGGCAGGTAAATCGAACGGCGGTTGCTGGCATAAGTTGTCGCATCCTCGGAGGTGTGATCGAACACAAGTTTAAAATTCGGGAAGGTCCATACGTAGCCGCCCATTTTCAGGTCGAGCAGGTTGCTGATTTGCAGCAGCGCGTCGCGCAACGGCTCTGCCTCAATCCGCCGCAGCGGTGCACGTGAAAACAGTTGATTATTTGGGTCGCGTTCAATCGCCTCGGGAGATGCCTGGCTACTCATTTGATACGTAGCAGAGTTGAGAATCAGTCGGTTCAGTTTCTTGACGGACCAGCCATTCTCAACGAACCACCCTGCCAGCCAGTCGAGTAACTCCGGATGGGTCGGTTTTGCTCCCAGCTTTCCAAAGTTGTCGGTGGTTGCGACCAGGCCGCGGCCAAAGTGCCACCGCCACACGCGGTTGACCATCACCCGTGCAGTCAGCGGGTTGTCCTGGCTGGCAATCCACTGTGCCAGTTCCAGGCGGCCACTCACATCGTCCCCTATGGGGTCGACCTGGCCGGTACCCAGTGCCCGCGGAAAACGTCGCTGCTGCAATGCCCCGGGAGTCTCGTGATTGCCACGCAGGAAAACAGGTAGGTTGGTTGCGTCGCCATCGGTCACGCCCATTGCGAACGGTAGTACGGGGGCGTCCGCCTGTAAACGTTCGAGAGTGTTTTGCAATCTGGCCAGTTCTTCCCTGGTGGCTTTCGAGTATTGTTCTTCAGGTTTCGGAGGCAGTTGTTTCAGCTTGTGTTCCACAAGTAGTTGCTGGTTTGCTTTTTCAATGAATGCCGCGATCACTTTTTGTTGGGCTGCTAGGAGCTGGTCGTGATTCTCCTTGAGCTTGTGTTCCTCCGGCGTCGACAGCGAGTTTTCATGCCACCTGGCGGTGGTTTCCAGGGAATCCATCGTCCTGGTACTCTTGAAAATCCCGGCCAGCGCATAGTATTCGTCGGTAGGAACAGGATCGAACTTGTGATCGTGACAACGCGCGCAACCAAGGGTCATTCCGAGCAGCGCCCTGCCGAGCGTATCAATCTGCTCGTCGATAATGTCCATTTCCATCTTGGTTTTGTCGGGCTCCGCAAGCACCTTGGGTCCAAGCGCGAGGAATCCGGTAGCAATAAGGTTTGTATGTGTTTGTGCCTGATCGGTCGCCGGCAAAAGATCCCCCGCGATTTGCTCCAAGAGAAACTGATCGTAGGGCTTGTCGGAGTTGAACGACTGCACGACGTAATCGCGATAGCGCCAGGCATTGGCGTGAGCTGCGTTTTCGTCGAGGCCGTTGCTGTCGGCATATCGGACCACGTCGAGCCAGTGCCGTGCCCACCGTTCTCCATACTGGGGGGTTGCCATCAGCTTGTGGATGGTAATCTCGGGGCTGGCAAACTCGTCGTCTGGTCCGGGTAGCAGGCCAATGAGATCATCGAAAAGCCGCCGCTGAAGATCACCGGTGGAAGCCGGGGGGGAGGGTTCTAAATCGGCCTCCTCCAGGCGGGCCAGGACAAAAAGGTCGACGGGGTTTTTAATCCACGCCTTGTTGTCGACTTCCGGCAGTGGCGGTTTTTCCACGGGCCGAAGGGCCCAGTGCGTTACACCTTCTCCGCTCAGCGTGGGCTGGGAAGTCAGCAGGATCAGGCAGGCAATCGCCAGTCGACAAATCATTGTGGGTCTGTATCGACATAACGTGGGACAGATCTTTGTTGGAACCATCACTATTGTACTTGATGTTCACTCCTAAATCACGGGTTTGAATGGTCTTTTGGCGGTGCGGTCTGCACAAAATCTACTGTTGCCAGAGATGACGCGAGAATACTCTCTGTCGAAATGGCCGAGTGCCGGTTATGCTACAGGCTCGCCCGAGCTGACAACGGAGAGAGATCACGGTGACGGATAGCCGCGACAGCCAACAACTTGAACTTCACGAGGCAGAAACGGCAAACGTAGAGGTTACCGAGCGGCTTCGCGAGACGTTGCAAAAATACTGGGGGTATGATCAGTTTCGTCCCTTGCAACTGGAGGCGATGACAGCGGCTCTGACGGGGCGCGATGCGGTTGTGGTGTTGCCCACTGGTGGCGGCAAGTCGCTTTGCTACCAGGCACCGGCTCTCTGTATGCCGGGGCTGGCCGTCGTGGTGTCGCCACTGATTTCGCTGATGAAAGATCAGGTCGATGCGCTTCGGTCCCTGGGGGTTCCAGCTGCTTACGCCAATAGTTCACTCACCTTGGACGAGCGGCGCGCTGTCGAAGAGGATGTGCGGCAAGGCCGGATCAAGCTGCTTTACCTGGCTCCAGAACGGTTACTCACCGAATACACTCTCCGCCTGCTGCAAGAGATACAAGTTTCGTTGATCGCCGTGGACGAGGCACACTGCGTCAGCATGTGGGGCCACGATTTCCGGCCCGAGTATCGCCAGTTGAGCCGTTTGCAGGGTCTTTTTCCGCAACTGTCTATTCAAGCATTGACCGCCACGGCGTCACCCCAAGTCCGGGAAGATATTGCGGGGCAATTGCAACTCCGGAAGCCGGAAATGCTGGTCGGTTCTTTTGATCGGCCTAACCTGGTTTATCGAGTGCAGCGTCGCTCTGACCTGTTTCGGCAGGTGACCGAGGTCATTGGTCGCTACCAGGGTGAGTCGGGGATCATCTACTGCATCTCCAAGCGAGAGGTCAATGAACTCTGCCGAAAACTGGTCGAGCATGGTGTGCGGGCGCGCCCCTACCATGCCGATCTCACCGGCGAAGAGCGGCACCGGTTCCAGGAAGATTTCATTAAAGACCGTATCGAAGTGATTGTGGCCACCGTCGCTTTTGGGATGGGCATCGACAAGCCCGATGTGCGGTTTGTGATTCACGCCGGGATGCCAAAATCGATCGAACATTATCAGCAGGAAAGCGGGCGTGCCGGCCGCGACGGCCTGGAAGCCGAGTGCTGTTTGTTCTATTCGGGACAGGATTTTTTCGTTTGGAAGCGGATCCTCGAAGGCCCCGAGGCAGACAACCTTGACCAGAGCCTGGCGTCCTTGAATCGCATGACTCAGTATTGCCAAAGTGTGATTTGTCGACACCGGACGCTGGTGGCGCATTTTGGTCAGCAACTGTTGGGCGATTCCTGCGGTGCTTGTGACGTTTGCCGTGGCGATCTGCAGGAGGTGGAAGACCCGACAACAATCGGACAAAAGATCCTGTCGTGCGTGCTTCGGCTTCGTCAGCAATATGGTGGGGACTACACGGCCAAGGTCTTGATCGGCTCAAAAGAACAGCGAATCGTGGAAAAAGGCCACGATCAGTTAAGTACCCACGGGCTGCTATCGCATGTGCAGAAGGGGGCCGTGCGAGATTGGATCGAACAGCTGGTCGAGCAGGGGTTTTTGGTAAAACGTGGTGAGTATCACATGCTGG
>JAKVCC010000034.1 GCA_022448265.1 Pirellulales bacterium
ACAAGATCGCGGGCGAAATTGAGTTTATCCCTTCGGCCGGGGCGTTGATGAAGAGTCCTTACAAGTTCCAGCAGCATGGAGAGTGTGGTATGTGGGTGTCGGAAGTCATGCCCCACCTGGCCAGGCAAGTCGATGACATTGCCCTGGTCCGCTCGATGCACACCACGACCTTTTCCCACGAGCAGGCACTCTACAAGATACAATCTGGCCGCGCCTTGTCGGCCTACCCGACGCTCGGATCGTGGGTGACCTACGGCCTGGGATCAGAAAATCAGAATTTGCCTGCTTATGTGGTTCTGGAGGATCCGGCCGGATTGCCTGTCAACGGAGTCGAAAACTGGCAGGCCGGCTTCCTGCCACCCGTCTACCAGGGAACCCGTTTTCGGTCGACCGGTTCACCGGTCCTTGATCTCGAACCTGAGTTAGAAAGACCACCAGCAGTGGTTCAGCTGAAGCGGGATCTACTGGCCAGGCTCGACAAAAATCATCGTGATCGGAGGCCTGGTCAGCCGGTTTTGGATGCGCGAATTTCCAATTACGAACTGGCTGCCCGCATGCAACTGGCAGCATCGCGCACGCTGGATCTCTCGCAGGAGAGCGCCGAAACGCTGGAAATGTATGGCATCAACGACAAAAGAACCGAGTCGTATGGGCGCCGTTGTCTCATCGCTCGCCGGCTGATCGAGAGCGGTGTTCGGTTCGTGCAGCTCTACATCAGCGGCCAAATCTGGGACAGTCATGGTCGCCTCTCAAGTAGCCTCAGGTCGGCATGCGAATTTACCGATAAGCCAGTCGCCGGTCTCTTGCAAGACCTCAAGCAACGTGGTCTCTTCGATAGCACCCTGGTGGTGTGGGGTGGAGAGTTCGGCCGACTGCCGATTGCGCAACTCCCGGATGGAACTCCTGGGGAGCTGGCCGGCCGAGACCATAACAAGAATGCCATGGTCAGCTGGTTTGCCGGTGCCGGTATCAAAGGCGGTACGCAGTACGGGGCGACGGACGAGCTTGGTTTTGCTGCGGTCGAAAACAGGGTGAGCGTGCAGGACTGGCACGCCACGATCCTGCATCTTTTAGGCATGGACCATCAGCGGCTTATCTTTGACCGGGTTGGCCTGGAGGAAAAGCTGACCCACGTGTTCGACGCTCAGGTCATCAACGGAATCCTGGCCTGACCGGCAATGTGCGACGTTCCGGAATGGAGCCTGATCTCATTGCAACCTAATGTCAATGACGTTGGCACCTTCGTTAACTTCAAATTCCAATTCGGAAGTTCTGACACTACCGTATTTTGCCGGGATCTCAACCCCCTGGGGGTTTGACGTAAGTCCTTACGTGACAAGGGTACCGGAGGTGGGACCCGAACCCGTCAAAGACCTACAGAGCCTCGAACAAAATAAGCTCGGACTCTGGATGGGCGGGGATCACTCGATCGCTGCCGGCTTGAGGTTTCAAAGCTATGTGTATCCCTTCGCTGATCAGCGTTTGACCGGAAACGATCGTCCTATTCCCGCTGTTGTCTCGCGTCACCTGATAGTTTTTCGCCGTGTCCAATCCCCTCGGGTAAAAGTGATAAGAGTCTTCCGCTTCGTCCGATAGTCGAATCACAGTTGCCCATCCGTGCTGTTTGGTAGGCGATACAAATTCCATCGCAAACCAATCGCCGGACTCTACGCCGCCCGATTCGTTCACTGGTGCATGGTGATACACGTTTACGTCGCTCAAGACGGGCCGAATAAACGACTTGTACAGATCGGCATAACGACGGAATAACGCCAGATTTACTTCCTGGAACTGGTCCAAATCGGGCGGCATGAGTTCGTTATAGAGCATCGGCGTGTTGCCGAGGGTGTATGCGGCTCGCAGGGTCGTGACAAGATCTGGCGCGAGGTGCGGAGCGTACATGCCGTTCGGCGTAACCACGATTTCCGGCGGAAGAAAGACGCTCATCCCCGCAGCGATGCGATACACCTGAGGATAGCGGTTTTCATCGCTAGAAAAGTGTTCGTCCCAGACGCCGACAGTGGCAAGGTCAAGCCGAGTTCCTCCCCCAGAGGCCTGTTGAAAGATGGTGTTCGGGTAAGCCTCCTGCATTCGCTGAACCAAACTGCCTAACACGTCATAGTGCCGCCAGCATCCCGATTCCTTGAAGGTGCCGTACTGGCGAATGCTCCCGTCACGCTGCTCAACAACGTTGATATCGTGCCGATACATATCAATTTTGTGTCTCTCAACAATTTCGCGCCACTCGGTTTCCATATACTCAGCGGCCTCCGGATACGAGAGATTCAGTACCATCTCTGAAAACCACTCGGGATGTTCCTGATAGGCTTTGGCGGCCGACCAATCCCCCCGGCCTCCCTCTGGCTCAGCATAGAGCGCAAAGAGCAGGTTGTGTTCGTGTGCAAATTCTCGCAGGGGACGAAGCCCGCCTGGGAACCATTTTTCTTTAGCTACCCAGTCACCGAATCCGCGTGCCCAGGTCGGGCCATCAACGACGAACAATTCGGCACCAACTGCGGCCGCAACAGCCATGGACTTCTTGATATTCTGCTCGTTATAAGATTCGCCGCGATAAACGGTCTGCCGATCTTCCGGCATTAAGACCTGAATACGGTAGGCCTGCTCGGCGGGACGAGGCGGAAGGACTGACTGACGAATGTGTCGGTGCATCGCCTGAACCGCATGATCAAAATCGCCGGCGGTAAGTCCAAGATGCACTGCCGGAGAAGAGACTGTTTCACCAGGATCTACGACTCGCAGCCGATGACTCTCTGCGGCCGGCCCCAGGCCAAATCTCAGCCCGTGCTCGACCTCCAATACTATTTTGTAGCTTGCCGGCCAGCCGAGTTGAGCAAAAACGTATTGCCCGCAGGTCTTGTTGCCGACGATGAAATAGGGATCGTCGTAAGCAAGGCCCTTGTATTGGGAGAACTCATTGCGTCCGGCAGTTAATGGCTCCCACCCAAACCAGCCTTCATGTCCATTGTCGTCTCGCTGAGATCGGCCAACTTGGAAGTCCCCGTCTGTATTCCAGATTCTACCTGACCAGACAACAAGTTTTTCAATCGCGATGCGCTGTCCACCACTGTTTTTGATTTCCAGCCAGCGTTTTAGTACGGGAGTGCCGTCAACTTCTGTATGGATTCGTAAATCGACAGGCAATTGACTATGACGAAGCATGACGCTCCATCGACGGTTTCCCCGAGAGGTCTGCTGTTCGTACTTGCCTACCCATTTCCAAGCATCGTTTAGTGAATGCTCGTGGCGAGTTCCAGCTTCATCGACAGTAAGTACGATAAGCTCAAATGCTTCGGTAGGGTTGCTTTGCGAACTAGGAGGATCGGCGCCGACAGACCATTGCTGACTACACCAGCGACCTTCGACCAAGGCTTCGCTGTAGAGTACGTCGCCTGATCGATAGCTAACCGCTGGCGCCGCCGCCAGCGTCAGATGGGTGACCGCGATATGCAGAAGAAAAAATGCCCCTACGGAAGTTCGTGCAATCATGTATGGAATCCTTTCCCACAACTCAGGAACGTGTTGATCTCTGCGATGTGAGAATAGCCACTCCAAGTATCACCAGCAATGCACTTGCCGGCTCGGGTACCGCTCCAGTTGTTGCTGTGCCAACGCCTGCTTGAAAATTGGTTACCCAGATCGGATAGTCGGCTGCGTCGACACCGTTAAGTCCATCGCCGGCGTTGTTAATGACCGACTCGCTTGGATTTCCAAGATTATCCATCCACGTTGTATAGTCGGCTGCATCAACGACACCGTTGCCATTAAAATCACCCGCAATGCCTGTGGCTGTAACCAAGGAAGCAACTGCTGCGACATCTGTAATAGCAATGAAAGCGCCCGTATCGGTGTAGCTACTGCCATCAAAGGTCAATGCCGAGACGCCCGCCGAAGTACCAACGTGAATGACGCCATTGTCGTCGATGTCGATCGTATTGGTGCCGGCAAAGGCAAAGAAGTCAAGCGGAGTGTACACACCACTGGGAGCGCCGGAGAACTGCAGGGCCGAAATTCCGTTATCGTCGGCCACATGGATGGTGTCGCCCGCATCGACCGCGACCGCACGACCGCCACCCACGAGTGCCTGGAATTCATCAGGCGTATAACCTACTCCATCGAAAGTGAATGTCGACAGACCGGCTGGGGTGATGCCCAAGTGGGACACAAACAACACTCCGTTGCTATCGCCAGCGATTCCAGTAACATTCGCGGCGCCAAAGTTGGTAATAGCCGCGTAACTACCAGGAAGAGAAAAGCTGATTGCAGAAGGACCGTTTTGGTCGCCTGCGTGGATCACATCGCTGGAGTCAACAAACACATCACCCACACCCGGCAGCCCTGGCAGCGGTCCAATATATGCACCCGTGTCGGCATAGCCTGTGCTGCTACTAAAGGAGAAGCCAGACAGTCCGCCGCCATGCGCTACATGCAGCTCTCCACCCGAATCTTCAGCAATTGCAGCAACACCAGCAGGTAACGAGAAAAACGGCGCAACCAGGGAGGCGTCCACATAGGCTGCGCCGGTATAGCTCAAAGCCGAGATGCCAGCCCCATGCCCAGCGTGAATAACTTCCGAGCCATCCACAACAACCTCGTTGACGCCCTCGATGGGTATGAAACCGCCTGCCGTATAAGCACTACCATCAAAGTCCAGAAATGAAACGCCTGCTGGATGGCCGACATGGAGGGCTGTGGCGGCCCACCCGGAGGAGCCGGAGGAGCCGCCCATCGACCACAGCAACGAGCCTATCGCCAACATACAAAACAGACTTCGCTTCGTTTTCACCATTTCACCTCAAGCGATAAACCCAAAAGATTCCCAGACCGTTACCTACGTCTACTTGCTACGTCGACGTCTGGACACTCCCACAAGGGCGCCCAAAAGAATCAGGCAGGCACTGCTCGGTTCGGGAATAATCGTCTGAGTGATGTCAACGACCCCGCCCACATTAAAATAGGCCCCGGGCGTATAGCTCGATCCATTGTGAGTAAACGCAGATAAGCCACCGCCGTGTGCTGCGTGGATGTGATCGTTGCTATCGACGAATACTTCGCTGATACCACCAAGTGCAAAGAAACCTACGCCCGTATAGCTGGTGCCATTAAACTGCAAAGCAGAAATGCCATTGTTATCCGCAACGTGAATGATATCACCCGAGTCGATATCCATTTGCTGCGCTCCGCCAGGCCCCAAAGCAATGAAAGCGCCCGTATCGGCGTATCCTCCAGCGTAGTTCAAGCCCGCAACACCGGCATTATTTATTCCATAGTGCAGCACGCCGTTACTGTCTTCTACGACGTGATTGGTTGGGTTGACTCCACCGAAATAAGCGTTGTCGGCGTAACTGCCGGGTGAGAAACCCAGCGCTGACGCGCCGCCGGGATGCCCGGCATGCACTGTGCCGTCATTGCCAACTTCTATGTCACCACCAGATGGGACGTTAATGTACGCGCCGCTTGATGAATAACCGGTAGCATCGCTGAATGAGAAATCGGAAAGTCCTCCACCATGCTGAACATGGAGCACGCCACCTGCATCTTGATCCATGGCGGCCGCGCCTGCCAAGCCGAAGAACGCTCCGGATGGCGATGCATCAACATAGGAAGCTCCAGTGTAGTCTAGGGCAGAGAGCCCTCCACCATGACCAACATGGATGTTTTGTGAACTGTCGGCAAATACCGAATTGATACCTCCAATACCAATGAAGCCACCCGGGGTATAGCTGCTGCCGTCATAGTCGAAATAAGAGACGCCGCCACCATGAGCGACGTGCAACTCGACTGCTCCTGCTACTGCCGCGAAAGAGCCTAACGCAAAAACAACCAACAAGGCTCCAAGAGCCACCAATCGATTCAAACACATGCAATTCACAGGTGCTGACCTCCAGATTTTAAAAAAATAGAAAATTTGTCACGTTACTTTAGCAAGACCATAACAAGGCCAAGACCATAACAAGGCCAAGAGCATAACAAGGCAAGTTGACAAGATCACGCTTTCCTGACGATTTTTGCCATCAATACCCAGTTTAACAGGGAGTGGGGGGGGGGAACAATCTATTTGCCTAGATATTTTTTATCACACGCAATTTTTTATTACCAGGAATCTTGGTAGGCGCGCAACTGGGGGAAGTTTGCTGTGGACTTCGATCCGGTCTTCCACGATCCGTGTGCCAAAGTGTGGGGACTCGAATGCGAAATGTGGGATCACTCAAGCTGTCTCAATTCGCTGCCGCTGCGCGGAGCATGCGGTCGACCAATCCGCCCGGCTTGCACGGCGCGGAAACGTCCTGCTGCTCGATCGCGGCCGGCAAAGACCAGAGGATCATGTCCTGGTAATAGTCGCTGCCGAATTCGCGCTCCCCGGTGTCGGTATCGCCACGCATGATGTTAGGCACATCCCAAGTGTAGCCATGCGTGCAAACTACATTTTCCCACATGCGTCGGGCCAGGTCGATGCCGAAGTCGACCTCGCCTTCGTACATGTAGTTCATCGCCAGCATGCATGCCTCGGGCGGAAAGTAGCTAAAGCGACCGTAATCCCAAGTGCCTTCCTTCTTTTTCCGGATGGGGGAGCCGTCGGGCATCGCATAGTTGGTGGCTGCTGTGGCACTCAGCGCGATGTTGGTTCGCTTGATTGTCTCCAAAGTTGTGCGCACTCGATCCTTGGGTAGAGCACTGGGCAACCCATGGTGGTCGGTCACCCACTGGCCGTCCATCTGATAGCCGAATACAAACTCGCTCTTGATACCCCCCACCGGGTCAAAGAAGTTCCAGTAGTAGCCGCGCTTGTCCCACAGGCGGTCTTCCATGGCCTGAGCCCCCAGGCGAACCCACTCGGCACATTGCTCGGCAAATTCATCATCGCCGACTTGGCGTGCCATGCGCTCAGTGATTCTCGCCTGGGCCAAATGGAGCAGGCCCACGTGCGCTACGCACCCCAACCAGCCGGGATAATCCGCCTCGAACCATTCCTTGTTGCCGTATTTGAGCGGCATCGCGATAACCTGCTCGCCCACGGAATATTCTGGATTACTGTTGGCCCCGGTGAAAATTGTGTACTCCATCGCTTTCTTGATCATCGGGTAGAATTCGCGCGTGCATTTCTTGTCCGGGGTGTCACGGCAGAGCAGAAATCGATCGACAATTCCCGCCAGGCTAATTCCGTTGGTCGACGCCTGGTACTGGTTCCAGGTAGGTCGAGCCATGTGCGCCTTGGTGCCGATTATCCATGGCGGGCAGCCGTCGGGGCTCTGAAATGCCTTGTAGGCGCGGATGGTCGAAAGCTGCAGTTCTGGAAAGAAATAGACGAGCGGCAATGAGCCATAAAAGCTGCACGGCAGGCATTCCATCTGCGGACAACAGCGGGGGCACTCGTTCATGCCAAAGATACCGTCTTCCACCTGAACCCACTCCGGCATGCTGGGAGTCTTCTGGGCCCATAGCCCGTCCTCGGCCAGGCAGTAGAGAATGTTTACGAGCGTGTCGCGCAGCCAGACGGGGAGCTGCTCCTCTGCATACACCACCTCTTGCCAGGCTAGCGTTCGCCTCAGCAAGTCCGCATGATGCTCAGCCAGATAATTGGTCGTGTACTCTACGCTTGGATAGCGGTCGGCATACATGTGCGTATAGATGCCGCCCGCTCTTCCCCGACGAATCATCCAAGTCTTACTGGTCAAACGGATCTTACCCTTGATGGGACTGATCCAGCGGATTGAAGTCCAAGGCTGCACAACGACGTCCCCGACTTGACTATCGCCATCGAAGGGCCTGTCATTGACGAGTTTTGCCGCCCCCTGGCTGTTGGCATTCTCGGCCCAAGCAGGTTGCTGGTGAATCGTGGATCCCCCGGTGACGCTATTGGGTACCCAATCGTCGATCATCTGGTAGGGAGGCCCCATCCCGCCGCCGGTACAGTTTCCGATTTCCCATGCGCCCAGCGGATTGCTTTCGACACTCCAGTCGCGGCCGATATCCCACGTATCGCCCGGCTCGACAGGATCCTCGCGATTGCGATCGTTGGCATCCTGCTGGTCAATGCGAATAGCTTCGATCAAGAGCTCCGTGCCGGCGTAGTCCGATTCGTGACCGACCTTGGGGCCAAAGTACTGCGAAATTCGCTGTCCGAGGGTCACTTCATATTCCTTTTCGAAGACGATAGGAGCATCGCGACGATGATTTTTGTACGTCATGTCGGCAATGTGGTCGGCCGACTGATCCCAATTGCCGCTGGGACAAATCCATGCCTCGGTGACCGCTCCCTTTTCAGGCTCAGCGTTGAGGCTACCGTCACCGTTCCAGCGCGGGGCCAACCAGGTGAGCGTGAAGCGAATCACCTTCTCCTGGCCAGCATCCAAGGCGAAGTCCACCGCGATCGACGCTGCCCCACTGTTGCTGCCTGACGCCGGCAGACTTTTGTGAATCCCTGCCCAAGCGGCGCCATGAGGGCCCAGCTCGCCACCAGTGCGTACGCCCGCTTCATCCAACACGGCAAGGGCATACGATGCCGTCTCGCTCAGCACCTGAACACCGCGTGCGGCACCCGTGAGCGGCTGGTGGTCGAACGTTGCTCCACCGGTTTCCGAAGCACTGGGACCGGGAAAGGAGAAGGCAACGGTTCCCTGCTGGCCCGTGGCTGTCTTGTTGCGAAGCCGAAGCTCAAATACCGCCCCGGGAAGGATGGAATGATCGACGTCGCCTGGAAGAAACGGCGACCAGGCCCTGAGCCCGGCGCTCACGGGGGCGGGCAAGTCAAATTCCATGTCCACTACCGGGTAGTGTCCCCAGTAGTGAATCCGTTGGGCCGTCTCGACGCCTTCAAGTTTCAGCTCTGCAGGAGACCGTGGCTTGCACAGCACCCAGGTGTTTCCCCCCACGCTCAGACCGAGCAGCGGCAAGTGGAGTGGTCCGCGGCGCGGCACGTGGCTATTGAAGATAGTCGTGAAGCCGATCAGGCCCGTGGGTTCGATGTCAATACAACCGGTGTCAATGCCACCCAGGGCCATGCCGTTGGTGAGGGCGTCGTCGGTGCGGTAGATAACGCCGCAAACCGGTTTTTCAAAACCGGCGGCCTCGAACTGCACCCACTCTTTGCTGGGCAGGCTGGTGGGGAACAAGGTTGTCGTCGCGGAGGTGCTATTTGTCGACAACAGTGCTGCGGTTAGCAAGACGAATGACGCCCGCATTGCCGGCCAGCTGAAGGCGTGCATTGGAATCCTGACTATCTTGATCACTCATTTTTTCACGCCGCGGATACGCCATGATGGCGTCAGTGTTTCCTCCGACGTCTTGTCAACAGCGGCACCGCGGCGAGACCAATCAGGGAAATCGAACTCGGCTCTGGCACTGCCGCGAGCGTACTCGTTCCTGCTCCAGACGCGAAGTTGCTCTTCCAAAAGTCGTAGTCCTCTTGATCAACTAACCCGGGCGTTGTTGCGGCAGGGTTTTCACCAGGAAGCGTAATGCTCGCGCCCAAGTTGTCTAGCCATACCGTGTAGTCGGCTGCGTCCACCACGTCATTGCCATTGTAGTCGCCGAGGATGCCGCCGGCCAGGACGCTAGATCCAAAGGCAGTAAAGTCACCGTAGCCAAAGGACTCGTGAATGAACTGCTCGGTCGCAGTATCATAAACACGCAGCGTGCCGCCGCTGCCGCTCGTCCCCATAAAGAGCAAGTCGCCTGCCAACTCCAACATCAGCGGGTCACCCTGCCCGCCTGGCGAAACGTCGGTAGGGTTAAGACCCGCCCCATCGGGGATTGGTCCGTCGACATCCCAGCTCTTCAGAACTCCACCGGCACCAGTCGGGCCGTCGTTGAACAAGGCATACAACTTGCCATTGGCGTATTGGATGTGGCCGTCGCCCACCGCAGCCGCACAACCGCCCGGGTTGTTGCCGCACAAATTGTTGGCCATGTCTCCGGGAGGACCGCCTGCGGGAGCCAACATGTCGTACTGCTTGATTATCCCGTTGCCTGCCGAGAAGAGGGTGAAGACTTTCGAACCATTGGAGGTCTGGCCTGACGTAACCGCTGGTGCGAATGCGTTGCCAACGCCGAATTCATTGTCGGTGACGGCACCGCTAGGCAATGGATAACTCTTGGTCACGCCGCCGTTGCCATCAAAACCAGCGACCAGCCGCCCGGCAGTTTCATCAAGGTGCATGTTGCTTGAACCCTGATTAA
>JAKVCC010000035.1 GCA_022448265.1 Pirellulales bacterium
GCTGTAAGCGGGCGAGATGGTTCCGCGATCTCCTGCCGTGGTTCGGTATTGGACCAGCGAGGATGGGATTGCAACACGCGTTCCTGCAGCGGGCCGAGACAGCCGGACTGGTACCGTCACGAGGGCACTTCCCGCACGGTGTTCAGGATCATTAAGAACGAAAGGTAAATCGACCGGTTCGGCCCAGCCAAGTAACACTAAATCGTTGGCCGGCCAGAGTCCGTCTGAGGTGAGCAGGTTCCGCAAAGCCGTTTGCCGACGTCGCGTGGTGCCGGAAATTAGCGTCCCGGTTGCATACTGGCCGGGTAAGAGCAGGTCGGAGAGGCGCGCCAGCAGTGTTCCATCAGCCTGGCGATGGGTTTGCATGGCCCGACGACCTGGTGCCAATAGCAAGACATCACTGACGGCGCCCAAAGATCCCGGATCGAAGTCCAGCACAATGCCTTCCTGGTTTAACGTTGCGGAGGCTCTCGCGGGGGTATCGGCTGGTATGGAACAAGAAAACAAGCCAGATTGTACGCCCGAGGGTAGCGTGAGGTTTTCCCATCGCCAACGATCGAGGTCTGTCCACACCATGCGTACCGTCGAACCGGTCGCTTCACCGGTACCGGGCATAAATAAACCACTCGTATCGCACCCCGTTGGCGCCTCCCAGGGTTGCTGGTTGTACAGCGACACGACACCCGATGCCCGAAGTGTTGAAAAAGATGCATCCACCTCAATGTGTTGACCAATCGCCATGGACTGGGGGGTTGCCTGGTGAGATACCGCCCCGGCTCTTGCAAGGATCGCCGCGGCCAGCAGAGCCAGCGCTGGGCTGAGCACTCCCAGGGTTGCGATTCGGCCAAATCGAACCAAAACCAGGGTCAACACCACAAGCGTTGCGCAAAATCCTCCCAGGATGAGTGCGGCTAGTCGGAATGGGAGGATTGCGTGTCCAAGTCCTTCTGAAACGATTCCGTCAAATGCGTTCCGGACCTTGATCGGCGTTTCGCGTGGTTGCAAAAATCTTTCTGCCAGCCGCTTCAGCGGCTCGGTCGCTGTGAACGAGGATCTTTTCAGAACATCCTTGGGCTGGTGGTCGTCCGGGGCCCACTCGCGATACCAGCCACGCGCTTCAAGAGTTGTAAAGAGTACCTCTCCGCGACCCACGCTGCACCAGGTGGCTGCTGGCCAACCGCCAATGGAATAGGAAACATCGCCATTAGGCACTACGATCCGCAAAAAGTCCAAGGGCTCGTCAAACGTCCGCACCAGCGAGGCGCGTTCGCCTGGTTGAGGTTGGGCGGGAAGAAGTTCGGTCGTGTCTAACAAGACATGGTCAACCGCTTCCCAGGAAAAACGGTTTCCGAGTAATTGGTGGACTAAGGTGGGCGACACCTTGTCGAGCATGATCCATGCTCGGCCGCCGCCATGTAGCCACTGCCGAACGGCAGTCAGTGCCGCACCGTCGCGGAGGAGAGCGTCGTTGGAAATGACCAGTTGGTCCAGCCCGTTGACGACTGTCTCAAGCGGAGGAAGAGATTCGTCCTCAAGACCGGGTACCGACGTTTTTAAATTGCGAGCGGTCCGAGCTGCTGTAATCGCGTGTCGAGGCGCCTCGTCGAGCGGGTCCTGCATAATACCCGTAGTGACGCGAGCGGAAGTCACTCCCAGCATGCCATGGCGGGTTAAGGTGCCCTGGGAACCTGGTAAGATGGTTTCGGCGCCGTCAGTACGATCAATCAGATAGGAATGGAATTCGACGGTGCGGGTTGAGTCTAAAAGGGAGGCTGGAGCCAGAATAGGAAACCAACCGCGCCGTTTTGCCTGCGGCGGGACCCACAAGGCTGATCCATACTGTCGTTGTGGGTCCTTGACAAAGAAGCTGGTCGTGAGCAAGTCCACACTGTGGGTGGTTGGGTTGCCAACTTCAAAAGAGATTAAGCTCCAGTGGTTTTTGCGGAGCGTCCGGGTACCCCCAAGCAGTGGGACCTGCGTATAATTCGGCGCACCGGTGGGCCCCGCGTCGGCATGGCTTGCCGACGTGAGCCAGATGGTCGATAAAAGAATGGCGGCTATTCGTAACATCGTCCTAAATTCAGCGTGAGCGGTTTTGTGGTCCCTGTCAATCGGAAACGGAAGTTGTGTCGCCTGATATCTTGGATTCAGTGTTGCTGAAAGAGAATCACATGGTGTTTCGATGGATTCGTGAAAACCTGGTCCCCTTTCTATTTGGCAGCAGACAACGGACCTGTTGGCAAAAAATGCGCTGCCGGGCTAGCGACAAGCAACAGGCCACCGACCGTCGACCTTATGGCCGTTCCTCCAGCGCGATAAAAATCTGTGTGGTCCTGCTCCTGCTGGGGCCTGCCAGCCTCAAGGCGGTTGAACTTGACTCGCCGATCGAAAAAGAAGTTTTTTATGAGCCGCGTCCGAAAGTCCACGTCTTTTCCCCCCAGCTTGTCAAACTCTGGATTGACGCCTTGGGGCGACCCGAAAATGAGGTCAAACGCCAAATAGCCCGCGACATCGCCCGGGCGCATCGACTGGGGATGCCAGGGCTGGAGCAGGCAATTCCCTCGCTGGTAGAAAACCTTGCCGCAGAAAACGTCTCGCGTGAAGTTGCCTTTGACACCGCCAGTGCCCTTGTGGAGTTGGATGCGCGGGACTCGGCCCGGCTACTGATGCAACGTGTCGAGCAGGGGAATCTTTCCATCGCACTACTCATAGAGCCAGTGCTGGCCGACTGGGAGTTTGCACCCATGCGGGAAGTCTGGTTGGCGCGGCTGGGTGAAAATGACATTGATGCTGCACGGATGGAGTTGGCGATTGAAGGACTGCGTGTTGTGGATGAACGGCAAGCGATTGAACCGTTGCGCGGCATAGCTCTTGATTCACAAGCTCCGTCTGTTGTTCGTCTTCAAGCTGCCCGAGCGCTCGGGGAGCTCAGGGCCGAAGGCGGGGAATCCGATGCGGACGGGCTGTTATCGGTTTCGCCGGTAAGTACGTTGGTTGATCGGTTGGTCGCTGCACGGCTGCTGCGGCACCATCGTGATCCGAAGGCGGTCGATCTGTTAGTTCAGATCGCCGGCGACCCATCAGGGGCCGTTCAGGCAGTTGCTTTGTCCCGGCTGGTAGAACTCGATGCTTCGCTCGTCGAGCCACTCAACGAGCAAATCGCAATGAGTCCTGATGCAAACGTGCGGCAGTTGGCCGCAGAGGCTTTTTCAGAGCAGCAAACAGTCGAGGCAGTTGGCTTGCTGGGCAGATTGCTGGATGATCCGATCCCGAGTATCCGGAGGTTTGCGGCAGACCGTTTGGTAGAATTGGATAAAATTGCCTCGTTGCAGCAGAGCGTCCGGTTGGCAGTGACCGAAATGCTTCGGTCAGGAAAACCGCGAGGTGTGGAGCAGGCCGCGATGGTTGCCGGTGCCATTGATTACGAAGCGGTTGCCGGCCAGCTGGTGGAACTGTTGGAATCGGAAGTGCCGCCGGTTGCGGTTGGCTCGGCGTGGGCGCTGCGCAAATTAGCAGTCCCGGAGACGGCAGAGGCAATTTTGGCAAAAATCCGTGCCGAAGCCGACCGGACTCTTGCGCTCGACCAGGAGCTTTGGCGAACATGGTCGCAGCGGCCTCCGCCGGTTGTTGATTATGACGGCCTGTTGACAGCGTATCGTCAGCTGGAGCAATTGATCCAGGCCTTAGGGGCGATGCGGATGGAGTCGAGCAGGCCTCTGCTGGAAAGTTTTTTACCAACCCCGCTGGCACGCGGTATAGGCTCTCCCCCGGCTGTGGCGGCCATTTATAACGGCCGGTCGCGGGCGGCTGCCATCTGGGCACTGGCAAAAATGTCTGCTGATGAGGCCGAGGGGGAGCTTTCGGATCGGCTGCTGGTGATTTTAAACGCCGCGCCGCCAGGTGAGGTGGTGGAGGAAGCCAGGACCCGCGCCGCGGCGGCCGTAGGTCTGAGGCTGATGAAGATCCAGAAAGCTGTCCCTGGGCTCCGCAGTTATATTGGCCCGATGGCAGCCCACGATACGGTTGGGGCAACCTGTGCGCGGTGCGCGCAAGAACTTGCCGGCGATGAACTTCCCAAAGCAGTCCCTCTTGAGGTCCGTTCGCACCGCTGGTTTCTAGCACCGTTGGAATGAAGCGTCACACCACCAGGAACCAGCGCGGACTGGAGTAGCGAGTGGTCTGAGAGATCGGTGGCTGGATCTGCCAGCTGCGGCGCGTGCCTGGCTAAGCCTTGGTTAAATCGTCAGCGGCCCGCATTGCGGTAATGATTTCCTGGACCGTTTGCTCCAAAAGAGTGGTTCCGCCGAACTTCATCCCCAGCGCCTGGATTTTGGCAGTGTCAATCTGGTGTCGCGGCACGGTGGCATCGCCTTCGATGGGGCTGCTGCTCCCGGTGAGTCGTTTGGCGATTTCGGCAATGTCGTGATCAGAGATATATCGATCGTAGCAGTTATAAACTTGTCCATGAATTCCATCGGCCGTCAATAAGCGTTCGACAGCCTGTGCCACATCGGCTGCATGAACTTCCTTGCCGCCGTGCCGTGCTACTACCGTCTCGCCCCGGACCACCTGCTCAACAAGATTCCACCACTTGCTGTTCTGGGGCGGGTGGGTCAGCCCATAGACGCCCGTTGGCCGAACTCCGCAGATTGCATAATTTTGCCCCAGGCCGTAGCTGTGTACAAATTTTTCGACGGCGGCTTTGTGGGCACCGTAGTGACTGGTTGGCCACAGCGGGTGGGTCTCGTCAAGTGGTCGATCGTCCAGAATCTTTTCGTGTACGGCACAGGTCGAGACGTAGACAAAACGATCGACGCCCGTGGTGCGGGCTGCCTCGATTAACTGCAAGGTTCCCAGTAAGTTGTCCTGGCAGAATTCCACCACGTCACCCTCTCCACCCCGGAATCCGGCTCCCGGTCGATGCAGGGCGGCATGCACAACCGCATCGCAGCCGCCAACCAGTTCAAGGCTGCTGGCCGAGTCGCCCAATTGGCCCGAGACCCACTCCAACTGGTGTTCGGTCGATCCAAATCCGGATCGATCGCTTTGGGGACGATACCACAAGCGGCACGTATGGCCGGCGTCGACCAGGCGGCGAACAATGTATCGACCTACAAAACCGGTTCCTCCGGTAACAGCAATTTGCATCTTCTGAGCTCCCTTCGTGTGCGTAGGTGGTCCTGGCCCACCCCGAATATTCGAAACTCTCTACCATCAACCAACGGGTGCGAGCTAAACCGAACGCCGTGCGGCTACCAACTATCCTCAATGCTGAAATGTCTTACAAGCCGTACGGGCTAAAGCAGGAAGAAGGTCCACATCTGCAATTGAGTTGCTTTGCTTGCTCGGCAGTTTGCCCCAGTCTGCTTCCTGTCGGTGACAACTTGGATGAAAAACCGGTGGTGTCAAACGCGAACTGGCAACGCCTTCAGTCCCCGGTGCAACAGATTCTGTTGCCATTCTAGCCTGTCGGTAGCTAACTCGGCATTCGGCCAACGGCGCAACAGCGCACCAATCGCGACCACACCCTGCAGTCGGGCCAGGTCGGCCCCAAGGCATAGATGCACGCCGTAGCCAAAGGAAATATGCCGATTTGGATCGCGGTTGATTTTCAGCCGATGTGGCTCGCCGAAGACACTCGGGTCCCGGTTGGCTGCCCCAATCGCCGGAAGCACGATCTGTCCGGCACGGATTTCGCGGCCACCTAATTGGACATCAACACGTGCACGCCGCCACATTCGCTGCAAGGGGCTATCGTACCGCAAAAGTTCTTCGATTGCCGCCGACAGCAGATGGGGATTCTCCTGCAGTCGCTGCCTTTGCTCACGATTGTTCAAAAGGGCCAGAAAGCCGTTTCCGATCAAGTTGGTGGTTGTGCCGTGCCCGGCCAGCACTAGTGTCACGCAACTCGAGAAAAGTTCTTGTTCGGTGAAATTGCAATTTTCGACAAAATGGCTGATGAGGTCGTCGGCCGGTTTCCGGCGCCGGTAGTCTACCAGGTCGCGAAGATATTCGTAGAGTTCAATAACACTCTGCCGTGCCTTTTGGAAATTGTCACCAGTGGCATGTCCGGTCCCAAACAAGCGGACGCCAATGTCGTCACTCCAGCGTTTGTACTGGTCGCGGTCTTCCGGGGGGATTCCAAGCACCACCCCCAGGACGGTCGCTGGTAACGGAAAGGCGTAATCGGAGATTAGCTCGATTTCGGTTTTGCCGGAAAGCTGGTCGAGGTACTCGTCAGACAACTTTTCAATCCGACTCCGAAACTGCTCCATTTTCGCTGCAGTGAACCCCGGTTGCAGTTGGGCACGAATCGGACTGTGCTCCGGAGGATCAAGATGCGTGATCGCTTTGGAGAAATGCTGCGTAAGGGGTTGAGCTTTTTGTTGCCCCACCTCAGGAAGCCCCTGCAAGAATGCCTGGATCCGTCCGGAGACGGCAAAACGTCGATGATCGCGCAGCGCCATCGCAACATCATCGTAACGTGTTAAAAGCCAACCTCCGAGGGCTGCGCTCCAGTGGACTGGATTCTGGTCGCGGAGCAAATCATAGATTGGGTACGGGTCGTCGTAGAACGCATCCGTCCTTAAGGTTTCGTCTAGCGATTGATCAGCGGGACTTGTTTGCAACGGGTTGGCCTTGGTGGCTGCGCGGCAGCCTGTTGTTAATTGCCTGGGGCCGATCAAGCACACCGCCCAGCCTGTTTTAGCCCCGGCTTCCTACGAGTGGAATTCCGGTCGCCGCGGCGGCGGAAAGGGTAACGGTGCGAAGATCTTCCGGTTCCAGGTTGTGCAAGTTGGTTTTACCGGTGCACCGGGCCATCATCGAAGCCTCGCCAGAGTTTGCCTGGATAATATTTGCAATCGCTTCGGCCCGTTCCGCTTCGGTGAAGTCTGAGGAAAACTGAAGTGCACCATCGGACACGGCTCCACCGGCGGAAAGCCCGGCACAAACTCCCAAGACAACGGCTACCGTTCCCATGCCAATCACCTTGGCGGCGTCCGTTCCAGATCGAATTCCGCCAAAATAGACCAGGTCTATTTCCTCTTCCCGGCGGAGTCGCCGGAGGATGGATACCGCATCGCGAAGGATTCCAAAATCTGGGGCGGCAGCCAACTCTGGCCAAACTCCACCCAGTTGGCCTGTCGCATCCAAGAGCATCATGTCAAACCCTTGCTCGAGGGAATACTCGATAGCCTGCTGGAGGACCTGCGTCGAGCTGACCGCCAGAGCAAGAATTTGCTCCTCGTATTGACGTTGTAACTCGGGTGGGTGAAACGTGTCGCCTGTGGCGTAGACGAGCGCGGTTGCCTCGGCACTTGGTTTTGCCGCCTCGGGGGTCAGTAGCTGAAACCAGAGCGGACAGTTGGTAACGGGGATCGTACCGAGGTAGCCACACCCGGCTTGAGCCAGGCCCATTCCGACCGCGTTGCGCACCTCTGTGGGGGCCTGGTCGAATCCCGTCACTAAAAACGGTTGTTGCAGGTCAATCCTACCGGCAATTTGCGTGCTGATTTTGCAGGCTTCGCGATAAGGATCAATCACCAGGCGGGACAGGTTGGCAGGTAAAAACACAAGGTCGTCCAGGTTCGGCGGTCGACCTTCTGGAAACGGGTTTTTGCGAACAGGCAGACGCTGATGCAGCATTGTGTTGAGTTTTGGTAAATCCGTCGCGGTAGTGCGGGCCATCGAAAAGAGGTCTTCCCGGTGGCGGACCGCGTAATCGGAGGACCCGGTTTCTGCATCGCACCGGTAACAGCGGGCTGCCTCCTGGCGGGCTGTCTCGAGGTTGTAGGTCGCTTCGATTTCAGGAAACTCGATAGGGTTCTCGCCAAGCCCGAAAAACTCTGGATGTTGTATGGGTGTTTTTTCCCACAAAATGTCCTGAGCTACCGGGACCCGTCGAGTCCGGTAGGGTGTTCGGTACGGGAGAGGATCATCGCGCCCTTCGAGAAAGGCTTTGACATAATAGGCCACGCGTTGACCATGGTGCATGGCCATCACAATCGTAGACCCCCCAAACGCGCCGTCACCGGCCGCAAATACCTTGGGATCGGAGGTCCCCATGCTTTCAAATTTTGCCTGGATGCGATCCTTCGCCATCATCTCCTTTTGTGCCAACTCGTCGCACTCGGCCTGCTGGCCAACCGAGGCGATGACCATGCCACATTCAATGTCATGTTCGCTGCCCGCGACTGTCACTGGTCGCCTGCGACCATCTGCATCGGGCTCGCCCAGTTCGGTTCGCATGCACCGCAAGAGGAGTCGATCGTCGTGCGGCTCGATCGCTACCTGCTGTGTGTGATAGATGAATTCAATTCCCTCTTTGATCGCCCCTTCCAATTCAATGCGACGTGCGGGAATCTCATCAGGACCACGGCGGTAAATCACCTTGACATGCTTGCAGCCGGGGAGCCGTTTGGCCACGCGGCAGGCATCCATGGCCACATCTCCGCCACCTACGACAACCACCGTTTCCGGTAACTCGGGTCTCTCGCCGCCATTGACGTGTCGCAAAAATCCTACACCGTCGACAACCCGCGAATCCTCCTCGCCAGGAATGCCCATCGGCTTGCCCCACCAGGCACCAATTGCCATGATGACCGCGTCGTGGCGCGATTTGAGTTCGTCCAGGGTAATGTCTTTGCCGAGGGCTGTATTTAAGTGGATGTGCAAGCCTTCGCACCGCTCGGTGAGCCGGTCAATATCTTCCTGGATAACCCCGACTGGCAGGCGAAAGGCGGGAATGCCCCAGACCATCGTTCCGCCCAGGCGGTCGGTCATTTCGTAAACATGGACCGTGTAACCGGCCGCACAAAGATCATTGGCAGCTGTCAGGCCGGCTGGTCCACTGCCAACGATTGCAACCGTTTCGGTTTGTGTGACGGGCAACTTGCTCAGGCGATAGGAGGCTCCCAGCTTGTCCATCACATACCGTTTGAGATTGCGGATTTGGACGGGGCCATCGCTGTCGGTACGTCGGCAGGCAGGTTCGCATGGTGCATCGCAGACCCGCCCACAAATGGAGCTGAATGGATTGGTTGCCGTAATCGCCTCAAAAGCCTCTTCGAGTTTTCCCTCCCAGATGTACCCAATATAAGAAGGTGCATCGGTACCAATGGGGCAGGCGACCTGGCAAGGTGCGGGCACAAAATGGGTATCTGCCGAGTCATCCCGATCCCGAAACTCCGAGGGGAGAACCGGCAATTGAATGCGTTCTAAATCGTAGACAGTCATGTCAACTGGCCTTTACTACCTCGGGGACTCGATTTTCCCGGTACTCGGGTGCATAGGGCAGGCCGGTAATGGCAGCCGCGTCAGGGGTCACCGCAACCAGGTCCTCCCGGCTCAGCTGCCGAACGTCGGTATGCCCCAGCCCTTGGGTGATCGATGCAATTTGCCATCGGACGCTTTCCAGGAAGCGGTGGATGTTTTGGGCTTCGACTTCTGCGTGGTACCTCGCCTCATGCTCGGGATCCTGGGTTGCAATCCCTGTCACACACTGTCCCACATGGCACTGCATGCAGGCGATGCAGCCACCGGCAATAATCACCGACGTG
>JAKVCC010000036.1 GCA_022448265.1 Pirellulales bacterium
GTCACCCACCCATCCCCATCCCCATCCGCACGTCGGTAAATGGCCATGGGCGTCGATGTGCATCTGCGAGCCCAACCCGATCTGTTTGAGATGGTTGCTACATTGCGTCCGCCGTGCCGCCTCACGGGCCGCCTGCACGGCTGGCAGAAGCAGCGCCACCAGGACGCCGATGATGGCGATCACCACGAGTAATTCCACCAAGGTAAAACCCGAAATGCACTGCGATAAGATGTTTGGTGCCGAATTCGAACGGGGCCCTGGCGAGTGCGTTCCTTGACAGCGCGACCTAACATCCACGCGTCGAAAATTGAAAGGCGCTTCGCCCATCGCCGCAACTACCTATAAACCGGGATTTCCCATACGGATCAGCCTGGAACCGCTCCAGGCACGGGTTGCCTTTGATTGTAACCGCTGCCCCTCCCCCCCGTATCTAGCACTTGGTGATTCTTTGCCACTTCTTCGTGCGTTGATGGATGGTAGGCAGCGTAAAAGCCCGTGAGGCGGCTTCGAAACCGTACTGGGCGCGCAAAGTCCTCTGAACCTTCGGTTCGCACCGGCCACACGTTAACTACGTGACGCAGCAACCCTGGGCGGCGGGATTGCCAGCCTAGCGATTCGACCCCGGAAGAACTTGAGAATATCCAGATGGCGATACGGCTCGACGACCGGCAACAGCACGCGTCGCCAGAACTTCGCGCTGGCGTTGTTGCCACGACGGAGCATCGCATACTCCAAGTCGCCAAGCTGGTTGAACAGAAACAGCGGATGGTAGCAGGTGCACTCGAAGTGGCCGTTGTAGGCGGTTCCTTCTTGCTCTCCGTAGGTTTCACTCACTGAGCTGTCCATGTCGAGAATGAGTTCTTTGGGCGGCTGCCCCTGGTGAACCTTGTCGATCCACCGGCCCGAAAGATTCATCAGCGCGGTGAGATTGGCTTGTGTCCTGCACCACATCGAATGCGGCGCAACAGGGCGACATTGACTTGACGTACCCCCCTGCCTCAGGTGGTGCTGCGGAAGACCTGTGATAGCTGGCACGTTGTCGCCCGGACCGCGAGAATCGGGGGCAACTGCACGACTGCGCGGGGCCCCAGCGGATGGCATGTTTACTCAATCCCACTAGGCGGTTCTATTAACGGCTGTGTTGCCCTCCGCGTCTCCCCGGCGTTTGGCGCGACGGTTCGCAGACATCTGCCACGAGGTCATCGCTCGCAGAGAAACCCATGAATACGAGATTGCCAATGGTTGCCGGACTGGCCCTGGTGGCGGCATTTGCATGCCTCGCGCCCGGTGCGGATGCAGCGCCCGGCGCCTCCTCGCCCAATATCGTATTGATGATGTCCGACGACCAGGGCTGGGGCGAAACGGGGTACAACGGCCATCCCCATCTCAAGACGCCGGTGCTGGATGAAATGGCTCGGGGGGGGCTCCGGCTCGACCGCTTTTATGCGGCATCTCCCGTATGCACGCCAACCCGTGCCAGCGTAATGACGGGGCGCCATGCCAACCGCTGCGGCGCTTTTGTCTTCCACTACACAATACGCCCGGCAGAGGTAACCCTCGCTGAAATTATGCACAGTGCCGGGTATCGTACGGCCCATTTCGGCAAGTGGCATATTGGGGCTATCAAAAAGGATTCGCCTCTGTCGCCGGTCAACAAGGGTTTTGATCATTTCATCGGACACGACAACTTTTTTGAAATGGACCCTCCTCTGAGTATCAACGGAGAGGAGCCGGTCGTATTCCAAGGCGAAGGATCAGAGGTCCTGGTAGACGAGGCGCTCAAATTTGTGCGCGCGGCCAGCAACGAAGGCAAGCCGTTCTTTGTGGTGATCTGGTTTGGTTCCCCCCACAACCCGTACTCTGGGCTGGAGCAAGACATGGCCCTCTACCACGATCTGGGATCTCCCATTGATGCCCGATTCGCAGAAATAACCGCTATGGATCGGGCGATCGGCAAGTTCCGTAAAGGGCTAGACGAGATCCACGCTCGCGACAACACCCTGCTATGGTTCAACTCCGACAATGGTGCCAACAAGGGCAGCATCCCCCAGGAACAGATGCAGCATTTGTTTAATGGCGGCTTGCGAGACTGGAAGGGCGGAGAGCTGTACGAAGGAAGTCTGCTGGTACCTGGTGTGATCGAATGGCCCGCAGTGATAAAAACTCCTCGCAGCAGTAGTCTCCCCATCGTTACCTCGGACATTCTGCCGACCGTGATCGACTTGATTGGGGTGAAGCATCCCAAACCAAAGCGTCCGCTCGACGGCGAAAGTCTCAAGCGCCTCATCGTCGACGGCACAATGACCGAGCGCGCCTCGCCCATCGGATTCTGGTTTTACGATACGGCGGGCGAAAAACAGAACGGCGATTGGCTGCCCCGCCAGGAACTCAACCGCATGATCACCAAAATCGAACCGATGTTTCCGGGCCACGTGGTGCCGGATGTTTCCTACTTTCACAATTACAAGCACCCTCACCAGAAGCAGAAATTTACCGGGCGGGCCGCTTGGACTGATTCGCGCTATAAGCTTTACGTGACTGGCGGGGGCGACAAGCTGGAGCTTTATGATCTGCAACAGGATCGGGGAGAGACAAAGGATATCGCCAAGCAGCACCCGCAGATCGTCACGCGGATGAAAAGCGAGCTGGACCGGTGGCAGCGATCGGTCGAGCGCAGCTTGACCGGGGCCGATTATAGCCAGTGAGCATGAAAGCAGTTAAATCATTACGAGGCACCACCATGAGCAATCGCGTTCCCCCGGCCGGCCGGGCCCTGACTATCGTCGTTGCACTCACGCTGCTTGCGATGGTGCCCCAAGCAGCCCGCGCGGCGGAATCGCCGGGCGAGCCAATCGGCGCCGGCGCGGCGATCGTCAACATTTCACCGACCGCATTTCCGGTTCGTATCAGCGGTGGCTTCCTTGAGGCCCGCGCCACCCAGGTGGGCGAGCCCATCTACGTCCGGGCGCTGGTACTCGACAATGGCAAGACGCGCATTGCAATCGCGGTGGTCGATAGTTGTGGTGTGGAAGCGAGGTTTCTAGACCAGAGTAAGCGGCTCGCCAGCCAGGCGACGGGCATTCCTCCGGAGAACATGCTTATCTCCGCCACGCACACGCACTCCGCACCTGCGGCCTGGGCCGTATTGGGTACCCGCGTGGATCCAAGCTATGTGGAGCTACTGGTGCCACAAGTGGCCCGCGCAATCACCCAGGCGGCAGCGAAGGTCCAGCCGGCTCAAGTCGGTTGGGCTGTCGTACGAGCGCCGGATTATACGCACAACCGTCGTTGGATTTTGCGACAAAAGTTTGACGATCCCTTTGGAAGCCGCAACATGCGTGCCAACATGCACCCGGGCCATAATAACCCTGAGGCAATCAGTCCTTCCGGCCCGGTGGACGCAGACCTTTCCATGTTGGCGGTCCAGACCACCAGCGGCCGACCGCTCGCGGTGCTGGCTAATTTTTCACAGCATTACTATGGCGGCGCCGCAATTTCTCCCGACTATTTTGGCCACTTTTGCAGCCATCTCGCTGAGCTGGTTGGGGTGAGCGACTCGCAATTTCCCTTTGTGGGCATTATGTCCCAGGGCACCAGCGGTGACCTGCAGTGGATGGACTATGGAGAGGCCAAGGGGAAATGGCGCTCGAGGGACGAGTATGCCGCAACGTTGGCCGAAATCGCGCACGGCGCGTGGGAGAAGATTGAATATCACCGGCAGGTGCCCTTAGCAATAGCGGAGCGAAAACTCACACTCGGACGCCGCGTTCCGGACGCCGCCCGCCTGGCCTGGGCTCGTCCCATCGTCGAGAAGATTCAGGCTCGCCCGCCCGAGCAGCGTTTGCCACACGATGTCGAAGAAGTCTATGCGGCCGAGGCGGTACATCTGCACAACGAGCCCACCGTTGAGATCAAACTTCAGGCGATCCGCATCGGTGATCTGGGCATTGCAGCGCTACCCAACGAGGTGTATGCCATCACGGGCCTCAAGCTGAAAGCGCAGAGTGCGCTAGCCCATACCTTCAATATCTCCTTAGCAAACGGCGCGTGGGGTTATATTCCGCCGCCCGAGCAGCATCGATTGGGTGGTTATACAACGTGGCCCGCTCGCAGCGCGGGACTGGAGGAATTGGCAGAGCCCAAAATGGTGAGCGCCCTGCTGGAAATGCTCGAAGAGCTTGCCGGCCGGCCGCGGCGCAGATTTATCGACCCCGAGAGTGACTATGTCCATGCCGTACGCAGCTCGAAACCGGTCGCCTTCTGGCGGCTGGGCGACATTGAAGGAACGGTGGCGATGGATTCCGTCGGCAGTCAGCACGGCACCTACGCGCCGGGTGTGGCGCTTTATTTGGAAGGCGCGCCCGCTGCTGGCTTAGGCGGCGGCGATCGAGGAAATAGGGCGGCGCACTTTGCCGGTGGACACCTCGACGCATCGGTCGGCGGACTGGGCAATGCGTATAGCGTAGAGATGTGGTTCTGGAATGGCCTGGAAGAGGACTGGCGGGCGGTAACCGGTTTCTTGGTGTCGCTCAATAGCGAAGGTACCCAAGGCAGTCCGAGTGAGGGCCTGGCTATTGGCGGAAACCGCGCCGAAAACGAGCAGGGAAAGCTGTTCTTTTCCAATGGCAAGGGGGCCTTCCGCGGCACAACTCAGATTCCACAGAAGACATGGAACCACGTGGCGCTGGTTCGCGATGGCCGACAAGTTACCGTGTATCTCAACGGAGATTCCACTGCAGAAATCTCTGCTGAGACGCAACCCGTCCTTGGGGCCGGGGACAAGCAGATCCTTATCGGTGGCGACCATCAAGGTCTTGCCAGCTTCGAGGGCAAGCTCGACGAGGTGGCTGTGTACAATCGGGCACTGTCCGCGGCGGAGATAAGTGCGCATTGGCAGGCGGCCGGAAGCGACGCCGAACAAGAACAATCTGAAAAATAATCGACGAAAGGGCACGACTAGCGACGGCGCTGTGCGGTTTCTAGCCGAGTCGACCGATCATTTCTTGTATGCGTCGCGGGGAACGCGCGCGAAATGCAATGTTGCCGAGAATTCCTAAGCAACTGTTAATGAGGTAGTTTTTTTTTGCAGGCGACTAGGCCGATGGGTCTCAGGAGCTGACGTACATCGGTATCGACACGTTCCTGGCCAGCTTCTACACCTCCCCGACGCACGCCGGCCATGGCCGTTCCACCCGCTTCAATAGGACCGCGAGTGGAAATCAAATTTCCTATCAGTTGTCGCCCAGGGCAACGTCGATCAGCTCCGCCCGAGTGAATGCCCGGCCTGGCTGTCGAACGAAGGTTTGCAGCAAGGCAAACTCGCTGGGAGTGAGTTCCAGCAGCTTGTCGCCGATCGTGGCCCGGTGTCGCCGGCAGCGTCAGGGGAGGTGTGTTCCTTGATCTTACGTAGGGATAAACAGTTCACAGATTGCTGACGTCTGGTGGATCGCCTATATTCTCAAAGTATTGTTCAAAGGAACCTTTGTAAGACGCGATCCACCATGAACGGGGTTCGCAGTTGTCTCACACAGGGTTGCAGGGATTTCTATGAGAGAGGATCGGAAATGACGCGCCTCCTACTCAGCATGTGGCTGCTGTTGTTCTGCGGTTGCGGGGGCCCTAAGTTGTCGGACGATCGGGAAGTGTCGTTGGAGATCGGCGAGATTAAAACGATCTTGGTGGACTCGGTCTCTCGGGAGCAGACCATCACCGTGAAGGCCTCTTCGCCCGGTGCACCGATCGATTTGCACGTATATCTCCCTCAGTACGAAGAAGCGATCGAGCGGAAGATCACTCTGGGCAAACCACCCGAAAACTTACTGGCCAGCCAAGTGAATGCCGAAGAGGCCTCCGTGTCGGCAGTGGTCCCCGCTCGCCAAGAAACCGTAATTCGTCTTCAACCTGCTGGCCGAACAGCGGCAACGGTGCATTTAACGATTTCGAATTGAGTTCTCGGGACAGTTCGCTTATCAAAAGCCTATAGCTACAGGATGACTATGCGGCTTCCTGAATTACTGCAATTCAGCTGGAGGACGTCGGCCAACGGAAGCACTGGTTAGCCCTTTTCCCAAGAAACTGACGACTCCGCCGGTCAGGAATATGTGTTTGGCAGGGGCCGGAATGATGATGACCGATTTCACAGATGCGACCCTATTTGAGGTTGCAAATGCGATAGTCTAGGAGAAAACCTGCCAGAGAAAAGCGTTAGGGGAGTTGATTGCTTTTCGATTACTGAGACTTCATTTTGCCTCTGCGGTTGCCTGGCTCGACGAGAGAAGATTTTAGATAATCCGCGTTTAAACGACTGATAAACGCAATGCTGATTTCCTTGGGACATTGTGCCTCGCACTCGGCATAATTGCGACAGGAACCGAATCCTTCCTTGTCCATTTGCTTAACCATTTTTTTGGCCCGGGAATATCGTTCGGTTTGGCCTTGGGGCAGCAAACCGAGATGACCGACCTTGGCCGATGTGAAAAGCATGGCGGAGCCGTTGGGACATGCGGCGACGCATGCTCCGCAGCCAATACATGTTGCTGCATCGAGTGCCTGTTCGGCGATTTCTGGTTCGATCAGGATCGCATTGGGTTCCGGTTTGGGGCCGGAGTGATTACTGATGAATCCACCCGATTGGATAATGCGATCGAAGGCGGAACGATCGACAATCAGATCCTTTACCACAGGAAATGCCTTTGAACGCCAAGGTTCTACATAGACTTCGTCGCCATCATTGAAGTGACGCATGTAGAGTTGGCAAGTGGTCGTCCCCTGTTTTGGGCCATGAGCTTGTCCGTTGATCACCATTGAACACATTCCACAAACCCCTTCGCGGCAATCGTGATCAAAGGCGACTGGATCTTGGCCCTTTTCAGTCAGTTCCTCGTTTAGGTGATCCATCATTTCAAGGAATGACATATTGGGATTGACCCCGTCCAATTCGTACGTGTCCATATGTCCCGACACATCGCGCGAGGCTTGTCGCCATATGTGCAGTCTAATCCTCATGTTTTGTAATTCCTCGCCGCCAAGGGTAGTGCCTCGTATTCAATTGTCTCTTTTGTTAATTCGGGTGCCTGGTCGTTACCCTTATATTCAAAAACAGCAACATGGGCAAAATCTTCATCATTACGCAATGCTTCGTTTTCTTCAGTCTGATGATCTTCCCTGAAGTGACAACCGCAGGACTCATTGCGTAGCAACGCATCGCGACACATCAGTTCACCAAACTCTAAAAAGTCGGCCACTCGGCCCGCATTTTCGAGTGATTGATTCAATTCTTTTCCGCTTCCAACGATTTTGAGATTTTGCCAGAATTCCTCGCGGAGTTCGGGAATCAGTTTTAGGCCCTTTTCCAATCCCGCAACATTTCTAGAGATACCACAGTGTTCCCACATTAGCTTACCGAGCTCTCGGTGAAAGGACTGAACTGAGCGTGTGCCGTTAATTGAAAGAAGATTTTCCTGTTGTTGCCGAACCTTGTTCTCTGCATCTTTGAATGCGGGGTGCTCGGTAGTGACTTCGCCGTTTGGATGGCGACTGAGATAGTCTCCGATTGTGAGTGGAATGATGAAGTAGCCGTCGGCTAAACATTGCATTAATGAGCTGGCTCCGAGACGATTGGCGCCGTGATCTGCGAAATTGGCCTCTCCAATGGCGTATAAGCCAGGAATGTTAGTCATCAGGTCGTAATCGACCCATAGTCCGCCCATCGTATAATGAACAGCCGGATAGATCCGCATTGGGACTTCCTGTGGATTCTCGTCGGTGATTCGCTCATACATCTCGAAGAGGTTAGCGTAGCGTCCTACAACGACGTCTTTACCGAGTTTTTCGATTGCCTTGCTAAAGTCGAGGTAGACGCCATACCCGGTGCTTCCCACACCTAATCCTTTGTCGCAAACATCTTTCGCGTTTCTT
>JAKVCC010000037.1 GCA_022448265.1 Pirellulales bacterium
GTCTCAGGGCCCCTGGTACCCGCCAACGGAGTGAAGCTGATCTCGCCCCGCTTGAGCGGCTGGCCATCGAATAGGACTCTCCCCGAAATACTGACGCGGGTGCTGCCCGAATCGCACCCGGGAGTGACCAGGGCGCTGGCCGACACATACGCTACCAAGAGGATTCACATCAGTCTAATTGTCCACCTCGTTGCCGTTGATACTTCCAAATGCTCGCCAAACCACAGGATCGATATTGTCCGAGAAGAATCGGACCGCGCCGTCCGCTAGGGAGGCGTTCACACCTGCGGCAGTCCCGCGAGCCATTACATTAGATCCTTGGATAAGCTCCGAGAAGGCAACTGTATTGCTGGTGCCATCCTCGATGTTTTTGAAACTCCGCGCGACATTGATATTGAACAGAGCCCGCACGCCTGAACTCACTGAGGGATTCTCAAATAGGTTGTTGTTGCAGTTGTCCACGTTCTGCAGGGCATCCGGCTCGACCATCATGCCATCGGCGCTCTAAGTCGCCGTCTAGTTGGAACGTGTCCAATCATGAAAACCCTCCTCGGAAAAGTTAAGCGTGCCGCGGGTGTCTGACGGACAGAGATAGGCACTGATAAACTGGGTATGGGCTCGATCGTTGTGCGTGTACCAATCGCTGCCGACTACGCCCAAACTCGTATTAAAGTCGTGGTCTTCGTCGAGATTGTGTTCTTCCAGGTAGTCGAATATGGCTTGAGGCCAGAAGATCGTGCCCACGTTGTAGATTCGCGGTGGATCCGCGGTTTCGTAGCCCATCGGAAAGCGGCCCTGGGCGGTGTGGAAATTGTGGGCGGCCATAAGGCGACTTTCGAGGGGGCGTTTGTATTTCGCCCATCGAATTGGCGTCTTAGGAAATATTTGAAAAAATATGCCGCCGGATTGCCTGGCGACATCCAGTACAGATGGTCGTCTGGCGCGGAGGCGGACCACCGGTCTGCCCGCCGCATTGGCAGCGGAGATAATCTGCGTTAGCTTATTTAAAGTTTCATCTTACAATCACATCGCTCCCGGGTACTCATCCACTATGACTCTTTGCCACCGTTTTAACCGCTGCCTAGTTCCTTGTCTGGTCATTGTGCTGCTCGGCTTGGGCGTTGCTGGATGCGGCGACCCCGATTCCCACATGCGAGGCGAAACGACCCATTCGGCCAAAACGTTCGCCGGTAGCTACCCGATGAAAGTGACCTGCTCGACGGGGCAAGTTGCGGAGATGCTCGAGCGAGTTGGCGGAGAGTATGTTCAAGTCGAAGCCCTCGTGGGCCCGGGAATCGATCCACACATGTATGGCCCGACAGCATCCGACGTCGAACGGTTGGTTGGTGCCGATGCTATATTTTATAACGGCCTGCATCTGGAAGGGCGCATGGCGGACCTCTTTGTGCAGTTAGCCCGTAAACGGGCAACCTATGCCGTGACCGAAGGAATAGTAGCCCGCAAGGACAAGCGCTTGCGGGAATTGGAGGGGCTCGATGATCCGCACGTCTGGCATGATGTGGCGCTGTGGAAAGACTGCGTACATGACGTGGCAGCGATGCTCGGCGAATTCGATCCTCAGCACGCGAGGCAATACGACGAAAACGCACACGCGTATATGGGCGAACTTGCTGAGCTCGACCAGTACTGCCGCAATGAAATAGCCAAAATCCCAGAGAACCGCCGGGTGCTGGTCACCGCCCACGATGCGTTTGGTTACTTTGGAACTGCCTACGAAATCGAGGTGTTCGGTTTGAAGGGAATTAGCTCCGAAGATGAAATCGATCTTGCGCACCAGGATGACATTAAGGCCCTATTAATCGAGCGAAGGATTCCCGCTGTTTTTGTGGAATCGGCCATTGCCCCGCGTACGATTGATTCCCTCGTCGAAACTTGTCGGGCCGCCGGCTGGGATGTGGTCAATGGTGGCGAACTTTATGCCGACGCACTCGGCGAAGCAGGAAGCAAGTCAAGTAACTACGCCGGGATGATCCGCCACAACGTGCAAACCATCGTTCAAGCGCTGTCGAAATGAGAGGCTTCCAGTCACGCCACTTTCACCCTTTACTGTCCACAACAAACCATGTTGCCCACTGCATTTGAAATCCACGATATGACGGTCGCTTACAACCGACGGCCCGTCCTGTGGGATATCGATCTGGAGATTCCGGAGGGCAAACTGGTCGGTATCGTGGGCCCCAATGGGGCTGGGAAAACTACGCTCATCAAGGCGGCTCTGGGGCTTGTGCCCCTTGCTAGCGGCAAAGTCGAAATCTACGGTAAAAACTACAGGCAGCAGCGTCACTTGGTCGGTTATGTACCGCAGCGCGAATCGGTCGACTGGGATTTTCCAGTTACAGTGCGCGATGTTGTCTTGATGGGAACCTATGGGCAACTCGGCTGGTTTCGCCGCCCCGGAAAAGCGCAGCGAGCTATCGCCGACCGCTGTCTCCAGCAGGTGGGTATTACACCCTTGGCCAACCGGCAAATCCGGCAGCTATCGGGCGGGCAGCAGCAGCGTGTTTTTCTAGCCCGGGCACTCGCCCAAGACGCACAATTGTATTTTCTTGACGAGCCCTTTTCCGGCGTCGATGCGGCTACGGAGTCGGCCATTTTTGAATTGCTGCACCAGCTTCGGTCGACGGGCAAAACCGTTTTGGTTGTCCACCATGATTTGCAGACAGTGCGCGACTACTTTGACTATGTCATACTACTCAACATGCGGCTGGTGGCCTGCGGCCCTGTGGAAACGAGCTTTACCAACGAGAATCTGCAGATGACCTACGGTGGTCGGCTTACCATCTTGGACGAAGCTGCCGAAGCGATGCGGCAGCGGGAGCCCGAGCGATGAGTCCACAGCTGTGTCTCGAAACTCTGATTCTTGGAACGCTATGGATTGACACGCTGAGCCTGACACAAAAAGTCATGATTGGCACTGCACTGCTCGGGGGCATGGCCGGAGTTGTTGGTAGCTTTGCGGTGCTGAGGGGCCGGTCTCTGGTGGGCGACATGCTGGCGCATGCCGCCTTGCCGGGTGTCTGCCTAGCCTTCTTGATCCTCGGTAGTCGCAATTTGTTGGAGCTGTCCCTGGGGGCCCTGATCAGCGGTTTGTTGGCCATAGGAATTGTTGCGATGCTGGTGCGATGGACTCGCACCAAGCAGGACGCCGCTATTGGAATTGTGTTGAGTACCTTCTTCGGACTTGGCGTGGTGCTCCTGTCGGTCATCCAGAAACCGCATATTGGCGGCAACAAAGCGGGACTCGACTCTTACCTATTTGGCGAGCCGGCCAATATGCTCTCCAGCGATCTGGTGTTTTTGGCAGCTGTCGCGACCGTCGTGTTGCTAGTTGTGGCTGTTTTTTTTAAGGAATTTAAACTTGCCTGTTTTGACGCAGACTTTGCACAGTCGCAGGGCTGGCCTACGCTTCTGCTTGATATGGCTATGATGTCTGCGCTGGCGGTCGTGACGATCGTAGGCCTCCCGATTGTGGGTGTTGTGTTGATGGCGGCTATGATTATCTTGCCGGCATCGACGGCACGCTGCTGGACGAACCGCCTGCACATTATGCTGCTGCTAGCCGCTGGGTTTGGCGTTGCGGCGGGAGTACTGGGCACGCGTTTGGGACGCGGGTTGCCGGCCGGGGCTACTATCGTGCTAACGGCGGCGGCCTTCTTTGTGGTATCGCTCCTGTTTGCCCCGCAGCGCGGTTTGTTGGCCAAAGTGATTGCTGAGTTGCAGTTGCGCAAGCGGATAGCAAGCGAACATCTTTTGCGGGCGCTTTACGAGCTGAATGAACCCAGCTTGCCACAGCGGGTACCAGTACCGATCCAACAGATTCAGGAATCCCGCCATTGGCGCAGCCTGCCAAAACTGTTGGCCGCCGAAGTTGAATCGGGCCTCATTGAGCGGACCGGCGGAAACGTCCTGCTCACGTCTTTGGGGATGCGGCGGGCGGTCGAATTAACCAGGGCGCATCGCTTGTGGGAAATGTACCTCATGCAACACGCGGGAATTGCGGCAGATCACGTGGACCGTGATGCGGACGATGTCGAGCACCTGCTTCCGGCTGCCCTGTTGTTAGAACTTGAGCAACAATTGGCTGCAACAGGCCGCCTTCCAGAAACCATTACCGAAGTACCGGATTCTCCCCACGAACTTGGCGGCGGCCCTGGGGCGTCGCCTTAAATATTTTTCAGCGACCTTAGGCCTTCGCGTGAGGCCTAAACGCTCAAATGCTTTGGACAGCACTCGTGACGATGATCTCAGACATGACTGCCTTAACACTTCTGGCTGAGGTTTCGGGGGGCGCCTCCGATTCCTGGTTCTGGATCGTGCTCACGGGAGCGGCAACGAATATTGCGTGTGCGCTGGTTGGCTGCTTTCTTGTGCTGCGGCGGATGAGCATGATGGGTGACGCGCTTTCGCATGCTGTACTACCGGGGCTGGTGGTGGCCTTCTTGTTTTCCGGATCACTCAATATCGTTCCGTTATTCTTGGGTGCCGTGGTTGTCGGTTTATTGACAACATTTCTCATGCAAACGCTTCATCAATATGCCCGCGTGCCAAGTGATGCAAGCATGGGGGTGGTATTTACTTCGATGTTTGCCCTAGGGGTTGTCCTAATCAAAAAGTTTGTCAGCGGCCACTTCGATCTCGCGTGCGTTTACGAAGGATCTCTAGAACTGGTCGTCCTCGCCGAAACGGTGGTCGGCCTGCCAAGGCCACTGTTTACGACATTGGTGGTCTTGGTGGTCAATCTATTGGTCCTAATTCTGCTTTGGAAAGAATTGAAAATCACGTCTTTTGATCCGGCCCTGGCCACCACAATGGGGATTTCAGCCACGGGGATGCACTATTTGCTGATGGCGCTGGTGGCGGTAACCTCAGTGGCGTCGTTCGAGGCGGTGGGGTCTATTTTGGTTGTAGCCATGCTGATTGTGCCCGCCGCGACCGCCCATTTGCTCAGCGATCGGCTGGCAGTGATGGTACCAATTTCGGCCGCAGTCGGTGTGCTGGCGTCGGTCTTAGGATACGTGGCAGCCCGACACTGGGATACGCGGATCGCCGGCATGATGACCGTGGCCGCCGGAGTGCTTTTTGCGCTGACAGTTTTCTTTTCGCCGCGCTACGGAATCTGCAGCACCGTTGTCAGTAATTTGCGAATGTCGCTGCGCGTGTTGCGGGAAGACTTGCTCGCAATGCTTTATCGGGTCGAGGAACTCGACCGGGCCAAACGACTTACCCCGGCCGAGGCCCGAGAAGCTATTGGTGGCGGCTGGCTATCCCGTTGGAGCGTGGCTGCGCTGCGGCGCGAGGGACGCGTGATCATGGATGGGCCCCAATTGCAGTTGACCGACATCGGCCGAGAATCGGCGCGCCGCATGGTGCGTTCGCATCGCCTCTGGGAAACCTACCTGGTGGAGCATCTGGGCATGCCGCTTGACCACGTCCACGAGCCGGCCCATCGGGTGGAACACTTTATCGATGAGCAGATGGCTCAGGAATTGAAAGCCAATGTCGACTCGAGTAAGCAGGACCCGCACGGCCGTGCAATCCCTGAATGAAGTGCTTGCGTCTCCTTCTCTGCCGAGTGGCAGCAGGCTTCCAACTACATCATCCCAGCCGATGGGCGCCGCAGGCGATCAGTTCTTTGGTGCAGCGCGTGCTAGAAGCTGTCCGCCGCTTTGCCGGCATTGAAAATGAGCCTCAGAGTTCACGACAGGGGCTATTCGACACTCGACCCCAACATGGGATAAGTGTCCCCGCCTGCGGGAAGTACTCCAAACAACAACCGGTTGAGAGGCCGGCCCAAATGCTCTACAATTCGCAACCGCCCAGTCGCCTAACCTTCAGGCGGCATCCATTTATAAATCACCCGTGATGGTTTTTCCATGCAACGCACTTTCATTCTTTTGAAGCCCGACTGCGTCCAGCGCAGGCTCATGGGGCAGGTTATCGCCCGATTTGAGGCGAAGGGACTTAATTTTGTGGCCATGCGAATGCTGCAGATCACGCCCGAGCTGGCAAAGAAACATTACGCCGAGCATGTCGAAAAAGGCTGGTACCCTATGCTGGAAGGGTTCATCACTGGCGGACCAGTTGTCGCGGCAGTCGTCGAGGGCCTCGACGCGGTCCGCGTGGTCCGCGAGATGTTGGGCGCGACAAATGGCCTTCAAGCGGCCCCTGGCACAATTCGTGGAGACTACAGCTCAAGCCAGCAAATGAACCTTGTTCACGGTTCCGATAGCTTGGAATCGGCTGCACGCGAAATTGCCCTCTACTTTGCGGATGAGCAAGTTTGCAGCTACGAGCCGACCATTACCAAATGGATGCACGCGGCGAACGAATAGCGAGAAATTCATCGGCCCAGAAGCCGGTGGCCCTATAGGCCAATCGCATCAGCGTTCTGCGGAAGAATCTGGCTTGAGCTCGTAGCGCCGGATCTTACGATCAAGGGTCGACCGCTCGATACCCAAAATATTTGCAGCACGGCTCTTATTCCACCCCGTGGAGGTTAGGGTTCGACGAATATGTTTGCTTTCCATATCGGCAAGCGACGTGGGCTCAAACTGCCTGAAAGCACCAAGCGGCTCGATACCGGTTTCCGTATCCCCCGCCGTTTTTAACGTGGAGAGCACCAGGTCTTCGTGATCGACGTAGTCGCCCATGGCCAGCACTACGGCTCGCTCGATGACGTTTTTCATTTCTCGTACATTGCCCGGCCACCGGTAGCGCAGCAATTCTTCCAACGCACGTGGCGTAAAGCCTTTCAGTTTGCGTCCCGTTTCATCAACAAACTTGCGGAGAAAAAACTCGGCTAATTCCGGAATATCCTTGGGCCGTTTGCGCAGTCCGGGAACGATTATCTCCAGCACGTTCAAGCGAAAGTAGAGATCACGCCGAAATTTTCCTTCGGCCACATCTTTTTCCAGGTCACGATTGGTGGCGGCAATCACGCGCACATCGACTTGGATTTGTTCGCTTCCACCCACCCGCTCAAAAGGATGCCCTTCCAGAACTCGTAAGAATTTTGCCTGAATATTGGAACCCATCTCGCCAATTTCATCGAGCATCAAGGTGCCTTTGTCCGATTGTTCAAATTTGCCGATCTTCCGTTCGGTGGCGCCGGTAAACGATCCTTTTTCGTGGCCAAAAAGTTCGCTTTCCAAGAGTGTTTCGGCGAGGGCGGCACAATTCAGACAAACAAACGGCGCTTTGGCCCGCGGGCTGGAGAAATGGACGGCTCGGGCTACCAGTTCTTTGCCAACGCCACTCTCCCCCCGTACCAATACAGTCGCCCGGCTGGGCGCGGCCCGAGCGATTTGCTGCGAGACTTTAAGCATCACGTCGCTGGAGCCCACGATCTCGCTTTGGACCCCCAGCTGTTCCCGTAGATTGACGTTTTCGGTTTGTACCTGGTTGAGATTTTCAGCAAGTTCCTGCCGCTTATTTAAATTCTCTAACGCTACGCCGACCGTATCGGCGACCGCGAGGGTGA
>JAKVCC010000038.1 GCA_022448265.1 Pirellulales bacterium
CAGCAGGACTGTAGGGTTTAGGGCGCTACTGGAGGGGTGAGGAACACGTTCAGGCTAATTCGCAAAAAGTAACAGACGCAGGCCCGTTTGGCTAGGGCTGTCCAAAACGGCTAAGCTGGTCATTATGTCCACATTTCATCCTGCCAGCCTGTCGCCCGAGGAACTTCTGGCTGCCTGCGACACCCGTCGCTTGCGGAGGAGTGGTCCTGGCGGCCAGCACCGCAATAAAGTTGAGACGGCAGTGGTGCTTACGCACCGCTCGACCGGCATTTCGGCGCAGGCCAGTGAGCGGCGAAGTCAGTCTGCCAATCAGCGCCAGGCCCTGTTTCGGTTGCGCATGGAGCTTGCCCGGCAGGTTCGTTCCCCTCTTGGCTCGCCCGGGCAGGGTTCCCCCAGCAGGCGGTGGTTGGCCCGGGTCCGTGATGGACAGATCTCCGTCAATACGGGGCACGAAGATTTTCCAGCGCTGGTTGCTGAAGCCTTGGATGTTCTTCATGCAGCGGAGTTTGATAATTCAGCGACCGCCCAGAAGCTCGAAGTGACAACATCACAACTGGGGAAATTCTTAAAACGTGATCCGGCGGTTTGGCAGTTGGTCCGTGACGAGCGCCAAAAGCGCGGGTTGCGGACGCTCAAGTAATCCTTTTGAGCAGATTTTCTTCAGGGTGGCTGTGTCTGTTGCGTTGACCGGCGGTCCCTACGTAGAATCGTGCCAGGGTTGGTCAACATCAAGAACGAAAACAGAAGGCGGTGTTAAAGCGTTTGGTTGCGGATCTTCCGCTGCCTGTTCCTGCTGCCGCATGGACTTGTCTTATGCATATTTGCTTGTTTGATATTGATGGAACCATTCTCCTGACAGGAGGCGCGGGCATGCAGGCCTTTCGCCGCACCTTTGCCGAAGAGTTTGGCGTTGACCCAATCAGCGGCGATGTCTCCTTCTCGGGTCGTAGTGACCGGGCCATTGCGGCCGACCTCTTTGCCGCGCATGGCATCGATCCGTCGCTGGAGAACTGGGAACGGTTTTACGGCGGCTACATTGCGCGCGTCGATGAGGAGTTGCCGCGGCATGAAGGGACCGTTTTGCCGGGTGTCGAAGCGTTGCTGGGCGAATTGGCGCTTCGTGACGACGTATTGATTGGGCTGCTGACGGGTAATGTTCGTGAGACGGCTCGCAGAAAGCTTGTCCACCACGACTTGTGGTACCGGTTTACATTTGGTGGATATGGTGACCAGCACGTCGATCGCAACCTGATCGCGGCCGATGCTCTTGCTGCGGCAGTGGAGCAAGCCGCTGCGGTGGGAGTTCAGCGTGAGGCGCTCGGTACGGTTCTGGTTCTTGGTGATACGCTTAATGACATTCGTTGTGCCCGTTCGATCGGGGCCAAGGTGGTGGCCGTGTCGACCGGTCAAAGTAGTGCCGAAGTACTTCGGCAAGGGAAGCCTGATTTGCTGCTGGAAACGCTGGAGCCAACTGAGCAGATCCTGCAATTGCTGTCGTAGCGTGGCGAGTATGCTTCGCTGGCTGCTCGAGTGGGTTTGGCACTTCTCCTCCCTTACTTTTTCTTTCCCTCGGTCCCGCTGAAAAAGGTGACGAAGCTCTTCAGGGGACTCTTTCGGAGCGGCCCTGTTGTCAACTCGCGGCACGTTCTATCATGACATCATGAACAATCCGGCGATTGCCACAGTGCTTGAGCAGGTTGCTGACCTGCTCGAATTTCAGAATTCCAACCCGTTTCGGGTGCGGGCGTATCGTAGTGCGGCGCGGCGCATTCAGGATTTCCCCGAACCACTTTCGGAGATCGTGGCCGATGGAGATCGCCAGCTGACCGATCTGGACGGTATTGGCAAAGACATGGCGGCCAAAATCGCCGAACTCCTCGAGACGGGCAAGTTGTCCCTGCTTGAGGAGTTGCGGGAGCAAGTTCCCGAGGAAGTCTTTGCGTTGCTACGGATTCAAGGTTTGGGGCCCAAGAAAGCAGCCATACTTTACAAGGAGCTTGGCATTGCCTCGCTCGAGATGCTCCGCGAGGCGTGCGAAGCTCAGCAGGTCCGGGCGCTGAAAGGATTTGGGGCCAAGACGGAAGAAACAATCCTCGCGGGCATCCCCCTCGCTGAACAGGCGGGCAAACGTATCTACTGGGCGGAGGCCGATCAAATAGCAGGGGGATTGCTTACGCACATGCGTGGTGAAAAGAGTATTCGTCAAATTGAATTTGCAGGCAGTTACCGCCGGGGACGCGAAACGGTTGGTGACCTTGATTTGTTGGTCGATGCCAGTCGTAGCGGACCGGTGATGGACCGGTTGGAGGAATTTGCTGGCGTGACCGACATTCTTGCCCGTGGCGAGACAAAAATGTCGGTGCGGCTTGAGGTTGGTTTGCAAATCGACCTCCGTGTCGTACGGGCCGAGTCGTTTGGTGCAGCCTTGCAGTATTTTACCGGTTCCAAGGAGCACAACGTCGTGCTTCGGGGAATGGCAAAAGACCGTGGGTTAAAGGTCAATGAGTATGGCGTGTATCGGGTCGACCAGGGCGGTTCGGAGGGCGACGGTGAGTCACTTGCCGGTCGAACCGAAGAAGACGTTTATGGGGTCCTTGAGCTTCCTTGTTTTCCTCCGGAGATTCGTGAGGCCCGCCAGGAGTTTCATTGGGCCAAAGAGGACAAGCTTCCTGAGCTGATTGAATTGGAGGATGTTGTTGGTGATTTGCACATGCATACGACCGCTACCGACGGGAAAGCGACCTTGAGGGAAATGGCCGCTGCTGCCCGCGAGCGGGGCTTGCATTACATAGCGATTACCGACCATTCCAAGCGGGTTTCTATGGCGCGAGGTCTCGATGAAAAGCGGCTGCGCAGGCAGTGGGAAGAGGTGGACGAGCTTAATGGCGAGTTGGACGATCTTCTCGTGCTCAAGGGAGTAGAGTGCGATGTCCTTGAAAAGGGTGGGATGGATTTGCCTGATGATGTTCTCGCTGAGGCGGACTGGGTTGTTGCCAGCCTGCATTACGGACAGAAGCAGCCACGTGCCCAGATTATGGCTCGATTGCTGGAAGCCATTGAGCATCCCCATGTGTCGATCCTAGGGCACCCGACGGGCCGTTTGATCAATCGCCGTGAACCGTATGACGTTGATGTTGAGCAAATCATTGCGGCTGCTGCCGAGCAGGGAAAGCTGCTGGAGTTGAATGCAAATCCTGCCCGGCTTGATCTGAACGATATCCATCTGGCAGCCGCCAGCCGTCACCACGTTCCGGTCGTCATTAGCACCGATGCGCACTCGGTCGCTGGCCTGGATGTCATGCGCTATGGTGTGTTGCAAGCGCGGCGAGCAGGGTTAACCAGCAAAGAAGTTGCCAACACGCTCCCCTGGGAGCAGGTGCGCCAGATGATTGGCAATGTTTAAACGGTCGCGGGGCAGGGCTGCTTTGCCAGCAGTTGGAGGCGATGGCAGATAGTAGTTGGTAACCTACCAGCTTCCAAATTGGATTTTTTGGGTCAACGTCTCCTGGCCGCGGGTAATCTGCAGAGTCACTTCATCGCCCGCGTAATGTTTGCTGATTAGCGAAGTGAGGTGCTGGAAGTTGCCAACTTCCTGGCCATCAAGCTGTTCGATCACATCACCCGGAAGAAGTCCGGCAGCGGCGGCGGCCGTGTTGGCGCGCACACTGCCGACGACTGCTTTGGCGCCATTTTGTTGACTTGTGATTCCCAGCAGTGCACCGCGGCGAAAGTCGACAAACGGAATCTTCGCAAGGCGCTGTTTGAGGTCGGCGACTTGCTCGTCGTCTAGTTTTATTCCGTAGATGAGCAGTTGCTGCAACTGTGCCATTTTGGCAAGTTTGACAATTCCTTTTGGTGTGACGTCGGCACCGCGGATGAAAACGACCCGGATGTTACGCACGGCAGCCACGTCTTCCAGTCCTCCGTCACCACCCTCCCACTCCTTGTCCAGTACGATTTGCCTTTCTCGAGTTCGGCCGAACACTTCGTTTACCCCGGGTTCCATAATTTTGGCACCTTGTGCCAGGATGCGGGTCACCGCTCGCCGATGCTGTATTTCAGCCAGTGCCAATAGTGAACGGGCAACAATCAAGGGGCGGTCTTTAATTTGCGCCAGGTGTGTGTGCGCTTGCCATTGTATGTTTTCGTCATCATTTCCAGCACCTTGTTGCAGCGCCCAGATAGCGCGATCAGCCGGTTCGGGTTTGTCTCCGTTGGCCACCTCAAGTAACGCACCAAAAGCTGCGGCACGGGCCGCAACCAGTTTTTGTGTCGCTTCTTCGCGTGGGAGATACCGGTCGCTGTCGAGTTGTTTAATCCATTGGGCGATTTCATCCGTGGCCGGTGGCAGATCCTTTGAATCCGATTCAGAACTACCAAGCGGTGGGCTCTGGGCGGCAGTTTGTGCCAGAATGGCGATAGGCGACTGTACCAGCACCGTCCCAACGACTAACATCCAGGTTCGCATCTTATAACACCAATGGTGATTTGGAGGGGGAAGCACCAATGTTCTTGCCCTCTTGCATTATCCAATGGTTACCCCCGGGCGGCAACCGCTGTTGAGAGCTATCTTTGAGCTGCTATGAATCTTGCAATTCTAGGAACCGACTCTGTTGTTCTTGTTTTTATCGAAGCTGCAATATCGCTTGGGCACCAGGTTGTGTGGCTTGGTGATGTACGGGCTGAGGACGCAGTTGCGCTACGTCGTCTTTGTCCGACCCTGACTGGTGAGTCCAACTGGGAAATCGTACTCGATCATGCGCTGGCGGATGCCGTGATCGTGGGGCAAGGGACTCAGCACGAGAGCGAGCGGTGCGAGCGGCTCAAGCGACTGGTAGCAGATGGGATTAGCACGGTCGTTGCCTTTCCTTTCAGTACCTCGGTGTTGCCCTATTACGAACTCGATATGGTTCGTCGCGAAATGGGAGGAATCTTGTTGGCGTTAGGGGCTTGGACGCAAGCACCTCCACTTAAGCAGTTGGCCGACTTGATTAGGGATGGTCATGCTGACGTCGGACAGGTTCGTAGTCTCTCCTGGGTCAGGCAGCTTGCCACGTCTGACCGCGAGACCGTTTTGGGATCGCTGGCAGTCGATGTGGAGGCGCTTCTTGATCTGGTCGGCAACATCACCAAGGTTAGTGCCTTTGGGCCAGTTCATGACAGTGATGATCTCGCTGGACTAAGCGTGCAGTTGCAGGGGCCGGCCAAAATCCCTGTACACTGGTCAGCGGCCAGGGACAGCGGAGAAACTGCCGCGACACTTACTCTAATTGGCGACAAGGGGCAGCTTGAAGTTGCAATTCCTCATTTTGCAAAGGCTGATAGTAAAGCAAACCTGGATCCGTGGATTTTGGAAAATGTTTCAGACCGAGGCGTTCCCGTGAAGCATCTTGCCAGTCATGACGGGCCACTGCAAACATGCGCCCGACTTGATCAAGCCGTCCACGCCCGCGCGACAGGACAAACGTCGACGACCGGGAAAACGCCAAACACAGGGGAGGTAGACTGGGATTCTGCAGTCAAGACAATGGAGATTGTCGATGCGGTGCAGATGAGCTTACAGCGTGGTCGGACCGTTGCTGTCCATCATCAGCAGTTCACTGAGCAGCTTGCCTTTCGGGGCATGATGTCCATTTTTGGTTGCGGACTATTGCTCTTGGGATTTTTGATCCTGTTGGCCGCGGGTGTGGTGGGTGACACTCTTTATCCCCCGCTTTTTTTCTGGTGGCCTGGTGGTCTGGCTATTTTGCTCATTTTGTTCCTGCTCCTACAACTCGTGCCCCACTTGAGGGGAGGCTCAACCAGCCAGCAGGCGGAAAGTGAGGGCGAGAAAACTGGCGGTGATGGCGACTCCTGACGGTTTGGCATCTAAAGTCAACGGCTTCTCAGGCTTGTTCCGCGTTTCGCTATGTCGGGTACTCCGTCCATGAGGATCGGCTGGTTGCACAGGTCAAAACAGCGCATGCATTCCAAAGCCCGCTTACACTTTGTGGGGCAGTTCTGCGCATTGAGGCGCAGGGCGGCAACGGGAGGCCTGCCGTGGTACTTAGGCCCTTGGGAAGTTTTAATCCAGTGGTCCTGGCACGACGGTCTCTGGTACCGAGCCGGTTGCCAAGTGGCTGGTTATTTCGGAGAGTTTTTAGAACGGCACCGGGATTTTTCTGGGTCCAGTTCAGTCAATTTCTTGCGTAAAAGTGGGGATATGTGGGGGAGGGTAAACTGCTGGAGAGCTTTCTGGGATATTCGGTTGTTTTTTTAAGGTGTTGTAGTGCTTGCACTCGGAGGGGCAGAAGCATGTGAATTTAGGTGGGCTATAACGCCGCGAGAACGTTGGGCTTAAGACGTTGGCAGCAAAACGCCGATTTCTGCTTGCGTGTCTTCCAGCCAGACACGCCAGGTTTCCTGCTAGCTGGCAGTTTGAGGCGGCTACCTATTTTTCTCCCCGCGACGACCCACACCATGCGTTTTCTCCCGCCTGCTTGCCGTGGTTGGAACTCTGTTCCCCGCGGAGCGACGCGCGCCTACTCGGTGCAGGGGATCATGGGTTTGGTGCGGTTGATTTTATTACCGATTCTTTTGGTCACGTCCGTCTTGCGTCAGGAAGCGAACGCGCTGGAACGCCACGCAAGCCCCATTGTTAAAGCGGTGCAAAGTGCCCGGAAGTCGGTCGTGAATATTCAAGGGCAGAAGACGGTTCCGGGAGTTCCTGTGAGCGGATCGGTTGCTGCGTCCCGCGAGGTCAGCGGGATGGGGACAGGCGTGGTCATTGATTCGCGTGGTTACTTGCTGACAAACCATCACGTGGTTGCGGGTGTTCGTCGGATCAACGTCATCCTAGACGATGGTGACAAGTTAATTGCACACCTGGTTGCCCATGATGAGAGTACCGATTTGGCTATTGTCAAAGTGCGTGTTCCACAGCCGATGCAGGTTATTTCAATTGGTACATCGTCTGACTTGATGACTGGCGAAACCGTGATCGCTTTAGGGAATGCTTATGGTTATGAGCATACCGTAACGCGGGGTATTATCAGCGCGCTACACCGAGATGTTCAGGTGACCGATACCCAGTCCTACGACGATTTGATTCAGACCGATGCGAGCATCAATCCCGGAAACTCGGGAGGGCCGCTCCTTAACGTAAACGGCGAAATGATTGGTATTAATGTTGCGGTGCGTGCCGGGGCACAAGGAATTGGGTTTGCGATTCCTGTTGATAAGGTTCTAGAAATCGCGGCAGACCTGTTGAGCATTAATAACCTCGAAAAACGTATCCACGGACTCTCGACACGCCCGGCAGAAACGGTAGGTGGTCCACTTCTCGTCTATCGGGTC
>JAKVCC010000039.1 GCA_022448265.1 Pirellulales bacterium
GAGGACGGGGATGAGGACGAGGACGAGTACGAATACGAGTACGAGTACGAAGAGGGCGACGACGAAGAGGGCGACGACGAAGAGGGCGACGACGAAGAGGGCGACGACGAAGAGGACGACGACTAGTTTCTGGAAGCGGGATTGCTGGGATTGGCCTTGGGTAGAGATCCCTTATGGCCGAAACTACTCTTTTAGCTGAAACAGCCTGCGCAGCGATTCGACCAATTGTCGTGGCGAGCCTTGGCGGGAGATGTCCCGCAGCGATTCCAGTGGTGGATGCAGAAATTTCGCAATGAGCCGATCAGCAAACTGTTCTATTTCTTGGCGGTCCCGGTCTTCTAAATTGGGCACCTTGCGGAACAGTCGGTCTAATTCATCCTGTTTGGTGCGGCGAAAACCATCCTGCAATTCGGCGACAACTGGCACTGTGGTTCGATACCGGGCCTCGGCGAGGAAGTTCAGTGTCTCCTGCGACACAATTTTTTCGGCAGCAGGAAGCGCGGTCTGTCGTGCCTGCCGGTTCTGATTGCAGGTGTTAGCCAGGTCATCAATGGAGTAGAGGTACGTTTCCAGGTAGTTGCCGATGGTTGGTTCGAAGTCGCGGGGAACGGCCAGGTCCAGAATGAATAAGGGGCGTTGGTGTCGGCGTGGTGCGACGTATTTACGGTAAGCTTCCAGCGTGACAATCGGCTGGTCGGCGCCGGTGGTGCTGATCACGACGTCGGCCTCGACGAGCCGTTCGTAGAGATGGTCCCAGGCAACGGGTGTGCCGTGCCATTTTTCGGCGAGAACCTGGGCGCGACGGAGATTTCGATTTGCGATTTGGAGGTTTCGCGCGCCTGCATCGACCAAATAGCGAAGCGATTCCTCGGCCATTTCTCCAGCTCCAACGACCAAGACCATCTTGTCGTCGAAACGTTCGAAGATGCGGCTGGCGAAATCGGCGATAGCAATGCTCGGTATACTTACGCGATGCCGGTGCAACGGAGTCTCGCCTGCGACACGTCTGGCTGTGCGGAGGGCCGCTTGAAAAAACTGGTGGGTGAGGGGGCCCGTGCTGCCAATTCCACGTGCCAGTTCATAAGATTTTTTTACCTGCGCGAGTATTTGTGGTTCCCCTACCACCATGCTGTCGAGACTGGCAGCAACACGGAACAAGTGGTGCACCACCTCGTCGTCGTCTAGCGTAACCAGGGTGGGCTGTAGCTCATCGATGGGCACCTGATGGAAATAGGCGAGGTGTTCCGCCAGCGATTTCGAGCACGGTGGGAGGTGTTGCCCCTCGGCCGCAGCATAGAGCTCCACCCGATTACAAGTGGAAAGCAGTACGGCTTCGGTATCGGGGTACGCCTCGCGCCAAGAAACAAGCGCAGCTTCAGCCTGGTTGTTGTTGAATGCCAGTCTCTCGCGAACTGCCACGCTCGCGTGTCGATGATGACAGCCGACCATGCGAAGTTTCATACGCTCACCCCCATGCGAGGCAAGGCTGCTTCATTCTCGTGACTTTTACTGCCATGGACGGTATCGAGCACCGTGATCGAAAATAGCATAAACACGAGGAAAACAAATGCGGCAAGCGTAAGGTAAGCAACCTTGCGGCCCTGGCGGGCGGCGGGATAAACCAGTCGGAAGATCTCTGCTGTGATCAGCCAGACCAACATGGCGGCCAGGCTTAATACGACAGGATCCGTCCACAACCGATAATCCGGATCGGTCTGGTGTTGCATGTGAGTCAAGATCACCCCGGAAAGCAATCCAGCACCCATTGTCAGGGCCGACCATCGCAACGCACGACTGTTCACCCAATCCAGCCATTCGAGGCTGGGGAGGCGAAAACTAACCAGGGGTGGTATTGCTTTTCGCAATCGGTGGCTTTGGATGAGATACATCGATCCGCTCAAAAACCCCAAGCATACCGTGACCGTTCCCAGCAACAGGGTCACACCATGTACGACTCCCCAAAATTGCGATGCCTGTCGGGCTGCCAAGGGAACTTGGCTGGCAAATTGGGCAGCCCCAATCAGCAGGAGTATGAGCGGCAAAAGAAAAAGCCCGATCGAGGTTCCGGGTGAATAAAAAACCAAACCCAGATAAACGATTGCCAAGATCCAAGCTGCCAGTAGGCACCAGTCAAAAGTCGTTGCCAGAGGTGCGGCTGGTGTCTGTCTGGCTCGGTCGATCAAGTACCAGAGCTGAGCCGCCGAGCCGGCTCCAGCGAAAGCAAGCATTACCAGGCGGTGCCACCCATAACGGGCTGTCAGCCCGGCCAATTCCAACATCCAGGCTGCAAAATAGCAAGCTGTGAAACAAAAGATATTTACACCGGAAGCCATAAAGTGCGTACCAAGACAACATCAACCATGCCGTGGCGACTTCACATTACCCGGGACCAGTTGGTTCCAGCTGCCATGAAGTTGCCGTGTTCGATCTGACGGTAGTGGATCGAAAGCCACATTCCCCGCGGCGATCAGCTTACCGCCGCGACTTCAGCCGTATCGTGGCAGGTTTGATTCGAGGGCACCAACATTGGGACCCAACCAGCAAGCTCTTCCAAATCCCACTTCGTTTCCGGGTCATCCTCATCACGAGCAACTGCGGCGACCGCATTCATCAGCCCGTAGACGGATTGGTCCTCATCTTCGTGAAATTCTGAGAGAATCTGACTTAATAGCAGTGAAGAATGGCGTCGCGGGAGCTGTGAGATAACCGTCGACATTTGCAAGCCTGCGTCGACATCACTTTCAGCGGCGACTCGCAGCTGATCGGTAAGTTGGGTGAGCATCTCGGACGACGTACACTCCTGAACAAGGCTTCGCACGCGCGTGCGAAGTCGTTCCACGCTGCGAGGAGTGGAGGTCGACGGCACCCGCTTCAACCGTTCGATTCCATTGGTGTGCGACATAATGGCACCGCTACGATACATTTGACGAAAAACATGCGGAAAAACACAAATTTCGTACCCGATGGTGCAAACTGCTACACCGCCTTGGATGTGGTCGTTGGGGCGGACCTGACGGGTATGGGGAACCGTGCCCCAAATAAAAAGACGCCCCTTATGGCGAGCACTTTCGGCGAAATGGCCGCCAATTTTGGAGAGTTCCTCTTCGACGATTGAGAGGGTTTCTTTCGGAGTCGGGGAATAAATCGTGGCCATTGAGAAATCCTGGGGTGGAACGAGCGAGCAACCGCCGCACGAGACACTTTTCTGTCCAATCCCATCGTCTCTTAATGTCGAGAAAGGTCAACCGCCTAAACGGACGAAAGCCCCATTATGCGCAGAATTGATGGAAGAATAGATCGATATTGGAGTTCATGGAGTTGAATAAATACCATAAATAATATTTATTCCATTGATATTCTATGATTGATCCCCGTTGTCCGTCACGCAAGCCAGGACCTCACTGTGGAGAACGGCTTAGGGCGATGTGCTATCCAGCCCATAGTCTTTCAGTTTTTTGTGCAGTGTGTTTCGATTGATTCCCAGCCGCTCTGCTGCCTTGATCTGCACACCATCACACAATGTCAGGACTTGAGCGATCACCTCACGCTCAACCCGATCAACAACCCGGCTATGTAGGTCCTGGCAGTGGTCATCCGAGCCTGCGACGCCCTGGTGGACCAGTTCTTCGGCCAGTGAATCGAAGTCGAGGCGTCCGGTTCTTACGGTATGGTCGACTCGCCCTGAGGTGACGACCGAAGGAAGTAGCTCCAGACGCAGTTCGTCGTCGGGTGCCATGACCACAGCCCGCTCGATGTAGTTTTGCAACTCCCGCACATTACCAGGCCAATCGTACTGTTGAAGCGCTTCCATGGCGCGGGCTTCAATGTGGACCACGTACCGGTCGTTTTGTTCGTTATAAAAGTTCAGGAAGTACGTTGCCAAGTCTGGTATGTCTGTACGTCGCTCCCGTAGTGGGGGCAAGTAAATCGGCACCACATTGAGGCGGTAGTAGAGGTCCTCGCGGAATCGATTCTCGGCGACTTCTTCGAGCAAATCGCGATTGCTTGCCGCGACCACGCGGCAATCGACCTTGATGGTTTGCGTATCGCCAACTCGCTCGAACTCCCTTTCCTGCAAGACTCGAAGCAACTTCACTTGCAACTGGTGAGTCATGCTGTTGATTTCGTCCAGAAAAATTGTGCCGGTATGGGCCGCTTCAAAACGACCTGTGCGATTCTCATGCGCACCGGTGAATGCGCCGCGAACATGACCAAAAAGCTCGCTTTCCAACAGGTTGTCGCTCAGTGCGCCACAGTTAACCCGGATAAAGGGCCGTTGTTTGCGTTCGCTGTGGGAGTGAACGGCCTGGGCAATCAGTTCTTTGCCGGTCCCGGTTTCTCCCAACAACAGAACCGAAGCGCGACTTCGGGCGACCTGGCGCGTGAGCCGGTAGACTTCAAGCATTGGGGGGCTGGACCCGATAATGCCTGGCCAGGAAGCATCCTCCACTTGTGGCTCCGGCACTATTTTTAAAGGTTTGGACATGCGGTCATCGATCCGGTTAAAACCAGAATTCACAGGTCGTCCTGTCGAAAAATAGCCCAATGTGGAAATTGGGCTCCATCAGGTTTGCCTGGTCCATTGTTCCCCTTGTTGCGTCAACGCCGATACTCTTTTCACTCCACCTGACGTCGTGACTCGAGTGTGTCGAGAATTCCACTCAAGACACGATAGGTGGCTTCATCGGATGTATCACTGGCGTTGTAGTGATCATATTGACGAACAATTTCGTTGGTTGTTAGCAAGATGCCGTATTTCCGCACGTTTTCTGCAAAAGCGGCCGCGGCAACCTGGCGCGATTCGATCGGGAGAACTCCACGGCTGGCATAATCGACCAGCGTCAATTGGCTTTCTGCGGTACCAACCCATGCCAGGTTTTCGATCGCATCTGACGTAAGGTTCGGTTCATAGAGTGCATTCGTCAGGACCTTGGCCAGCGGCTCGGTGTCATAGAACCCGGGTGGTTGTTTTAAAAGGTGGCCCAATTGGGCGAGCGCAAACTCAGCCTGGGCGATTCGTTCCTTGGAGGAACACAAATCGCGATCCAGGGTGTCGTTCATCGTTTGGGCGATGGAGGCAACGGTGCTCTCGGTTTGTGGTCGCGGAAAGGCAACCATGCGATCATATTCGCTGGCCAGTTGATGCGCCTCAGCCAGCCGTCCGGCTGGCGCTAGCAATGCAATTGGCGCTCCGGATGATTGCGGTAACGACCGCAGGGTATGGATTAATTCCCGGATTCCGGGGGAACCAATCGCGAGATCGACCAGGACAAATTGCAAACTATCGGACTGACGTACGAAGTGAATCAGATCCTTTGGATTGTTGGCAACGTCGGCTTGGTATCCCAATGCGGCCAAGTGGCCACCGATGGAAGCGGCCGACTGAATCACTGGCATAGCGACCAGCGCAATGGGTGGGCCGCCTCCTTTGGCAAACCGGGACAATGCCTTTGGAACCCAACTCGAGCCTGGAAAAGGCTTTTGCGGATTAAGTGTCATGATCGCTGTCAAGGCAGCAAAGGAAACGCGACGGTTTGGTCCGATTAGGGCCCGCACAAGAGGTGAATTCTGACCGTCTGGAGTGTAGAGTACGCTCGCATCACCCAATCCGCCAAGCAATTCACAAGCTGCAGTTGCCGCGCCAGGGTAGTTGCTATCGAGGGCTGAGATGAGAAGTTGAGTCGCTGCCTGGGCATCGTCGCGATACGACGCAAGTGTGTTTGCGAGATACTTCCCCAGGGGGATTTTCGAAAGGGGCTGTTCGTATCCGTGTCGTAGCTTTGCAGCCTCAAGTCCCAAGACCAAGGCGACCCGTTGAGAGTCCGCGTTGGTTGGGTCGAGTCGAACCAGCTGTTCAGCCAGTCGCGCCGCCCAAAGGATGCACGCTTCTGGCTGATCATACCGTTCGTAGGAAAGCTCAGCGGTCGCGTCCTCCCAAAACCATAGTCCGATTTGGTGGTTGGCATCAGGTCTAAAAGGAGGTACGCCCTGGAGATAGCGGTTGATTTCTTGTAGCAGCAGCAGTTCAGCGAACTCTGGACTGGCCAACAATGGCGCCGCCTGGGAATTTTTCAAAGCCTTGAGTGCCTCGCTCGCGGAGGCTAGTAAGTGGGGGTTTTCAGTCGTTAACGTGGCCAACAGAGGGCCGACTGAAAGTGGCTCAAGGGCTATGAGCGCCTGCGTTATATAACGCCGTCGCGAAACATTGGTTTCTTGAGCCAGAGCCTTCAGGAGGGACTCAACGGCCACGGTTCCGGCATCTGCGAGGTCAATCCTGGCGGCCTGGCGAATTTCTGCCGATGGACTTCCCAAATCATGGATGAGGGTTGCCAGGCGGTCTGGGTCACGCGCTTGCTGTGCTGCGGCTGCCATGCAGGAATCGGCAAACAACGCACCATCAGCCGCAAGCTGCGGATCACGCGCCAGTCGAAGCATGGCGGCCGTTCCAAACTCGCTAACCAGAACTGCCCGTTGGTCCGCTGTCAAATCGAGGGTTGCCAGTTCCTTTAGAATTTTTGTTGCCAACTCAGCTTCACCTAAATCTGCCAAGGTGATGACCGCTTGAAGACGTTCCCCAGGTGTTTCCCGGGGTAATTGTAAAACGGCAGCCACCGCTGGATTCTGATCCCGATAGAAGGATGGATCTTGGTCGGTGTCGCGGGTCTCAGCCAACGTGGAGCCCGACGTCAAAATGGCCGCGCAGACCGACAGGGCCATCCAAAGGAAACGTACCTTGAGATTCCCCTTAGCAAGACTCGATGGGTTTTTGGTCGATATCATTACGTATGCCATGGGCGGATATCTGGTGAACAACGTTGTTCAATCTTCCGAGAGTTTTTTTTGCCATTGATTCCATTGTTTTTCAACTTCGGCAGGGTTCGTGGATCCGTAGCTCCGAAAGGCGTCGACAGCAGCTTGAACGCCAAGAATCTCGTGGGCCGATCCGCTTAAGGTGGGGTGGGCAGCGGTGAAGTGCTCGATCGGTAACTGGCGAAGCGGAACCCCGAGATCTAATGCCGAGGCAACGAGTTGACCAATGATTTCATGGGCCGTGCGTTGGGGCACGCCCTGGGAGATTAGGTACTCCATCAGCGTGGTAGCATCGAGGTAACCATCCTCCAGCCGGTTGGCGATCACTGCGCGATTCAGTTCAGCATCAGCGACCAGTGGCGCTAGCAATTCCAGGCATGCGGCGACTGTATCGGCCGAGTCAAACACCGGCGATTTGTCTTCCTGGAGGTCCCGGTTGTAGGCCAGTGGCAAACCTTTTACGAGTACCAGCAGGCTCGTGAGGTTGCCCACAACGCGCCCAGTTTTTCCGCGC
>JAKVCC010000004.1 GCA_022448265.1 Pirellulales bacterium
GTCGCCCCGGCGAACTTCTAAGACGCCCATTCCTCGGCTCGCAATGATATCTATCTGCATGTTGCCATTGTCGATGGTGATCAGCTCGACGCCCTGTTGCCTGCCGCCGTGCAGGGTGCGCTTGAACACCGACCAGGGGACATCGCCCGGGAGCCCCACCGTGGCGGGTGTAATGCGGACTGACGCGTCAGCGTCGCCACTGGTAGCACCACGGGTCGCATTGATGACCGTACTACGCCACTGGGCAGTGGCGGTTGGCTTGGCGAGACCTTCTTGTCGTGACGGAAACTGTGTCATGGCGATCCCATTCAAAACGGAGGCTTTCTTGGCATCTGTTCGCGGTTGGCCTGAACTTAGGCGCCGAATATTTCTTCCAGTTTGGCCCGCATGACCCGAGCGTCCGGGCGGATCCCCGACCAATAATTGATCCCCACAACACCCTGGTTCACTAGCATTCCAAGGCCATCGAGTACACGGCAACCGCGCGACGAGGCGTCTTGAAGCAGGTGAGTATTGGGCGGATTGGGAATCACGTCGGCTACGATCATGGATTCGGTAAGTGAGTTGACGTCGAGTGCCAGACGCGCATCAATATTAGGCGGGAGTCCAATGGACGTGCCGTTGATGACAATATCGGTATCGGAAGAAACTGCGTAATCGCCGGTCCACGGTACGAATGCTGCTGAAAAGTTGCCACCGGTTTGCTGTCGGACCGGACCGTTGAGCAAATCGGTGAGCTCTTGGCCCCGCTCATTTCCCCGATTGATGACAGTGATCTGTTCGGCGCCCGCCAGTGCTAACTCAACCGTGATCGCTCGGGCTGCGCCGCCGGCGCCGAAAATCGCGACGCGCGTTCCGGCCGGATCGACTAGCTCTTTGAGCGAAGTGAGAAATCCTACGCCGTCGGTATTCTCTCCAATCCACTGGCCGTCGCGGGCGACCGCGCAATTAACTGCGCCCATCAAACGGGCTGACTGGCCCAATCCGTCCAGGTGTTCAATGACGGCAACCTTGTGCGGCAGTGAGCAATTGAATCCGGCCCAGCCCATGGCCCGCGCTCCAGCCACCGCGCCGCCCAGTAATTCAGGTGGAACTTCGCAATTGAGGTAGCGCCAGTCGAGGCCGTGGTGCTGGTAGGCGGCTTCTACCATGGCCACTGTGGGGTTGTCAGCGGCGGGAATCGAGAAACTGCCCGTGAGTCGGCTGAGGAAGTTCATCCGGTAGTCGCTAGGTAGCCGTAAGGGACGCGAGTTATTTTTTGTAAAAAGCCGGCTTGATTTTAGTCGCTGACAGCCTCCGCTTACAAGCGCCTGTGGGGCCGAATCTGGAGAACAGAAAAGCTAGTTTATTCCTCTTAGCGTTGTCACCAATGTAGTTGTTCCCCACAATACAGCGGGAATAGGAAACTTGCCGTTTGATATGCCGGGACCGGCGGGAGCATTACACGCCCCAATGGGTCATTTGACCAGCCAGCGCCCCGCTGCAACACTCTACTTGTGTCCTATGCGCACGACCCTGGCGTACAACCGGAGCTAAAATATTTAGAACGGCCCGGTCCTTAAGATAGCTGTCTGCAGACGAGGTATTCCTTCGATGAAAATTTGCGCCGTCATCCACGGGCCCTTCATTACTCTCTTGACTGTCCTCTTTTGGACTAGCTCTTGGTCATGGCCACGCGGCGCGCAGGGGGCCGAAACCCACCCGATTTTCCAGCCTGGAGATCATATTGCGATCATTGGCAACACCATGGCCGATCGGATGCAGCATGCCGGTTGGCTGGAAAGCTATTTGCACGCGCTCCACCCGCGACACGAGTTGACGTTCCGCAATCTGGGCTTCGCTGCCGACCAGGTCGCCCTGAGGCAACGTTCGGCCAATTTTGGCGATTCGGATCAATGGCTGAAAAAATGTAAGGCGGACGTGGTGTTTTGTTTTTTTGGCTACAATGAGGCGATTCTCGGCCCCTCAGCGTTACCAAAATTCGAAGCGGATTTGGTCACGATGATCAGGGGAATGCGATCCCAGAATTACAACGGCGACTGCCCGCCCCGCCTGGTGATCTTTTCACCGATCGCCCACGAGAATTTGCGCAGTCGCCATCTGCCCGACGGAAAGCAGAATAACGAAAAATTGGCCCTGTATACGGGTGCCATGCGCCGCGTATGCGATGAGCAGCAAGTAGTGTTCGTCGATCTGTTCGCGCCGACGCGCGCCTTATATGCGGCGCGCACGCAGCCGCTCACCATCAACGGAATTCACCTTTCAGCGGATGGTAACAAGCTAGTCGCCGAAGTAATTTTGCGCCAATTAGTTCCTAAGAGGCCCCTGCCGAACACCGCTGATTTGGCCAAGCTGCGAAGAGCCGTACTCGAGAAAAACTACTACTGGTTTAGTCGTTACCGGGTGGTCGACGGATATAACGTATTCGGCGGACGTTCCACGCTCGCTTGGCACGGCCAGTCGAATGCCGACGTGATGCGCCGCGAGATGGAGATATTCGACATTCTCACTGCCAACCGCGACAAGCGGATTTGGGCCATTGCCCAGGGAAACGATCCGCAAGTGTCCGACGACAATCTGCCTCAGGTGTTGGAGGTCAAGACGAACAAGCCTGGCCCCCTGGAAGGAGATGCGTTCCCTTATCTGAGCGGCCAGGAGGCGATTGGAAAAATGGACGTGGCTGCGGGAATGCAAGTCAATCTCTTTGCGTCCGAAGAGCGTTTTGGGCGATTGGTAAATCCGGTACAAATTTCCGTGGATACCGATAGCCGCCTTTGGGCTTCTGTTTGGGCCTCCTATCCACATTGGAATCCGGCCGAGCCACGGCGAGATGCTTTGGTCATCCTGCCTGACCACAATGCCGACGGCGAGGCCGACGAATGCATTGTCTTTGCCGACGAGCTCAATAGTGTTACTGGATTCGAGTTCTGGGGCGGCGGAGTCTTGGTCGCGACGCCACCGGAGATCTGGTTCTTGAAGGATACCGATGGCGACGACAGGGCCGACGTGAAGATCCGCATGTTGCAAGGGGTTTCCAGTGCCGACACGCACCATTCGGCCAACGCCATGGTGATGGGCCCCGATGGATGGCTCTACTGGTCGCGCGGCATTTTCAATGTCGCTAGTTTTGAAACGCCGACCCGGACCTACCGCTCTGGAGATTCCGGCGTGTATCGGTTTAATCCCCGTACCTTTGAGGTCGAGTTTCACTTCCCAATTGGCCCCAATCCACATGGCAACGTTTTTGATCGTTGGGGATACCAATTCGCCAACGATGGCACTGGAGGTACGGGCAGCTATGTCAACATCGGCAAGGGACTCGGCAATAAACCGTGGTTCAAAAAGCGGGTGCGCCCGGTTGCCGCGACGGGGATTCTTTCGAGCAGCCACTTTCCGGAGGAAAACCAGGGTAATTTTCTGATCTGCAACACGATCGGCTTCCTTGGCGTGTTGCAGCATAGGGTTTACGTTGACGGCGCTGACATTTTTGCCACTGAGATTGACCCGATCTTGGTTTCTTCCGATCAGAATTTTCGACCGGTCGACGTAGAGGTTGGCGGAGATGGCGCGCTCTACGTGGCCGACTGGCACAATGTGCTAATCGGTCATATGCAGCACAACATGCGAGATCCCAACAGGGATCATGAGCATGGCCGGATCTATCGCGTAACGTATCCCGGCCGCGCACTGCTTCGACCAGCAAAGATGAAAGGCAAGCCGATCACCAGGGTGTGTGAACAATTTTTCGCCAGTGAGAATGCGACTCGCTATCGCGCGCGGCTCGAGCTTAGTGGGCGAGATTCGGAAGAAATAGCGGCGGCAGTGGGTGCCTTTGCTGCCCGTTTGGACCCAAGTAGAGCCGCTGGCGACCGTGATGAGGCACAAGCACTATTGGAATGTTTGTGGGTCTTTGCCGAACATCGCCTGCCCAATATGGATCTGGTGAAACGGGTATTCCAGGCTGAGGAGCCGCGCGTGCGCGCAGCGGCCCTGCGGACTCTTGGCCAATGGGGCCGCCAAACAGTCGATTGGGAGTCGACGCTGCTTGCCGGGGCCTGCGACGAATCGCCGCTGGTGCGCGCCGAGGCGGTCAAGGCAGCAGTTGCATTTGGCGGGTCAACTGCCGCCGAGGTTGTATTTGAAGTAGCCACGCGCACCACCGATCCAGAGCTCGTTGTTGTGCTCAACTACGCCAGGAATCAGATTGATGTGGAGGCTGCCATCGACGACGCGTTGAGTTCCAGCGCGGGCCCTTCGCCGGCTGCCCGGAGATTCATTTTGGCGCACGGCGACGTGGGCTATGTGCAGAAACTCGGAAAAAACGAATCCGTGTATCGCGCCATCCTGAGCCGTAAAGCGAATGCGAACCAACTCGGTAATGCAATTACTCATTTGGCTGAGATTACGCATGCGAGCGAGCTGGAACTGTTGCTCGATTTGATCGAAGGGTCCGAGCGGATGGTGGGTGGGAATCTGGCTGAGCTGGGCAATCTTCTCGTCCAACAATCGCGGGCTGCCTGGCAAGCATTTGGAAAGCGCATCGAGCGATTTGCAACTCAAGGTGAAACTGCCCAGCTCAGGCGAATTGGATACGCAGTCTGGATCACCGCGGCCGGCCCCGACGAACCCTTTCTGGCAGCGTCGCGCAGCAAAGATTTTTTGTACGACTTCTTGGAAGCAGCGCAAACAGTCGATCTCGATGTTCGCGGCAAGCTGTACTCTAAAATTCGACCACTGGTCTTCCAGCTTCCTCCCCACTTGAGGACTATCGACCCCACTTTGAGTCGACCCGGACTCAAAGTCGATTGCTTTTTTCCGCATGACTCCAGTGTCGAGCTGTATAAACTAGCCAAACTATTACCGCAGTCCAGCAAAATTGTCAGGCAGATTTCGCTCGACGCAGCGCCAAAGAGCGAAGCGTTGGGATACGCGTTGCGATACACCGGGTTCGTCCAGGTCCCCAGCGCTGGCGAATACACATTTTACACCACCTCCGCTGACGGATCACGACTCTATATTGGGAACCATCAGGTCGTGAACAACGACGATGGCATGATGAAAAAAAGCATGGTGGAAAAAAACGGCACGATCGAGTTGTCTGCAGGGTCGCATCCGATCGTCGTCACGTATGGCAACCACGGTGGCGAGGGCGGCTTGCGGGTTGCCTGGCGGGGACCCGGATTCGAAAAAGGTGAAATTCCTGCAGAGTATTTGACCACTGGTGAAGGCCATTCGCTTCACGACGTGGCGATTAGTGCCTTGGCGTCGATTCCGGGTCGTGAGGAAGACAAGTTTTTGGCATGGGCGTCGGTACTGTCAGCAGGGCGAAATCGCTCGGCTGCCATCAAGGCATTGCACGGTCTGCCCGAGCGGCGCTGGCCGCCGCACCAGGCGCGCCCCCTCGTCGACAACCTATTGGACTACCTCAGCAGCTTGCCTCCGCGTCTACGCACCTGTGACTCGGCGCGGAGGGCGATCATCCTGGCGCAGTCGTTAGCGGCCGCACTGCCGACCGAACAGGCGGTCGCCGTACGAGGTCGTCTGGAGAGCCTGGATGTGCGCGTGATTGCCATCGGCACCATTCCACAGCGGATGGTTTTTGACAAAGAGCGCATTGTGGTTGCGGCAGGCAAGCCGGTCGAATTCCGTTTTGCCAACATCGACGCGATGCCGCATAATTTTGCGATTCTTCATCCAGGAGCCTTGCAGGAAGTTGGCGAGTTGGCCGAAGCTACCGGAATAGACCCAAGCGCCGCAGCAAGAGATTATATCCCTGCTTCTGATAAGATCTTGCTAGCCAGCCGCTTACTGCAACCGGGTGAGAACCAGACGCTCAATTTCACCGCACCAGAGGAACCGGGCGTTTATCCCTATGTTTGCACCTACCCGGGCCATTGGCGGCGGATGTACGGGATGCTGCTGGTCCTGGAAGATTTTGAAGCGTACCAGTCTGATCCTGAGTCGTATCTGGCGGCCCACCCATTGCCGATCAAAGACCCACTTTTGCAACAGAGCATGCGCAATCACACTTGGACGTTTGGAGAGCTGGTAAGCGACCTGCGCGTGCTTCCGCCCGGGCGATCGTTTGGCGTCGGGAAGCAATTGTTTAGCGTGGCCAGCTGCGCGGGCTGCCACAAGTTGGACAATGAGGGACACGCCTTTGGACCCGACCTAGCAAAACTTGACGCCAAGAAACGCTCACTGGAATATATCCTGAGGTCCATTGTAGAGCCGTCCCACGAGATTGACCCCAAGTACAAGGCACACGTATTTCAGCTCGATACAGGAACGACTGTGACGGGCATGATTGTCGATTCCCCGTCTTCCGATGAAGTACAGGTGCTGGTTGATCCGCTTGCTAAGGCAGATCCCATGTCGATCAAAAAAAACGAGATCGAAGCGAGGAAGGTGTCGGATATCTCGCCAATGCCAACTGGACTTCTTAATCGATTGACCCGCGAAGAGATCCTTGACCTGGTTGCATTTGTACTTTCCGGGGGGGACAGCAAACACGAATTATATGGCGAGGCCCATCACCATCATCACCAGTGACAGCAAGTCCTATGGGTAGTCGCTCGCGCGCAGCTAGGCAGTACAAGATCTCTTGCCGCTGATCCCCTTCTAGCAATGCAACCCGGGCAAAGATCCGTCAGATGACCAAAGCCGCCAATTACGGCGACGCGGCCGACGCATCAGTTAGGCCCTTGGCCAGGGCCAGCCAAGCTGTGTTCGTTTCGAACGCCTGCTGACCGTGTGCTACCGTGGCTAGTAGGGGTACATCGCAGCGGCGGGCCAGCTCGACTCCATTACCGTTGGTGCTGTGGTCATCGGGGCGCTGCTGCGACTGATTCAGCACCACGCCAGCTACGGGTAAGCCGGGTGCAAGCGCACGGCTGGTGATCAGCGATTGCAGTGTCGCATTGATGACGCCCAGCTCGTTTGCCGCAACGATCAACAGGGGCAGTCCCAAATCCTTAGCCAAATCGATGTTGTAGTCTGCTTCGCTTAACGGCGACATGAGACCGCCTGCCCCCTCGACCAGAACGATATCGCTACGCTCACGCCAGTAGTCCAGCCCACCGCGCAGCAGAGCGGCATCAACCTGGTGTCCTGCCAAGGCGGCCGCTTGCGGGGGAGCCAGCGCCGCTTCATACCGTTGGGGACATACGTGCCGAAGTTCTCCAGGCCGGCCCGCTGCTATCCACAGTTGTTGTGCATCGGCGGCAATCAGCGCGTCGCCATCGCGTGCGCAGCCGCTTTCCACGGGTTTGTAGACGCCCACACGCACACCGGTGTCGACAAGGGTCCGGGCAATCATCGCACCCACATACGATTTGCCCACGGCGGTACTCGTGCCGGTGATAAAGATTCCGCCCGCCGTATATTTGCCCCTTAGTCCCATCGTCGCTCCGTTGCCAATTTCCTCCCTCGGTTTCTTCGACCCCCAGTTTCTAAACCTCTCAGTTTAATTTATAGCACCAGAAATTCTTCCACCGCGTCGCGCATGGCCTGCCGATTCGCCGATGCGCCGGTCCAGATTTCAAAGGCAAGGGCGGCCTGCTCGATCAGCAAGGTAAGGCCGTCGATCGTCGGACAATCGCATTCTTCAGCCTGATCCATGAGCCAGGTTTTCGGAGGGTTGTAAACCACATCGGCCACGACTGCCCGCCTGGGGAAACTTTCGGTAACGATTTTCAGGGGGGTGCTTACCGGCGTGGCATTGACGATGGCCTGACAATCGTCGTCGATTGCCAACGGCGTTTCGGCGGCCAGCGATTCTAATCGGCACTGGGTGAGAGGCGTATGATCGACGAGCGTATCCCGAAGCTCCTGGGCGGCCTCGGTTCGTCGGCAAGCCAGCACCAGTTCTCCCGCGCCGGCAAGGGCAAGTTCTGCGCCAATGGCCCGCGCCAGACGGCCCGCGCCTAGGATAGTTACCTTGGCGTTTTTAACAGCTCCTGCTTGTTCAAGCAGTTGCCGTAGCGCACGGCCTTCGGTGTTGTAGCCGTGTAAGCGCCCGTGTTGTTGTTTGATACAGTTAACCTGTCCACTGATGCGCGCAGCGTCGCCGACTTCTTCCAGGTAGGGCATCACCTGCGACCGGTGTGGCGGGGCGAGCATCACTCCGTGGAAGGAGAAGATCCGCGCACCACGCAGGGCGTCCTCAAATTCCAGGGGCGGGACCTCGAAGGTGAGAAAGCGCCAATCGAGGCGAGCCGCATCGAAGGCTTTTTGTAGCATGTACTGCGTGGGATTGCCCGCAATGGGATCTCCCATTAGACAACAAACATCTTGTTGCGGGTGGCTGGTCAAGTGGAGCTCTCAGGGGCAAAAGTCGCGGGCCGGCGGATCTACGCAATCTGGAGACTTCCATTTTGACCGTGTCCTGCCCTGTTGACAACGGTTGCTCCAAAACTCCTCTGAAGGCACTTCGCGGAGGCATGGTATCGCAGGGCCACGAGCCCGCGTATGCCCCATTGTAGTTGAGCACGCATCATTCACGGGTTCTTGTAATTATTTTATGTTTCGAAAACACCCTTTAACTGGGCTGTTTGTCACCGCCACGATAACTGTTGCTATTGGGCTGGTTGCTTTGGGCGATGATAGCTCCGATTTGCAAAAACAAGGATTCTTGCTCGTTCAGGCGGTTGTATTGGGTGCTTGGCTAGCATGTGGCACGCCACATCGGCCTCCACGGGGTGCCACATTTGTCGGCGGCCTAGCCTTTCTGGCGATTATCGTCTGCATCTGGAATGAAGGAAAAGTGATTCTAAAATGTTGGCAATACATACTTCCAAGAGTTCCATTTTTGGGTGATTCATTCTGTTATGCATTCCTGGTGGGCAAGCGGCTGAAGCTTCATGTGATTCGAAACGAGATCACCCCCCCCGTTTCCCCTTGATTGAGCGATTTGGTTGGACCATTGTTGTGGCTGTCGGCTGTGTTTTATTCCGCAACGCAGCAATTTCTGAGTTGGCGAAAGACTGGCACTTTCACATGCCACTCCTGCTTGAGACTGTCGTTCCAGGCATGCTAGCAGGATTGTTTGAAGTTGGTCATCGCTCCAATGGGTTAGCGCATGTCATTGTAGCCATTGGAGTCAGCGGAGTTCGTCTGCTTGCGACTCTCCTCGGCATTCCTGCGTTGTGAATCCTGGTCAGTCTCATAATATCTACGCGATAATGTGGATCGTCGTCCTTAGGCTTGATGTGGTCTCCCTCAGTCAGGTTTAACCAGAAGCAGACGAGGCACCTCTGTCCCGACTACTGGCCGAATAGGCGCCACTAGACGACGATTGATTGTTTGTCGTGACCAGGATTTGTGCACATCTTACGGGCTTTCACGCGCACATAAGGCGCCACGAAGCGAGAGCGATGACCAAACGTGCCGAACTCGGCCGTGGAGTCCGCGTGCAGCGGTTCGATGAGGTCTTCAATTACAAATCCTGCGCGGCAAAGACCGCCTAGTAGCTCTTCCCAGCGATGTAGAAACTCCAGTGTGCCTGGCTCCCGCAGACGGCTCGGATCAGTCGCAGGCAGCGGACCATCGCGGTAGTAGGCCTCGTGGAGCTGATAACCTGTGCCTTCTGGACGTAGCCCCGTTTGCAAACTCGCGGGCGATTTGTGCTGGCTCACATAGAGGCCGCCGCCGCGAGTCACGCGGGCCACCTCCCGAAATACGGGCCCCACTTCCGCCACGTAGCAGGTACTCACCGGGTGAACGGTGATATCGAACTCGGCGTCGGCCAGCATTGGCAGCGCCTCCATCGACGCCTGAATTGTGCGCACCGCCAAATTCCGCTCGGTGGCCACCTGGCGGTCCAATGCCAGCATTTCGGTGCTGATGTCGACTACAGTTACCTTCGCCCCGGCTGCCGCGTAAAGGGCCGACTGGCGGCCTCCGCCGGCCGCTAGGCAGAGTACACTCCGGCCGGAAATTGTGGCGCCTAACCAGCCGAGCGGGTCGACCGTTTTTAGCGGATCACCAAAATCTTCGTCCCGGGCCGGCTTTGCCAGCTCGGCCTGCCGCCGTGCGAGCGCATCCCAAGCCCGCGCATTTTGTTCATTGGTTGCATCGGTCATAAAAAATTGGCCCGAGAAGGGGGGCGATTGCCGAGGGGCATTCTATTGAACCATTCCGGAGGCCCGCCTGTTAGCCGAAATTAGGATTTTCGATTGGGCAGCAGTTTTCTTCGTCGTATGCCTATCAGGGACCCAGCGATACAAGCCCATAAGCTGCTGGTTGTTGGTTCGGGAACCGGGTAGGCGGCCATGTTGATTGTGGTTTCCCATTGACGCTGCCAGTTCAGGAAATCGCAGCCATCCACATCGAAGTCTCCATCGGCATCGCCTTGGCTATTCGCAGCGGTGACCGTCGCGCCAAAATGCGATTTCCAAATATCTAAATCAGCAGCGTTGACCGCGCCCGAGTCGTTAAAGTCAGCGTCGATTGGCGGCGCGGGCCGGATCAGAGTTACAAATGCATTGACGGGCCCAAATCCAAAGTCAGCCATCAGCGCCAGTCGTCCGGCATCGGCGCCTGCAAAGGGCTCAAACGGCAGCGTACCGGGGTCAAAGGCGATTGCCGTAGCGAATTGTCCTGGATTGCCGTTGCTGTCAAAAGATGTTTCGCTTAGGGGCGCTCCCCCGATCGAAAACAGCCCACCGCTTCCAGTGGCAAAGATATCGTCCTCGCTATCCAGGGCTAGGCCGGCACCAGACTGCATATTGTCTATTTGTAGCGACAAGGCTCCAAACTCCAGTCCGGACGGGCCCTCGGTGATGGGCAAATGGTGTAGCCGCCCGGCGAAGGTCGTAGCGTCGGCATCTTGCACGAGCAAGTCACCCGTTGCGTCAAAGGCTAGCCCGGCGCCATAGTCGATCCCCGTTACCACCGCGGTTGCATTGCCGGTGGCTCGGTCTATTTGCAGTACTTCGCCCAGGTTGTCGCCAAGCGCGGTCGAGACAAAGATCTCGCCTCCCGAGCGCACGGCCACACCGGCGATACTGGCAAGCCCACTGGCGAGCGTTTGCTGTACCCCAGTCTTGCTGACCGCGTAAAGTCGACCGTCGGAAGTATTGTCTGTAATGAGAAACCCATCACTTACCGGATCGTAGGCCATCCCGCCAACGAAAAAGTTTGTGGGATCACTTCCGGAAACCGGGATGTTGGTGCCAAACGTGTTGTCGGGTTGAATCACACGAATTGTTGTGACATTGCTTTGAAAAGGTGCAGATTCCAAGGCATAGAGAACACCTCCGGCGTCGAAGGCTAGTCCGGTGGGGGCTGCGCTCAACGGGATTGTGTAAGGCACATATCCATTTGGAACTGCCAGGGTTATATGGGGGGCCAGTATCCAGACGAGTATCATCAGGATTTGGCTCACTGGCCGAATTTTTTTTAGCGCGCGACTAATCATGTAAAAAATCCTCCGAGAGCGTATTAACCTGGCTTTAGTTTTTCACCGCGTGGCGATTGTATGGGCGGGTTCTTCGCCGCTTCGAGTACAGCGAGCCTTCAAGACCTCAATGTCCACTGACTCACCTAAAAACAGCACGCTGCCGTCGCAATGAACTGCCAGTGCGCCGCCAAGATGATCGCTCCACAGCTCATTGTTCTGCTGTACGTTCGCGGGAAATTGTAGGTCAAAGACGTTTTCACCATTGATCCACTCGCCATCCATTGTCCGGCCCCGTCCGGTATCTTCGGCGATAGCAATCGTTTTACTCGTGCCGTCGGTGATCTCGCGGAACATGATGCTGCGATCGTAGAGTAGAACGCCGTTGGCCGATGGCGATACGAAAGCGGCTCCGTAGTTCCCACCGTAATCAATCGCGGCAAGGGCAGAGTTGCCTGGAGTTGCCGTGGTCATAAAGCGATTCGCACGGCTTTGGGCCAGTCGTGTAGTGCTGGGGCACAAGTAAATCGCCAGAGGTGTGGCGCCAGCGATGGCGTTGGCTTGGCTGTCGTACGCGGACATAAAATCCAACTGTTCCCAAAGTGACACCTGCTCCAGGTACGGCAGCACGGCAGCCGACCAAGACAACTGCCGTCCGGTCGGATTTCGGGAATGCCGCTTATCGATGCAGCCGACCGGAAGCGAACCGTTTGCGTTGTGATAGAAGCACAGTGCCAGGCCTACTTGCCGCAGATTATTCTGGCAAGTGGTCCGCCGCGCTGTTTCGCGCGCAGCTTGGACAGCTGGTAATAGCAAGCTGGCCAGTGTGCCAACGATCGCGACGACAACTAGCAGTTCGACTAAAGAGAAACCACACAGATCGCGTCGTTTGAAGCGATGAATTTTTGGATGGAACACGTTTGCAGTGCCTGCGCTCGGCGCCACTCAGCAAGGCTGCGCCCCAAGGGGCAACCGATTCCCAGCACCCGATTATGAGCCTCTTGCGGGTGCCGATAATCGCTGAACTCTACAGAGCTCCGGAAATGGCTTGCGTGACTGCCGACCCTCGCAGCGTGCCACTCAAAAACGTGTTGGTAGGTCTTCTGACTCCCAGGCTCAACAAAGCTGCCTTCTCGCCGCTGGAAACCGTAGGTTCCACCTCGGGCAATGGCTGATAGGAATTGCTTTGCTGATCCTTACCTGGTCACAGCGGCGGGGCCGTCCCGGAATTGCACCGGAGTTCCCTGTTGGTCGGCTCCAAAGCAGCAGCTTGGGACGCCAATTACCAACACACGAATAATCAACTGTATCTGGTAACGATAGGTAGGAAATCTATCGCGAAGCGAGCCCCCTGTCAATCAGCTGCTTTGCCCAACGAAAAAACCTCGTTGTGCCGAAACACAACGAGGTAGATTAACCACTTGAAAGCAAAGTCACATTTTTTGCGACCACGCGGGCCGCCCGGTCTCAGAAGTCAGCTCTACAAGCCATTCCAACAAACCGGACCAATTAGCCAATTTTTAGAGCTAGTCCAAAAAGCCGGACAGCTCCTGGCTACGGCTAGGTTGCTGCAGCTTTCGCACGGCTTTGGCCTCGATCTGCCGGATGCGTTCTCGAGTCACTTTGAAAATGTGGCCCACTTCTTCCAGCGTGTAGCTATAGCCGTCGCCCAGGCCGTAGCGAAGTTTGATGATCTCGCGTTCACGGTAACTGAGGGTCTTGAGCACCTGCGTAATCCGTGTTCGCAACATCTCATGGGCTGCGCCGGTGGCGGGACTCTCGGCACCTGCGTCGGGTAATAAATCGCCAAAGTGGCTGTCTTCGCTATTACCCACAGGTCGGTCGAGACTGATTGGATAGCGGCTCATTGCGAGCACGCGACGCGCTTCATCAACTGCGCATTCGGCTGCTCTGGCTGTTTCTTCGATCGTCGGCTCCCGGCCTAGTTTCTGCAGCAGGGCACGGGACACGTTCCGTACGCGGCTCATTGTTTCGACCATGTGGACCGGAATTCGAATCGTCCGGCTTTGATCGGCTACGGCCCGCGTGATTGCCTGACGAATCCACCAGGTCGCATAGGTGCAGAATTTGAATCCGCGACGGTATTCAAACTTGTCAACAGCTCGCATGAGGCCCGCGTTGCCTTCTTGAATCAGATCCAAGAAGCTGAGGCCGCGATTGCGGTACTTTTTGGCAATGGAGACAACCAGACGTAAATTACCTTCCGATAAGCCTCGCTTGGCACGCTGATACGTGGAGTAGGTGCGACGTAAGTATGCAATGCGATTGCGAAGGCTCAATGGTGTTTCTTGAGTGATCCGAAGAATATTGCGATACTCCACGATCAATGGCTTGCGCTCGGAAAGAGGCCGGCGATCCCTTTTCATTTTCTTTAGCCGCTGTTGTAATTCATCAACACGCTCGCTGAAGTCTTCTACCGCACTGATCATCGGTTCAATGCGCTGAGTGCGCAAACCCAATTCTTCAATCAACATAACCGCCCGGCGTCGGCGATTGGCTAGGCGATCCCAAGCGTTGCGGCGTTGCGACATCTTTACCGATTTGCTGGTAGCGATACGGTAATCTTCCTCATTTCGTTCCAGCAGGATCTCGAGCGTACCCAAGTTATGCGGCAATCGACCAAGAATCTGCTCTTTTTCTAAGCGATCGGTAACCGAAACCTGCACGGTGCGGTCAAACGGCAATTCGCCCCGATGGACACGATTGAGAATCTTATAGGCAGCGCGGATAACAAAGTCGCAGGCGAGCAGACGGCGCCGGAACGCCGTACGGGTCGTTTCGATGCGTCGGGCGAGATTGATTTCTTCCTGGCGGGTGAGAAGGGGAATTTCGCCCATTTGGGTCAGATACATGCGTACCGGATCGTCCGACCATGATTCAAGTTCGACCGTTTCCTCTTCTACTTCGGCCGTGTCATTAGGCGCTGCGCTAATATCTACGGGCACGCTTTCGCTGTCGTCGCTGTCCGCAGCGCTTACGTTTGACTTGGCGCCCAACTCCTTTTCCACGTCCACTGCGACAGAGGCTTCGTCCAGTTCGTGATCTAGAATAGATTCGTACAAGGTTTGAGGCTCCTCAGCTGTATTGGTCAATAACCGCAGCGAACAGAAAAGTCCCCTCGGTTCTTCAGCTATAGACAACTAATTTTAACACCAATGTTTCTACAGGGCTTCCAGCATTCTCCATTTGGCAAAAGATTACGTTTGTGTTAGCAGCACGGGGCGCCGCTCAGCCTAATTGCCACATCTTTTCTTACCCAGGGCGCACAATCCGCTAGTGCCATCAGGGCTGTTGGTGCTCGGGCGGTTCGTGCTGCTACGAACTGTGCCAGGGCGCTTCAAGTCTTCCGGATGTTGGGGAGAGAGGGGCGGCAGACCTGTCCTGCTGTGTTGCACATCTCTCAGAAGGCCCTTTTTCCGCGGAACTGACGGGCACTCCCGGGACCGGTTTACCCCGAGGCCAAATCAATAGGTGAAAATTAATAACGCACGCGTCTGCTTGGCCAATACGCAGCCAATGCCAAAAACCACCAAATCCGCATTCGGTCGACATTGTCAGAAAAGTTTGCCATAAGGCGAAGGGCCACTTAGGCGTCTACACCCGCACCGCTTAGAATCCGAGATTCGCAACAGAATTGATCGTACGTTGCGTGCCGGCAGAAGGGGGGAGTGTATTTCAGCTAAGTCGAGCCACTTGTTATTGCGTGCGTCTGACGAATTGCGACTTCACAGTTTCAGGATTCAGTTTCAGGATTCAACTCTGGAACGAGCCTAGGGGGCGTCCAGCGGGAAGAACCTGCTTAATCTCAGCCCTCTAATTGTATTCACCGGTACAGGCCGGTCCATAGAAAAATCGCTGAAATACGCCCAAATCGTTTTTGCTGGGCGACCTGGCCTTGTGGAAGCCGGTCATGTCAGGCTGGCCAATTATGTCGCATTGTGTTGTAGGCAATAGATTTGCGCAATGTTAACCGGTAGGCCAGCAGCACATCGAGGCAACCGGCTGTCCTTGAGCTAGTGGAGCAGTTCGTTTTGGGCTGCTGGGGCGACTGGTATCCAGCCGGCGATTAATCGGCTGGTGGTTGCTAGATGCCGGACCGCCAGGGTTTCTTTGTCGACGACAATCAGTAGTCGTTTCAGCCGGCGGCTTGCTTCGGCAATGTAAACGTACTGGGTCTCGGCAAGCCGCCAGGTCTTCCAGCGGTGAAGCCCCGGATGTTCACCGAGGATCCACATCAGCCGGGGGTCGTCTTTATTTGTCCTTCCGAGCCCGCGGCAAGCGCCACAAATGTTCGCCTCGAGAACCACCTGACTCACGCGCTGCTGGCAGACTGTGCAAACTCCGAATTTGGTGTCGAGTGCCGCCTGGCCCGAAACGGGGCAGGATTCCGTAAACTCGGCTAGGACCCATTTTCCCGTGACACTGCAACAAACCAGATCTTGACGCAGCACGTGGCGGCCCGATTGCTCGCACGTCACGATCTCATCAAACGCATCGACGCAGCCATCGTCAGTAGCAGCTAGATGAAATGTGCTGGCCCCCGATTTTTCAGCGACGAAGGGCTGCGCCTGGAGGAGCTTGGCCCAACCCGAGAAAGGCAAAGCCGTTGTGGACTCGCCGATTGTAAATTGGAGTTGTCCACTAGCGTGTTTTATCCATACAACCGATATCAGAAAAGGTTCGACCACCGCAGCTTCCGGATCGCGTTGCGTAGTTGCCTTTGCTGCCGTGTGACGTCCGGCCGCGGTGAGCATACCGAGTGTCGTTGCGTCAATTCGCGGCGGCCGTTTTTCGATTCGCTGCAGCTTATCCAAACAAAGATCTGCTACAAGGCTGCTGGAGACACTGGAGCCATCATGCGCTACGAACAAATGGCGCAGGGTGGGCCGGCCGTTTTCGTTGGCCGCAAAGCTAAGGCGGAGGAAGGGGAAGTCGGTAAGCCGGCAGCCACCCAGGTGCACTTTTCCACGTTCGACGTGGTAGGCGTGGAGTAATCGATCGGAAAGGTCCTTCACTGCGGTCGGTTGTTCGCCCGGGCAAACGTGCATTGCGGACTCACCGGCGCAGAGACGGTTCCTTAGCCAGCGAGAAAAGCGCCCTTCCCAATCGAGGGGTTCCAGCAATTGCTGAGCCTCTAGTTTATCCAGGGGCAGCCAGATCTCGGCCTGGCCCCCAAATGCACTTCGATCTCTGGCTGGGAGTCGCACGTGTCCAATTCCATGCACCTCGCTGAAATCAATATGCAATTGCTCAAGCGCCCAGCGGACAAAGTCCGATCTGTCTTCGCACACCTCTGATTCAGGGGCAGAAAGTTCAGGGAAGGTGGGGGATGAAGGGCCCAATGGCCGTTGCATCGAACCAATGTTTTTTGCTAAGGCTGCCACGGCTAGGGATCACTTGACGCGCTTTTTAAGGATATAGATAACGTCCTCAGTTTCCGGACCGACACTGACCGGATTGTCAATGTCGTAACTGAAGTCGTAAACTGCAGTCATCTCCAATTCTGCAACCTTCTCAAGCAGTGTTTCAAGCTGGTGGGCTGTGTAGGTGCGGAAGGCACATTGGTCCTCGATTCGGAACTGTTCGGTCGGGGTGTAGACATCAAAGCTCATGCCGACGCGTTCCTGACGTCGCTGCCGGTCATGGCCGGTGACCCACATCCGCGAGAGTACCGCGAGGTTGCCCCGTCGGGCCGCCCAACTCTCCTCGGTTAACGGCTGGCCGGTGGTTGGTGTGAGGTGCAGGCCTAGCACATAAAGCCCGCCCGGCCGAAGTGCCGCCGCAACGGCGCGCAGATGGTTGCGTGCTTGCTCTTCGCCGGTAAGATGCCGAAAGCTGTTAATCGTATTGAAGGCGGCATCGACAGGTTCTTCGCACTCGAAATCACACATGTCGCCCACAACGGCCGTTGGGGCGAAGCCTGCTCGCTGCAAGCGATCGTTGCAGTAGTCAATCGCATGTTGATTCAGGTCGACACCCGCGACCTGGTAATCAGCTTTCGCAAAACGAATTAATAGTCGTCCCGTGCCACAGGCAGGTTCGTAGATGTTCCGCACTTCCAGGTCGGCATGCTTCTCGAAGCACGCCTCCAGAAAATCGAACTCGGCCTTCCAGTCAGAGCCGTAGACTAGATCGTAGTACTTGGGATAGTCGTAAAGATTGCCTTGTTTAGTTGCGAGCATGATGGATTTGAGTCTACAGGCCAGTACAGCGAAAGGATAGCCTGTTGGTAGCACAGTCCATTGAGTACTTGATCTTGTTGCGACGGCGGGTCCGATTGCCGATCCGACGCGACGCCGCACAGCAGGGTTTGCAAATCATGGGGGCCTCCTGGGGTAGGCATTTGTGTTGCCTAAAGTCGCGCCCCATTGATTGCGAGTCTACAAGATCATGCCTACCATGCTAAGGTCTCTGGCAACCAATAGTGATTCTACTTTAGTGATTGGGACGAACATGGCTGGTAATAACATCGCTCCTGGCAACAGCGTTTTTGGGAAGAAAGTTGCTGGCGATGGGGCAAACAGGCCGTCGCTCAAGTCAGTCCGGGTGTTGGTGCAGCGAGACTGGGGCTTTGGTGCGTTTCGACCTCTCCAAGAGGAAGCGATAGAGTGCATACTCGCTGGGCGCGATTCGGTGGTGGTGCTGCCAACTGGCGGTGGCAAGTCGCTTTGCTTTCAAGCGCCGGCGTGCGCCTTAGACGGCTTGGCTGTGGTCGTGTCGCCGCTGATTTCATTAATGAAAGACCAGGTCGATGCGCTGCGGGCAGTGGGTGTGGCGGCGGCAGTTTACAATAGCTCGCTTATGAGGAGCGAGCGAGACGCGGTTGTCGAGGCGATTCGCTCCGACTCGCTCAAGCTCCTTTATTTGGCGCCCGAGAGCCTGCTCAACGAAAACATGATGGCGCTGCTGGCGAGCGTGCCCTTGTCGCTCTTCGCCATTGACGAAGCTCATTGCATTAGCTCTTGGGGCCATGATTTTCGCCCCGAGTATCGCGGGTTGCGCCAGTTGAAGGATCGCTACGCCGGGATCGCCTTGCACGCCTACACGGCGACCGCCACAGGCGAGGTTCGACGAGATATCGCCGAGCAGCTTGGTCTGGAAGATCCGGTAGTACTTGTGGGTTCGTTCGATCGCCCCAATCTCCGCTACCGCGTCGAGCGCCGTTCCGCGGGAATGGAGCAAATTGTCGAGGTGGCCGATAAGCACCGCGCCGAGTCGGGAATAGTTTACTGTATCTCTAGAAAAGAGGTTGAGCAAACCTCTGCGGCGCTCAACGCATTGGGCTACAACACGGCCCCGTACCACGCAGGCTTGTCTGGCCTGGAGCGGCGCGAGCATCAAGAGGCGTTTTTGCAAGAAAGAATCGACATTATTGTTGCTACGGTTGCGTTTGGCATGGGCATCGACAAGTCGAATGTACGATTTGTTATTCACACCGGTATGCCGAAGTCGCTCGAAGCTTATCAACAGGAGAGCGGCCGTGCCGGCCGCGACGGGCTTGAAGCAGACTGCTGTCTGTTTTTTAGCAGTCGTGACTTTCATACTTGGAAGCGTTTGATGGCCGACTCCGAAGAGGCAAGTCAAGGGGCTATGGAGTCACTCCATGCCATCGACCAGTTTTGCAAGTCGGTTAGTTGCCGGCACCGAGCACTCGTCGAACATTTTGGACAATCGCTTGAACGCGACAATTGCGGAGCCTGCGACATTTGTCTCGGTCAGGTAGAGCAGGTCGAGGAGCCGCTGATAATAGCTCAAAAAATACTCTCCTGCGTGGCGCGGCTTCAGCAGCAGTTTGGCGCGGACTATACAGCCCAAGTTCTGGTTGGGTCCCGCGAGAAGAGGATTCTCGCTAGGGGGCATGACCAGATCAGTACGCACGGCATCTTGTCGGAATACGCTAAAACAACAATTCGCGACTGGATAGAACAATTGGTGGGGCAGGGGTGTGCTGTAAAGACCACTGAATACAACTTGGTTCAGCTTACAGAGCAGGGGTGGCAAGTGCTCCGCGGCGAGCACACGCCAGTGTTGCTCAAGGCAGTTCCAAAAAAATTGGCCCGTTTGCGGCGCCCCGGCAAAGTAGGGTCCTGGGATGGAGTCGATCGCGAATTGTTCGAGTCACTTCGCAGCTTTCGCAGCCAACTGGCCGCTGAGCAAGGGGTGCCCGCTTATATCGTCTTTGGCGACGCCAGCTTGCGCGATATGGCCCGCCGCCGACCAACCAGTCCGGAGAGTTTTCTAGAAGTACACGGTGTCGGCCACAAAAAACTGGCCGACTACGGCGAGCAGTTTCTTGCCCATATTATGGAAAGACACAACGCCACCGATGCGACGACGATGGGCGCAGAGGGAGAAAGCGCCGCAGCAAGAAGAGACTGCACCAAACGCGACTGAAAATACAGCGTTTTCGCTATTCAAAGCGGACCGGTCGGTCTCAGAGGTGGCCGCAGAACTAGACTGCGCGGAGTCGACCATTCGCGGCTATCTCAGACGATTTTTGTCTTGCGAGTAAATTACCAATCCATCGCCTTGGGTGGATGAAGCCACCGCAGCCAGCGTGCGCACCGCAATTGAAGAACTGAAAGGTAATCGCCTGAAGCTAATATTCGAACAGCTTGACAAGCAGGTTTCCTATGAAAAGATTCGCATCGTGGGCAAGTGTTTGGAAAATGCTGAAGCAGACGTGGGATAAGTGTTCCCGCTGGCTTCGTCCTGCCCCAGCGCAATCACACGCATGGGTGCTACGGGACTGGCGACTTCCGCTTTGGCGCTCTGTGTTGGTCTTCGGAGGTGGTATGGGAGCACCCTGTCGGCACCGATGTCGAACCGCAGTCGGTGGAAAGGCCCCGAGAAACATGACCCCAAACTGGGCTTTAAATGGGGTTCTAGATCTTCGGTGTCGCCTTAGTATAGTAATTCATTGCCAATGGTCGTCGCGCGGCAATTCAATCCCTTCTAGCGCTGCGAAAAATCGTAGTCGCTCGCCAATAGGAGATTGTGGCGGTAGTATGTTGGCGGCGCAAAGTTCAATTAATCCTATCACGTTGGCGCACCTTATGTCGCCGCACCTAACATTTGGAGCCCTGGCCATATGAGTATTGCATCCCAAGATATCCTGTTTTCTTATCAGTGGGGCGCCGAGACCATGCAAAAACTAGTTTCGGATGTAGACGACGAGCAGTTCGCCTCGCAGCCAATTGACACGATCAATCACCCTGCCTGGCTGTTCGGGCACCTCTCTATCTATAATGACATCATTGCGGCCCTCCTGTGTGGTAAGCCATTCGACAATCCTTGGGATTTGCCGTGCGGAAAAAAAAGCCAGCCCACATCTGACCGGTCAGCTTACCCGTCCAAGGAGGAGATCCTCTCGCGATTTGCCGTGGGAGTCACAAACGCGTGCGACGCAATCGGCGCTGCGCCTCCAGATGCGTGGTCCGCGGCGCTCGAACACGACACATGGGGCAAGCAGTTTGAGACGACTTCGTCGGCGGTTATTTTTTTGGCAACCACGCACCTCGCGCTGCACCTTGGCCAACTTAGTGGCTGGCGGCGGGCTATGAAATTGCCACGCATTTGAAGTTGCGAAAATTGCATCGGAGCGATGAAATAGGACCGTATGCTTCCTTACACCAAACCCCAACGTTTGCGCAAATACCATTCGCAGACCAGGAGGCCGACTAGCGATAGCAGTGTGGGCCAGGTGTCCCAGAGCGACTGCTCTTGCTTAATTTCCTCTTGAAATTCCAGCTTGCGCTCTAGAAGTTGTTCCAATAGCTCCGGCAATTCTTCTGGAGCCAATCCCTCGCCGCCTGCTTCGGCCGTGAGGCCGGCTAGCCCCTTCAGTAGCGTGGGCTCGGCAGCCGGTTGATCCAGCTCCATATCAAGATCAGGAACGATGAACCTTGCTTCTGCCGATCCAAGCAGCTGGCCGTTTTCGGTGGCGACGACCGATACCCGATAGTCGCCCGCCAGCACGGTCTCCTCAAAAAAGCCCACCAGTTTTTTTCCGCGCCGTTTGGCGGTTGTAGGTTTCTTTGATCCGTCGGGAAGATGTACATTGATATCAAAATTGGCCGAGCCGAATGTTTCGCGCTGCTTGTCCAGAGCACCCAGGGAAAACTCGACGCGGCTACCGCGCTGGTAGCGGCGTCCGTCCAAACGGACCCAGACCGATTCGCTATCCGTCCCATCTTTGCGGGCCAGCCACATAATCAGTTGTCTCCAGAAGCGGCGGTGGGTATCTCCAAAGCCCTCCATCTGCCAGTGCCAGGTTGAATCGACGGCAAATGCAAGTGTGCGGCCATTGCCCCAGGCCCCCGCTACCAGCAAGGGCCAGCTGGCGGTATTTGCCGAGGTAGCGATTACCTGAGCATTAGGCTTGAGTTGCGACCGCTCAAAACGGTTTGCCCCGTCGAGTAAGGGGAGCTTCGCCCAATCGATATCGTTGTCGCTGGAATCCGTGATTCGAACGATCGGATGCAGGGCGTCGCCCATGGGAACGGGGACCATGCGCAATGGCCCAGCAATGTGCACATCGGGCCTGGGCGCTTCGCCAAAATTTTGTCGTTCGGCAGGGCCTATGGCCAGTGGCAGGACGGGCGCCAATGGTGAACCGCGAAAACCACCCGGACCAAAGCTGTGAAAACCTCCCAGCATGACTAAGCCCGCGCCGCGATCCACTTCTTCGGCAATAAAATTCCATGTCGGGCGGTCCAGTGCATTCACGTCGACGTCGCCTAGTACGTAAACGTCATAGTTGCCTTCTTCGAGCGAGGCCCGAAAATCGATTTTTTTCTTTCGGTAATTAAGCACCTCATAACGCAGATTGAGATCGGCGTGGGCGGCCAGCGCGGCGCGAACGAAGCGAGGTTCGATACCCGGATGCCCCCCAATGCGCGAGGCGCCGGTCAAATAGAGTACGTTGATTCCCCCTTTTCGCACTGCAACAAAGGTGCTTTGAAGATTGTTGGAAGCAGCCAATTCTCCCTCTGGCGATTCAATCTGTACCGAGACTTTATATTCGCCTGGATGCCGAGGAGTATAGGTTAGGGACACGGGCTTGCGATTTTTCTGACTATCGACCAGGACCTGCCGCGTATCGACAACCTCCATGTCGCCTTCAGGCGTTTCCCAAAGCAAATGGACTTTGTGCGTTTGGTTTGTGTATCCGTCAGCGCCGATGGTTACCTGGACTGACACCGGAGTTTCGGCGAAGACAACATCGTTCAAGAGTAGGCCTTCGACGCGCAGGTCCGATTGGAGGCCGAGCGCCGGTTTTCCGAAGGCGAACGTATAAAGTGGAATGTTGTCGGTCGCCAGGCGCCGAGCGACTGTCTGCGGCGGTACGTCGTGAGGGGCCAAGGCGCGCTGCGCCCCATCACTGAGCAGTAAAACGGCTACGACCCGCTGCTGCGATTCGTGTTCCAGCACATTTTCCAGGCAGGATCCGATCGCCGTTTGAGGGCCGTCGGGATGAAGCGGCAAGTGCAATAGATCGTTCGTCAGCGTTACCGCTCGGGTCGACTCATCGAACTGGTAAATCTTTAGGTCCCAGGTGGCGGCTAGCGTGGCAAGCTGATCACTGGCCGACGCGAGTACGGACTTCATAGCATTCCATCGCGAATCATTTCCGAGTGAGTCGCCAATTTGCATGCTGCGCGAGCTGTCGAGCAGAAACACGAGCGATCCGGGAAGTTGGCGTGTTTCAGTTGCCACAAGTGTTGGGCGCCACATGACCAGTAGTAGTAGCAGCGCGGTGCTAGCGCGGAGCAACAAGAGTCCCAAACGCTGTTGGCGCGAAAGGCGGCTTCCTGCTGGTCCAACCAGCATCGTGAGTACTAGCAAGGCGGCGACCAAAGTCGCAAACCATGGGCCCCCGACAGGCGTGAAGCTCAAAGAACTCACTTCGTGCTCCGATAAAAACGATTGGCGAGCAAATGCTCTGTGCTCCACACCAGCGCAACCAGGGTAATTGCCCAAGAAAACAATTCGTGGCCGCTGCGCCCGACATCAACATAGATTTCGATGTCTTCCAAAGTTTCAGCGAGCTGGACTCGGTTCGCTGGAAAGGCACTGGCAAGCTGGGTGGGATCGATGCGCTCCAAGCGACTTTGGTCCTCCCCGCCGTTGACGCTGAAGCCAAGATTGACTTGGGTCAAAGTGCCGCCCGAGGTGAGTTTGTAATTTCCCAATGAGCGTGTGGTACTGATACGAATCGTGTTCTCGCCAGGTGGCAGCTTGCGGCGCATAGGCTCGCCATCGGGTGGAACCAGGACATAGATCGACGGTGGCTGCAACGTGGCCAGTTGCAGGACCACGGTCTCACCGGACGAAAACGTGAAAGAAGCGTTGTCATGCTGGGCCAGATAGCCCACGATTTGGTTCGACAGTGCCACGAAAGGCCACGGCTCTGGCCCGGTCGGCAAGAGATTCCACGTTTTACGGCCGGGTGGCTCAAGCGGATCTGACACAGGCGTTGTCAGGGTGACGACCCGCCCGCGGCCTAGCGGTCGCTCCAAGATTGCCGGTTGATTGTTGGCAAAGCGCATGACGACATATGCGTCGGTAGCTAGGTCGCCGAGCTCCCAGTATTTCCACACGGGATAAATCTCCCATGGAATACTGGCTGCGTAGTCTTTGATGCTAGACAGGGCAGGGTGGGCCAAAGACCGGGGGCGCAGGTGTGTGGCCTGACGCGACTGAATTTTCAATTTTCCGGGAAGCAACTGCTCTGCAACGGGTTCGTTGAAGGCGCTCATTCGGGCGCGATGTCCGAGAAAAATCCCCGTCCCGCCACCGCTATGGGTGTAGTCGGCCAGGGCCTGCCATAACTTGTCGTCCAGTGGTGGCGGATCACATAGACAAACGACGGCGTAGGGCTTTAGCGCCAGGGAAACAGCTTCGGAAAACTGCTTCGCCTCACATTCGAATCGCACTACATGCAAGCCACCCATAGAAGGGCTTAATGCTTCGCGCAAGAAGAGCGTGTCGCGGCGATTCTCTCCGAGCAATAAGACCCGCACCGGTGGCCGAACGTCTACCGTGAAATAGCGAGTGTTGTCGACCTCCAGTGGGTCGTCGGCAGCAAGGCGCACGTAACCCTGATGTATACCGAGAGGCAGATCGGCCAATTCAAAAGTTGCCTGCCCAGTTGTGGTCAAGTTGGACCCCGCCGGGCTGGCTGTTAATTCCACATGATGCTGCCCACGTTTTACCGCTTCTGTAGAGGATCCCTCCAAAAAGAGTTCCACGAGCTGCGCTTCGTCCGATCCTATGCAGCGAACCGACACATCCATGTGCAGTGGCTGACCTGGTCGCAGTATACTGCTCCGCAGCTTCAGTTGTCCGAGTGATATGTTGCGCGGATGCGTTACACCAACATCCACTACAAAAATGCGCACGTCTGGCGATTTGTCGAGCACTTCTTTGATGGATTTCAGCGCCTGTTTGGTCCAGTCGACAGCACTCAGGTCACTAAACAAGAAGACTTCCTGGCGGTGATCAGGGCGGTCGGTTACGAGCTGGATGGCTCCGCGCACGGCGTCCTCCAGCGGACGGGGACTGCCTTCCGGCTCGAGATGTCGCAACCGCGCTTCAGCAGTCTTTTTGTCGACGACAAAGCCTGTCGCGGCCCGACTGCGGTCCACGACAGCAATCTCGGTATCTGAGGGAAATTGCTCAACGAGCCACTCGGCCATCTCGACCGCTTGTCGCTGGCGGGTTTTGTTCTCGTGGACATATTGCATGCGGTGCGAATTGTCGACAACCAGTGCGACCGCCAAGGGAGCCCCTTCTTTGCCGTGCAAACCGCTCCTTCTGAGTGTGGGGCGAGCCAGGGCAACGGCCAGGCCGGCCACGAGCAGGCAACGCAGTGCCAGCAAGAGCCAATTGCGAAGATTCATTCGCCGGCGGTTGGCCTGCTGGCGGCGGCGCACGAATTGCAAAGCGGGAAACGCTAATTTGCGAGGTTGTCGGCGCATTACCAGATGCAGAAGAACTGGTAGTGCGACCAGCGCCACGCCTCCCAACAACACTGGTGTCAGAAACCCCATTCGTCTTTTACTGCTGATCTATCCACAGTTGCGGCGATTGACCAAGTACTCGGTAAGCGCCCGATCGAAGGGCATGCTGGTATCGAGCGGAACATAGTCGATGCCAATTTGATGACATTCACGATCATAGCGTGTGCGAAACTCGCCAAGCTCTTCGAGATAGTCGCTACGGTAGGCGTCTGCATTGACTTCGAGGCTCGCCCGTGATTCCGGGTCTTCTAGTTCGACAAGGCCTTCGAACGGAAAATCGACCTCGGCTTTGTCGAGTACGTGAAACAAGATAATGTCGTGCCCACCATGCCGCAGCCGGCGCAGAGCGGAAATTACCTCGTCGGGGTCGCCCAGTAAATCACTGAACAGCATGACTAGGCTGCTGTGGCGAAGCATCGCTGCCAGTTGGTTTAAGCTGCGGCCGATATCGGTCTTGTCGCGAGGCTCGAGTCTGGCTAAATGCGACAAGATATTGCCAATTTGTTGGCGTTTTGATTTAGGCGACAGGCTATCAGCAATTTTTTCTCCAAACGTAATCAGACCCACCGGATCGTTTTGGTGGATCATCAGGTAGCAGAGAGCGGCTGCCAGGCATATCGAGTACTCAAACTTGGAAAGCTCTTGCTCGTAGCTGTAGGCCATCGAAGCGCTCAGGTCCATCACCAGATATCCCGTAAGATTTGTTTCCGCTTCAAACTTTTTGATGTAGTACTTATCGGTTTTGGCATAGACCAGCCAGTCGATGTCGTCAGGATTGTCTCCGGGAGCGTATTTGCGATGTTCACTGAACTCAACGGAAAAACCGTGAAACGGGCTGGCGTGCAGCCCTTGCAAAAAGCCTTTGACGATGAATTGTGCCCGCAGATCAAGCCGGGAGATTTTCCGAATGATTTCGGGTTTCAGATATTTTTCGACCGTAGACATCTGGGAGCAGATTGGAAAATTCGGATTGTGGATCGTGGATTATAAAGACCGAAGCCCCCGTTCTTTTTTGGGGAAATCGCTCCCGATGCGCCGTGCGTTACCAGGGGGCCTACTACTCATTGTATTTTGGGATTTCTGGAACCGGGATGGCTTCAAGTAGTTGCGCAATCACATCTTCCTTCGTCATTCCTTCGGCTTGCGCTTGAAAATTGGTGCTGACACGATGGCGAAGTACGGGGACGGCAACTTCTTGTATGTCTTCGATCGCCACGGTAAATCGCCCATCCATCGCGGCCAGCGCTTTGCCGCCGTGGATGAGGAACTGACCGGCGCGTGGACCGGCACCCCAATCCACGAGTTCCTTGACAAAATCAGGTGCCGACGCGTCTCTCGGTCGCGTGGACCGAACTAAAGCGGCGACGTACTTGATGATGTACTCACTTACCGCTACCGAGCCAACCAACTTCTGTAAATTCAAAATTGCGCGGGCGGACAACACTTGCGTTACCTTTGGGTGTTCGTGGCGGGTAGTTGCGGCAAGTATCTGCTCCTCCTCAGACGCGGAAGGATAATCAACCTTGATATTGAACATGAACCGGTCCAACTGCGCTTCGGGCAGCGGATAGGTACCTTCTTGCTCGATGGGGTTTTGGGTGGCGATCGTAAAAAACGGATCAGGAAGCGGATAGGTGGTTTGGCCGACCGTAACTTCGCGCTCCTGCATGGCCTGGAGCAGTGCCGCTTGGGTCTTCGGAGGCGTGCGGTTGATTTCGTCGGCCAGCAAAATGTTGGTGAACACGGGCCCTTCGACAAAGCGAAAGCTGCGCCGTCCATGTTCATCTTCGTCGAGCACATTGGTCCCCGTGATATCGGAAGGCATCAAATCCGGAGTAAATTGGATTCGCTTGAAACCGAGATCGAGGATTTGCGAGAGCGTGCTCACCATTAAAGTCTTGGCCAGACCTGGTACGCCTTCCAGTAAACAATGACCGCGAGTGAAGATGGCGGCGAAGATCTGCTGGATGACTTCGTCCTGGCCGACGATCACCTTTTGCAGCTCTTGCTTCATGACCAGCCGATGTTGGCGAAACTCTTTCAGGATGTCGCCGAGGTTGCGTGTCAATGGATTGCTATCCTTGCTAAGGTAGGGAGGGGCGGAACGATCCTGGCAGGCCAATGGTGGGGCAACGAAGTACGTCCAAAACGACAAAACGCCTATCGCGAAAAAATGCGTGACGCACCCGATCGACGTATTGGGTTTCTCCCGCCAGGCAACACCTTCAGGGGATACCTGGGCGGAGCGAGCATCGATTCATAGGCCATCCCGGCGCTTCACAGCGAGGCGCGTCTTCGGCATCGGCAGTGTGTCTGTCAAGGAAGGGCATCTTTGGTCCTTCCCGCAATTCTATAGCCGACCCCTCCCAGGGACAATGTACGCTCGATTGCATTGTTCCCCTAGCTATCGCAGCTTACGATAAAGGCAGACTTAGTCTTTACCGCTTGCGAGGCCCCTGCGATGGGACGATGCCGAACGACAAGATTTTCTGCCTGCTGCGTCCTGACGCTATTGCTCGTGTCCACCCCTGTGCGAGCACAGGGGGAAGGTGCCGTGACAGCCGTGCAGGTGCGGGCGGCCATTGAAGGGGGCGTCAAGTACTTGCTCGATGAGCAAGACGCGGGAGGAGGTTGGAATGATATGGGTGAGTACACGGGTGGAGTGACTGCCCTTTGTACGTTGGCCCTTCTCAATGCAGGTGTCGATCGGGACCATAAGCAAATCGAGTTAGCCCTTGGCTACTTGCGCAAAATTGAGCCTCAGAAAACCTATAGCGTGGCCTTGCAAACGATAGCCTTTGCTGCCGCGTATCCTCGGCGCGATATGCCTTTAATCCAGCGCAATGTACGGTGGCTGGAGTCGGTTCAGATGAAGGGCGGTCAATGGTCGTATCCGCAGCGCGGCCGCGGCGACAATAGCAATTCCCAATTTGCCGTACTGGCGTTGCATGAAGCCGAGCGTGTTGGAGCGATCATCCAGCAGGACACCTGGAAAAAAGCGTTGGAGTACTGGAAGGACGGCCAGAATCAGAGCCGGTCGTGGGGGTACCACGCCCAATCGGAAGACGGCTCCGGCAGCATGACCTGTGCAGGGATCGCCGCCACGATCATTTGCGCGGGACATGTTAACAAGCCGAACGCCAGTATTAAGGATGGCTTTGTGCAGTGTTGCCAGCCCCAAGTGGATGATGAAGCACTGGAGAAGGCGCTGAATTGGCTCGCGAGGAATTTTTCTGTTCGCCGCAATCCTGGTCGGCTTGGTATGGCAGGCTCGTGGCACTACTACTATTTGTACGGACTGGAGCGCGTCGGCCGGCTGACCGCCCGTCGCTTTATTGGAGAACACGATTGGTATCGCGAAGGGGCGGAATTTCTTGTGCAGCAGCAAGATCGATTTAGTCACCGGTGGGTCGGTGCCGGTCACGCCGAGAACAATCCGCACGTCGCCACTGCATTTAGTCTATTGTTCCTTGCCAAGGGTCGCCGGCCCGTGCTAATGGCCAAGTTGGAGTACGGGCCAGGAGACGATTGGAATAACCACAAGAGTGATGTCGCCAACTTGACTGCCCAAGCCGAAGAGCTTTGGGAACTCGACCTTACCTGGCAGGTTGTGAATCCGGGTTCTGCCACGGTCGACGATTTGCTCCAAGCGCCGGTACTCTATCTGTCGGGCAGTCGTGCGCCCGATCTGGCTGGTAGCGAAAAAAAAATACGCGACTACCTGGATCGCGGAGGATTTTTGTTTGCCGAGGCTTGTTGCATCGGCGGCAATGATTTTGGCACGGGTTTTCGGAAGTTCTTGGATAAGGTTTTCCCAGAGCAGGAATACAAACTTCGCCGCGCTGGTCCGGAGCATCCTCTCTGGCGTGTCGAGCAGCTTGTAAGGCCGGAGTCCCCCTATGCAGGCAGGCTTTGGACGGTGGAATATGGTTGCCGAACGTGCGTCGTGTTTAGCGAAATCGATCTCTCCTGCTATTGGGAACTTTATGCAGAAGGACGGCGGCGCGACCTGCCGGAATCGGTTGCCGGCCGCATGGCCGATGCCAATGCGGTAGGGCTGAATATTTTGGCCTATGCCACCAACAGGGAGCCCAAAGGGAAGGAAGCCCGCTTTGTGGGCGCAAACGATTTGGCGGCCCTCAATGCTACGGGCGGTCGCGGTACGATTCGAATCGCAAAACTATTGCATGGCGGCGGTTGCAACGATGCTCCCGGTGCGCTGGTCAACCTGCTCCGCACCGCAGCACAGGGCGATTTGCAACTATCGATTCATACCAATGAGATTTCGATGCGGGCCGATCACAAGAGCTTGCCCCGCTTTCACCTGGCATTCATGCACGGTCGGCACGACTTCCGCTTTACTGCGGGGGAGCGCGAAGCCTTGCGTGGCTACTTGAAGAATGGCGGCACCCTGTTTGCAGATTCTATCTGCGCGAGCGAAAAATTTTCGGCCACTTTTCGCCGGGAGATGCAAGCCGTGTGGCCGGAGTCTAGTTTACGGCGCATCCCCGTTACTGATTCCCTGTTTGGCTCCGCCGGCGGTGGCTACGACATTCGGCAGGTGAGCCGCCGAGACCCGGTTCAGCAGCGGGCTGATGAGCCTCTGCGGACGCGTGTCCGGCGGGTAGAGCCTGAGGTAGAAGGCATCTCCATCAATGGCCGCTGGGCCGTGTTGTTTTCGCCTTACGACATAAGCTGCGCACTCGAGCAGCACGAGTCACTTGAATGCCGGGGATACACTCGCGAGGACGCTGCCAGGATTGGGTTGAATGTCTTAATGTATACATTGAATCCCGATGTAGACGCGGTGCCGTAGTGTACGCTTCGAATTCACTTCAAGATGACCAGCCGCGGCAATCCGCCAAATCACACGGATTCCTGTGGTGTTTTTAATTCTCCGCTCAGTCTCAATTCTGGCAGCACGCTCGACACCATGATTTTTCTCGGCTCCTTCTCAGAGAGCTCGTTTTTCTCTTCTCTTGTGACTGCGCTGTTAAGCGTGTTGGGGGCGCGCCGTGTTTTTCTGGGGAACAGGATGAGGCAGTTCGGCAGGCGTTTTGGCAACCCATGACGGCCAGCATGTGACTTAGCCAAACTTGCGGCTTCTCGCAATCGGTCGTTTGCGACGCAATGTACGAAATACCAAGTGGCCGGTGGGGCTTCCATGCGAAGTCACCACCGTGGAGTTCTTTGGCCGGTTCGATGTCGAATATTAGATATTTGCGAGCCTCGGGCATGAACGTCTTCTAGAGCCCCTGTCATTTATGCCCACAGCCGCCTGTGACACTGATTGATGCGTTAGCCCTTGTTAAAGCGAACTAGCTCTACCCCTTCGCGCGCGTCGTAGCTCAACAGGAGTGCATCGCATCGGCCGCAGTCGCGCATGATGTTGTGGTAGAACGTGCGTTCATCGGGCCAGGGGTAGGCATAGACCAAATCAAAATCTTGCAGCTCCATATCCCATTGGCCGTAGGCGCCTGGCGTGTCGATCATCGTGCGTATTGCTTCGTCTCCGCTGGAGGGATTCCACACAAAGTCGTCAGGGACAAAGCTCCCCTGCGCAAATTGCGCCTGGTTGCCGTAGGCCTCCGCGAATTGCTTGGCATACTCAACCAGTTGTGGTTCGACTTCAATGCCGTAGGCCTCGAAACCCATGCGACTAGCCATGATTGTCACAACTCCCAGGCCCGAACCCCATTCAAGGACAGTATGCACTTGGCCGCGCAGTTCCGCTAACGACTCATAAACGGCCTCGTAATCGGCGCTGACGTAGGCATGAAATGCCGGAGTATCACATTTCTCAGTCCAAAGCTGTTCCGCTTCATCCGTGAGTTGCTTAAATTCTGGAGGGAGTGTCTTGTCGGGGGCCTGTAAGCGTTTCGTGTAGGGCTTGTGATTGGGGAACATGGCGCCGCGCTTGAGTGTGATAGCTCGAGCTGTCAGTTAGAAGTGCCAGTAAGGAGAGCAACAGCCAGCAGTAGGAGATAAGTACTGTGCCTTGAGTGTACAGTGACCGGCAGCCTATGGACACTCTTCGCCGGTCATCGAACGACCGGTTGTGCGCATAACCGAAAAAAAATTCCCGCAAGCGCGCCGACGTCCTGGTCTGAAAACTTGGCGGCGCAGGCGGGTCGAGCCCGTGAAATCCTAGAGCCGATCATGGCGAACCGCTGCTAGCAATCGAAAATTGCCTGAATGAACGACGCAAGTGCTTGAATTATAAGAACTTGTGTTGCCAATCCGAGGGCACAAAGTACCTTGACCGGCGGTTGAGGCTGGGCCTATACTCTGCCGCCCCTGTGAGAGGGCAAACTTTTCGTAACTCTTAGTCCCGCTTGTTGTTGGGCGCAGCGTGGGCCCTTTTCGGGTCATGCCAGATGCGTGGCCCGGCTGGGGGTAAGCGCGCACAGAAGGTGAAACGGCTGATTTCTCAGAGCAGTCCATCCCGTTCGAGGTGCGGTTTCCGCAATTTGCGAAACGAGAGATGCTGCGCGCCGTTTGCTCTTCGACTGCCGGCCGCTTGGTTTTTTCTGCTGGTGATATGCGAGCCCTGGGCCCAGCTTGTGTGGGCCCAAGATGTTGGCGTTGCGAAACCGGATGCAGCGCAGCCCATCACGATTGCTGCCGATTGGTGCACCCGCTGGCAACAAGGCATCTACCAGGTGTACCATTTGCGAGGCAATTGCTACCTCAATCAGGGGCTGACATACGCCCGCGCACCCGAAGGGGTGCTGTGGGTGCACACGCCCCGATCACCGGGCGAGCCAACGAAGATTGTTGCCTACCTGGAGAGTGATTCAGGTGCCACGGTGGCGGTGGACTATCAGCCGGAAGGGGCCCAGCACAGCAGAAATGCCCTGGGCCGGGAAGAAGCGAGCACCTGGTTCCGACGGTTTAGTACCACCGCTCCACTGCGCTGGCGAGTTCCCAAACCCGCACGGGCTGCAGCGGCGCGCCCGGCGATTTACGAGCGCGGCTTGGGCCAATTCGATCCCCAGCACCGCCGCCAACTTCTGTTGGCCCAGTATGCGGAATTTGCCTCAGTGCCGGGCGCAGCACAGCCACTGCCGCCAGGAATGCGCAGTTTCCGAATTATTGGTCGGAGTGATGTGGCGCCCAATTTGGAATGGCGGGAGCTTCCCAGCGGTGAGCGGGTGATCCTAGCTTCGGGCGGAATTCAAATCTTTGTGGAGGGGATGTCTACCGGCAATGTACCGGGAATTCTTGGACCGGTGGACTCGATTGAAATAAGTACCGATCGTGCGGTGGTGTGGACGGCCGGTGGTGGGCTGGGCGTTGCGGCGCAGTCGTTGCAGTCGCAAGATACGCCGCTTGAGGTCTACATGGAAGGAAACATCGAGTTTCGGCAAGGCGATCGAGTCGTCTACGCAGATCGGATGTTCTACGATGTCCGTCGCCAGGTTGGCGTCCTTCTCGACGCGGAGCTCATCACGCCGCTTCCTAAAACCGAAGAACTGGAATACCAGGGGCTGGTGCGACTGCGCGCATCGGTGATCCGGCAGCTCGACACGTCGCATTTTTCCGCCACGGGCGCCCAAGTGACAACCAGCCGCTTGGAAGAACCAGCCTACCACTTTGGCGCCAGCGAGATTTACTTTGAAGACATCCAAACCCCAACTTTCAATCCACGTACGGGCGAACCGGAAATAGATCATCGACAACTCGCCGAAAGCCGCAGCAATACGGTTTATATTCGTGGCATTCCCGTCTTGGTCTGGCCAACGATCGCCACCGATTTGAGCAAGCCCTCGTTTTTTATCGATGGCCTTCGGGTAGGTAACGACAGTGTGTTCGGCACGCAGGTAATCACCGACCTGGACCCCTATCAGCTCCTGGGCATCCGCGATGCGCCGCAAGGCACCGACTGGGGACTAAGTGTCGACTATTTGAGCGACCGGGGCATCGGGCACGGTACGGATTACCAGTACAGTCGAACGGACATCTTTGGCCATGCCGGCCCGGCCAAGGGGCTGTGGGGGTTCTGGGGAATCAAGGACGATGGATTCGACAACCTCGGTCTCGGAAGACGCACAATCGCCCCCGAAAAGGATTATCGTTTTCGCCTGTTTGGCCGGCATCGACAGCGACTGCAAAGCGGCTGGGAAGTTACGGCTGAAGCCGGCTGGATCAGCGACCGCACGTTTTTGGAGCAATTCTACGAAACGGATTGGGACCAGGAAAAAGATCCGCGGACCGGCGTACGCCTTAAGCGGCTGGCCAACAATCGAGCCCTCTCGATCGAAGCGAATGGGCAAGTGAACGATTTTTTTACTGAGACCCAGTGGTTACCGCGCGCAGACCACTACTGGCTCGGTGAGTCGTTGTTAGGCGATCGCCTAACCTGGTTTGAGCATTCTCAGGCCGCATATGCCAACCTGAATAATGCGACGACGCCTGCCAATGCAACCTTGGCTGCCTTGGTCAGCGATGGTTTGCCGTGGGAGGTTGGCGGTGGCCAGGCGGGCGAGCGGCTGGTAACCCGTCAGGAAATTGATTTGCCGTTAGCCATTGGCCCGGTCAAGGTAGTTCCCTTTGCCTTGGGCGAATTGGCCCATTGGGGCCAGGCAGTCAATGGGGCTGACTTGCAGCGGGCGTTTGTCCACACGGGCGTGCGTGCCAGTGTTCCCTTCTGGGCCACGTTTCCCAATTTTCATGACCCGCTGTTCAACCTACATGGACTGGCGCATAAAGTCGTCTTTGAAGTGGAGGCGGCTTATGCGGACGCCAGCCAGAATTTTGCGGCGCTGCCACTCTATGATCCGCTCGACGATATCGCGATTACCGAAATGCGGCGGCGCGTGTTTGACGCGACCTTGGCTCCTACGATTACCAATCCTAAGTTTTTGCCCACCACCTACGCGCTGCGTTCCGGTTTGCAGGGGTGGGTCACCTCGCCCTCCACGGAGATTGCCGATGACCTGATGACGCTGCGGATGGGCATGCGGCACCGCTGGCAAACCAAGCGCGGCATCCCTGGGCAGCAGCACATTGTTGATTGGCTCACCATCGATTCAAACGTCACGTGGTTTCCGGACCCAAATCGCGACAACTTTGGGCAGGAGTTCGGCTTATTTGATTACGATGTTCGCTGGCATCTGGGCGACCGTTTTACCATTCTCTCAGACGGGGTGGCCGACTTTTTTGGTGGTGGCCTGAGAACAGTTTCCGGCGGAGTGCTCCTCAATCGGCCCTCACGGGGGAAGGCCTATTTGGGGGTTCGCTCAATCAGTGGGCCGATTAAAAGCAACGTGCTATTGGCCAGCTACAGTTACCGTTTCAGTCCCAAGTGGATTTCTACTGCTGGTACAGCAGTCGACTTTAGTGCTGCGGGGAATATTGGGCAATCGTTCTCGATCACCCGGATTGGCGAGTCACTCCTGGTGACAGCTGGCTTCAATGTGGATGAGGGAAAAAACAACGTTGGCGCAAAGCTATCGGTGGAACCCCGTTTTCTTTCCCAGCTTCGGATGACCAACCTTACGGGCATCGAAGTCCCGCCCGCCGGAGCGTTTGGATTGGAATGAGCGGCGACAATGCCATCAGTGATGGATGCGAAACGGGCGTGCAGAGGCCCAATCCGCCCAGTTGGAATCAAAATTTTTCATGGTCGGGCGCAGCCTAGTTGTTGCCATGAGCCAGCAGAAAAGCCTCTGTTTTGTGGCCGGCTTACAGCCACTGCGATTTTCGGTCTCTTTCGCGACGAGGCTGATGAAATGCCTGGGCTAGTCTAGCCAATCCCGGGCACTGAGCCGTTCTGGCACGTAGACTTCCGTGACGTAGCTGATGTCTTTGGAGATGAGCGACTCGACTTCCAGCTTGAAATCGTTTTTGAGCATCCTTTGGATTTCAGATTGCCAGGGGCGCTTCTTTGCGAACCAGGGGTAGTTGGCGATTTGTTTGGCGCGCTTGCGATCGTTGTCATTCATTGCAAGTATCACGTCGTCGGACAGTTCGCAACGATCGTAATCGATACTTCTAAGCCCAAGAAACTTGGCCTCAGGGACGGCCATCCGCTGGCTCTCAAACGCCAAATTAATTGATCCTTGCTTAATGACACTGTAAATATAATATCCCCAAGGGTCATTATCCAACACGCAGTAGATTGGTAATTTCAACTCGTTGTGCAAGCGGTGCAGCAGTCTCCGAATTCCTCGCGTCGGTTGCCCTCCGCCATGAGTAAGTATGCAATTGTGCTTTTCCCAAAAGCGGTCTTCATTGAATCGCTGCCAAACCGTATCTTTTTCGACATGCAATACGAATTTGGCATGGCACTTTTTTCGGTCAAGCTTTATTACTTCTGGCTCGACAATTGAGGGGATGCCATATCCGCCTGAGCCCATGCGAGAACAGTCGATATCGAAGCCGCTATCATTGATGGTGATATTGCCGACAAGATCACCCTTCTTTTGTGCATAAAGGTGAAGCTCTTCGCGCAAGGATCCGAGCATTACCTCGACATCTTCGATAATCGTGTCGCTTTCATTCTGAGTATCAAAGGTGTTTTCTCTTGAGCCTTCAATTGTATGCTTGAGCATGTAGTACATGCCCCGGAGGCTAGTCGTCTTTCCTTGGTCGAGCAGTCGTTTGCAGCCGCTGGATACAAGTACGGTACGCATGTAAGCCTTGGCTTGCGAAAGATCAAATAGCTTTCGGCGATTCTTGTTATTGCCCATCTCGATGATCTTTTTTCGAGCGCTATAGTGAACGTTGGACAATGTGCGCGAGGGAATGTCAACATGAGGGTCCCGCCTCGCTTTAGCAGCTCTAACTACGCGATCGGCCACATCGGTAAGCCGGGCCATCGTTTTCTTGTCGCGCGGGCTGAGTTTGACTTTGGGTTTGCGCGCAGTGGCAACAGGTCGTTTTTTGGCCATGGGTTTGCTTTCGCTATCGCGCCAGGTTTCCTCTTGAAACTACTGGTCGTCTTCCAATTCTTCGGGTTCCAGAGCAACACGATTGATTGCCGCCTTGTGTGTGCTGGGATCGACGATTAGGACATTGTCGCCCAGGTTCAATTCTTCACCTTTATCCTCGATCGGTCGGCCCCGATCGTCGAGTTTCATATCGGCTTCTGTCGTTTGTCTTTTAGCAACCTTAACTAATTGTTCGTAAAGCTCTTTTTGCTTGGCACCGTTGATCTCGCTGACTGCGCTGGACACCTCCTTGAGGTAACGCAGGAAGATTTCACGGCGATCAGATTGTTGTCTCACTTTCAGGCGGCGGCGCAAGTACATGCCCAACTTGCGACCCACCGCCTGGAGGCCCAAGCGAATTTCTTTTTGGATCTCAGGATAGTTGGCAATTGCTTCTTTGGATTCGCTGGTGAACGGAACCCAAACGCTGGCAATGTGGACCATCAGTGAGACGGGGCCCTTGGGCATCGCCCCTCGTGATTGGCTTAGGCCATATCCGCGCCAATTGGTGCCCAGTACGGTTTGTGTGACGGCGCAGGCCGATTGCTGAAACTGGAGCGGCACGCGGTTGGCGTAGCGGAGGACCTCCATCTGTTGGCCCTCGGCCACATTGACTTTTTTCATGGCTTCGTACAGTCGGTGGCGTTCTTTGGGCTGGAGTTTTCCCGGAGTTTGCCGCGTTTTTAGGGCTGCCTCTTTGACGAGTTTGTCGGCCGCTTCGCCACCGAGGCCGTTGAAGGTGTGAATCAAGAACTGGCGGACGGTGCGGGTGTCGGTCTCTTCCAGCAATTCGAGAAGCAGGTCTTCGGTCACGTTTTGTGTGGGGGCGCTTCCGCCGTAGGCAAGTCCCACTTCGATCTGAAAGGGGTTGCCCCGATAGACGCTCGGCGGGCGGGTCGCGGCCGCGTAAAACTCACCGGGCACCACCTGATGCAAACCCTTAAGAACCAAGTCCTCGCCGATCGGGCAGATGCAGTCGGTCGCCGGCGGACTGATTTTGGTTTGTTGGATCGTTTGGTACAGGCGGTCGGCGTGGGTGCGGTCGAGTTTACGCACATTGGAGCGGGTGCTGACCTTGGCTCCATCGCAAATGCGTTTAGCCATCGTCGAAGTCACGCGCGAAAACTTAGTGCGGAAAAACTCGCTGGCGCTCATCGCCTCCGATTCCTCAAGCATTTGGGCGAGGCGGCCCAGTTCGATGCCGTAGGGGTGTGGCTTGATCTCTTTGGGTTCGGCGGGAAGGGATTTGGCCGAGCGATCGTAGGCGTATTCGTAGTCATCAGGGTCGATGTAGTGCAGTGAAACGTGCGGGTTGGCAATCGCGGTTTGCTCGAGATACTCACCAACGCTGCCGCGGCCGCGGATGAATTTGGCCTGCAGTTCGATGGTGACGCGCGTGCCGTGCGGCTGTTCGACCCATTCAATGCCGTGTTTTTCAATATACGCGGCCCCCTTGTCGCCAGGCGGAATGTCGACTCCGTCGCCGCGGCCGTTCAGGATTTTTGGCTGGTTCTTCTTGGTGTCGATTTGGATTTCGTAGTAGTGAGCCGGTTTGCGAGAAGAAATCTTGGAGATGATCTTCACCGGTTTTCCGGTGGTTTGCACGCCGTACATGCCGGCGGCACTGATGCCGATGCCCTGCTGCCCGCGGCTTTGGCGAAGCCGGTGGAACTTGGAGCCATAGAGCAGCTTGCCAAAAATGAGCGGAATTTGCTTCTTGAGAATGCCAGGGCCGTTGTCCTGGATGCCAACTTTGAAGCGGTCGCCCGTGGTTGGCTCGATGTGCACCCAAATCTCTGGCAAAATGCCCGCCTCTTCGCACGCGTCCAGCGAATTGTCGACGGCTTCCTTGACTGTAGTGAGAAGCGCCTTGCGCGGATTGTCGAAACCCAAGAGATGGCGATTCTTGGCGAAGAACTCGCTGACGGAAATATCGCGCTGGCTGGCCGCCATCGCTTGGGCGGTACTCCGCCGTTTGACTGGTGTGGCGTCACTGGCAGATGGCTTGGACCTGGGGGCCGGCCGTTTTTTCTTTTTGGTTTTTTTGCCGACAGCCGGCTCGCTGGCCGATCGTTTTTTCTTTCGTTTTGTGGTCGCCAAGGGGGCGTCTCCGTGTACTCAGCCGCGCGGGAGAAGGATTAGAAGCTATAGGGATTGTGCGGATTATAGCGACAAAGTCGCATTCTGGTACAGCAAAGCTTTGAGCGGCTCCATCTCTCGGTGACGGGCTTGAGATCTAAGGCAGCTTCTTCACAGGCCATTGTTCTCCAGGCGAATTGCCGGGCTCCGGAGCTGCCTGCTTTGCGCCGGATGTCGTTATAACATGAATTTCCCGAACATAAAAACTGGTCGTCACGACCCGGCTTGGCCGACTTCCTACGGTAGACACCCCCGTTGCCAAGCCACAGCCCTGACGGGCTCCCACCTGGCTGGGCTAACTTAATGACCCACCGAAGGAGTGCTCCAAGGTCGTCATCGCGACAGGGAATTAATAATCCCAAAGATGATCTTGCAGTTCCGTTTGGACTCAATCTCTTTGTGGCACGATCGTGTGTAGGCGGGCAGGCCATTGCCGATCGTAGCTGCGGGGAATCGCATGGAGGCGACTCATGTTCGTTCGAACTGGTATTGCTAGTATGGCCCGCATGGGGCTTGCCGTCTGTTTGATCGTCGGGTTTTGGCACAGCGCGTCGGAGGCTCAAGGTGTGGACGGCCGTTGGAAGCGGGTCATTAGCTACCAGAACAAAAAAGACTTATTTGCCAATTACCAGGTTGGTCCGAATACAAGCGGTGCCGCCGCTCGCATGTACGTCTCGCCACAGCCTGTTCCACCGCACGTCGGGCACACCTACACGACTTACCAACCGCTGATGCCGCACGAATATCTCTACAAGCACATGCGGTCGCACTATGCCTACGCACCCGGATGCGGTTGGACGCGTTCTAAGGTGCGATACCGCACCTCAGGGCTTCGCTTGCAGGATTTGATGCACAATCTTAGTGGTCGCTATTAAGGACTCAGCAGTTGCTGCTGCGGGATTTGTGGTTGTTATTGAGGGTGGCTGTCGGTTCGCGGCGGGCCGGCTTCTAAAGAGTTTCCACAAGCATTTGTACCGAAAAGGATTTGTACCGTGCTTAAAAATATTTCCATGGTTTTCAGCGTGGCCCTGTTAATGGCGGCTCAAGTCGAAACGGCTGCTTATGCGGAAGCAGGTTATTTGAAACCCTTGCGGCGAGCGCAGCAGCACAATTGGCATGCCAACTATGCGCATTCGGCCTACGGGCAACCGGTGGCGCTGATCGTCCCTCCAACGGTACAGTTGCAGACGAATTGGAGTTGGGGCTCCCCCAGCGCCCATTTCTCTCGGGTCGATCATCAATTCGGCCGCAACTGCCCAGGTCCAGGGCAGTTTGGCAGTGATTTTCGGCGCACTCCCCGTTGGCCCAACAACACGCATCAGCTTGGTGTCTATTACGTGCGTGGGCCGTGGTATCCGACGCAGCCCTAGTCGACATTGGGCTCCAACTCGTGCGTATTAACATAGACATATTGGCCCTGGGTCGCACGCGCAAGTTGTACCAGGAAGTTTCGCTGCGGCCGGTGCGCCACGACGCCGAACTCGATCGTGTGGATGGCCGTTTGTTCGTGCCGGGCCTGTTCTGGATGATCTCTATTTCTCGCATCAGGTCCATCATGTTTGCCGTTAGAGGGGTCTTGAAGATTGCTTCACCCTCTTGGGCGCATCATAGAGGTCGTCCCATGGTTGCAGTACGAAGTCGGCGCGACTTGTTTGCTGCTGGTTCGCATTGTCGGCACCGGGTAAACGGAGCAGATAGAATATGCTGGCCAGCAGACACGCGTGGAGGACAGTCGAAATAAACCAGGTGAGCCCAGCGTGGCGTGCTGAGGAGGATTGGCGAGACAGGCGGCCGCCCATGTTATTGCCTTATGCGCCACAGTCTTGTGTTGTGTACCTGCGGTCAAACCTGTTGAGCGGAAGCAAGGCCCGATTCTAGTTCGATTACACAGAAAATTCCTACCTACGCCGCTACGGAAGGAGGCCCTATAATTACCATTCTCAGTCCATCGTCCATCACTTCCAAGTCCCGATCATCGACCCCCTGGCAGGACTCGCGTTGAAAATTGAAATCGTCCACTATCCGCATCCTACACTGCGGCATGTATCCAAACCGGTAAGACGGGTCGATGCTGAGTTGCGCGATATGATTGCGCAAATGTTTGACATCATGTACGAGCATGAAGGCGTTGGCTTGGCGGCCAATCAAGTGGATTTGCCTTATCGACTATTTGTCGCCAATCCATCCGGCGATCCAGACAATAGCGATAGCGAACATGTTTTTATCAACCCAGTGTTGCGGGCTGGCAAGGGGCAGGTCCAAGGAGACGAGGGTTGTTTAAGCATTCCGGGCATAACCGGTCCGGTAGTCCGCAAGGAAAAGATTACGATTCACGCTTACAATTTGCAGGGCGAGGAGTTCGTAGGTGAACTTGAAGATTTGTTTGCCCGCATTGTGCAGCATGAGACCGACCACCTCGACGGCACACTATTTATCGATCGTCTGGCGACTGCAACCATGGCCGACTTGCGCGCCCAGCTGGAAGAATTTGAAATCGACTTCCAAAGCCGACGGGATTGTGGCGAGATCCTCAGCGACCAGCAAATGGCCGCGCGGCTCCTGGAGCTCGAGAAGATAAGGACCTAGGGCGCAAGACTTGTTTTCCCAATGCTGTGGCGAAGGGCCCCGCTGTCTAAACCTTCGCAAAAGACTCACAAGTAATTAGTCGTTTTGCCTTTTGCATCGAACAACCACCTCTTCTTTAAATCAGCGTTCCACGAGAGCAAGATTTGGCAGTAGCATGTGCCCGCAACGCTCTTTCGTCCATCTGTGTCGGCAGTGTTCCGCCCCAGTTAGTGTTTCGCCTGTCCCAACTCCTACCAGCTGTGATAAGATTTTGAGATGCGAATTGCTGTGTTGGGAACAGGTCCGTTTGCCGTGCCCTCGATGCGGGCTTTGCACGCTTCGCCGCATGAGGTGGTTTGCGCGGTGTCGCGATCTCCGAGTGGGCGGCGGGCGCAGCCGGCGCCCGTTTTTCTGGCAGCGACTGAGTTGGGAATCGAAACCTGGCTTCCTGAGACGGTGAACTGCGAGGCGTCTCATCAGAAACTTTCTGCAATGGCGGTCGACCTGTTAGTGGTGTGCGACTACGGCGAGATTTTAAAACCCCAGGCGTTGTCGGTTGCTGGGCTGGGAGCGATCAATCTTCACGGATCGCTATTGCCCAAGTATCGCGGTGCGGCGCCGGTGCAATGGGCTGTGCTGTGTGGCGAAGTGGAAACGGGAAATACGGTCATCCAAATGACGCCAGGCCTTGACGCTGGCCCTTGCTTGGGGACCCAGCGGGTGGCGATCGACCTGGATGAAACGGCGGGCCAGTTGGAGGCCCGCATGGCCCAGATAGGCGCCCAGCTTGTGCTGAAAGTCGTCGATTCCCTCGCAGACGGGTCGGCCCAATTGTTGGAACAAGATACACGCCAGGCTACCCAAGCTCCTCGACTGACCAAGGAGCATGGTCTTATCGATTGGTCGCGCTCAGCCCAACAGGTCAAAGATCAGGTGCGCGGGCTCCAACCCTGGCCGCGAGCGTTCACGTCTTGGCAGCGAGATGCGGGTGAGCCACTCCGATTGATTGTGCACCGTGCCTCGGTGAGTCGCTCCAAGGCACCAGGCCCTGTTGCGCCGGGCACGGTGGTTGCTGTGGAGGACGAGCTTTTGGTGGCGACCGGCGACGGCTTGCTTGGTTTGGAGCAGGTCCAGCCAGCAGGTAAGCGCAAGATGTCGGCCGCTGAATTTGGGCGAGGGTATCCCGTTCAAATGGGGCAGGTTTTGAGGTGACAGATATAACGTAGGACGTGAATAGGCGCGAACTCTGCAGATAGCGGCGGATTTGGTCTGCTATAGGGAGGGCAACACATTTCCAATTTTCATCCGCTGCCGCTTCCCTTCGTCAACTGCTGCCGTTGAAACCATTGACGGCCACCAAGGTTGCATGGCGACTCAGAGAGACCTATTGCCATGGGCAGGGTTTTTTGACGTCGCCGCTGTTGCTAATATGGCAGGCAAATAGCCCTCTGCTGGAGAACTGTCCGATGCCGCACGCCAAGCATCCTTCTGACGGCCGGCCTGATTTTATGGTCCTCTTGGGACTTGCGCCGCCCTACGCCGTCGAAGATGTGAAGGCTGCCTTTCTGGCAAAAGCCAAGGAAGCACATCCCGACCACGGGGGTTCTCCTGGCCAATTCGACATATTGCAAAAGGCCTTTGAGCAGGCGCAGCAGTATCTCGATTTTCGTAGCGATCGGCGCGGTTGGATTGCCAACCAAATGGCCGGATACCTGAGCGTGCAAGAGGTAATTGAGACGCTGGAAGAATATGGCGCCGAGGTGACGAGCGACGCGATTGACGGGTTCAAGAAATCGTTTGGCGATTTTGCGCAGCTTACCGAAAAAATTATTGGCATTCGGCTGGAAGGTGCAGACAAGGCCGACGAAGTGATTTGCTACATGGTGAGGCACGCCGCAGACCTGGGAGGACTCATCCGGCTGGAGTTGCCGCATTGCCACCTGACCGACGCGGCCGTACTCGAGCTGGACGCCTTTCAGCAATTGCTGCACCTTGATTTAACCGGTACGCCTGTCACCAAGGATGCCACTTGGATTGTCGACGCGATTCTGGGTCTGGAAACTCTTAATCTCAAGGGGACCCGTGTGAGCTGGTGGATGAAACGCAAAGTCCAGGGCGTCCTGAATCGTCGTACGGAGTCGCGGCCTCTTTCCCCCTTCGCGCAAGAGTAGCCTAGCAGTCGGTGATAGTATTTTTTTCACCTCGCGGCCAATGCCCGCTGCGATGTATGATGGAAGGCCCGTTTGGACTTGATGACGCGCTGCGTGGTTTGGCGGGATACACCCAGCCCATGAATGAGGGGGGCGCCTGCATGGGGCGCTGGGACGTAGGCATCATTTTGGTGGCCGACTACGTGACCAATTGGTTAGCCAGATCCAGAGCCAGATTAGGGAGCAGCGTTAGAAGAAACAGCAGGCGGCAGAAAAGACCGCGGAAGCCGAGGGCCGCGATGTGGCTTGGATAGCAATTCGTGACATGGTGGTAGACGGAAAGAAGCATGGCCAAAAAGCTGTACATTGAAACGGTTGGCTGTCAAATGAACGTGCTCGACAGTGAGCTCGTTGTGGCCAGCCTGCGCAAACAAGATTATGAGTTGACCCACACGGTCGCCGACGCCGACACTATTCTCTTCAATACGTGCAGCGTGCGCCAGCACGCTGAAGACAAGATCTACAGTGCGCTAGGCCGTTTGAAAAATGCGAAAGCAACCCATCCCCACAAGATTATCGGTGTGCTTGGTTGCATGGCCCAAAAAGACCAGCGCCTCATTTTTGAACGAGCGCCTTACGTCGATTTGATTGTCGGACCCGGCCAACTCCACCAGATTCCCGATCTGATTGCCGACATAGCTGCCGGCGGTGGGCCCAAGCTGGAGGTGAGCCTGGGGCGGAAAGAGGGGACGCGCGAATCCATTGAGCGGAGTCACGAAAGTTATGATCCCTTGCGAGATCCATCGATGCGACCAACACCGCATCAGGCGTATGTCCGTATTCAAATTGGCTGCGATAAGTTTTGTACGTATTGTATTGTGCCGAGCGTGCGGGGTCCGGAGCAAAGTCGCCCGCCGCAGCAAATCGTGGCCGAGGCGAGGCAACTTGCCGACGAAGGTTGTAAAGAGCTCACGCTCCTGGGGCAAACCGTCAATAGCTACCGATATGCCGACGAGCGGGGCCAAACGCGATTGAGCGACTTGCTGGTCCAGCTGCATGACATTGAGGGGATCAAAAGGATCAAGTTTGTTACCAACTACCCCAAGGACATGACCGACGATCTTTTGCTCGCCGTGCGTGACTTACCTAAGTGTGCCAAATATTTGCATGTGCCGATCCAGTCAGGATCGGATCAGATTTTGCAGCGCATGAAACGTGGATACACCGTGGGCGAGTACCGGGACATGATGGAACGTATCCGCGATTGGTTGCCGGCGGCCGCGGTTACCAGCGATTTTATCGTCGGATTTTGCGGTGAAACGGAGAAGGATTTCCAGCTCAGTTGTGAACTGCTCCGCGAACAGCGTTTCAAAAACAGTTTTATCTTTAAATACAGTGAGCGACCTGGAACCAAGGGGGCCGAACGCTACCCTGACGATATTTCTGAGGAGGTCAAAAAGCGCCGCAACAATGAGCTTCTGGCGATACAAAATGCCATTAGTGAAGCGGACAACCTTCCGTTCCTCGGCCGTGAGTGCGAGGTGTTGGTCGAGGGGCCCAGTAAAGCCAGTATCAAAAATCGTGCGGAACGAGGCGAACAACTGCAGTTGACCGGGCGTACAATGTGCGACCGGATTGTAGTGTTTGACGGTAATCGCCGGCAGATTGGCCAAACGCTACCGATTGCCATTTACGACGCCAACGCGCACACGCTATTTGGCACGGTCGTCACCCAGCACGTCGGCCCGGAGCTTTTTTTGCTGGGGACGTGAAAGTAGTCCACGATGCAATCCGATCGTATCCATTCATTCCTCGATTCTCTGGAGGAAGCTACGCGCTGGTTTGCTTCTCTAGGACTTTCTAGTCCGCACACTGCCCATGCAATCTTGAAGCGCCTGGCGAGCCGTGGCATACCGCTCGATTTAATTGGCACCATTTGTGAGCAATTCGAAGAAACGGCCCCGCATCTGGCCGACCCCGACATGGCGCTCAATAATCTGGAGCGATATATTTTCGCAGCGCGCAACCCCCTGTCGACTACGGCGCTGTTCGAGCGAGACAAGGCCGCGCTGCCGAATCTGTTGTTGATGCTAAATTGCAGCCAGAAATTTAGCGATCAATTGTGTGTCGACCCGGAAAGTTATGATTTGCTGCGCATGACTGAAGGGCTCCCAGTGGCACGGCAGCCACTTGTCGAAGAGTTGCTCGACGAGGTGGGTGTGCTAGGTGACCGGCAGGACGTACTAATTGCCTTGCGGCGTTTTAAACGTCGCGAAACACTGCGTATCGCCTATGGCGACCTCGTTCAAAATCTGCCCGTGGCACAGATCGTCCGACAGATCTCCTATGTGGCCGACGCAGTCGTCGAAGCAGCCTTGGCATTTGCGGAGCGAGAAGTGCGGGAGAAACACTACCCGGTGCAAAGAAAAAATTTCGTGCCACCACGTTTTGTCGTCTTGGCCTTAGGAAAGCTTGGTGGATTGGAGCTGAACTACTCAAGCGATATTGACCTGGTCTTTCTCTGGCAGGTCGCGGATGCGGATCAGGGATTGAGCGAAACGGAGCCCCAAGAGTATGTGAATCGCGTTTCACAACTGCTGATTCACTTGCTCACAGAGAACACCGAGCTAGGCAATCCCTACCGGGTCGATATGCGGCTGCGACCGGACGGGGAGCAGGGGGCCATCTGCGCAGGTGTGGATAGTGCTCTGGCCTATTACGATCTGCGTGGTCGCACCTGGGAACGGCAGGCCTACGTGAAGGCTCGACCCATCGCCGGAGCTGTTGAATTGGGGCAAGATTTTCTTGCACGATTGGAACCCTGGGTCTATCGGCACTATTTGTCGCTCGCCGACATCAGCGGCATCAAGGCCCTCAAGCGTCGGATTGAGACCCGCGCCACCAAGTCCGGAAAGTCAGCCAGTGATGTGAAGACAGGCCATGGCGGCATCCGCGATATCGAGTTCGTAATTCAGTTTTTGCAATTGCTCAACGGTGTTGTTGAACCAGGCATACGTACAGGAAACACGCTTGAAGCAATTGAGCGTTTGGGCCAGGTGGGTGTGCTGACGCAGCAAGAGCGTAGTTTGCTTGAGGAAAATTATTGTTTTTTGCGCCAACTCGAGCATCGACTACAGATCATGTACGATTTGCAGACCCACGATTTGCCAACGAACCCAAATGAATTGGTGAAAGTGGCCCGGCGGATGGGATTCACCTCATCGTCCTCGCAAACTGCGCTGGCGGCTTTTCAGGCAGACCATCAACAGCGCAGGTCGGTGAACCGCAAGATATTGGAGCATTTGCTGCACGACGCGTTTGGCGACGATGGCGAGACAGAGCCCGAGGTAGATCTGATCAATGATCCTAACCCTGAGTCTGATACAATTTTGCGGGTACTTGGGCGCTATCCATTCGTCGCTCCCGAAGCGGCCTATAGGAATTTGATGACCTTGGCCGAGGAACGGATCCCGTTTCTTTCAACGCGGCGGTGCCGGCTCTTCCTGGCTTCGGTTGTCCCTCGCTTGCTGGCGGCGATTGCTAAGACGCCCGACCCCGACGCGACGCTGGTAAGTTTGAGCCGGGTGAGTGATTCCGTGGGAGGAAAAGCCGCGCTTTGGGAGCTGTTCAGCACGAATCATCCTACCTTGAATCTTTACGTAACGCTCTGCGCTGCCTGTCCGTATTTGTCGGGCATTCTCACGAGTAATCCAGGGATGATTGATGAATTGCTGGATAGTTTATTAATCGACCAGTTGTCGGGGGTGGCGACACTTGAAGATTCGCTTGCAGAGCTGATGCGCGGTGCGGAAGACCCCGAGCCCATTCTGCACAGCTTCAAGTATGCCCACCATTTGCGGATCGGTGTGCGCGACATATTGAGCAAGGACGATATCGAGGTCACCCATGCCGAGCTTTCTGATATCGCCGAGGTGCTGCTCCGTCAGATCATCTTTGGCGAGAACAAGCGGTTGATTGAAAAATGGGGTGAGCCGCAGATTGGGGAGTTGCCCGAACCGGTCGCCCAGAGCGATGTCTCCCCGTGGCAAGTGGGCGCCGACCAAGTGGGCCAGCCGTGCGAGTTTATCGTACTAGCGTTAGGCAAGCTGGGTGGACGCGAGCCGAATTACCATAGCGATCTTGATCTGGTGTTTCTCTACGAGAGCGATGGCCAGACGGTTTCGTGTCCCAGGGGTGATTCCCGTGTGACGGCCAATAGCCATTTTTTCAGCGAATTGGGGCAGCGGATTATCAAGCGCGCGAACCATTTTGGCCCGCATGGGCGATTATACGAAGTGGATCCGCGACTGCGTCCGACCGGCCGCAGTGGGGCGCTTGCGGTCTCGTTAGACGCGTTTGTCCGCTACTTTCACACGGGGGGTGGCCAGCTGTGGGAACGGTTGTCGCTGTGCAAGGCTCGGATCGTGACAGGTTCGCCGGGCGCCGCCATGAGGGCCATGAGGGCCGTCGCGGAGGCGACTTATTGCAAGCCCTGGCAACGGAGCTTTGCCAGCGAAATCCGCCACATGAGGCTGAAATTGCAGGAGTCCGCCTCCCCAAGAAATCTGAAGCGTAGCGCGGGCGGAACGATGGATACCGAGTTCATCGTGCAAATGTTGCAGCTACAGCATGGGCAGCAGATGCCAGAACTGCGCGTGCCGGGAACCCTTGCGGCGCTGAAAGCACTTGCCAGCAGTGGCGTCTTGTCGTCGACAGACGCAGAGTTTTTGCGAGGTGCTTATCGATTTCAGCGCAGCATCGAGGCGAGAATTCGGTTGATGAATTCTAGCGGTCGACATGAATACCCCGAGGACCCCTTGGAGCAGGCGAAGCTGGCCTTTCTATTGGGCTACTCCGACTCGCAGCAGCTGGGCCAGGAAGTTGCAGAGATGCTCGAAAATATTCGCGCCACGTTTCTTAGGGTGTTTTCTGCCGCGGAGCGGTGACAAAAAAACCCTTCAACCGCCGGCGCGGTTCAAGGGTTTGGATGGAGCGAGGCAATCCGGATGTGTCCAGGGGACTTGCCGCGAGCCTATTTTCGTGAGACCGTTCAGCAGGCCGTGCCCGCTGCATGTCGTCTTATACCATGTCTTTCAGCGCTTTTAGTGGCAGAACTTTAACGACGTTGCGCGCCGGTTTGGCCTTAAATATAGTTTCTTCTTTAGTGAAGGGATTGATGCCCTTGCGTGCTTTGGTCGCCGGTTTGCGCACGACTTTAACCTTCATCAGGCTCGGGATGCTGAAGACTCCAGGGCCACTCTTCTTCAGATTCTTGGCGATGAGTTTCGATAGATCTTCGAGCAGGCCAGCCACTTCCTTCTTAGTAAACCCGCTGGAATCGGAAAGTGCACTCAGCACTTCGGATTTGGTCATAGGCTTATTTGCTGCTTTTTTCTTTGCCATTTTTCATTCCTTCTTCTTAAACGAGTTGTGAAACAAATAAAGTAAGGCTTGCACGGTGCGCGATCCGTGGGCACGCCGACGGGGCCTTGAAATCCCTAAAAACAAGGCATAACAGAGTACGTATTGTCCTCAGCTTGACTACCATGGCAAGTCCGAAAGGCCAGGAAACCTGGAGAACGATCCAAGAAATTTGGGTCCTCTGGGGACTCCTCTTTGCGGGGGATTTGGCCTCCGGTGTGCCGCACAACACTGGGACCCCGTGACAGGCCCGCGCGCCAGGGGGCATTTTGTGCGTTGCCAATAGCGAAAACAAGCAGGTCACCCAGCGACCAGGGCGACGGGTAGACCCGTATTTGAGGACAGCATCTCCCGGGGGCCGCTACTGGGGGCGGTGGGGCTGGGCGACGAAATCAAAGCGATTTCGAAAAATTAGCGGCGTCCTCCCCGGCACGTGTAGTCCGCTGGTGGAGCGCGCCAGGCGGCGACTCAGAGTCCTGCCGCGAGGGGCGCGCCTTCATGCGATTCCGCCGCGAGCACAAAGATTTTTCCGTCGCCGATCCGTCCGGTCCGCGCAATTTCGACGACTTTGCGAACCACCTCATCCACACGCACGTCTTCGACCCAAGCCGTGATCTGCACTTTGGGAAGGAAAGCCAACTGGTACTCATTTTCAGTGTATTGGTCGAGGTAACTTTTTTGGCGACCCATGCCCTTGACTTCACAAACTTCAACGGCTTCCAGGGGAGCCCGGCGGAGGCCATCCAGAATGGATTCAGCCAGGTAGGGTTTTACGATGGCGATGACTTGTTTCATGGATGAGAAGCCAGGGGTGACAAGCTAAAGGCTTGGGCCGAGGAAGAAGCCATTGCTTGTCAGCTAAAAAAGTTTTCGCCAAAAAGGTCGAGTTCGGGGCCCGTTTCTACTTCCATATCCCCCTGGATAGTGACCTGGCAAGACAAACGCATCGTGTCTTCGTTACCGACGAAAGCTAGGCAGGGCAGCGGATCGAGACCACCCGGGGTGACAGGCGTTGGGACGGGCAACCGAAAGCGAGTTTTTTCCACTAGGCCCATCTTGCTGGCGTTTTCCATGCCGCTGACAATTCGCACACGGCACGTACCGCACTGGGCGAAACCGTGACAATTGATAAGCTTGTTTAGCCCGGCGCCAAGTCCATTGACGCCTTGGTGCGTATTGATGCCCGCCTTGATCGCTTCCTTTCGCAGGTTGGCGCCGAGCGGGACTTCGATTTCTTTTTTCTCGTTGATAAATTTGACAACCGGCATTTTGGGAAATACCTTTCGCTGAAAACCCTGGTGAAGGGGGGCTCCGTGACTACCGCCCAGGCTGGCGAACCTGTACGATACTACCGCGCCTGCCCGTTGGCGAAAAGTGGAAAGCGTGCGGGCAAAGTTGGCTACCCGTGGATCAATGGGCAGAAAGATAAGGCACAATGGACAAGGGTTATTCCAAGCACCAGCAGCGGATCATCAGGAACTACTACGACAACAAGGACGCGATCTCCCTGCAGCGTTTGAGCGAGCTGGTTACCGACCTCTACTTGGCCGAGGGCAAAGCCCGAGCCATCAAGTGGAAGCAGGCAATCGGTGCCCTGGAAAAACTTGGTGTGAGCCGCAAGCGTATCGAGCAGCTTCACCAGCAGGACAATCCGGCTCAGTTGGCCAGGGTTGTGGAAGAGATGATGGCTAAGGATGGAGCTTGAGAATCCAGGAGCGAGGAATAGGAAACACGAAAGAGGGAGTAAGGAACGCGAGGTGGACGGACCAGATCTGCAGCCAATAGCCAAAAGCCGACATGAAACAATATCTTGACCTGCTGAATCATGTTCTGGAAAACGGCGCCTCGAGGTCCGATCGTACGGGTACGGGCACGCGGAGCGTGTTTGGGTATCAGATGCGATTTGATTTAGCGGCTGGTTTTCCGCTGTTGACGACCAAGAAGCTGCACTTGCGGTCGATTGTATACGAATTGCTTTGGATGTTGCGGGGTGAGACGAATGTCAAGTTTTTGCATGATAATAGCGTGACTATTTGGGACGAATGGGCCGATGGGCAGGGTGAACTTGGCCCGGTCTACGGCAAACAGTGGCGTAGCTGGTCCGCGCCTGGCGGGAGTTCGATCGATCAAATTGCCGAAGTTGCGAATACGATTCGAAATAATCCCAACTCGCGACGCATGGTGGTGAGTGCGTGGAACGTGGCAGATCTGCCTCAAATGGTTCTACCACCCTGTCATTTGTTGTTTCAGTTTTATGTGGCTGGAGGCCGTCTCTCATGCCAGCTTTATCAGCGGAGTGCCGACATCTTTCTGGGTGTGCCCTTTAATATCGCGTCGTACGCCTTGCTGACCCAAATGATGGCGCAGGTCACCCGGTTGCAGCCCGGGGAATTTATCCACACGTTGGGCGACGCGCACCTGTACGACAATCATTTGCAGCAAGCCCGTCAACAGCTTGATCGCGAGCCGCGTCCGCTGCCAAGGATGCAGATCAACCCGGATGTCGACGACTTGTTTGCGTTTGTTTTTGAGGACTTTGAACTTGTAAATTACCAGCCCCATCCCCACATTTCGGCTCCGATAGCCGTATGATGGAAATAGGGGTTGAGAAGCACTGGCAGGGACATTGGGCTGTGGGCCGGGGAAATGCTGCCTGCGGTTGGGGACTGTGGGGCGAATCGGTCTGTGGTCTTTGGTCCTGCTGAGGCCGGGGTAACGCGACAGAAAGCTTCGAGTTCTAATATCCCCATTCACTTATCCTTCTCGCTCTCGCCCCTGACTTACTCCTCGTTGGCAATTATGTCGCTTTCCATCATTGTCGCGTTTGCAGAAAACGGCGTCATCGGCCGGGATGGAGCCTTGCCTTGGCATTTGTCGGCGGATCTGCAACGGTTCAAACGGCTGACGATGGGCCACACTATTATTATGGGCCGCAGGACCTGGGAGTCGATTGGTAGGCCGTTGCCGGGGCGGACGTCGATGGTGATTTCGCGGCAGGCTCATTCGCGGCCCGAGCAGGACAAGGTGCTGTGGGCCAGCTCGTTGGACGCGGCCCTCGCTGACCCGCGGTGCGCTCGCGAGGCTGAAGCGTTTGTCATTGGTGGTGCGATGCTCTACGAAGAGGCCTTGCCGATCGCCGATCGGCTGTACGTGACCCGTGTGCGGGCCCAAGTACCGGGCGAAACGTACTTTCCCGAGGTCGTGTGGAATATGTGGCAACTGGTTGAGGAACAAACCTACCCGCCCGATGCTCGCAACGATTATTCTTACAGCTTTCAGGTATACCAGCGAGCATAACCTCAGACGGCTTGCCATTTTTTCCGCTACGAATTTGCAAGCAGCGGGAAACTGATGCGCAGTGCGGGTGGGAGACATACGGACCATGCATCTACGGATCTTGCACGATAATTGTGTGGCAAACGTCGACGATCTACTCGACCACGTTGGGTTCACACAGTAGGCCGATCTTTGTCTGGCGAGAGGGGAGGGTGTCAAGCTGCTCCCGGTGTTTGTCGCGGACATCCTGAAGATGGCGCATCCAGTTGTTGATCATCCGTACGGGTTTGGCCCCATTTTTCTAGCGTGTTTCTTGGTAGTTCGTCATCTAGGTCTGGCGCCCAGCGGCTGAGGGGCTATTCTGATGTGGGTAACTTTGTGCCCGCTCTTCATTCTCGGCCAAAGGCTCTTGCCTCGGCCAGACTGGGCAGGCCCATGGCCAACATGGCCAGTCGATCGAAACCCAGGGCACACCCGCTGCAGTCGGGAAGCCCCTGGTCCATTGCGGCCAGTAGTGACTCGGGTATTGGTAGCGACGAACGCCCTGCAGCCTCGCGCTGCCGGTTGACATCGTTCAGACGTCGCCGAAGTTCCGCCGCATCGGTGAGTTCATCATATCCGTTGGCTACCTCAACGCCTCGCCAAATCATTTCAAAACGCGCCGCAACCTGGTGGCCCTCGCTGCATTGGGTTACCTTTGCCAAAGCGGCCTGGCTGGCGGGGTAATGGTATAGTATTTCTGGCTCGTCGCAACCAATTTGCGGTTGGACCCGCAAGGCGAAGAGCAAATTCAAGAATCCATCCCGGTCATCTTTTTGCATGCCGTCGGGTAGGGTAATCTCAAGTTCCGCAGCCCGTTTGTTCAATTGGTCCACCGTCGCGGAGTGTGGACAAATGGCGGCGTGGGTTCGCATCGCTTCGCCATAGCTGGTTCGTTTCGCCGGCGGCGTCTTGGCGACCGTCTGGCACAATTGATCGAGCAGGGCCATTCCGGTTTGCATGTCATCGCCGACCCGATACCACTCGACAATTGTGAATTCCGGGTTATGCAGGGGGCCCCGCTCGTTGCCGCGAAAAGAACGGGTGACCTGGTAGATAGCTGGCATCCCCGCAGCAACCAGTCGCTTCATATGCAGTTCGGGCGAAGCTTGCAGCCACTGCTTTGAGCGATCGTGCACTGTACACGGCGGCTCAATATGAATTTCGGGAATAACCTCCTTTGCAAGCAGTGGTGTTTCTACCTCTAGAAAGCCGTGGTGTCCGAAGAACTGTCGCAGTGCTACAAGTAGAGAGCTCCGCTGGCTGAGTGTGGTTGGTGTTGCGCCAGTTTGATCCACGCCAGCCTCCCGTGTTTTCTTCGCAAGAATGAGCCCCCATTTTCAAAAATTGGTTTGGGAGCAGACTATTCGTAAATCTTGCCGCTAACTCATGGTTGTAAAAGGGGCTCTAGGCATTTTTTGTCCGGCCAATAGGGGAGGCATGGGGCAATTCAGCATGTCGGAGATGCCGCGGAGCAGCTCCACTTCGCGCACTTTGACTTTTCTGTCGGCGCAGATAGCTGCGGCACACGCGTCGATCAGTCGCTGGCGATGCTTGGTAGCTACCGCGGCCAGTTGAGCGAGCGCGTGATCCAATTTTGCCAGGCTACACTTGGTTGATGGAGACAGATGGAGGTCGACTTCCGGAAGATGTTTGGTGGCCTCGGCAAACGCACTTTCGGCCTCTTTCAGAGTATTGCCGGCATGCGCTAGGGTCGAAAGCAACACTGTACAAGGTGCGGCCAGGCGATGTAATCCGTAGTAGGCGATGTGCGGCGCCGCGGTTTTCTCAAACTGTGGTTGCAGATTTCGCAGGAGTACACGATGCAACATCCATTCAAATAACGAAAGCCGGTCGTCGGCTCGCACCATTTCCTGAAACGCTTGCGAAAATTCCACGTATTGCGGACGGACCATTGATCGCAGTGCAGGCATCGCCATATCCACTAGCGGCAAGCGGAGGCGGGTGTCGAGCTGGTCGATAGTGGGCGTGAGTCGGTCCGTCAGGGCAACGATATCAGGAGTTGTTAGCTCGCGGAGCCGTTTCATCTGCCGACCGCGAATCTCGTCGTCCCGATCCAGCAGGAGCGAAAAAACTACCGCCCGTGACCCGTAAGGCTCGTGGACCGCCGCAATAACTTCTTCAGGAATCTCTTCCACCAATTGTCGGGCGTAGGTACTGTGGATTTCGGTAGGATGCCCAACCTGCTCGCCGGCATTTTTCAAGGCGGCAAAGGGCACGTGTGGATCTATTTGCGTGTCGCCTGCCAGGCTACTCGCTTGAGAGATTTCGGTGAGCGCTGCAGGAGTTGCGGGGAGTGCGGGAAACTTGCCATCCCAGCGCGGTTCGAGAGCAAGGATTCTTTTGCCGAGCGGCGGATGCGTTGCCATCAGACCAGTGAAGCCTTCCCATACCCCCTGACTAAGATACATGTGGCTAATCTCCGCCGCATTTGAATGTTGGAGCCGCGAGCCAAACACTGCGGCACCGATCCGTTTCAGCGCGCCGGCAATTCCGTGCGGATTGCGGGTGAATTGCACTGCCGAAGCGTCGGCCAGGTATTCGCGTTGTCGGGAAACGGACGCTTTGATGATGTTTCCCATTAGCGTACCGACCAATCCAAGTACAATCAGTAGCAGGCCTACCAGGACAAATATCATTGCGATGTCATTCCTTGATCGACTACGTCCGCTATGGCCCGCTATCCGGAAGAGAACGCGTCCTAGGAGTCCCATGAGTAAGATGCCATGCAGCACGCCGATTAGCCGAATGTTCAGCCGCATGTCCCCGTTTAGAATATGACTGAACTCGTGCGCGACAACGCCCTGCAACTGGTCTCGCGAGAGCTGCTCGGCCGTACCCCGCGTGACAGCGACGACGGCATCGCTCGGGGAATAGCCGGCGGCAAAAGCATTGATGCCTTCCTCATCCGCCAGCAGATAGATCGGTGGAACTGGCAGCCCAGAGGCCAGCGCCATCTCTTCAACCACGTTGACCAGTCGCCGTTCGACCAGATCGGTCGTGTTGGGCATTACCCGGCGCCCGCCAATGTTTTCTGCCACGCTCGTTCCACCGCCGCGGAGTTGTCTGATCTTATACACACTGCCGCCGCCGATAAGCACCAGGGTCGCAAGGCTTGCACTCATTGCGATCGCCCAACGGGCTTCAGGATCGGTGCGCCGCAAGTTGCCTGCGTCGTACGTTTCGCAAATCGCATTGGTGGCAGTCGCAGTAACGAAAAACACTAGTCCCACGATACTCACCACCGCCAACAAAAAGAACCATACCAGCCACTTGGTTGAGCGGTGTGCCTGCGACTGACGTTCGTAAAAGTCGGTGGGCATGGCGGAAGCGGGGAAGGTAGACACGCAGAGTGTGTGGAGATCGTAGTGGGTAGAAGGTAGCGGGTAGCGTGAAACTGGGCAGCGGAGGACCTTATGGATGATGGTCCACGATTTTCAGGGCCTTACAAATAGCCCTGGAGTTTCCGGTTTCCCGGCGGCTGACAACTCGCGCTAGGTGCCATGCTTTTGGCGCCTTGTTAAAACTCTACCTTTGGTGCTTCGGCAATCATTTCACTGTCGAATTCCAGGAGCTCGGCGTCTTCATTGTGGCCGAACATGCCGGCAAAGATGACCGGTGGAAAGGTTTGCCGGTATGTGTTGTAGGAGGTGACCGAGTCATTATAGGCCTGGCGGGAAAATGCGACACGGTTTTCGGTGGAAGTGAGTTCTTCGGTGAGCTGAGCCATGTTTTGGTTGGCCTTGAGGTCTGGATAGGCCTCGGAGAGCGCAAACAGTCGGCCCAATGCTCCCGACAAGCCTTGTTCGGCGCTCATCAGTTGCTGCATGGCTGCCGCATCGCCCGGATTGGACGACGCCTCCTGCAATCCGCTCATTGCTTGGTTGCGCGAGTTGATCACCGCCTCGAGCGTTTCCTTTTCGTGCGCCATGTAGCCTTTGACGGTCTCGACTAGGTTGGGGATGAGATCGTAGCGCCGCTTGAGCTGTACTTCGATTTGCGAAAATGCATTCTCAATGCGGTTGCGGAGCGTAACGAGCCGGTTGTAAATCGCAACTCCGTAAAAAACCAGCAACAGACCGACGACGGATGCAATGGCAAGGATTACCCAGAATGGCATGACCAAGTTCCTTGTCGAGGTGCGATTGTGAATCTGGATTTACGAACCGGGGTTTTTCGATCGTTCGATGTAATCACCTGTGCGCGTATCGACTCGCAACCAGTCGCCAATGTTGATAAAAGCGGGCGCTAGAATCTCGGCGCCCGTCTCTAGCTTGACCGGTTTTTGGACGTTTGTCGCCGTATTGCCCTTGGCTGCCGGTTCACAGTACTCAACCTGGAGGACGACATGGTTGGGCGGAGTGACGGCAATAGGGTTGTCATTGTAGACGACCAACTGACAGTCCAAACCTTCCTTCAAAAACCTGCTTGCCTCGCCCACTTGTTCCGCGGTCAATTCGTATTGCTCGTAGGATTCGTTGTCCATGAACACGTAGCTGTCATTTTGGCCGTACAAGTATTGGGCAGTAAATTCCGAGACATCAGCAGCTTCGAGGCTTTGTCCCGCTCGGTAAGTCTTGTCGGTGACGGTGCCGCGGATGAGATTTTTTAGCTTGCACTCGTATAAGGCTGCGCCCTTGCCTGGCTTGCGGAAATTCATCTCAATCATCTGGTACGGCGTGCCGTCGATCTGAATCTTGAGACCCTTCTTAAACTCATTGGTACTATAAGTAGCCACTGGGGTTCATCCTGTTGTGCGGGTATCTTTGAATCCATCCGTCCCTGTCAAATCACTATTCGAATGGAATGAGCATTCTACCCAATTCTCCACAACTTGTCCGCCCCGGTTCTGCCGTAGCCTCTTCGTGGCAAGAGGAGGCCAGCGCGGCGGTGCGCGATCCGGGTGAATTGTGCCGCCGCTTGGGCTTGCCTGCCTCGATGGCCGACGCCGCCCAAGGCGGTGCGCGGCAATTTCCGGTTTTTGTACCGCCTGGATTTCTCAACCGTATACGCCCCGGCGATCCACACGATCCGCTGCTCCGCCAAGTATTGCCTGGCTTGGCAGAAACGATAACGGTTTCCGGTTTTGAGAAAGACCCGGTGGGTGACACGGCGGCAACCCTGCGCCCGGGCGTATTGCAAAAATACGCGGGCCGCGCGCTGCTGATTGCCACCGGCTCATGTGCCGTCCATTGCCGCTACTGCTTTCGCCGCCATTTTCCGTACCAGGAAGTATTGCACAGCGATGCGGCTTGGGACAGCGCACTGATGGCCCTTGCCGACGATCCTTCGATAACCGAGGTGATCCTCAGCGGTGGGGATCCCCTCATGTTGGTGGATCAAAGTCTGGGTGCGCTGGTAGAAAAAATTGTGGCGATCAAGTCTATCACCCGATTACGTGTACACACGCGCGTTCCAGTCATGATCCCAGCGCGGGTGACCGACGAACTGTTGCGATTGTTGACCGAGAGTCGGCTCCAGTCGATTGTTGTTCTCCATGCCAACCATGCCCAGGAGCTGGACGACAGCGTCGCCCAGGCAATCGCTCGATTGCGGGGCGCGGGATTGATCGTCTTAAATCAGGCAGTGCTACTCCGCGGGGTCAACGATTCGGTAGCCGCACAGGTTGCACTCAGCGAGCGGTTGATCGAAGCCGGCGTGTTGCCCTATTACCTGCACCAACTCGATCGCGTTGACGGGGCCGCCCATTTCGAGGTGCCGATGAGTACGGGAAAAGAGATTCTTGCAGGGATGCAGGCACAGCTCCCTGGCTACCTGGTCCCCAAGTATGTCCAGGAAATCCCTGGCGAGACCAGCAAGACATCTATTCCGTCTGCCGATGCGCTGGAACAGAAAGGTCCTGTCCCAAATTCGACTCGGATTCGGGACCGGACCCTTTGATCATCGGTGGCACGGAGATCAAGTAGAGTAGATTATTCCTTGAGAGCACGGCCGGTTGACCAGAGTTGCAACGTTTGTAGAAGGCCTCGACGGCCAAGCCGTTGCGCGGCTTGGGTTCATCATGCAGATCATGATGGCTACAATGCTATCACACGCGCTATGGTGATGGTGTAGCTGTTACGCTCCGCACGCCGTTGTGCAGCACCTTTCAGTCGCCCCATTATTCACCCTATGGCCATCAGCATTTACGACACATCCGCGCTGGAGCAACTGCGCCGTGAGCTGCGATTTGATCCTCAACAGTTGCGCCGGCTCCATAACGATCTGTTGAAGCGATTTGTTCCAGATGAAAAGGCCCTCGCGATCTTTCCTGCTCGTGATCGAATTGCCAGCCATTTTTTGCACCTTGATCGCAAGTGCGATTCGCGGTGCGACGGTGCGACGAAGTTGCTCTTTCGCACTGCCTCGCTAGGGATGTTGATCGAGTCGGTTATTTTGCGCATTACCAGCGGACGCACGACCTTGTGTGTGTCGAGCCAAGTCGGCTGTGCGGCGGCGTGCGAGTTCTGCGCGACGGGAAAAATGGGAGTTGCGAAAAACTTGTCGGCGGATGAGATTCTCGACCAGGTCTTGCAGGCGGGCCAGTTATTGGCGGGCGACGGACCTGGTGTACGGAATATTGTCTTTATGGGCATGGGCGAGCCGTTCCACAACGAGGAGAACCTCTACGCAGCCCTCGCCACTTTGATTGCGCCTCGTATGTTTCATCATCCGCCAACTAAGATACTTGTTTCAACCGTTGGTATTCCAGACGCCATGATACGATTCGCGAGGCGCTTTCCGCGGATGAACCTTGCGCTGAGCTTGCATAGCGTACGGCAAGCGGTTCGACAAAAACTAATTCCTCTGGCAGCGAAATATCCGCTTGATCACTTGCGGGAAACCGTGCGGGTAGTTAATCGCCTCCAGCGCCGTCCCGTGATGATTGAGTATTTGCTGCTATTAGGTATCAACGACGGAATGGACGATGCGCGGGAGCTAATCGAATGGCTTGAGGGTCTAAATGTGCATGTCAATTTAATTCCATACAACTCGATCGATGATGCTCCGCAGCTAATCGGGACAAAGCGCCCCGAGCGGGAGGCATTTGCGAAGTGTCTCAAGCGAGGTGGTTTGCAGACGACCATTCGGTATTCGTTGGGGGGCGACATCGCTGCAGCATGTGGCCAACTTGTGAAAAAAGAGACCTCTTTAATTTCTCGGCCGTATCTTCAACGCAGGTAAGGTGTTACCGAGAGTGGCAGCAATAATTTGCGTGTTGCAGATTGAAAAAACAGTAACACTTATCGCCAACTCTTGCTTACTCTTGTAGTAGGCACTGGCGGGATCGCTGGGCCTTCTTGAACGCTTTCGGCACCGATGCCGCTTTTCAATTTCTTGTGCCGACGAGGTTGGGATGGTTCCTGCAAAGTATGTTGTTGCGCTATTGATGCTGGCGATCCCGCTTGTCTTCGCCGTGTTAAACGTCCGGCACCGCCAAGATTGCCACTGCCACAAGGAGCGCGCTTTGCATCCGGATCTTGTCAGGCAAGTGACTTGGGATGCTAGTGAATCTGCAATGCGCGTGATTGGCCCTGTCGTCACGCTTCGGGAGCTGGAAAGCGAGCTTGAATTCGTTGCCCGCGTCGACACGGGGGCTAAGATCAGCTCTCTTCATGCGGTCGAAAAAACCGTGGTCGATGGCGCACCCAATATGGAGAAGAACGTAGGTAAGACAATTCGTTTTCGGGTAGAAAATCGTCGCGGTGAATCACGATGGTTGACCCGGACGATTATTGAGGTCCGCAATGTGCGCACTTCCGAAGGCGAGGAAGTTTGTTACCTAGTGCCGATGTGGATTGCCTGTGAGGGTGTTGAGCGGGAGGTGCTGGTGTCGCTCAATGACCGCTCGCACATGACTTGTTCAACATTGCTGGGCCGAAATTTCCTGCAGGGCCAGTTTGTCGTCGATGTGACGCGGTCCGACGCGTCGTTGGAGCTACTGGTGGGCGAGTTGTAAGCAGATAGCATCAGCACCGAGCAGCGACATGCACCACAAGTCGTGCTGGGATCCGCACCGTCCAATTCCCCAGCGATTTTTCCGTGCGCACATGCGCCCAGCGCGATGGCAGTACGGAGATCTGTTAGCCATTGCCCGTTTAGCTTCAACGGCGGGATGCGAGTGTCGTCCCATTCTGGGTACTCGGTGCACTCGCTATGGGATCGGCCGGGCCGTCGAGCGCATCCCCTGGGCTAACGCGATCGATTCGATCGATCGCGTAATTTTTGTAATCCTCCGACAGTTCGCAGCCCAAAAAAACTCGGCCTAGTTTTTTTGCTACTGCCAGTGTCGTCCCGCTTCCGCTGAAGGGATCAAATATCAGGTCGTCTTCGTTGCTGCAGGCGCGGATGATGCGCCCCAGAAGTTGCTCGGGCATTTGGCAGCCATGGAAACCCTGGCGCTCTTTGAACGTGCCAGCGACCCTAGAGAAGAACCAAGTGTCTTGCTCGGGGGTGAAGCCGTAGGCATCGGACTGGAAATCCTGGGGACGTAGAATCCAGGTGTCGTCGGGTAGGCGGCCCTTGGGGTTAGCCCGTTTGTCACCGTAGACAAGCGCCCGTGCCGAAGGAACCCGAATTGCCGGGTCGTCGGCGTTGAACGTATAGTTGTTGGCGTCTTTCACAAAGTGGAATAGATGCGCGTGCGAGCGGCTGAATTTTTTTTTGCAATTGACGCCAAACGTATAGTACCAAATGACCCAGCTTCGCGTGGTAAAACCAACTTCGCGCTGCGCCGCAACTTTGAGTTCAGCAGCATACTCGTCGCCGATGGCGAGCCAGAAGGTGCCATTGGGTTTTAAGATCCGGTGGATCTCGGTCATCCACGTGCGGCACCAGTCAAGATACTTCTCGTCATCCTGACGGTCGTCGTACTGGTCGTACTCGTATCCAATGTTGAACGGTGGATCGGCGAAGGCAAGGTCGATAGAGCCATCGTCAATCTTGCGCATGGACTGGATGCAGTCACCTTGATGAATCGTCCCTGATTGAAGCATGTGAAGCTCGCCGATGGGAGACGCGTCCTTCTTCGCCTGGGCTTCGAAGGGCGGACGCATATTCACTTCTCATCTATGCAATTGATTCTATCGGATCTGATCATGTGGTGCCAGATTTCTCTTGAAATTTGCGTGGGTCCTCCAAGGTGGTGCTGCGAAGTAGAAGTGTCGCGGAGTACCGGTCTTGCACCAAACAACTATCCTTTAAGTGAGGGTTTCGCGCAGTGCACGGCAGGGTAGAGCGCCTTCTCGAGAGCTGGAGCTTCGGCCCTGCAATGGACCCAGCCGCGGCTATTTTTGGTAGACTTCTTTTGCGACAATTGGCTCACGAGTGACTTTTTGGAACCGGTGGCATGAAATACGCAATTTGCAACGAACTGTTCGGCGACCAGCCATTTGCTGAGGCTTGGGCGCTGGCCCGAAAAATCGGTTACACAGGGATCGAAATTGCGCCGTTTACGCTTATTCCAGGGTCTGAAACTGTCGACGTACGCGAGGTTTCGGTATCGCGGCGCGCCGAGATCCGACGGCAGGCCGCTGATACGGGCCTGGACGTGGTGGGCCTCCACTGGCTGCTTGCAAAGACCGACGGGTTTTATCTGACGAGCCCGGAGTCGGCGGTTCGGGCGGCAACTGCCGAGTACTTCAGGCATCTGGCTCAACTGTGTGCTGACTTGGGCGGTCGGCTGATGGTGCTCGGTTCGCCACAGCATCGCAACTTATTGCCAGGTGTTTCCCACGCGGATGCCGAGCGGTACGCAGCAGAAGTGTTGCGCGCGGTTATGAGCGTGTGCGCTGACCTGGACGTGACGATTGTTTTGGAGCCACTAGGGATGGCAGAAGGAAATTTTTTATTGACCGCCGAGTCCGCTATCCGCCTCATCCGTCTCGTCGACTCGCCGCAATGCCGATTGCACCTAGATGTGAAGGCGATGTCGAGCGAAAGCCAGCCTGTTGCCGACATTATCCGTGCTAGTTGTGACTGGACGGTGCATTTTCATGCCAACGATCCTAATTTGCTTGGTCCCGGTATGGGCGCGGTGGACTTCGCGCCGATCTTCACTGCCCTGCAAGAGACCAGCTACGATGGCTGGGTATCGGTCGAAGTGTTCAAATACGAACCCAGTCCAGAGGAAATTGCTCGGCGGAGCCTGGAGTACCTAGTGCAAACCGAATCAGGTCGCCGCCCGTAGTTCAGCCAGATTTTGCGCGGTGCCGACTAGGCGATCCCAGTTTTTTGAAATGTATTCCGGCGGGCCGCCCACTTGGGCCATGACCTGTGCTGCGTTTTCAGTGGGCACCATTTCAATCGCGTCCCAGGGGCAGACCAACAGCTCATAGGGGTTCGACTTTTTGCCCGGGATGTGTACGCAAACTTCGCAGCCTACGCATCGTTCGAGGTCGATTTCGCACCACTGCTGCGTGCCCTTGAGCACCCCCCGATCAATCCTGTTCATAAAGATACAATCAACCGGACACACCTCTAGGCACGATTCGCACCCCGTGCAATTGTCGGCGTTGATAATTGCCAACTCCTTCGGCACTTTTTTGCGGGGGCCTTTTTTTGCCATGGTGAACGCGTTGCTCGTTGTCAAGACGCCGGGCGCCAATTACCAAGTGGGTGTCTATAGATACTGCGGTGTCCGGTCTGGGCCTTCGCCGGAGATTGCAAAACCTATCACAATCTTACTTTAACATCGGCCTTTGGCCAAGCAAGGCTGAGCCGGTTTCGGGCGTGAATGCGTTTGCCAATCCGGGAAGGCCAACTGGGAGTGGCGCGGGCGCCGAAAGAGGGTCGCCAAAACAGCGATCTTGCCAGTGATCACCGGAAGCGGGGACAACGAGCGCCAAAATTGGCCCCGTTGACCGTAGCGTTACCCAATCCAATCAAAAGGCCCCTTTGATCGAAAGGCTCAGGCGCTTGCCCACCGTGGTCGATGGCGGGGGAGTCGACGACCTGATTTTGCGTCGTCGAGTGGGTTAAAATAGGGTCGCCTCGGATGCTTCCGTCTCTGCTTGCTCCACGGCCATCCCAATGGCGCGCAGCACACCCTCTTCAGCTTCGATGCGGGCCCGGCCCCCATGGGCAATCGGTTGTATAACGAACCGTACATGGTCCCGGCCGTCGGCGCTATTGGCCAACATCTCAGCGACCATTTTGATCTGTGGCTTGTCGACGTCGTCGGCCAGAGAGGCCGCCACGTCCATAATTTGTTTCAAAGCAAACGTCATCTCCATCGGGGCGACTGATTTTTCCGGATTGGCGGCCGAGGTATCAATGATGCCTTTCACGCCTTCCAGGCAGTCGCGACCAAAGGCAAAAAAGACCGAATTTTCGCCAATACCCACGGCTACATCCACCGAATCTCCAAATAACTGACGCGATTCCTCTTCCTGGTCGGGAACTGGAAGGCTCAGAGTATGGAAGTTCACGCCGGCATGCTTGTGGGAGTTCCAGGCAACGCCAGGGAGCTTGGAATCCTTTATCGAGTCCAGATCGGCCAGTTTTTGCAAGCCAGATTCCACCTTGTCGGGATCACTTACTAGGCCGCCGGCGATCAGGACAGCCGAGGTGGGCGACAGATTCAGGACAGCACCCCCATCCATGACGCCATTTTGCAAGGTTGACATGGACGCATCGAGAAAGTCGTCCATCGCGCTTTTGACAATCGCGCGTTCTTCGTCGCTGGCGAAGTCAGATGCTTCGTCAATTGTGGTCCTCAACTGTTTACGTATCGCCGCAAACGTCTGTTCGACCTGGGCGATATCTGACTTGGTGGACCGGGAAGCAAACGACAACATCATGGCAGCATCTGGCTGAAAGAAACCTGCAAAGTTCGTCTTGGGATCACTATTGAGCGACATCTGTTCGGCAAGCGGGGTGCCGGGAACAGCCGTGTAGACAATATCCAAGAAGGACCGCAGTTTTTCGGCGTCGACCGCAAGGCCAAATGTTAACTCGTCGAGCTCATTGATCCCCCGCTTAAGTTGCTCGATCTGCACTTGGGAAAGTTCTTCGCGAGTTGCAAACTGCTTGTCGGTTTCGCCATCCTGCTGACTTAACCCCGCCTCCATGCCCTGTTGCAACTGCTCGATCGCGATCTGACGGAATTGTTCGGGAACGTTTTGTACGTGGACGCGCACGCCGATGTCGTAGTCTTGGGTCAGCGCCCCGATAATCTTGCCGGGATCGGCGGGCAAGCTCTCCAGCATCTGGGGCATCGGCGATATGAATGCCCACCCGCTGGCTTCTCGTGCGAATAGTGTTATTCCTTGCGCGGAAATCTCCACGACACCGTTGGATCCTTCTTCGGATGTGACGCCAAAAAAAGCTTGCAGTGTAGCTAGCAGTTGCTTTAGGTCCGAGACGGGCAAGCACAGGGCACCGCTGGGGCCCGTGTCGCCAATATTGACAATCATTCCGATTGGTTTCGAACTGTCCAACCCTTGGGCAAAGCCAGCGATCATCGGCCTAAATTGATCGGCCAAGGTGGGCTTGCCCACCAGGGAGCCAACAAAGCTCATGTCTTCAAGAATATTGTCGACGCTGTTGATCCCAATGACGGCGACGGGCTGCGCCTGGCCGTTCGCCGGCCCTGTTTGAGCAATGCCCAAACTGGGGGCGACAAGGGCCGCGAGCAGCGTGCAAGCGGCGAACACCCTGGCCAGAACACTTTTCTCGGGACGTGTGGACCTGTTATTCACTTTTTTTCTCCAACGAAGTAAGTATAGGCGCGTTGCCTGATGCTCGGATTGTATCTTGCTGCAGCCGTCACTTATAGCGATATACGCCAGTGCGAATATATTGTTGCCAAGAATCCGGGAAAAAAACGGCCCGACTTCGTTTCCCTAGCCACCGTTTCAAAACCCAGTTTGGGGTCACGATTTCCTTGGACCTTACCGCCAACCAGCCGATTCGAAATGGGTTTGAACTACCGGCGCCCCGCGCGCAGCCAGTCCTACCGTTCGCGGTAGGTGATGCGACCCTTGGTCAGGTCGTACGGAGATAACTCGACCCGGACTTTATCGCCCGGGACGATGCGGATGAAGTTCTTCCGCATTTTGCCTGCAATGTGGGCATTTACGAGGTGTCCACCCTCGATTTCTACACGAAACCGGGTGTTAGCGAGTGCCTGTGTGACAACACCTTCTACCTCGAGAGCTTCTTCTTTTTGTTTTGCCATAAAATCTCCGCCATCGTCGCCCAGCTGCTATTTGCCAGCTATTGGGTTGAATTACCCCAGCCGTCAAATTTCCAGACGCCAAACATTAGCGTTGGGGCGCGCCAGTCTCGCGCCAAGTTGCCGGCTCCAAGTCTGTTAAAGCATAGCACTTGCGGCAATACGATCCAACCCGGCCGCAGCCAAAGCTGACGCGGGGAGGCCAAGATCACGCTACGAAAACATGGACCAGACTCGCGGGAATCTGGCAGTTTGCCGCCGCGTAAGGGCTGCTGGCATTTTCTGCGACCCACGCATGCAGTCCCGTCTCCAGGGGGCCGATAGGGTGTATTATAGTGGGGGAAACGTCGATAATTGGGGCCCATCGAATTTGACGTAACTCCCTAATCCATAACAATGTATGTTTACCGTAGCGTGACGGACGGTTGTCGACGCGAGGGGGCCCACTGGGCCAGTTGCTGTTTTCCGACTTTTTTCTTGCTTTTGGATAGATCCTGGCGCCACCCCGGTAGCACTTGATTCGTGAGCACCTCTTCCGATCCATCGCAAGCTTCCGAATCTCGCCCTGTCACCGGTGCGATTGACGAGGAGGCTGTTCTCCGGGCCAAACAAGAGATTCAAGGTCTGGTCCAGGAAGTCGTCGAACTGTCGCGTGCGGAGGTCGAGCCCAATGAGTTTTACGCAGCCCTTATAGATAAGGCAGTGTCCGCACTGGCGGCCATCGGTGGCGTTGTCTGGACAGTGGAGGAAGGTGCGGGATTCAAGCTCGAATACCAGGTCAACCTGCGCGAAACGGGTCTCGCAGAGAATGAAGCCGCGCAGCTCCAACACGGCCGACTTTTGCAACAGGTGATTGAGCGCGGCGAGCCCGCGCTGGTGCAGCCCCACTCAGGGGCAGGCGACGATGTCGAAGACCAAGCTGCCGCCAATCAGACCGATTTTCTACTGGTCATCGCCCCTATCAAGAGCGACCGCGGTGTGGACGGTGTCGTCGAAATCTTTCAGCGGGCCGGGGCGAGACCGACAACGCAGCGCGGCTATCAGCGTTTTCTCGCGCAGATTTGTGAATTGGCGGGCGAGTACGTCAAGAATCGTCGTCTGCGGCACTTGACGACCAAACAGTCGTTGTGGGAGCAACTTGAGGCGTTCACGGGACTTGTTCACCAGGCGCTCAATTCTTCCGAAACGGCCTACACTATCGCCAACGAAGGCCGTCGTCTGATTGGCTGCGATCGCGTCACAGTCGTACTGCGCCGGGGAATGAAGTATCGGGTGGCCGCCATTAGTGGGCAGGAAACCTTTGACAAGCGTTCCAATGTTGTTCGTCTGCTCCGCAAACTGGCTACCACCGTAGCCCGTACGGGTGACGATTTGTGGTTCGATGGCGACACGGCCAATCTAGCCCCCCAGGTGGAAAAGGCGGTCAACGCCTATGTGGATGAATCACATACCAAGCACCTGGCCGTCCTGCCGCTGCGCGAGGCTGTGTCAGAGGAGGAAAAACCGGGCGAGCGAAAACGGCAGCAGCGCGAGAATATTCTGGGCGCGATCATCCTCGAGCAACTCGTCGACAGCCGTCAGCCCGAAGGCATGTTGCAGCGCGTGGACGTTGTCCGTCGGCATAGCGCAACCTCACTCACCAATGCGCAGGCCCACGAAAATCTGTTCCTGCTGCCGCTGTGGCGATTTCTCGGAAAGACACGAGTGCTGGTCACCGCCCGCAACCTGCCCAAGACCTTGCTAGCACTTGTCGCCCTTGGTGGAGCCATTTCGGCCATGTGCTACATGCCTTACGATTTCAATGTAATTGCCGATGGCAAGTTGCTGCCCGAAGTGCGCCGCGACGTTTTTGCCTCAGCCGAGGGAAAAGTGATTGAGATTGCGGTAGAGCGGGGCACAAGAGTGAAGGCCGGCGAAGTCGTGGTCCGGCAGCAAAGCCTTGACCAGGAGGATCGTGAGACGGCGCTCGAAGGCAAATTTCAGGAAACGCTTAAGGAGATCGAATCGACGAGGTGGCAGCGGAAGCAGGTTGTTGCTGGAACCCAGGAAGAGGAACTCGACCGTGATCGCCTAGCGGGTCAACTCTCGCAACTCAAAGTGCGCCTGGAGAGTCTAAAAAAACAAAGAAAATTGCTGGATCGCAAAAAAGAGCAGCTGGTGGTCACCAGTCCCATTGATGGCATCGTGACCACTTGGAAGGTGCGTGATCTTCTGGAAGGCCGTACTGTGCGACAAGGCCAGCGTCTGATGGAAATTGCCGATCCGGCCAGCCGCTGGGAGTTAGCGATTGACGTGCCCGAAGCCAAAATGGGTCATATTGTCGCACAGTTAACGGCGCTGCGCGAAGAGGATCCGGCCTCGAAACTACAAGTCAACTTTTTCCTTGCGACCCATTCGGATGTTCGTTTGTCTGGTCGGGTCGAAGAGATCGATCGCAATGCAGAAGTGCGCGGGGAAAACGGCAATACGGTTCGCATGCGGGTGTCGTTTCGGCAGGAAGACTTGAAGAAGCTGGTCAATGATCCGTCTGTGGAGTTGAAAATTGGTGCCGACGTGAAGGCGAAGGTTTTCTGCGGCCGTCGCCCCATCGGCTATGTTTGGTTTAGCGATCTGTTTGAGTTTGTCCAATCGAGGATCTTGTTCCGTTTTTGAGGTGGTCCTCACCTCAGTGGGTGCCATCCCAGGAGGCGGCCCGTGCGTTTTCAGGAGACGATTTCCATGGCTAGAATCCAGTTCAAAACTTCATTCGGTGGCAAGGTCCGCAAGAATTGTGGCCCCAAGCAAGGTTTTGAAGCGGGTTCTCGTTATTGGCCATCCCGCTTGGCGGTCTATGGGTTGGCCTTGTGCGTTTTTGCGGTTGCCGCGCCGCTCGCGCTGGCGCAGAACGAACAAACGATTTTGTTGAAGTTGGGTAGGGTCAAGTTACGGGACGAGGTGCGGATTCCGGCATCCGAAGCGGGAGTGCTGATAACCTACTCCGTCCGAGAAGGTTCGCGGGTGTCGGAGGGGGATGTTCTGGCAGTGATCGATGATCGCGAGGCGCAGGCCAGACTGAAGATTGCCCAATACGCATTGGCAGCAGCGGCCAAACGGGCCCTGAATACGATCGAGGAAGAATTTGCCAGCAAATCAGCCGAGGTGGCAAAAGTGGATTGGGAGAAGGCGGTTAAGGCCAACCTCAGAAAAAAAGATGCGGTGCCCGAGATTGAGGTCATGCAAAAGTATTTGGCCTACCAGCGGGCCCGACTGCAAACTGAGAAGGCTCAAAAGGATCAGGAACTGGCTAAGCTGGATGCCCGCACAAAGAAGGCGGAGCTCGACGCTGCCCAATTGGCCATCGAATGGCGCACGATTCGTGCCCCCTTTGCCGGCGAAGTGGTGGCCAGCTATCACCAAGAAAAGGAATGGGTCAATCCGGGCGATCCTATTCTCAAGCTGGTTCGTTTTGACAAGCTCTACGTGGAAGACACTGTCGATTCCAAGGTTCACAATCGGGATGAGCTTGTCGGTTGTGACGTGGTGGTGGAGGTAACCCGTGCGCGCGGTAAAAAGATATCAGTTGCGGGTACGGTCGTGTATGTCGAACAGTCCATGCAACTTGATGGCGGCCTCAATGTGCGAGCCGAAGTCGAGAACACAGTGGTAAATGACAGTTGGTTGATCCAGCCTGGCATGAGCGCCACGATGACACTCCACTTGGGAACCAACCGGCAGCGGGATGCGACGCCCTCGCCCCAGGCGGGCCTTACCCGGCGGCGTGGCAATTGATCTCGCGACCACCGTTATTCTATGCCAACGCTAGCTGACAGTATTGTTGCCAGTTCGTCGCGCAAAATGGCGATTCGCGTGCGGCCCGATCTCCAATCGCGGCGGCAGCGTTACCAGGGGCGCGTATATTGGGTCGTTAAGGATCCCGTCGGACTCCAGTACTTTCGCTTCGAGGAAGAAGAGTTTGCCATTTTGCAAATGCTTGATGGCCAATCGAGCCTGGAAGATATCGCCGAGCAGTTTGAGGCCGAATTTCCCCCGCAAACAATCCGTGTTGAAGAGTTGCAGAATTTCATTGGCATGCTGCATCGCAGTGGGCTGGTGCTGTCTGACGCGGCGGGCCAGGGTGTCGAGCTAAAAAAGCGGCACGAAGAGCGCCGGCGCAAGGAATTGATCGGCTCGGTGAGCAACATCTTGTCGATTCGCTTCAAAGGATTTGATCCCGAGCGGATTCTTAACGCCCTTTATCCCTGGGTGCGCTGGTTTTTTATGCCAATAGCGACTTGCTTGAGTTTGCTGCTGGTTCTCTCGGCGCTCATGCTGGTGATTGTGCAGTTTGATGTTTTTCAGTCGAAGCTGCCGTCTTTCCAATCATTTTTCGCTGCCCAGAACTGGCTCCTCATTGCAGCCGTATTGGGTGTTACCAAGATGATCCATGAGTTTGGTCACGGTTTGTCGTGTAAGCATTTTGGAGGCGAATGTCATGAGATGGGGATCATGTTCCTGGTGCTGACGCCTTGCCTATACTGCAACGTGTCCGATTCCTGGATGCTGCCCAATCGTTGGCACCGGGCGGCGATCGGGGCAGCCGGCATGTATATTGAAGTTGTGCTGGCTTCACTAGCTACATTTCTCTGGTGGTTTAGCGAGCCAGGATTGCTCAACTATACATGTCTCAACATCATGTTCGTCAGTTCCGTCAGTACAATTTTGTTTAACGCGAATCCGCTGTTGCGCTACGACGGTTATTATATTTTGAGCGACATCATGGAGGTGCCTAATCTACGGCAGAAAGCCAGTTCGATTCTCAATCGAAAGCTCGGTAAATGGTGTCTGGGACTGGAGGAACCGGAGGATCCCTTCTTGCCCAAACGGAACCAAGGATTGTTTGCGGTTTATACCGTCGCATCGTTTTTTTATCGCTGGTTGATCCTGCTTTCAATTTTAGTTTTCTTGAATAAGATATTCGAACCCTATGGCCTCAAGGTCGTAGGTCAGATGATCGCATTGATGTCGCTTTATGGTTTGATCGTCATGCCGCTCAGTAAAGTGGCCAAGTTTTTTCGGGTACCGGGGAGGTGGAGTAAGGTGAAAAAGGTTCGCATGTTTGCATCGCTGGTTTTTCTGGGCGCGCTGGTAGGTGGCGCGTTTGCGATTCCGTTTCCATCGAGTGTTGTGTGTAGTTTTGAGCTATTGCCGCGTGGGGCGTCGTCGGTTTATGTGGAGGTTGCGGGCACGCTGGAAGAAATTCTCGTTAAACCTGGCCAGCAGGTGGCCGCCAACCAGGTCCTGGCGCGAATACGGAGTATAGAACTGGAGCTGGAAATCGAAGCCTTGCGAGGCGATCGCGATGCCAGCCTGGAGGAGTTCAAGTCGCTGCAGCAGTTGCGCTCGCGTGACAACGATGCAACTTTACGACTTGAGATGGTTGGCGAAAGGCTTATCGCAATTGAAAAGCGATTGGCCCAAAAACTTCGTGATGCAAAGCGATTGGAAATTACCGCCCCGATTGCGGGCACGGTGATCCCGCCGCCGGAGCGGCAGGAACGGCCGCGGGACCAGCAGCTGGAGTTGGCCAGTTGGACGGGCTCGACATTGGATGAAAAAAATGTTGGCGCCACTCTTATGGCGGACGGGGAACAAAACCTCTTCTGCCAGATTGGCGATCCGAATGCGTGGGACGCGGTGCTCGTCATTGGCCAGCGCGAGTTGGATTTGGTTGCGGAGGGACAAGAGGTGCGGATTATGTTGGAGGAATCGGCGTATCACGTGTTCATGAGTACTATTGAGTACGTTGCCAACGACGAGTTGGAGATGCTCTCGCCCCGGTTGGCAAGTACCTCGGGCGGGCCCGTGCCGGCTCAGGCAGACCGCGACGGCACGATGCGCCCTTTGTCTACCTCGTACCAGGCTGTCGCGTATCTCGAGGGTGAAGTGGGCCTGTTTCGAAATGGCCTCACCGGCAGGGCTCGCATTATGACCGAACCGCGCACCCTAGCCCGTCGCATTGGTCGCTATCTGGGGCGGACGTTCAACTTAGATATGTAGATTCGCGGAGTGACGCTGCTTTTTGTTGCGTTATGGCAGATTTGGCCCTCGGCACCGATGTCCGGTTAAATCTATTCAGAGTTGATCTGCGATCCTGTCAGTAGTTGCTCTCAATCACCACTGCTAGCACTCGTTCAACGGACTCGATCTGGTCCGAAGCTGCGAACCTTCGTAGGATGTCTGTCTTGATTGCGACTCTCGAGGGCCTCGATCGCGGTGAGTGCGGCTATGGCGAAGAAGAAGCGCGCGCAGCGCATCAATGGCGAAGGTGCATCGGCCGCGCCGCGTCGGTGGAAGAGAAAAATCGGCCGCCGATTGTTCCTGCTAGTGTTGCTCGCGGTGGGCGTGGTGGCAGTCGCCCCTGCGATCGTGGCCCGCACCTCGCTGCGCAATCAACTGCTTGGCGTGGCGCTATCTGCGCCCGGGTGGCGCATTGAAAGCCAGGGGGCAAATCTAGGTTGGTCTGGAAAACAGTCGCTGACGGGCGTAACACTGGTCGACCCGGCAGGCCAGTCTTTGTTGACAGCAGAGTCGATTAGTTGTGATCGATCGCTACTAGGACTCGCCGCCAATTGGAGGGACCTGGGTAAGGTCCGCATCGCCAGACCAACTGCTTACATCGTAACGCGTCCTGGCGGCAGCAATGTCGAAGACCTGTTGGCGACCATGGAGACTAGCGGCGGGGATCCTGAAAATAAGCAGCTTCCGCGCGAAGAGAAAAACGGCTTCTCTGTGCAGGTCGAAGTTATTGAAGGCACAGTCCATGGCGTCGATTCCACGACCCAGGGGGCGTGGTTGCTGACCGAGGCCAATCTTGTCGCACATCTGGATACACCCTCCCATGGCGCGCTCGATATCACCGGCAGCGTCAACTTGGCCACCGCCCGCGAAGGGACCGCAGGCAATGCAAAATTTCAGTTTCAATCGAGGGCGGCCACCGGACACCAACTTGACCTGTTCCTGAAAGGGTTTCCGCTCGAGCCGCTGGAACCGTGGTTGGTCCGCGCGCTGCCTGGTGCACAATTGAAGGGCCGCCTGACGATCGACGCACCGCAGATCCGCTGGACGTCGGATCCACAGCGTGGGCTGCAGGTGCATACGGCCGGCCGTATGGAAATCCAGCAGTTGGAATTTTCCGCCGACGCGATTCTAAGAGAGCGAGTGGTCCTCCAACATTTGCAGGCTCCTTGGCGGCTGATGGTGGCCAACAATACGATTGCCGTCGAGCAACTGTCGCTGGACGCTGGTTGGAGCAATTTTTCCGCACGAGGTTCCCTCACATTCGACGAACTATTTGCCCTGTGTGAGAAACAATTGCCGCAAAGCCAATGGACTCTGGCGGGCGAAGTTGCGCTGGACCAATTGACCAAGATGTTGCCGCGCACCCTGAAATTGCGCGAGGGAGTGCGCATCGACCGCGGGGTGCTCTCGCTAGAATTGGACAGCCAGCGGGCGGAGAATGGATTTGCTTGGAGTGCGACCGCTTCGCTACGCGATGTCGCAGGAAGCAATCGGGGACGGGTCATTCGCTGGCAGCAGCCGATAGAAACAGCATTGGCGCTGGTCGACTCCCCGCAAGGTGCGCACATCGAACAATGGTCGCTGACAGCACCCTTTGCGGAGGCCCAGTTCGCGACCGGCCGCGAGGAGGTTTCAGGAAACTTCCAGATCGATCTGGATCAGTTCAGCCAAGATCTGGGGCAATTCATTCAGCTGAAACCGTGGCACTTGGGCGGTAGCGGCTCGGGCCAGCTGTCATTCTTGCGTCCGGCGGTCGGGGAATTTTCTGCACATGCCGACCTAGAGCTGCAAGACCTTCAGGTGATCCACAAGGAAAAAAAACTTTGGTCTGACCCCAAGCTGCAAGTTGTCGTGCGGGCCGCCGGTACTGGAGCCGATCTGGAATTCCACCAATTGAGCACCGCGACCATCAAGGTGCGTGGCAAGGATGATGCGTTCGACCTGCAGCTCTTGCAGCCGGTGAATCTCGCTGAGGCGAGGCCCAGTTGGTTGGTAAAAGTTGAGGGCAAAGGCCCCTTGGCCCCGGGGGTAGATTGGTTGCGACCCTGGTTGCCCAATATTGCGCTGGAGCTGGCCGGCGAGGCCAATGTCCAGGCCAAGTTGCGACTCGCTGCCGATGCGGTACACGTTATCGAGTCGCAGGGTAGTGTCGTGGGCCTCAGGGTTCGCAGCAGGGCGTTCGAGATTGATGAACCAAATTTTCATTTTTCCGGCGATTGCCGGTGGGATGCCACGGCCGACAGCCTAGAGTCAAAAGAGTTGCAGATGATCGGCAGTGCACTTGCATTTCGCGCAAGGGATTTGGGTTTCAGCATGCTCAGTGCTGGCATACCGGCTGCCAAGGGCCAGGTTGCATTTCGCGCCAATCTTGAGCGGATGGCGGCAGCAGCTCGTTTGGTCAGCGGCGATTCCTCGACCTGGCTACGTGGTACGGTTGAGGGACAATTACAGTTGGCCCCTGGCGATGGAGCACTGCAGGCCGTATTTTCGGCGACTGCCGCCGAGCTGCAGCTATTGCGAGCCGACGCCTCGAGTACCGCCCCGGAAGTCCTTTGGACCGATCCGCAATTGCAGGTTTCGGGCAAGGCCATCTATGCGATTGCTGACGACCGTGCGCGGGTCGAAAAACTTGAATTTCGCGGACAGACATTGCAGCTAACCAGCGCGGCAACGATCGAGCAGATGTGCACGCTGCCGCGGCTCCAGGCCAATGGGCAGTTGCAATACGATGCCCAGGAGTTGGCCACACTACTGACAACCTATCTGGGTTCCAACGTCCGGCTGGTAGGGAATCGCCACATGCGTTTCCAAATCGCTGGTCTGCTCTCGGAAGTTGACCCACAGGGCGCGCCGCTCGATTGGTTGCAGCGCTGGCAAATGTCGGCTGACGCAGGGTGGCTGTCAGCGTCAGTTTACGGATTGCCTGTTGGGGCAGGAAAGCTCGAGGGAACTTTCCAGCAGGGCCAGCTTCAATTTGCCCCACTTGAAGTGGCCGTGGGAAATGGCTGGTTGACCGCTCACCCGCTTCTCACTTTTGGACACAGATCACAGCAACTGCAGCTATCTGCCGGTCCCCTGCTACGCCGCGTGCAGATTTTGCCTCAGGTGAGCCAGGCCATGCTTAAATACATTGCGCCGGTGGTGGCAAATGCAACGCATACCGAAGGGGAGTTCTCCGTACATTTGGCCGATTCTCGGGTGCCCCTGGCGAATCCCCAGGAGGCCCAGGTGGCCGGCCAGTTGGCGGTCCATCGCCTGAGCGTGGCACCGGGACCAATGCTGCAAGAACTGGCAACAGCTGTTGAGCGACTCAAAACACTTTCAAATTCTAAACAGCTTTTTTCGGCGGTGACCGCGACGCGCTCGGTGAAGGGTTTGACGATCAACGATCGCAATATCGACTTTCAAGTGGTTCAAGGTCGTGTTTACCATCGCAACTTGGAGTTTATTATCGACGACGTGCCCATCCGCTCGCAAGGTTCGGTTGGCTTTGACCAAAGCCTAGCACTGGTGTTTGAGATACCCATTCAAGAGAAATGGTTAGGGAAGTATTCTCGCTCCTTGGCGGGGCAAACTTTGCGCATACCTGTCAACGGCTCGCTGGACCAATGGGATTTTGATTTGCGGGCAGTGGCCGACTTGTCGCAGCGGTTGGTGAAAGATGCCGCGTCCCAGGCAATCGGCGATGAAGTCAATCGCCAGATCGAAAAACTGTTTCGGTCCCGCTAGGCAATCCGAAATGCCGAAGTTATTTTTGATTTGTTTCCAAATGATGGGGCACACAACGTTGGTTTGATGGTTAGAAAGAGTGCCCTATGTTTGGGGTTGGATTCGTATTAACACTTGGGATTTTGATGAACCCGTGCCACTTTCAGTAACTTGCCACCTCCCGCCAAAACATGCTTGTCCTGGGTGGTTCAATCGCTGCGCAGGGGGCAATAAGTTCGCAGATCGGGCGTTTCCACATTTAACCGTGTGCGATTTCTGGGTGAGAACGCAATTCTCAATCGCAGTTTGTCTATTATGTCTTCTGGTGCTTGGATCCGTGCAGGCCCTCGCCGAGGAGGCCCCCATCACTCCCAGAGCGTTGCCGGCGATTGACCAACGTCGCGCTGAGCAGGCTGGCTTGCGGAGACTGGAAAGCGACCATCTGACCCTCTACACCGATTTGCCGGCCAGCGCTGCAATCGACGAGTTGCCGGTGGTTTTCGATGCAGCCGTCGCCCAGTGGGCCAAGTATTTTAACATCGCGCCCCAGCGCACCCGCGCCTGGAGAATGCGCGCATTTTTGATTAATGACCGGGCCAAGTTTGCTGCATTGGGCCTGCTTCCCAGGGAGCGGCCTGATTTTAAGAATGGTTTTGCAACAGAGAAGGAGCTTTGGATTGTCGAACAACCTAGTGACTATTACCGTCGCCACCTGCTGCTGCATGAGGGGACGCACGGGTTCATGCACGCCATGCTTGGCGGCGCCGGACCGGGTTGGTACTCCGAGGGGATGGCCGAATTGTTTGCCACCCACACGTGGCAGGCCCAGCGCCTCCACCTCCGCCAGATGCCTGCCGATCGCCAAGTCGTGCCGATGTGGGGACGCATCAAAATCGTGCGCGAGGCGCACGACAAGGGTACGGGGTTGCCGCTACTGGCCGTGCTGCAGCTTGACCAAGGGCGGCGGTTTTCCACTGGTGAATATGCCTGGTGCTGGGCCCTGTGCACGTTTCTCGACTCGCATCTCGACTGGCAGGCGACCTTTCGGCAATTACCTCAATGGGTAACCGATCGAGATTTTAACGGTCGCTTTCGGGAGCTTTTTCGCGCCCAGTGGCCAGAACTCCTAGTGGAATGGCAGGCGTTTATTGCTGAGCTGGATTACGGCTACGAGGCTCGGCGGATGGCGATGCAGCATCGTAGCCCGGTGCTTCTCCAAAGTGCCGCCCAGGTTACCGTGGCCGCTGACCGCGGTTGGCAATCCACCGGTTGGATGTTGCAAGCTGGAAGAGAGTACAAATTTTCAGCGAGCGGACGTTACATGATTGCCCACGATACGGCTCCTTGGTTTTGTGAACCGGAAGGTGTGACACTCAGGTACCACGCTGGCCAGCCCCTAGGTAAACTACTAGGCGTGTTGCGAAGCGAGGACGCGGGCCTTTCACCAACGCTTGCCCTGGGCTTGGGAGCTGTGCTGAAACCCAAACGGCCTGCCGTGCTTTACCTCCGCGTGAACGATTCGCCGGCCAGATTGAGTGACAATCGGGGGGAACTGACCGCCAGCATTGCCCCGGACCAACCGCTAGAGAAGCACGAAGTGCCCTAGGTGGAGTTTGTGCGCAAAGGATTGGCTCGATCCTCGCTATACGGGTCCATGTGTCAGATGGGTTGCCATAGAGCCTGAGAGTGAATCTTTCAGGGCCAGCGAGCAAGTGACGGAGGTGATGTGCCATCCATTAGTTTCTGGGGTCCTGGCCATTGAATTCACCCTGAAGGCAAATGGATCGACTGCCGCTATTGGCCGGCCGATTGACACTACGCGCCGATCGCTCGACAATGATAGGCTACCGCTTGTTTTGCCCAAGGGCTTCTTGCATATTTCTGGGTGACCGCTGGGGACTCCATGACGAATTATTTGGCTGAAAGTGATCCTGAAGCTTGGTCCGCGGTTGCCGACGAGATCAGTCGCCAGCACGATGGGCTGGAACTGATTGCCAGCGAAAACTACACCAGTCCGGCCGTTATGCAAGCCGCCGGAAGCGTCCTTACGAATAAATATGCAGAGGGCTATCCAGGCCGGCGTTATTACGGTGGGTGCGAGCATGTCGACAAGGTGGAAGAGCTGGCCCGCGCTCGGGCGAAAAAACTCTTCGGCGCTGATTTTGCGAACGTGCAGCCCCACTCTGGTTCGCAGGCTAACATGGCAATTTACTTGGCTGCGCTCGAGCCGGGTGATACAGTGCTGGGGCTTGACCTAGCCCACGGCGGCCATCTTACCCACGGGATGAAGCTCAATTTTTCGGGCACGCTTTACAATTTTGTCAGCTATGGTGTTCGCCAGGACGATCACCGGCTTGATTTTGATCAGATCGCGCGGCTGGCGCAGGAACACAAGCCGACCTTGATTGTTGCTGGGGCCAGTGCTTATCCTCGCGAGATTCCGCACGCGCGCTTCGCGGAAATCGCCGAGGGTATTGGTGCAAAGCTGATGGTCGATATGGCGCACTACGCTGGTCTCGTGGCAGCTGGTCTTCACGACAATCCGTTGGGGGTAGCCGACTTTGTTACTTCCACAACGCACAAAACATTGCGAGGCCCACGTGGTGGGCTTTGCTTGGCCAAGAAGGAATTTGCCAAGGTGCTCAATAGCCGCGTGTTTCCGGGTTTGCAAGGCGGACCACTCATGCACATCATTGCTGGCAAGGCCGTTTGCTTTGGCGAAGCGCTGAAGCCAGACTTTAAGGTGTATGTCCAGCAGGTCGTCGACAATGCGCGGGTGCTCGCCGAGACGTTGGCCAGTGGAGGTTTGAGTTTGGTGAGCGGTGGCACCGACAACCACATGGTGCTCGTCGATGTTACGCCGCTGGGGGTTGGCGGCAAAGTGGCCGAGTCGGTCCTGGGAGCATGCGGTATTACGGTCAACAAGAACATGATTCCGTTTGACCTGCGCAAGCCGGTTGATCCTTCGGGTATTCGTGTCGGCACTCCTGCGCTGACGTCGCGTGGCATGGGAGGTGTCGAGATGCGCTCGGTGGGGCGGTGGATGCTCGAATCACTGCGTGCGGCGGACGATCCGGTCGTGCATGAGCGCATTCGCTCAGAAGTACGCCAGCTTTGCGATCATTTTCCAGTACCAGCCGCCGCGCTCAACGAAACCTTGACTACCACCTGCAAGGATGGAGCTATATGAGCAAGCCGCGAATACTTGTCGCTGATGACAATGAGGCTAATGTGGAGCTTCTGGAGGCCTATTTAGGTGGCCTGGATGTCGAGATGGCCGTTGCGGTTGACGGGCGAGACACGCTGGACAAGGTGGCGGCCTTTCGGCCGGACCTAATCTTGCTCGATATTATGATGCCGAAGCTAAGTGGTTTTGAGGTTTGCCAGCGGCTCAAGAGCGACGCGGCGACCAGCGGCATTATGATTTTGATGGTGACGGCGCTCAATGAGTTGGGCGACATTGAGCGGGCTGTGGAAGCCAAGACCGACGACTTTCTCTCCAAGCCGGTTAATAAGATTGAATTGGTTAAAAGGGTGCAAGTCTTGCTGGAGGTGCGAAGCACGCGAGACGAAAACGAAAGGCTGCGGGAATACATTAAGCGTATGGAAGCTAGTCGTTAAATCCTTGGGCGCAGTTCTTTACTTACATGGCCCATTATGGGAATAGATCATTGATGGGATCGGAAGAATGGAGATGTGTTGGAGAGCATTGGCTTGCCTCTTGGTACTTGTTTGCCAATCAGCAGTAAACCTGCCGTACCTGGCCGGCGAGGAGCTTCAGGTTTCTCTGTCCGGTGAGCCATCCACGGGGCTCATTCCGCGCTTGATCGACGAACTAGGGAGCGTGGTCTACGCTGAGCGCCTGCGAGCCGAATCCCGTCTGCTTGAGTTGGGAGCGGATGCGTTCGATCAACTCCAGGCTGCTGAATTGAGCCTGGACCCTGAAGTCGCGATGCGAGCGAGATACATCTTGTTGCAGATACAGGTCGAGTGGGTGCGCCCCGACGATCTTCCCGAGGTCCGCAAATTAATGATGCGTTACGGTGACCTGCCTGCGGCTGAGCGCCGCACGCGCATCGATCGCTTGGCAGCGATCGAAAAAAATCGTGGTATGCGTGCGCTGTGCAGGATTGCACGCTTCGATTCCTTGCCACGGTTAGCTCGCAGCGCGGCGCTGGCGGTTATGGGAAAAGGTAGTGGCCCATCGCTCAATAGGGCTGAATCGAGCGACGTCGTCGCCAAGGAAATTGGTGATGCCCAGAGCGTGCCGGTCCAGTGGCTGCGCACGTTTGCCGATCAATTGCAGCGGCCGGGCAAGGTGGACAGGCGATGGCTGTCGTTGATCGATGCCGAATTAGCCCTGGTGGGTCAGGAGGCAGAGGGAACTGATTCAGCCGTTGCGTTGCAGTTGCTAGGGTATCATTTGGAACTCAGCTTGCGAGTCGCTAATCCGCAAGCCATCTTCCAAACGCTCCAGCGGCGCATCGATTTCGTGACCGAAATCTTGGAATCCTACGGTTATGAGAATTTTGAAATCGCTACCGATGCGATCGGTAGCGATCCGCTTTTGTACTACAAAATGCAATCGCAAGGCGGTACCAACCAGGCTCCGCTGGCCTCAGCAACTATCTGGACAATTGAGCGGAGGCAATGGGAGGTTTTGGAGTTGCTGGAAGAAAAGTATCAGAGCGCCTTTCGGGATGATCGGCTTTTACTCTATCTCGCAGCCGTTGCCCTTGGCCGGCAGGGTTGCGAAGAAGATGCTGGCGCATCGGCGAAGCGTGCGTTCCAAATCGAAGTGTCCGATGCGCAACTGCGCAACGTGTTTGCCGAAATCGTTGAGGAGTTGGGACGCCACGACTGGGCGGAACGCGAATGGAAACATGTGATTGAGACAGTTCCCCCCATTGAATTCCCTTCTTTGCATGCGCGCACCAGATATGCTCTCTTGCGCTTGCACGACCGGGGTGAGGACGAGGCCGCTGCTCAAATGTTGACGGAGTGCCTCGAATCGCTGGCCGCTGCTCCCGAAGCGCAGGGAAGTCTTTTGGAGGATTCCAGCCGGCGAAGGATATTGAAGGACATTGAGGCCCAGCGGCGATTCTATGAGGCGTGCGTATTTGAGGCGAAGGGCGATTTCCAGTCGCAGCGCAAGAAGTTAGAACAGGCGGTGACTCACAGTCCGGAGGACCCTGACATCTTGATCGCCCTTTATCATCTGAAAGGTGTCGATGATGCGTTTCGCAAAGTGACGCAGATGCGAATTCAAGCCGTCTGCCGAAAAATAGAATTTGCGATCGAGACCAACACGGGCATCTTCGAGGAGAAGGACGCCGCAAATTATTTCAATCACTGGGCTTGGCTGGTCAGCAATACCGAGGGCGATTACCGTAAGGCTCTAGTCTACTCTCACCGTTCTCTGGAGCTTTTGCCTGGCAACGCAAGCTACTTAGATACCTTGGGCCGCTGTTATTTTTCTGTGGGCGACTTGGAGAATGCGATTCGTTACCAGCGTCAGGCAGTAAAAAAGCATCCGCACATGCAGGTGATGCAGCGCCAGCTGGCGCACTTTGAACAACACCTTGCCAGCCGGCAGTAGCCCCATGAGGCGCCGAGAGTCACGGGCAGAGGGGTTACAGATAGGGGGCTCGTTAGCCAGCAATACAAAATGACGCTGCCGTCAATCGACAGGATGTCGTTACTTGGGTAATTGGAATAGCGACTGAATCTTGAGTACGGCACAGTCTTCGGGAAATGTGTGAAATGCCCGGACGCGCAGCGTCTTGTCGCGAGAGTCAACGTTGATGTAGCTCATCGCACCCACATCGAGGCGGCCGCTTGCTTCGAATTGTTGCAACATGCCACAGCGGGTCGCTTGCAGCGTTAGTTGCTGCTGATAGGCTAAAAATTTATCGGGAAGTGTCGGCTCTAAGCAGAAAGATATTTCGTAGTTGACGCCGCCGCGACATTGGAGATTGTCGCTTCGTTCCCCTTTCAGGCGATAAGACATCAGCCGCCTTTTTTTGGGCAGCGGATGGTGGGCGGCAGTTGCCACCTCGGTTAGGATTAGATCGCCGCTTTTCCAGGTGACCAAATGCCCGGCACTTGTTATTTGCACAGTCGCTTTGTACGGACCGCGTTCGATCGACCGGGACTGAGAAATTTCAAATAGCTCAGGGTGCAGCGATCTGCCATAGAGTTGAAACACCAGCTCAGCGATTTTTGGTCGAACGGATAGCACGGTCGATATCTCTGGTTATGGATGTCGTATGTTTTGAACAATATGCCCCAATTGTACTTGCCACCGGTGGGCATCACAAAGGCAGATTCCGAAGCGGCTAGCTTACTTAAAATTCGATCTTGACAAGTGGGTCCCATTGATTACGGAGATGATGTTCGTGCCAGAAAATCCCCTGCGGATGGGCGCTCAATTATTAGTAGCGAGTCAGCTGTGGGGCAAGAAAATAGTGAGAAAGCCTCGCGCACGGGCGCACCAATCAATGGCTGCGACCGCTTGCCCGCAGCACACTAATGTGACGGGACCGAAGAATTGACGTTCATAACGCACAAAGTTTTTCGCCACTTGCTCGACAAGTTGGGTCCGCAGCACTGGTGGCCCGGGGAATCACCGCTGGAGGTGATAATCGGTGCGATTTTAGTCCAGAATACGGCGTGGAAGAATGTAGAACAAGCCATCGAGAATCTGCGTGACGCCGATTTAATTCATGCAGACCGTCTCTTGGAAATTAGTTCTGAAGATCTGGCGGAGCTGATCCGGCCGGCGGGCTATTACCGATTGAAGACAAAGCGGCTACGAAGCTTGCTCAAGTTTATGGTAGAAGAGTACGACGGTTCGATCGCTGCGATGCAGGCGGCTGACAGACATCGCTTGCGACGGCAATTGCTTGCCGTGAAAGGCGTGGGGCCCGAAACGGCCGATTCAATTCTTTTGTACGCGCTGGAACAGCCTTTTCTGGTCGTCGATACTTACACACATCGCATATTTTCCAGGCACGGTTGGGTAGGCTACGATATCGACTATCACCAGTTGCAGGGGCATTTGACCAGCGAGCTGCCCGAAGAGGTGGCGATCTACAACGAGCTCCATGCGCTGCTGGTCCGGGTGGGGCATCATTATTGCCGTAAGCAACCCCGCTGCGAGTCCTGTCCACTGCAAGAAATGTTGCCTGGCGGCCGTGTCGTGGAGCCGGATGATTGCTAAAACCATCGGTACTCGGGTTTTTCTAGTACGGGAGTTGCCAAGTAGAGATAAATCCAGGCTGATCTCCTTGGAGGAGGCATCGGGGCTATTGAGGCGGCCGCCCCTGAAGGCGTTTGGGGTAAGTCCTTACGCTTTTCAATTCCTTCGAACGAGCTCCGGTGTGCTGGCACGCCCGCAGCTACGCCCTGCTCTCGGTCAACCCGCTCGGTTAGGCTGTCTTTGACGGCCACAAGGGCCGTGAAGAACTGGAACAAGAGTTTGAGGGTTACGGCCAGTGGGCCGGGCTGCAACTAAGCACCCATCCCCAAGCAACAGGGAACTACACAACTAGCTAGATAAAGGTGTTGCACGCACTGTTCTGGGCAGGTCCTGGCTAGACTGTTGGATCATCGAAAGCTGACGCTACAACGGTTTCAGTCGGATCTCATACAGCGTCGGCCAGTTCTTGCCGGTGACGAAAAGTCGCTGATTTTTCGCATCGTATGCAATGCCATTGAGCACTGCATCGGGATTGCGTCGCGTCTCGGGGGGCGCCAGCCCACGTAAGTTGATCCTCGCTATTACCTCGCCTGTTTCGGGTGCTATGCGCGCGATCTGATCGCTACCCCACACGTTCGCCAGAATCTTGCCTTCAACGTATTCCAATTCGTTGAGATTCGCGACCGGAATTCCGCCGTCGCGCACGACCACGCGCCGAACCTCGCGAAAGGTGGTCGGGTTCAGGAAGTAGAGTACGGAGCTGCCGTCGCTTAAGATCAAATGCTCCTCATCATGGGTTAATCCCCACCCCTCTCCGCGAAAACGAAAAGTCTCCAATTTCGCAAATGTTTTTTTGTCGTAAATAATTCCCACGCCGGACCGCCAAGTCAACTGGTAGATGCGATCATCCCAAATCGTGATTCCCTCGCCGAAGAGATTTCGGTCGAGCTGCACTTGCTGCAACACCTCACCCGTTGCCAAATCAACCCTTCGCAAGGTCGATTTTCCGTACTTCCCCGTTCCTTCGTACAGGACGCCTTTGGAAAATGCCAATCCTTGACAAAAGGCGTGAGAATCGTGGGTGTAGGTGTTGACGACCTCGAAGCCGTGAACCGTTGGTGCGGGATCGCGGGCTGGTGCCCAAGTTGCAATGCCCAGAACGATCAGGCTAACGGCCGCTACGCTGAGCCCTATCCAGCGACGGCGAACGCCTTGTCCCGGTTCTGGTGTTGCAGCGCAGCGCCCCTGATGGGGCTTGTTTTTTTTTCGGCGGGACAATAGGTCACCAGCTGCCGGAACTATGAAGGAAAAACACGAGGTGCAAATGGAATCGGCCAACCCGTGCCGCGTATTCCTCACGGATTTGCCTCTGGTTTGGTTGCCCCATAAGGAGCCATGTCTTCACGGCCCTATCGTACGTCTCCTGGCCGTCTATGCGGTGGGTGTCGATACGCTCCTATTATTCACCTGGTGTAGTGGCGACGCAATGCGTCCTTTATGCGTCAGATGCCAATCGACTTGACGGGAGAATTTGGCGCGCTGGGCCAATTCTGCTCGACATATTGACACTTGCGCTTTTAAGGAAACCGGAGCCACTTCCAGCAACGCGCTACCTCGCGTCCAAATACGATTGGCCTAGATGGCTCATTAGCTTCGCAGGGGGCAAGTGGCGCGAAATAGTATTAAAGGTGATCCCAGAGCCCTTTCAGTTGTACCCAAACGTCAAACGCTAGCTGCATGTTGTCCCTTGCTTGGAGCGCTCGCAGCGGGCTACGCGACGAGAGGGCATCCGCGCTTGCTAGCAAAGTGGGTCACCAGGAATAAACTACTCCTCCAACAACTTTCGTCGAGACCGCTCTGGGCGCGCCCGGGGTAGTTTTCCTATTATCCGAGCCCCTCTTGCTTGCCTGCTCATATTGGAGAACGATCCGTGAGTTCAATTCGACCTCTGGCCACAATTACCGTGTTGGCCTTCGCTGGCGTGCTGTTGTACATGAAGATCAACGAGACCGAACCTGTCTTGCCCGATGGTGTCGAGAGTTGGTCGATTGATCAGAACATACAAATCGGTGGCAACCTGGACGAGTCGACCGATTTCCGTGCGGCGATTCCGGCAGCTACACGTCCACCAGTTGCCGGTAGTGCGCCGCCCTTCCGGCCAGATTCTGTGGCGGGAGGCTCTGCGCTCGATTCAGACACACCATCGGCGGCCTCTTCGCAAGCACCGGCCTGGTCTCCAGAGACGGGTGCGACCGCGACGCCACGAATTCAGATATCGGAGGGCGGAGATAGCAGGGCCAACTTGCTCAGCGACGAGTCACGCCGCGCAGGGGGCGAAGCAGCTAAGACAAAGTCCCCTGATTTTCCGCCGCTCCCAGAGCTTCCAACTATTTCCAGCACGCCCGAGCCAGCGGCCTTATCCCAGGGCCAGCCGGTAAGTGCGCCTGAAATCGGCCTGCAATCGACTGCCCCAGTTTCACCCCCACGACAGGATGGGTTCAACGATGGACGGCCAAATGTGCTCTCGGGCGATACTTCTCCGCAGAGTGAGGTGGCCCAGCCTTCCTTGTTTGCGGCCACCCAACTTGCCGTGCGTGCGGCCCTAGACCGGGGAGAGCTCTCTCAGGCCTTGTTGCTACTATCGGACTGGTACGACGATCCGTCGCTTTCCCGACAAGAAGCCCGCGAGGTTCAAAACTTGCTTAGCCAGTTGGCGGGCACGGTCATCTATTCGACCGAACCTCGTTTGGAGGCGCTCTACCGGGTGCAGGCGGGAGAGACATTGCCCGATATCGCGAAAAAATACGACGTACCAAAGCAACTCCTAGCAAAGATTAACGGTATCGGCGCTGCCACTCAGCTTCAGGGCGGACAGGAACTTAAGGTCTTGTGCGGTCCCTTTTCGGCCATCGTCGACATCAGCAGGCGTAAAATCACGCTTATGCTAGATCGCCGTTATGCGGGCCAGTTCGCCATCGAATTTGATCCGAGTATTTCGGTGGAGGAGGGGCAATGGGTCGTCAATCAAAAACTGCTCACGCCTGCGGAGGTCGGCTTTGGCGCGGCGGCTTCTACAGCGCTCGGCGCAGCCACAACGCCCACCGCAGCGACGGCGGCCGGCGAGGACCGAAGCCTGACGCTCTCAAACTCCAGCGGGGAATCGAGCCAGTTGGTGATTCTCCGCGGTAGTGGCCGCAGCTCACCCCCTTCCGAGCCTGCTAGCCGGGTTATCCGTCTGAAGACCCATGATGTGGCAGATGTATTTGATATACTGTCGCTAGGCAGCAAGGTAACAATCCGGCGGTAATGTCGCATGCGCGGCAGGGGGCAGAATGTACGATTCTCAAGACTTGGTCGAACTGATTCGTGAGCAAGCACTTCAGCTCGGCGATTTTACGCTAGCTTCGGGCAAGCAATCCAATTATTACCTCGATTGCCGCAAGGTGACCCTTGAGGCGCGCGGGGCGCAGCTCATCGGTGCGGGCATGCTGGAATTGCTCGGCGACCCGATGCCTTCCCTGGTAGGTGGCATGGCCATCGGTGCCGACCCGATAACCGGATCGATGCTGACGTTGGCCGGCACTCGCGGTATACCCTTGCGCGGCGTAATCGTTCGCAAAGAGGCCAAGGAGCATGGAACGGGTAGAAGGGTGGAGGGACCGTACGTGCCGGGCGAAGAGCTGGTGATTGTGGAAGACGTGGTGACCACCGGCGGCTCAAGTTTGCGCGCCATCGAGTGCTGCGAAGCGGTGGGCCTGCGGGTAAAACGCGTGCTAGCAATCATTGACCGCCTCGAGGGCGGGCGGGCAGCTTTTGCCGAGCGAGGTTACGAACTCTCCACGCTATTGACGATAAAGGATTTTGGGCTGTGAACGGGTGGCCACTGTCTGTCACGTTCAATCCGCACTCCGTAATCCCAAATCTGCAATGGCCTTATGGAAACCTCGTTGCATCGCCAACTGAAAGAGGTTTACGCCGCGGGTACCGGCCAGCAGGAAGTCGTTTTGCAGCAGTATCGGATCGACGCGATCCGTGGCGGTGCACTCGTCGAAATCCAGCATGGATCGCTGGCCGCCATTCGCGATAAAATTGCCGACCTGTTGGAACATCACCAGGTGATTGTTGTGAAGCCCATTGTAGCGCTCAAGGAGTTGGTAAAACTTGAACAGCGCGGAGGCAAGGTCGTCGAGCGGCGGCGGAGCCCCAAACGGGGGCAACTGCTCGACATCTTTGAAGAGCTGGTTTATTTTACGCGAGTCTTTCCGCATCCGAAGCTGTCGCTGGAGGTGGCGCTGGTGGAAATCGAAGAATTTCGTTATCCAGGGCACGGCCGACGGCGCTGGCGACGCGCAAACGACTATCAGGTAGAGGACCAATATTTGACGAAGATCCGAGAGACGCATCACCTGCGTACTTTAGGTGATCTTCGGAAGTTTCTCCCCCGTGGACTGCCGAGAAGGTTTCACACGGGACATTTGGCAGAAGCTTTGCAGGTGCGGCGTCCGATCGCTCAGCGTGTTGCCTACTGCCTACGAGAAACCGGAGCCATTCATCCGGTTGGCAAGCAAGGCAATGCGATTGTGTATAGCCGCCGTCGCCGCGCAGCCGCATAGAGTTGGGCGTAATACGGAGAACCGGTTGCGGATAGCTCTACCCCTGTCGGCAGCGTGCCGAACCTGCTAGTTTTTACGGATCCTTGCGGGGCCGATCGGCCGTAGCCCGACTCGGGCTATGGACGCGCACTTCGCGCCCGCCCACCGTTGGCGGTAAGGGTGCGGCACTGAATCGCGACGCAAGCCGAAGTGCGCAGGTTTGAAACAGTTTCCGCAGAGCCTTCCAGCGAAGAAAGAGGTCCCTCATGCGCAGCCTCAGCCCGTCCACGCGGCAATCGCCCGTGCGAAAACTCATGGGCGTACAGATAGTCGGTACGGGTAGCTTTGTGCCGGACAAGATTGTCACCAATGACGATCTGGCGGCCTTGGGTTGTGATGCTGAGTGGATCGTAAAGCGCACTGGAATCCGCGAGCGCCGCCATGCGCCGCCCGAGATGACGACCAGCGATATGGCGGTTGCTGCTGCTCGGCGTGCGATCGAAGCTGCCGGAGTCGAGTTGCAGGAGATCGACCTACTATTGCTGGCCACGTTTACTCCCGACCGCCTGATGCCTGCGACGGCTACTACGGTGCAAGACAAGTTGGGCCTGTGTTGCGGTGCGATGGATTTGGTGGCAGCCTGCTCTGGTTTTCTTTATGCACTTGTGACGGGGATGCAATTTGTCGCGACTGGTGGCAGCCGTCGGGTCCTGGTTATCGGTGCCGACACCAACTCGCGCGTCCTTGATCCAACCGATAAAAAGATTTATCCGCTGTTTGGTGACGGTGCCGGCGCAGTCCTGTTAGCGCCTGGCAGCCCAGAACAGGGGGCCCTGTCGTACACGCTGGGCTGCGATGGATCGGGGGCAGAACTGCTCTGCCGAGAGTCAGGCGGCGTCGAACTGGAGTACGACCCCCAGCGCTGGTACATGCAAATGGACGGTCGGGCCGTCTTCAAATGGGCCGTGCGACTGGTGGAACAGGTTTCGCGACAAGTCGTCGAAGCGTCCGATATGCATGTAGATCAAATCGATTGGTGGCTATTGCATCAGGCCAATGTTCGCATTCTCGACGCGGCAGCAGAGGCCCTGGGGATCGACCGGGAAAAAGTGGTGATGCACCTCGATCGTTATGGTAATACCTCGGCAGGGAGCGTGCCGATCTCGCTGGACGAAACATTGCGGGCTGGGAAAATCAAGTCTGGCGAGCACCTGTTGATGTCGGGTTTTGGTGCGGGGCTCACCTGGGGAACTACAGTTTTTCGCTGGTGAGTGATTCGGATGCGAAAGATTTAGGCTTGGATCCGCCGGGTCGAAGCGAATGGCCTTAGGTAGAAAGCAGGTTTGATTGCGTTATGGCAGCGATTGCAAGCAAGAAGCCCAGGCAAAAAAAACTGCCCGCGCGCAGTAAAGTCAAAGAGTTGGACACCTGGGACCTTTCCAGTTTGTACGCCGATGATTCTGCGTGGGAAGCAGATTTTGCGAAGTGGGAAAAGCGCATCAAAGGCTACGCTCCCTTTCGCGGCACACTCAGTGATAGCGCGACCCAGTTGGCCAGATGCCTTGCGTTCGATCTCAAGTTCGAACGTCAGGCAGAAAAACTTGGCACCTATGCTTTTTTGAGGACGACCGAAGATACAGCAGCCAGCGTCTATCAGCGGATCCTGGGGCGTTATCAACACGCCGCTAGTGAGGCGAGTCAGGCCGCCAGTTTTATTCGACCCGAAATTCTCGCCATTCCATCCCGCATCCTGCAGAAGATGCTCAAGGCGAAGCCACTTCGACCTTATCGGGTGCTGCTTCAGCGACTGGTTCGCTACAAGCCGCATACACTCTCTAGCGCCGAGGAACGCTTGCTGGCGATGCAGAGTCAGATGTCCGGTACGGCGGATAAGACGTTTCGGCAATTGACCGATGCCGATTTCAAGTTTGGGTTGATAAAAAACGAGATGGGCGAAATGATCGAACTGTCCCACTCGTCGTTTTCTGCTTTGCTCCACGCGCCCCGGCGAGCGGTTCGGCGGGCCGCATTTCACCAGTACTACCAAGTCTACGAAGCCCACGAAAATGCCTTGGCGGCAACACTGAGCGGCTCGGTCCAGCGAGACGTGTATTATGCCAAGGCTCGGGGGCATGCGAGTGCTATTCAGTCGGCTCTGTTTGCCGACGATGTACCGCTAAGCGTCTACGACAACTTGATCGCTGCTGTGCGAAGCAGCGCACCGGCGATCTACCGCTATCTCGATTTGCGCAGGCGGAAAATGAGGCTCAAAGCAATCCACCACTACGACACCTACGCGCCGATCCTGAGTGGCTTGGACCAGCAGCGGACTTGGAAGCAGGCCGTTGAGTTGGTTATCCGGTCGCTGGAGCCGCTGGGCGACTCTTATTGCAAGGTGTTGCGCGAAGGCCTGACCACTGCGCGTTGGTGCGATCGCTATCCCAATCGGGGCAAGCAGAGTGGCGCTTTCAGTTGCGGGACATTTGACGGGGCGCCCTTCATCATGATGAACTACCAGCCCAAGGTGCTTGATCACGTCTTCACGTTGGCCCACGAGGCAGGCCATTCGATGCATAGTCATTACTCGGCCAAGAGTCAGCCGTTCCAGTATTACGATTACGTCATTTTTGTTGCCGAGGTGGCTAGCACGTTCAACGAGCAGTTGCTCAGCCGCCACCTGATGCAACATGCGCAGTCCGACCAGCAGCGCGCTTACCTGATCAACCGTGACATCGACGCGATCCGAGGCACGATTATTCGGCAGACGATGTTTGCCGAATTTGAAAAGATTATCCATGCGTTGGCCGAGGCTGGCGAACCGCTAACGGTCGATTGCTTTAAGAGCGAGTACGCCAAACTATTGGAGGTATATTTCGGGCCTGATTTTGCCCTGGACGAGCAGTTGACCCTGGAGTGCTTGCGCATCCCTCATTTTTACCGCGCGTTTTACGTCTACAAGTACGCGACAGGTCTCTCTGCGGCCATCGCGCTCTCAGAGCGGGTGCTAGGCGGTGGCGGCCAAGAGCTGGCCGATTACCTCTCGTTTCTCCAGGGAGGTTGTTCGAAGTACCCCCTGGAGTTGCTCAAGGGTGCGGGCGTTGACATGACCAGTCCCGAGCCGGTCCAGACGGCCTTGCAGCGCTTCGCAGAACTGGTCGACGAACTGGAGGAACTATTGTGACACGGCCGCTGAAGGACTGTCTTTGCCAAACTGGGTGATCCAAAGAAATGGCTGCCCTTGCTCGTCAACACGAAAGTCGGTGGCCAGTCGGGCCTGGCTGGCAAGGTGGTCCAGCACGCCCTTGAGATATGTCTTCCGGCGGTCCATTTGGATAATCGCTTGCTCCGGCACGAGTTTTCGTTTTCGTAGCATCCACTGATCGAACACGACGGGAAGTTGGATGCGTGTTTCAAGTGCATCCAGCGCCTGAGTGAACGTGTAATCATTCACCTCGATAGTGAGCTTTTCGAATAACTGTGGCGCTACCAGTCGAATGTTTTTCCCCGATTTCCAGCCTGTCGGCCATGCATCGCGCTCTCGTTCGTAGACCGCGATCGAAAGCCGCAATGTTTTACCGCGCGGTTGTTCAGGTCGCAGGACCAGACCGTGCTCTCGGAGAGCAATTGCCAGGGCCGTTCCGATGCTGATGCCTTTGAGTTCTGTCTTTACCGGGAGTGCGAGAGGTTCTCGGGTCGGCGGCAAACGGATTACTGGCACCACAAGGGTTTTTTCCAAGCGGGCCAGCAGTTCGTCCCCCGTGCGGCTTTGGGTCGGGAAGTCAATCGAAGGCGCCAGGCTGGCAAAAACGGTGCGAAACTGCTTTTCTGTGAGGTCAAACCGCCCTCGCGGCACCTGGTTGTGTGCAGTCTCCAGGGGCAACTGCTGAAAATAATCTTGCAAGGCCCGCTGGTCCCTAAAAAGGAAACGCCGCTTGGGCAGTACCAGCTCGTTTTGTCGGCTAAGAATTGCGAGTACCTGGTAGCGCGCAGCAGAACCGATCTGGTGCGCGGCAACCTTCGGTTGGTCTTTGGGTCGGATTTTGCGCATGCGGACAGTGGCCAGGCCCATTTTCCCGAGCAGCATCGTCCACTCCTGGGGGGCTGTGAGGGATGCGCCTGCTTCGATAGCCACTTCCAGATCGATGGGCAGGCGCGCATTTGCGATTGCGCTGTAGAGCCACGTACTTGCGCCGACAGTAGCTATAAACAAAAATCGTGAGATCTTTAGCCACAGCGACGCGGTCGGTGATGCAGGAAAGCGAACCATAGTATCGCAAGTATAGCACTGTCGTGGGGATCGTCCCTTTTTAAGGGCCCCTAGCCGACAACACTTGTTAAGCGTTACAATTTAACGCTTTCTGGCAAGCTTTTTTCTGATCAAGGGCTATCAAAGTCGCTAGCTCGTAGAGTATGTGGTGATAAAGTAAAAGAAGGAGCATTTGTATGTCGCGTCCCGTCACGTTGTTTACCGGCCAGTGGGCTGATTTGCCGTTGGATGATCTGGCCCGCAAGGCGGGTGATTTTGGTTACGACGGCCTGGAGTTGGCTTGCTGGGGTGATCATTTTGACGTGCAGCAAGCGGTTGAGGACGACGGTTATACCGATGCGAAACGTGAGCAACTGGAACGTCACGATTTGCAGTGCCACGCGATCAGTGCCCACCTCGTTGGCCAGGCCGTGTGCGATCCTGTTGATCCCCGCCACCAGGCCATTCTTCCAGATTTTATTTGGGGGGACGGCGATCCAGCCGGGGTGAATCAGCGGGCCGCTGAAGAAATGAAGAATTCGGCCCGCGCGGCGCAGCGTCTGGGAGTGGATGTGGTCAACGGATTCACCGGTTCGGGAATTTGGCATATGCTTTATTCTTTTCCGCCCGTCCCCGAATCAATGATTGATCAAGGATATGCCGACTTCGCGGCGGCGTGGAATCCGATTCTTGATGTGTTTGGCGAGTGCGGAGTTCGCTTTGCGCTGGAGGTTCATCCCACCGAGATTGCCTTCGACATTTACACGGCGAAGCGGGCTCTTGAGGCCATAGGCCATCGGGAAGAGTTTGGCTTCAACTTCGATCCGAGCCATCTGATATGGCAGGGCGTTGATCCGGTGGAGTTTATTCGTGAGTTTCCCGATCGCATCTACCACGTACACGTTAAAGACGCGATCGTCACACTCAACGGCAAGAGTGGTATTCTTGCTAGTCATCTGAACTTCGGCGATGCGCGGCGGGGCTGGGATTTTCGTTCACCGGGTCGCGGGGGTGTGAATTTTGAAGAGATCATTCGAGCGCTGAATGATATTGGCTATGGCGGACCGTTGAGCGTCGAATGGGAAGATGCCCGCATGGACCGCGAACACGGTGCCCGCGAGGCGTGTGAGATGGTGCGCCGTCTGGACTTCACGCCGTCGAACGTTTTGTTCGATGCCGCATTTGGAGAGGGTTGAGTTGATTCTGCACCGTGGTCGAGAGTGTTCTGGATCTCTTAGGGAGCCTCCTTGCGGACTGGTCCCCGCCCGCCCGCTCGCAAGCTCCCCTCCGGGCCCTTTCCCCGCGAAATTCCTGGATGGGCTCTTGGTAAAGCGGGTGAGAGTTGGAGTCCAATAGTTTGGTGTATGCTAGAGAGTCGAATGCCGGTCAGTTTCACATCGGGCTTCGAGACCAGGTTCCCTCAGCGCACTCTCGGATGGTGGTCGTGCGGCGAAATTCTTTTTTCCTTCCGGCTTTCGCACTGCTCTTAAGTGGATTGCCAACCCAGACCTCGACGACTTTTGGCCAGCGGTTGTACGTGGCCGCCGATGTTTGTACGGAGCACAAGCCCCCGACCCACCGCGATGTGGCGGAAGCGGCTAGCTTGTATCAACAAGCGCGAGTGGCTTGCGAGCAGGGTGACGTGGGAGCGGCATTGAAGCTGGTGGGTTGCGCGCTTGCAGCCGACCCCGACCATGCGGGTGCTCGGCGGGTTCTGGGTTATGGCCGCAGTGGCAACGCATGGGCAGGTCGATATGCAGCGCGCCGCTTGGAAAGAGGCGAAATTTGGCATCCAGAATTTGGCTGGATTTGGGCCGAAGACCGCCCGCGCTGGGAGGCAGGTGAGCGTCGCCTGGGGGATAGATGGATTTCGGAATCCGACGATAACCGTCGCCACAAGGCTATCGCGGCGGGCTGGCAGATACGCACCGATCACTTTCGTGTGGTTACCAATCATAGCCGCCAAGCGGCGGCCCAATTGGCCACGCGCTTGGAATGTCTTTACCAGATCTGGCAGCAGCAATTCGGCGGTTTCTTTTTGAGTCCCGCGGAGCTGCTCAAGCGGTTTGATGGCAAAGAAACCAGCGGATATCGCGGGAAGCCATTTCAAGTGGTCTATTACCGCAATCGCGAGCAGTACAACGAGGCCTTGCGCCGCCAGCAGCCGCGGATAGAGATGACGTTGGGCATCTATTTTGACACCACGCGTGAGACGCACTTTTTTTCCGGAGACGATCAGGACGCGGGAACGATCTACCACGAAGCCATCCATCAGTTTTTTCAGGAGTCGGTCCGCTCGGTGCGCAGCGTAGGCGGACTGGCTAACGCCTGGATCATCGAAGGCGTTGCCTGCTACTTCGAGTCGTTGGTAGAGCACGGAGATGCGGTGATGGGGCACTACTATACTTTGGGGACCGCCGGGGCAGGCCGGCTGCCAGCGGCCCGGCATCGACTATTTGTCGACGAATTTTACCTTCCACTAGCAGAACTTTGCGAATTGGGAATGACTGACTTCCAGCGGCGCGATGACCTCGCTAGGCTCTATAGTCAGGCGGCGGGGTTGGCGACATTTTTGATGCACTACCAGGAGGGCCGGTACCGGACAGCCCTGGTCGAGTGGCTTAAGCTCATCTATACGGGCGGGGACAAAATCAGTACGCTCTGCGATCTTACGGGGCGCAGTTTTGACGATTTGGATAGGGAGTACCGAAAATTTCTGGAGCAGCACTCCGTTGAGCGATAGGCCCCAAACCATAAACGCCGCGCAACGAACTTACGTGATTAACCGCAAGTCGTAACCCACAATCGTTAAGGAGCCGTCTGTTGTGATAACTGTCATCTCGCACATCACCCCGTTTGAAGTACCGGCCGGCATGCTGTTAATGGCGTGCGGCTTTGTTTTGGGAGCCATGACAGCTCGAGTCTGGCAACGCTTTCGTGCCGGTTAGCAGCCGGTCGTTTGGCTTTTAGGATCAGTGCACTTGCATGCCTGTTTTGCGCGGGACTCTCCGCCCAATCTTAGCGTGCAACTCTGATCTCTCATTGGTGCCAGCAAGGACGCAACCACTGCCCACAAATCGGGGGTTCGCCAAGCAGCTGCCGTATAGGGCTCGCTGCCAACTTGACCGGCAAACTGGGCAGTTGTACGATCAAAAGCTTCAAGCATGTGGTGGCTGTAGCTCAGCTGGTTAGAGCGCCGGATTGTGATTCCGGAGGTCGTGGGTTCGAGTCCCATTAGCCACCCTTTTGTAATCCCAAGCCCCGAACAATTTGCGGGTTTTTCTTTTTGCGCCCTATCCTGCCCTCACTTCAGACTTGGGTAGGCATGGGCACTTAGTCAGGCACGAGGACCTAGTTCAGGACAGATAGTCGAGGGCGGTGGAAAGCAAGGAAGGCAGCGGCCATGGAGTTGATCGACCAACTGAGCGCACAGCTGGGAATCTCACGCCGTCAGGCGGCGGGAGGGGCGGGATTGTTGCTGGAGTTTGTCCAGCAGCGGCTGGAGCCTGAGGACTTTGTCTTGGTGGCTGATGCCGTGCCCGCCATCTCCGACATCATCGGCAAAGCGCCAAGAATCCACCACCGTCAGCCCCGTCCACTGCGGGAAGAGCTTAGCCGCTGGTTTGGAGGCTTGGGCGGCTTGGCCGACTTGGTCTGGCCCTTTGAAACGCTTGGCTGCAATAAGACCACCCTTGTCAGCATGGTAGGCGCTCTGGTTGGTTTCTTTCACGAAAAAGGTGGCGATGAAGTGGCATCGTTGCTAGAAGGTGTGCTTCGATGACAGTTTAATGCGATAGCTCCCATTTAAAAACCATTAGCCGGCAGCTACGAGCCTCAAGAATTTTTATCTCAAACCGAGGCGAAAACGGGTTCTCGTGCCTTTGTTGAAACGGTTCCTCTATCCAGGCTAGAATCTTATTTCGCCTAAAGACCATGCTTAAGATTGCGACCTATGCCCGACTACGAAAAAATGGGTTTCTTTTAGCTGGGTGGTAAGCACGATCTTGTAGCGGGTGAAACACGGGACAAGCTGATCCTTTATAATAGTAAAGACTTGACGACGCACGCCATTTGCGTCGACATGACCGGCAGCGGGAAGATGGGCCTTTGCTTGTCGTTTATTGAAGAAGCGGGCCGATCCCGACGGTACGTGCCGGCTGAAATGCTAAGCGACGGGTTTCGGTAGGCTCAGCCAATTGCACCAAGTACAACTAGCCTAAAAAGTAAAGTAGAACTGATGTACGTTCCCTGCCATCTCTATCGATCCATTTGCTGGACGACTTGTTTTTTCCTGGTGATTGCCGGTGGCTGCCAGCAGCAGGTCGTTTCGAAGTTGCGGGGGCAGTGGATTGGTCGTGCCGATACAGCTGAGGCGCAGGAGGCACGCGATAACAAGAAATACGGCAAGTCTCGTGTGGCGAACCCTGCCATGGGATCCCAGAAAATTGAGGGTCGAAAAACCGATTGGGAAATGTGGGAAGACGTGGCAGTTATATGGGATTTTTCCAGCGGTAGTGATCTGAAAATGTCGTTGGCTGACGGTTCGCAATCCATTTCGGGCCGCTGGAGTATTGTCGACACAGGGCCCACCGGTAGCACGATCGAAGTGCTTACGGGTGATGGCATTGCGAGCGAAGGGGCTCGCCCCGACGGGGCCCAGCGCCCCGAAACCGAAGCCTGTGTAATTCGTCGTTTTGAGATTGAGCTGGACGAGCGCGACGGTGAGTGCGTCGGTTTTTTGCTGTACGAAGTGGCGGCAGACCGACAACTGGGAGCACTCTATTTCCGTCGTCCTATCGACGCGGACTAGCCCAGAGTTGTTTGCTACGGAGCCATTATCATGTCGGAACGCGAACGTTGGATCGTCTATCCCTTGTTGTTCTTCGCTTTGGGTGCCGCACTACGCGACAAGGTCACACAACGGGTTGAGTCGAAGGAAATCCTTTGCCAGCGTCTCAGAATCGTCGATCAGCACGATTCCAACGTTGTTTTGGCGGAAGTCGGTGCAAGCCGCTTGGGCGACGAAAACGGCCACCTTCCCAGATCTTTCCTGCGAGTCGATGATATGATGTGTCTGGGGGGCGTCCAATGCGAAGGTTTGAGCGTCGTCAACGAGAAAGACCCTGAGAATCCGTTGATCGTATTGGCGACGGGACCGGCGCCGAATTACGAGATCGACAAAGCCCCTAAGCTTATGGGAGTGGTAGTCCTTAGAGACAATGCGAGCGAACAGGTGAGTGAACTTCGCGCCGATCAAATCCTGGGTTCTCGGATGGTGTGCAATCAGATTTTTGTGCGCAATCCTGAAAATGGTCGTCCGCTGGTTTACGTTGGCACCGAAGCAATTCCTGGGATCTCTTTGAACGACGAAGATCCAGGGGTGTCGCACCAAGGGGTGATTGTTCTTAACAACCAGCACCTGGGCCTGCGATTGGCTCCGCCAACTGCAACGCAGCCAAGTAGGAGCGAAGCTCCCTAGCTCAGGGCTCGCCGCGCTTTGGTTTTCGAACGGGTGAGCAATCCGAGTTCGACAAGCTGCGAGCAAGTTTTCCTCTGGGGTGCCGAGCGTGCGATTTCGGTCGGATAAGTTGGCAATTTTTTCCGCTTAAATCACACCTTTCAGTTGCGTTCCTCCACGCCGAAACGCTACCCTGGAGAAGCTGCATTGCCTGCATTTTTCCGCGAGACCTTTTGTCGGCCTGAGGCAAGCTTGTAGAAGTCCAGCGAAAACAAAGAATTCGTGGCAAGCCCAATCTCCTCGAGTCTATTTTCTGGCCGTCCAAAGTTATGCATGGCAAACAGAACGGTGATTTTTCCAGTTGTTCCGGCCCAGGCTTGAGTACGCTTGCCGACTTGCTCGACCGGCGCGCGCACCAGTTTCCCCATCGTGTGGCTTTCGTCTATGAGTCGGAGACGGGTGAATCACAGCAGTGGACCTATGGCGAGCTTCAGCAGCGTGCGCAGACGATTTCCCGGTGGCTGGGAGATCGCTCCGAGCCCGGCGATCGAGCGCTGCTAGTCTATCCGCCCGGCCTCGATTTTATCGCGTGTTTTTTTGGCTGCGTTTACGCCCGCGTGTTGCCCGTACCGGCCACTTACCCCAAGCCGCGTAGGCCATTACCGCGTGCGGACGCAATTGCCCGTGATTGCCAGCCCAGACTGGCACTGACCCACAGTTCTGTTCTTACTGGAATCAACTGGGAACAGCAGTCGCCGGTCATGTCAGACCTGGCGTGGGAAGCCACCGACGAATTGGACCTGCTGCCGCTATCTGCGGAGTGTTCGCGGCCAGAAACCTCTGCAGACGACCTAGCATACTTGCAGTACACGTCGGGTTCGACTGCCGATCCGCGCGGGGTGATGATTAGCCATCAAAATGTGCTGCACAATCTTGAATCGATTCGTGTAGGATTCCAGATCACTGCCATCGAGCAACAGATGCACCCACCGACGGCTGTATTTTGGTTGCCTGCCTATCACGACATGGGATTGATCGGGTGCATCCTGACCCCAATTTACGTGGGCGTAACAACCTATCTGATTGCCCCCAACACATTCTTGCGCCGGCCAATGCGTTGGCTCGAATTGATGTCGGAAACGCAAGCGGAAGTGAGCGGAGCACCTAATTTTGGTTATGAGCTAGCGGTGCAGAAGACTTCTGCCGACCAGCGCAAGGAGCTGGATTTAAGAAACTGGCGATTGGCCTTCTGCGGAGCAGAACCCATTGTCCCGGACACACTTCGAGATTTTTCCGCTGCATTCCAGCCGTCCGGCTTTCGTTCCGATTCGTTTTATCCTTGTTACGGCATGGCTGAGGCCACGCTGTTGCTGACAGGCGGTGAGGGGCCGGCCGAACTGAATGTCCTGCATGTCGACCGCGGTCAGCTTGGCAGTCATCGGGCCGTTCCTGTCCAGGAGACGCATCCGCAGGCGCATGGGATCGTTGGCTGCGGTGCAACGCTCGACGGGCAGACGCTGAAAATTGTCGAACCGCAGTCTCGTGATCCTTTGCCAGAGGGTCGCGTGGGCGAAATCTGGGTCCGCGGCGGGAGCGTGGCCCGAGGATATTGGAATCAGGAGGACCAGAGCCGCAAGACTTTTCAGGCGAGGCTTTCCGGCGAAGCATCCGACGAATTTCTGCGCACTGGCGATTTGGGTTTTTTCTGGAATGGTCAGCTTTTTGTTACGGGTCGACTCAAGGACGCAATTATTATTCGCGGCTGTAATTATTATCCACAAGACATCGAGCGCACCGCACAGCAAGCCCACCCGGCGGTCGGCGAAGGTGTGGCCTTCTCTGTTCCCGGGAAGCGCCAAGAGCGCCTCGTTGTGGTCCATCAGGTTCACCGCGAGTTTCGTAAAGCGGATCTGGACGAGGTATTGCGCACCATCCGCGCGGAGATCACCGCCGAGCATGATGTGGACCCTGGGTATATCATACTGATCAGGCCCGTGAGTTTGCCCATCACCTCAAGCGGCAAAGTACAGCGTAACCGTTGCCGAGAACTGTTTTTGGCCGGTGACCTGACAGTGTTGGCTGAATGGCAGGGACACGACGACCGGGATTCCGGTGTAGACAAAGCGGCTGATGTCGGGCGAGCCGCGACACTGCGGGCAGCTCCGTTCTTGAATAATCTGGGGAGCATTCCGCCGGAAGAGCTTCCGGGCGAGGTTCAAGCTTGGCTCATTGAGTGGCTCACAGCAGCCGCGCATTTGAATCCTGGGGCGATGGGGCCTACCACCCCTTTTGCAGAGTTGGGAATGGACTCGCTGACCGCCGTGGAAAATAGCCAGGAATTGGAGTCAGTGCTGGGGCTGCAGTTGCCGCCGATGGTCGTTTGGAGCTTTCCCACGGCTCAGGCTTTAGCGACCTATCTTGCGGAGCAACTGTTGTTGGCGAAAGAGTCTCGCAGCAGTCAACCGAAGGCAGACCAGTCTGTTGCCAACACGAGTGCGATCGATTGATTTCCAGGCCACTATGGCCTGACTGGGCGAACCGCGATTACTCGGCAAGTGGTTCCGATGAGGTAGGTGTCGAAAGGGCGTGCTCGGTCCACTGAACACCTTGGGGCTGAATCGCTTCCGTGCCCAGCATGGCAACTTCGAACAGTGCCACCGATGTGTCCGGCCCGTCTCCCGCATTATCATGTGCAGGCGCCTGGGGCGTAATATCTGTTTCTGAATGCATCAACGAGTCCTTGGGAGAAGGCTCCGCGCTGTTGGCACCCAGATCGACGGGTGTGAGTATTTCCAGTCTCTCCGCTGGCGGAAGCCCTTCGTTGGTAAGCTGCTCGTAGGTGCCACAGCTTACTTGCGGTGCATGGGCGGAGGAGTAGTTCAATCGTTTTGGCCGCCCTCGACGGCTCTCCAGTTGGGCGGCGTCCTGGTGGGCTTGGCAGGGCCAGGCACCTTCGCTCAGAAATACGCCGTCGTAGTCGAGCAGCGTCCCCTTAGCGAAATGCACATTTTTCACGGCAATCGCATACTCGGCCAAAGCCCGAAAATGGCGGCTGTCTGCGTCGGCCAAGCGGCGCTGCCCATCGAGGAGCAAATCGAGAGGTGCTTTGTCTGCTTCAAAGGCTGCTTCAACTGCGGCCAACTGTTGTCTGGCAGCATCCAAGCGATTGAAACTGGTTTGCGAAACCTGATAGGCTCGATCCATCTCAGCTACGGCATCAGCGACTTCATGCAGTACATGATGTTCTTGCTCACGAAGTATGGCGCGGGCACGCGTCAACTGCATTTTTGCATGCCGATTTGCCGCAAAGGCGCGGCGATAGCCAATCGGGACATTTAGCTCCAGGCCGAGCTGCCATTCCTGGAAGTCGCCACTAGTGAGGTCTTCGTAAGCATTGTCAAAGCGGGGATTGTTGCTGCTGTTGTCCAGCAAACTGCGTCCGAAGCCGCGCCAGCGGTAACGGCCCACCGCATCGAGACTTGGCAAGAGATGATTTTTGCTGGCAATCAATTCCAACTCGCGCCGCCGCGTTTCAAATCGTTGCCGGCGGAGTTCCACGCGGCGCAGCACGGCTTCACGCGTTACCTCGCACCAGTCGAATTTTATCGGTGCGGCAAGCGGTTGGTCGGTGGGACGCAGTAAACGCCCGTCGCTGGGGGGCAATCCGATGATCCTGCGCAAACGGCGTTCTGTCACATGGACCCCACCAGCACCTCGGAACGTACCGCCACTGCTGCCATTTCCGGTACGCGTTCCGTCAACGAGTCGGCCACTCAGGGCGTTTTGGACTTCTTCTTGGAAGCGGAAAAACTGTTCGCGGGCTTGCGCCTCTTTTTCCGCTTCGCCGCCGCGGCGACCGGCTTCGAACAAAGCATGAACGCGGCGCCAGGTGTCAAGAGCCGCATTCCGCGCGGTAATTTTGGCATCGAGGTCGCGATAGGCGTAGTACAAATCCCAATAGGAGTTTTCTATGTTGCTAACGAGGTCGCAGACTGCCAGCTCAAAGTCAGCCAGTCCCACGTCGGTATTGACGCGGGCGATCAACACACCCCCGTACACGCCAGGGGTTTCACTCGGACCCGCAATACGGTTGAAGAGCATGCCGCTGCCCTGCAGCAGCGGATGGCGAAACTCGGATTCGATATTGACATTCCACGCGCTGGGAAACTGATTGCTTGGCGCGTTGTTAGCGTCGTATTCTAGGTTGTGACGCAGCATGAATTCCGAGCCGGTGACGGCGCGCTTGGCAAATTGTGTTTGCGACACGAAGGCATCTTGCTGCAGGATGCGTGTACCTCCACCGAAAAACTCATTGTTCAGTGCCTTGTCGTTCTTTTCGCCAAAGACACTTGTGGAGAACTGTGCGTCAAAAGCGCTGAGCGCCGCTTCAATGCCAAAACGAGGATCCGTTTCTTGCAAGGCAGGATTCCAAAAAGTTTGCGTCGATGAGGGATTGCGCAATACGGCCCCGCCCAGATCCCGTAGTACCTTGGACTGGGCCAGCGCGAGTTGGACTACCTGCTCCAGAGGTACGTCCCAGTACTCGGGGTCGCTGGTGCTCGTGAGGGTCAGTGGTTCCGCTGCAGCCCATTCGTCGCAGGTTGCTGAGCATTGGCTCACTTGGGGATATTCGATTTCCGAGGCTTGTGTGTGATAACAGTCGTCGCTTGTGCAAGCTCGAAAGACTCCTTTGCCGCGCGAACGACATCCGACGCTCATCGCCATGGCTAGGCAAACCAGCGAACCAACCAACAGATTGCGGAGTTGCAAGTGCTGCATGGGCCCATAATGGGTGAGCTAAAGAGGGTAATCTAAAAATGGTTTTCGTCGCGGAATGACCCCTACAACCAGTTTTTCCCTAAAATTTGGTAGAGATTGCGCAGTTTGCCAGGTCGTCGTTGGCGACCAGTTAGTTTTCGCATTTTTTAGGTCAAGCCTTTGCATGCGTGCGGCCTGACGGAACTGCTTGGATATACTGAAACTGTTATGTCCTCGACTCGGCACAACCCCGGAATCGAATCCGACTGGCAGCAGTTGGAAGAAGTTGTGGAAAGTCTCCACCTGGAGGCGCGCGCGCGCGGCAGCGAGGTGGACTTTTATCGAAAACTGCTATCGTGTTGCGTTACGACGCTAGCAGCCTCGGGCGGTGCGATTTGGCGGCCTACCAGGCGGGGGCCGCTTGAGTTGTGTTACCAAATCAATTTGGACGCTCAGCTCGATCGAGAAGATGCAGAGTCCGAATCGGCGCATCAGCAATTGTTGCAACGCGCCCTGGCATCCGTTGAACCGCAGGTTGTTCTTCCAGGCAGTGGAACTGGTGCCGCATCTTTTAGCTCGACCGCAGACGTCATTATGCTTGGCGCAGTATATGGCAGTGGTGCTTCGGAGGTGGCAGCGCAGCCGCGAGCTGTGATCGAACTTTTCATGCGATCGGGTTGCAGCCCCGCGGCGCAACAGGGTTGGCAGGAATTGCTCGCCACGGTCTGCCACGTTGCTGCAGACTTTTATGTTTTTGATGAGCTGCGCACACTGCAATCGCAGCGTGGTCTGCACGACCAGTCGTTGCTTTTGCTCCGCCGCATCCACCGCAGTACCGACTTGCGGCAAACGGCCATCGAGATTGCCAACGAAGGACGACGGTTTCTGGATGTGGATCGACTAAGTGTTGTTATGCGCCGCGGAAAAAATTGGCGGCTGCAAGCGGCGAGTGGCGTGGATCGAATTGAGCCCCGGTCGGACACTACGAAGCAACTGGAAATTCTGGCCGGAAGGATCGCCAGCTGGGGTGAACCGCTCGAATTTCAGGACGTGGCGGCGGCCACGAAAGACTTGCCAAACGAGTTGGCGCGTGTCGTCGAACAGTATATGGACCATTCCCATGGGCGGGCGCTCGTGGCAGTGCCCGTAACGTTTGCCGTGGAGCACGCTACGTTTTCTAAGCATTCCCAGACGAATTTCGAAGAGATCGACGACCGGTCGCCGCAACTGCAGCAGCCTACGCTGGTGTTGGTGGCCGAGCAATTTGGGAAGCATGATCGGGATATGACGCGCCAGCGCGTAGTCGAACTCGCAGCCCTCTGTGAGCCGGCTTGGCGGCAAGCGGTTTGGCTTAATCGATTTCCATTGCGGACCACCTTGCGCGGGGCGGACGCTGTGGCACGCTGGTTCCAGGCCTGGGGGCTGAGCCGCGCCACCTTGATGGTCATTGCTTTTGCAGTCTGCCTAGCGGCGCTCGGATGGGTGGATCGCGATTTCGAAGTTGAAGCACCCGCGAAGCTTGTCTCAGTGTTGGAGTGTGATGTATTTGCCACCGCTGACGGTACCGTAAGGGAAATACGGACACGTCATGGGGCAGAAGTCCACGAGGGTGACGTGCTGGCGGTACTCGACGATCCTCAATTGGCCTTGGAGTTTGAGCAGGTGGATGGAGAGATTGCCACCGTGAGCAAACGGCTGGAGGCAATTGCCGTCGCGCGGACACAGCGTACCGCGCGCGAAGATCTGTCGACGCAGGCCCTGCCATTGTCTGCTGAGGCAGTCCAATTGCAGAAGAAGCGCGCCAGCTTGATCAAGCAGCAGGAAATTTTGGATCAGCGCCGTGCCGCGCTCTCGCTTCGCAGTCCCATAACGGGCCAAGTCCTAACCCTCGATCTGCAAAACCGCTTGCAGGCACGGCCTGTGCAGCGAGGCCAGGTTCTCTTTACAGTTGCCGATACCTCGCGAGGCTGGCTTCTCGAAGCGGACGTGAGTCAAGATGATATCGGCCACATACTTGCCGCTCAGCGCGGTGAGGATCGCCAGTTGCCAGTACGTTTTCGCCTGGCTGGTGGAGTCGACCAGATTTTTTCTGGTCATCTCGAGGCATTGCGGGCAACTGCTGTGCTGGCTACAGATGACCTGGGATCAGATCCGCCGTCGATCCAGGCGAAAATTTCCGTAGACGAGGAGCATCTTGGTGCGGCCCGGCCGGGGATGAGCGCCCAGGTGCGAATTGGTTGCGGGAAGCGCAGCTTTGGTTACATCTGGCTGCACGACGCTTGGGAAACGGTCTACTCTTGGTGGGCTTTTTGAGGATTGCCGCGCAGGTGTTTCGAGGCCAAGTTATTTTGGGAGTTAGCAGGTTGTGAGAATCGAACCACACATCGCTAGTCTTGTTATTGTGTCGCTTATGGGCGTGGTTTGCGCAGCTGAGGAAACGGCCACCGCGCGGGTTGAGTCGGTCGTCCTTCGGCCATTGCACGAAGCCGAAGTGTCGGCACAGCGGACGGGCATGTTGAGTAAGATGTTTGCCTCAGAAGGCGAGCATGTCGAGAAAGGTCAATTGCTCGCCTCACTCGACTCGCGCGAGGCAAAGTTGGCCGTTGCCAAGGCCGAAGTAGAACATGCCCAGGCGGAGGTCCGAGCGAACAACGAAGTACGTTTGCAATACGCGGAAAAATCTCTGGAAGTTGCTCGTGCCGAACTTCAGCGTTCTCGCGAATCGATCCAAAAGTTCGCAAAGAGCATTTCGCAGTCACAAGTGGATGTGGAACGCTTGACCGTCGAAAAACTTACATTGGAACGTCGGCAAGCGGAGCACGAATTGCGTCTCGAACGATTTTCTATGAAACTTAGAAAGCACGATTTGGAGGCCGCCCGTTTGCAGTTGGAGCAGCATTCCATTCGCTCTCCATTTGCGGGGATCGTGGTGGAAGTAGCTGGTCGCGCCGGTGAGTGGGTCGAGATTGGCACGCCGGTGTTTCGGCTGGTTGCCGTCGATAGGTTGCGTGGGGAGGGGTTTTTGCAGGCCGAGCAGGTAACGAAGGACCTGGTCGGCAAGTCTGTGCGCATGACCGTGATTGCGGCAGGTCACCCAATGAAGGTCACCGGCCAATTGCGATTTGTAAGTCCCGAAACGGACCCAGTTACCAAGCAAGTGCGCGTGTGGGCAGAAGTGCCCAACGAGGACGGTCGCCTAAGGCCAGGGCAGCAGGGGACGTTAGAGATTTTTCGCTAGTGATTGCCTATTATTCTACGGGGATTGCCCTTGTCGGCTTCGGTGCCGGGGAGTGAGCTACTGGTCTCTTGGCTGAAAACGGTACCCTCCGCCTGCAGGTGAAGTTCGGAACACGCGGCAGTAATTTTAGTTGAAAAAAAGTTAGCCTTGCGGCACCAACATGATCCCGATTTCCCCACACAACCTGTCCGCAGCCGATCGGCAGGTGGCACTGCGCGCACGCGGCGACTTGCAAATCGTGCCGGTCGTCTATGCGGGGCAGGCCGCCTACGTGGTAAAGGATCCGCTCACACTGGAGTTGTTTCATCTCACCGCGGCCGAGTATTTTTTTCTACATGCCCTCGAGCAGCCGACATCGCTTCGTTCACTCCGTAGTGAGTTTCAGCGGCAGTTTGCACCTCGGCGGATAACCGACGCAGCCGTGCAGCATGGGATCAATCAGCTCTACCACCAAGGGCTTCTCCTTAGTATCGCGAGTGGGCAGGGGCAACAGCTCAGCGAGCGGGGCCAGCGCAATCGGCGCCAAAACCGATGGCAAGCCATGCTGAATTTGTTGTCGTTTCGCTTGGGCAGTATTGATGCTACTCGTGTAATCGACGGCTTGCACGCGCGGGTGCACCGCATTTTCTCCTGGCCGGTCTTGGCGTTGATGCTCGGCGTCGTTTTGTATGCCGTTTGGATTCTCCTTTCGGAAGGGCATTCGGTGCTGGAACGTTTGCCTAGTTTGCAGGCGCTTACGCAGCCACGCTACTGGTTCCTCTGGTTGGCCACGATTGCACTGGTGAAAGTGATCCATGAATTGGCGCACGCAGTGACCTGTCAGCATTTGGGCGGACGTTGTCACGAAATCGGCATGCTTCTGCTGGCTTGTCTTCCCTGTTTGTATTGCGATGTGTCGGATGTGTGGCGCTTGCCCAACAAGTGGCAGCGGATTGCCGTTTCGGCAGCTGGAATGATTGCGGAGTTTTGCCTTGCGGCAATCGCGCTGATCGCGTGGTGGCATACCGAGCCCGGACTGTTGCACACCTGGTGTCTTAGCGTGGTGATCGTCTGTACCGTCGGCACGGTGCTGGTGAACGCCAATCCGCTTTTGCGTTATGATGGCTATTACATATTGGCGGACCTGGTCGAGATACCCAATTTAGCGGCCCGCGCACAGGGCTTGTTGCCCGCAGCGCTGCGGGCCTGGCTCTTAGGCGATCCCCGCGAGAAGGATCCATTGCTAACTCGCCGAGAGCGTCATGGCATGCTGGCGTATGCACTCTCGGCACGCGTATACTTGTTGTTTGTACTACTGGGAATTTTCGTGGTATTGCTTACCTGGGCGCGCCCGTATCGCGCTGAAAGCCTTGTCTACACGCTTGGGGCCTTGACCTTGGCCGGCCTGATTTTTCGGCCGCTGCGATCCATCTGGAGCTTGGGGCGCAACCCTTCGGTCCGCGCGCGTTTGCGGGCGGGACGTGCTACGCTGCTCGCAATCTCAATGGTCGCTGCCATGGGATTGATCCTGGTTTGGCCGATTGAGCAGACCGTGATCGGCCCCGCCGTATTTGTGCCGACTGGGGCACAAACGGTTTACGCGACGTCGCCCGGCGAACTGGTGCATGCGATTGTTCCGGGATCTGTGGTGCAGCAAGGCGACATTTTGGCACGCCTGAGTGATCCCAAAACCGATTTGGCGCTCGCGCGCCAGACGGGCGAATACGAAGTCTGCCGCGTCCGTCATGACCAGCTTGGTTTGATGGGATCTCGGAGCCGTCAAGCTTCCCAGCAACTTCCGACTGCCCGCGCGGCGCTCACCGCGGCTGCATCGCAATTGGAGGAACTCCACCGCAAGGCGGCGGAGTTGACATTACGTGCTCCACGAGCTGGGACGGTCTTTGCACCGCCAGAAGTTGTTGATGACCGGATGAGCCAGGATGTCCTGCCCAGGTGGACTGGTGTGGCGCTCGACAAGCGGAATCAGGGCTCCTGGATCAAGCCGGGCACGGTATTGTGTACGATTGGAGACCCCAATCATCTCGACGCGCTGCTTTCCATCCGGCAGGTCGATATTGCCGAGGTCCAGCCTGGCCAAGCGGTCAGGATTCTGCTCGGCACCGCGCCGGTGCGAGTGTTGGCGGGCACGGTTGAAGAAGTTGCCCGCCGCGCAAGCCACCTCGATCAGGCCGATGGCGTATTGGCCGCTGATAAATTTCACCTTGTGCAGGTCAGACTCAGCGTGCCCGACCCGGGGGTCTTAGTGGGCAACCGCGGTACGGCCAAAATCAAGGCCGCTCGCCGCTCGCTGGGTGAGATACTCAGTCGCACCTTGCAACAAATGCTACGCCTTCCGTGGTAGCGCGGCCGCATCTTTCAGCAGAAACGCTGAAGGGATACGTGGGCAAGAGGTCATTTTCTATGAGCCCGCCGCTCGATCTGCCATGCGAGTGGGGCTTTGCGTCCCAGGATCGAACAGTATCAGGGGACGAATTGCTCGATGGAGTGGCAAGTTTTTCGGGCTTGCGACATTGTTTTTTTGACTAGCGCGGCCTGTCGATGGTGAATAGGACCAGATGGTGCCAATCAAAATAGGGGTGGAGTCAAATCCCTTGCAATCATTCGGCATAGCCTTAGTGGGCCTGTTCCCCGCACGCCATTGGCAATGTCTGCCCCGACCGGCTGATTGCGCCACAGCGCTAGATTGGCTTACGGTAGAAGCAGAATTAATCCCGCGATTGCCCCGACTTCGACCATGCTTGCCCCAAGCTGGATGGGCCACCGATGCGGTCGCCGCGGATTGCAGCTTCCTGGGCGATAGTGGCCCAAGGTGTACACGCAGTCGCATGGACAATCGACTGCCATTTTGTAGGGCAGGGCGGGAATCGTGGCAAAGAATCGACCGGCTGAGACCAAAGGTTGCAGGAGGTAGCTGGGTGTGTAGCCGTAACGTTCGGCATTCACTTCTTCGAAGTACAGGGGCCGATGACGCATGCACGTGGCTGCCCAGCGATATTCGGTGACCGCCCAGCCACCAGCGATCCGCATGTCGCCTGCGGTAAGGGTTTGTTCAGCGCACCTGGCGTAGGCGCTCTCGGGCAATTTTCCGGCAGGGAACGAGATGCTCGCCTGTATCTCCGAAATGGATGGCGCGATGTAACACGAAACGGCTTGTTGTTCATCATCAGAATTTTTTTCAGTTTTTTTATCCGCCGGCTGGTCGTCAGGTTCGGGCAAGTTGTTTTGTTGCGCGACTCGGAATCCGTCTACATCATTCAACGAGAGGAAACCCGAGCGTTCGACAGTCCCCGGTGCAAGCTGCGCCTGAGAGCGTGTCACTGAGGACGACATTCGGTAATTTTGGGATACAGTAACTCTGCTGGGTAGGAGAATCAGTGTGCCGTTTGCCTTGGCGTTGGCTTCGGCGAGGTGGGTCGGTTGCACGAGGCAAGCCCTCGCCCCGTCAGCGTGCTGCGGCTGCTCGCAACCGACAGTTGGGCCGTTGGGCTGGGCACCGAAAAGTGAGCAGCAGGCAGTGGTCGACCACACGACTGTGGTGGCCGTAGCCAACCACAGACCGCGTTGCCAGAGTCTTGCCAGACGATTTTTGCAGCGGGGGTAGGCAGGGGCCAAGCATTGCATCGGATCGCGCTCACGATATGGGTTGGATGCCAGTCGATGGTGGGGAGCTATCGCTAGCAGCCAATTTCGGCCTCCTACAATCGTATCCTCGATAAAATTCGTTGTGGCCCGTACGATCCATGGGATCGCTATATTCGGAAAGGTTCTACAAAACTTGCAGTTCTGGCGGCTAAACCACGCCCTCCTGCCGAATTTGGGCAGTGCGTCCCGCCCGACATTCGCCAATCGTTAAGGCTTCATTTATTTGACAAGTTTGTAGTTTTCTCCGGATAATCGAAGGAGGTGCGCTAACTTGTTTCTGATCGGTTGCCTCTTCATGGGACTCTTCACCTTACTTGCCCGCTGCCGGGTGCCCATAGGGCGTGGTCGGCATGCCCTGCAGCTAGAAGCAGCACCGTTGGCACCCCGTCGCCTGGAAAGGCGGCGTGTCCTGGACGCATCTGTGGCCCAATTGTTTCTGGGCTCGCTTCCCGAGTCAGGGCCATTTGTGCAGACAGGTGAGTTCACCAATCATCAGGCCGATCCATCACCGCCACTAGCGGTGACCAGCACGGCGACCAGCACGTCGACTTCATTGGTGATTCCCAACTCACCACCCATAATTTCGGGAATTTATACTTTTCCAGATAGTACGGACAAAAACGACGCGCCGGTGGATGTGCTGATATTGTTTGGTGACTTGGACGCCCAAGACACGCACATGATCGACATCGATTGGGGCGACGGCTCGCCGGTGGAGTCCATCACTGTCGATTTTCAAAAGCGCTTTCTTTTCACTCCGCACCAGTATTTGAACGACAACCCGACCGGAACACCTGTCGACACCCACGATATCCAAGTGACTGTTCGCGACCAACGGGGCGGTATGGCCATGGGGAGCGCGCCGGTCACGGTGAGTAATGTGGCACCAAAGATCGATGCGATTTTCATCACCTCCCCTGTCGACGAAGATGGTGTCGCTTTTTTGGAGATGTCTTTTACCAATCCAGGCTCGTTGGACATGCACACGGTCGAAATCGACTGGGGTGACGGAACGCCGACCGAAACGATTACGCTCGCCGTTGGCGAACGCACCTTGGATGCGTCACACCGATATCTGAATGACGAACCCACTGGCACTTTCAGCGACACCTACCAGGTGACTCTCAAACTCGTTGATGATGACGCAGGCATGGACTCGGCGATGCTTGCGGTAACTGTTAACAATGTGGCGCCCTCCAATATCCAGATCGCGCCAGTGGCAATGATTGACGAGAACGGGACAGCGCAGCTTCAGCTAACGTTTGCCGACCCAGGTACGCTGGATAGCCACTGGATCGATATTGATTGGGGTGACGGCACCTCGGTGGAAACCATCTCGCTGATTCCGGGAGCCCGCTCACTGGCTGCTACGCACCAGTATTTGGACGACAACCCAACCGGAACGCTTACCGACACCTATCAGGTGGCCGTAACGGTGACCGATGACGACACGGGGATGTCGATGGTCACCGCGCCGATCGTTGTAAATAACGTGATGCCGACGATAACCATCGATGGTGAGCCAGCCACAAGTTCCGAAGGAACGGCCATTAGCCTTGCCAGTACCGTTGTCGATCCAGGCTCGCTGGATACGTTTGCTTATGCTTGGGTAGTTAGTGCTGGCGGCAATATTGTTGCCACGGGTTCCGGTCCGACCTTTAGCTTCACGCCTGCCGACAATGGTGGCCACGAAGTAACCTTGACCGTGACGGACGACGATGGCGGCATTGGCAGCAAAATGGTCTCGATTAACGTCCTGAACGTGGACCCCACGTTGGGTGCCATTGCTGACATTGTGACTGACGAAGGCACGTTTATCTCACTGCCTCCGGCCACATTCACCGATCCCGGCTTCGACCTAGTCGCCGCCGGTACTGAAGAAAACTTTACCGGCACTATCGACTGGGGCGACGGGACCACTGAGCCGCTAGCCGATATTACGCTGACTGAAGTCCCCGGCAGCGAAGGGGTGAACGTGGACCCCACGTTGGGTGCCATTGCTGACATTGTGACTGACGAAGGCACGTTTATCTCACTGCCTCCGGCCACATTCACCGATCCCGGCTTCGACCTAGTCGCCGCCGGTACTGAAGAAAACTTTACCGGCACTATCGACTGGGGCGACGGGACCACTGAGCCGCTAGCCGATATTACGCTGACTGAAGTCCCCGGCAGCGAAGGGGTGCTTACCACCGGGACGATCAGCGCGATGCACGCCTACGCCGATGACGGGGTATACACGGCCACCGTCACGGTTATGGACGATGACGGGGGCACGGCGTCCCAGTCATTCGGGGTGACGGTCAACAACGTTGTTCCGGTGCTCACCGGTGAGGACGCCTCACTCAACCTGGATGAAGGTGATCAATTTACGCTCTTTGACCTTGGCATTGGCCTGAGCGACCCTGGCTTCGACAACGGGCTGAATCCAATTCCCGGCGGCGAACTTGAAGAGATATTTGTGGGCGTCTCGATCGATTGGGGTGATGGTTCGGCGGCGATTCCCGTGAATGTGGTCGATCGTGTGAGCGGCAGCGAGGGCGTGCCGACTACGGCCATGTTTGAACACGCAGTTCATGCTTATGCCGACAACGGCATTTATTTGGTCACCATAGAGTTTTCGGATGACGATGGCGGATTTACCACAGGTACATTCGAGATTGTTGTCCACAACGTTGCCCCATCACTCACGCTTACAGATCGCGCGCTGGAGATTAACGAAGGCGAGACACTCGTACTTGCCGATCTGGGTGTATTCAGCGATCCTGGTTACAACAACCCGCTTAACCCAAACTTGCCTCCGGCGGGCTCGCTCGAGAGTTTCTCGTACGATGTCGATTGGGGCGATGGTACGCCGGTCGAAACAGGTGTTCTGCCGGCGACGGGCACGGACGGTTCGCAGGGTGTGCTGACAACGGGCACTTTGGCAGACAGCCATTTTTATGCAGACAATGACCCGGACAATCTATTCACGATAACCGTTTCGCTTTACGACGACGACGGGGGCAGCACCCAACAAACAATTGTTGTTACCGTGTTGAACGTAAACCCCACGCTTGATCCGATTGTCGCGACCGACGTTGGATCAGAAGGAAAAACCACCCTTGACCTGACATTTTCTGATCCGGGCGCCGATGTTTTTGAGATCATGGTCGACTGGGGCGACAAGCTGAGCTTGGCTCCGGAAGATCGGTTTGTCGTCGAAACGGTTCACGTGGGACCTACGCCAACAAGTTATACCTTAGTCCATTGGTATTCGGGCCCGCCCGATCCGACCAGCCCTGCTGCTGATATTGTCATCACGGTCAAGATACTGGACGACGATTTTGGTACCGCGGGGGTCAGTGACATCGGTCTGAGCAATCTGGAATTGGTGGCGATTTCCAATGCGGGGATCGGAGCGACTCCAATTCGCATCGACACCACGCCGCAGGTACCGCGACTAGTGTTCCCGCGACGTGCCGAGAGTACGATCCTGTTGAACACATCGACGAGCGGGCAAGGCTCGGTGCAAGGCGCGGACCTGCGCAGTGCGTCCGGCGAGACCAAAGCCACCAACGAGCGATTCTTGGAGCTGCAGGTCATTAGCGCAACGGGAGAATATGGCGAGCGAATTCGCCTGAAGCCGGAGGTGCTCAAAGACCTACCCGGATTGTTTCGTCGTCTGGCCGATAACCACTATGCAATTTTCTTGGTCCGCACTGAGACCAATACCCGCCGCTTGGTATTCGATTTTTTCGTGCGTAATGGAAGAGCCATTGATCCGGGCGACGATTCAGAGGGAACCCGTGACCGGCCCCCGACCGACGAGGCTGCCGAGCAAGTCGCGCCTGAGGCAGCACCGGTGGTACCGGGTGGCGAAGCGGATCTTAACGAGGATCAGGACGAGCCAGCTGTTGGCCCCCTGGTTTCGCCTCCAGGCGACGCGGCCGATCTGGGGGCAATTTCCCGAGGGCCCCCACACGCTCCCTGGCCCGCGATTCAAGCAAGGTCGCAGGGCTGGACTGTCGCAGCGACAGCGCTGGTGGCGAGCCGCGCCTGCCGAGATTGGGCGCAGCGCGTGGATCGCGCGGTAGCAGCCGCTGGGGCGCGGCGGTGGCGCCGGCTCCGCAGCCATCCCCATCTTCCTTACAAACGAAAAAACCCGTAATCCGGTCCTGTTCGGCGGCCGTTCAAATTACAATTGGATCATAGAGACCTTCGTCTAGGTTCCAGTTTCTGGGCTTCAATTTTGCATGGCCCAGTTTACCAGGCCCATTGAAGGGGACCCCGGCCTCATTGGCACTCTGAGAGTTCGTTTATGCTTATCTGTCCAGGTTGCTCAGCCGAAGTAGATAAAACGTCGCTTGCCGCGGGCCGTTGCAAGCATTGCAGCTCAGCATTGCACAATGTTCCTCAGCGGACCATTCAAGACGTCCGCCAGGTCAAGCAGCCCGCACAGGACGAGCCGAATTCGTCTGGTGAACTGGATACCGTGGATCCTGCAGCCGTCTCCCGTGAAGGGAGAGCGGAAACAGAGACCGGCATCAATCCTGGTACCGTGGAGAATCGGGAATTCGATCCGAGACGCGTTGCGGAGCCGGATGCAGAGGACGGAGGTCGGAAGCCGCCGACCGTGACGATAAGTGGTGAGAAAACTATTGATTTTGGCGGTTCGATCAATCTAGAGGAAGTGACCGATAGCATGGTCACGGCCCAATGGCTCGACAACATTACGGGCGGCGAGACTGGCACCAATGTAACGGTCAAGCAAAAGGAAACCGTTTCTAGCACGCAAAGCACTAGCTCGTCGCTCGTCGTCAAGTCGCGCCAATTCCGAACAGGTCCTGACGTAGGGCAGCCGATCTCATCGCCGGACGACGCACCGGACTATGAGCTCTTGAGCAAGATTGGCGAAGGTGGCATGGGTGTCGTGTATGCAGCCCGCCAATCGTCAATTGCCCGCACCGTTGCGGTCAAGATGCTTAAAGGGATCGACGCCCAAGAGGGCGAGAAACGCGAGAAGTTTATTTCCGAGGCCGTTGTCACCGGGGAACTGGACCATCCCAATATCGTGCCGATCTACGATTTGGGTTCGAATGACTCGGGCGCTTTGTTCTATTCGATGAAACGCGTGCGCGGTACGTCCTGGGACGACGTCGTTCTCCAAAGGTCGCTCGACGAAAATTTGAACATTCTCCTGCGTGTTGCCGACGCGGTGGCTTTTGCGCACGCTAACGGCGTTTTGCATCGCGACCTGAAGCCTCAGAACGTGATGCTCGGCGATTTTGGCGAAGTGCTGGTGATGGACTGGGGCCTAGCTCGCATCAGTCCCGAGTTTCCAAGTGCCGAGGTGGTTAGCCAATCGGATGTGATGGGCGGGACTCCAGCCTATATGGCGCCGGAAATGGCAACCGGGCCAATCGATCAGATCACCATCGCGAGCGACATTTATTTGCTGGGTGCGATCCTCTATGAGGTACTTACGGGTAAGCCGCCTCATTCGGGAAAAACTGTGATGGCCTGCCTCTTTGCAGCAGCAAAAAACAAGATATTGCCCTCGGACAAATCGGGCGAACTCATGGACCTTGCCTTGCGGGCCATGGCGACCCAGCCGGCGGACCGTTATGCGACCGTTCAGGATTTCCAAGCCGCGCTCCGCCTCTATCAGTCGCATTCGGAAAGTGTCGTCCTTACCGACAGTGCCTCAAGTAACCTCACAAAGGCCCTGGCGGCCGATGACTACGATTATTTCTCCCGGGCCATGTATGGATTTCAGGAAGCCCTCACGTTGTGGGATGGTAATCGTCGCGCGCACTCGCTCCAAAAGCATGCGCGTGCCGCCTATGCCCAATCGGCGCTGGAGCGGGGCGACCTTGATCTCGGTATTTCGTTGCTGGATCCCGAGGAAGAGAGTCATCGCGACTTGCTCACCAAGCTCGAGGTGCAGCGCCAGGAACGCGAGTCCCGCGCGCGCCGCTTGAAACTCCTTAAGGGCATGGTGGCGGCCCTCTTGGCTTCAGTAGTCGGCATTGTATCGGTGGCATTTGTGTTTGTGCGCGCCGAACGCAATGTAGCTGTGTCCCAACGCGATCGCGCCGTGAGGGCGGAAGGGGAAGCACTCGAAAATTTGGAAGCGGCTGAAGCTGCGCGAAAAGTTGCCGATACACAGCGCCAGATTGCCGAGACAGAAAAAGAACGCGCCGAAAATGAAAAAGAGCGGGCGGAGCGTGAAGAACTTCGGGCCAAGGAGCAAGAGCAGATTGCCATTCAGGCTAAGAAAGACGAAGAGTATGAAGCCTATGTGGCACGGATAGGGTTGGCCCATGCTAAGATCGAGGAGAACGCGTTTGACCGCGCTGAACAATTGCTCATTGAGTGCAATCCCGAGCTGTGCCACTGGGAATGGGGCCGGCTGCTGCATCTATGCCGATTAAGCCAGAGCAGCTGGCACGTCAATGGACCTGTGGAGGCGGTGACTTTTTCGCCTGACGGGAGCCAGTTTGCCACAGGCGATTGGGACGGAAAAGCCCGTTTGTGGGACCTGGAAACGGGTGTCGCGCTTCATACGTTGTCTCACGGCCAATACGTACACGCTGTCGCCTTTGACCCCGAAGGCGGCCGACTGGCCACCGGCAGCAGCGATCACTCAGTGCGTATCATCGACGTTAAGGGAGGCGCGCTTCTGCAGACCCTTCGCGGGCATACCGACGCGGTACTCAGCGTGCAATTTTCTTGCGATGGACGCCAAGTGCTAACCGCTGGATACGACAACAGTGCCAAGATTTGGGATTTGTCCACAGGCACGGTGTTACAAACTTTGCGGGGCCACAGTTGGTGGGTTTGGGCCGCTAGGTTTTCTAGGGATGATCGCCGCATCGTGACGGCAAGTCAGGACGGAAAGGCCATCGTCTGGCAACAATCCGGTTCCGGAGACTACGAAGTCCTCACTGAATTCACCAAGCATCGTGGCCCGTTGTATGCCGCGCAATTTTCGCCTGACGGTACGCATGTTGTCACTGCCGGCTACGACCGGCGCGTATTACTTTGGAATCCCGATCAAGTTCAGCCGGTCGATATTGCCCGACGGCTCGAGGAGCTGCCCGACCCGCCTGCGCCGTTCCACGAGCTGGCCGTACACCAAGGGCCCGTCCGTTCGGTCGTTTTCTCTCCGGATGGGTCGACTATTGTCTCTGGCGGCCAAGACAATGTCATCCGCGTTTGGCACTTGGCCACGAGTCAAGAGATCGCTGTTTTACGCGGGCACGCGAGCCACGTGCGGGATTGCGATTATTCGCCGGATGGACGTCTATTGCTTTCCGCCGGGCGCGATCAGCAAATCAAGCTCTGGCAACCAGCCGAGTACGGTGAAGCGCTGGTCTTGGGAGGTGCCGAGAATTCGGATCAGAAAGATGCTGTTTTGGCCGCCCGTTTCTCGCGAGACGGTAGCCGTATTGTGACGGCCAGCCGCGATCGGACTGCCACGTTGTGGGATGCTGCATCGCAGCAACGGTTGCAGCATTTTTCAGAGGGGCATGATTTCCTCGCATCGTCGTCGGCGTTCTTTGCCAATGGAAATAAGCTTGTCACCGGCGCGGGTGATGGCACGGCGCGGGTTTGGGACGTGGCCAGTGGTACCCAGATCTTAAAGTTGGAGCAGACTGGCCGCACCGCGGCGCTCGGTGTTTCGGACGATTCGCGCTGGATCGCTACGGGGGGGCAGAATAACCAGGCGATTATCTGGGACGCGCGAACTGGCCAACGGCAGGCCGTGCTCGAAGGCCACGAGGCCGCTGTCACCGCCGTAGGCTTCGCACCGGGTGGTCACTTGCTGGCGACGGCCGATGATCGGGGGCGCTGCCGTTTGTGGGAACGCGCCGCAGAGGGTGCCCCATGGACTGGTACGCATTGGCTGCGCGGCCATAGTCGTTCGATTGTTGCATTGCAGTTTGTCGATGGCGGCGCGCGGCTGGTCACTGCGAGCGGAGACAACTCCTGTGGGCAGTGGGACGTGGCGTCAGGTCAGGAGCTTACTCGGTTGGTACTAAAACATCCTGACTGGGTTGCCGATATGTCCGTGTCGGCCAATGGTTCGCGGGCACTGACGTGCTGCGACGACGGAAAACTGAGAGTGTGGTCTTTGGATGATGCGCGCTTGGAGCGTACCATCAAACCGTCTTCCGAAGGTGTATTTTCTTCGGTTGATCTTTCGCCTGACGGGCAGACAGCGATCGCTGCGCGTGCGGCCCAGGGAACCGTGCAAATGTGGGATCTCGACTCAGGCCACGAGATCAAGCCCGCTGATCCGGAGCGGGAAGCGTGGCTGGAGTTTGGCGGACGAGCCGGCGTTATTTGGGCGGCGCGATTTGCGCCGCACGGGAATCAGGTGCTTACGATCGGGGGCAACGACGCCCGCCTGTGGGACGTAGCGACGCGCAAGTCGTTGGTGCGTTTTAGTCCGCATGGCGCGGTTTCGGCGGCCGACATATCTCCGGATGGCCGACTTTTGGCGACTGGCAGTTGGGACCAATCGGCAAAGGTTTGGAATACCAAAACGGGTCAGGCTGTTTGCAAGCTTGCCGGGGTCCACCAGGGCTATGTGAACAGCGTGGAGTTTTCGCCTGATGGCAAGTCGATACTTACGGCCAGTGATGACGGCACGGCCCGATTGTGGAACGCCGTGACGGGTGCCCCACTGGAGATTGCATTTTTGGGCCATGAGGCACGCGTACGGCAAGCGCGCTTTAACGCGGGTGGGACTCGGGTCCTCACCACGGGCAACGACAAGACGGCCCGAATCTGGGACGCTAGTACGGGCGACGCTCTGGTGACGTTGGTTGGGCACAAATGGGCAGTACTCAGCGGCAAGTTTTCGCGCGACGGCGAGAGGGTGATCACCGGCAGCGAAGACAATACCGCGATTATTTGGAATGCCCAGTCGGGCCAGGCCGAGCTGACACTGGCCGGGCATACCGATAGCATAACCTCGGTTGCCTTTTCTCCAGACGGTGTTAGGGTGCTTACAGGTAGTCGCGACAATGTTGCCAAACTTTGGGATGCGCGGACCGGCAAGGAGATTCTTACGCTCGCGGCCCACCGGGACGAGCTCACGTCAGTGAGTTTTTCGCCCGACGGCCGCATGGCGCTCACCAGTGGCCGTGACGGGGCCACCATTCTCTGGACTGCCGCCGATTGGAGTGCGCCGCGCGAGCGTCAGGCTGCCGTAGGGCGCTGAGATCGGCAGGCAGCAGCCCCTTTGAGAACCACCCTCAAGACCCGCACAGTCGGCACCGATACTTAGGACAAGACGGTGTTGCGCGTCCGCGGGCTCGATGCTAGCACGCCGCGTGCATCGCTTGGCTCCATGGTATGGATCGAAGTGGCAATTCCTCAACGAACAGAGCAGCGACAACAGGCTCGGCCCTCATGGGGCCGGCGGCCGATTGTGCTTGCACAACTTCCCAAGGTTGGGGCAGACACGGAAAATGGGTGTGAGTCGGTTATTTTTTTGCCACCTGAGGCTGACATTGCGCCGCCTGGAATTATGCCACAAATCGCGGTCGACCGGAAAACGGCCGGGCCTATTTTCCAACTTTTGACCGACCTTGCGCCGTACGCAGGCTTGGTCGTCACTCTGGCGCTAATCGTGTCGGCCGGACTCTTATATTGGCTTATTGTGGGACCCACGCAAATGTCTCTACCGCATCAAGAACTCGCGCCCGACAGGAGCGGCTGGCCGGCCAAAAATGCATCGACCCCACCGTTTCCCGCGCCCTCGCCAGCTACGTTCAACCCACAATCACCAAGCCAGACCAGCGATTTGAGCTTGGGCGGCGGGGAGAGCCCTGTTTTGACCCAACCACGTTTTCAAAGTATCAGCCAAGCCGCTCCCCTTAATTTTTACTGTATGGGCAACGTTTTTGGCGAGGAGCCGCTGATCGCATTGCCGGAGCCGGTGCCTGCAATGCCCGATTTTTCCTGATGCGGAAGAAACGATCTCCACTGCGACAAGACCACCGAACTTGGGAGCGTTCCCAGCCTCAAAGGATACGCCTCAGATGAGTCAAATCGATAACGCCTTTATACAGGCATACGCTACTTCTGAACCGTCGCCCGCATCGGCGGCCACGGGAAGCGTTGCGCGATCTGGTCAGGTCCTACCCACCGGGTCGCCCAACCCAGGGCCGATTCCAGCGCCTCACATTAGCGCCCACCCGGCGCCACAGGATTCCGACAACCGGGCGAGGGGCCCAATGGCTCCCGAGCCGATCCCCGCCCCCCACTTTCAGGCCGCTCCCAGCCCAATGCCCAACTTGGCGCCTGCCTTCGAAGAGCCGTCGACGACATCGCACCTAGCACCAACCGGCGGAGCTAGCCTGGCCCCGCCCAGCACGGACGCGGAGCGCCGGCCCCTGTCGACCTTTGCATCCGTTGAGCACAGCTCACCGGCTACCTTCAATCCGGTGTTTGAGGTGGACGCATTTCAATGGCCGCAAATCGTCATGGATCTGGTCGGCGGACATCCGCAGCTTCTCGCGCCTGTTGTTGAACAATTGCTCGATGCACGTGAAGCAGGTCGGACACTAGTGGGCATTGCCGGTACGCGGCCCGGAGTTGGTTGTACGACCGTGCAACTGTGCCTAGCGAATCTGCTTAGTCAGGTCGGGTTGCAGTTGGCAATCGTAGACAGCAATTTTTCTCATGGGGATTTGGCTGTTCAGTTGGGCGTGAAAGTCGACACCGGCTGGGAAGAAGTTCTTATGGGGAGGCTACCGCTGGCCGAAGGTGTCGTCAGATCGGTCGACGACCAACTCGCCTTATTGCCTTTAGGAGGTGCTTGTCAGAGAGCAAGCGAGCTGCTGTCAGGAATTCAAACATCGATTACCGCCGGCGTGCTGCGATACCACTACGACATGGTCCTGTTTGATCTAGGTGCTGCGGGGCAAGTGCCTCAATGCGATCTAGCGAAAACTATCCTGGAGCATTGCCGAATGGATATTGGTCTGATTGTTGCTGATTCGGCGGCCGGAAGTCGTGTGAGCGCGAAACCGATCAACCAACTGCTCGAATTGTTTGGCCCGACTTGCCACGGTCTTATCGGAAACCACGCAGCTTAAAAACTATGCAGGCCCACGAATCATGTACGAAGAATACTGGCAACTAGAAACGAAACCTTTCGAACCAACGAGCAGAGGCCAGTTTTTCTGCTCCGCGTCAGCCCAACAGGCGGCTCTCAATAAGTTGCGTTATGTGGTCGAGAGCCGTCGCGGGGCGGCCCTGTTGGCGGGTCCATCGGGCGTCGGCAAGACACTCCTTGCAGCTACACTTAGCGATCATTTGGAGGATTCGCTGGGAAAATTCGTACACGTGGTATTCCCGCTCATGTCCAGTCGCGATCTTCTGGTGTATCTTGCCGAACAGCTTGGCGCATCGCCTGCTGACCCGCCGCAGCACACGGTCGAGGAGAGCTTGCGCCGTTTGCAGTTTGTGTTCGAAGAAAACAGTCGCCGTGGCTACCATGCCGTAGTCGTGGTGGACGAAGCGCATCTGCTCGAAGACAGCGGCCTGCTGGAAACATTGCGATTGTTATTGAATCTGCAAACATCCGGACAGCCGGCGTTCACGATGCTCTTAGTGGGCCAATCAGCACTACTTTCCGCCATGCAGCGCAACCGCTCTCTTGAAGAGCGGATCGACATGAAGATCCTGCTGAAGCCGTTTTCAGAGGAAGAGACTGCCGCTTACATCCAGGGCCGCCTGCAGGTGGCCGGGGCGACCCGTAATATCTTTGCCGCCGACGCCTTACAACTGGCGCATCAGCTTACCGGCGGAGTTCCTCGGCGTATCAACCGGCTTTGCGATCTTGCGCTGGTGGTCGGTTTTGCGGTGCGCCAGCACACGATCGGCGTGGACGAGCTGCAGTCGGTCAGCGACGAACTGGTGACCATCTCCGCCATGGCGGCGTAGGAGTGAGGAACAAGGAGCCATTTCTTCACGTTTTACACTCGAATCGCGAGCCATGCCCGGCTAAAGAGGTTGCCGTAAGATGCCACCGGGCGTCTCACTTCGACAGCCGGAAGATTATCCCGGGGGTCGCAGCTTGGGCGAACTTGTCACGGACAGACAAACCACCAATGCTCAGCGGTGCGCTGGCAAAGCCCAGCCGATGCCGATGCCTATTGCGATTACGCCCAACGTACAAAAGGCCTCGGGTGCCCACCCCGACAGGGCCCATTGTGCTTGCCATACGGTTGTTGCATAGTTGGTGGCCGAACAAAACATGAACAGGCACGACAAGAAGAACACAATGGGCGTGATCGGAAACAGAACGATTTTGTGCGGCCGCGGCAAATCGGGTTCCCGAATTCGCAGCACAAAGACCGAAATGGATATTAGCATGGCAAAAAACCAAAATACGGGCGAGGTAAACGCGATTAGCCGCCCGAATCCGTCCTCGCTGCCAAAGGCGCATACCCATAACAGGGCCGCGGATCCCTGCAGCAGTAACGAACGCACGGGCGCATCCCGCCCTCCGCTCCATTGGCTCAGCCAGGCAAATCGGGGATGCTCGGTTCCTACGGCGTAGTAGATGCGCGAACCTGCGAACAGGCTGCCGTTAATCGCGCCCAGCGAAGAAACGCACACCAGTGCCCCGATTGCCCGGCGACCCACCCCCCCCCAGCGCATCTCCGCCAGGTTGGCAGCGCTGTTGCTGCTCGCGCCCGCCAGGCCCAGGGCATAGACAAAGGCGAGATTGACCAAAAGATACACCGCGGTGATCGATGCCACCCCAATCAATAGCGCTCGCAATATATTTCGATTGGGCTCGCGCACCTCAGCGGCTACATACGACAGATCATTCCATCCGCCATAGGTGAACAGTACCAACACCAGGGCCAGGGCATAATTGGGTGGCGATGCGCCCAGGCCGGAACTGGCGAAGACCCTGGTGGTTGGCGTCAGTAGCGCGACGCCGATGATACCCAAGAGCCCCACAACCTTGAGTACGGTGAGTACGTTTTGCGTCGTCTTGCCGGCACGGACGCCCAGCAGGTTGAGTAGCGTAACCGCGACGATCGAACCGGCCGCATAGAGTACGAAGTCCCAATCGGTGTCGCCCGTTTGCAGTAGCGTTTCGGAGAGCGACGCATGGGCGAAGCGCGCAAACACAAAGGCCATTATTCCGACGCTGCCGGGCCGCACGATCCAAAACTCAGTCCAGGCAAACAAAAATCCAACCGGACGCCCGAACGCCCGTGACAAGAACACAAAGTCGCCTCCTTCGCGCGGCAGGGCCGTTGCCAACTCGACATAACAGAGCGCGCCCGCTAGTGTGATCAACCCGCCGGCCCCCCAGACGGCCATGAGTGTCCAGCTACTACTGACCAATCCCGCGACGCGCGGCGTGGATTCGTAGATGCCCGCGCCGATTACCACCCCCAAGATGATGCAAACTGAATCAAACAGGGTGAGTCGGCGACGGGGTCCGTTGTCAGACATGGGCGATTTGGGTGCGCCAATAGCAGGGGTCAGCGTCTGTCCGCATTATTTGCTTGTTTTGTCGCCACGACCAGGAGCTCGCGGGTCATTTGGGATCGAGCGCGCCTGCCGATGTTTTGACGGCCCTATCGACTGCCGACATATCACTGGGGCCTGAGAGTGCCATTCTGGCACAGAGGGCGGCGCATACAAATATGGAGAAAGGAACGCGATTTTGCATGTACTAGCTCCTCTTGATTCGTAGCAATTTGTTGTCGCTGACCTCAGCCATCAAGGGTGTCTACGAGTCTGCAGCTAGGGTGCTCCGCCGGGGACTCGGCTTGCGGACGACGAGTTTAGTTTCATCCGGCAAACGGAGTAAAGACGAGAATCTTCACCGGGACGGTGTGAGGATTGCTAGCTACCATTCTCTCAGCACTGGGGCGTGACAAACTAGTCTCGGCAAGCGAAACTGCGGGTTCCGGCTGTCCGCCGCCCGTTGTTAGCATCTGGCCTCGAGCTATCCGCCATGACCCAAGCCCAGCAGCCCACCATCCGTTTGGACCAATTTCTGAAGGCAAATGGTTTGGTTGAGACGGGCGGGCAGGCGAAGCTGCTAATCCAAGAGGGGCGGGTGCAGGTCAATGGTGAAACAGAAACTCGCCGCCGCCGGCAGCTTCGCGAGGCCGATGTGGTACGGCTGGGAGACCAGCAGCTGACAGTGGAGTTTGAGGAGGCCGGGTAGCAGACTCAATATCGTCCCCGGCGGCGCTCTTTCGCTGGTAAGGCTTCCAGGCAGGTAGTCCACCAGCCGGTGCATATGGTTTTGGCAAACTCTTCTGGCAGATTCTCAGAGCGCATTTCGTCGGCTAACGCTTGATAGGGGTAATCGACCGGTACGAAGGTGGCGTTTAGGTTCTTTCCGTCATGTTCCAAGAGCGTGTACCAAACATGGGTCGCACCGTCGTTTTCGGGCCGGCCGAGGACGCCCACATTGATCAGGTGGCGACCTTGCGACAGGCGGCGTTGCCATTTGATGCCGGTGTGGGTGACGAGCATGACGTCGACCTGGTTTTTGTCAGCCAGCATCTCGAGGAAATGTGTGGAGGTGGTACTTTCCCACAGAAACTCATTCATCTTTCGCGGACTGCCGTGGCTGAGCAGCACCTGAAGCGGACCTAATCTGATTTGCCTGGACTCTGGCAAAGTGCGCATCCACGTACGATGCCCAGAATCCGTATGACTCCGTGTGTAATCGTAGCTGATTTTGGCAAAATAATTGTCCTGCGGATCGGTGTAGCCACACTGGCAATCGTCCAGTTCATTGCCAATGGAATTGTCGTAGTTGCCTTGGATACAAACGATGTCGTTCTCGCGGAGCAGATCCAGACTTTGATTGGGATGAGGTCCGAAGCCACCAAAGTCCCCGAGACAGAAGATGGCGTCCACGCCGCGCGTCCGCGCATCCCGAACCGCCGCTTGCAGGGCCAGATAATTGCTGTAAATACCACCGAAACACGCAATGCGTTGCGATTCTGCCATGGGGCCATTGTAGGGCATGGGGAATGGTTATTTCAGCGGGGTAGCGAACATTGGGGCTGGGCCAGAGATTTGCTCTGGAAGTTCGTGGCCATCCCTACCTTCCATGGCTACGGAACGGGTAAACTGACATGTATGGATAGCAAGCAATTGGTGGCCTTGGCGGGCCAGTTGGCGGCGGCCGAGATATCGGCGGACCAGTTTCTGCGACTGGCCGCCGCGGTAGTTGGCCAGCCGCAGATCGGCGACGGTGGTGCCGGCAAGATTGCCAATGTTGATCTCGAGCGGGCGACCCGGTGTGGATTTCCCGAGGTCATCTATGGCAGCGGCAAGAATGTGGCTGCGATTGTCCAGATTGCCGATCAGCTTTTGGCCCATGGGCAGCCTGTTCTCGTGACACGTGTGACAGCCACCGATGGGGCGGACCTCTTGCGGCAGTATCCGGGCGCCGACTACCACGAAGTCGGCGGCACGCTGCGGATTGATCCTGCCGGCTATGTCCGAAAAGTGGCCGGGCACGTGGCGGTCATCACGGCCGGGACCAGCGATTTGCCCGTCGCCGAAGAAGCACGCGAAACGCTCGATTGGATGGGAGTGCGAGCAACCATGGTCACCGATGTAGGTGTGGCGGGGCCCCATCGGCTTCCCGAGCGGCTAGTCGAGTTTGACAGTGCCGACGCGATTGTCGTAGTTGCTGGGATGGAAGGGGCGTTGCCGAGTGTGGTGGGGGGGTATGTTTCCTGCCCAGTTTTTGCGGTGCCAACGAGTGTTGGCTATGGGGCCAACCTGGGTGGCTTGGCCGCTCTGCTGGCGATGCTCAACAGTTGTGCGAGCAACGTAGCGGTGGTCAATATCGACGCCGGCTTCAAGGCCGGTTATCTGGCAGGGTTGGTGGCCTGGGGCCGAAACGGTGTGGAGAAGAAAAAAAATTAGGAATCAGACGGTTCCCTCCGAGAGGGCGAGTTTTTTGTCGCGTACGATTTGCGCCCTCCGGAGTACTGCAGCCCGCAGTCTGGCGAAGCCGCTCAATTGGAAAAGGAAAAAAATACATGCCATCTAATAGATCAGCCGAACTGCCGATTTGAACCAAGGCGGGAAGACCCATGGCACTTCAAGACAGCACACGAGAGCCCCTGCCTCAACTGGCCCAGCGGCAGGTCGATAGTCACAAGGGCCATTACGGCCGCGTCCTTATCGTGGGCGGTTCGCGCTCGATGGCAGGCGCGCCCGCCTTGGCCGGCAGATCAGCGCTTCGCAGCGGTGCTGGCCTAGTCTCGTTGGCTGTGCCGCGTTCGATCCAAGCCACCGTGGCGAGCTTTGAAGCTGCCTATGTGACGATTGGCTTTGGTGCTGACGATGAGGATGCCCTGATGGATCAGGAGGATGGCGAGATCATCACGCTGGCTGGCGAGATGACGGCCATCGCACTCGGGCCGGGCCTGGGCTCGCATCCGAGAACGATCAGGCTCACGGTTGATCTTTGTGAAAACTTGTCACAACCGCTGGTCGTCGATGCCGACGCGCTCAATGCGTTGGCGGTGGAGAGTGATTGTCTAGAGATGGCTGCGGGCCCCCGTGTGCTGACACCACACCCGGGAGAGTTTCAGCGTCTTACGGGTGAGCCTTGTGCCAAGAACCTGGCCGCCCGAGCCAGTCAGGCCGCGGAGCTGTGCCGGAAAGACTCTAGCGGCCAGACGATTGTAGTTCTGAAAGGACATCAAACCATTCTTACGGACGGCGAACGTTATGCCGTCAACGCGACGGGTAATCCAGGCATGGCTACAGGCGGAAGCGGCGACTGTTTGACGGGTATCATCGCCGCGCTGGTGGGCCAAGGCTTATCGTGTTGGGAAGCGGCTCGCTTAGGCGTTCACGTCCATGGCTTGGCAGGGGATTTGGCAGCGGGCGATTTGGGGCAGGTCTCAATGACTGCCAGCGATCTAGTGGACGTTTTGCCAAGGGCGTTTCAAGAGTCCGCTACGTTGAATTGTCCGACCGCGTGAGGTTTTCTGAGATTGTCGCGAAGCGGGCTGGCAACGATTATCGCTCCCATCCGACACTGAGCTCGCCCGTTGCTTATTCACTTCTTTGCTGCTGCTAAGCTAGGGCAATCCCATTGGATGCTTGTTTCGGTTTGGAAGGCCTTTTCAAACAAGCTAGCGCGGCGACGGGCCGCCCACAGATCTACCTCGGGGTACTCCTTGGACGAAACCAGCAACTCAGTCTGTTTTTTTGTGCCGCGCACCTGCACCGCTTCGATCGACTGGTTGTAGCTACGATCGAGTCCGCCTGCAATCCGCAGAATCGAAGCCATTTGCTCCACGCGTCGTTGGTCGCCCTTGTTGAGGATGCGAAAATTCTTGTGCTTGTTTTTGGGCTCAGCACCGCGGTGGTAGCGGGCGACGTTGGCTATGATCTCAAGCTCCTTAGGCCGAAAGCTTTCAATACTGCTATGCAAAATGAGATGATAGGAATGTTTGTGGTGTCCCGCGTAATTGATCAAGTAACCGACGTCTTGCATTCGTGCCGCGGCGTCAAGCAAGCGAGAATCCTTAGCATCGAGATCATAGGTTTGACAGAGACCTTTGTAGATGTCGGTGGCCAGCTTTGCCGCATGGCGCGCGTGGGTTAGCTCAACTCCGCAAGCTGCCGCAAATCGTTCGATGTGCGCCGTTTCGTCGACGGCTTCTGCATCTTGTGTTCCTTGCAGGGATTCGATCATTGAAAGCAGCATTCCGTCGCGTACGCCGTACGTGTGAACTTGCAATAGATTGACTTTGAAACGACGCATAATGCGATCAATTGTGGCTAGGCCTTGGACGATAATGTCGGCCCGGTCAGGATGAAGCCCGGCAACCTCGCGGCGCTGTTTCAGTGACATCTTGCGCAGTCGATCGACTAGGTGTCGAATTTCAGCCCGCGAAATCTGACAGCCGGCCGCAGGCAATCGGGCCTGCCCGCGAGCGGCCATCACGATGGCCGCCAGCGTCGTGAAGGTGCCGCCCGATCCGATGAGCATGTGCAGCGGGGCAGTCGGTTTTTCCGTCGTCTTTTTCAGCTCGCGATTGATCCACTTTTGCATACGGTAAAAATCGTCGCCGGCCAGCGATTGGCCGCTACCAAATTTCTCAAGCAGTCGCACGGCTCCCAAGCTGGTCGTGTAGATCGCTTCGATTAGCTCGCCACTGGCGAGCACAATTTCGGTACTACCGCCACCGATGTCCACCAGGAGTGTGTTCTTCCCGGTTAGGTCCAACCGCCGGCGCACGCTATGGAACGCAAGTTGCGCTTCCTCCTCGGCGCTGACCACTTCGATTTCTAGATCAAACTGTTGAAGCACCCGCTGGCAGAACTCGTTTCCGTTGGTTGCTTCGCGGACGGCACAGGTGGCAATCGCTCGCAAGCTTTCCACGCCCAAGCCGGCTATAATCGATTGAAAACGGCGCAACGCGGCCATGGCGGATTCGATTGACTCATCATCGAGTTTTCCAGTGGAGGCGAGTGAACGCCCGAGTCGGGTTGTTTCCCGCTCTTCGTCTAGTACCCGGTAGCGACCGTGGCTCTGAGCTTCGGCAACGACGAGCCGAATGCTGTTGCTACCGATGTCGATTGCAGCAAGGCGCGGCACAAGATCATCGCTAAGATAGGTCTGTTGTTCAGACATTGGTTGTCCGCAAGGAGTCGTGGAAGTCGCCCAACTGCTATAGTCGTGTTGCCGGTCGTTGACCGATGCGTCCTACCGCAGAATAATCGTGGCACGGGAGACGTACAAGCGCAACAGGTAGATTCCCGTCTGGTGCTAGTACACCAACCTGCTCAAAGGCACGGATGGGGGTGGACTGCCGCTGATAAAACATCGCCAACATTTCCAAGAAAAGAAAATGTCAACAGAATGGAGAACCGGACGTGCCGATCGTTCGCGACTTGAGTGAATTGTCCGCTGTGGCAAGCGGTGGTGCCGTTGCCATCGGGAATTTCGATGGCGTCCACTTGGGGCATTTGCGCATTGTACGGCGATTGCTGCAGCGCGCGCGCGAAGTGGCGGGCCCGGCAATTGTCTTTACGTTCGATCCACACCCAGTCCGGATTCTGCGTCCCACCGAATGTCCGCCACCTCTTACGTGGACCCGGCGCAAAGCCGAACTGTTGGCACAGCATGGTGTGGACAAGATCATGGCCTATCCCACCGACGAGAAACTCCTCAAGTTGTCGGCCCGAGAGTTTTTTGACCAAATCGTGTTGGAGGCACTACAGGCCAAGGCCATGGTCGAAGGTCCCAATTTCTATTTCGGACGCAATCGGGAAGGAACCATCGATGTTTTGCGCGATTTTACCGATGAGGCAGGCATTTTGTTGGACGTGGTGAAACCTTATGAACTGCACAAGCAACTTGTATCCAGCTCGCTCATCCGCCGTCTGGTCGCCGAGGGCGATGTGTCCCAAGCGGCCAAGATGCTCTCGGCACCGTATCGAATTCGCGGTATGGTGACGCATGGAGCGGGGCGAGGCGCCAAGCTTGGCTTCCCAACCGCCAACCTGGAAGCAATCGACACGCTCCTGCCCGGGCTGGGTGTTTACGCTGGTCGAGCCTGGATCAACGCCCAGCCGCATGCCGCAGCGATTCACCTGGGCCCCAGCCCTACCTTTGGCGACGGTTCTACCAAAGTCGAAGTTCATGTGATCGATTTTAATGAGCCCATTTATGGGCAGCCTCTGGAAATAGAGTTCCTCACTCGGCTGCGGGATGTAGTCGGTTTTAAAGCGGAGACTGAACTTGTCGCTCAATTGGAACAAGATGTGGCACACGTGCGAGAACTGGGGCCTGTTTGAGAAGCTATCCATTTATCAGCAATGACGGCACCAAGATGAGAGCGATTGCCGTATTTCGGAGGTACTTAGATAGTCCCTGCGCCATAGAGTTTTTGTTTGGAGCGTCGGTGCGAATACGGCGAGGTGTAGACCATGCCCATTGATTGGCAACCCCTATGCGATCTTATCCGGAAGCATGACTCGTTTGTGCTGACGAGCCACTGCCGTGCCGATTGCGATGCGGTGGGCAGTGAATTGGCCCTGGCACTCATTCTTGAGTCACTAGGCAAACAGGTGATCATCGCCAATGGGGACCCCGTACCTGCACATATTGGCTTTATCGATCGCGACGCCCGGGTACGAGTCCTGGGCCAATCCGTCAAGCCAGCCCAATTGTGGGAGATCGACCTGCTGGTCGTAGTTGATACGAGCGCATGGGGGCAGTTGGGACCGATGGCAGACGTGGTTCGCGCTTTTCCCGGTGAGCGGGTAGTGATCGATCATCACGTGAGTCAGGACGATCTCGGTGCCGTGGAATTTAAAGAAGAGACGGCCGAAGCGACCGGGCGCCTGATCCTGGAACTGGGGGAGGCCTTGGGCGTTGCCATAACAGCTGAGATGGCGACGCCCCTCTTTGCAGCAATCGCTACTGATACAGGGTGGTTTCGTTTTTCATCAGTGCAGGAAAAAACGTTCTTAGCACTTGCACGCCTGGTGGCTGCCGGGGCGCAGCCGGCCGCAATTTTTTCGGCGCTGTACGAGCAGCACAGTTTGGCCCGTTTGTATCTGCGAGGTCGAATTCTGAACAACGTCGTGGCCGATTCAGGTGGGCGATTGCTATCAACCCACCTCACCCAGCAAGACTTTATTGAGACAGGTGCCAATACGACCGATACTGAAGATGCAATCAACACGTTGCATACTGTTGCAGGGAGCGAACTGGCGGTGCTATTTGTCGAGCTTGAGGAAAAAGTGACCAAAGTGAGTTTGCGAAGTCGCACGGACTTTGACGTGCAATCGATTGCCGCGCAGTTCGGCGGCGGCGGCCATCGTGCGGCCGCTGGAGTAGCGTTTCGCGGATCACTCGAAGAAGCGCGACAAGCGGTGCTTGACGCGATACGCGCGGCGTTGGGATAATGTAAAGATGCGGCTTGACGGCCAACGCGGCGTGGAACTGGAAGCCGGGGGCCAACCGAAGCAATGGGGCAACTACTGCGGTCGAATGGTCCACTCGTTTAACCCTCTGGTAACTACTATGGACAACTCGAAGCAGCCCGGCGAACGGCCGGACCAGATTGTGCCGGCCGCCAAGGAGAAGAATCGGCGGTCGTTTTTCGCTATTCTTGCAGGCGCGATTGCGATGCTGGGGCCGATCGGGGCGGGAATCTGCACGTTTTTGTCACCCTTGTTTCGCCAGACGCAAAGCCCCGCGGTGCGGGTGGGCCTGTTAAGCCAGGTGCCCGATGATGGAGAGCCCCATTTTTTTTCGGTGGTTACAGATTGGCAAGATGCCTGGAACCGTTATCCGCGGCAAAAAATCGGCGCGGTGTATTTGATTCGGCAGCCCGGTGCCAACGCGCCGATTGCATTTACGGCCAAATGTCCTCACGCCGGCTGCTCGATTGGCTATTCCGCCGCAGAAGGAGTATTCAAGTGTCCATGTCATACGAGCGTTTTTAATATTGATGGCACCCGCGCCCAGGGTGACGAAGAGGTAGCACCCCGCGACATGGATCTGCTCGATGTTAGCCTGGAAGAGCTGGCGGTCGAAGGTGGCGATCCGGTGATCGAAATCTGGGTGAACTTTGTCGACTATCAAACTGGCCGTAGCACGAAGATGCCCACCACATGAGGAAGTTGGCAAGCAATCTGGTCGACTGGCTCGACAGCCGCAGCGGTTTTCGCGGCGTCATGCGCGAGGCGCTGTACGAACAGGTGCCAGGCGGTGCACGGTGGCGCTACGTGTGGGGTAGCACACTCGTGATGGCTTTTGTCACGCAGCTCATCACCGGAATTTTTCTATGGATGGCCTATAGCCCGAGTACGCAGACCGCCTGGGAAAGCGTCTTTTATATACAGTTTGATATGGAAGGCGGATGGCTGCTTCGTGGGATTCACCATTTCATGGCTCAGGCCATGATTGTGCTGCTGGCGATTCATTTCGTGCAGGTGGTGTGGGATGGCGCGTATCGGGCGCCGCGCGAGCTCAACTTTTTGCTTGGTCTGATTCTGATGCTCATCGTGCTGGGCCTATCGCTCACCGGGTATCTGCTGCCCTGGGATCAGAAGGGTTATTGGGCGACGAATGTGGGGACCGAGTTGGCCAGCCAGACACCGCTGGCCGGCGGGGCGATCCGGAAACTGGTGGTCGGTGGCAACAGTTACGGACACCTGACACTGACTCGTTTTTTTGCCCTACATGCGGGCATTTTGCCCGGGGCGCTGATCGCTTTTCTAGCGATTCACCTAGCCCTGTTTCGTCGGCATGGGATCACCGTCAAGGAGCCCAAAGCGGGTCCGGATGTAACGTTTTGGCCAGACCAAGTACTTAAAGATAGCGTGGCAGCCCTGGGTGTGCTGGCAGCCGTGGTGGGGCTCGCGGTTTACTATCACGGGGCCGAGCTTACGGCTCCGGCCGACCCGGCCAACAATTACGCTGCCGCGCGGCCGGAATGGTACTTTTTGTTTCTGTTCCAGTTCTTGAAATGGTTTCCCGGCCAAATGGAAGTTTGGGGCGCGTTTATCATTCCCGGTGTGGTTGTGGGCGTGCTTTTTTTGATGCCGTGGATTGGCCGCTGGAAAGTGGGGCACGTTTTTAATGTGCTGTTTTTGTTTGTCCTGCTCGGGGGAGCGGCCTTGCTAACGGTGCAGGCCATCTGCGACGACACGATGGCTGGTACTGCGGATGCCACGTTTGAAGAGTACAAGAATAAGTTCGGGAAGGAGACGGCGGAAGAAAACAAGCAGGCGTTTGCTGCTTCGCTCGATTTTTTGAAAGCGAAACGAGACGCCCAGCATGCGGCCGAGCGGGTCATCGCTTTGGCCCGTTCTGATCTTGGCATCCCACCGACTGGTGCCCTGGCGCTCGTGTACGACGACCCCTACTTGCAAGGGCCACTTTTATTTAAGCAGTACTGCGCTTCCTGCCACAATTATGTTGACTGGAAGAATCCGGATCCGCTCTTGTCGGACTTGGTCAACCCAGCACCTACGGCACCAAACCTCCACGGCGTTGGCTCACGGAAATGGGCGGCGGCCCTACTCGACCCCGAGCAGGTTGGCGGGCCGGATTATTTGGGCTATCCCGGTTCGCCATTTGTGGGCGACGGCGACAACACGGAAATGGTCGAGTTCGTGCAAGAGTGTTTTGGCGAGGACTTGCCAGCGGCCGAGCGCGAAAAAGTCGAGGCTGCATTCCAGAAGATTGCCATGGCCCTATCTGCCGAAGCGAAACTTCCCGCGCAGGCCGCAGCCGACGCTGACGATCAACGGGCTATCGCCGAAGGGCGCGCCTTGATGGAGGGTGGCTTGGCCGACTTAGTCGAGAGTGGTTCGAGTTGCACGGACTGCCATCCCTTCGGAAAGCACCCAGACGACGGCGAGTCACCCGTCTTGGACGGCTACATGTCGCGTCAATGGATGATTGACTTTGTTCGCAATCCGGAGGATGCGCGCTTCTACGGTGACATTAACGACCGTATGCCGGCTTTCGCCCCTCACGAAGACCCTCAGCTAAACCAGTTGGACGAAAAAACTCTAGGCTTGATCGTCGATTGGCTGCGCGGCGATTGGTATCGACCAGTAAGACCGTGAATCGTGAATCGCTGCGAAATGGGCGCCGGCCCTGGCGGCGGAAGCGATAGCGATTGTACTCGGAGCTGAGTTGTGGGGCTTTGGTCAATGGGGCATCTGTGCCGTCGCAAAGGCAAACGACTCGCTATCGCTGGTTGCACGCTGGGTCGCCCAGGTAGAGAAGCCATCGCTTCGCTAGCACTCTGGGTGCTAGCTGGCGCTATTGGAAGAATCGGTACAGTTTCGATCGGCAACTGGACGATTTCCTTCCGAGGAACAGTCCTCCGTCTTCAGTAAGATCTATACGCGCATGTGGTGTTCGAAGTGCCAAGTAGATGTGCCTGTGGTGGCGTGTCATGCCCACGGTCCGCTTGTTTGTCCGACCTGTCGGCTGCAACTGGCCAACGCCGATCCGGCTAGGCCCGGCGACTCGGGAATAGCCTTGGATAGTTTCGATGTACAAGCACCGAAAGAGTCGATGTTGGCCGCGGATCTGCTTGCAGAACAGGAGTCACAGCAACGCTTCAAGCGAATTGGTCGCCAGTTGCGCTTTTCAAGTGTTTACCAGCCGCACCGCCCGACCCAGCCGAGCATGTCCCAGGCGCCTCCGGCGCTCATGCCGGAAATCCAACTCAAATCGGTGTCGCACCATGCCGCCCGGGCCTCAAGGAATGCGAAAACTTCGTGGCTAGTCAGTTTGTTGCTTCTTGGTGGAATGGTTGCCTTTGGCGGCGGCATGGGAATTCTGGTGTGGGCTGGCGCATTTAAGCTGGCCCAGGTTTGGCAATGGGGCGTGGCGCTGACAATTGCCGCAGAAGGTATGCTGATACTGGGACTTACCGGGATGGCCACTAGGCTATGGCGCAATAGTCGGCGGCTGAATCGGCAACTCTCAGGAGTCGATGCCCAACTCCTAGAAATACAACAACAGACCGGCGCCTTGACGGGTAGCCGCTTGTCGGCGAGCCAGCATTATTACAACCACTTTAATCAGGTTGCTAGTCCGCACTATTTGGTGGCCAATTTGCGAGGTCAAGTCGATCAGCTCGCGGCGCGGATGGTGGATGAGGGTTAGCTTACGCGCGTTGCTATTTCGTCGACCACATCGTCGATCTTTACTCGCCACTGTTTGAGCGTGTCGCGGTCTCGGATGGTAACAGTTTGGTCCGTGAGCGTTTGGCCGTCGACCGTAATGCAATAGGGTGTGCCGGCTTCGTCTTGCCTGCGATAGCGACGGCCGACGGCCCCCTTCTCGTCGTAAAAGGCCGGAAATTGTTTTTTCATGGCCCGGTAAATATCCTTGGCGACTTCAGGCATGCCATCCTTCTTCACAAGCGGGAAAATGGCTGCCTTGATGGGTGCGATGCGTGGGTGCAACTGCATCACCACGCGGGTTTCCAGCTTCCCTTTTTCGCTCGGTTGCTCGTCTTCGCAGTAGGCTTCGCACAAGAAGGCCAATGTGGCCCGGTCGGCACCTGCTGACGGCTCAATCACGTGCGGAGTAAATCGCTCATTGCTAAGGTCGTCGCGATAGGTCAGATCGCGGCCTGACCCCTTGTATTTGGGTTTTCCGTTTTCTCCCAGTTCCACTTCCAGAGGATTAGTTTCAGGATTGAGCTTTCCTTCCATATGGCTGCGCAAATCAAAATCGCCTCGATGCGCTATGCCTTCCAGCTCACCATATTCACCTTCCGGAAGAAACGGAAAAGCGTATTCAATGTCTGCGGTACCCGTACTGTAGTGGCTGAGTTCATCCGGATCGTGGTCTCGGAGCTGCAATCGCTCGCCCGCAAGGCCAAGGTCTTGGTACCAGCGGAAGCGGCGATCGCGCCAAAATTTGTACCACGCCGTAGATGTGTCGGGATGGCAGAAAAACTCGATTTCCATCTGTTCGAACTCGCGGGAACGAAAGGTGAAATTGCGAGGCGTGATTTCGTTGCGAAAACTCTTACCGACTTGCGCGATGCCAAATGGCACTCGGACCCGCGTGCTATCGACGACATTCTTGAAGTTGACGAATATACCCTGAGCTGTCTCGGGGCGGAGAAAGGCTCGATTTTTTTCATCCTTAATTGGGCCCGGATAGCAATCGAGCATCAAGTTGAACTCGCGGGGCTCGGTGAGCGTGCCGACTTTGCTGGCCTGCGGGGCAAACACAGAGGCGAAATCGTCGACTGTTTCCAAAGACACGATTGGGCCATCCCAAACCAGCGCGTCCGCATCTTTGTTGCGGAGACGAAAGACTTTCAGCGCTCGTCGGCGGAGGTCGTCTGCTTCGTCGTCTGCCTCAGCATTTGTCGTTACAAAGACCCGGCGGCCCTTGGCTTCGACCCACTGCCCGCGCAATTGGTCGTAACGATAGCGGCCCTTCGTTTCCCGACAATCGACCATCCGATCGCTAAATAGGTCGTAATGCCCCGAGACCTTCCAGACCTGCGGATGCATGATGATCGTGCAATCCAGGCCTGTCATTTCGTAGCTGGCTGGTGCGCCGGCCACGACCGAGAGTTCGTCATGGCTGGTGACCATGTCGCGCCACCACGCTTCTTTGATATTGCGCTTCAGTTCCACGCCCAATGGGCCGTAATCCCAAAAGCCATTGATGCCGCCGTAGATTTCACTCGACTGAAACAAAAAGCCCCGCCGTTTACAAAGCGAGACCAGCTTTTCCATTTCCATAGCAAGACACCATTTTCATAGCAATAAACTGGGATTATGGTCACTGGGCGGACCGACATTCTACAGGTGGCGCAGCGGTTTCGTCTACTCAGTGTCGCTGGCGATCACCGCAGGAAAGGGAATAACCAATGTCAGGCCCTAATGCCAATGCCCGTAAGCTGCCCGCCGCTGAAGCAGCGGAGCGTACCACCGCCAGCACAGGCAGCGAGCGCCATCCGCCTACGCTGCAGAATTAGCCGCACCGTACTACTCGCGGCTAACGGACCTGGCCCGTCTTTCGGTCAAGCTCGGGGACGACATCCAGTGTGTCGAGCTGCGCACAGGCTTCGAGGTCGTGGTCGAATCCCAGTGCCACTAGGTTTTTGCCCCCCTGGGTATTGCGAAGTTCTTGTGCCAATTGTGCGCTCTCGGTGCGACCCAGCGCGCGGGCTGCCGTTTGCAACTCTTGCCACTCGCGCGCAGCTGACAAGGCCCAACGGTTGGTCTTGTAAGCGCCGGGTCCGGCTGATGCAATCATCGAGTCGACGATGGCCCCAGCTGCGAGAATATCTTCTCGGGTGACGCTTCCTCCGGTTCCCGCGCAAACAATATCCACCGCATCTTCGGTGGCAGCGGCGTCAGCGACAGCCTGCCGGTTGACCGCTGCCCCAATCAGCACGCGGCTTGCCAGATGTGCGTAGACGATGGCCCGGGTGCCGTTGGTGGTCGTAAAGAGCACCGTGCGGCCGAAGACTTCGTTCGCCGTGTAATCAGCCGGCGAGTTCCCTAAGTCAAATCCGGGGATGAGATCGCCACCTCTTTCGCCCCCCAAAATAATCGCGTCGCGATGATAGGCCTGAGCCTTAGACATGGTTTCGTCGACCTCGAGACACGGAACGACACCACAAGCACCCGATGCGAGTGCCTGGCAGATAGTTGTCGACGCCCGTAGAAGATCAACCACGAGCACTACGTGACCGGCGAGATCTGATTCGTCGACAAATTGCGGCAGGTAATGGACGCTGAGATGCATTGGACCATTGGATTGCGGATTGCGGAAACTGCGTTAACTTTGGAATGTTGCAGCGGTTGATGCTGGCAGACGGGCCATTGTAGTGCGATACTGGGGTCCCGCGAAACGGTGACTTATTTTGACCTGGAGACGATCAACAACCGGGCATGACTACTATTGATAAATCAGGACCGCGTGTGCGGCGCATGTTTGGGGAGATTGCGGGCAAGTATGATTTTCTCAACCATTTGCTGTCGCTCAATATCGACCGCTATTGGCGCCGGTGCGCGGTGCGGCGTGTGCCTCCCATTACCGGGACAAGGATTCTTGACGTTTGCACCGGGACAGGGGACTTGGCGATTGCCTACCACCGGGCGGCTGGAGGGAAGATTCAAATATTGGGGGCTGACTTTTGCCATGAAATGCTTGCCATTGGTCAACGAAAAAGCATGAAGGCCGGCGCGAACGGCACACTTAGCTTTGTGGAAGCCGATGCTTTGCACATCCCTGTGGACGACAACCAGTTCGATATCGTCTCAGTTGCCTTTGGGTTGCGAAATATGGCCGACACGGACGCCGGCCTGGACGAGATGGTTCGCGTATGTGCGCCTGGTGGACGCGTCGCGATACTCGAGTTTTCTTCGCCCCAGTGGCAGCCGTTCAAAGGCATCTATGGGTGGTATTTTCGCCACGTGTTGCCTCGCATCGGCCAGCTTCTAGCACGCAGCGCCCAGAATGCCTACAGCTATCTTCCAGAGAGCGTTCAAGAATTTGCACAAGGCGAGCAACTGGCCGACCGAATGCGCGCAGCCGGATTGACCGGTGTCTGTTATCAAGGTCTTACGCTGGGAGTCGCCACACTTTATGTTGGAGAGAAGGGCGGGGCAGGCGTGGGTTGTCCTGATTGAAAACGCGCGCCTCGCGCCCCGCAATTCGTGTTTCGAAAGTTACTACCGCCATGAAAAAAAATGTTTGCGTTGGCATCACCGGTGCCAGTGGGGCCGTTTATGTTGTTCGCTTGATCGAGGTGTTGCTGGCTACCGGCCATGACGTGCATCTGTCGATCAGCCCTAGCGGCGCCCAGGTCATCGACCAGGAGATGGATCTGGCGGTGGATCTGGAGAATTTCAAGGCCACGGACCTGATGCTCGACAACGTAGCGGCGGCGGAGGATAGCAAGATCCGTCCTCTCCAGGCGATTGCGGGCAGCGGCACTTCCGATAGCAACGTGCTCGCAGGCGAAGCGGGCAGGATCGGCGAATTGCACTACCATCACTATCAAGATTTTGGAGCACCGGTGGCGAGCGGATCGTTTCTCACCCAGGGTATGGTTGTGTGCCCTTGCTCGGGCACGACACTCAGCGCGATCGCTCATGGGGCTGCCGGCAATCTTATACAGCGCGCCGCTGAGGTACACCTCAAAGAGCGGCGACGACTCATACTGGTGCCGCGAGAAACCCCGCTATCCATGCCACACATCGAGAATATGCAGTTTGCCACGCGGGCGGGTGCGGTTGTAATGCCTGCCTCGCCCGGCTGGTACCACGGCGTGACAACACTGCGGGATCTGGTTGATTTTATGGCTGCCCGGATTTGTGATCAACTTGGAATCGATAACTGTCTGATAAAACGTTGGGGAGGCGAGTGAGTCGCGAGTCACGAGTCGCGATTTGCGAACTACAGGATGACTATGCGTTAGAACCCACTATGCTTTCCACCATCTCCAAATTGCTTTCTCTGATCCGCTTCAGCCATACGATTTTTGCGCTGCCGTTTGCGCTCTTGGCGGCGATGATGGCGTGGCGGCTGCAGCGATTACATGGGTATGTCTTGGAGCGTTTGGCGGCAGGGGAGAGCGAAACGGGCGCTGTCGCCGGATCTTTTATCTACGCGCAGACCCAGGCGCTCGCACAGGCATACGGAGGAGATTACCAGGCATTGCCGACCGGTTTTGAGATCCGGTGGCAAGAACTGCTTGGCATTCTGCTCGCGATGGTCACTGCCCGCAGCGCGGCGATGGCCTTCAATCGTTATGCCGATCGGGAATTCGACGCAGCAAATCCTCGGACGGCCAGCCGGCATCTGCCGGCTGGCATCCTTAGCATTCGGCAAGTTACCCTGTTTGCTATCGGGTGTGGCTGCGCGTTTGTCGCCAGTACGCTGCTGTTTCTGCCGAATCGCCTGCCACTTTTTCTCAGTATCCCTGTGCTGATATTCCTTTGCGGATATAGCTATGCCAAGCGTTTGACGTCGCTGGCGCACGTTTGGCTGGGTGCGGCGCTGGCGCTGGCGCCGATTGCCGCCTGGATTGCCATTCGCGGCGAGTATGCACTTCGCCACCCGATAGACTTGCTACCCGCCCTGGTCCTGGCCGGCGCGGTTCTCGCGTGGGTTACGGGATTCGATATCATCTACGCCTGCCAGGATTATGAGTTTGACTGCAAGGCCAAGCTCAAAAGCATTCCTGCCCGACTGGGCATCGCGGGAGCCCTACGCCTGGCGGCCGCGTGCCACGCAGTGACAGTAGGCTTGCTGGCCCTATTGCCGATCGTGTTTCCACCTTTCGGGCTGTTTTTTTGGATCGCCGTTGCCGGCGTGGCAGCCCTATTGGTCTACGAACACGCACTCGTTCGCCCGGACGATCTGGAGCGGGTGAACACAGCGTTTTTTCACGTCAATGCCGTGATTAGCCTGGTCCTCTTTGCGGTTGGTACCCTAGACCTTTTATGCGGCGGTGGGTGATAATCACTGGACGGCGGGCGTGGTGGCAACCCATCACCATTGCATGGCGACCGGGTGAATTAACCGGTAACTGACAACTCGCGACTGGCAACACAAAAGTCCATGATCCGAACATCCTCTCCCATACTGCAGCCGATCCGCGAAAAAGTCGAGGCGGGCCAGCGACTTTCGCTGGATGACGGGGTGTTGCTCTACCGAGGCGACTTGCCACTTCCTGAACTGGGCGAGTTGGCCAACCTAGTGCGCGAACGCAAGAATGGTAATGCCGCCTACTACAATATTAACACGCATTTGAATCCCACGAATATCTGCGTTTATCGCTGCACGTTTTGCGCGTTTCGCTCTGATTTGCGTGACCCCAAGGGGTATGCGATGAGCGATGCGGAAGTTCTGAACCGCGGGCAGGAAGCCGTGAATGCGGGATCGACCGAGATGCATATCGTGGGGGGGCTGCATCATCAGGCTAAGTACGATTGGTATCGAAACATAATCCGTCTGTTACACGACACGTTCCCGGCCCTTCATCTGAAAGCATGGACGCCGGTCGAGATTGCCTGGTTTGCGCGGCAGACCGGCAAATCGATTCGGTGGGTACTCTCGGATATGATCGACGCCGGCCTCGGCAGTTTGCCAGGGGGCGGGGCAGAGATCTTTCATCCTGAGGTGCGCAACCAAATTTGCGAGCACAAGGCCGATGCTAGCCACTGGTTTGAAACGCATCGCACGGCCCACGAGTTGGGACTGCGTAGCAATTGCACGATGCTTTATGGCCATATCGAAAAGCCGTACCACAGGATCGATCATTTGTTGCGGCTCCGCGAACTCCAGGACGAGACGGCCGGTTTTCAGACTTTCATTCCGCTGGCCTTTCATCCCGAGAACACGGGACTGAGCCATATTACCAAACCCTCGGGGCCGATGGACCTACGCACGATGGCGATCAGCCGGCTGATGCTCGACAATGTCCCGCACGTGAAAGCCTACTGGATCATGTTGGGCGTCGGCACGGCGCAGATTGCGCTGGCCTACGGCGCGGACGACATCGACGGCACTGTCCGGCACGAACTCATCTATCACGACGCCGGCGCGGAGACGCCTGAGATTTTAAGTGTCGAGGAGATTCGTCGCGTGATCGAGGAGGCCGGCCGCGAACCGGTCGAACGCGACACCCTCTACCGGCGGGTGGAGCGCGACGGGTCCGCGTGGCGGGCGGGAAAGGCGATTGCAGTCGAGCGGTAAAACGCCTTTTTCCCAATGCGCATCTCTGATGACCGAATACTAGATGAGGTTGCCTCCGGGCGAACTGGTCGATAGCATTCCACGTAGTAATACTGGGTGCTGGGTAAGTAATACTGGTGCCTTGCCTGCGATGAGCGTAGCGTAGCGCAATGCCTTATTTTCGAGGAGAAATGAGATGTTTGGCTTCGGTTATTTTGAATTACTCCTTTGGACCTCCCCGGCGCTCCTGCTGGCTTTTTGGGCGCAGATGCGCGTAAAGAGTGCGTTTGCCCAGGCGCAAAAAGTACCTGTGCCGTTGAGTGGTGCCGCTGCAGCACGCCACATTCTTGACTGCGCGGGGCTCCAGGATGTTGATATCGAGCAAATTCCTGGCCAACTGTCCGATCATTACGACCCCCGCGCTAAGGTGCTGCGCCTGAGCCAGGCGGTCTACAGCACACGATCCACCGCCGCGGTGGGAATTGCTGCCCACGAGGCCGGCCACGCGATTCAAGATGCCAAGCGCTACGTACCGTTGGTAGTCCGCAACGCCGCAGTACCAGCGGCCGGGTTCGGTAGCAACGCTAGTATGTTAATGCTCATTGGCGGTTTGGTTATGGGCTTCCAGCCATTGATTCTTTTTGGCATTGCGGCATTTGCCTGTGTGGTGGTGTTTCAGCTTGTGAATCTTCCGGTGGAATTCGATGCAAGTGCGCGGGCCAAGCGTTTGTTGGTTGAGCACCGAATCGTGGCTGACCAGGATATGGTTTACGTCAACCGCGTCCTCAATGCGGCTGCCTGGACGTACGTAGCGGCCACGTTGCAGGCGGTGATTACGCTGCTGTTCTATATCATCCGTTACGCAGGCGGACGCGATTGACTGAGAGTTGGGTGGTGGAGGGAGACGCACTTGGCTGGCTGGTGGTTCGCGACGGATCTGTGGGGTAGGGACAAGCCTAGAAGACTACCGAGTCGCTGTTGCACGGCCCTTTGTCCATGGTCCTATGACCCCTTGGTCTCTGTATACGTTGGCGCGTGAAAATAACGGCCTGTCACCGTCCCCCACCTTCTGGATTCTCTCTCGCCAAACCGCTACCATGCAGGGGTTCACGAAACCCAGGGAGCGAGGTGTGCGATGGTACAGAGACTTTGTAATCACGGGGCAGTCTTGGTGCTCGGTTTTTTTTTCGGGGTCGTGCTGACGGCTGCCGGTTTGGGCGTTGGGCAGGGAACTGTGGTGGGCGCGACCGCGACCCAGGGCGTGGATAATTTCGCGATTGCCACCGGGTTTGTGGATGCAGGGGTGGAAGCGCTTTATTTCCTCGACTTCATAACAGGCGATCTGCGGGCAGTGATTATCAGCCGACGCACTGGTCAATTTGACGCGGTCTATGAATACAACGTGCAAAGAGACTTTGGTACTCCAATCAAGAACCCCAAGTATCTGATGGTGACGGGGCTGGCGGACCTGCCGCGCGGTGAGCGCAATGCGAAACTGGGCAATAGTCTGATCTACATCGCCGAGGCCAGCAGCGGAAAATTGTTCTCCTATGCGCTGCCTTGGGACTCGAGTGCCGCCGCAGGAGGGCGGCCGCAGGGAGGCTCTTTTATTCCCATGGGCGGAGGGTCTATGCGATCGACGTTCGTGCGTGATGCCGAATGATGTGATGGGGGGCGGTGGTGCCATGAAGATCAAACTCAATGGTCAATCTTGCGAGGTCGATGCCGGGACGTCGATCGCGGGTCTGCTCGACCGCTTGCAGCTCGACAATCGGGTTCTGGCGGTGGAACGCAATTTGGAGCTGGTGTCTCGCACCGAGCATGCGGCAACGCTGCTTGCCGAGGGCGATCGGTTAGAAGTCGTAACCCTGGTTGGTGGCGGATAATGAAATTGGGGCGTGGGGATTGTAGATTTGGAAATCGGCATATGGAATTTGGGATTGCAGCGCCGCGAAGTGGCGACTCGACGCGAGACCACTGGCGTGCTTGTTAACCGGATAGAGCTTCGAATATAAATGGCTACTGACCTTTGTACTGAATCGTTGCTGACCATCGGCACGCACACGTTGCGGAGCAGGCTTATTGTTGGCACGGGCAAGTATTCGAGCCACATGTTGATGCAGGAAGCACTGCATCTGTCGGGCACCGATTGCATTACTGTCGCGGTCCGGCGGGACCGATTGATCGATGCTGACGGCAACAATTTACTTGACTTTATTGATACCCAGCGATATACACTGTTGCCCAATACGGCAGGCTGCTTCAGTGCGGACGACGCAGTGCGAGTCGCCCGCTTAGGCCGTGAGATTCTCTTGGGCCTTGAGAATCCCGGGGCCGATTGGGTCAAGCTCGAAGTGCTCAGCGATACCAAAACGCTCCTGCCCGACCCGGTGGCTACCATTGAGGCGACCGAACGGCTTGTTGCCGAGGGCTTTCAGGTATTGTGCTATTCAACCGACGACCCGATTATTGCCCGGCGGCTCAAGGAGGCCGGGGCCAGCAGTGTGATGCCGGCGGGCAGTCCGATTGGCTCAGGGCAGGGCATACTCAACCCCAATAGCATTCGCATTTGTCTGGAGTACCTCAAAGATGGCGATCCCGATTATCCAGTTATCGTCGACGCAGGAGTTGGAACTGCGAGCGATGTCACTCGCGCGATGGAGTTGGGAGTCGATGGCGTGCTACTGAACACTGCCATCGCCCACGCCCGGGACCCTCGCCAGATGGCATCGGCCATGTGCTTGGGCACCGAGGCAGGCCATCTTGCCTATCTGGCCGGCCGCATTCCCAAAAAACTCTATGCCACCGCAAGTAGTCCGGAGGAAGGCACAATTGCGGCGAGGCCGCGATGACGCTTGATGACCAACGACTAATTTTTGCGTTGGGTCATGGGTTACGGGTCACTAGTGCATCGGACACCTATTATCGTTCCTCCTTCACCCATTAGCGTTGCCAACATTCTGGGGCCCGAGGGATCGATCTCGCGGCGGTTGCAGCATTATGAACAGCGGCCTCAGCAGTTGGCGATGGCCGACGCGGTTGCCGCGGCTATTGCCGCGAAAGAGCATTTGGTCGTCGAAGCGGGCACGGGGGTAGGCAAGAGCTTTGCGTATTTGGTCCCGGCCATCTTGGCGGCCACCGCGCCTCCCCTTGATGAAACAAAGCCAACCAAGCCGATTCGCGTGGTGATTTCGACCCACACCATCAGTCTGCAGGAGCAGCTCATCCGCAAAGATCTGCCGCTGCTCAATAGTGTAATTCCTCGTGAGTTTTCGGCAGTGCTGGTGAAAGGCCGTCGCAACTACGTTAGTTTGCGCCGGCTGCACAGCGCGGTGCAGCGCGGCTCCAGTTTGTTCGACAAGTTTGAGTCGGTGGATCAGCTGCGAGATTTGAAAACCTGGAGTGAGCAAACTTCCGATGGATCACTCAGCGACTTGCCGTATCAACCGCTTCCGCAGGTGTGGGAGGAGGTAGCTAGCGACCATGGCAATTGTCTGGGTCGCCGTTGCCCAACCTATAAACAGTGTCATTATTATCGGGCGCGTCGCCGCGTGCAGCATGCGCAATTGATGATCGTAAACCATGCACTGTTTTTTAGTGACTTAGCTCTCCGCCGCAGCGGTGTGAGCATCTTGCCCGACTATGACATCGTGGTACTCGACGAGGCCCATACTATTGACGGGGTGGCGGCCGACCATATGGGCATTCGGCTCACCAGCGGGCAAATCGAATTTGTGCTAAGTCGGCTCTACAACGACCGTACGCAGAAGGGACTCTTGGTGCATCATGAAATGCGCGAGCTGCAACAAGAAGTGGACAGTTGCCGTGTGGCTGCTGACGCGTTTTTTGCCGAACTGACTGATTGGCGAGAGTCCCGGGCCCCGTCCAACGGCCGGATCGTCCAGCCGCCGGATGTCAACAATTTTCTCAGCGGTGAGCTGCAAAGCCTGGCGCGGGCAGTTAAACAAGCGGGTGACGCGCAGAATGAAGAAACCGAGCGGCAAGACTTTATCTCGGCCCATGATAGGCTAACCGTACTGGCTGGCGAGCTGAACTTTTGGCACCGGCAGGAAATGGACTCCGCCGTTTATTGGATGGAGTCTTTCAAAACGCGCCGGGGCCTGCCCCGTCTGACGCTCTCAGCTGCTCCCATCGACGTAGGCCCGGCGCTGCGCGACCAGCTCTTCAATCAGGTGCCCACGGCCATTCTCACCAGTGCGACCCTCGCGGTTGGAAAAACAGACTCGTTCGCTTTCTTTTGCAATCGCATCGGGCTGGTGAAGACTGGCACGTTGCAGCTCGACAGTCCCTTCGATTACCGCCGCCAGGCCGAACTCGTCACGCTTCGCGGCATGCCCGATCCTACCCGCCAACACGAGGCTTACGAAGAGGCTTGTGTTCAAATGATTCAGCGATTCGTCCGAGAAACCGACGGGCATGCCTTTGTCCTGTTTACCAGTTATGAAATGATGCGCCGCATCGGCAGCCGCTTGTTTCCCTGGCTCCGGTCGCAAAATCTCAATCTACTGAATCAAGCCGATGGCACGCCGCGCACGCGAATGATTGAACTTTTCAAAAAAGACCCGCGTGCGGTCCTGTTGGGCACCGACAGTTTCTGGCAAGGTGTGGATGTGCCGGGTGATGCCTTGCAGCTAGTGGTGATTACCAAATTGCCCTTTGCCGTCCCGGACCGGCCGCTGCTCGAAGCTCGGCTGCAAGCAATTCGTGCCGGTGGCGGCGATCCATTTCGAGAATATCAGCTTCCCGAGGCGGTGATCAAACTGAAGCAAGGTTTTGGGAGGCTGATTCGCAGCGCCGCCGACACCGGCCAGGTCGTGATTCTCGATCCGCGAGTTTACAGCAAATCCTATGGCCGAGTTTTTTTGGAGTCGCTGCCGAACTGCCGCCAGGTCGAGATTGACTTTGCGGCGCTACGGACTTGACCGCCTCTAGTTGACCCGTTCCTAGACCCTACTTAAACTTAATAGTGTAGAGGACTTGAGTCGCAAAAAGTCTGGCTTCGTTCGCCGCGATCGTCGAAATGAATTTGGCTTGACTGTCGTTTCGGGGTCGGCCGACTCTGTGGCCCATCCAGGAAAACCGTCGCCTCGTTACAACATACGCTTGTGGTACTGGGGCCTTTGGGCCATGCCCTGGGTCCGGTTCCTGGTCCGCAACCGTTTCGCTTTCAGGATCGTGACCCGCACTTCAGTTTAACAACGGGCCTTGACCTCAATCGCTATCCCCGCCTCCCTTACTTCGCAGCTTCCACCGTGCTCGCTAAACGTGTCATTCCCTGTCTCGATGTTGATCGAGGTCGAGTCGTGAAAGGGACCAATTTTGTGAACCTACGCGACGCGGGCGATCCGGTCGAGGTGGCGGCCCGCTATGAGCGCGAAGGGGCAGACGAGCTTGTTTTTTTGGACATATGCGCCAGCCACGAAGGTCGTGACATCATGCTCGATGTGGTGCGAAGGACTGCCGAGCAGGTCTTCATGCCGCTCACCGTGGGTGGCGGAATTCGGAATCTGGAAGATATTCGTCAATTGCTGCTCGCCGGCTCCGACAAGGTTTCGATTAATTCGGCAGCGGTCCGAGATCCCGAATTTGTTCGAGCAGCCGCCCTCCGCTTTGGCAGTCAGTGTATCGTGGTGAATATTGATCCTAAGCGGGTTCAGCACGACGGGCATGAGGTGTGGGAGGTGCATATCAATGGCGGTCGCATTGGTACGGGTCTAGCGGCAGTGGCCTGGGCAAAGCAGGTCCAGCAACTGGGGGCTGGCGAAATTGTTCTGACGAGCATGGACGCTGACGGGACCAAGGATGGTTATGATATAGAGATAACCGCTGCGGTGAGCGATGCGGTCACAGTGCCGGTGGTGGCGAGTGGGGGGGCGGGCTGCCCGCAGCACTTGGCCGAAGCAGTTACCCGGGGCAAGGCGAGTGCCGCTTTGGCGGCCAGTATTTTTCATTTTGGCGAATATACAATTCAAGAAACTAAACAGATGATGGCGGAGTGCGGCGTGGCGGTACGGCTAGGCGATGAGCAGTGGCCTGTTGGCCAAGGGCCTGAAAACCAAGCAACCAATAACTAAGGATCCATGACCAATCGCCGCAGATGGCCGAATGCCCTGGGGGGGCGGTTCCACGCCATGCATCCTGGCTACCGCGGTTTGCGGGGTGGATCGCCGAATGTCCGAGTACAATAGACCTATCTTTTCTTTTCTTGCATTTGCTTAACCGCCGGGACAACTGTTATGAGTAAAGCCCCGAAATCTAGTGTCAACGAAGCAGATTACGACACCTTTGTTGCCCGCCATCAAGAGCTGGAAGTCAATAAGCTCTTCCGCGCCTGCGTAAAACTTGAAGCGAGTGACTTGCATCTTAAGGTGGGCAGACCGCCGATGGTCCGTATCGACGGTTCCTTGCGGCCCATGCAGCGGGAACCAATCGACGATGAGGAGATGGTGCGGTTGTGTTTTCCTCTGATGAACGAGCGCAGCCGAAAGATCTTCGATGTGGACGGTGGGGCTGACTTTGCCCACATGCTTGAGGTCGATGGTACCAATTGGCGATTCCGCGTAAATCTCCTTCAGCAGTTGGGCCATATTGGCATGGTCTCTCGTCGCGTGAGCAGTTGGATTCCCGACTTTGAGGGACTTAACCTGCCGCCGACAATCGAGCGACTCTGCACCTACGATCAGGGCATGGTTTTGCTGGCAGGTGTTACCGGTTCCGGAAAGAGCACGACGATCGCCTCAATGCTCAACTGGATTAACGCCTCCTACCGCAAACATATCCTGACGCTCGAAGATCCGATTGAATTTGTCTTCACTGAACAGAAATGTCTGATTAACCAGCGCGAGATTGGACTGGACGTGGTTGATTTTGAGATTGGCATGAAACACGCTGTACGAGAAGACCCCGACGTGATGCTTGTCGGAGAAATGCGTGACAAGGAAACCTTTATGACGGCCATCCACGCCGCCGAGACGGGCCACCTGGTTTTTGGTACGATACATGCGAGTACAGCGGCGTCGACGATTGGCCGTATTCTCGACCTGTTTCCACAAGAAATGCACGGTGCCCTGCGGAGCGCGATCGCCATGAACATGAAAGGCATTGTTGCTCAAAAGCTGCTCAAGTCGATCAAGCCGGGGGTGGGGCGGGTACCGACCTGCGAGATTATGACATTTTCGCCTACCGTGCGCAAATTGATTCTCGAAGAGGAGGATCACCGGCTTGGCGATGCGATTCGTGTTGGAGCCGAAGATGGGATGCAGGATTTTACGCAGAGCCTTAAAAAGCTTGTTGACGACGAATTGATTGATCGAGAGGCGGCCTTAGAGGTCGCGCCCAACCGCGAAGCTCTAAAAATGGCGCTCAAAGGAATCGACGTGTCCCAGGGTGGTATTATCTGATGCTTCGAATCCTTGGGACACCGACGGGGCGCGCGGTGATGGTTTTGGTTGCGGCTATTTCACTAGTCATGGTGTCGCATCGCATGGCCTTTGCGCAGACCTCGCTAACAGAACTTCAGGAAACGCAATCCGCTAGCGGCGAGATTCAGGGCGACTCGCTTCAAAACAAGGGCGACAAGGTGCCCCGGCAGGAAGCTCGCAGCAAGCCACCCAAGAAAAAAGCAGCAGTTCCTCAGGACCCGGCAACACAGTTTGCGGACGCTGTAAGTGCTGTCGGATTGAATTTTGTCGCGATTGTAAAACTCTTGTCGATTGCGCTTCTGGTCTTGTTGTGGGTGAAGGGCGGTGAGTGGATCAATCAAGACGTCCAGATCTTTAAGCTCGGATGGTACAAATGGAATCTCGCTATCTACTTTCCCTTTGCGCTAGCGGCACTAGTGCTATTTTTTCTTCCTGTTGCCACCTTTGTGCGACTCCCCGTATTGCTGATTGTTTTCCTGGCCACGTGGGTTCCCTACGTCCTGGTGCATAATAAAAATGTCCAGCCACATCAGACGGTGTTGACGAGTGCCTGGTGGCGTTTTGCCTTTGCTATCATGGCCAGCAAGTTGGGCCTGAAGGTCAGTGCAGAACGCAAGGCTGAATACGAAAAAGGGGTGGATCTCGAACTTCTGGCGATGGGGGCAGAAGATGCCAACGCTGACAATGCCAACTTGCTCTCAGCCCGCAATTCACCTGGCTATTTGCTCGTGAAGGATGCCGTTGCCGAGATGGTGAACCGCCGCAGCGAAAAAGCGATTTTTGACTTCACCAAGCAAGCCGTCAATGTGCGCTACGAGATTGACGGCGTTTTACACAATGGCACTGCCACCGAACGTGAGTCGGGTGATGTGATGTTGGCAGTGATGAAGACGCTGGCGAACCTCAATGTGAAAGATCGCCGCAGTAAACAGTTGGGCCAATTTATGGCTAAGTATGAGGGCAAGTCATTCCTTTGCTCAATTGCCACGCAAGGAGTTTCGACGGGTGAACGGGCCGTCCTCTCTCGAGTTGTCGACAAGCACTGCTTTGAGAGCTACAGCGATCTCGGCATGCGTGACGAGATCCAGGAGCAGTGGGCCGAATTGATGGCCATGGACCAGGGCCTGGTTGTCCTGTCGACGCTTCCGGGTGGTGGGCTTACAGCTATTACCGATGTTTCGCTGGAAGAGACTGACCGATTGATGCGCGATTTTGTATCGCTGGAGGATGTAAACCGGCCGGAGAACGAGATTCAAAACATCAACGTTTCCACGTACGACGCAGCGGCGGGAGAAACGCCGGCAACCATTCTTCCCAGGTTGATCCGCACCTATCCGAATGTCTATGTATGCCGTGATTTGGTCGATGCCGAGTCAGCGAAGCTCCTTTTCGATGAGATTCGCGACGAGCATTTCGTGGTTACGACAATTCACGCGAGGGAAGCGGGCGAAGCATTATTGCGAATATTGCAAAAGAAGATACCGGCGAAGGATTTTGCGGCGGTGGTCAAAGCGGTGCTCTATCAGCGCCTCGTCCGCTTGCTGTGCCCGGAGTGCAAGGTGGGTTACACTCCACCGGCAGATGTATTCCGCAAACTGCGCATTCCGGCAGGCAAGGTCGAACATTTTTATCGCCCCCCGAAGGCGGAGGAAATCGAAAAGCCATGTAGCCACTGTCAAGGCATTGGCTACCTGGGACAAGTAGGCGTATTTGAATTGCTAGTTATTTCGGATGCGATGCGCGAAATTCTCATCAAGCAACCCAAGCTGGAACTGCTCAAAAAGGCAGCGCAGGCTTCGCACCAGCGATTGCTCCAAGAAGAAGGTATCTTACTGGTTGCACGTGGCGACACATCGCTGCCAGAACTTATGCGAGTCTTAAAGCAATAGAGCCCATTACATACGATCAGTCGGCGGCAAGTTTCCCGAGAACTGGGAGTCACACACCAGGTCTTGGAACTGTTCCAGACTCGATTCCTTAACTCTCAATCGTTATCTCTGACTTTCCACGTTTCATCTTTCACTCCCAAACCCGCAGGCCTCTGCAATGCTCTACTTGACCCTGTTGCTCGGCGCCCTCCTCTTTGCAGGCGTGGCGATGACCATCAACGAAGGCCTGTGGAGCAATACGATTTCGCTGCTCTTAATCATGATTGCCGGCCTGATGGCGCTTGTCGGCGGCATTCCTCTTGGTACTTGGGGGCTCGCGCAGACGGGGCAAGACGTGAGTTTCACTTGGTACTATGTATTCGCTAGCATCTGGGTCGTGTTTTACTTGTCGCTGACCCTTATGCGAGTTGTGGCCGATCGGGTCTCGTGTACGCAAGTGAGGTTTTTGCCGATCATCGATAAGATTGCCGGTCCGCTCATGGGTGCGTTCGTCGCGATTATGTTTACTAGTTTTGCAGCGTTTACTCTTTGGCGGGTGCCCATCATGGCCGGCGAGTGGGATCGAGCAAAAGCATCTGAGACCCAAATAAGCGCATTCAGTTACGCTCAGACGCCTTTTTACAATGTCGCCAAGAGCTTCTTAAAGTCCGAGGATATCGATTCGCCACTAATCCCTGTGGGTAAATAACACCTGGCTATAGGCCGTTAGGAAACTGGCTATTATGCAGCAAGAAGTCGCCACCGCCGTGGACTCTGCTTACTCCGCTGACGAGTTGGGACCTTATTCCTCGGTCAGCAGTCTTTCGGTTGCTGCACTTTTGCTGGGATTGCTTTCGCCACTAGTCATGATTTCACCGCTGCTGCTCATCTTTCCCCTGGCAGCCATTGGTGTGGCTGGTGCGGCGCTGCTGAAGATCGGTGCCGCGGACGGGCAACTGTCGGGTGCCAGATTGGCCCGCTGGGGACTCGTGTTGGCCATCGTTTTTGGCGTCGCTTCGGTGACGCGTGCCCAGATCAGCCAGGTCCTTTATCAGCGGCAAATTGCCGCGGTCGTCGAACCCTGGCTTAAACTCCTGGTAGAAGGACGTCATGAAGAAGCGCTCTGGCCATTGTCTCCAGATGCGGCGTCCAATTTGGCTTCCTCGACGATTGCAAGGAGCGCTGTACCAGCATTTCGGACTGCGGACTCTTCCGAGGCACTGGCGAAAAACCGGGTCGTTCAGGCCCTGCTCCAGTTGGGCACCCCAGCCCGATTGCCCGAAGTCGTGATCGTGACGTGGGCTTTGCGAGAGACGGAAATATTTGCGACGTCACGAGAGATGAAGGCAGTGTGCAGCTATGAAGCCACTAATAATCGGGGTGAAAGCTTGGCAATCGCCGTCGAATTGAGTCGTCCCACGAGTCTCGGGGATGCCACCACTTGGTTGATTCAGGGCTGGCAGTAGACGGCAGCACCTTCCTGAGGATGGTACTGCTAGAGTAATTGGAGTAATCGGAATACATTGCCAGTTTGCCGCTTTGTGCCGTCCCTTTTCCTCCCTTTTTAGGACTGCCGACTCCACCCGACTCGCGAGCGGCGACGATAGAGATGGGGAAGGCGTTATACAGCCCCGCAGTCCCTATTCCCGGTGTGAACCCGTTCACGAGGATTGGGGATTGCTCAATAAACCTTGCTCTTGCTGGTTTCTGGTTGGAACTGGAGTAGACAGCAGAGCGAAAGAGAAGGAGCTCGACGGTGAATCTCAAATCTTGGATAGCTGGAATCGCTGTACTTACTCTTGCTGCAAACCCCGCGTTTGCAGCAGATCTGGGACAGTGGTCTTATGGTCAAGTTACTCCTGTAAGTTGCGACAGTTGCTGCGACGACAGTTGCTGTGACGACGGTTGCTGTGACGACAGTTGCTGTGACGACAGTTGCTGTGACTCCGATGGATGTGGATGTGGCGTCGGAGGCGCCGGACTTTTGAGCGGTCTTGGCGGCGGACTAGTCGAAGGCTTTTCGCTCGCCGATACTCTGGGAATTAATGGCATCGATATCGGTGGCTGGACCCAGTTTGGTTATCACGACAGCTATACTCCGCGATCGGGCGCTGCCGTACGTGGACAAGGCTCTGCCTTTAACGATGTTCCGAAGGATGTGCACCTACAACAACAGTGGTGGTATCTTGGCAAGGAAGCAGATGGTTCCTGTGGCGTAGGTTTTGGCTTCCGAGCTGACTTTGTCTATGGTACCGACGCCCAGAAGACCCAATCGTTTGGCAACCCTGGCGACGAGTTCGACAACGGATATGATCGCGGCGTTTATGGTTGGGCTATTCCTCAGCTGTACGGCGAAGTGGCTTTGGGTGAAGACCTCAGTGTGAAGATTGGTCATTTCTTTACGCTGGTTGGCTACGAAGTTGTTGGCGCCCCAGGTAACTTCTTCTATAGCCATGCTTTGACCATGTTCAACAGCGAGCCATTCACGCACACTGGTGTGTTGGCAACCTATGATGGTTTCGAAGACATGACCCTTTACGGTGGTTGGACGCTTGGCTGGGACACCGGCTTTGCGAATGCCAACAGCGGTAATAACTTCTTGGGTGGTTTTTCAACAGGGCTAGGCGATTCAGCAACCCTGACATATATCACCACTTACGGAAACTTTGGCGCCCGTGATCTCGGTCAGGATGATAGTTACTCGCATAGCATCGTTCTTGATGTTGCACTGACTGACAACGTGAATTATGTCCTGCAGAGCGACTTGGTGGGCATCGACGCTCTTGTTGGCGACGGTCAAACAAGAGCTCCGATAACTGGCAATGATCAAGTTGGCATCAACCAGTATTTGTTCTACACCTATAACGACATCCTGACTTTCGGTAGCCGTATCGAATGGTGGAAGAGTGATGGGCAGTCGAACTTTGAGTACACTAGTGGTGTGAATGTCAAATTGCTCGACAACTTGGTGATGCGTCCAGAATTCCGCAAGGACTGGATTCCAGCCATGAACTTCGAGCAGGACATGGTGGCCTGTGACATGGTTCTGACCTATTAAATCACAGGTTCGAGAGCACTTTTTAGAGAGTTCTGCTTACCGGGGGTCGGCCTGCAATGGTCGGCCTCCGGTTTTTTTGCGCAGATTGCCGGGGGTAAATTGGGCGGCACACAGTTTTCAGTCGCTGGAATAGTCCATCTGAGCGACGACGGCCTGGAAGCGACTTGCCAGATTGGCCCGGGGGCGGGATAATACGGGATTCTTGCCACTTTTGGATGTGGAGATTTTGGATGCAGGACAAGCTGACTGGTACTGCCTTGACGTTTGACGACGTGCTGATTGAACCCCGCTTCAGTACGGTCGTGCCGGCCGACGTGGATGTCTCGACCCAGCTCACTTCCCAGATCGAAATGAATCTTCCGGTCTTGAGCTCTCCGATGGACACGGTTACCGAGAGCGGGATGGCCATCGCGCTGGCCCAAGAGGGCGGACTGAGCGTCATCCACAAGAACATGTCGATCGAGTCGCAGACCGAAGAGGTCGACAAGGTCAAACGGAGCGCCAACGGCATTATCGTTGATCCGGTGACCTTGCCACCGGATGCTAGCGTTGCTGACGCCCGGGAAACGATGGACGAATCACAGGTTTCGGGAATTCCGATCACCGACCGAGGCAAGCTGGTGGGGATCTTAACGCGGCGGGATCTCAGGTTTCTCGAAGACACCAGCCTACCCATTGGCGAGGTGATGACCCAGAAATCGCTAGTGACGGCTACGGGGGCTGTGACCCTTGCAGAAGCTGAAAAGATTTTGATGGCAAAAAAGGTCGAGAAACTTTTGCTGGTTGACGAAGATTACAGACTGACAGGGCTGATTACGATCAAAGATATCGACATGATGCGTCGATTTCCGCAGGCCTCCAAAGACACCCAGGGAAGATTGCGGGTAGGTGCGGCTATCGGTGTGTTCGATATCCAACGTGCAGAGAGCCTCATTGAGAAAGACGTGGATTTCTTGGTCGTGGATAGCGCCCATGGGCACTCGGCCAATGTTATCGAAACTGTCAAACAGCTCAAACAGAAATGGAACATTGAAGTAGTCGCCGGAAATGTGGCGACAGCCGAGGCCTGCGTTGATCTTGTACGGGCAGGGGCGGATGCCGTTAAGGTGGGTATTGGTCCCGGCTCAATTTGCACGACGCGCGTGATCTCGGGTATCGGGGTTCCGCAAATCACAGCTATTTACCAGGTTTCCCAGGCGGCCAAGGGCAGCGAGACCAAGGTCATCGCGGACGGCGGGATTCGTTATTCAGGAGACATAACTAAAGCGCTGGCGGCCGGGGCCCACGCGGTGATGGTCGGCGGGCTGCTGGCCGGGCTCGACGAGAGTCCGGGCGAGCGTGTGCTGTACCAGGGCCGCACCTACAAGGCGTATCGTGGCATGGGTTCGCTGGGGGCGATGGTGCAGGGTTCGAGTGAACGCTATCGACAATCCAAGGAGAGTACTGGCAACGGCAAGCTGGTCCCAGAGGGAGTGGAAGGGCGTGTGCCTTACAAGGGTTCGCTCAGTCCATTCCTTTATCAACTAGTGGGCGGATTGCGGGCCGGAATGGGATATTGTGGTACCAAGACTATTGAGGAGCTGCGCACGGAGGCGCGATTTATCCAGGTCTCGCCGGCAAGTGTGCGGGAGAATCATCCGCATGACATCGCCATTACGCAAGAAGCGCCGAACTACACGATGGAGTATTCGTCTCGGGATAAGTCCTGAGCTGGCTGTCCGCGCAATTCCCTATGCGCTGCTTTTCTTGTGCTCTGGCAGCTTGGCATTTCAGGCTGCCGCGGCACCGTTGCAGTGGAATCGTCCAGGGGCTCCTACACGCCAATCAGCGTCCGCTCCACACTCGCACAGGGCGGCGGAGCGTGAACGTTTGGGAGCGAACCGCGACCCGCATGTCGTGGCTGCGGCTTGGGAGGAAGAATCGCTTCCGCCGGACTCTGACCTGGGAGTCGGCGACATTGGCACCGGTCCCAGTATCAATTCTGGTGCGAACCGCAGCGCCGGAATCAGTATAGGGTCCAGCACCGCGCCCCCTGGTGTGGAGCAGCCAGGTGAGGTTTACGATCCCTTCGACGAAGATGATTCTATTGCCCAATTGCAGGATAACGATCTGTTTGATGAACTTACGGACGATCCTACTGATGAGCCCGAGCCGGCGGCAGATCTGACCGACGAGCTGTCCCTTGATTCAACGGATCCAGACATGGCAGAAGCCGAGGGTTCGATTGAGGAGAAAATTCAGCAGCACAAGACTGAAAACGACCTCTTCGAAGACAAAATAAAAGACCGGTTGTCTGGCAGCAATCGTTTGGAAGACCAGGAGGATTTCGATTCATTTGAGGGTGAGGACTGGCTGAGAAGCGCCATCGAAAGCACTAATGATCTTCTGGAAGACAGTCAGGGCGACCAGCAAGGGACTGACTTGGATTCGCCGGAAGCAGATGCCGATTTGCAGCCGACTGCCGAAAATCCCGATGAGCGGCGCACGCAGCTTGCCAAAGAGCGAGCAGAACACGACAGGAGTTGCGCCGATGAATTTTCCAGGCTGCGCCATAGCGGGCTTCGAGACATTGACCTCAGTATTCGCGTTGAAGGCAATCCGGGCGAGGATTTCCCCCACGAATGTGCGTTGGGGAGTGAACAGCATGAGCCACGTGAGTGGCCGCTGATCACCTATTCCTGGAAGGCCTCAGCTCTATGCCACAAGCCCCTTTACTTTGAGCAGGTGCGATTGGAGCGTTATGGTCATACCTGGGGGCCTTATGTGCAGCCAATCATGTCAGGTGTACATTTCTTTGGGTCTGTGCCCGTGCTGCCGTACAAGATGGGCATTCGCACTCCTTCCGAGTGTGTTTATGCTCTGGGTTATTACCGTCCGGGAAGTTGCGCCCCCTGCATGATCGATCCCGTACCATTCACCTGGCGGGCGGCCTTGTTTCAAGCAGGGGCGGTGACGGGCATTTCGGCGGTGATACCGTAGCGGAGGAACTGACCCGTTGCGGGGCGCGGTTCGCGAGTTTTCAGGAAGCGAATCTGCCCATCGCGGGTGGGGCTGGCTGTCCGTTTAAGTGCTAAGCTGGGGAGATGCCTATCGTCCGTGCGTGTGTTATGCTGTCGCACATGGACGGTATTTTTCTAACTCGCGCCCAATCTCGGGCCGTGGATGCTTTGGCCGTTGAAGGCTATGGCATGGCCAGCATCGTCTTGATGGAAAATGCGGGGCGTGGCATTGCGGAGGTGTTGCTCGACATCGATCCGGCGCTGCCTGAGGTCCTCGCCCATCCAGTAGCCATCCTTTGTGGCAAGGGCAATAACGGGGGCGATGGATTTGTGATGGCCCGATATTTGCGCATCTTTGGGGCGCGCCCCAAGGTGCTGTTGCTCGCTCCACCCGGGCAACTTCGGGGCGATGCGCTCTCCAACTTTGAAATCCTGCGCCGCATGGATGTGCCGCTGACCGATTTATCCTCTACGGCGGATCTGACCGCCGCATTGGACGCCGAGGCCTCGACTGCCCGGTGGTTGGTGGACGCGATGCTTGGCACGGGTGTCCAAACAGCTCCTCGCGAGCCGTACCACGCGGCGATTGGCTGGGCCAATGAGCAGGCCGGGTTGCGGTTGGCGGTGGATGTTCCTAGCGGTCTCGATTGCGACACGGGGGAGCCCTATGCGTGTGCCGTCCGCGCAGACCATACCTGCACGCTCGTAACCGCAAAAACTGGGTTTGCGCGACCATCCGCAGCTCAATACCTGGGACAATTACACGTAGTCTCGATCGGTATTCCACCGCAAATCCCAGCTGAACTTCTTAGCCGACATTCATAGCTTGCGTTCGTGCTTAGGGCTAAGCGCGACGCATCAGGACCGCAGTCAGCGACTCACGCAAAGTTTTGGCATCTTTCCATTGTGCCCATTCGCTCCAGGAAGGTGTCAGCCTACTATAGGCGGTGTGCGATATCAGGGGCTTTCTTCCTGGCGTCAGGTCATGGAGTTTGCCATGAACGTCACACGTTTTTTTGGGGAGCACTTAAATTGTGCTGCTCGACTATATCAGCTTGGAAAAAGTCAGTGGTCAAAGTGACTTAGATGCGGTCGTCGTTTCCGTAGTCCCTAGGTTGCGCCCTGTCGTGCTAGCGGCAGGCACCACAGCTTTGGGCATCGTGCCGCTCCTACAGGATGTATTTTAGGTGGCGACCGCTGTCGCCATCATGTTCGGCCTGGCTTGTGGCACATTGTTGATGATGATTTCCTTGTCGGTGCTCTACTGCTTTTTACCGCATTTCAAATCTCAAATAGCCTCTGTCAATGCGAATATTGGTGTTTTCCGTTAGTTGCATTTGCATCGCTCGGTTTTGGGTATATCACGCCTTCAGAATCGCTCCGCTTAATGACTGCCATCGAGACGCTTATGGGCCTGATTCTGATTGCCTGGTTGGCATCCTTTGTTTTTATGCAGATGCAGCACTATTAGGATCAAGACGAGGTGGCCGAGTAAGCGTTACAATGAGGCTATGGATCCCCTAGCCGAATCACAGGCGCAGACCGAAAGTAGTACAATCCGCCAGATTTTGGCTAGGCCTGCAGTCGAAATCGATGGCGTTGGCAGGCGTTGGGAAGATGCGCTCACGCGGCTGGGCATTCGCACGGCCGGTGATCTGCTGTTTAATTTTCCGCGCGACTATCTGGATCTGTCGGACGAACGCCTTATTGCTGATCTGGAAGAAGGCGAATTGCAAACCATCCGGGGGTCGGTCGCCGAAGTTGGGACTACCAGCAGTGGCTTTGGCAAAGCGCGAGTGTCGGTCCTGGTCCAAGACGCCAGCGGCCATTTGCGGGCCACCTGGTTCAATCAGCCGTTTATGGGTAAGCGATTTCAAAAAGGGCAGGCGGTGTTATTTGCCGCCAAGCCGAAGCGGCGGGGAAGGATGTGGGAGATGTCGCACCCCACAGTGACCTGGTTGGCGACCGAAGAGGCTACCTCCGCTGGCGAGAAGATGCTGCCGGTCTATGGTTTGACAGACGGTATTTCCCAGTATGCGATGCGCAAAATCGCCGGTACGGCCGTCGACCAGCTAGCTGCCGTGCCTGCAGAGGTTTTCGCAGAGGATCTCTTGGCCAAATACGACCTGTTGCCGCTAGGCGCCGCGCTGGTTGCTATCCATCGACCCGACGATCCGCAAGCCCTCGTACGCGCACGCCGCCGCTTCATTTTTCAGGAATTATTTGTGCTGCAGCTTGCGCTGGCAATTAGGCGCAGTCAGCAGCAGTCGCTGCAAGCTCCGGAGCTTCCGGCCAGCGCCAAGATTGAAGCCCGTATCCGTCGACTCCTGCCGTTCGAGCTTACTACGAGTCAAGATGCGGCCCTCGCAGAGGTGGCTGCCGACATGGCTCTCTCACGCCCTATGAACCGTCTCTTGCAGGGTGATGTGGGCAGCGGGAAAACGATCGTCGCCCTGTGCGCGATGTTGGTAACAGTGGCCCATGGCCACCAGGCCGCGCTGATGGCACCCACAGAGATTTTGGCGCGCCAGCACGCCGATACCCTGGCCGGACTCCTTGCCGCTAGCCGAGTCCGTTTTGCTGTACTGGCCGGTGGAACGGCCAAACGCGAGCGCGAGCAGTTGATCGACGACATTGCTTCCGGGCAGATCGACATCGTGTTTGGCACACATGCTATTATCCAAGACGATGTACGGTTCAAGAGCTTGGGCTTGATTGTCATTGATGAGCAGCACAAATTTGGCGTCCGGCAGCGGGCGGCACTTCGCCACGAACAGCATTCACCCCATTATCTGGTGATGACCGCTACGCCCATTCCCCGCACCGTGACGATGACCCTGTTTGGAGATCTAGATGTTTCGACTCTCCAAGAGTTGCCCACTGGACGACAACCAATGAACACGTATCTGGTGGAGCCTCCGCGTGAAGCACGCTGGTGGGCATTTGTGCGCGATCGCCTCCGCGAAGGCCGGCAGGCATTTGTGGTGGCACCATTGGTCGATGAGTCGGAAACGGTAGCGGCTCCGAGCGTTGCTGCTGCCTTTGAAGCATTGACTAACGGCGAGTTGGAGATGTTTCGCGTGGCGCTATTGCATGGCCGGATGTCGGCGGCCGAGAAACAGGAAGTTATGACGGCATTTCGTGAGGGCGAGACTCAGGTCCTGGTCAGCACCACGGTGGTCGAGGTGGGAGTCGATGTGGCAAATGCCTCGGTGATGACCATCGCCGGCGCCGAGCGGTTTGGATTGGCGCAGCTGCACCAGCTTCGGGGGCGGGTGGGCCGCGGCAGCCATGCCGGTTTTTGCGGGGTGCTCTTGGGCGAAATCGGCGAGGAGGGGCGGCAGCGGCTCGAGGCCTTTGCCAGCTCAACCGACGGTTTTGCGCTGGCGGAAATTGATTTCGATTTGCGCGGTCCCGGTGATCTTTTTGGAACGCAACAACATGGTTTGCCGCCGCTGAGGATCGCCAACCTGAGGCGGGATCGGGAGATGCTCGAAGAAGCACGGCGCGAAGCGCAGCTCTTGGTGGCCTCCGACCCAGGCCTGTGTCATCCGAGTCACGAAAAAATCCGCAGCCAGGTGCTCCTACGCTACGGCCAGGCCCTCGACCTAGGCGATGTGGGATAAAGGCTGTGTCGAATTACAGCGCGAGTCGCGGGTCGGATAGGGTCTGTGACCGCCCCCATACAGAGCCTCGCCCACATCACTCACCTGTCAGCGCATCCAACAGTTGGTCTGTGCCGACCAGTTCGGCCATGTCAGCTCACAACATCCGGCCGCGCCACCCCAGGTAGGAAAACAACCTCGTACACCTCTCGACCGCCGCGCACAAATTCTAGCGCGCCAATCTGGCGGGAAGTTTGCAAATCGACCAGTGCCACGCCCGCCATCACCTTGGCCTTCCCCAATCGCAGCGGGGCGCCGCGTAGAATGTGCTTGTCGCGCATCTTGGACAGACCAACCAGGGCGTGTTGACCCACTAGGCACAAGCCTCGCGTAAAACCGGGAAGGGCGCAGAATTCCTCGCAGCGCTCCCCGTGCGGGTCGTGTACCGATAGCACGCCATGGCCCGAGTCGCACAGCCACCAGCGGCCCTCGTGCCAACGGGGCGAGTGTGGCATACACAAACCATCGGCGACGATTCGGTTTTCCGCGACGCTCATCAACACGCCTTTGGTGAACCGGTCTGTCTTTCGCCAACCGCCCGGTTGATCTGTGGCGCAGAACGCGGTCACCATGGCAGGGCGCCCCGCTTTCATTCCCAGGCCGTTGAGATGGCAATGGTCCTTGTTTGCCGAGCGGGGAACGAATTGCGGGAGCCAATTGCGCAAGAAGCGTTTTCCCGGCGCGGCCCTGGCAATGCAGTTGAATCGCGTGTTGGCAAAAAAAATCCCTCGGCGACCAAAGGCGACGTCATGGGTATCGACTTTTCCTGTGGGGAACTCCTGTACGACCGTAAATGCCCCCGCACCCCGGTTGTGAAACAGGAGTAGTTTTTTTTGCACTGCCAGGGCTAGTCGTTTGCCACGAAGGGCCATTCCCATGGGACGGGGAAACCGGCGCGTGCGAAATCGGACTCGGCCTCGGTGCGCGCTAATGAGCACCAGCTTTCCCGAAGTGTATGTGCTTATCGCTAGGCTACCTCCGGATAGCGCAAGCCACCCGGCGAAGTCGCCGTGTGCTCGGCAGCGGAAGGGTGAATTCTGTGTGTCCGCTTGACGCGTTTCAGATTCAGTACTCATGGCCGGCGCATGATACTGCCGGGAGTCCGTGAACCGCCAGCCCGTATTTAGCATCCGTTCGAGTACCGCTGTGTTGCTTGAGTCTGCGGGAGGGCTGAGCGCAGAATGGTAGTGAGAAATGTGGGCCAAATCTGCTATCATCGGTATGTGCCTAATATCGATAGATTGCTGCCCGCCCTCCGCCGCCTGCACGATGTTATGCGTGAGCAAGTCTTCGCGGCGATCGCTTCACGCCAGACGGAGGACCTTGGTGAGATTGTTGGCTATGAAGGGGGCGACGTCGTCTTTGCGCTTGATCGGGTTAGCGAAGAGGTGCTTGTCGATTTTGTGACCCACCAGATCGCCAGCCAGCAACCGGTCGTGTTGATTGCCGAAGGATTGCCCTTAGGGCAGCTCGTATTGCCCGAAGGTGCGGGCGAAGATCAGTGCCGGTACCGAATTATTGTCGATCCGATCGATGGCAGCCGGCCGCTATTGTTTCAAAAGCGGAGCGGCTGGATTCTTACAGGAGTCGCACCCAATCGGGGCCCCGAGACGAGTTTGCGCGACATTGAGTTGGCAGTACAAACTGAAATTCCCCTGGGGAAGCAGCACTTATCCGACCAGTTGTGGGCTGTTCGTGGTCAGGGAGCAGCTGCCGAGCGCTACAATCGGATTTCCGGCGAAACCTTTCCGCTTGTGCTTGGACCCACTTCCGCCGAGTCGGTCCAGTACGGATTTTCCTCGATCAGCCGATTTTTCCCCGGCCAGCGGGACGTGTTGGCGGGGATCGAAGACGATGTCATTCGCGCGGCCTTGGGGCCCTTACCGCCGGGAAGCCCTTCGACCTACGAGGACCAGAATCCAAGCACGGGCGGTCAGCTTTACGGACTCCTGAGCGGCGCAGACCGGTTTTTGGCCGATTTGCGACCTCTCATGCAGAAGATTGCCGATCAAAGGAACGAAACGCTGGGCCACTGTTGCCATCCGTATGATATTTGTACGTTGTTAATAGCTGAGGAGATGGGCGTGAGGATTACCGACCTTCGTGGCGCGCCGCTCGACGCGCCGCTCGATGTCGAAACCCCCATCGCCTGGGCCGGCTATGCCAATGCAGCTATCCGCCGACAAATCGAGCCAATATTGCGACAGGTACTCGCCCAGCGTGACCTGCCTTGTTGACTAGGAGATCGAACTATTGCCCCCTGCGCAGCCAATGAGCCACCACGGTAACCGGTTTTCGGGCGGAAGGTGGCGAGTTGCGGCGGTGGCACCGGTTCATTAAAAGCGCAGGAGTCAATGCACCATGCGAGTACTGTTAACTGGGGGAGCTGGCTATGTGGGGTCCCACGCTGCTGGGATGCTGCATCGCACAGGACACGAGATTTGGGTCTACGACAACTTGTCAGAAGGGCACGCAGCAGCTGTTCCGCAAGGACGGCTTATCGTTGGCGATCTGATGGATCGGGCCCACCTGGAATCGGTCTTTCGCGAGCAGCGAATCGAGGCAGTGATGCACTTCGCTGCCTCTTGCTATGTGGGGGTGTCCGTAACCGATCCGGCCTCCTATTACCAAAATAATATCGTCGGCACGCTATCGCTTCTGGATGCCATGCGGGCCGCGGAAGTTGGACGGATTGTTTTTTCGAGCACGTGCGCTACGTACGGTGTTCCCGATGCCGTTCCGATTACCGAAAATGAAAAGCAGACGCCCATTAATCCTTACGGTTTCACCAAACTGGCGATCGAGCACGCGCTGGCCGACTATTCCCATGCCTATGGATTGGGCTATGCGGCCCTTCGGTATTTCAATGCGTCGGGGGCGTCTGACGAAAATATTCGCGGCGAAGACCATGATCCAGAAACGCATTTAATACCTTTGGTGTTGCAGGTGGCGCTGGGCCAGCGCAAAGACATTAAGATTTTTGGCGACGACTACCCCACGCCCGATGGCACCTGTATCCGCGACTACATCCACGTCGAGGATTTGGCGTCTGCACACATGGCGGCCTTAGAAATGCTTGGTGCGGGCACCCAATGGAAACTCAACCTGGGCACCGGGAGCGGGGCCAGTGTCAAAGAGGTTATCGATGCCTGCCGCAAAGTGACTGGGCATCCGATTCCGGCCGCCGTCGTATCCCGCCGCGAAGGCGACCCGCCGGAACTGGTGGCAGACGCCACGTTGGCCAATGAAACGCTGGGCTGGCAACCAAAGTACGACCATATTGAACCCATTGTGGCAAGTGCCTGGCGGTGGCACCAGGATCATCCCCGCGGCTATGACGATCGGGGGGCCAAGGGATAGGAGAGGCGAAAATTGCCCTTTCATGGCTGCGGCTTTTCTTCGGGCATGGTCTCGCCTACACTGGGATGCTGTTCATAGTTGCCTCCCCGCTGGACCACTGCGCATACGGAGTCCTTTGCATGAGTTCTTCACCCGATGCCCCCGCCAGTAAGAAATCTCGCACGCCCCTGCTCGTTGGTGTACTTGTGCTGGTAATCGCAGCGCTAGCCTATGACAAAAAAGTGTCGATGCCGGCGGTCAGGGCGGCCTTTAAGGCTGTTGAAGCTGAAAACGCGAAGATCAACGAGTCGTCCGAACTGCGGGCGATGACCAGCGAAGACGTGCAGCGCGTCCTTAATCGTACGCCGTCGGGTGTCGAGAAAAAGAACAGCTATACCATTGAGCGATACGGATTCATGCGCGGTCTACCCTTTCTCCAACACAATTACTACGCGGTGTATACCCCAGCCGAGGGCGGTAAGCTCACCTTTCAAACCCATGCCACATTCACGCCCGACGAATTCTATCTGGGGGAAACTGACAAATCTTCCGTTGGCAAATCGCTGGCGCAGTGACAGGAAAGTTAATTTCCTCTAGGAGCATGCAAAAGCAGCGGCTTCAGGCCTCTATGGCGGCCTAGATTGTCAGTAATCTAACTATTGTTCCCGAACTTTACGCCAGCGCGAATCTCGTTGTTTTGCTTGCCCTCATCTGCGTAGCCACTCCGGGCGCGTACTACCAAACCGACTTAGTGCCGGTTGGGCTCCCAACGGAGCCTAGAGTGGAGTAACGGATTCAGGCGGGGCACGGGATTCGTTAAGGACCCAACCCGCGCAGGCGCGCACATATCGATTCGCCTTCCTACTGAATCGAGTATTCCGTCAGATGCGGATTCGTTTTGGCGAAATTATCTAGTTGGGACCGGTAGTCGATTTCGGCGTTTTCCAGTCGGAAACTGCACGTACCACTTGCGATATCAGTTTGAATATCGTGGACACCTGCGATCTTCATCAAATCGCCTCGGACCGAGGCGGCGCAGCCTCGTCAGGTCATGTTTGGGACGACGAGGGTTACCAGGACCAGATCGGAAGACTGGTCGGTATACAAGGATTGATCGTCGGCGGACGGCACAGCCGACCGGCCTTCAGGGTTCTCGGGATTAGCGCCGCCTTGGCAGCCCAGCAATAGGGACGCCAGGCATACAAGGAGCCTGGCCGATTCGTGTTTATGCATCGCGTCCTCCTAAGGCCGTTCGGAATCTGCAACCGGTCCAAGCGTTTAACACTCCACACAGGAGTGACGTGACGAAAGGATTCCTGCATTGTATTCAGAAACGGGCCAAAACGCCAACAGAATTCAGGATGACTCGGGAAGCGGTTTTTTGCATCGGGTTGAAATGCCTCCGCAGCGAGAACGCTAATCACCTGGACAAAAGGATACGAACTCATCTCCTAGTAGGTCGGGCGAAGCAACAACTCAATTTCCTTGCTGTGCTTGGCGAACAAATGCGCACGGGCCTCGGCACTCTTCGGCTGAATGCAAAACGCGTCAGAAATATGGCGTGGTTCAAACAACAATATCTGCCGGAATATTCTCGACGCGGTTTGTTTGAGCGGCACTTTGAGCAACGCAACTCTAGACGCCACAAAGAACAAGCCCTTCGATATTTCGGCCGAAGGGCTCGATTTGAAGAATAGTCGGGGCGACAGGATTTGAACCTGCGACCTTAGCGTCCCGAACGCTACGCGCTACCAGACTGCGCCACGCCCCGCTTTCACGTCGATTGTATTGTCAGCCGGGGTGGCCGTATAGTGCGCCTGACCCTGGTTGGCGTTGCGATTTCGAGGAGTGAGATTCGAGACCATTGAAAAATGGATGGTTGCCGAAAACAGCGTCAGGAGGGCCGGCCATGAATTGGCAAGTATTGAACAGGGCAAAGGCACGCCCAGCCACAACGGACGGCTAACGCTCACAGTTGGATCACTTGGTGCAGTGGCAGTGTTGGGAGCACTAATCTGGGGCTCGGGCGGGCTTGTTCTTCTCCAATAGCCAAATATTCCGGTAGCGCACAGCGTTGCCATGATCCTGCAAATGCAGGAAACCATTTTCCACCGATTCTTTAAGGGGAGCCACGGGCGTTGGACCTGGCAGTTCGACATTGTCGTGAATCAACACGCCATTGTGTTGGGCAGTTATTTTTGCGGCGGCAATCTTTTTGCCCTGCGGATCATATTTGGCGGCGACAAAGTCGACGTCATAAGTCTGCCACGACATGGGGGGGTAGCACATGTTTGTATCGGGCTTCTTGAATCCGTAGAAGCCGCCGCACTCATTGCTTTCGCCTGACAGCCCAAAAGAATCGAGCAATTGAAGTTCGTAACGACCTTGGACATAAACGCCACTATTGCCGCGACCTTGTCCGCGCCTGTGCGGTTCGAAGGGTAATCGAAATTCCACGTGCAGATGACAGTCGCCAAACACGTGCTTGCTATTGGCGCCGCGCACCAGGAGGCCGTCATCAGTCATCTTGGCTGGGCCGCCACTAGTGGAGACAAAACCCTCGGCAGATGTTCCATCGAACAGGATTGTGGCGCCGGTCGGCGGAGTTTTTCCGAGCGTGTGACTTTTTCTCTGGACCTTAGCCAATTCGCCTACAGAGTAATCGCCCAGCGATATTTTTATGGAGCTATCTGCGAGAGTTGCGGTAGCATGTTTTCCGGAAAAAACCACTTGGCCACCTTCCAGTTTTCCGTCGATGCGCTCGAGGGGATTTTTGTTCCAGCCGTTACCCGGTAATCCTCCGTCATAACGCACGGCTTGGAATGCACCGTCACCTAGTGCGATGACTTGCACGCCCACGTAGATGGTTTTGGAGTCTATTTGTAGAGCTCCCGAGTATTCGCCCTGCAGGGCGAAGTCAGCGTCGGACGTTTTGGGATCGGAAACGACTTGTGCGGGGACTCGGATTGAGGGATAGATGAAAAATGCGATCAGCCCAGCGGCGGCAAACACCCAAGTAGATTTCAGCGACATAAGGACTGCTTTCAATATCGTTGTCTAGTTTATTAGAACGCACTTTCACAGCAATGATCTGAAAACCCTTTCGGGGCTCACAGAGATTCTCGCAACTGGAGCGCGCTATTTCAAGTCTGCAATTAAGAAGTTGCGCGAGAAAGGTGTGAAGCAGATTCGCAACAGGGCGCCTAGAGAGTTTCACGCCGTTATGTCCAGGTTTCGTTTCGATGGCTCAGCAACCCATGGATTTGTGGAGACTGGGGCCGTAACGCGAGCAACTAATCGTTCGCCAAGGGATCAATCGCATGCGTCGAGAAAGCGACGTTCGCAGGCACGCCGCCCGCGCCTAAGCAAGTTGTGGACACGCAGCAGGATAGGCGTTCGTAAGGCGGGCTAGTCCGTGTCGGCGCGCAGCACCGAGACAAATGCTTTTTGGGGTATATTGACCTGGCCGAACTGCTTCATTTTTGCTTTGCCCTTCTTTTGTTTTTCGAGGAGCTTTTTCTTGCGCGTCACATCGCCACCATAGAGCTTTTCAGTCACATCCTTACGGTAAGGCTGGATTGTTGATCTCGCGATGACCGTGCCGCCGATGACGCCCTGAACCGGAATTTTAAACTGGTGGCGGGGAATCTCTTTGGCAAGTCGCTCACAGTAATGCAGGGCCCGGCTTCGTGCCTTGTCGCGATGCACTAGGTAAGAAAGCGTGTCGACGGGCTCTTTATTAACCAGAATGTCGACTTTCACCACGTCGGTATTTCGATATTCGATTCTTACGTAGTCAAACGATCCGTATCCGCGCGTGATCATCTTGAGCTTGCCGTAGAAATCAAAGAGCACCTCTCCCAGTGGCATTTCGCTAACCACTTCAATTCGACCGGCGGTGAGATAATTCATCGTCTGGCTCTCCGAGCGATGCTCCCTGCATAGTTCCATGACAGGGCCGACGTACTGCTCGGGGGTGAGAATCGATGCTTTGATGTAGGGCTCGCTGGCGGACTCGATCTTCATGGGATCGGGCCAGTAGCTGGGGTTATCGACATCGATGGTCGATCCGTCTTTCAAGGTTAGTTCGTACTTTACCGACGGTGCCGAGATGACCAGGCCGATATCGAATTCGCGCTGCAATCGCTCCTGAATCACGTCGAGGTGTAGCAGGCCAAGGAATCCACAGCGGAAACCGAAGCCAAGGGCCGCTGAGCTGTCTTTTTCGTAAGTGAGCGCCGCGTCGTTGATCGCCAGTTTGTCCAGGGCCTTCGTCAGGTCGATGTAGTCGCCCGTGTCCATCGGGTAAATGGAGGAAAAGACAACCTGCTTGGCCTCCTGGTAGCCAGGAATCGGTTCGACTGCGGGGTGGCTGGCGAGCGTGATCGTATCGCCGATTTCAATGTCCTGAACACTCTTTACTCCGGCGACGATATAACCAACTTCGCCCGCGCTTAGTTGTTCTTTGGGGTTGAGCTTGAACTGATTGTAGCCTAGCTCATCGACTGTAAAATCGCGGTCGGCGTGCATGAAATGAATTGTATCGCGCGTTTTAAGTGTGCCTTCCATTACGCGGCATTGGAGAATAACGCCTCGGTACTTGTCGAAATGGGCATCGAAGACCAGGGCTTTTAGAGGTCGTTCGGAATCGCCTGTCGGGCCTGGTAGCTTGTCAACGATGCCGGCGAGGACATCTTCAATCCCCACCCCCGTTTTTGCAGAAACGGGAATCGCCTCAAACGGATCAAGTCCCAAATCGGCATCAATCTCCTCGCGAACGCGGTCAACGTCGGCGGCCGGGAGATCCACCTTGTTGATCACTGGCAAAAGTTCCAAATTGTGTTCTAGGGCTAGGTAGAGGTTGGCAACGGTCTGCGCCTCGACGCCCTGAGAAGCATCGACAACCATCAAGGCGCCTTCACAGGCCATTAACGAACGCCGAACTTCGTGCGAAAAATCAACATGGCCAGGTGTGTCGATAAGATTTAACAGATAGTCGTGTCCGTCGGGGGCACGGTAATCGAGCGAAATCGTATTGCTTTTGATGGTAATGCCCCGTTCGCGTTCGATGTCCATCGAGTCGAGGAGTTGGTCGTGGAACTCACGTTGCGTAACTCCACCACAGGCTTGAATCAGGCGATCGGCCAGCGTCGACTTGCCGTGATCAATATGGGCGATAATGCAAAAGTTGCGAATATGTTTCATAGGTAGGATTCTTCTAGAAGCTGTTACGCAGACAATAGGGGAAAAAGTGGCAGGCGTTTTTTTAGGCTATTTAGGTGCAATTCTGTGTTTATTGAGCGCGGCGCCGGCTAATGAGATACCGCGCAATCGGTTGTGGCGCAACTGGGCCCCCCATTGATCTCCCGAACTGCGGATTTATCAGTTGGGTCCAATAGGGGCGTCTCTAGAGGAGCAACCGCACCGCACAGAATGTCAATACGATCGTTGAGAATCGCGGCACTTTCGTCCCGTCTACCCGCATCCTATCCTCGTGCTGAGCCAACCAGCGTTTTACGCTCAAATTATAAAAGCTGGGTAACTGTAGATTGTCTATTTTTCTAAAAAGGCACCAGGCATGTTTTTGATCCTTATGTTTCGTAGTTGGACCACGTCACCGTGGCCGCAGAAGCCTATATGGCCGGTGGTGCGATCGAAGCCCTTTGCGCGGCGTTCGAGCCTTGATTGGTCTACTTCCTTGAGGTCCTTGTCGAGGATCGTGTATCCGTTGAGTTCTACGGTGATGTGGCTCCCCAGGAAGCGAATTTCCTGGTAGTTCCACTGACCTATCGCGCGCAGAAATCCGCGTTTGGCAGGCACCGCGCCATATACGGATCCATGAAACTGGTTGGGTTTGAGATTCGCATATTTTTCTGCTGTGTTATCGAGAATCTGAATTTCGAAGCCTTCCCAGGCCGGGTCTCCTGTCAGGGGCGCACGTACTCCAACACCGTTGTTGCCGCCAGGCGGCAATTTGAATTCGAACCGAAACGCGAAGTCGCCATACTCGTCCTCTGCAAAAAGCTGTCCGCCTGCGCCCTCCTTGCACAGAATCGTGCCATGTTGCACCGTGTAAGCATCCACGGCGCCCTGCCAACCGGCAAGGTCCACACCGTTGAACAAGGAAAAGAATCCGGCGTCCTCGCGTGCCTGCAGGATGCGATTGGCCTCTTCCGGTTCGATCTCACGGATGAACACATTCCGCCAGCGGATCTCGCCTCCGTGCGTCTGCAACTGGATGGGACCGGTCTTGAAAACCGGGATCTTGCGGTCGTAATAATTCTCCATGCGGGCATGGTCGACCACCTTCGCATCATTTAGCCACACGCTCACGCGCTCACCAATCATGAGAATTCGCAATGCGTTCCACTGGCCCATCGGCTTGTCCATTTTTTTCAGGGGTTCCTTGCCGGGTGCGCCACCGCTGTTGTTCCACAGCCCCCCAGATCCTTCAGCTCGGTCCCAGATCTGAACTTGGGGCACGCCGCGCAGGTAGATGCCGCTGTCGGCTGCAGGAACCGCCTTGTACTCGAGGAGCAACTCAAAGTCGGCGTAATCCTTGAGCGTGGTGAGGTAGAGCCCGTGTCCGTCGTTGACCAGTTCGCCGCGGTCAACAGACCAGTGCTGGTGGATATCGTCGAGAGTTTTCTCCTGGTGCGCGGCCAGCTTATCTTTTGACATCGCCCACAACAAACGTGGATCCTCAGTCGCGTGGCCAAACCAGCCGGACAAGTCTGTACCGTTGAACAGAGCGACAAACCCGTTTGGCGGTTTGTTCCAGGTGTCGCCGTCGTCGGCGCGAAGATGGGAGGGGCAGTCGAGTACCATGGTCGTCAGCAGTAAAGCGACAGCCTTAACCATTAGTAGTATCGATGGGCGACGCGACATGAGGATATTCCTGCGGACGAAGATGACAGGACAATACAACGCACCAGAAAAAAATTTTGCGATAAAAAACCAGTCTGAAGGATCGAATCCCGGAAATCAAGGTGCAGGACCCGAGCCCAGAGGATGGTTTCGCGACAAAGAGTTGGACCTACGGATTCGACCCGCTTGCTACTTCTCCGCCGTCCCGCGTGGCCATTGCCATATAGGAGAAATGATCAATGCTTTCGCTGATGAATGGAGCGGATGCGTCGCACATGAGAAAATTGGCACCTCCCGGGTGCATGCTACGAAAGGAAACCGCCCAATCCCATAAGAGCTGTTTGGGATAGTTGCCGCGTTCCCCCCACCAGTCGATGTTGCCGACTTCGAGGTACAGGGAATTGCCCGTGTTGATTGGATGGGAGGTGGTCGCGAACGATTGAAAGGGAAAATCCTGACTGAGACACCACTGCCCCACCACTTCACCAAGGGCAAACGTGTTTGACAAACCATCGGGGATGTCTTTGGAGCGGGCCGACCAACCGAATCGCGAAATAACGCCTCGCGGCGGGATATGGCCGTTGCCGTAGTGATAGGCACGGACTCCGTTGCCCCGCCAGCCGGTGCCCGTGGCGTTCTTATAGTCGCCAATGCAGGCGGCATAGCTGGTCTGCGTTACCGTCTCGAGAAAATTGGTAACGTGGCGTTCGGTGAAGCCCCTGGCGTTGCCGTAAAGATTGGACGGGCAACCCAAGATGGCCAGAGGCGTTTGAACAGCCGGCAAATTGCGCTCCGCGTACGGTACCTGCGTGAAGTCGATCAATTCGTGTAGAGCCCTCTGCTCCAGGTAGGGGAGCAACTGCGGCTGCCAGCCCCAGTATTTGGCAATCTTCTTATTGGGGAACGGATGGGCATAGTTGCTGACCGGAAATCGGCCTATGGAATCATGATGGTTGTGCAGCGCCAATCCAAGCTGCCGGATTTTGTTTACGCAAGAGGTTCGCCTGGCTGCGTCGCGGGCAGCTTGTACTGCCGGCAAAAGCAATGCGACCAAGACGCCAATGATCGCGATCACGACCAGCAGTTCGACAAGGGTAAAAGCGGATGGCCTAAAGCGGCAATCGTAGCTTCCGACGCGGAGGGAAAGCGAGCGTTGCAACTGAAGGGCTCCTGTTTCATCCTGCCGCTCTTCGGTCCCCATCAGGGGCATCTTTCGGCTCACACGCAAGAGCCCTCCGGCACCATCCTCAGCAACGGATGCACCGCATACCTAAAGTTCCCCAACGATTTCTTCGCCATTCATCGTGCCCAAGGCACGCCATACGTCCAAGGCCACGCTGTCGGAAATGAATTCCAGGTGTCCATCGGCAAAGAGCACTTGAACTCCGCCAGGATGACGGCTGCGGGCTGCTTTGTGCGCATACACGGAACCCGCATTGGTGCAGGGTGGATTGTTTGGATAGCGAGTAGAACTGCAGTATGGGGAAATGTCGATGCCCGTGTTGGGTGTATTTAGCGTCATGTATTGATGGCAGGGGCGGTCGTTATTGAGGAAGTCGCCACGAATGTCGAAGTCGAAGTCGTCGGCGGCCACGATGACTTCGGACATCAACATGGTATTGGACGTGCCGTCGGTAAAGTGCTTGAAACTGGAAATGCGAGGCATGCCGTGAGTATAGGCCGACGCCTTGGCGTGCGCTGAATATTTGAAGCCTATTAGTCCAAATGGGGCATAGCCTCGATCGGGATTCTGGGCGGGATCCTTGGGGTTGTAAGGATCGGCTAAGCTGCCCCAGTTAATATTGTAGTTGCCGCGCGCTCGCCAGTAGGGGTCGCCCTTCCACATGGCGCCTGGCCGGTCGCTGGGGCAGTAGTAGATGGGCGCCCTGCTGGCATACGTGCCATCTTCGGTGTAGACATACGTATTGGGAGCGCCGTGGAAGCCTACGGTCTGGTCGAACTCTGTGTAGATGCTCCCTCCCTCGACGTAAGGCCAAATCAACACAACCCAAACGCGCCGCGGGGAATGCTTGGTGCCCGCAGGCAGGGCGCCGGTTGCCGAATGCATGTTGTGCATCGCCAGGCCCCATTGCCTGAGATGATTCTGGCATTGCGAGCGGCGCGATGCTTCACGAGCGGACTGCACGGCGGGCAATAGCAATGCAACTAAGACGCCAATGATCGCGATGACGACCAGCAGTTCAACCAGTGTAAAACCGCGACCCTTGTGGCAAACACGTTGGCCTGTGGGGCAATGATGAGCAAGGTGGATCAAGGTATCCCCGCTTCTTCTCGGGTGGATTGCTGTTCGTTGCTATCACTGACGAGATAGCCTAAAAGTCGAATCCTGCGAGCCTGCTTGTACGTCGACCTCTAACTTGCTTTGTACATTGTAGTGGGGAGGCAGTAGTTCAGCCACTTGATCGACGACGGGGCTGTCGGGGGCATCGTACATTTTTTGTCGACCCACGACCTTGGGTGCTGAGAACTCGACGCGCATCAGGCCCACCGGCACCGTGGCGGTGAACTCGCCTTGGCTCACGATGGCAGCAGCCGTTTGCGAGTTGCCGTCCACCGGTACAAAACGGACGGTTCCTTCCTCCAACGGCTTGTCATCGAGAGTAACTGTGCCATGGATGGTGCCGTGGGTCGACGACCCCGAGCATCCTCCGAGTACTATGCTAATAAACAGAATTAGTAGCGTTGCTGCCCAATGAGGTCCCATTCTAGATCGTCTCACCCCTGATACTCCCCGGCGATTTCCTCGCCGCTCACCCTTCCCAAGGCGCACCATACGCCTAGGGCCACGGTGTCGGAAATGAACTGCAAGTATACTCTGGAAATCTGGGTGCGGATACACATTTTATTCAGGCGGACCCTTTTTTATAGCTGCCACCACAATCAGACTGAGTGATTTCATCCATGGGTCTCCCTGCACGAAAAAGGGGTGTGTCCAACACTAGAATCAATTATAAATGAACTGAATTCTAAATGACCAGTAATCGCTTGTGTATTTTTCCAGTAGCTTCCTTGGCAGATCGTTTTTCAGCCAGCTATGCCATCCCATGCAAGTGTCACCGCCGAAAAGAGTTCGCCTTCAAGAAAGGAAGTCGATTGCCCAATGACTCAGCAGATTCAAATTTTGACTCGAACGGTGCTGTCCGTTTTGCTCTTGAACGCCAGTGTTGTGGGCGTGTTCGTCTTTGGATCCAGGCTCCAGGTCCAATCGGTTTTGGCTGCGCCGCTAGAGCAGCGTTTCCTCCACCCGACCGAAGAGGCCAAGCCGTGGGTGTACTGGTACTGGAACAACGGTAACTATTCTAAGCCAGGAGTCACGGCCGACTTGGAGGCCATGAAAAAGATTGGTATCGGCGGTTGTACCGTGGCCATCACCAGCATGATGGCTCCCAAGGGTAATATCGAGTTTGGTACGCCCGAATGGATGGACACAGTGATGCATGCTATTCGCGAGGCCGGGCGGCTTGGAATGCACCTGAGCATCATGAACTGTGAAGGTTGGGGGGTGGCCGGCGGGCCCTGGATCACGCCCGAGATGGGTCAGAAGAAGCTGGTGTGGACTACGACGAACGTCTCGGGAGCGAAAGGCGTAGACCGGGTACTCGCTCAACCCGAAACGAAGCTGGATTTTTACCGGGACGTGGCGGTGCTTGCCTATCCTAAAGTGCCGTACGGGCGTATTAACGGCAAGGATCAACTGCGTAACGTCGACGCCAATTGGTCTCCCGAAGCGGCCGAAGAGCAGGGGGGTATTGATGCGCTTTTTGATGACGATGCGTCGACCCGCCTGTTCGTATCGGCGGGACAAAAAGAACTGCCCGTTGTGGCCATCGAACTCAAGAAGGCCAGCCCTGCGCGGGCGATCACAATCCGTTGGTTGGGCTGGACGATGCCGTCGATGCTCAAACTCGAGGTTTCAGATGACGGCGAGACGTACCGTACCCTGGTAGACGAAGAGCCGGGAGACGACTTCGGCGTGGCACAAATGATGATGGCCGTCAACAGCCGGACGTTTTCGTTCCCCGTAGTTACGTCTAAGTTCTGGCGCATTTCAATGCGTTGCGGTTTCGGAGCGATGGAAATTGTTGAAGCAGAACTGACCGCGGCGCCGCGAATCAACAATATGGAGATCAAGGCCGCCTTTCAGCAGACACACGCCTGGGGCCGAACGGAGGAGATAACGTTTCGTACCACCGACTTGAGCGAGATAGAACCAGAGCTCCCCAAGGAGTCGCTTGTGGCCCTCAAAGACGTGCGCAATATCAGCAAATACATGGACAGCTCAGGGCGATTGCAGTGGGAGCCGCCTAAAGGAGATTGGACCGTTTTGCGACTTGGCTACACGGCCACCGAGGAACCTATCTCGCCGGCCACAGATTCAGGGCGGGGATTGGAATGCGATAAGTTGGACTCGGACATTGTCCGATTTCAATTCGAGCAATTAGTGGCCAAGCTCGCCGAACGGGCGGGCCCTTTGGCGGGAACGGCTTACGAAGGTGTCTGGATCGACAGTTGGGAGGCGCATGGGCAAAACTGGACAGAAAAATTTCCTGAGGAGTTCAAGCGGCGCCGCGGCTACGATCTGATTCCCTACCTGCCATTGATCACTACCGGCCAGATTGTTGAGAGTCCTGAGGTGTGTGAGCGGCTGCTCTGGGACTTCCGGCGGACCATTGCCGACATGGTGCGTGAGGAGTTTTTCGGGACGGCACGCGCATGGATCAACGAGCGTGGGCTAAAGCTTACCGGTGAATTCGCTGGCATGGCTGGGCACTTGTATGATCCCATCAATTATATGATGGAGGCGGATGTGCCGGTGGGAGAGTTTTGGAGCCTGAGGGGTGAAGGTGGCGGCCAGGACATCCGCGTGGCGGCCTCGCTAGCCCATACCTCGGGTCGTCCGACCGTGGGTGCGGAGGCCTACACCGATTGGGGCGGATACGATAAGTATCCCTCTCAAATGAAGCCGTTGGGCGACGAAGCCCTATGCGCCGGAGTCAATCGCTTCATTTTTCATACTTATAGTCATCAACCGTGGGCCGATCCCAAACCGGGTATGTCGTTTGGCCCTTGGGGCATCAGCTTTCACCGGGGCAACACCTGGTGGGAACCGTCACGCCAATGGATTACCTATCTAAGTCGCTGCCAGCAGTTGCTGCGTGAAGGCCAGTTTGTGGCCGACATCTGCTATTACATTGGAGACGACGCTCCAAATTTTGTGGGTCGCCGTGATTCGGTGTGGAAACCTATCCCGCCAGGGCGCGACTTTGACTGTGTGAATACTGAGATACTCAAGCAGTTTCGGGTGATCGGGGGTCGGCTGGTGTTGCCAAGCGGCATGAGCTACCGCACATTGTTGCTGCCCAATCGCCCAGGCATGCTCCCTGAATCGCTGGAGATTGTTCATTCATTGGTCGAGCAGGGCGCAGTGGTGGTGGGCCCACCACCTGTGCGGTCGCCCAGCCTGAAGGACTTTCCCCGCTGCGACCAACGGGTGAATCGGTTGGCCCGCGTCTTATGGGGGCCTGAGGCCGTTGCAGCTCGTTGTGGCAATGCCAATGTCGCGACACAAGTCGACCGCCAAGTGGGCCAGGGGCGGGTCGTTTCGGGCCTGACCTGGACGAGAATCTTCGAGACACTTGGCGAACCAGATGATTTTACGGTGGTCACAAGTGACCCGGAGGTGAAGCTCCAATGGATTCATCGCCGCACGGAAGATGCGGATATTTATTTTCTTGCGAACCCCAAATCCAAATCCCTCGACACGCTATGCACGTTTCGGGTGACTGATCGCCAACCCGAAGTATGGGATCCAGATACGGGAGCAATGCGCACCGCGGTCATGTATCAGCAGGTCGATGGCAGGACGCAACTGCCGATACATTTTGACCCAGCCGGATCGCTTTTCGTGATTTTTCGTGGAGCGTCGGCTCAGAATCACGTTGTCGGCGTGAAGCGTTCGGGAGAGATGCTTTTCAATCCGGCAGTGCGAAAGCCCATTCCTTTGCCCGAGATGCAGCTGCTGGAATCGACGCAAATTGTTGTTGAGGCCGATGTGGCGGCCACTTACGAGCTGACATTGGCCGATGGTGCGGTGCGCACGGTTGCTTTTGAGAAGGGGGCGACTGAAATTCCGGTAGCCGGGCCGTGGGAAGTGTCGTTTCAGCCCGGTCGAGGCGCGCCTGCCAGCCTGACGCTGGAAACCCTGATCGATTTGTCGCAACATGACGATCCTGGGGTCAAGTATTTCTCCGGTACGGCAAGCTACATGGCCCACTTTAAGGTGCCGTCGCACCTTTTGAGGACCCAAGCAAAAATCGCGCTGGATCTGGGAGATGTTCAGGTGATTGCCGAAGTGAAGGTTAATGGTAAGAGCTTGGGCATTGTTTGGAAGTCGCCGTTCACATTGGACCTCACAGGTGCAATCAAGTCAGGCCCCAATGAGCTGGTCGTTGAGGCGACCAACTTGTGGGTTAATCGGCTGGTTGGAGATGAGCAGTTTGCAGACGACTGCGAGTGGAAGTTCTATAGTGGCGACTATACGATGGAACAGTGGCCCGATTGGTTCATCAATAACGAACCGCGACCCACAAAACGCATGACATTTTTTCCGTACAAACACCACGTTGCTGACACCAAACTCCCCAAGTCAGGCCTGCTTGGTCCCGTCCAGATTCGCGTGTCGCCGCGAGTTGAGGTGGCAGCTTCCGGGAGCGAATGACCCGGAGGAGGTGTGCTGCATCGCCAGGATCTATCTCGTGGGCGATCTTCGAAGTTATCGGCACTTTGATTGATGGCTCCCGCGTACGGCGTAACGGCAGCGCAACCTGCAGCCACTGGCCAAGGTAGGGATCCTTATCTTCAAACGCATGGCAACAACAACGGCGCCGTTTCGCTGGAGGCAAATAGCCGTGTTTTGCTCGATTGCTGTACCGAACTGGGCGAAAAAATGGAATGGATTGTTGTGAAGGGGCAACATCACGCCTAGGCATCAGAGTTTTGCGAAGATCCACAATTGGTTCAGTTCTTGGTGTTCAGTAGGTTTTGCGATCGAAACCAAGGATGAGCTGTTGCATGGCAATCGTACGATCGTCTTGAATTAGCGAAGTTTTTTCTTACAGATGTCTATCGATTGCTCCGTTTCCAAGCAGGCCCTTCTGCGGTACGATTGTTGGCAGCAGTTTTCCTCCTCGTTTAACCTGCGCTAGCAACGTGTACGCTTACCTGACCATCCTTTCTGGCAAACAGTCGGGGACCAATTTCCCGCTCGATCCTACGCGTGAGACCCTTATGGGACGGGGTACCGATTGTCATGTTTCGGTGCCCGATCCGATGTGTTCTCGCGTGCACGCTGTGCTGCGCTATGACGAGGATCGCTGGGTCGTTCGCGATCACGGGAGCCGCAACGGCACTACGGTGAACGGACAAAAAGTGACCGAAGCAACTCTCGATGGGGGCCATGTAGTTGCCATCGGTTCAAGTGAGTTTGAATTTCATCTTTCTGAAGATCCTGCGACTGCCGACGCTGATGATCTGAACCTCAAACAGACCATTGTGCAGGACATGCCGATTGCAGTTCACCAAAGCAATCAGGAGGTGTTGGCGGCTTTGCCGACTCCAGACCAGGTTCAGGAATTGGTGCTGCTCTATCAGCTCAGTATTCACTTACTGGGCTGTGAAGATCCAGAACAAGTGACGCGAATCATTTTGGAATTGCTCAAGGAGCGCACCAAAGCCGTAGTAGTGGGTTTTCTGTGGGTCGATGACCAGCAGCAATTGCGTCCAAAATTGGTGATTCCACAGGATCAGGCTGATCGGGTTGCCTTGAGTCAATCGCTGACCGAGCTGGTTTTGCGTCAAGGGCGGGCCGTTTGGGTCGCCAACCAGTCGTCTGTGAGCGAAGCCGATACGGGCACGACCTATGCCGATGCCGTTTGCGCGCCGCTGGTGCAGAAAGACGATCAGGGAGAACACTGTACGTTGGGAGCCATCCACGTTTACCTGCAGGATGGTCGTTTTCGGCAGTCCGACTTCGATTTTATTATTGCCGTGGCGAATCTTGCAGTCATTGCCCTGGTGCGTGCTCGTTCGCAAGTCACAATGCGGAGTGATTTTCAGCGGCTGGTCAGCGTTTCGCCAGGCTACGACGAGCTTATTGGTGAAAGTCGATCTATGCGTGAACTGAAAAGCAAGATCGAGCGAGTGAGCCAGGCGCCGGGTTGCGTATTGGTGCTGGGCGAAAGCGGTGCGGGAAAGGAACTCGTGGCGCGCGCCCTTCATCACGGCAGCGCGCGGGCCGATCGGCCCATGATCGCGGTCAATTGCGCAGCGATTCCTGAACACTTGATGGAAAGCCAGCTCTTCGGCCACAAGGCTGGATCTTTTACAGGCGCCGATCGCGACCACATAGGTTTTTTTCAGCAGGCAGACTTGGGCACACTTTTTTTGGATGAGATTGGTGAGCTTCCGTTGGAAGGGCAGGCCAAGTTGCTCCGAATTCTGGAGGGCCATCCTTTCTTGCCGGTTGGTTCCACGGAAGAAGTTCAGGTGGATGTCCGTCTTATCGCGGCAACCAATCAAGAGCTACAAGATTATGTACGCGACAAAAAATTTCGCGAAGATCTCTACTACCGGCTGAGTGTTTTTGAGTTGCATTTGCCGCCGCTGCGTGAGCGGGACGACGACGTGGGTCTGTTGATCGATTACTTCCTTAATCACTATCGAAGTGAACGGGGGCGGCCTCAGTTGGAATTGAGCGACTCAGCGCGGAGGCAATTGTTGGAATATCGTTGGCCGGGCAACGTGCGACAATTGCGCAATGTAATCGACAGTGCAGTCGTGCTGGCCGAAGGTGACGAAATCCGGCCGCTCGACCTGGGCTTGCGTGACAGTGGCAGCGAGCCACTCGACTCGCTATTGATCGAACACTGGGAACGCAAATTGATTTTGGAGGCGCTAAAGCGGGCTGGCGGCAGTGTGCCCGAAGCGGCCAAGCTGCTGGGCATAGGTCGCGCGACCCTTTATCGAAAGATCGAAATCTACGGCATCGAGCGCTGAGGCATTGATTGGTTTGCCCTTATAGTGCAGGCCACAAATAAATATGCCAGGTTGGTAGGAGACTCCCGAGTGACTAGCTGCTTTCATGCCAGATACTCAATGCTTGGAGGTTGGCAGTTGTCGGTGTCGGGTCAACATCGGGTTGTGAGATTCAGGGGCAAGGAATTTACATCAACTGCGCTGGCACGTCTGACACGGCGACGGGTTGCACGCCAGCTGGTGATACACCTGTTGGTTGTCTTGTGGGGGTGGGGTCCTATTTCAGCGCGTGCGGTTAGCGATCCGGACAATTGGTCGCGGTTTCGAGGCCCGAATGGCACGGGCCAGGCCGGCGACATCGCATTCCCCACGACCTGGTCGGAATCCGACTATCTTTGGAAAGTGGCCCTGCCAGGCATCGGACATAGTTCGCCGGTGTGCTGGGAGAACCGAGTGTGGGTCACGTCAGGAGACCCCGACACGGGCACCGTCACGCTGACGAGTTTGGTCGCCGATAGCGGCCGGCAGCGATGGAGAAAAAGTTTTATTAGTCATGCCGCATCTATGCATGCAAGCAATAGCTACGCTTCGACCACACCGGCGCTCGACGCAAGCCACGTCTATTTCACCTGGGCGTCGGCAGGTGAAATACACTTGGCCGCACTCACGCACGCCGGCGTCGAAGTGTGGCGGATCGTTTTGGGGCAGTTTGTTGGCCCGCACGGGTTTGCGGCGTCGCCGGTGGTCATTGACGGGGTGGTTTGTGTGCAATGTGATCAGCAGGAAAACGGTTTTTTGGCGGGAGTGGATGCCCAGCGGGGTGAGCTGCGCTGGCGGATGGAACGGCCAGCTGGAAAGGCTTCGTATGCCACCCCCTGTGCAATCTCAACAGAGATTGAAGGGCGTCCAGTTAAAGCCGTCGTTGTCCAGAGTATGACCGCTGGCATGCAGGCCATCGAGGTGCAGTCTGGCGCCGTCGTGTGGGAGTTGCCCGACGTGTTTCCACAGCGCTGTGTTAGCTCTCCCCTGTTGGCGGGTAAGGTGCTGATAGGAGTGAGCGGCGGCGGTGGTCGCGGGAGGACCTTGGTTGGTGTGACGCTGGTGGGCGGCGCCGACCAGCCGCCACGACAGTCGCTGAGCCTGTCAAAGAACTTGCCTTATGTCCCGACACCCATCGTTCGCGACGAACTGCTTTTTCTTTGGCAGGATCGCGGCACCGTCGCTTGCATTGACCTAAAAGACGGCAGCCTGATTTGGAACGAACGCGTTAGCGGAAATTATTTTGGCTCGCCGATCTTGGCTGGCGGCAAGCTTTATTGCATGTCGAAGAGCGGCAAAGTCGTAGTCTTGGCTGCTGATCGGGAGTTTGGCATGCTGGGAGAAAACGAGTTAGGAGATAGTAGCAGTGCCACGCCTGCAGTGCATGGCCGCCGCATGTACTTGCGAGCGGCCTCTTTTTTAGCGTGTTTGCCGGCCCAGAAAAAAATGGATGACTAGCGTTAGTCCCCCCCTTTTTTTTGGGGGGGCCAATGGGACAGGGAAATACTAGTACCGGGGTAGTCTTGAAATGGGTTCCCGTAAAATACCAACCGGTTCGCCTGCAGAGCGGCGACAGCAAGAATCGTCCGATCGAGGTGCGTTGGCTGAGCATCAGTTGGATCGTTTGAACCAGCTATTCGATGCGATCTTGCCCACCAATCAATTTTATTCCAGCAAATTGGCCTCCTGCCCCCGGCAGTTATCCAGCCTCGACCAACTGGGGGACTTACCCTTCACTACGAAAGAGGAGTTGCTCGCTGGATTGGATGGAAATCATTTGCCGGTCAATCTAACTTGGCCTGTTGAACGCTACGTGCGCTATCACCAAACCTCGGGGACCCACGGCAGGCCTATGAGCGTGTACGACACTGCCGCTGATTGGGAGTGGTGGACAGCTTGCTGGCAATACGTACTCGACGCCGCAGAGATCGACGCTGAGGATCGTGTGATGCTGGCTTTTTCTTTTGGCCCGTTCATCGGTTTTTGGAGTGCTCACGATGCACTTGTGGCCCGTGGATCCCTGTTAATTCCCGGCGGAGGCATGAACACGCTGGCTCGCTTGGACTTGTTGCGCCGCGCCCAGGCGACGGTTTTGTTCTGTACGCCAACCTATGCGCTCCATCTGGTTGAGGTGGCTCAGCAGAACAGTATCAATTTGGCGCATAGCGGTGTGCGAAAGATCGTAGTGGCGGGCGAACCTGGTGGCTCAGTTCCCGCCACGCGCGCTCGAATCGAAACTGCGTGGAACGCGCGCGTCACCGACCACAGTGGTGCGAGTGAGGTCGGGCCCTGGGGATACGGCGATCCTGATGGGCAGGGTCTTCACGTTCTGGAAAGCGAGTTCATCGCCGAGTTCTATTCGGTCGAAACAGGTAAGCCTGCCGAAGCAGGCGAGCTTTCGCACTTGGTACTAACCTCGCTAAAACGATACGGCATGCCGATCATCCGTTACCGCACGGGCGATCTGGTCCGCCCCACATGGACGAAATCGGGTCGCAACCGTTTTGTGTTCTTGGAGGGTGGGGTTTTGGGCCGCACGGACGACATGATGATTGTCCGGGGCGTGAATATTTTCCCCAGTTCGCTTGTACAGATTCTGCACAGCTTTCCCGAAGTGGTCGAATATCGTATTACCGTGCGCCGGCGAGGCGAGATGGATGAGCTGGTGGTGGAGGTGGAAGATCACCTGCAAAATCCCACGCGCATCGCTGAGGAATTGCGACTGCAATTGGGGCTCAAGGTTGAGGTCCGGCTGGCCAACGCCATGTCGCTGCCACGTTTCGAGGGCAAAGCCGCCCGTTTTGTTGATCTGCGCGACGGATGAGCTTGGAAGATGCATCAACTGGCGTGAGCTATAGCGGCGACTAGCGTTGGTTAGACAGCTTGCATCCGGTCCGATACGAGTCCAGGTCTCGATCGTAATTCCAAAGAAGCAAACAATTCCTTCAGCTCCACCCGAGGTAATGGTGTGGTTCTGCCGGGCAACTGCTAGTGACGTTTCTCGTTGGTGAGCTGCAAAGAAGGCCAACGTATTGTTGGCTGCGCGCTGCACAGCTTGCGACGAGAAGCCATCTTCTTAGAACCATTTGATAAACTTGGTTTGGGGCCACGATTCTGGGGGAATCTTGCCACTGACTGATGGTTTTGAAATGGGCTCTAGGCAATCACGTCGTGTAGTACGTTGCCATACACATCGGTGAGCCGCAGGTCGCGTCCGGCAAAGCGGTAGGTGAGGTCTTGGTGGCTTATGCCCAGTTGGTGCAGGACCGTGGCCCACAGGTCGTACACGGTCGCCGCATTTTCGACGGCGTGGTAGCCGTACTCGTCGGTTTGCCCATAGATCGTTCCACCCTTTACACCGCCCCCGGCGAGCCAAACGCTGAATCCATACGGATTGTGATCGCGGCCTTCGGAGCCTTGCGAGAACGGCGTGCGGCCAAATTCTCCCGCCCAAATAATGAGTGTCTCGTCCAATAGACCTCGCGAGCGCAAATCCTTGATCAGGGCGGCGATCGGCTGGTCCACTTGTTGCGCCATGTTGGTGTGACCGATTTTCAGTCCGCCGTGTTGGTCCCAGGGGTTCGGCCTCTGCCCGTCGCTCGCGTCTTGGCCCAGGCAACTCAGCTCCACAAAACGCACGCCCCTCTCAACCAGTCGGCGGGCCAGCAGGCATTGGCGCGCGTAGGCAGCTTTGGATGGATGCGGGTCGTCCAGGCCATACATTGCGCGCGTGGCCGGCGACTCTCCAGAAATGTCGCACAGTTCGGGTACAGACGACTGCATGCGGTAGGCAGTTTCGAAGTTATTGATGGCCGCCTCCACGGGGGCATGCTGATTAACGTTGGCCAAATAAAGCTCGTCCAGTTGGCGGACTAGGTCGAGGCGCTGCCGCTGCCGCCGGTCGTGCTCGGCCGGGCGGATGTTTTTTACCGCTTCCGGTTGATCGGCGTGAATGATGGACCCCTGATGATTGGCGGGCAAAAACCCGTTGCTATATAGGCCCACGCCACCATGGGGAACCGTCGCATAGCCACTTTGCAGCACCACGAATCCAGGAAGGTTTTGGTTTTCGGATCCCAGGCCATACGAAGCCCATGCACCGGCGCTGGGGGAGCCCTCCAAGGTAAATCCGGTGTGCATGAAGTAGTTGGCCTGCGCGTGCTCGTTGACCTCGCTGGTCATCGAGCGAATCACGGCCAACTCATCGGCACACTCACCAATGTGCGGAAACATGCTGCTGACCGGAATTCCACTGTCGCCATGCCGCGTGAATTCAAAAGGACTGGGAAAGATGTTCCCGTTGTTGTTGAACATCGTTCGTTCGATCTTCATGGGCATTGGTTTTCCCGCCTCGCGCGCGAGGCGAGGCTTGGGGTCGAAGGAATCGATGTGGGAGACGCCACCCGACATGTAGCAGAAGATCACATTCTTTGCTTTGGGCGGAAAATGGGGTCTGGAAAGTGCCCTGCCAGTCGTCGCCGCGGCGGCCGGCGACTCTTGGCTGATCAGCCCCGCCAGGGCCAGCATTCCGAATCCGGTCGAGGCCTGACAAAGCATCGCGCGGCGAGAAAGTTGATCTTGGTTCATGGCAGCGGAATCTATTTGAGGTAAATAAACTCTTTGAGACAAAAAATCGCCTGGGCCAGATCCTGCCAGTCGGTCGTTTGCAGTTCACGTGATTCGGAAATCGTCTGGAAATAGTTAGCCACCGCTCGCAAGTCTTCGCCAGTGGCGTCGCGCCCAAGCGCCGTGCGGAGCATCCAGGCATAGCGATCGGCAGGCTGGGCACCTGGGGTTTCAGCCACTGCGAGGGTTGCCCAGGCCTGTGCCCAGGCAATCACTTGGGGATCGTTCATCAGCGCCAGAGATTGGGCCGGCACATTGGTCACGTCGCGGCGCCCGCGGGGGCTGGCGGGCGGCGGGGCGTCGAACGCTCGCAGCAGCGGATCGAGGGAATTGCGAAGCACCTGTACATAGACACTGCGCCTCGATTGCCGGCCATCGACGCCCGGTCCATACATTTTCTCGTCAAGTTGGCCGCTTATGGCCAAGAGCGAATCCCGAATTGCCTCAGCTTCCAGTCGACGAACGGGAATGTGCGACAGGTAGCGATTTTCTGGATCAATCGCACGAGCTTTGGCACTGACGCTGGAATCCATGGCAAACGACTGAGAGGTTACCAGTAGCCGAATCATTTTTTTGATCGAACCGCCATCGGCTGCGAACCGATTTGCGAGGTAGTCGAGCAGTTCCGGGTGTGTGGGCTCCTGGCCAAGCCGGCCAAAATTGTCAGGTGTGGCGACGATCCCGTTACCAAACACGTGGTGCCAAATCCTATTGACGATGACACGGGAGGTCAGCGGGTTGTCGCTCTGCACTAAGTCTTCTGCCAGTTCGCGTCGTCCACTGGCGGGGGTATCGTAGGGCTGGCCGCCCAAGGATTGGAGGAATCGGCGTGGTACGGGATCGCCCGGACTAAGATGATCACCGCGCACGAAAAGGGGCGCGTCACGCGTGTCTCCCTCCCAGATTCCAGGCGCGCGGGTTGGAAAGGTGACTTCGGCTTCCAGGCGGCGATACTCCATCACCAGCGGAACCAGGAAGGCTAGCTCAGAGAGCTGATTGGGTAGCAATCCTGATCGCACAAAGTATCGCAAGAAATGGGTCTGTTCATTGGAAATAGTGCCGGCCTGCCAGGCGCGGACGCACGTGACCAGCGCCCGGCCGTAGCGATCGGCCAGATCGCCCAGATTTTTGGGTGGCGGGCTGTCTTGTGTAAACAGTGGGGCCACAAACTCTGCTGGCTCTTCGCGCGGCTGAGGGTCGCCTGCGTTGCGAGTGACAACGTCCGTCACGCCAAACCAGGATCGGGTAATGATTTCGCCAGAAATGGGCGTATCGCCAGCAGTCGCGAACTCGAAATGGATTTCGTCATCGTGCCAATAGTCTATGGCGAACCGATACCAGTGCGGCCGGTCGCCGTCCAGAGCTTTAATTTTAAACACGGTGGCACCGCGCGGATAGTTTTGCACGACGTACCGGCCGGTTGCGCCGTTTGACCCGCTGGCCCGAATCCAAATCTGGTCAAAGTCAACATGCATGCGCGGCGAATTCAGTACGCCATTGTGCTTGCTGGAGAGTAGGTGGGTGTAAACTCCTGCTGGATAGATGTCGGCGACCACCTGTTGGCCATCCGTATGGAGCGTCATTGAGCCAGGGGGTGCGGCGTGACCGTTGAGGCCGTTGCCTTCGGGGAACCAGCTGTCCAGGTCGTTGCCGGAGAGATCCCAGGCGTGGCCTGGACCGAATGCGTGCTGCTTGGCAAGTGCAGCCGCGCTTGCCCGCCAGGCGGTCAAGAGCCCGTCCCAGGTTGCGGAAAACTCCTCGGGTGGAACCTGGCGCAACTTGGACCATACGTGGAGTGGATTGGCGAGGCCCGCGCCGAGTGCGCCATCAATTGCCGAATGCCAGTCCGACATTGCCGTCGCTTGCTTAGTGTCGTGCTCGTTGTCCTCGTCCGAACGTGGGATCGGTGCAGCCATTAGTATCGCGGGCCAATGATGAGCTGTGGCCAGCCACTGCCGAGCGAGGCCAGCACGTATTTGCCGTTTGAGTTCGGTGAGTTCTGTTTTATTGCGGTCGCGAACCTTGGGTGAGTCGATGGTGATGGTCCCCGGTCGGCAACTGGAAAAGATGCCAAACAGGGCATAGAAATCACTTTGACCGATTGCATCAAACTTATGATCGTGGCACCGCGAGCACGAAACGGTGAGTCCGGAAAACGCCTTGGAGACTGTGTCGATTTGGTCGTTAGTGAAGCGAACCAATTCGTCTAGCGCATCAGTGGGCGCGAAGCCATGCTGAACAAATCGAAAGTGCCCGATACCGAGCGCAGATTCGTTGGTGCCCGTGTCGGGATGGCGGCGCGGATTGTCCAATAAATCACCGGCCAGGTGCTCGCGCACAAGTTGCGGGTAAGGTATGTCGGCGTTTAGCGCGCGGATCAGGTAGTCGCGGTAGCGCCACGCATAGGGAATACGCGGATCGCCCTCACTGCCGTGGGTGTCGGCATAGCGCACCCAATCCATCCAGTGGCGGGCCCAGCGTTCGCCAAAGCGGGGCGATGCGAGCTGTTGGGTGACTAGGTCGTCCACAGCTCGGAGGGGGTCGCGCTGGTGAGCCTCGATAAAGGCCAACCGCTGCTCGGGCGTGGGGGGCAAACCGGTGAGGGCAAAAGTGAGTCGGCGGAGGAGCGCGCTTGGTTCTACCGGTTTGGCTGGGGACAATGCGACCTCTCTCAAGCGGCGCAATACAAATTGGTCTACTGGATGAACGGACCATCGGTTGTCGTCAACGTCGGGTGCGGCGACATCCTTCGGTGGCTGAAAGCTCCACCATTCCATCCGCCGCTGGCGAATGGCCTCCCAACTGGTAGCTTCGGCCAGCTCCGCTGCACTGGGGGGTTGGTCCCGTGGATCGGGCGCGCCCAGGTCGATCCAGCGGGCAATATTGCGCAGTACCTCGTCATCGAGACGCGGCCCATCGGCCGGCATTCGCTGGCCTTCGATTTCGTGGCGCAGCACGGCTAATAGCAAGCTGTCAGCGGAGTTGCCCGGTAGAATTGCCGGGCCCGAGTTGCCACCTTCCCGCAGGCCCCCGCGAAAGTCGAGTGCCAAACCAGCTTCAGCTTCTGCTGAGCTGTTGTGGCACTTGTAGCAGTGTTCGACCAAGACGGGGCGAATCTTTTCCTCGAACAGCTCACGATGCTCCAAGGAAAGGCCACTTACGTCGCCTGGTGCCGCTATCGATCCGGTCACCACCGCCCCGTGAAGGGCCAGTAAGACCACTCCGATAAGTTTACGAGGCATCATGCTTTCTACTAATCCGGAGATTAGCTGCTGGAGAGTCAGAGAATCAAAGGCAGGGGATGCCGCCTATTATAAACTACTGGGACTGTTGTCGTGCGGTAGGCACAACGGATTTTTTGGCCTCCTGACGGGTTTTCGGTGGAGTAATTTCTCCAATTTCTTCAAAGACCCTGTTGGAGCACCTTCCGCTGGTAGTTCTTCTGTTCGTGATCGTTGGATTTGGTCATCACGTCTGCAAGCGTCTGACGGAATGCCCCAATCCTCTGCTGCTGGTCTGGTGCGGTGATTAAGTTTTTAAGGCAACCCGGATCGGCGGCCGTATCATAGAATTCTTCCGGCGCTCGGTACTTCTCGAAGTTGGCGCGTCTGGTATAGCCGGTTTCTCCCAAAATGCGGCGGATGGCCTGGCTCCCCGACATTTCCAGTGGGATTTCGCGTTTGCCATCGGCCCACGCGTTCCAAATGTAGGTGTAGTGATTGCTGGTCACCGCTCGCATAGGTCGGTAATTGTCATGCTTGTCGACAAGATCTTTTGTGAACTGGGAAAATTGCTTGTCCCTCTCCGGATAGTTATTCATGTAATTGAAGCAGGTGTAGACCCTTTGTCGCCAGTCTTCCGGATTTTCTCCAGCCAATATGGGCATCAACGAGCGGCCGTCCACACCGGCCAGAGCCGGCAAGCCAGCGGCCTCAATGAATGTTGGCACAAGGTCTATGCTTGAGAGAACGTGTTCGGTATCCACTCTACCGGCGGCAATTGTGTTGGGCCATCGGACAATAAGTGGAGTTTTCGTGCCGTAAGGATAAAGCGACCACTTAGCGAAGGCTTTGCCGATACCGTGATCGGACAGGAACACGACGAGCGTGTTATCTTCCAAGCCGGTGTCTTCGAGCGCCTTCAGTACGGCGCCCACACATGCGTCCAGGCGCGGCATGCTGTTGTAATAGGTCACCAACTCCTCTCTTATTTCTGGGGTATCCGGATAGCAAGCAGGAATTGGAATTTGTTCGGGTTGGTAGGTGCGACTAGGGTCCGGATAGGGTTTGCCATTTGGGTATGTCTTATAGTCCGTACGGCCCATCATCATGTCGATCCATTCCTTCGTTTCGTACTTTTGTCCCGCCCAGTATTCGTGCGGATCTAATGGATTGGCATTCAGAAAAAAAGGCTTGCCTTCCGCAAGGGCTCGTTGGAAAAACTCCTTGCTCAGTTGATAAAATTTTCTGGGATCACGTCCTGCCGCCAGATCTGCACCGCTTATTTTGACGTCGAATTGGTCCAGCTGTCCGGCAGCACTACTATCCAATTTGGCCATTACGCCGGTGAGATACCCAGCTTTCCGCAAATAGGCGAAAACGGTCGGCAGCTTCTTATGCGATTTCGCGTCCCATGTTTTGGGAATGCTGTTTTTTGGGTGGCACAAAAAACCCGTGCAGTGCGGATAGCGTCCCGTCATCATTGCAGCGCGCGATGGACCGCAAACGGGGGTCATCACATGACAATTTTCAAACAAGAGTCCTTCTGCAGCGAGTTGGTCTAGATGAGGACTGATGCCGGGCAGTTGGCAGCCGGTGACCCCCAGGGAGTCGTAGTTCATATCGTCGGCCGTGATCAAAAGGATATTGAGCCGTTTGCCTGAGGGATTCTGGCCAGTCAAAGGCTGAGCAATCTCGGCTTGCGCTGAGGGCGGCAGCAGAATAGGCAGGCTCAGGAAAAAACTAATCAGGGCGGCGATGCGAACTACAGTCTGGATCATTGCAGTTTTCCTTAACGAAGACACACTAACCATTGAAAGTAGAAAGCGGTGCAAGCCGCAGCCCTATAGAGTCCGCTAGCCTGCGGGCCACGGCTTAAATTGCAGAGCCCGACGTGAGCAGACGTGTTCCTAATGCTCGATTATAGTAACGAATTACCGGTGCGCTGACCATCGTGCAGGCTTCTCGTTCCGCAGATGCGGCCAGAGCCCCAGCTACGTGACGTCATTAGTAAACGCAGACTGCCGGAAAGACTCGCGATCCGCTTGCACCGCCGGTAGGAGCAAGGCAACTAGGACGTCAATGATGGCAGTCACTACCAACAGTTTGGCAAGCGTGAAGCATTTTATCGGCCGGGTCTCAGCATTGGGTTCCATGGCCTGGTTCTTGTGGCAAGGGGCAAATTGCGCTGGGCCACATTGTTACCTCGCGACTAACAACAACACCAATTAGATACAAAAGAGGAATGGGCACAGCTACGAGTCACTTGGCCGGTTTTTTGCGAAAACACCTTAGTTAGTGGGTGTCGCCTTTTTTGACTGTGGGTTAATTTAGGGGAGGGTATTTAGGGGGAGGAGAAACGGTGTTGCATATTCAGCCTTGGAAGATTGAATTGGTGGCGCCGGAGCGCTTGCAGATCGAGTGGAGCGATGGCCAAGTGCGACAATACTTGGTTGTCGAACTGCGCGAGAATTGTCCCTGTGCCTCTTGTCGTGAGAAACGAAAAACGCCGCCTGGGTCGGTGATGGCACTTCCGGTGATTTCCCAGAAAGAAGCGCAGCCGCTACGCATTACGCAGATGGACCCCGCCGGCCGCTACGCCTATGCCATCCATTTTAGCGACGGCCACGATACGGGGCTCTTTACTTTGGAGTCGCTTCGCGATTTGGGCAGCCCAGTTTCGTAAGGGTGCCCGTCGAAGGCAGCGAATATCGTAGCGCGAGCGCCCTCGCTCACATTGCCCTGCACAAGCCACTGCTTGCGCTACATGGCGTGGCCCATTGGGGCGTTGGGGAGTCTCGGGATGCCAGCTGCAATGGACACGCTATCCCCGGGCGTTAATTGGGCCGTCTTCACTCGGGCTCGCCTGCAATGGGATCGTCGTCGCTGGAATCCTCATCTTCTTTCGCGCGAATTACCTGATCGCGCCCTAGGTGAATGCTTTTGTAGACACTGTTGTCGATTACATAATACCACTCACCAAATCTTTCATTGAGCTCAGCCACTCGCTTTTCGCCAGCCTCAATTTTCTCTTCATACTCGTCCTGTCGGCGATTGTTTTCTTTTTTGATTTCTTCACGTTCGGCCAGGATACGGGCAACTTCCGATTTTTTCTTGTCTTCCGCAGTCTCTTGAGGTTCAGCCTCCGTTTCCCTGGCTGTAGCTGTTTCTCCCTCCCCAGTGTTCGGCGCTGTACCTGGGTCGGCTGTCTCATCGTCGCCGCGAGTCTCTTCGGGCTCCGAATTTGCAACCGTTTCCTCGTTCGACGCTCCCGACTCGGTCACTTCGGCCGTTTCACCAGCTGTGTCTGCGGCAGGCTGCTGGGGACTGGAAGCTTCTTTGGGGATTGCTACCAGATCATCTTCGGAGATTCCTTCCGGTAGGCTGGGGAATGGATCAACTTCCGCACGATCCAATAAGTCTCCGTTGAAGCGCGCCATGACAAATAAATAGCGGTAGACGTCACTGACGGCAGCCGTAGCATCTGTCTCGGCGGGAGTTGCGCTACTCTCTTCGCTATCGGTCTTCAAGTTGCCGAAACGCAGCACGTACTCAACACCGTTTTTCATCGAGCAGGTAAGCTGGCCCTCGCTGGATAGGATTTCTGGTTCAGCCCCTTGGGTAAGCGATAGCGTGGCGAAGCCCCTTTCCGTTAAGCTCGATCGCGCGTCGCTATCGTTCAAAAAATTTGCACCCGCATGCAAATCGGCACTCAGTCCCTCGGGCTTGCGCTCGACGTCGACAATTTTCAGATCTTCCAGGCTATTACGCAATTCTGTCAGCACGTCCTTATCAAGCTCTTCGTCTTCAGTTAAATCGTAATCGACCAATTCTTCCTTCTCGGGGTCAAACTTCTGTAGCTGCGCAGCGTTCCATTCGGAGGCAGAATTGTCGTATTCTAGGGTCATCTCGCCGCGGCGATCCCAAAGAACTTGGTTGGCAAAACCATTCGGTGTAAGGATGGCACGTAGTTCGGCAGAATAGTCTTTCATCTCAAGCCGCCTTAAATCCAACGCGCTGAGCTGAAGCAGATCACCTTCGATCCAGTCCTTAAAGCTGGTCGAAAGGTTGTCGGGGTTGAGATTCACGACGTACACTACGTCCTTGTCGGTGTCCCGCACGTTGTACTGGTCTTTCGATTCGGGGACCGGTTTGCCTATGATCATGTCGGCCAGCAGGTTGTCGGACGAATCGGATATGACAACCCGCGTTCCAGCCCCTGTAGACTTGGTAGTGAGCTTGGAGTCTTCGGGGTTGAGTACGCCCAGAGTTTCGTGTTCGCCTGCACTCTTCGAGGCAATCCGCAAGATCTCGCGATCAATCACATTGTTGACCGCTTCGGCCATGCGCTTGTTAGCGTCAGCTGGGTAGCCCCGTTTTGACGGTATCGTCCAAAGGCCATCAGTCTCAGTAATCTCAAACGTTCGCGTCGAAGCGGTCTCTGAATCGTACTTGACGATCTTGAGTCGTTTGGCATCGTCGACTTCAAACTGGTTAAGGCGAATACCAACCAGTTCTTCGGGGTCGAAGGTGTTGCTACCAGGACGGACCACGAAGGCGAGTAAGAGGGAGCCTGCCGCCGCAGCGACAAAGACGAACGTTTTGGCCATTTCTGACATGGTCACTTGTCTTTCCATTTGGTTTTTAACTCGCTTTGATGACCAATGCAGTTGTCAAAAGCAAGTCCAACGAAGAAGTCTTACACAAAAACAATCAGCCTATTCTTGATCAGCCCATTCTTGATCAGCGCAGCCTCGCTTTGGCAATGCCTTCACGCTCTGCCTCGCGGCGGCGGAAAAATACGTAGAGCGCGACCAGCAGTGGAGGGATGGGCGGAATCAAGATTGCAAAACGTTTGTAAAGGTTTTGCACGCTGCTAATCTCTTGTTCAAGATTGTAGTTGATCTGCTTAAGCTGACGACTACGTCCCGCTTCAATGGAACGCAATTGAGCGTCAAGCCGCTCTTGCTCACGCATGCGAACCACTTCAATCTGCTGTTCTTGTTGCGCACGCGTCAAGTCCTGGGCATTCATCACCGCCGCAACCCTGTCGTCGAACGCTTTGCGAGCTTCTGAAATATTGGACTGGATGTCATCGAGGAACTCGTTTTCTTGAAGCAAGGCTTTTTGACGATTAGCCTTGGTCGCCTCGTCGATTTTGGCAAGCGTGCGGTGGACACGCGCCCGCTTGCGGATCTCGATGAACCGCTGGTCGCCCGCTAAAGCATCAATGCAATTGAGGATGAACGTTACGTTTTGAGTAGCCGTGAGTATTTCTCGGTTGCCGCTTTGACGGATGGTGAAGAAGTCAGGGATAATCCAATCGATATCGGCCACGACGACAGCATGAATGGACGCGTCTCCGCCGGCCATCACCGCCGAGGTAGTGCTGGGTTCATCCAGAGCGGCTGACAGGTTTGAATGCGGATCGCTGGGGGCCCCGCCAAGCAGCTCATCATCCTGACGGACACCGTAAATTTGAGCGGCCATGATGTGTGAGCTGGAGTCGACAAAGTGGCTGATGGTTCGCGGGTTTGATGCTTGGCGTCGGATGGCTCGCGTGGGGACAATCCCCGAGCCGTTGCCGCCGGTAACCGCAAGCTCCTCGAATTCGAGCGAGGAGTCTTCCGCTTTGGTAATCGAACCGGGGTAGATAAGCAGGAGCTGATTCAAGCCAGAGGTAATGGCGTTATCCGAATTCAAAGGGTCCTGGGCCCCATTGCCCCGGTCGATAAAGATCCACTGAGAATCGGACTGAGCCCGCAAAGTGCTTTCCGGCTCATACTCCTGCCAAACGACTTCCGTTCCCTGGAATTCAACACCTAGCGTCCGCCAGAGCTGTTCCAGATCTCCCTTGGGCTCGGGTCGGCCGCCGCCGAACATGCCCATCATTCCTTGGGGTTGTTTCGGTTCGGCGGTGCCCGCGACCGAACGAAAGAACAAGGGAAACGGGTCTTCGAGGATCAGAGTAGGGATGCCGCTGCGGACGGCATCGACGAAATGGTCCATCTGTTGGGGGCCGAGCATGGAAGGCTGTATGGCGATCAAGACGTCGTATTTTCCCTTGATCGGTTGTGCAGGATCAATGGCAGAGTCTTGGATGTCGTACTGCTTGCGCAATTCAGAAATCAACGGCCATTCCTGATCGCGGTTACTCGATGGATTCATAAATGGAATCCCAGTATCGACGATGCCAACCTTGAGCCGTTTTTCTTGTGTAACCGTCGAGATGGACCGCACGAGTTCGTATTCCACCGGAATTCCCTTGTCGACAAACGGTATGACGACTTTGCCCAAGCCTGAGGTCACGGCCGCTGCCAACAAGAACTCTTCTCGCGACGGTTCACCACCGGTGTTGATCAGGACCTCTTGCGGAGTGATGCCAAAATTTTGTTCGGCCAATAAAGCTTCGGCGCCATAGTTTTCGATTTCGTGTTTGGTAACCTGGACTTTGTTGCCGCTGAGCGTTCGCATTTCCGCCAGGGTGGAGAGTAGGCTCAGTTTGGTGTCGGCATACTCGGTGGGGACCTGTGGGCTAACGTACACGTCAATTTTGATTGTTCTCGCATTTTCGTCGTTGCGTAGATTTCGCAGAATCTGAATGGTGTCGGACGAGAGGGAGCTGAGTTGTTCGCTACTGATATCGGCGTGCAGCCAGTTGCGATTTTGAGCAACTTCGGTTATGCCAACGGCGACGGCGAGCAGCGCGATGGTCCGCACCGCATAATGTCCAAGCAGGCCGCTGCCATTCTCGCGACCCTCCCAATGCCTGCGCCCTATCAATACCATGCAGAGATAGAGCATCACTGCGGCAATCGCGACAAAGTAAGCCATGCCGCCTATGCCCAGCACTCCTCGTTCAAAATCTCGGAAGCGCTCCAGCGCGCTCCAGCGGCGCACGACCTCTGCCAATGCGGGATTGCTGACAAACCAGCCCGCAACGCCGAACAGGGCCAACGGCAGGTTAAACAAGGTGCCGAGAATAAATCCGACCGTAAGGTTGTCGGTCAGAAACGAGGCGATCATGCCGATGGCAATCATCGCAATACCGATGAACCAGTATCCTATAAACGTGCTGACAAAGAGTCCGCCGTCCGGATCGCCCAGGCCCCATTTGAAGACCAAAAATATGGAAAAGGCCGAGAACATCAGGGAGACCGAGAAAATGGCCACGCCCGCCATGTACTTGCCCAGCACGACATCAAAATCACTTGCCGGGGACGTGAGTAATAATTCGTCGGTTCCTTGCCTGCGCTCTTCTGCCCAGATGCTCATGGTAATTGCTGGGATGAACACCAGCATGATAAAGGGCAGCCAGCGGCTTAGCTGGTCAAGGTTGGCTAGGTTGCTGGAAAAAAACTCCGGCGGCCAGAACGTCGCCAACGCGCTGAGTACGACAAATACACAAATAAAAACGTAACCCGTCGGGCTGGAAAAGTAGCTGACGAAATCGCGCCGGAAAATTGAATTAAGCACGTTCCAATTCATGGTGAATGATCTTCTCGGGGTGTAACGAAGCGCCAAGTGCGCCGAGGCGGACACTGCCGCGAAGAGAGTGGAGATAAGCCACTCTCGGCGGTCTTGGCGCTTAGCTTGTCATGGTCAGTTGGTGAAAACGCTGGTCGAGGTCTTCACGGTGCTCGCTGAGCTCTTGCGGGGTACCATCAAAGACCATAACGCCTTCGTTGATAAAGAGCACGCGGTTACACATGGCCTCAACTTCCTGCAAAATGTGCGTGGACAATAAAATGGTTTTCGATTGTCCCAATTCTCGGATCATCTTCCGCACTTCGCGAATCTGGTTCGGATCCAGTCCGGCGGTAGGCTCGTCAAGAATCAGGACATCCGGATCATGCAACAGTGCTTGCGCCATGCCAACCCGCTGGCGAAACCCCTTGGAGAGTTTGCCGATCGGTTTGCCCAGGACCGTGCCCAGATTACACGTGTGTACGACTGCCTGAAAACGTTCGTCAAATTTCCTTGGTGACAGGCCGCGGATCTCGCCGAAAAACTGGAGCAATGTGCGCGGTGTCATGTCCGCATAAAGGGGGCCGTTTTCCGGCAAGTAGCCCAGTCGTCGGGCCCCCTGCAGACGCTGGTTGCCCATATCGAATCCGGCAATTCTGGCCACACCTTCCGAGGGGGCCAAGTAGCCGGTGAGCAGTTTCATGGTGGTGCTCTTGCCGGCCCCGTTGGGGCCCAAAAAAGCGGCGACTTCACCCTTGTTGATCGAAAATGTAACGTCGCGGGAGGCGGCGAAGCTACCGTAGAATTTGGAAAGGCCTTGAGCCTCAATCATCGGCTCATCTGGCAGAGGGGGTTCGCTCATCACAAATGCACTCTCAGTGACACGTTTTTTATAAAATCGTAGAATCGAGGTCAGGATAATCCCTAGACCGACAGTCTGTCTATACCCACTCGCTACGCCCCAATGGCGACGGAAGTTCGGCTATTTACGGACGAACCATCGACAATCGTTGTTGCCATCGCACATCGTCTTGCGCAGGGAAATCGCCGCGAAGGTGGACCCCCCGCGATTCCTCGCGGCGGAGCGCCATTTCGATAATCATACGTGACACAGTGAGCATGTTCTGGAACTCCCACCCTTGCGATTCTAGGAATTGCCGGGGCAGGGCGTAGCGGCACCAGGTGTCGATCGTTTCTAGGGCCTGGTCCAGTTGAGGGCCTGTGCGATGTACACCGGCGGCACGGCCCATGAGGCTCTTGAGCGAGTTTCGCATATCCAGCAAGTCGAGGGGCCCGCTGGGAGGCGCGACGGCGCGGTTTTCCAGCGGAACGGCCTGATAATTATCGGCTCGGGAAAGGGCGGCTTCCGATGCTCCCGCTCCCGCTCGGGCGCCATAGACCAGTCCTTCCAGCAGGCTGTTGGAGGCCAGGCGATTGGCCCCGTTCAGTCCGCTACTGGTAACCTCGCCCGATGCCCACAGGCCTGGCAAAGTTGTGCGCGCGTGTTGATCGACGTGGACGCCACCGATTATGTAGTGTGCGCCAGGGCGGACAGGAATGCGATCGCGGCCAATGTCGATATCAAACTCGGCACAACTCTTCGTGATACCCGGAAAGCGCTCACGCGCTTTTTCGGTTCCCAGCGGACTGAGATCAAGATAGACGCACGGGTGCCGCGTTTTTTGCATGCGATCGACAATCGCCTGGCTCACCACGTCGCGGGGCGCCAATTCTGCGCGATTGTCGTACTGTGGCATGAAGCGTTCGCCCGTCGCATCGACCAGCAGGGCTCCCTCGCCTCGCACCGCTTCGGTGATAAGAATACGGCTACTCCCTGCGATGTACAGCACCGTGGGATGGAATTGCATGAACTCCATGTCTCGAACTTCTGCGCCGGCACGGTAAGCGAACGCATGGCCATCGCCGGTGGCCACCGGAGGATTAGTTGTTTCGCGGAACACCTGTCCTACGCCGCCGGTGCAAAGGATTGTTTCCTTGGCCCACACGAAGCTCTTTCCGTGGTGCTTATTCCACACCAGCGCACCACGGCAGCGGCCTTCATGGGTCAGGAGATCGATGGTGAAAGTGTCTTGCCAGATTTGTGCATGGAGTACTTCGCGCGCGCGTTTGATCATCGCGCGCATGATTTCCTGTCCGGTCGCATCGCCCAGTGCATGGGCAATGCGGTTATGACTATGGCCGCCCTCCCGCCCCAACAGAAGTTTTCCTTCTTGCTCGTCAAAAACGGTGCCCCATTCGATGAGCTGTCGGATGTGCGCGGGTGCTTCATGAATGACCATTTTGACAACTTCTGGATCACACAGAGACCCGCCGGCACTTAGCGTGTCGGCAACATGGTCTTCAAAACAATCTTCAGGCGTCATCACACCAGCGATCCCGCCCTGGGCATACCTACTATTGGATTCCTGAAGTCGACCTTTAGTAATGACCAGTGCAGACAGCCGAGGGTCGATTGCCATCGTAGCGCGCATACCGGCAATTCCTCCGCCAATCACCAGGACGTCGAAAAAATGATGTGGAATACTCTTGGGATGAAAAGCAACCAGATAGCGTGGAATAGGTGGGGGCATGGAAGGAATCGTGCTGGGGCGAGGGGAGCGACAAACGGATGACTAGGTAGTCACGCGCGGCGTGCGTCGCTCAGAAAATGCACGCGCTTGTGCGCAGGCGGCATTCCGCCTGTGTCCAATCTTAACGTATTATTGCTCGCTCCGCGCGCCGTGGTCCTTGCTCTTCGCCCCTTGCCCCTCACTCGCTGTTCCCTTCACGTAGGCGCGAAGCCGGTCCTGGTACTCGAGAGGTGTACGACCACGATACGTGTCCCGCAGGTCGCGAAGACGATCTTTGGTTATTTGGGAGCGGTAGCCCAATCGGCTTTTCGGCAGCAAACCGAGACGGCGCAAGGAATCATCGAGCTCTTTTTTCGCAGTATTAGGCCTATTGTCGCCGGCGGCTTTCGATTTGAGGCTCTTCCAACGATCCACGAACCGCTGCAATTCGTCCTGGCTCCATCCAAGTTTTTCGAGGAGCTTATGGTCGACTTGCTTTTTATCGAGTTGGTCTTCGATTCGCTCCAGGACGAGATCGGTTTGCTGGCGGGCATACTCGAGATTGGCCTCGTCGCCGGGCAGGACATCGCTTCCGGGTGGCGGCGATGTATTGCCGCCCGTGCCACCGCCCGCGTGATCTTGCGACGCTGGTGCGGTTTCGCCCTGGGACGGCTGGCCCGATTCCGGTGGGGGCTTGTCGCCGGCAGACGATTCGGACGTGCGGTCCACATTAGCTTGCCCTTGTTGACCTTGCTGCGATGGAGCGGGCCGATTCCCGTTACCGCCCCCGTTGTCCTCAGCGCTTTCTCCTGTGCTATCGCCTGCCGGATCGTCGCCCTGGGGGGTATTACCTGGGGCATCGCCCGATTCGGTACCACTGCCCGGTTGGTTTTCGCTGGATTTCCCTTTTTTCCCGCGCGACGGCTGCCCGTCGCCAGACTGTGACCCGGCCTTGTCCTGGTCAGATTCAGATGCTTTTCCGCCTCCCTCATCCGTCGCCTGGTGCTCACCGCTACTTCCGGTGCCTTCGGCATCCTCCTGTTGGCCAGCACCCTCCGTACCGCTACCGGATCTGTCGCCGTTTTGGTTACTATTGGAATCGGATTCGGTTTGGCTCTTGCTATTGGCCGAAGACTCTTGGCCAGGTTTTGAGCCGCTGGTGGCAGGGTCAGGCGTTTTTGCTCCGGGTTTCTCGTCTACATCGGACTCGGGGACGCCCTGGTTTGCGCCCGGATTCTCGCCGGCACCTGCCTGATCTTGCTCGGGTGCGGGGTGCCCGTCCGGCGAAGATTGCTCCCCGCCGTCTTCCTCCCCGCCGTTTTCTCGACTTGCTTTTTCCATAGAGCCTTCTTCCTGCCCGCCCTCAGTCTGCTGCGGGTGACTGTCAGAATCGCCTTCTGGGAGATCGTTCTGGCCGGCGCTGCTTGACTTGTTTGTCGAGCGATTATCGTCCGGGCCCTCGCTTGCTTTGCTGAGTGAATCGCCTTCGCCGGCCTGCTCTGAATCGCTGGTCTGCCCTGCACCTTCAGTCTCTTCGCCTAGCTCGCGCTGCTGGCGGAAGTGTTCGGCCATGCGGTCGAAGGCTGCGCCGTCGTCGTCGCCTTCCGCAGATACTTTTCCTGGATTGCCTTGGTTTTCGGATTCGCGATCATCGCCTCTTTCACCGGGACGCCTATTGCCAGAGTCCTCACCTGAATCACTCGAAGCGTTGGCCGCGTTGCCCTCACCCGGTTGCGACTCACCGGCGCCCACTTCTTGGTCGGCCGCAGATTCCCCGCCCGCACCGCCACCTTCGCTCGAGTCGGACTGGCCGCGCTGCCCGTCGCCGCTGGCCCCCGCGCCGCTTAAACCCTCGCCCCCGTCTTCGCTAGCACCGGTAGCCTCGCCTCTGGAACCCTCACCTTCACCGGCGCCTTTATCTTGGCCTTCGTCCAGCTGAGCCTCCTCCGCATCCGATTGCCGGTCTTGCTCTTCATTGGTATCTGCTTGCTTGCCACCCATAACCCGCAGGCGGTGGTGGACCGTTTGGGACACGTTGGCGGTGGGGCGACGATTATCGGCTGCTGCCGCCCAATAATCCATGACGTCGCCTACATGAAGTCCGAGTTCTGCTGGCGTTTTGCGGAACTTGCCGACGAAGCGGCCCGTGTGATTGCTTGTCAGTAGCTTCTGCTGCAGGATCAATTCGCCGCCTACTTCACCAAAGAGGGTGACGTCGCGCACGGCAAAGTCGGGATCCCTGGCCTCGATTTGGAACTCGACCGGCGCGTTAAGTTTCACGTCAATCAGCGATTCTTCCGGCATCAGCAATTGAACTTCAGGGGAATAGTCAGGAATCACATCAATTTGGTACTTCGGCGGCGAGAGATTTTTCCGCCCGTGGGCGGTAAGATAGCGAAGTACGTAGGTTCGATAACGGGGGGTGCGCCGGTCGTCCTTGAGCGACAGCGGAAAAGTTACCGTGGCCTGCTGATTGTCTGATTGCATCAAGAGATCGCGTTTGCCATCGGCCTCAAAATCCACGTGGGCTGCGTCAATCGGCTTATTGGCCCGGGCGACCAACGTTACTCGCGAGCCTTCGATCGCCCGAATATCACCCGTAAATTCTACGTCCCGCGCGGGATAGCCTGTGTAGTCAGGATACTCGTAATGCACCCCGGTAACGACCAGCGTGGGCCGCGCAAAGACAGAGACCTCAAAGCGGGGTGAGCGGGCGTCGCCGGCTTCGATCCAGTAGGTCAAGGCCTGCTGCACGCCACCCCTAGGGGGGGCCGCAATGTTGTCTGCCAATTGCCGGTTGGCGAGTCGACACTCGAAGTGCGTTCGACTGGCTGCAGCTCTCATCGGAATGATTTGATCAACCTGCTGCTCATCGGCCGTTGTGTAAACGAGTCGAACTGGCTCGTCCTCATCGAGTCCCAGAACTTCGACCGAGACCGGCAGTTGCTCCCCGCGTGCCAAGGATGTACTACCTGGCGCAACAGTGAGAATCTGCACGCGACTAGGGGCGGCGATTTCCGACCAGGGCAGCAACACCCGCGCGGCGGATGCCAACGGATCTTTGGGCGAAATGATTCGGTAGAGTGTGCACAATGCCACCATCGCGACCAGTACATATCCTAGTCGCAGAATGGCTGAACGGTCGACAGCCGTGTCGGTAGGTACGTTAGCCAATCGCTGGGCGGCTTGTGCTTCAATTGCCAGATAGACTTGGGGCTGCATTTGTCGTTTGTGGTCGCGCAGGAGCAATAGGTTTAGCAAACTGTTTTTGAGTGAGGGACTACTTTGTTCAATCGCCTGGGCCGCAAAGACAGGGTTGATGGGCACATGTACCAGCGGCCAAAGAACGCGCAGGCTATACCAGACGATGCCCAGGACCAGCACTGCAAATAAGCCAATTCGCATGGCGGGGCTCCACCCGCCGGGCAACACCCAGTGGTCCAGTACGGCCGCAGTGAGCAAGAAGGCAAGCACACCAATTACCAGCGTGAGCAGCCCGACCGTGGCGTCAACGGATTTCAGCGTGCGGCGGGTGCGCTGAATCTGCTGATCGACAACAGCCTCCGGAACAGGTGCCGGCTGCGGGGTCGCGGGGTGCTTTTCGGTGACGCTGGCCATGGGCGTGGGGAGCAAGAACAAAGGGGGCGGGAAGGCCTGCTGCCATTATAGGCGGATGTGGCCAGAAGGTAGACGCATCGGGAACCCATTTTGTGCCAGTTGGGGGTAGTGATTGGGCACTATTTTCCGGAAAATCTTACTTTTGCAATGGTCCGGCCCACTACGAGCTCCCGAGAGGCGGGCAAGAGAAGGCAACGGTATATTGGAAGAACGTTTTGGCGACAAATCGAATCTATCAGCGGGGAAAGCCCATTGGCGTCTCTTCGGGGAAATGGGGTTAGGCTGAAATATACACCTACCGATTTCCGTGATCTGGTTAGCGGCCGTCGACAGGGATGGGGCGCGCGGGCCCTGCGGGCGCTGCTCCGTATCTTCGAAGTTCCTTACAGTTGGGGCATGCGCTGGAGAAACGTTCGTTACGATTCTGGGAAAGCGGAGATGGTATCCGTAAATGTCCCGGTTATCAGCGTGGGGAATCTTACTCTGGGTGGTACGGGAAAGACCCCACTGGTGGAGTGGTTGGGCCGGTTGCTGCGGGGTCGCCATGTCCGGGTGGCTATTGTCAGTCGTGGCTATGGGGCACGGGCTAGCGTGCCCAACGACGAAGCACTCGAACTCGAACTGGCGCTGCCGGACGTACCGCACTATCAACAGCCCGACCGTGTGGCCGGTGCGCGGTCGGCCATCGCAGACGCGAAATCGGAAATGATTCTCCTGGACGACGGATTTCAGCATCGACGTTTGGCGCGCGACTTCGACATAGTGCTACTGGACGCGACCGAACCGTGGGGTTTTGAACATGTCTTTCCGCGTGGCATGCTGCGCGAGCCGCTTTCGAGCCTGGCGCGGGCGGACGCGGTTGTCTTGAGTCGCGCGGATATGTTAGCGGCCCCAGAGCGAGTCGCGATTCGCTCTCGCATTGCGCAATTAGTGCCGGAAGCGCTTTGGTGTGAAGTCGAGCATCGCCCGCAATCCTTGTTAACTGCGGCCGGGGAGACTTTGCCCATTTCGGCCGTGCGGGGAGAGCGGCTAGCAGCCTTTTGCGGAATTGGTAATCCGGCCGGCTTTCGCCATACGCTGGAAGCCATGGGGGCAAACGTTGTCGCCTGGCGGGAGTTCCCTGATCATCACGGATATACCTGCCAAGAGATTGAATCGTTGGCCCGTTGGGGGTCGATGGCCGACCGGATCCTCTGTACGCGCAAAGACCTAGTCAAGCTGCGGCACGCTACGCCGTGTGGGATGCCCCTGTGCGCGGTGAGCATGGAACTCGTTTTTTTGACAGGCCAGGCGGAGCTCGAGGAAAACGTCTGGGGTTTGGTAAACCGGGCTAAGTAAGCGTGTGAACGCTAATATTGTCGACCAACTGTTCGTATTCCAGAATGCCCATCGCAACGTGCTAGGCCAGCGATATATGCATCCAGCGCAGCTAGCTTATCCTGCCCATTTCAAGCAGCTTCTTCACTACCTGATCGGCGAGCTCCTCGGGTGTTGCGCTATTGGCATCCAGCACAAGCTCAGCTTGCTCGGGTGGCTCATAGGGCGAACTGATGCCCGTAAAGTCGCTAATTTCGCCAGCGCGCGCTTTTTTGTAGAGTCCCTTGGGGTCGCGAGATTCGCACGTTTCCAGCGAGGCGTCGACAAAAACCTCGACGAAGTCGCCAGTCGCCAAACTGTTGCGCACCGCATCGCGATCAGCCCGGAAGGGGCTGACGAATGCCGTGAGCGTTATCATCCCGCAATCACACAAAAGGTTAGCTACGGCGCCCACGCGGCGAATATTTTCCTCGCGATCTTGTTGCGAAAAACCGAGGCCAAAACGATTTCCGAATGCTTCGCCGTAGTGCTTCGCCAGCATTTGGGGTGAGGCGCCGAGGCTGTGGCGTACGTTGTCGCCATCCAGCAGATAGCTGCGTATTTGGCGCTCGTAAAGCCGCTTGTCTACTAGATTGGCGACCGTACTTTTTCCGGAACCACTCAGGCCGGTGAACCAAACCACACAGCCTCGATGGCCGTTCATGTTTTCCCGATCGGTGCGCGACACGGCATGCTCGTGCCAGACGACGATCGGTTCGCCAGGGCCGCCGTCTTTCGGTGGGGGCATAGGAAGATCTCGAAATCAAGGATGGCCCAATAGTACGTGGATCTGTACGGGGAGCGGCTTATTCCGCGATGCCCGCCAGTTCACAGAGATTAGCAGCCACCACGGGCTGCGGGCAACTCCAGACTAGGAAAAACAGCGCTTCGCGGCACCATCGGCCGGCCGGATGTCCCTGCAGGTAGCCGGTGCCCTTCGCCGTTGCCAGGGCGGCTTGGGTCGAACGGAGTGCCAAGCTATTAGCTTGTTGCCGAAGCTGTTCGCCCGAGCAGCCCGTTTCGCCGCGCACGACAGCAAATAGCAGGTCGTAAAGTTGTCGATATTCGTTTTGGAGAGCTTCAAGAGGCACATCGAGGGCTGCCCGTCGGGATGCTTCGCGCTGGATCAGGCCAATGGCCGAATGGGCCAGGCCAATTGCCACAGCCGAAGTTTGGTAGCCGCCAGTGCCCGCGCCAATGCCTTGAGCCATGACCTGCGGGACGGGGCCAGCCAGCACCCATTCGTTGGCCACAAATACCCCGTCGATCCGCACTTCGCCCGTATGGCTTGCTGTCAGCCCGATCAGTTGGGCCGGCTCGGGAATCGAGACGCCCGGCAATCGGGTGGGTAACGCGACAAGCAGTTGCTCTTCGGTGGGCTTGTCGGCATGCATCACTGTGGCGCCGGTTACCACATATTGGGCGTGGGCGGCTCCGGTTACCCAGGGAGAGAAGCCATCCAAGCGGAATCCCCCAGCGACTGGCTCGGCGCGGAGAACGGGTCGCGCCAAGTGCTGCCGACTGGTTGTAAGGTGCGATATGCCGACCGTGGCGAAAAGGTTGCCTTGGGCCAAATTGGGTAGAAGCAGATCCTGGAGCGCCCTATTTGTCGAAGAGGCGATGCGCCGGCACGCGCCCGTGCGCTGCGTAAGAATAAAGGTGGTTGTTACGCAGGCACCCGCCATGGCCAGATATCCGGCGACAGCCGCTTCGGAGTCCCAATCTTGCCCACCCCACTGGGGTTCGAGGAACCACTCGTACACGCCGTATTGGCCACAAAGTTCGAGTTGCTCCGTCGGCCAGTGCCCGGAAACATCAATCTTGGGCGCGAGTTGGGTGAGCTCCGCGCAGAGTTCAGCCAGGGCCGGGTCCTGGGGAGAGGTAATTTTGGCGGGGGCCATGGGGCCTTCGGGTTGCGATTGGACGAATATGTAGACGGGTGAAGACTAGGGCATCTTCATGTCGGAGCTCTGACCCCCGGCTGCCACGAGATAGCATTGCTCGACGTAGTCCATGACCATGCGGTGGGCGCTAAACCGGGCTGCCAGGGTAGCGATGGAGTTGGCCATCCGGTCGATCCACTGACGCGGCAGGCCGTCGACATCGCGCTGGTAGAAAAGTGGAATCACTTCTTCTTTTAACACGCGGGTCACCTCGTCGGCATCACGTGCATCGCTTACCTGGGTATCCACGTGCTGCGAGCCGTGGCCAATCGCGAATCCGTTTCTGCCATTGTAGGCCTCGGCCCACCACCCATCGAGAACCGAGCAGTTAAGTCCGCCGTTAAGCACAACTTTTTGACCGCTCGTTCCGGAGGCCTCCAGCGGTCGGCGCGGATTGTTTAGCCAAACGTCAACGCCTTGGACCAAATGTCGTCCTACGTTGATCTCGTAATCTTCCACAAAGACAACCCGGCCTCTGAATAGAGGATCGTGGCGCAAATTGGCGATCTTCTGAATTAGTTTTTTTCCGGGTTCATCGGCCGGATGCGCCTTGCCGGCAAAAATAAATTGCACTGGGCGTTTGGGGTCGTTCAACAGCTCGACAAAAGCATCCAAGTTTTGCAGCAAGAGGTCTGCACGCTTGTAGGTGGCAAAGCGCCGCGCGAAACCGATGGTCAGCGCGTTCGGGTTAAGCATGTTGCGAGCCGATTCTACGGCAGATTCGTCCTCATTACGTTTGCGGCATTGTCGGCTAACGCGCCGCCGGACAAAGTCGAGTAGCCGGCTCTTGAGTACATTGTGGGTTTCCCAAAGTTCTCCCGGATCGACTTTATAGATCTCTTGCCAAACTTCGGGGTCGCCCATGTTCTGCTGCCAGTCGGGCCCCAGGTACTTGTCGTACAAGAGCTGCATCGGAAAGGCGAGCCAACTGGGAACATGGACCCCGTTGGTAATGTGGCCAATCGGAATCTCCTCTTCAGCCCGCCAGGGCCAGAGATGGGCCCACATGCGCCGCGAAACGTAACCATGCAGCGAACTTACCGCATTGGCCCGCCGCGACAGCTTGAGGCCAATGACGGTCATGCAAAACGATTCAGATTCGTTTTGCGGTTCTACGCGTCCGAGCCCCATCAGTTGTTCGTAGGAGATGCCGAGTTGCCGGCGCAGCGGCCCCAAATGCTCCTCTACAAGTGCTCCTTCAAACCGATCATGTCCGGCGGGAACCGGTGTGTGCGTGGTGAACACCGTGTGTTGGGCGATTTCCCGGAGCGCGTCGTCGAAGCTGAGGCCGTCGTCTTCCATCTTTTCGCGAATCGCCTCCAGCGGTGCGAATGCGCTATGACCCTCGTTGAGGTGATAAGCACCCGGGTGAATGCCGAGCGCCCGCAGGGCCTTGACTCCGCCCACGCCGAGTACTAGTTCTTGGCGAATGCGTGTGCGAACGTCGCCTCCGTAAAGCCGGCTGGTGAGCTCTCGATCTTCGGGAAGGTTGCCGCCGACATCACAGTCGAGCAAGTACAGGCGGACACGACCCACCCGCATTAGCCAGACTTTCGCCTGCAACTGTCCCTCGAGCGTATCGATCGAGACAGTAATCGGCCGGTCGTCGGAGTCGCGAGCAGGCTCCATCGCCAGATCTTTGATTTTGGTATCGAGGTACTCTTCCTGTTGCCAACCTTGGGCGTCCAGATGTTGCCTGAAATACCCTTGGTCGTAAAAAAGTCCGATGGCTACCAGTGGGATTCCCAAGCCGCTGGCGCTCTTGATGTGGTCTCCCGACAGCACACCCAGGCCGCCCGAGTAAATTGGCACGGATTCATGGATGCCAAACTCGGCAGAGAAATAAGCGACCGGTTTCGAGCCCAGGACTCCAGCGTGCCGCGCCCCCCAGCTTGTTTGCATGTTGTTGAGGTAATCGTTGAGACGCCGCTGGGCTTGATTGATGCGCGTGTAGAGCACCATTTCAGAAGCTCGTTCGGCCACCTGTTCCGGAGTCATCTCGGCCAACAGTGCGATGGGATTGTGGTCCAACTGCCGCCATCGCAGCGGATCCAAATCGCGAAACAGGCTCACCACCTCAGGATGCCAGCTCCACCACAAGTTGGAGGCGAGCGCCTTGCACTTATCGTAAAGCGCTTGCGGAGCAACTTCCGTCCAGTCGACCCTCGCTGGACTCGGTGCAGCGCTGGGTATCTCAGTCTGGCTCATGACAAAAGCGTCCTGGGTCTCGAAAACAGCAGATTATAGCGAAAACGGATTACTGTGCGATGCGAAAAAGAAGGGAGCGTCCCCACGACGAAAATGCGGGTCAATCGAGGGGCAGCGGTTTGTGGAGGACGCATTTACCCTATTTTAGCCACTCGCAGTTTGTCACTCTTTATTGCGAAGCTACACTTGTAGTCCTTAGAGTGAAAATCCCGAAATTTTCCTACAGCTTGTCGGAACTACCGACCACGATAGAAAGCAATCTTGTCCGATGATGCTCGCCCAGGCTTACGAGTCCGGTAAATTTGGCCTATCTTTCGAGCTTTTCCCGCCGAAGACCGTGGCGGGCATGCAAAGCCTTTTCCGCCACGTAGGACGTCTAGTTGCCTTCAAGCCAAGCTATATCACTTGTACTTACGGAGCTGGAGGTTCGACACAAGACAAGACTCTGGAGGTGATATCCGGAGTGCGCGAAAAGTATGACGCATCTGTAGCGACTCATCTGACGTGTGTGGGACGTGCCGCAGACGAACTGGCCGACTATCTCCAGCGGGCGTGGACCTTGGGGGTTCGCAACGTGGTCGCGCTCCGCGGTGATCCGCCGCAGGGCAAAACAAATTTTTCTCCGCCAGTGGGTGGATTTGCTTACGCGAACGAGTTAGTAGCTTTTATTCGTAAACGTTTTCCATTAATGGGCATCGCCGTCGGCGGCTATCCGGAAACTCATCAGCACGCACTGAGCCCTCAGGCAGATTTGGAAAACTTGAAGCGCAAAGTGGATTCTGGCGCTGATTGTGTCATCACCCAGTTATTCTTTGACAATCGGGATTTTTTTGACTTCCGGGACCGATGCGAGAGAATCGGTATAGGCGTCCCAATTGTGCCTGGATTGCTGCCGGTCACCAGCGGCGCGCAAATCAAACGAATAGCCTCACTCTGCGGAGCGAAAGTGCCTCGTCCCCTTGTCGAGGATTTGCAGCGCAACGACGATGACCCCGACAGGCAGTTTGAATTGGGCGTTGAATACGCGATTCAGCAAACCGCTGGTCTGCTCGCGGAGGGTGTAGCCGGTTTGCATTACTATGTATTGAACAAGTCCGCAGCTACGGAGCGGGTGCTTGGGTCGGTGCAACTGCCGAGGTCCATGTGATGAGTGAGCCGCTGCCCGTGAAGCCGCCTCAGAGTTTGACGGGGCAAGAGATTGGCGACTTTCGCGTACTGCGGCCGATTGGCTCCGGGGGGATGGCGGAAGTCTACCTGGCTCAGCAGGCCTCCCTCGGCCGTCAGGTGGCACTCAAGGTCTTGCACAGGCGGTTGGCCGGCGACGCAAGCTACGTTGCCCGCTTCTTGAATGAAGCGCGCGCCGCCGCGACGCTAGTCCATCCCAATATCGTGCAAATTTACGAAGTGGGAGAAGTCGCAGGGATCCATTTTATCGCCCAGGAGTATGTTCCCGGAAAAAATCTGGCTGAAGTGATAGAGCGTCAGGGCGCCCTGCAGCCCGACTTTGTGCTAGACGTTCTCCGACAGGTCGTCTCAGCGCTTTGCAAAGCCAACGAGCTAGGCATCATTCATCGTGATATCAAACCCGAGAACATTCTGGTGAGCCACTCGGGCGAAGTGAAAGTTGCTGATTTTGGTTTGGCGCGGGTGACCGGAAGTGATAACAAAACCGTGACCAAAATCGGCGTGGCCATGGGCACTCCGCTTTACATGAGCCCCGAACAGATCGAAGGGCGAAAGGTGGATGCGCGTAGCGACATCTATTCGTTAGGTGTGACGAGTTATCATCTCTTGACGGGCTTGCCCCCCTACGTGGGCGAGACCGCGCTGGCCATTGCTGTCCAGCACGTCAATAGCGTGCCCAAGCCGCTAGAAGACGTTCGGCACGATTTGCCGAGGGGGCTGACCCGGCTAGTCCACCATATGCTTTCCAAAAATCCAGAGTCCCGCCCTGCTAGTGCCCAGCAGCTGCTTTCCGATTTGCGCCATCTGGCAGGCGAAGCAGAGCAGACCGGTTGGGCTAAAGGTTTAGGAACCTGGTCTCTTGCCGAGGGGATCGCGCCCGTTAAGCCGCTGGGACCGAATGGGCAGCAGCTGGGCGAACTCATGCAAGCTGCCAGCCGGCTGCAGCTACCCAGGCGGAAATGGGCCCGACTAGCGGTGGGGCTGGTGGGTGCTGCGATACTGGGCGTGGCGTTGGGGGCGTGGACGCGGCCGCGATTCCTCTTGACCGGTCCTTCGTCTCCATACGTACCTGCCAAACCGACGGCGGCTGCACAGCTCTATCATGCGCGGGTTGTTGATAGTGAGGCGGCCTGGCTAGTTGCTTTGGAGTACAAGGACATCGATCCCTTTCTGCGGCAGCTCGCCCGCAAGGGTCTCATCCGTTGTTATTTGCTGGTGCTCGAAGACGACCGCAGCGCGCTGGGCCAACTCCAGCAGTTTTCCGAACCGGACAAGCCGTCGGTCCGTCGGTTTATTCTCGCAGCGCAGTGTATAGCTCACGCACGCCTTGGAAACGTAATCCAAGCGCGGGCGGCGAACCAGGCTATCGATAGTAGCATGCGCGCCGAGCTGCATCGGCAAGAAAGCCAAATATTTGACTTATGGCAGGCCTCGCTGCAGCGACTGTAGTGCACCTCTACGTGCAGAAGCGGAAAGGAACGCGACGCTGATGAGCCTCAATCCAGAAAATTCAACGGTGATGCAATCTATGGCGAACCACTTCCCCGCGATGCACTGCAATGCACGCCCATTCATTCTGGCGGCAGGTACTTTGCTGCTGTTTTGGTTTGCGCCCGATCAGCTGGCCGCTGACGCGCCTGCCGACCCGTTCCACACGCTGATCGATGAAATTTGGGAGACGCGCCTGCGCGAAGCCCCGTTGTTTGCCACCTCAACCGGAGACCATCGTTACAACGATCGCCTGCCAGCGGTTTCTGAGGCGGATTGCGCTCGGCGACATGGCGCACGGCTAGCGCACTTGCAGAGGCTAAAAAAAATCGATCGCCAGAAGCTCGCGCCGGGCGACCAGATTAATTACGACATCCTGCTGCGCCAGCTCCAAGATAAAATCGCTGAGTTCAAGTTTCAGACGCATCTGGTGCCGATTACCCAGCGGAGCGGTTTCCATTTGGATTTTCCGGAATTGTCAAATAATGTCCCTCTCGATTCAGTGAAGGACTTTGAAAATTATATTGCCCGGCTCCGCGCGTTTGGCACGATGGCCGATGGGCATGTCGAGCTGTTGCGGGCCGCGATTTCCGCGGAGCAGATGTTGCCAGCGATCGTACTCGTCGGCTGGGAGCAGGCGCTGGATGCGCAGATTGTCGAGAGACCGGAGCAGAGTTTGCTTTTTGATCCGTGTCGCATATTTCCGAGATCAGTGCCGGAGTCAGCCCAAGAGAGGCTACGGGCAGAGGTGCGCGAAGCGATTTCCAGTAGTGTCGTTCCGGGCTATCGTAGATTTCGCGAGTTTCTTGAAAACGAGTATGTGCCGCAGGCTCGCGGCTCAATCGGAGCTTCGGCATTGCCCCGTGGGCGTGAGTTTTATCGGCATCGCGTGCGCAAGTTTACCACACTCGACTTGACGCCCGAAGAAGTTCACGGCATTGGCCTGATTGAAGTGGAGCGCATACGTGCGGAGATGGATAAGATCATCGAGGGCGTGGACTTCGCAGGTGATTTTTCTGCGTTTACTAATTTCCTGCGCGAGGACCCGCGATTTTACGCCAAGAGCAAGAAGGAATTACTGCAGGAAGTTTCTTTGGCGCTGAAACGTATGGACGGCAAGCTGCCAGAGCTGTTCGGCCATTTGCCGCGCATGCCTTACGGGTTGCGTGAAGTGCCCGAGTATATTGCACCTCGCACGACGGCGGCCTACTACGAGCGAGCCAGTGGCGACGGGACCCGAGCGGGATTCTACTACATGAATACGTTCAATTTGGAGAGTCGGCCCCTGTATACGGTGGAGGCCCTCTCGTTTCACGAGGCCGTTCCCGGACATCATTTGCAGCTCGCGCTGCAGCAGGAGATTGAAGATTTGCCCCCGTTTCGGCGCTACGCGAGTTTTACATCCTACATAGAGGGTTGGGCCTTATATGCCGAACGCTTGGGGTCGGAAGTGGGGTTCTATGAGGATCCCTACAGCGATTTTGGCCGCTTGACCATGGAGATTTGGCGGGCCTGCCGACTGGTTGTCGACACAGGTATCCACTACTTTGGTTGGACCCGCGAGCAGGCCATCGAATACCTGCGCAATAACTCCGCCTTGTCCTTGCACAATATTCGCGCCGAGGTGGATCGCTATATCAGTTGGCCCGGGCAAGCGCTCGCTTACAAGATTGGCGAGATGAAAATCCGCGAGTTACGCGCCCTCGCAGAGGGGCAGTTAGGCGAACTTTTTTGTTTGCGCGCATTTCACGATACCGTACTGGCCAGCGGATCGGTGCCACTTGACGTGCTGGAAGGGCGCATTCATGCCTGGATTAACGAAGTAGAACTGAGCCAGCCGTGACGCCTGGCCACTGCGTGGTTGCTGCAGACAATCAGGCGGCTTACGGCGGCTTCATCCTAGGCTGTGAACGCGGCCAGAATTTCAGTTAGGATGTAGAGTACCAGTGTCAACCACCAGCCAAGAATGACTACAGGTGGGGGATCGAATCCCAGTGCATGTACCAGCAGGCCGGCCAGGGCTACAAATCCCAGCAGCAGCGCCGCATTCTCCGCTTTCCCCAAGCTGTGGGTGAGGACTAGTGCCACCGCAGCGATCGCAAAGGTTCCAAGCAACTGTTTCAAGGAAAATGCAAAGGATAGTGCCGGCCGAGGTTTGGGGGCAATGAGTGATTGAGGTGCTTCGCTTAGATTGCCGTCCGTCGCCGCGCGGTACGCGGCGCCTCGTTGTTCCATCTCGCGCCGCCGCTGCACGCGCTGCGCACGTTCTTTTTGCGTAACCAGCCACCAGCCTGCCGCCAACAACAGGAGCACGGCTGCGAACATTCCCGCGCAAGCTCCCAGGCGACTTCCTGCGGCTATGGCCACTGCAAGTAGTGCCGTGACGGCCAGCATGTGTCGCGTGTTGAACTGAAACTGTTTGAATTCGTTCAGGGTGATAGGATCGGTTTGTTCGGCCGATTCAAACAGCTCCTCGATATCGACGCGATCTTCCAGCTCGCGGGCTCTGCTTTTAACGCGCCGGCGCTGGTTCTCAAGAATCTCCGGATCGACCGGCTCCAACTCCAGCTCGTCGCCTGCCTGCTCACCGGTCTTGTTGTCGTCGTTGGGGTTGGGATTCGGCATGAGGGCTCCCGGGGTGGGGTGGGGAGACTAGCATCGTGGGGTGGGCGGACAATCCCTGGATTGGTGAGGTTAGCCTCTATTGTGGTGGGCTAGGGTGGGCCTCGCAACGCCGGGCACGAAAGGCTCTGCCACGCGGTCGACAAGGTCTTGCTGTGTTGGCCGTGTGATGCAAATATTATGGATCTTTGCGCCGTGTATGAGCTGCCGCAATTGGTTTTTTGGGGTTTGCCGCAGCGGCTGAAGATTTTCCAGCGTGCGTTGATTTTGACGCTTCGCTATTCCCTGTTCAGCACTCGATATTGGCGCTGCATCATGCATTTTCTGATGACGGCTATGGGAAGCTACGGCGACGTGTATCCAGTCGTTGGTCTGGGTGCAGCGCTGCGGGCGCGGGGACACCGTGTGTCGGTGATCGCGAATCCACATTTCCAAGCGGTTGTCGAGGCCGCCGCACTCGAGTTTCGGCCCCTGGGTACCGTCCAGGACTATGAACAATTGGTCGCCAGCGCCAGTGTCTGGCATCCGTTGCGCGGGCCCATCCTGATCATGAGGTTGGGAATTGCCAAGTTTTTGCGAGACCTGTATCAAGTGATCGAAAACAATTTTCGCGTGGGTGAGACGGTGTTGGTTGCAAATTGTCTTGACCTGGCCAGCCGTGTGTTTCAAGAAAAGAACGGCGCTACGCTGGCCAGTCTCTTCTACGCGCCAATGTTGCTGCGGAGTAATCATCTGCATCCGAAGATGGGGCCGATGGTCATGGACGCTGGGGTGCCCAATTGGTGCCGTCGACTGCAGTTTTGGCTGGCTGACTGGCTGGTGGTTGACAGAACCCTGGGCCCGGAATTGAACGGCTTGCGCCGCGATTTAAACTTGCCGCCGGTGACTGGTATCTTACGCGATTGGAATTATTCACCCCAGTTGGTACTGGGAATGTTTCCCGATTGGTTTGCGCCCCACCAGCCCGATTGGCCGACCAACACGCGGCTGACGGGTTTTCCGCTGTGGGATGAAGCGGAGTCGTCCGGGTTGTCCCAAGATGTGACGGATTTTCTTGCCGAGGGCGACCCGCCGATTTTGTTCACTCCCGGCTCAGCAATGGCACACGGGAAGTCGTTTTTTCGGGCAGCGGCCAGCGTTTGCGAGCTTCTGCAACGACGGGGGTTATTGCTTACTAAATATCCGGATCAATTGCCGGCGCGTCTACCCGATGGCGTACGCCATTTTTCGTTCGAGCCCTTCAGTCGCCTGCTACCCATGGTGGCCGCTGTCGTGCACCACGGTGGGATCGGCTCCTGTGCGCAGGGACTTGCCGCCGGTTTGCCGCAACTGCTGATGCCGATGGCTTTTGACCAGTTCGACAACGCTGAGCGGTTGCGGCGTTTGGGAGTGGCATCGATCGTCCGCCCCAAGCACTTCACTGGAATCACCGTGGCACGCAGGCTTGAGGCCTTGTTGGCAAGTATCACAACTCACGAGAACTGCCACCGATGGGCAAGAAAATGCGATGGCCAGGCAGCGCTTACGCAGACGTGTGAAGCGATTGAGGCTTTAGGTTAGCCATCAATAGCGGGCCTTGGGCTGCCAATGCTGCACGGTGCGCGTGCTATTGTCCGGCGCGACAATGGAACCGGCTGTGGCTGTCTGCAGCGTGGAGACGCGCGCGGCGATAGCGGGCTGGAAACGGTTGATCTCCAGCGATCGCTGGTAGTTGGCAAGTGCTTGCGCCTGGTCGCCGGAGACCTCGCGCAGCCGCCCCAGCGCGGTCAGCGCTCGGCTATTGTCGGGATCGATTGTCAGTGCTTCGACGAGTCGTGTTTGAGCTTGCTGCAAATTGTTAGTTTCTTCCAGGAGGCGACCGAGTTCGATGCGTGGATCTGCCAATTGCGGGCTACGTGAAGCCCAGCCCTCCAGCAAGCGGAAAGCAGCATCCTGTCGATTGGTGTCGGTCAATAAAACAGCTAGGCCGCGGTAGCATTCAGCATGGTTTGGATCGTATTCCAAGCACTGATTGTACAGTTGTTCGGCTTGTGCGAAATTTTCCGCTTGGTTGTAAAACTTGCCGTTCTTGTGCAGTGCAGATGCCAAATTGTAGTAGCTGTTGGCCGAGCGAGGATTGCTAGCGATGGCGCGTTGGAATTGTTCGGAAGCCTGGCTGTAGCTACCCAGCTGATAAAGGCGTACTCCTTCGGAGTTGAGCGCGCGAGTCGTCATTTTGCTGCAGCCAAACAGCGTCAAGCTCACCATCGCGGCTAGGCAGCAGGGAATCGTTGATTTCTTATAAACATGCATGGGGCTGACTCGCGGTAGCGCGCGTCCTCTCGGAACTAGCACCGGAACTTAGGGTTCGACGACCTTAGGGTTCGCCGCATGTGTCTGGTCGCACAGCAAGTGGAGGCGGGAAATTACCAGCCACGCTGGAGAGACGCAACCCGGATGAGATTGCGCTAGCACGTTCTAAGGGGGGCGCAGCGGCTCCGCTATCGATTCCCGTTCGGCCACTGGCGACAGCCGTCGCCCCCTTCCTGCGAAAAGTTCCTCCAAACCGGAATATCCCTACCAACCGGTAGATTTACTCAAACCGGGTGTTTTTACTGAGAGTTCTATTTTACGCAATCCTTAATCCGATGATTGCTAGCGTAAGAGGTATAGATTTCCACCTGCCGTTTGATCACCGAGCCCCCCCTGCAGGAGCACTCCCCCATGCCAGCCAATAAATTGATGTCGTCCAAGGCCACCACCCACAAACAAAGAAATTCTTCGCACCAAAAAGAAACTTCTTCCAAAAGCTGCGCTGCAGGTAAGGCCTCGCAGTCCGCTAAGGCTGCCGACTGCGAGGTCACAATGGACCGTCGCACGCACCCTGACCGCCGGCTCGAAGATTCGGTCGAAAAAGGTGGCGACGAGCGACGAGCAAAAGTGCAGCGTCGTCGCCAGATCGACCCCACCACGTGCGAACGCGATTACTCAGTTCAAGAAGTTGAATTCATGAACGCCATGGACCAATACAAGCGTACCAGCGGCCGCATGTTTCCAACTTGTAGCGAAGTCCTCGAAGTGATCCGCGGCTTGGGATACACGCAACTCACGCCGATTGAGCTGGCGACGATCCGACCCGAGTAATCCGCAGGGGCATCCTCGGAAACGGCCGTGATGAGATTGATTGGGAAGGCGCGAGCACTAGATACAAAGTTTCTGAGATCAACGGCTAGCCCACAGCCCTACCGCCTGCGGTTCCAATTCCGCAAAGCCTGCATTGCAGCTTCGCGACTGTCTTTGGACGCCGGTTCGGTGGGGACGGGCGGGAGCTTGCCAGGGCTCTTTTTCTTGCCCTTAACTGACTTGTGGGCGGACTCCTCCACAACGTCCACCGCCATTTCCGAGTCGTCCGGAGTCGCTTTGTCATCGGGGGGGGGCGGGCTTTTTTCGTCCGACTCGGTCACCTGCACCGTATTGGTGTCGTCAATATCAATCGTCTGTGTTTCTAAGGCACCTTGGCTGTCTGTGTCGGGTTGGCTATCGAGCCAATTGGAAATGTCTTTTTCGGCAAAAGTCTCGGTAGTTTGTTTGGCAGTACGATCGACGGCCTCGGCCACGCTTTTCACTTGAGAGTTCTTTAGATTCTTGATGCCATGCGAAATAGTCATCAAGAAGAGTAAAGAGCCGATCCCGATCTCATCGCCCGACGCCAGTTCGAATTCCACGCCGGCATTAATTTCTTTCCCATTGACGATCGTTCCGTTTCGGCTGCCCAGATCTTTGATCAAGACTTTTGCGTCACGACGGATCACCGAGCAATGCCTACGGCTGATGGAACTACTGCCGGAACGCAGGTGACACTTGGGACTGCGTCCGATCAAGAATTCGTCTTTCTTGATCGCAACTTTTGCGCCAACCTTGGAACCTGCTAGCACTTTCAGAATTACGTCCATGGTACCCGTCGAGTGAAAATAAACCTGGCACCGCATCTCCCGCAGGGTGAGTCTCCAAGAAGGCGTGCTATGCACGCTTCGCTACCCCTTAGAGTCGTGCCTTTACGGGCGCGGCCGAGTGGTCACACTACGACTGCCTTCGCTAGAGGTTGTGGTTGCCCACGGCAGCTGACAACCGATTGCTCCCCTAATAAACGATATCATATCTCTCAGGCGTTTTCCAGCAAAACCCGTGACCAGAGACTAGAAATTCTATTCTCTTGGCCCCTAGGCATAACCCCTCACGTGAGGGATTGCGAAACGGAGGGCAAGTCACGGAGCTCGTTCTCTTCGCTTGGGGAGATTCCTACTCACTATGGGCGGTTTGTTTGTGAAGCTGTTAGTAGCGGTGTGGATTTATTTGGGCAGCCCGGCGGTCTCTAGCTTGCGGCACTGCAAGTTGCCAAGGCGCAGATCACCGTATGGTATTGCGTTTTTGTGCCAACGGCTATCTTCGTTGAGTCCACGTGTCGACTTCGTATTTTTCGCGCTGTATTTTTTGTGCGAGGTTTCGTAGATCATTTGGCATAGGGCCGGTTTGCAAATCCAGATTTAGCGCATGGGCAAGGGCGTCGGGCAGCGCTGAAAATAGGTCTTCTGGGTGGATTGCGATGCGGGTTATTTCCTGAATCCCGGACAGTTCGGGTGCCATCGGTGATCGGCTTAACAAGATACTGCCGTGCTGGAGCACTCCTCCCCGACGGCGCCGCTGTGCGCTACCGACAATTTTGTGCTCGATTCTCGAAGCTGGGGCTGCCTCATTTAAAAGTAAGATGTCGCCCAAGAATCGGCGCTCGAAGCATAAAAAGGGTACTTGGCTAGCAGGGCTTTTCGATGGGCTGGCGCATCGGACAGTCTTCCAGGAGGGCGTTGCCTGGAGAATAGCCCCTTGCAGGAATTCGATAAGGGTGGCGTGCAGGGCATCGTAGAGTGCTTGGGTGTCGGAGGCTAAGTGGTGCGAGGCGGGGAGCGACAGGCTGTAGGTAACTTCCCGATCATGGAGGATGGCTCCACCGCCGCTCAGCCGCCGCACGACGGGCACGATCTGGCTTGCCAGATGCCCCGTACGATCTTCGTAACGTTGAAAATAGCCGAGCGACAGCGTAGGGCGCGACCATTGATAAAAACGGAGCGTCGCCAGTTGCGACTCCAGAGATGCGTTGAGCAAGGCCTCATCGAGCGCCATATTCCATGTGCCTTCAGCAGGCGGATCAACCAGCAATCGACAAGAAGTTTTGGCCCCCATGACACACCAACGTCTCTTTCAAACGCGTCCAGAATGCTTGTTTTTCTCGAAACCGAAACCCTACGCGAGGTTTCAGCCTATAGCAACAATTCAACCAAAATTCGCGCGCGGAGGCGCAGAGACAGCAAAGCTTATTGAAAACGAATTTTTCTCTGGGGCTCTGCGCGTTTCTGAGGTTTTACGTAGCAATCCAGTATCGCTTGGTCTGGCTAACGGGCGACAGCGGGCATGAAAAAGTTGTAACTTCCCTCGCTTAAAAAAACAGGTGGAGTTGCCTGTGTGCGCATTTTCTTTCTGGGTCCTGTAGGTAATGTCCTATTTCCGAGAGGGCCGGTGGCAATTGTAATGGGCGACCGATGGCTGAGGCGATTTTTCTCCTTGCACCTTCCCCACTCGGTTTAGCGGCACTGTTTTTCGTAGGTGGCGTAGTCCAAGAGCTTGCTCAGCCCGGCGTCGTCCAGGATCTTGATTTTGGCGATCCAGCCGGCGCCGTAGGCGTCGTTTCCAAGCGTTTCCAAGGCGTCTGGCAGGGCTTGATTGAGCGCGATGACCTCACCGTCAACAGGTGAGTAGATGTCACTCACGGCTTTGACGGACTCGACCTCGCAGAATGCCTGTTCGGCTTTGACCTGGGTCCCAACTTTGGGGAGATCGATGTAGACCAAATCGGTCAGGGCTTCAATCGCAAAGGCCGAGAGGCCCAGTGTGGCCACTCGCATCCCCTCCTCGTTGGCAACTGCCACCCATTCGTGGGTTTTTGCATAGAGCAAGTCTTCAGGTTTCACGATGGTTGTTCTCCTACTTTCCTTTCTTGGGTTTCCTCCGCGCCTTTTTTGACGCTTTTTTGGGAACAGGCTTCGCATCCCGCCTCGCCTTGTTGGACCCCTTGGCGGATGAGGCAAGTTTACTCAACAGGCGGAAATCAAGCTTGCGCCGCTCGACATCGACCGAAGCGACTGCCACCTTTACCGAATCTCCCAGCCGAAAGGTATTTCCCGAACGAAAACCCTTGATGACGTGGCCCGCTTTATCGAATTTGTAGTAATCATCTGAGAGTGCACTGATGTGTACGAACCCCTCGGCCGGAAGCTTTGTGCCAGTTACGAATAGCCCAAAGCTTTCCACTCCAGTGACGATGCCATCGAGTTTCAACCCTATTTTGTTCTGCAAGAACAGTAGCAGCTTCACCTTGGTTAGCTCGCGTTCGGCAGCCGTAGCTCGCCCTTCTCGCTCACTGCAATGGTCGCCCAACGCGAGGAGTTCTCCCAGGTGTTGCTCGGGCGGTTTGCCACGATTTAGTGCATCAATCAATCGGTGAATGGTCAAGTCGGGATAACGGCGTATGGGCGAAGTGAAATGACAATAGCACGGACTTGCCAGCGCGTAGTGCCCGTCTTCTTCCGGGCTGTAAATGGCGCGTTGCATCGAACGTAGCACTGAATAGTTCACGGCATGCTGGCGGGGATCGTCCTTGACGGTTTCCAGAAGATTCTGGAGCGCAAAGCGGCTTTCCAAGCTGTCGGCTTGTAGTCCCAGTTCTTTGACAAACTCGTTGAGCGCCTTTAGTTTTCGCGGGTCGGGGGCGCCATGCACTCGTCGCAAGAAAGCCAGCCCGCGGTCATGCAGCATTTCGGCAACCCCTTCGTTGGCGGCTAGCATGAATTCTTCGATGATCTGATGGCTCTCAGTGTTTTTTTCTAAGTGGGCTCCGGTCATCTGGCCATCGGAGTCTAGGTCGATTGCAAGCTCTGGCATCGACAGTTCGAGGGACCCGCGCTCCATGCGGCGTTTCCGCATCAACATTGCCAATTCGTGCATGCGGGCCAACAAGCTATGCACGGCTGCAGTGAGCTTTCGCTTCCAGCGGGAGGGGTCGGCCAGATAGGCGTCAACTTCTTCATACGTAAAGCGGCGGCAGCTTTTGATAGCGCTTTTGGTGACGCTGGTGGCAATGCGTTCACCGGTTGGCCCCAACTCAATGCGGGCGGTCATGGCGTAGCGAATTTTTCCCGGTTGCAAACTGGCTAGGTTGTTGGAAATGACCTCAGGCAACATGGGGATCACGCGATCGGGCAAATAGACGCTTGTCGCACGGTCTTTCGCGGCACGGTCCAATCCCGACTTGGGCCGGACAAAATGAGATACGTCGGCAATGTGCACACTTAACAGCCAATGTCCGTTTTCGGTCTTTTCAAGCGAGATGGCATCGTCAAAGTCGCGCGCGGTCGATGGATCGATGGTAATGCTCGTATCGGCAGTCAGGTCCTTTCGTCTTCCGCCGATCGATTCGTCGAAATTGTCGGCCTGCTTGCGGGCGTTTTCCAAGGCACTATCTTCGAAGTCGCCCGGCAAGTTGAATTCATGGATGATCGAGAGGGTGTCGACGCCTGGTTCGCCACGACCGCCCAGGACTTCGACGATCACCCCCTCGCCATCACGCAGGTGTGAAGGGAAACGGACCATTTCCAGAACGACCTTGTCGTCGGCCTGGGCTCCTTTGGCACCGGGATCTCCTACGTACACTGGGTCGGAAAAGAACCTGCCATCGACCTGTACATAGCCCATGCCATTTTGAATGAAATACGTCCCCACAAAACGATTTGTGGCCCGCTCCACAATATCGACGATGCGGCCTTCCTGTTTGCCGAGGCGTCCCTTTCTTCCGCTCAGGCGCAATCGAACCGTGTCGCCGTTGGCAGCGTCGCCCGCGCCATTGGCCGGAATGTAGATGTCGGCGTCCCGCCCCACTGCGGCCTGCGTATTTTCAGGCCGCACGAAACCGAATCCGCCTTGGGCTCGCCGAAAGGTGCCTATCAGGTGCTTCGCACTTTTTCCGCTGCGGCTTTGGGACCGAACGCTCCGCTCCGCGCCGATGGCGCAGACAAAATGGCTCGGTCCATATTTGAGTTTACCCTCTTTGACGAGCTGTTTGATAGCGCGCTTCAGCCGCGAGGCATCTTGATTTTCAAGGCCCAACTGCTTCGCAATCACCTTCGGCTTGACAGGCCGATAGTTCGTGTCGTTGACATGGCGAAGTAAGGTCTCGGTTAATTTTTCCATAAACGGGTGTACTGGCGCTTCGGAAGCCCCCCCTACGAGTGGATTGTTTGTACGGCAGCCCCCTGGTGTGGGCTGTCAAGGACGACCAGCCGGATCATTCTTTTTTTTCCGGCTTGAACAATTTGCGATTAATTTGCGTGAAGTATTGTGTCCAATTGCTGTCCGTGTTGGGACAGTCGGTCATCAGTTGGGTAAAATTGGCCAGTTTGGCATCCAGATTGTCCAACAAATGCAGGGTGATCGCCTCCAGCGTCATTGGCAGTTTGCTGCTGCCGTACTCATACTGGCCATGATGGCTGATGATCATATGTTTCAGTTCAAGAAGCAGCCGGTCAGGAAATGGTTGGCCGTCCTGCGCGACGATTTTTCGGACTCGATTATCAAGCAGGGTAACACCCAGCACCATATGCCCCAGCAGCTGGCCCTGGTCGGTGTAGGAGATATCGCGCTCGTAGGCCAGTTCGTCAATTTTGGCCAGGTCGTGCAAAAAGACACCCATCAGTAGTTTTTCTTGACTGAGCTGCGGGTAACGGGGCGCGACGACCAGCACCAATTCCATCAGGCTCAGTACATGTTCCAGAAGACCACCTTGATACGCGTGATGGTTTTTCATGGCTGCCGGAGCGCGGCAGAGCTTGTCCATCAGATCCTTATCTGCCATGAATGCTTTGGCCAGCCGGGCCAGGGGTGCCGACTTGATGTCCCGCAGGATGGTTTCCAATCGGGATCGCATGTGGTCGACGTCTTCGGACTGCAACGTCACGTAATCCGACTCATCCACCTCATCCGGCCGCGCTTTGCGAATCCGATTGGCAATCAATTGCATGGTTCCCTGAAATAGCTGGGTTGCGCCTTCCACATGGACGTAATCTCCATTGTCAAATGCCCGATAGTCGCTATCCGACGCGTTCCACATGCGGGCGTTGACCGTGCCACTGCGGTCGGCCAAATCAACCTGAAGATAAAGATTGCCATTGCGGTTGGGCCGTAGTTGCTTGTCGGAGGCCAGAAAGACCTGGCTGACCGCCTCGTTGTGAGCAAGCTGGCTGACGTAGCGACGGGAGTTGGTTGGCATGGGGCCGTGGGTGGGTACTGGTGCAGGGGGCAGGAAACGGGAGGAAACCGCCGGGCTGATGGGGCGAGGAGGTTGCAGGCCACTTTTCGTACGACATCCTATCAAAATTTTCCCCGAGCCGCGGGGGGAAAGATTCGTTGCGATATCCGGGCGGCGACGATTGCTTTAGAATGATCGCTTTTCCGGTCGGGGTGGAAGCGGCCCAGGCAGTCCCTGCGATGGTGACTGCCCGCTGGCTGCCACTACCAACTGGCCACTACAGACTGGCCACTACCGCCTCCAACACTGACTGCCGCTACCTTGCGGCTTACCCCGTGTCCCTTACCTATAGCCTGCCATGCCCAAGTCACCGAAAAACGCAATTTCTCCCACACGGACCGAAAACTATCCCGAATGGTACCAGCAGGTTGTTAAGGCGGCCGATCTGGCCGAGACCTCAGATGTGCGGGGCTGCATGGTGATCAAGCCTTGGGGCTATGCGATTTGGGAAAATATCCAGCGGACCCTCGACGGCATGTTTAAGGCCACCGGCCATGAGAACGCGTATTTTCCGTTGTTCATTCCGATGAGTTTTTTGGAAAAAGAGGCACAGCACGTCGAAGGATTTGCCAAAGAGTGCGCCGTTGTGACCCACCATCGGTTGGAGCCGGATCCCGACGGGGGCCTGCGCCCTGCCCCCTCGGCCAAGCTCGACGAGCCGCTCATTGTACGTCCCACAAGCGAGACTATCATTGGAGCCACGTTTGCGCGTTGGTTGGAATCGTACCGCGACCTGCCGATATTGATCAACCAATGGGCCAACGTGGTGCGCTGGGAATTGCGGTCGCGCATGTTCCTGCGCACAACCGAGTTTCTTTGGCAGGAGGGACATACCGTCCATGCAACTGAGGAGGAAGCGAGAAAAGAAACCCGCCTGATGCTCGACGTGTACGCTGACTTCGCCGAGAACGTGATGGGGATGCCCGTGATAAAGGGTGAAAAAACCGAAGGTGAAAGATTCCCTGGGGCGGTGGCCACCTACAGCATCGAGGCCCTAATGCAAGACGGTAAAGCGCTGCAAGCCGGTACGGCGCATTTTCTCGGCCAGAATTTTTCCAAGGCGCAAGAGATCAAATTTCAAGATCAGTCGGGATTTGAAGTTTACGCGTGGACCACTTCCTGGGGTGTTTCAACACGCCTTGTGGGCGGCCTGATTATGACACACAGCGATGACGATGGGTTGGTGCTGCCGCCCAAACTGGCTCCGGCCCACGTAGTGATATTGCCCATCTATAAGGATGATGCCCAGCGGGCTGAGGTGTTGGCATATTGTGAATCACTAAAAACAGAACTCACACAAAAGCGCTACGACGGGGATCCGGTGCGCGTGCGAATCGACGACCGTGACATTCGAGGTGGCGAAAAGAAATGGCAATGGGTCAAGCGCGGGGTGCCACTGCGCCTCGAGATTGGTCCGCGAGATGTGGCAGCTGACGGGCTATTTGTCGCGAGGCGTGATGTTGGCGGCAAAGGGCAGGGTGTCGCCCGTAACGAGTTCATCGCAAACGTTTCGCGCAGCTTGGCCGAGATCCAGCAGGCCTTATTCGATCGTGCCAGACAGGCCCGTGACGCATCCTCCGTGCGGATCGATACACTCGGTGAATTCGAAGCCTACTTTCAAGAGAATGCGCCCGGGGGATTGGCATACTGCCACTTTGTCGACGGAGCTGAAACGGAAGCCAAGCTGAGAGAAATGAAGGTCACATCCCGCTGCGTGCCCATTGATGCGCCCGAAGAGAGCGGGGCCTGTATATTCACTGGGCAACCCAGCAAGCGGCGAGGCATTTTTGCCAGAGCGTATTAGCAGGAGTGCGGCGTCTTTGGTTTGTCGGGGGCGTACGGCGCCCTAGCGATCATGGGCCTCGCTGAATTTTCATGGGCCAGATTTACGAACCTACTCCAGTGTTGCTGCTGATTGGCGTGACCAGTCGCTACAGCGATGGCCTTGCCTGGGCGGAAGAGCAGGCGGTCGCGACGTTTGGCGCGGTGCACCTGAAGAGCGAACCATTTGACTTTATCGAGACGGAATACTATCAGGCGACCATGGGCGTGGGTCTCCAGAAGCAGTTCCTGACATTTCAGACCTTAATCGATCCTGGAGAACTCCCGCAGATAAAGCACACGACGAATGAATGGGAGCTTCGGGGTGCTGCCCAAATGCGCGTTGCCGAGCCGCGGCCGCTCAACCTGGATCCGGGTTATCTCACTTTGGCCAAACTCGTACTGGCCACAACCAAGGACCACGCGCACCGTATTTATCTGGCGGAAGGCATCTACGCAGAGGTGACGCTCAATTATCGGGGCGGCCACTGGCAGGAATGTGCTTGGACGTACCCAGACTATCAGCGCGCTGACTACCAGGCTTTTTTCACGAAGTGTCGCCAGACGCTGCAGGCTCAGCGCAGAGAGGCCACATCCCAAGATTAGGGCGGTTATTGCTACCTGGGAGTACAGAATAAATGACCAATGAGTCATGTGGAAAAGGATCTGTTTGGGGCGTTTAAAATTGGTCGTTCCTGTTGGAATAATCAAGCTAACTCAAGCCGGGCACTTTGCGTCTGGCGACCTGCGCGATTTGACGTCAAATACTCCCGCTCGCTAGAATTGCCAAGATGAAATCATTGCTGTCAGTCGTAATCGGTTCGGTGCTCGTTGGGCTTGGCTTGGGAGGCGCCTTGGCCTATGTCGATGTCCGTCCGGCCGGAGCGCTCCCGGAACCGGTTTCTAACGAACCGCCTGATTCTCCGCAGGCCCCTCCCCTCGACGTGGACTTGCCTCGGGCGGAAGTGCTTGAGACAGTTTTTGATTTTGATCGCATCGAGCGGGGTACATCCATGCGGCATGCGTTTCCAGTGACCAACGAAGGCACCGCACCGCTGGCCATCCGGTTCGAGTCTAATACTTGCAAATGCACAGGTGTGGAGTTGGAGGGGCGCCCGGTGAAGCCTGGCGATATGATTTCAGTCCTACCGGGGGAACAAACGGGCGTGACACTTGAATGGGCCGCGCAAACCGAGGCAGGCCCATTCCGGCACGGTGCCCGTTTTACTACAAACGACCCGCTGCGTTCGTCAATCGATCTGGAAGTGAATGGCCAGGTCGTCGAGTCAACCTCCATGAGACCCTCCGAATTACTCTTTGGCACTGTAAAATCGGGCGGCCAGCGCACAGCCGCACTCTACTTGATGTCGTTTATCAGCCAGGATGTGCGAGTACTCGATTATGAGGTGAGTCCCGTTGAGCTCAACGAGCAGCTCGAAATCGAGATTATGCCCGTCGGGAAGACGGCCCTCCCGACCGCAGAGGCCAGCAGTGGGTTAAAGGTCTTAGCACGGTATCGTTCGGGCTCCGCCCTGGGGCCATTCCGGGGCTGGCTGACGATGACGACTAATCTGCCAAATGCCCAACGACTCACGGTGCCTATCATGGGCCGGGTTGCCGGAGATGTTTCGATTTACGGACCCGGCTGGAATGCAGATCGTGGTTTGTTGCGCATGGGTCCTATATTGGGCGCGGAAGGCAAGGTTGTTCGCGTAAACCTAGCTGTTCGTGGTGAGCATGCGCAAACCACAGAGTTCTCCGTTGCCAGCGTCGATCCGTCCGAGTTGAAGGTTAGGCTTGGCGAACCCCTAAAGATGGGAGAGCAACTTATGCACCTACCGGTAGAAGTGGAAGTGCCGGCCCATATGCGACCACTGGTGCGCATGGGAGAGCCGGCCAGTTCTGACGCCTTGATTGTCTTCCACAGTACCCATCCCGAGGCCAAGGCGATTCGCATGCGCGTTCATTTTTCAGTAACCCATTAAGCTGCTGTGGACTGGAGGACGCCCGGACCGAGGAATATTGCGATTGGGAAAGCTCCCTTAAGCCTAGAATCTCTTAGTCCTATTGCGTTCAGCTCCCAGGTCCGGATCTCGCCTCCTCCATAGGCACCAGACTGTCCTGGTCCGCAAGTGGTGGAAACGCTACGATTGCGACCGAGATTGCACTTCAGCACGGCCTTGTCGAATTATAAGCGGCCTACGTGGCAGAAGCTGCACTTGGCGGTGAACTCTGAAATGCAGGAGACCGGAGCGGAAATATTGACGGACAACAGGTGCCACGACGCTGATTAGAGATAGGTGGATAATCTGTGCGAATAGATCGAATCGCCGACTGATTCGTTTTCTGGCGATGGGGCGTACGACCAATGGAAAGTGTATGACGCCTTGGCGGAGGCAGAGGCCCAAGCGATTATTCTTCCGCGTCGGAATGCGAAGATCATGCAGCACGGCAATTCGAGTAGCCCACCGCTTGAACGCGATGAGGCCATCCGCAAGATCCGCTGTGTTGGTTACATCGCCGCAGCCAATCATACAATTGCCATATATCACCTGAAATGTTGCTTCGGCGAAATTTAGAAAAATATGTGAATTCAAAAACCAACAGGCTGAAGTCTGCTTGCGATGTAAAGTTCTTAACCGTTTCATTCGACTTGGGCTGCCACAGTTCAAATGGAGTTAGTCAGGCAAGGCCCTTCAGCACGACAATTGTTTCTGAGTGAGCGACCATGCGAATTCCAGCGGCCTTTATTGGGCGTGTACACCTGGTAGTTTTTGGTATCACTGTGCTGGCGGTCGGCCTGGCCACCAGTATCTTGAAGTCCGACACGAGCGTCCCGAAGTCCGATGGCGGGAGCGACTCGGAATACTTGGTTCAGGGCACGGAACTGAGTGAGGCCGACATTGCCGACGCCGTCAGACGCAATGGCGAAATCTTTGTTGATTGGCCAACGCCTCAATTGGCTCTGGTTTTCACGGGACAAATGGATGGCTACCTGGAGCCATGTGGCTGCGCAGGCTTAGACAATCAAAAAGGAGGCTTGAAACGTCGGCACACCCTGCTTAAGCAACTTAGGAGTGATGGCTGGCCGCTACTGGCTCTCGACATGGGAGGGCTAATTCGCCGTGTCGGGCCGCAGGCAGAAATGAAATATCGCTACGCAGTTAAAGCGCTACTAGAAGTCGGCTACAGTGCGGTTGGATTTGGCGCGCGGGAGCTGCAACTGAGTATGGATTCGGTGATCTACCTGCTGGCTAACCTTGATGCCAAGACGAGTCCTTTGGTGTCGGCTAACGTTGGCCTTGGCTTCGACAGCGGCTTTTCAAAATACCGGGTCGCCAGTGCCGGTGGCAAACGTATCGGGGTGACATCTGTTTTGGGCAAACGCCACGAGGATGCCTTGCGCAATGTCGCCGGGATAACCTGGGTCGCGCCGGACAAGTCTCTGCGAGAATTGATGCCTCAGTTGAAAAATGAAAAATGCGACCTGTTAGTACTGCTCGTACATGCTGACCCCGCGGAAGCTCGTCAACTGGCCAGAGAGTTTCCAGAGTTTCATCTGGTGGCGTCGACTGGCGGTGCGGAAGAGCCGCCCAATCGACTCTACCCTATTGAGGGGACTGGGGCTCAGTTGATCGAAGCAGGACACAAGGGCATGTATGTCACAGTGTTGGGCATCTTTGACGATCCGCAGCAACCGTACCGTATTCAGCGCGTGCCCTTAGACCACCGCTTCGCAGACTCCCGTGTCATGCAAAAGATGCTCATCGCCTACCAGCACGAACTTCGTGACACGGGTCTCGACGGCCTGGGTATCACAGGTGTGAAACACCCAGAAGATAGTTTCGCCGGTTCTTCCGCGTGCGCGGACTGCCATACTCGGGCCAGTGAAATATTTGAGGATACGCCTCATTCCCACGCTACCCATTCTCTGGTCGATTTGAATCCGTCTCGGCAGTTTGACCCCGAGTGTTTGAGCTGCCACGCGACCGGCTGGGAGCCGCAGGAATTTTTTCCGTATGCTTCAGGTTTTGTAAGTTTAGAAAAAACGCCGCACCTTACCGACAACGGTTGTGAAAACTGCCATGGACCTGGCCAAGCGCACGTGGCGGCCGAAGCGGGGGATAGTGAGGCGGATGATGCAGAGTTGGAACGACTACGGGCCCGAATGCGTTTGACAATTGTGGATAATGAAGGCAACAAGGACGGACAGGTGTATGAAGAGGCAGTCGTGGTGAAGATGTGCATGAAGTGCCACGACATCGATAACAGCCCTGACTTCGACTTCCAAGAGTACTGGCTCAAAGTGAAGCACTCTGGAATGGACTAGTTGTTGCGAACCAGGTTCCCAATGATAGCCCGCCGGCCCCACTCTCCCTGTCGCACTGTGCCTTTTTGCTCGCACCATCACGAAGCAGGTAGTGCCAGATCGCAGAACGTGCATTCTGCCGGAGCGAATAAGGAAGGAAGTCCGGCAACCGCCAAGTTGTACGGGTCTTCAGAATAACCATAGTCCATCGGCCCGGAGCGGTCGAGCACAAGGGCTACGTTGAGTTCCACGTAGCTGACAACAGTCGATTGTGCGACCGCAACGCAGTACGTCAGCTCCGATGAGAATTTCTATACGTCTGCAATGCCGGGGATCATTCGCTCGGTTCCATTCTATTAATGCCTGCGTTTCCAATGCTCACGTGCCATGGATGCAAACCGCTCTCTTCTTGCCGGAAAATCGATTGTGGCGGTAGCGCATTGGCTGCGCTGGGGTCAATAGGGCGCTAGACGGTACTGCCATTGCAACCATAGGTTTGCCAGTATTGCGGCAATTGGTTTGTCAATTACAGATAGCGTCTATCGGTTTCGGATGGAGCACTTTTGCGAAAAGAAGCGACTGCCCGTGCTAGAGGTCCAGTTCGGTCATCGCGGCTTTGGAGATGTTGAAGTTCGCCGCCACGTTCTGGACATCGTCGTGGTCGTCGAGTTGATTTAAAAGCTTGAGTACTTTTTTGGCAGATTCGAGATCCAGATCCACTGTGTCATTGGGGATCCGGTTGAGTTCGCATATTTCGGTCTCAATCTCAGCTTGCGCAAGTGCATCTTGGACTGCAGCAAAGTTGTCCGGGTCGCAGATTACCTCAAATTTTGTATCGACCGTTTTTACGTCTTCCGCGCCAGCTTCCATGGCCAGTTCCAGCAAGCTTTCTTCATCGATGTGCTCCGACTTGATGACCACGACGCCTTTTCGCTTGAACATCCACGCCACGCAGCCCGTCGCTCCCAATTTGCCTCCGGCGAGTTCAAAGATTTTCTTGACTTCGGGTGAGGTTCTATTGCGATTGTCGGTAAGGATTTCGCAAAGAATAGCGACTCCTCCCGGTCCGTAGCCCTCGTACAGCACCTCATCTAGATTGCCTCCGTCTAACTCGCCGGTACCTTTCTTGATCGCCCTTTCGATATTATCTTTGGGCATACTAACGGCTTTGGCATCATTGATGGCGTAGCGCAGGCGCAAATTAGTGTCGGTGTCGCCCCCGCCCATCTTGGCTGCGACGATAATTGCGCGGGAGAGCTTGCTCCAGACTTTGCCACGTTTATTATCGATCAGGGCCTTCTTGTGCTTAATTCCAGCCCAATGTGAATGTCCAGCCATCGTGTATTGTCTTTGTGCCGTCCGCAGGAGTCTGTTGGTAAAATCGTTGCGTAAAGAGGAGCTTGGTAGCGCGTCGCAATAGATTAGTATTGCAGTTGTATTTTGGTGCCGCAGAGCTAAGCGTGTTGCACTGGGCGCAGCGACCGTGGCGGCAGCTGCAGCTTCCCCTCGCATCTCGAAAATTGCAAATCAAAAATCACTTTGGCTTTCGCTTCCGCAGTTTCTTTGTCGAGGATTTCTTTTTTCCTTTCGCGGTACTTTTTGCTTTCTTTTTGGCAACCTTCTTCTTCCCAGCTGCCTTCTTCACGGCTGCCTTCTTCACGGCTGCCTTCTTCACGGTTGCCTTCTTCACGGTTGCCTTCTTCACGGTTGCCTTCTTCACGGTTGCCTTCTTCACGGTTGCCTTCTTCACTGCGCGAGGCATCTTCTTTTTTGTCACCTTGGTCTTTTTTTCTGGTTTGACGGCCGATTTAGGTTTCGCCTGCTTGGAGGTCTTTCCATTTGTGGAAGCCCGCTTGCTAGTCGATTTTTCCGTGGGCGGGGTCTTTACCTCAGCCTTCTTTGCTGGAACGACCGGTTTAGGCTGGGGCGACACTTCGACTTTCTTGCTGGATCGCTTCGGCAAGCGAGTCTTACAGCTGGGATTGATCTCGAGCAGTAGCTTGCGAATATTGGGGCCATAGGGGCTGCGGTGCAGCTCCACGCCCAGCTGATGCAAAATTGTGGCGACGGCTACGCCCTTGGTTTTGGGTACGGCCCGTTCTAATCCCGGTATGGTGCCCTTGGCGGCTTCAGCGTCAGATATAACGCTCACGATCCGCATGGCTTCCAGGAGTCCACGATTGATCGGAATCGCGTGGCCGCTGAGCGCGTTCTGGGTAACGAAAGATACTGTAAACGGGGTGGTTCCATTGTACTTCTCTAGTTGCTTCACCGTTTGGCCGATATTCTGCTTCTTCATGAACTCTAGGTCAAACGAATAGTGCGTCTCAAATAGGCTCTGTAAGACGCGTTTCAGGCGAACGGCCGATTCCTTGGGGTCGTTGAGAGCTTTCATCGCTGTCGTCAATTCGCGTACCGACGAGACCCGTACTTCATTCCAATCAAAATAGTCTTGACTCAGACGTGCAAAGACCTCATTAGCAGCGACGTGTAGCGAGTTTTCCAGGCAGCACGCGTACAATAGGTGCTCCAGCAACGTGCGATCTGCGCTAGGTTCCGCCTCTTGGTAGTGACGTTTGAGTACTTTCAGGACTTTGGCGATTAGTGTGGCGCGGTTATTGGTTGCCATTGGTGGGAATCTCTGTGGAGAGCGAAACGTTGGATAAAATTTGATCTTGGTTCACACTTGGTGGGCGGAACCCCTGAGAAAAGAGAGCCCAGAAACAGATCGGAACTTCTGAAATGGGTTCAAGTCATGATCGCAGCAGGGTTGTCCAGGACATCCAGCCAATCGTCGATGTCGCAGCAGGAAAATCAGTCACCTTCGGGGTGGGAGCTATCGCCATCGGATGACGGAGAATCACGAGCAGGCAGTACTTCGTCGAGGACCTTGGCTAGGGCGATCGCTTTCTTGACTCCCATGTCGAGCTCAAAGCGAATGCGGGGTGTATAACGGGTGTCGATGCGTCTAGAGATTTTCTGCTGCAAGAATCCTGTGGAGCTGCGCAGGCCTTGCAGGCAGAGCCGCTGTGCGGTGTCGTCGCCCATGATCGAAACATGCACTTTCGCATTTCGCATATCGGGGGAGACTTCGACATAGGTCACCGTCACGCCCTCGACGCGAGGATCTCTAATGTCGACCAGAATCGCCATACTGACGACTTCGCGGATCGCCTCAGCTGCCTTTAAGACACGTCGTGAAGTCATCGCACTTGCCGAATTGCCGGTGAAACATAAAGGACCCTACAAACGCCCGACCCTTCAAATACTAGTCCCTTTAAACATCAGGCGCCTTTAGTATTAGAATCGTCAAAGCTTCGGTCCACAGCGTCGATTCGATAGACTTCCAAAACATCCCCTTCCTTGACATCGTTAAAACCTGCCAGCTTTATACCACACTCCATTCCTTCGCGGACCGCTTTGCTGTCGTCCTTTTCCCGGCGCAGCGTGTCGATCGGATAGTCGCCAATGATCGTGCTGTCTCGAATGACGCGCGCTTTGCCATTGCGTTCGACCGATCCTGCCAGGACGCGGCAACCGGCGATCACGCCGATGCGACTAATCTTGAAAGTTTGCTGTACTAAGGCGCGTCCCAGATCGACTTCGCGCTCTTCCGGCTTGAGCAGGCCCTCCAAGGCCGCCTTAAGCTCTTCGGTGACCTTGTAGATCACCTGATAGCGTTTAATCTGTACTCCTTTTTTATCCGCAAGAACACGGGAATTTTCGTCGGCAACCACATTGAATCCGATAATGATTGCGTCGGAAGCATCCGCCAGCGTTACGTCGGCTTCGGTAACGCCGCCGACGGAAGCTTGCAGAAGCTTGATTTTGACCTCGGGATGAACCAGCTTTTCGAGTTCTTTTTGCAGGGCTTCAATAGAGCCGCGGACATCAGCGCGCAGGATAAGGTTTAAAGTCTGAACCTCGCCATCCCCTTCGAGGCGATCGAACAGGTTTTCGAGTGTCACGTGCTGCACCCCGACGCCCAAAGTGGAAGATCTTTCAGAATCGGCGCGACATTCAGCAATTTCTCGCGCGTCGGCAATATCGTCGAGCACGTAGAAGTGTTCCCCGGCACCAGGCGCTGTGTCGAATCCCGTGATGTTGACCGGGATGCTGGGGCCAGCCTCTTCGACCCGAGAATTGGGGCGTAGGGTGTCGTACATGGCCTTGACTTTGCCAAAGGCCTGGCCACAAACGACAACATCACCCACCCGCAAGGTGCCTTTTTGGACAATGACTTTTGCCACCACACCCCGACCCGATTCCTGCTGTGCCTCCAGGCAAGTGCCGAGGGCAGCGCGAGCAGGATTCGCTTTGTATTCGTGAAGCTCTGCGACAGTCAGTATTGTGTCGAGTAGGTCGTCCATCCCTTCACCGGTGGTGGCACTGGTCTTGACCACTTCGACGTCTCCGCCCCATTCACTGGGCAAGAGTTCATTCACCGAAAGGTCTTGCATGACCCGATTGATGTCGATTCCCGGAATGTCGATCTTGTTGAGCGCGACGACAATGGGCACCTCTGCGGCCCGGGCATGACTGATGGCCTCTTCGGTTTGAGGCATGACGCCGTCGTCGGCTGCCACCACTAAAACGGCGATGTCGGTGACATTGGCGCCGCGGGCACGCATTTCCGTAAAGGCCTCGTGGCCGGGGGTGTCGACAAACGAGATCCGTTGCCCGCCTTTGTCCGTAGTGTAGGCCCGGATGTGCTGGGTGATGCCACCGCTCTCACCGCTCACAACATCAATGCCAATAATGTGGTCGAGCAGCGATGTCTTGCCATGATCGACGTGTCCCAGGAAAGTGACGACCGGTGCGCGGGGCATTAGGTCGGCGACATTTTCGTCTTGGTCCAGGATGCCAGAAAGCAATTCGTCTTCTTTGCTGACCGCATCTTTGAGTTCGATGTCAACTCCCAACTCGGCAGCTACAAACTGAGTCACCTCGGGATCCATCAGGGCCGTGATTGTTGTCATCACACCCTCTTGCATCAAAATTCGCAGGATATCGTTGGCTGGAATGCCAGCCGCTTCTGATAGCTCGCGGACCGAACATGGAAGCTGCAGCGCAACCTTGTCTTTTCGTGGTGCCGCAGTGTTGATTCCCGACTTTCGGGATCGGCGAAAAGTGCGCCGTCGCGAGTAACCAGCGCCCGACTTTTGCTGGGGTAGGCGCTGCCGACTGAGCTGCCGTTGTTCTCGCCCGCCTAAAACCGGAGCATCTTCGTTCTCCACGGGCTTAGGCCTGCCCCGCTTACCGCGCAGCCGGGCCTCGTTTTCCTGGGGCGCTATTTCCGGGATGCGCTTGGACTTCTCGAGCGATTCTTCCTGTTTTCGCAGGTGTGCTGCAAGTGGCTTGGAGCCGCCTTTGCCCGCACGCAGAGCGTCGGCGGACAGCTTCATATCTGGCTTTTGCGTCGGCGGTTCGTTGGCAATTGACTTAGGGTTGGCGACTGGCTGATCGGCGGCTGGAATCGGCGCCAGTTTGAATGCGGGACGCGACCGCGGTACGTTTCCGGTTGCAGACGGTTTTGTGCTCTTGCCAGAGGCCCGTGAATCATCCAATGTGGGAAGCTTGCCCGTAGCATTGCCGCCCGGACCCACATACTCCTCCCGCCGCATCACGCCGGCCAGCGGACCCGGAGACCGAGGCCCCTCAGCGGCTTCCGCGGGAGGGGCAGTGCCGGCCCCTTCTCTGGGAGGCTCCGATTTCGCTGGTGAATCTGGCACTGCGTCATCCGGCTCATGGCCCTGAGATTCCAGACGCGATTTGCGGATGGCGGCCAGCGGCGACGCAGGACGCGCTCCGCTAATGACAGGCATCTTGCCAGTCCGTCCGGTTTCACTCGGACGTTCGGGGGCAGCGGCTGGAGATTCCGGGGAAGCAATTGGCGTTGGCGCAGGATTCGCAAAATGATCGCGCAATTTTGCGACTTGCTCATCGTCCAGGCTTGCCAGCGCAGACCCCTTACCTCGAATACCTACTTTTGTGCAGATATCGACCAGCTCTTTGCTGTCTACCTTCAGTTCCTTTGCCAAGGAGTATATACGAACTGCCAAATCGAGTTCTCCGTGCAAGCGGTTACTGTCTGACTGCCGAAGGTGGCAGTCGCACTCAACCGACTCGCGATGAAACGAATCACATTACAACCAGTATAAAAATCTGGATATTGGTCACAATTCGCTGGGATTTTGACACCGACTGATAGTCAGTATTTCAATCAATATTTTCCTACGACTCGGTCTTGTTTTCGGTTGCCGGCTGCGCTGCTTGTTCTTCCGTGTCTGGAACGACCGTCGTCTCGTTGGTGGCTGGTGCGTCTTCCGCCGTTGCGTCAGCTCCCGTATTGGTGGTCTGAGCTGGCAGCCCTTCTTCGGTGGTGGTAGCGCTGAGCACTTCATCTGTGGATTCAGGTGCGACTTCAGCCGCCCCATCATCTTGTGAATTTTCCGGTGATTGGGTTGTATCTACCGGGGACTCATCCCCTGCGATTGACGTTTCCTCGGCGGCTTGCTGCTCGGCTGCGGCGAGTTCCCTTTCGCGCTCGGCAGCCAGGCGATCGGCGGACCGTTTGGCGATACGTGCTTCGGCGGCTGCTTTTTCCGCTTCTTCGGCTTTGACTTCCGCTTGTTCAACGACTCGATCGACTTCCTCCGCGACGAGACCACCCATTTTCATGAGGGCATCTGGCTCGATAACCGAGAGGTCGTCGTAGCTCAGGAATCCCTCCTCAACTAATCGTTCGGCAAGTTCGACAGCGACACCCTCTAACGAGCTAAAGCCGTTGACAGCCCGATCGATCGATTCAGCCAGTTCCTCCTGCGTCATGATTTCGATGTCCCAGCCGGAGAGCTTGCTGGCAAGCCGAACGTTCTGTCCGCGCCGGCCAATTGCCAACGACAATTGATCTTCTCGCACCAGCACAATGGCCCGGCCCAGCATTTTGCACAGGATGACCTGCTCCACCTCGGCCGGCTGCAAAGCATTCGGAATGAGCACTTCCAGATTGTCGTCCCAGCGAACGATGTCGATACGTTCGCCGCCCAGTTCGTCAACAATGTTTTTGATGCGATTGCCACGCACGCCCACGCATGCGCCCACGCAGTCTACGCGTTGGTCGGAGCTGCTAACGGCCACCTTAGAGCGGTAGCCCGGCTCCCGCGACATCGAGCGCACTTCGATGACCCCATCAATTATTTCTGGGATCTCTTGCTCAAACAAACGCTGAATCAGTTGGGGGCGGGTCCGACTTAAGATCACCTTTACCCGACTACCCGACTTGCGAACCTCAAATACCGTGCCGCGTACCCGCTCGTTGACGTGATGGGATTCGCCGGGAATCTGCTCGCTACGAGGCAAGATCGCCTCAACGTTTGTGAGAGCTACCGTGGCCGCTCCACCCTCGTAGCGCTGGACAATACCACTTACCATTTCACCGACGAGGTCAGAGTATTCGTCGTAAAGCGCATCGCGCTCCGCTTCGCGAATCTTCTGGATCATCACCTGCTTTGCCGTCTGGGCGCCGATGCGGCCGACGGTTTCCTCTGAATCGAGAACCTCGCCATCGCAGGTAGCGTCTATTGCTCCCGTGGTGCGATCGATTTGAACAATGATGTCAGCTTCTTCGCCGTAGTGTTTTTTTGCAGCAGACACCAGGGCCGCCTCAATTCCTTCGAAGACAATCTCCTGTTCAATATTTTTGTCTCGATGGATGGCATCGACGATTCGCAGTAGTTCGTTGGCGTTCATGTTCTGTTTTCTCCACGGCGTATTCGCCCGCCGGGGGGGCAACCGAGTTGTTCAAGTTGTCACATCTTTGAATCGTTGACTGCGCCTTGCGCACTCGGTTGCCTTGCAAACTTGGCCACCTTGCGAACTTCACCGGCAGTCCCGCGGACATCCACCCACGAAGTACCCGGGCTTCGACCACCACGGACCCTAGCGATGGGGCCAGAGCATACCAGCTTCGTATCCCTCCGCCGCGAGCGAGGCGAAAGGCGCATGGAAAGCCAAAACTCCTTTTATGAAGCCAACTTAAACCACTTCGTAATCTAGCCACCATAATGGCCTGAAATTGGAGTGTCAAGCCACTGGAAGGGTTTGTCGGGGAGAACGGCGCCCTCAACGGCCTGGTCTGGCGACCACCAGCGCTACAGCCTGCGCTTGCGGCGTTATGTTGACTTTGAGAAAGCTGTCGCCGGCAGGCGTATTGGCATCCGCGGCGATCGCCAACGGTGGGGCGCCGGGATCCGGAGCTTCATAGTTCAGGGTCCGGAACAGTCGCCTTTGTTCCATCGCTTTGACACTTGTCACTAGTTCGACGACTCCGCTGCCCGCCCCCAGGTTGCCGAAGTAGCTTTTCGGTGCCACAACCGGTATGGACTTGATATGTTGGCCAAGCACTTCGTTGAGACTTCGGGCCTCAATTTGATCGCTGGCAGTTGTGCCGAGTCCATGGGCATTTACATGGCCTAGCTCGGACAAGGGAACTCTGGATTCGGCGAGCGCTGTCCGGGCGGCGTTGGCCAGCGCGGCGGCTGGCTGACCATTGAGATTGGCGTCTGCCACGGTGCTGCTGCCAGTACCGACAACCTCACCGTAAATGGTGGCTCCGTTCCGTAGCGCAATCTCCAAATCTTCTAGCACGACGGCACCTGCCCCTTCGCCGACCACCATTCCCGACCGCTGGGAGTCGAAGGGGCGGGCGGCCTCGGCAGGTGGGCAGTTAGGGTTGGCCAATTGTTCTTGTTGCAGTGCGTGAATGGACTTGAAGGAATGAATGCGCGTCCCCGTTGCCCCGGCAATCATACGATCGGCGTGTCCCCGCTCGATCGTTCGCGCTGCCTCGCGGATGGCCATCAGCCCCGAAATCTCGCGTAGCGTGAGCGAGTTGTTGGGACCGCGCAGATCGTTAAAAATGGCAATATGGCTGCCTGGCATATTGGGGAGGTATTTGAGCATCCAGAGCGGATTCATTTCTCCCAACCCGTCGTCTCCCCATCTGGGATAATCGAACTTTCCAGAGCGCGCGCCGCACTTGGTCATCCCATCGATGAAATCTTCAGGAGAGCTCAGCATATAGTCACTGCCAAAGACGACGCCCGACGTTTCCGGATCCATGGGAGCGTCGCAGTAGCCCGCATCGGCAATGGCATGTTGGGCCGCGGCGACGGCCATCATCGTTTCACGACACATGACTTTCAGCGCTTTGCGAATCGCCTTTCTGCGATCTTTGCTGAGCGGTCCAAAATCATCGATATGACCGGAAAATTCTCGGGCCTCGCCACCGAAGACAAGGCGATCTTCCAGCGGAGGCAGTTGAGAGAGCCGGCCGATCCCGCTACGGCCGGCGGAGAGTGCATCCCAGAGCGCATCGACCGAGTTGCCGAGGGGACAAATGACTCCAAGGCCCGTGATTGCCACTCGCCGGTGCTGGGTAGCTACAGTGGCCATGTTAGGAGACGGTGTTGGGAGACAGCGTTGGGAGACAGCGCGTGGGGGTATAAAATGCGATATTTCCGAGAGAAATGAGCTTCTGGAAACGATTCCAAAACGGACGCTGACCTCGACCATCAGGCCGCTGGAGGCATTTGCCGAATAGTTTGGGGCAGTTTCTAAGTCCGAAAGGGATGCCAGCCGTTAAGCCTAAGGCGTAGGGCCCAAAGCCTCAATACCTTCCGTGAAACGTCTGATTAGTACGGCTGGCCGCGGTGGCCGGGATATTCCCAGCGCCAGCCGGAGACGGCGCGACAGGTCCTTTGTGTTCAACGAACAGAAGGGCATCGGCGCGGGGCGCTGATCTAGGCAGGGACAGGGCGTCGCCTACCAGTGTCGGCTTGTGCGGACCCGGGGTCGCCACGACGCCCGTGCTCAGCAGGAGCACTTTATCGGTTGGCCAACGAAAGCGTTCGTGCAGTTGAACCATTGTCATTTGAGGTACCTGGCACTCGGCTCGCTGATTGGGGGCAATGTTCGAGGGGACTTCCAGTTTGATGGAGAGCATTTTCTCGACTTGCGCAAGCCGTAATTTGATCACGGCGTCAACGGCCTTGGTATCCAACGACAACAGCGGGCTGAATTCCAAGCTAAAACCTTCTTCCAGTTGGCCTAATTCCGGTTGGTAGCCGGGCCAAGTTTGCTGGGTACGAATGATTCCCTTGGTATAAGGGCGATGGCGCATGGAAGAAACGACCAGTGCCTCACCATTCTTGATCATTTGGTGGGGCGGGTTGTGTTCGCGATAGTCTGTTCGTCGACGGAGTTCCGACATGAGTCGTGCCGCATCTTCCTTAGCCAGCATCCAACCTTGCACCCCAGGAGATTGCACCGGGAGGGATTTCATCAGTGGCAGCGCACGGGTACGCCAGTTTGGGTTGCGAACCGTGATTATCCGGAGGCCAAAGCCCTGGTTTTCTGCAAAAGTGTTCACGAACCGGTCGGTAATGCCAGCGACCACCGACTGCATTTGCGGCGTGTGGTACACGCGTAGGCGGTGACTGTCGGCACTGAGCATGCCTAGGGGCGTGGAGTGCCAAGTTTCATAGCCCGTTTCGCGGAGGATCCAGTCGACGATGGCTTGTTCCGGTTTGGTGGTGTTTTGCACTCGCATTGTGTAGGGGCTAATGTCGTATTCCCGCCAGACCTGCCCATGATCGTTGGGCAGCGTACTGGATCCTTTGGTGACTTGGGCACGCGACCCGGGCGGGTTCTGGGTGATGGGGCTCTCGGCCGATGCGGTGGTAACACCTGGCTGGGAGGCCGCCCGATTGTCGGCGCCGGAGGCTGCGGCCCTGCCAGGTGGGCGCCAACCTGCCGGGCCCCGATCGATGTGCTGCGCCTGGGCCGAAACGCATAAGTGGCAAAAAACAAATAGAATCGTCGCGATGCAAAGCGGCATCGGATACTCCCGGGTAAGAGGCTTTTTGAGCGGCGAGAAGTATAGAAGTGGTGAGCACGGCGCACAAGGGCGACGTGGGCAGGCTGGATGGTGCCCTTAGCTGAGTGCCAGGGGCTGGTTCAGGGATGAACGCTAGCTGACGCTTGGCGATCGCCTGCTTTACTCAACCTGCCCCACGACAATCGCTGCGTTGTGCCCGCCAAAGCCGAAGCTGTTGCTCATCACTACGCCGACTTTGCGCTCCTGCGGCTGGTGGGGCGTGTAGTTCAGATCACAGTCGGGATCCGGCGTGTCGAGATTAATCGTGGGTGGGACGACTTGATCTCGCATTGCTAGCAGACCGAAAATCATCTCCACCCCGCCGCTAGCGCCCAGCAAATGACCTAGTTGGCTCTTCGTGCTGGAAACATTGAGCCGGTAGGCGTGGTCGCCAAAGACTCGCTTGATTGCCGTTGTCTCGGCCAAGTCGCCCAACGGCGTGCTGGTACCATGGGCGTTGATGTAGTCGATGTCCGTGGGATTCAATCCCGCATCGATAAGTGCTCCGCTCATGGCCCGGGCGGCGCCGGTTCCTTCAGCGTCGGGCTGCGTAATGTGGCCTGCGTCGGCACTGGCCCCATAGCCGAGTACTTCCCCATAGATTCTTGCCCCCCGCGTCCTCGCGAATTCTAATTCTTCGAAAATGAGTATGCCAGCGCCTTCGGAGAGTACAAATCCATCCCGGTCGGCATCAAACGGGCGGCTCGCGGCAGGCGGGTCATTGTTGCGTGTTGAGAGTGCTTTCATATTGGCAAAGCCGCTGATGCCGATCGATGTGACGGCAGCCTCCGCGCCGCCGGTCACCATCACGTCGGCATCGTCGTATTTAATTGCCTTCAGGGCATCTCCCATCGCATTGGTTGCGCTGGCACACGCCGTCGCCACTGCGTAATTGGGGCCGCGTAGTCCGTAACGAATGGAAAGATGCCCGCTAGCGGCGTTGAGCATCAGTTTGGGGATGGTGAAGGCCGAGACTTTGTCGGGCCCTTTCTGGATCAGCCGCCGTTCCTGGCTTTCCATTTCGTTAAGGCCGCCAATGCCCGAGCCGATAACGACCCCGGATCGGAACGGATCGTATTTGGAGAAATCGATCCCGGCATCTACGACAGCATCGATCCCGGCGACGAGCGCAAATTGCGTAAAGCGATCGATGCGCTTTGCTTCCCGCGTGTCAAAGTAGCCCTCGCCCGACCAGGGCGAGATTTCGCCCGCAAACTTGACTTTGTGTGCGCTGGTATCAAACGCGCAAAGGTCACGAACACCGCTCTCACCCGCGAGGATTTTTTGCCACAGGTCCGCAACCTTGAGGCTGAGCGACGTGACTGCGCCGATCCCTGTTACGACAATGCGTCGTTTCATCAAATTGTTGATCAGCTATTGTTAGCGTTTTGGTCGATGAATTCGACTGCCTGGCCGACAGTTTGGATTTTTTCAGCCGCGTCATCGGGGATATTAACGTCGAATTCTTCTTCGAGTTCCATGACCAGTTCGACGGTGTCGAGCGAGTCGGCACCGAGGTCATTTACGAAGGATGTTTCTGGTGAAATCTTATCTTTCTCTACACCAAGCTGTTCTGAAACGATATTGGTTACGCGTTCAAGCACTGAGGCCACGTCAATGGTCCTCCTTCATTTCAGGAAAATTGTCGTGTTAAAACGGCCGATCATTTCGGCGACACGTTGGCTTTTCGCCCCCCGGAGTAGGTCGTTACCGCGGGGACGTTATCGCGGGAATTTTGTTGTCGAAATGCTGTCGTGGAAATGCTATCGCAGGACTTTTAAGTACCGGAGTTCGTCGTTCGAAGTGGAACGATGTCGCAAGGTATAGCGTTTCCCGGCAAGACTGTCTAGGTCGCCTAGGTGCCTATGCGGTTAGGCCGCCGTCGATCGTCAGTACCTGGCCGGTCACGTAGGCCGCTGATTCGCTGGCCAGGTACAGCACGGCGTCGGCCACTTCCTGGGCTGTGCCGAGCCGCTTGGCCGGCACGCGTTTTTTCACCTCGTCCTGCACGGCTGGGCCAAGGGCGTCAGTCATTTCAGTGGCAATGAACCCGGGGCAGATTGCATTGACCGTGACCTTGCGTCCTGCAATCTCGCGAGCGACGGTGCGAGTGAGGCCGATGATGCCAGCCTTGGAAGCTGAGTAATTTCCCTGGCCCGGATTGCCCATGATGCCCGACACGCTGGAGATATTAATAATCCGCCCATAGCGCTTCCGCATCATGGTTTGAATGCCCGCTCGAGTGAAGAGAAATACTGAGCGGAGATTGGTTGCGATCACGTCGTCCCACTCCTCGTCGCTCATTCGTGGTATGAGTGTGTCGCGCGTGATGCCCGCGTTGTTGACGAGAACATCGATCTGCTCCCATTGGTCCACAATCGCGTCCATGACCTGCCCGACCGTTTCTGAGTTGGTCACGTCGCACGCAAACAGTGCGGCCGTGCCCCCGCATGAAATGATCTCGTCCGCAGTCTCTTTGAGCTTGTCTTCGTTGCGCGCAATGCACGCAACCTTTGCACCGGCGCGGCCCAATTCAAGAGCAATTGCTTTGCCGATACCGCGCGACGCGCCCGTGACAATGGCGACTTGGTCTGTGAGATCGACCTGAAGGCGCCGGTCGTTGGAGTTTGACATAGATTTCACCTGGGGGATCGTGGTCGTGGCCTTATGCCGTTACAGTTTCGCAAGGCATTTTGCGGGCAATCCGCTTCAAGAGCCCACGCAGCACCCGGCCGGGGCCGATTTCGTAAAAGCCCTTTATGCCAAAGTCGTCGATTAGCCATCGCATGGATTCCTCCCAAAGAACGGGTTGGACGACTTGGCTGACCAACAGTGCGCGGATTTCATCGGCACTCCTGTGAGGCCGCGCATCGACATTCGAGACAATCGGGATACGCGGCTGCTGAATTTTGACTTGGGCGAGCGCGGCGGTCAATCGCTGGACGGCGTCTTGCATGATAGGAGTGTGAAATGCTCCAGCGACGGCCAACGGAATCACTTTCATGGCGCCGGCGGCTTGCGCAAGATCTGCCATGCGTTCGCAGGCCGCTTGGCTACCCGAAACAACGATGTTGCCCGGACAAAGTAGATTGGCCAGTTGCAACACGTCATCGCCGCGCGCCTCTTCGCATAGAGCCTCTACCTGGTCACGCTCTAGGCCAAGTACGCTCAGCATTCCACTCGGCACGGCGTCGGCCGCATCCTGCATTGCTTGTCCACGTGTTTGAACCAGGCGCAATCCGGCTTCGAACTCAATTGCCTCAGCGAATACCAGCGCCGTGTATTCGCCCAAGCTCAGACCCGCAGTAATATCGCAATTCGCCACGACTTCTCCGTGGTCTTGTTTCAACAGTTCTAACGCGGCTAGGCTGGAGACAAACAGGGCGGGCTGGCTGTAGACGGTCGAGTTCAGTTTTTCGGCAGGGCCGTCTTTACAGACCCCAAGTAGGTCGTAGCCAAGGATATCCGCGGCGCGATCGTACAGAGCCTGAGCTTGGGGCAACGAAGCGGCCAGATCGGCCCCCATGCCAACAGTTTGGGCACCTTGGCCCGGAAATAGAAACGCGGTCTTGGGCATGGCAGGAGGGACGAAGTCCTTCTACTTATTCCTCAGTCTCGACAACCGTGCGGCCCATGTAATGCCCGCAGTTGGGACAAGCCACGTGCGTCGGAGTCGCGGTGCCGCACTTGGGGCAGGATTGCAGTTGCCTGGCAGTGAGCCGATTGTGAGACCGCCGCTTTCCAGAGCGAGAATTAGAATGTTTGCGTTTGGGGACGGCCATGGCACAGCTCGCACAGTTTCAGGATAAAGTTTCAGGGCACAGACTCAAGATACAGCATAAAAACGGCGTCTAGAGATAGTGCTGCGGCCCAGCGGGTGGGACCGAATCTTGTAGCCTAACGACTAGGGTGGGGAGTCGTCAATCAGGCGCATCAAGCTTTACAACCTGCCTTGTATAACTGTATCATTTCGCGCCAGCATTTTCGACCCGTTTATTCGGGAGCGCGATTCGACGCCGAGGCTCACCGAGACCCCGGGGCAACGCTGGACCTGCGGCCCGATGTCCTTGGGGTCCAGTTGCAAGATCGACACTTGCAAGCCCTCGTAGAGGTTGGGTCGCAATGGATCCATAAGGCGGCACTTGCCATGAGATTTGCCATATATACTCCACGTCGAATCGGCTTCACCCTGGTTGAATTGCTCGTGGTGATTGCCATCGTCGGTGCCCTGGTTGCCCTACTGCTGCCAGCCGTTCAAGCCGCTCGCGAGGCAGCAAGGCGCAACCAATGTGTCAACAATCTGAAGCAGATTGTCTTAGCAGAACAAATGGTCCATGACACCCAGGGCCGTTATACAATGGGTCGAGAAACGCATTGGCAACAGGGGGTCTCTTGGGCTTTCCACATGTTGCCGTTCATGGAGATGCAAAACGTCTATGATTCCTTCGTCAAGGAACTACCGGTGTTCGATGACCAGAACGCGTTGGCGATGAGAACTCCGGTCGATGTCTTTTTCTGTCCGACTCGTCGCCAGCCGAGCGCCGACCGTGATTTCGATAACAACGATTCTCCCTCCACGAAACAGGATGTTGCGGCCGGTGGCGACTACGCGGCCAATGCGGGTGTCAACTACCGCTTTGGCACCAGGGCTTCTGATTGGACCGACACGCCCGATTTTGGCGTTGTCGTGGGGCCGATTTTCACTCGCTCCAAGATCAAGGCGCGGCAAGTTACCGATGGCTTGTCGCAAACTCTCGCGATCGGCGAGCGGCACATTCCGGCAGAAGTCGACGCCGAGGCCGGCCTGGAGGATCATGACAAAGGTGACACTGCTTTCTTTGCTGCGGACAATCCACTGACGATTCTAGCGGGCGTCAAAGACGGGCTGACGACCGACCGCTACGATAAGCGGAACTGGCTATTTGGCAGCGAGCACAGCCAGATCGTCCAATTCGCATTTCTGGATGGCCATGTTGCGGCCCTTCGTGACGGAATCGACAACCGCACGCTCCAGCGACTAGCGACTATTGCCGACGGTGAGGTAGTTGATTCGAGTCGCCTGTAAATCGTCCGGCGGTTCAAAACAAGGGCAGTCTCTCGTCGCCATCCCCGCCGTCATTGACAGCCTTGTCGCCCGCATTTGACCGACCCACATCATCTGGTGGACGGACTCCCAAGTGCCGGTAAGCCGCGGCCGCAAGCTTGCGGCCGCGCGGCGTACGGACGATTAACTCGGAGCGCAGCAGGAAGGGTTCGACCTCGTCAGTTAAGGTATCGGTGGCGGTGTTCATCGTGTGCGCGATCGCCTCTACACCGACCGGTCCCCCACGAAAAACTCGGAGAATGGTTTCCAGATACTTACGATCCTGTCCATCCAGTCCCAGGGTGTCGACGCTTAACATTTCCAGCGCTGCGGTTGCTAGGTCGAGTGTGATCTTCCCGTCGGCTTTGGTTGTGGCGTAGTCGCGAACCCAGCGCAGCCGGTTGTTGGCGACGCGGGGCGTGCCACGGCTGCAATCGGCAATTTTCTGAGCCGCCGCATCGTCGGTCTGCACGTGCAGCTTGCGGGCATTTCGTGTAACGATCTCGGTCAGTTCTGACAGGTTGTAGAACTGCAGATGCTCGCGTACCTGAAAGCGATCGCGAAGCGGCGCCGAGAGCATGCCAGTTCGCGTTGTTGCGCCGATGATTGTAAAAGGGCGGAGCGACATGTTGACTGTCCGCGCACTTACGCCTTCACCCAATGTAATGTCGATACGAAAATCTTCCATCGCCGGATACATGAACTCTTCGACGGCCTTGGGAAGGCGATGGATTTCGTCAATGAACAGGATCGATCCTTCTTCGGCATTGGATAAATAAGGCAACAGATCCTTCGGCGCGCTAAGCGCGGCCCCGCTGGCAATCTGTAACGGCACGCCGAGCGCCTTGGGGATACACATCGCAAAGGTCGTTTTTCCCAATCCGGGTGGGCCGTCGAGCAAGATATGCCCCAGGGGCTCCCGTCGAATCAGAGCCGCCTCCACCGCAATCATTAGCCGTTGGTATACCTCCCGCTGACCGACCATGTCTTCCAGCCGCTGAGGCCGAAGCACCGTCTCTTCTTCGGGCGATAGTGCGTCAGCACTCGGCACCGCCGGCTGCTCAGCGACATCGTCGGCAGAGAGAATCGGTTCGCGTGACATGGGGGATTTCGGATTTTGGACTGCGTGTGGTTCGCGGGGTAGGTATCTGAACGTATGTATGCCAACGAGGGCAATATAGCACATCGGTTGAAATTGCGAAAACCATGAATTTCACCCACTTTTTCCGTGCTGAGCCTACGTTAAACTGGCACACAATGACCAAGTTGAACTTTGCGTTTGGAAGGCACCGATGACCTGGCGTAGCTACCTGGGAAGCAAAACACGCCAGCCGCCCTTTCTGTGGCGAATGGTTCTTTGGGTGTTGGTCGCGGGGGTCGCCCTAAGTTATGTCGCCCAGTGGGTTTCGCA